>CAWJBE010000010.1:0-301986 GCA_963841095.1 uncultured Acidobacteriaceae bacterium
CTGGAGCGACCGTGCGGCGAATCCGAATTGCAGTCATCGCTGGAACATCCGCATAAACGAGGCAGACCTCACTCATCGGGGAAAGACGAGGCGTGTTTGCTGGACCTGCAAATTCAAGATTGCGGCTTACGGTTCGAAAGGCATCGCTATGGCCTGCGCGAAGCCAGACTTCCCACCAAATGGCCCCATTGTCTTCCGGGAATGGATTATCGGTAAATACCGACCGGAGGGGGCCGACTTTACGACACGATCGATGCGGGCGACTAAATCTTCTCCTTTGCAGATGCCCTTTGGCGCCCTCTCTTGGTCTTGTAACGATTGACCTTCGACAGGTAATAATCACGTTCGCTGTCAGGTACAAATACCTTGCTCACGGCCGGCTGGGTCTTGTCTGGTTGCCGGAAAATGCACAAGTTTGATGTGCTCGAGACGATTTTCCAGCAGTTCGGCGGCTTTCTCCGATCCTGCTGGAATTTCGAAATCGAGATAGAAGCCCGGTGTGCCTGCAAAGTAGCTCAGCATCGCGGTTTTGTCGATCGGCTTCAGCTGAGCTTCTGGGGCTACCGTAAGGGCCTCTGAATCAGGCCGCGCGCGCTTGCCCGTTCGCGTGGGGCAGAGGGTGGCGCGGAGGCGGAGTCTTGTGGTGTAAGCCTCCGGGTGCCTGTTGTTCCGCAGATACAGGTGAGGCCGGTCCCGTGGAAATTCCGGCATTTTTACGCAACTAGCCCGCCTTTCTTTCATGGGCGGCGAGAGAACCCGTCGTAATCCGCTCTGGAATCGACAAGTACCGCATTCTTTGTGGCTCTCGCTGATCCTGACCAGATCAGCGGGACGCGACCCCGCGCGCAACCTCACCGCTCGTATCGAACGGAAAGAAGCTTCCCCGGATGATCTCCTCGGTCAAAGTGAGATTCCGGAAAGGCATATTCGATCACATCATCGGCAGAACAGTGCGCGATCAAGCATTTTTTCATGATTTGTGGCGGCGACAATCAGAAGATGCTCGACGAGTCCTTTTGAGCAGTTGAAGAACGAATTGGAGCACGTGGCGCACCGACATCATTGGACTGATTGCGGTGCGCTCCCAGGTGTCGCAAATCGTCAAAAGAGATAGACGCCCCGGTTTTCGCGAATGGCGCAAAACCAGCCGGAAGTCTTGGCTGCGTCTTGCCCATGAATTTGAAATCAGACCTTCGATATCATGATCGTGAGCAACGGGCAGGCCAAGTTCGCCCGCCAGAGCGAAGCGCTCATGGTCTTCCCGTTCCTGGTAGGTCCGACAAAGAGAGCTTTCGGCGAGGCTGGAGGCCATTGTCGAGCAGTCGTTTTCGTCTGTCTCTGCTCGAATCACAGGCTTGAGCCGTTGATGTTTGCGGGAAGAACCATGTCTGCAAGCCGGATCGAGGGGGTCTGGACGAGAATAAGATTCGGCAAGTTCCCTCTGTGGTTCAGAAATATGAAATCCGCTGTCTAGCGCCGTACAGCACCGACAGGGGCAACTCATTGTTCTTGAACCACGAGGGGAGCTTGCCAATCTTCTCTCAGTCCAGACCCCCTCGATCCGGCTTGCAGACATGGTTCTTCCCGCAAAGTTGACCGAACGGCTCAAGCGTGTTCTGGTCGAGCAGAGACAACGAAAACGACTGCTCGACAATGGCCTCCAGCCTCGCCGAAAGCTCCTCTTTGTCGGACCTCCAGGAACGGGGAAGACCATGAGCGCTTCGGCTCTGGCGGGCGAACTTCACCTGCCGTTGCTCACGATCATGCTCGAAGGTCTGATTACCAAATTCATGGGCGAGACCGCAGCCAAGCTCCGGCTGGTTTTCGACACCATTCGGCAAAACCGGGGCGTCTATCTCTTTGACGAATTCGACGCCCTGGGAGCGCACCGCAATCAGTCCAATGATGTCGGCGAGATACGCCGCGTGCTCAATTCGTTTCTGCAACTGCTCGAAAAGGACTCGTCGGACAGTCTGATTGTCGCCGCCACAAATCATGAAAAAATGCTTGATCGCGCACTGTTCCGGCGTTTCGATGATGTGATCGAATATGCCTTTCCGGATCTCACGTTGACCGAGGAGATCATCCGGAGAAAGCTTGCTCCGTTCGATACGAGCGGTGTGGACTGGTCAGCGGTTTTGCATAGGGCGGAGTCCTTCAGTCCCGCTGATCTGGTCAGGATCAGCGAAGAGGCCGCAAAGAATGCGGTACTTGTCGATTCCAAGCGGATTACGACGGGTTCGATACTCGCCGCCCTTGATGAAAGAAAGGCGGCTAGTTCGTAAAAATGCCAGAACTTCCACGGGACCGGCCTCACCTGTATCTGCGGAACAACGGCCAGCCGGAGGCTTACACCAGCAAGACTCCGCCTCCGCGCCACCCTCTGCCCCAGCGCGAACGGGCAACGCACGCGGCCATGATTCGCGAGGCCCTTACGGTAGCCCTAGCTGCAGCTGAAGCCGATCGACAAAACCGCGATGCTGAGCTGCTTGCAGGCACACCGGGCTTCTATCTCGATTTCGAAATTCCAGCAGGATCGGAGAAAGCCGCCGAACTGCTGGAAAATCGTCTCAAGCACATCGAACTTGTCGCATTCCGGCAACCAGACAAGACCCAGCCGGCCGTGGCGACGGTATTTGTACCTGACAGCGAACGTGATTATTACCTGTCGAAGGTCGATCGTTACAAGACCGAGGACACCAAGAAAGGGCATCCCAAAGGGGAAGATTTAGTCGCCCGCATCGATCGTGTCGTAAAGTCGGCCCTCCGGTCGGTATTTACCGATGATCCCGATCTTTTCCCGGAAGACAATCGGGCCATTTGGTGGGAAGTCTGGCTTCGCGCAGGCCATAGCGATGCCTTTCGAACCGTAAGCCGCAATCTTGAATTGCAGGTCCAGCAAACGCGCCTCGTCTTTCCCGATCGTGAGGTCTGCCTCGTTTATGCGGATGTTCCAGCGATGGGGCGATTGTTCCTCAATTGCGATTCGATTGCCGAATTGCGCCGCGCTAAGGACACTCCGGGGCAGTTCGTGGCCTGGTCCAACGCCGAGCAAGCGGAATGGGCAACGGATCTCGCCCAAAGAGTCATGACGCCTATCCGGCAAGACATCTCGGTCTGCATTCTCGATACCGGTATTACACACACCCATCCACTTATTAGCCCTGCACTAGAGTTGGGTGATGTTCACAGATACGAACCCACGTGGGACGCCAGTGACGTCCGTGGACATGGCACGAACATGGCCGGCCTCGCCCTCTATGGGGATCTTGCTGCCGCCATCTCATCCACGCAACAAGTGGAATTAACGCACAGACTTGAATCCGTGAAAGTCCTTCCCGATCAAGGGGAGAATGATCCCAAACTCTACGGTGCGATCACCCGTGACGCCGTTGCACAGGCAGAAATCAGCGCGCCCAACAGACAGCGAGCCGTCTGTCTCGCCGTGACCAGCGACATCGACACCAACCTCGGAAGACCATCTTCGTGGTCAGCGGCCATCGACCAGCTCTGTTTTGGCGACGAAAACTCCAAGCGCCTAATACTCATCTCAGCCGGGAACATTCGTGACGGCATTTCGAAAGACAACTACCCAACGCAAAACGAAATCGAGCCCATCGAGAATCCCGCTCAGGCATGGAACGCCATTACGGTCGGTGCATTTACCGAAAAGACTGCCATCAACGATCCTAGTTTCACAGGCTGGGAGCCACTTGCGCCAGAAGGTGAGCTCTGTCCGACAAGTCGGACGTCGGTTAGCTGGGAACGGCAATGGCCGGTAAAACCCGACATCTTGATGGAGGGCGGAAATTGGGCAACCTCCGGGGACGACTGCGACTGCCCAGACGACTTAGGTATCTTATCCGCGGCGTGATGCACGTCATGTTCGAGTGTGCTGCACGCTGGGAGCTCTTTAACGATCGGCGAAACCCCATTCAGATCGTTCGGATCAAGGGCAGCACGAAGCGGCGCCAGCGCCCAACCGTGTTGACTGTGCCCGAGTACGAAACGATTCTCTCTCTCCTGAGAGGACCTTGCCGCACAATGGTGCTAGTTGCGCAATGCCTCGGTCTTCGCGTGAGCGAGATCGCGGCGCTCCAGTGGGACGACTTCGATTTTGAAAAGAACCAGTTGCTCGTTCAGCGCAGTTTCGTGAACGGACGGGTGGATGACGTCAAGACGGAGTATTCCCGCGACTATGTACCGCTTCATGAATCGCTGGTAGAGGTTTTGCTCGCCTGGAGCAAGGAGGCACTGCCGACCGAAGAAGGCTGGGTCTTCGCAAGCCCCTGGACGAATAAGCCCTACCATCCGACCGAGATGCAGAAACGGCAGATTCGTCCTGCGGGATGCTGTCTGGTGGAATGCCCAAAGTGCGGTGCCGGCTATCGGCGCGTGGTGCAGGCAAGATCGACCGACGCCGAATGGCAAGCGGCTACCGGTTCACAAAGAGCGCATGGTGGCCGCCGGGAAGTACGCCTCGACCGGCTGGCATACGTTCCGCCACACCTACCGTTCGTGGCTGGACGAGACCGGAGCGCCGATGAAGGTGCAGCAGGAACTGATGCGGCACGCTTCGATTCAGACGACCATGAACGTCTACGGACAGGCAATGCCGGAGTCGAAGCGGGAGGCGAATGGCAAGGTCGTGGAGATGGTGCTCAAACCGATGAAAGCGAGCGCCTGAAACCATGATTTTCCTTATTGGGAGTCAGTGGGAGTGAATTTAACGGTGCGGCCAATCAATTTCAATTCTCGTAAGTTGTTGAAAGATTTGGTTGCGGGGGCTGGATTTGAACCAGCGACCTTTGGGTTATGAGCCCAACGAGCTACCGGGCTGCTCCACCCCGCACTCTCATCTTATCAAGCGAGCCAATGAGGGTCAATCAGAGGCAATGGCCCAGTTTAAGGAGATTCTTTCTCGGGGACTGTAGTCCGTACCTTTTAAGCTCGGCCCTGCCAGTCAAATATGCGCAGAGTGGCACCCCAACCTATGAATCGCAACCGTTTCCGCTTTTTGCGCCGGTTCAAGAGACTCGAAACGAATCGGCATGCTCCGTGTGTGAAAAGAAGCATGCCGGCGCCGCTCGGCAGCCCGTCAGCTTCAGGGTCGAGCAAAGGAAGTTGAAAACCGAATCGAGATGATGGAGCTTTGGCGTTCAAAGCTCATCAGGAAGTAAGCGCCTGAATGACTCGGGAAAAGGGCTGCACTTACTTGACATCGGTTGGAGGCTCATCCGGCTCTCCCTCGACCGAGATACGCAGCGAGCGCAGAAAGTGCAGATCATTTGGCGTGAAGGCGCCCACTTCTCCGCCGGCGACCTCATCCGTCTGAGTCGCGTCGCTGGCCTTGCCGGTGACCTCGTTCAAGCCAATGGTGGCTTCGAGCATCAGCAGCACGTCGAAGCCGTGCTTGCGAATGTCCTGCACCACCCCAGCAATCTGCTCGCTTTCAATGACCGACTCGTGGATGGCCTCGCCAAGTTGTTGAATCAGTTCACGCAGGCGGGATGTCACGGCTACCTCCGAGCGCGCCAACGCGCGCAGGGTCAGAGCGCGGGCTGCGGCGTGGAATCTCTCTACCTTACTTACATTCCCGTTTGATGGCAACCCGGGATCGGCAGCGGCGGTACAAGGCGCCAACGGCCACTGCTACCATCATAAACGGAATGAGACCGCGAACTATTGGCCGCGCCGTCGGCATTGGAGTACGAGTTGCCGGACGCATTGCCGGGCAACACATCGCGACACAAGTTGGGTCTGGTGCAAACACTGCGCAGACCCAGCCCGCGGGCGCTGCTGCGCCTGCAGTTGCCGGGACAGCGGCTGGTTTCAGGGCGCAGAATCGCTCCGCCCAGCAGGGTGCGTCCCGGGCGAAGGGTGGATTAAGGCAAGGTATCGGGGGCTTTTTGCATCCATTTCGCCGTGTGGGCGGAATTGTCTGGCTTGAAGTGACTGGCCTCTTTTTTCTGATCTTCGTGCCAGTGTTTGCTTGGCGAGGAGCGTGGCCCGCTCGTGCCAGCTACGCTCATGGGCCGGACCATATGAGGTTTCTGGTCTTCATCGGCCTCACTCTGGTTTTTCTCTACCTGGGGGTCAGTTCTTTCTGGCGGGCTCGGCGGCGCTGAGCCTATCTGCGGGCAAAGGTCATCGCCGGTTTCAGCGGCGTTTTCGCCACCATAAGCGCGGAGCGAGCGCATAGTTCAATTGGATAATCAAAATGGCGGCGATGCTGACCCATAGATGCTGACCCATATATGAATGAAGCAAAGCGCTGCGCCACCAGCGTAAAGCGACTGCGCGATCACAATGCGCCGGCAAATGCTGCCGCGCACTTCTTCGGGCGTGTCAGACTTGATCAGGTTTTTATGCGTTGCATACGACCAGCTCCAAAAGAGCATGGCGCCCAGCACAAAGATATTGAGCCAGTAAATGCCCAGGGCCAGGCGATAGTTGATGAATTCAGACAGAAGGCGCGTGGAAAGCGGAAGCAAAGTGACGGCGAAGAGAAATCCGAGGTGGATCCAGGTGAGGTCGCGTGAGCCCTCGGCGAGATGGTTCAGCTGCGTCTGCTGGCCGGCCCAAAAAATGCCGAGGGTGAGGAAACTCATTCCATAAGTGACCCACTGCGGACCGAGCGCCGCCAAAGCCGCGAAGAGTCCGCCCTCGCCGTGAACCTGCGCGGCCGAAGGAATGTGCAGGTCGAGAACCAGCAGCGTCATGGCCACGGCAAAGATGCCGTCGCTAAGCGCGGCCAGGCGGTCGAGGATGCGGCCCTGGATGCGGTTGTAAAGAGTGGGCATCGACGGCCTTACTTCCGGAACAGTTTCGGCTTCGATCGCTTCAGCGTTCGAAGTACAGAGTAAGGAAGTGGAACGTTCTCACGTTACGCGCGTGATGCGGACGCGGCGCGCGACGCACGAGTGAGGTGCCAGACGGCGAGCACGAAGGCGATGGCGCCGAGGCCGTAGGCCAGCACCGCATTCTCTCCGCGATGGATTTGCCAGCCCTTCCAAGTCGCCACGACTGCGGCCAGCAGCATCACGATACCTCGAATACGGTCCAAATGTGCACCCTTCCGATGGCGATTCCCGCCGATGCGCCAATCTCATTCATCCTAACCGGTGGCGGCGGCCGATTGACCCGGCCGCAGGCGAGTCCCTATGGTGAGTATGTAAAGCAAGGTCCCCGAAAGGAATCAGTATGTCGAATCCTGTTGCACCCATTGAAGCTTCGGCTGGAACCGCTGCACCGCTCAAGAAGACAGCACTGAACGCCACGCATCGTGCCTTGAAAGCCAAGATGGTCGACTTCGGCGGGTGGGATATGCCGGTCGAGTATCCCGGGCCCGGCGGCGGGTTGATTGCCGAGCACATGGCGGTGCGCACAGGCGTCGGGCTGTTCGATGTGAGCCACATGGGCGAGATCCAGTTTCGCGGTCCGGGCGCGCTAGATGCCGTGCAGCATATCACCATGAACGATGCGTCGAAGCTCCAGGATGGGCAGGCACACTATTCGGCGCTGCTGACCCCGCAGGGAACGTTTGTCGACGACATTCTGGTGCACCGGCTGGGCGCGAACGATTATCTGCTGGTGGTGAATGCGGGGACGAAGGATAAAGACTTCGCCTGGATTCGGAAGCAGGTGGGTTCGTGGCCTGGGATTCATCTCAGCGACTATTCCAGTTACTACTCGCAACTGGCGCTGCAAGGGCCGCGCGCGCTGGAGACGCTCAAGAAGTTGACGAAGGTGGATCTCGCGGCGATCAAGAACTACTGGTTCACATGGGGGACGGTGGCTGGAACTCCCAACGTGCTGATCGCCCGCACCGGCTACTCCGGCGAAGACGGCTTCGAGGTTTACATCCCTTCAGACGAAACGACAACGGTGAAGATGTGGGATGCTCTCATGGATGCGGGCGCGGAGTTTGGCATCCGGCCGTGTGGGTTGGGCGCGCGCAACACACTGCGGCTCGAGGCAGGGATGAGTCTCTACGGTCACGAGATTTCAGAGGAGATTAATGTTTTCGAGGCGGGGCTGACGCGGTGGCTCAAGCTCGACAAGGGCGCTTTTATTGGAAGCGAGGCGCTTATGGCCATTCAAGCTGAGGGGCAGAACCGCAAGATTGTTGGGCTCGAGATGGTGGAGCGGGGCATTGCGCGCGACGGCTACGAGGTGCACGACCTGGGCGGGAAACAGATTGGCGTGGTGACGTCTGGATCCCCAGCGCCGTTTTTGAAGACCAACATTGCGATGGCGCTTGTGCCGACCGCTGTGGCTGCCAGCGGCGCAGAGGTCATCGTGCAGTGCCGCGCGAATCAGGTGCGGGCGAGGCAGGTGCCCCTGCCGTTTTATAAAAGGGCGAAAAAATAAAGAGTTAGGGCCTCGATCCAACCGACTTCAACGGCATCAAATCGCAGCGTGGCGTCGCGAAAAAAGTGACGGATTCGGATTTCGCGGAAAAGTGCACCTACAGACGGAGGAATCGGCGAATTGCTCCAGATGTTAGTGTCTGAATTTGAAGGAAACTGACGGTCAGAGAGTTTGTATCGCGCGCTCTTTAGAGTGCCGGCGAAGCAGGTGCCGCTAGCGTCCTGCGAGCGGACGAAGTGGGAGCGCGGTGGATGACGGGGAGGAAATGCATGAAACAAGGACTGGCTTTGAAGGTTGTGCTGGCGTTGGTGGGGTTGTTGTTTCTGGCCCTAATTTACCCTCTCGTGATGTTTATGCGGCAAGATCCAGCGTTGTCAATGATGTTCAGCCTTTACGTTACGCTCGGCGTCTTCTTGCTTCTGGCAATCCGAAACCCGGCGGCCAACCGTAGCCTGATCGCTTTCACTGCATGGTCCAGCCTTGCTCACGCCGTCGTGATGGGGTATCAGGCATTGCGCGAAATGGTTGAGCGTGGAGAGTTGATCGGTGTGGCTGTTCTCGTAGTCATCGGCGTAGCTCTGATCGCACTCGCACCGGTGAAAGAGTCGTCGAATCCCGCCTGACGCTCTAATCCGCGAGAGCCAGCGGCCCCGCTCGTCACACCTGCATGACTTCGGCTTCTTTCTTCTGCGAGAGCTCTTCCATGCGGCGGATTTCTCCGTCGGTCATCTTCTGCACTTCTTCGAGCGCGCGCTTCTCGTCGTCTTCGCTGACTTTTTTATCTTTTGCGAGTTTTTTGAGTGCATCGTTGCCGTCGCGCCGGACGTTACGAATGGCAGTACGGTGCTCTTCAAGAACCTTGTTGAGGTGCTTGCAAACATCGCGGCGGCGCTCCTCGGTCATTGGCGGCACGGGGACGCGGATGACTTTGCCATCGGAAAGAGGATTAAAGCCGAGATCGGAAGACTGGATAGCCTTTTCGACTTCCTTGAGGATGGTCGGGTCCCATGGTGAGATGAGGATAAGCTGAGGCTCGGGAGCCGAGAGCTGCGCAAGCTGGTTGATCGGCGTGAGCGTCCCATAGTAGTCGACCTTGATCTGGTCGAGCATGTGAACGCTGGCGCGTCCGGTGCGCGTGGAGGCGAGATTCGCCTGGAAATCAGCGACCGCCTGATCCATCCGGCGTTTGAGGTCGTTGTAGAGGTCTTTGAGCGCCGGATTGCCGGCCATGAATGATGCCATTGGAATCGTCCTCGCTACGCTCTGCGCAGAATCATCAACGGCTATTCTACAACCAAGGCGGCAAGGCGACCGCGCAGCACTTAAGTGAACGTCCGAATCCCGCTGCGGGACGTGGCGGGCACGCAAAACGGCCGGATCTCCGAGAAGACCCGGCCGCAAAACTCCAATTGCTATCAATGCCCGTGAGAATAGTCGAAACCACCAAAGCCGTTCTGATCGTCGAGATCATACGGAGTTGTGAGCCATGGTGAAGTGGTCACTCCTGTTCCAGACACGGTCGCACATCCCGGTGTCGATCCCGGACCGAGCGGGCAGTTCCACCAGTTTTCGGTGGCGTCGACGGTGGCGGCGCCAATGTTGTCTACGCCCGTTGCCCTGCCATTGAAGTTGTTGAGGTGTACGTTCATCTGCCCTGCGGGCGCATTGAAGGCGACATCGATCGATTCCTGATCAATCACGTTCTGAGAGACCACCGTACCCGAAACAGGAGCGGTGCTGAAGAGGTTGATGCCCGTGGGCCCCGAGGTGACAGCATCTTCGGTGTCAGCTCCGTTGCCGGAGATCTGGTTTCCGACGATCACGTTGTCATTCATGTTTATCGGCGGCGCGGGCGCCGGAGCAGATGCATGGTTGTGCATGGTTACGCCTGGCAATCCGTTATTGCGAAGAACATTGTCGATCACCACGTTTCGTGCATCTGTCGTTCCCGGAAACGGCGCGAAGATACCGACACCGGCGCCCGCACCAGGAACCTGATAGCCGTTATGTGCCGAGATGTTGTGCGAAATCGTATTGTCACTGACCCCATAAGGCAATCCAGCGGTGGGAATTACCGACGTAGCGGGACCGTGCGAGGCAAGAGTGATTCCGCAGTCATAGGGATTGTCGTGGACATTGTTGCCGCTGATCAGATTGCTCTGGCTTGGGCCGGTCTCATCGGTAATCAGGATTCCGCCGGAGTTGTAAGCGGATTCATTGTCGATGACCGAAACATGATACGTCGCCATCAGGTGAATCCCTTCGCCGCAATCATCGCCTTCGTTGGTCTCGAAGGCAGGGATGCCGTTGCAGGCACCTGCGGAAATATCGAGGGACTTGTTGTTGTCGGTAACGAGATTGCCGGTGAGCGAAACATCGGTGGCATTCGCAACCAGGATGCCCTCGAAGTTCGCGTTGCGCACGGTGAAGCCGGAGACGATCACATTGGTTAGGCCGATTTTCGGTGCTGCCGACATTCCGTTGATGAAGATGCCGTTGGAGAGCCCCGAGGCGTCGATGACAGAGGCGCGATAGGATCCAAGCAGTGCGATCGGCTTGGTGATCACGACATCTTCCTTATAGGTTCCCGGTGCAACCAGAACGGTGTCACCCGTTGAAGCTGCGGCAAGAGCGGCAGTGATTGTAGCCTTACAACCTGATTTTCCGCCTGGGTTGACGCAGAGTGTTGCCGCCTGAGCGCCAAGCGCCCCAAGGGCGCAGAGAACAGCGAGACCTGCGATGGGGCACAGGAAAATGCGGCTGCCTTTCCGAAGGCAACTGGGATGCAGTGAAGGAAACACACGAACCTCCTGAGATTCAAATGCGATTGGGCAGTTTGCTCAAAATCCCGTCGTCTACGGTGATTTTCTGACGAGATTGCCGACGTTGGATAGGGGAAATACCTGCTCATCCTATTCCCACGGGATGTGAAACCGCAACGGGTTTCTCAAACAATTCACACGTTGCTTGCTCGAGGTTTGGCGACAGGGGCGTGCCCGGGTTTGAGCTAGACGACGACGAGACCCGTCGACGCCGCCTGCTCGTGGGCGTGGTAGCTGGAGCGGACGAGCGGGCCGGATTCAACGTGCCGGAATCCCATTTTGAGGGCTTCAGTTTTGAGCTCGGCGAACTCGCGCGGGGTATAGAGACGTGCCATGGGAAGGTGGTCGCGCGAGGGACGGAGGTATTGGCCGATGGTGAGGATGTCACAGCCGACGGCGGCTAGATCGCGGAAGACGGCAAGCAATTCGTGAGTCTCTTCGCCAAGGCCAACCATCACGCCGGATTTTGTAACACCTCCGCGGTTCAACTCTTTGGAGTACTGCAGTAGTCTTAGCGATCGCTCATAGCGGGCGCCGGAGCGGACGACGCGATAGAGACGGGGGACGGACTCGGTATTGTGGTTGAGCACTTCGGGCTGCGCTTCGACGACGGTGCGGATGGCATCCTGATTGCCTTGAAAGTCGGGGATGAGAACTTCAACGCGGCAGCCGGGAGCCTGGCGGCGAATCTCGTGGATGACGAGAGCGAAGGCGCGAGCGCCACCGAGGTTGTCGTCGTCGCGATTGACGCTGGTAACCACAGCGTGGAGCAGTCCTAATTTAGCCACTGCCTCCGCGACCCTCCGCGGTTCGTCGAAGTCGATTGGCTCGGGAGGGCCTTTAGGCACGGCGCAGAATCCGCAACGGCGGGTGCACAGGTTGCCGAGCATCATGAAGGTGGCGGTTTTGTGATGCCAGCACTCGCCAATGTTGGGACAATGGGCGCTTTCACAGACCGTGTGCAGCGACAGCGAGCGAGCCAGGCGCTTGAGATCGTGGTAGTTCTCGCCCATGGGAGCGCGCGCTTTGAGCCACTCCGGCTTGGGAGCAGGAGTGCGGCGCACGGGCTCAATCTGAACGAGTTCCATTCCGCTTTCATTGTAGCGGGTATGGAGTTAACGGCCAGGACAAAGGGGTGTCGCTCTTTTCCATCCAAACCTTTCCGGAGGAACCGGCATCTTTCCCAGTAAGGCCCGTTTGCAGGAGAGCGGAATCGCCTGCCTCCGCAGATGCTGGCTTAGTCCCGGCCAGGGGCGCAGCACTGGGAAGGAGAGATTTATGAGAGCAGACCGTCCTTTGATATGCGCCGTTGCGTCGCTCGCAACCGGTATAGGTTTAATTGTTGCGTATTGCCATGGCTCGACGAGCGCGACCGCCGTATATCCCTTTTCCGGTTCCATGCTTCACATCGATCTGACGACTTACGGTCCGGCAGTTCTGGGTGGATTGGCACTGATTGCAGTGGGCCTTCTGATGACGGCTGTGGCAGTGTTTGCGGCTATTTTGTCCCAGATCAGGTTGCTGGTGGGCAGGACCGATCGGATGGACAGCATTCTGGGCCGCGAGCGAGACGGTGCTTTTGACGATGATCGGTACGACGAGCCGTTGGGCATGACAAAACGCAGACACGAGGGATAGCCTTCATTTCTTTCGCAACCTTTCGCTGCCGGCTGCGGTGCTTGCGGCGTTGATGGTGGTGTTTACTATCCGGTACCCCTTTGCCTCTACCCCGGTGTCCTGGATTCTGAAGATAAGCCATTTGTTTTCATGCCTGTGCCCAATGCCATCGCTGCATGTTATAGGCGGGCAATGAGTTGCCCGCAGCATTGAGATGGCAAAGGAGTTAGGCCAAAAAACAGGGGTCGGTGGACAGTGGTCAGGGGTCAGTCGCCCGCTGCTTTTTTGGTCGCGCTAGGAATATTGTGCGCTCAATGAGGGGAATTGCCTGCAAAGAAAAGAGCGAGTGAGGAACATGGGCCAGGGATCAGAAAGAGAACGACTTGGGGCGAGATTGGCGTCAGCATTGAGGCACCACAGAGCTTGACAGCGCGATAGCCCACCCAAGCGGAGCCTGAATGGGTCACCCATTTCTCGCGGGAACCTGGCTACGCCAATTCGACTTCAAGCTTCTTTGAGTCTGCGTCGAGCTTCGTGATTTTGAAGGTGCGGATCTGGCTTTCCGCGAGCGGCTCGGGTTGGGCGGACGGCGCGGGGGCGCTACCTTTCCAGCGGGCTTTGAGCATCGAAGAAAGTTGCGAGAGATCGGGCGCGGTGGCAGCGCCGGACGCTTGAGCGGTTGCGGGCGCAGAGCTTGCCGCCGAAGGCGCAGTTGCCGCACGGCAAGCAGCTCGGATGCCTTCGCCGAGCTCGACGATTGCGCCGGAAGAAGTGATCTCGACGACGCGGCCAGAGACGCGGTCGCCCACTTTGTGCTCGGCGATGTACTCGTCGATGCTGGTCGGAATCAACTGCTTCATCGAGAGCTTGATCTGGTGTTTCTCCAAGTCGATGGCGAGGACGAGGGCTTTGACGCGCTGGCCCTCGCGCAAGATGTCGCGCGGATGATTGATGCGGCGATCGGCGACAATCTCGCTGATGTGGACCAGGCCGTCAACACCTTCGGCGATCTGAATGAATGCGCCGAAGTTCATGATCTTGGTGATTGGACCTTCAACCTGCGAGCCAACGGGGAATTTGCGCTCGACGTCGAGCCACGGATCGGCGAGCGTTTGCTTGAGTCCTAGCGAGATGCGGCCCTGCTCGGTGCCGGCGGGCGGTTTGACGGAGAGAACGACAGCGTCGACGCGGTCGCCCTGCTTGAGCAGGTCAGAGGGATGACGGACTTTTTTGGCCCACGACATCTCTGAGATATGAATGAGGCCTTCGAGGCCGGGCTCAAGCTCGACGAAGGCGCCGAAGTCAGTGAGGCGGGTGACTTCGCCGGCGATGCGCTGACCAGGCAGGTAGCGCTCTGCCGCGGTCTCCCACGGCTCGGGCTGGAGCTGCTTGAGACCGAGGGAGATTTTTCCGGTGTCAGGATCGATTTTGAGAATGCGAAGCGTGAGCTGCTCGCCGACGGTAAGCACGTCTTCAGGCTTGGCGACGCGGGCGCGGGAGATGTCGCTGATGTGGAGCAGGCCGTCAAGGCCCGGTTCGATCTCGACGAATGCGCCGTAGGGCATCAGGGTGCGGACAGTGCCGGTGACACTTGCGCCGGGTTCAAGCGCGGCGCGGCGGGATTGGACACCGGCGCGGGCTTGCTCTTCGAGGACGACGCGGCGATCGACAACGACATCTTCATCGGTGACGTCGAGTTTGGTGATGCGGCAGGTGATTTCCTGGCCGACGAGGGCTTCAAGCTCGGCGGCGTCACGGGTGCCGCTGCGGCTTGCGGGCATGAAGGCACGGACGCCGATATCGACGCTGAGGCCGCCCTTGATGACGGCGGAAACGGTTCCGGCGACGGCGATCTTATCTGCAAAGGCGCGCTCGATGGCCGACCAGTCGCGTGGCTGCGCGACGCGGAAGCGCGTGAGCTGGTAGTAGCCCTCTTCGTTGCGGCCGGTGATGGAGACGGGGAACGAATCGCCGGGCTTGACGGCTTCAGCGTTGTTCTCGAAGGCCGAGCGGGGCAGCACACCTTCCATCTTGTAGCCGACGTCGAGGATAACCTGATCGGCGGTGAGCGAGACGACTGTGCCCCGGAGTTGGCGGGTCTCGGAGCGGTGGGAGTGCTCGTGCTCGAAGGCAGAAAGCAGTTCTCCGAAGGAGGACTGACCGTCGGACTGGCCGTCCAGGTCCTGGTTTTCGGTCGACACGGTAAGTGCGGAATCGTCGAGCACCGGATCCTTATTGCTGATAGGGACGGACTGGTCGTCCAGATCGCGATGCAGAACGTCCTCGGTGAGAGCGGGGTTGGTGGTTGGAGTGATCTCGTCGGTCATGGCGATATAGCTTCATTCTTTCACGGCGATGCTACCCCACCCTAAACGCAAAGAGCGCGTTTAGGATGGGGCACCCAATTTTGGGGCTCGAGCAAATCGCGAAGGCAACCGCAGATCCTTCGACTGCGGTCGTCCGCGCGAGCGAACGACCTTCGCTCAGGATGACAATCCGATTTTTGAAACCTTCCAGAGTTATCTATGGGCTATGCGGACGAGTGCTGGGTCAGGAACTGGATCGCGTTGGACAGCAGGCGGCGATGGAAGACGGGGTGCATCTGCGTAATGCGATGGAAGAGCAGCTTGCGGCCGCGGCCCGCGTAGGCGAATGTGCCGGCGCCGATTTTGCGGTCGTGATCGCGGCTGTAGGCAGCGATGATTTCGATTCCCTCGCCGTCAATGATGAGGCCGTTTGAATCCGAGCCCTTGACCTGGTACTCGATGCTCATGGCGCGATCGACGGGAAGTCCGTCGTAGACGGGATGCTTTTTGACGAAGAACCAGGTGCCCATCCACGAGGCGCGCGACGAGCCGACCATGCCGGAGAAGGTGAAGCCTGCCGCGGAGGCAAGTTGCGCGCCCGCGCCGACGGCCTGACCGTCGCTGGTGCAGAGGACGAAAAGCGGCGTGCCGGAATTGAAGGCAGCAACGATCTCCTGCGGAAGCTGCGTTGGCGGAATGGAGCGGCTGCGGCGGTCGGCGCCTACGTCATCGGTGCTTACAGTGTCAGTGGGCCGCGCGGTGGGAGGCGAGGCGATGATGAGATCGAAATGCTGGCCGGGCACGAATGGCGAAAGAATAAGGCCGGGAATGGGTGTGAGTTGCGCCGTGACCTCGTCAGCGAGGCCAAGAGTGGCGACGTGCAGGTTGTTGAAGCGATGCGGCGCAGGATTGACGACCCAGATCTCGCGCCGGTGTTCCGTCTCTTCGTCGCCTGCAAGCGAGAAGTGCGAGGTCCAGACACCTTCGTGATCGAGAGCAGGGCTTGAGACATTTTCCTGGATGAGATAGGAGAGCTGATCGCGCACGAATGCGGGCGCGCTGTAAGAGCCGACGGCATGGCTGGCGCCTTTGGGATCGGAGATGGAAAACGCAAGCTTGCCGGGGGCGGGACGGTTCGAGTCGTTAAGCAGGTAGAGATCGAAGGCAACTTTATCGCCCAGCGCAGCGACGAGAGCCTTCTGTTTGGCCACGGGGCGAATGGGGAGGAGCGAATTGCGAATGGGATCGGGATTGGATTTGAAGTCGCGAAAGTTGTCGACAAGGCCGGAGTGATCTTCGATGGCTGTCGACTCCCAGCCGCTGATGGTGGCGTAGTCGTTGACATCGCAGATGCGGATGTTCTCAAGAAATTGCCCCCACGACTCGTAGGCGCGGCGGCCGATGGATTGGAAGAGATCGCTGTTGGTGGGGAAGGCTTTGCGAAATCCCCATTTATCGAGGAATGCGTTGTAGGCGGCGAGGATCTCCTGATGATCGGCGAGGTCGTAGCTGTGGCCGCCGTGCTTCATGATCTGCTTGATGAGCGCGGCGTGATCGTCGATGGATGCCGCACCCTTCATCTCGCCCCATTCGACAATTTCGGGGCGGTCGTCGGAGTGGTAGAGGAATTCTGTAGGACTGATGTACTGCGCGTCCTGCCAGACATCGGAGGGCTGGCCCTGGTGTTCGTCCCACCAGCCGCCTGCGCCGCCCTCGGCAGAGGTGCGCAGATGCTGGCTGTAGGGCTCGAACCAAGCCTGCGCGGCACGGGAGGCGAAGCCGTCATTGGCGACGATGGTGCGGCTTGGGTCTTCAGCGTGCATCAGGCGCAGAACACGCTCGAGATTCGGATTATTCAGATCGGGGCGGGCTTCGTTTTGCAGAATGTACTCAACAACCGAAGGATGACTGCGGAAGGCGCGGATCATGCCAACGATTTTGGCTTGCATGTAGCGATCGGCGAAGCTGGGCGGCTGGTCTGCACGGCCAACTGCCTGATAGCCGCCGCCGGGCTCGAGGCAGCGCAGCAGGCCGCGGCGATCCTGGATGGCGAGAACTTCCTCTTTGGCGAGATTGCGATGGAAGTTGAGGCAGTTGAGATGGAACTGCTGCGCGACCATCACTTCTTTTTCAGCCAGCTCGGGCGTGGGAAAGAGGCCGTTGAGCGCCCAGTAGCCCCACGAGATGGCAGTGTAGATGCGCACGCGGCGGCCATTGAGGCGGAAGAGTGCGTTGGAGCCGACGCCTTCTGGCGCGAACCAGCGGAAGCCGAAGTCGGTGGTGCGCGAGGCGTTTGCGGAAGCACTTGTCCATTGGGCTTTCATCCGATAAAGCTGCGGTGAATCGAGATCCCAGAGGTGCGCGGAGGGACAGGAGAGGTCGGCCTGGAATGCGGCAGTTTGATTCCGGTTGAGAGGCGCGGGAATTTCAGCGTGGGCCAGTTCGCGGCCGGTGGCGGGATCGACGACGGAGAAGCGTAAGCGGCCGTCGGGGCCGGCGGGGCCCGTGTTTTCGATTTCGACATGGGCGGTGACGCGACGAGGCTCGGGAGTGTTGAGGACCCAGCCATCGCGAATGCGAACGGGGCCGTGGGCACTGAGGGTAAGCGCGCGATCGAGGCCGCCGAAGCCGTGGCTCTTTTGGAATGTGGCGTCGCCCCAGGTGATTCTGCCGCCGTCAACCCAGTCGAGGCGACCTCCGGGATTGGTGATGCGAATGGCAAGCTGATTCGCTGCGCCAGGATGCGCTGCGGCGGTGATGTCGCACTCGAAGGGCAGCTCTTCCATGATGCTGTAGCCGAGAAGCTGTTGGTTTAGGTAGATTTCGGCCCGCTGGCGCGCAGCGCGGATATGCAGAAAGATGCGCTTGCCATGAGAGGCTGCCGGAATGTCGATCGTCCGCCACCACCAGGAGACGCCGTAGTAGGCGCCGTTTTTGACTTCGTCGTCGGAGGTTTCAAAGCGGTATTCATCTTTGTAAGGGCGCATGCCCTGCAGGCCCCAGAAGTATTGCTCCACCGTGCACGGCAGCGTAACGGGAATGCCCTGAGTTGCGCTCAGCGCTTGCCAGCCGCCGGTGGGAGGGTTGACGGGCAAGCTGGGAAGGTTGACATCGTCGGGCAGATAGATGGTGTCATTTTTCCACTCGGCATTTTGATCGGGCCAAAGGCGCCAACCGGTATCAGGAATTGCGAGGGCGTCTGCATCGTGCGGTGCTGCCGGAATTTGCGCCGAAGCGGGAATGCGCGAGGCGACGAGGGCCGCTGCCGAAGCCTGAAGAAATTCCCTGCGATTAACGGGCGGGAGCGAGCCGTTCATGATTCATTCCTCGATTTGGTTGTTGGGCGTTAGTGAAATTAGAGGTCAGACCGCGGAGGCGAGTATAACACTGCGATTGTACGAGGGGGCTTAAGTGGACTGCGGAGCGCCAGTATACCCTGAGATGAGACGATGGAACCCGCTTCCCTAGAGCCGCGGCGCGGCCTGGAGGCCTTTGCCTCACGAGACTTCAGGCGATACCAACTGGCGCGCGTGGCAGTGGTCCTGGGCGCCGAGGCGCAGTCTGTTGCAGTCGCCTGGCAGGTGTATTCCATCACGCACCGCGCCATCGACCTGGGCTACACCGGGTTGGCGCTGTTCTTGCCGGGACTGATTTTTCTTTTTCCGGCGGGCCATGTAGCTGACCGGTTCGATCGCCGCCATGTGATTCTGGCCTGCTACTCGTTGCAGGTGATCTGCTCCAGTGCACTGGTGATGCTGGCGCGGGAAAACACACAAAACATTCTTGCCATTTATGCAGTGCTGTTTTTTGTCGGCACGGGGCGCGCGTTCAGTGGGCCGGCAAGCTCGGCATTGATTCCGCATCTTGTGCCGGAGATCCACTTTGTGAATGCCGTGACGTGGGGCGGCGCGATTTTTCAGTTCGCCAACATCACCGGGCCGGCGCTGGGCGGTCTGCTGTTCACGTTTCCGCTGACGCAATTTGTGCCGGATTCGCGGCTGGAGGGCGCGGGCATTGTTTACGTGTTCACGCTGGCCACGCTGGGGTGGTTCCTGGTGCTGGTGAGCACGCTGCACGTGCGGCCGGGACGCATGGAGCACCGCGCCACTTCATGGAAAGTGGTGATGGCTGGATTCCAATATGTGCGCCGCGCGCGGATTCTGCTGGGATCGTTTTCGCTGGATCTATTTGTGGTGCTGCTGGGCGGCGCAGTGGCGCTGATGCCGATTTTTGCGCATGACATCCTGCACCAGGGGCCGCGTGGATTGGGCATGCTGCGCGCGGCCCCGGCGGCGGGCGCGGTGGCGATGTCGCTGGTGATGGCGCGTTTCCCGCTGCGGCGTCGTGCGGGACATTGGCTGTTCATCTGCGTTTCAATTTTCGGCGCGGCGACGGTGGTTTTTGGGCTCTCGCACAGTTTGTGGCTTTCGCTGGCCTCGCTGGCTCTTGCGGGAGCGGCCGACACCATCAGCGTGATCATTCGCGGCTCGCTGCTGCAACTGGCAACGCCGCCGGAGATGCGCGGCCGGGTGAGTGCGGTGAACTCGCTGTTTATCGGTGCGTCAAACGAGCTGGGTGAATTTGAGAGCGGCCTGACCGCGCAGTGGTGGGGCGCGGTGCGTGCAACAGTGATTGGCGGGTTGGGCGCGCTGGCCGTGGCTGGGCTGTGGTCGGTGATTTTTCCTGACCTGCGCAAGGCCGATGAGCTGACGGCGGAAAGCCTGCGCCAATATGTGCCGGCAGCGCAGGAGATTTTGTCGGGGCTGTGAGGGGTCTGTGATATTCCACCCTAAACGCAAAGTGCGCGTTTAGGATGGGGCACCTCGAAATTGTGCGAGGGCGCTCAGTGGGCGCGGCTGCGGGGGCGCGTGTCGCGATTGCGCTCAAAGAGAATGCGCAGGCCATCGAGAGTGAGAAGGTCGTCGATCTCCTGAATGTAGCGCGAGTCGGGGGCGATGAGACGCGCAAGGCCGCCGCTGGCAATGATGCGCGGCTTGCCCTGTTCGGGGCCGAGTTCGGCGAGGATGCGCTCGATGATGCCGTCGACAAGGCCGATGTAGCCGAAGTAGATGCCGCTCTGCAGGTGACCCACTGTGTTGGTGCCGATGACTTTGGCGGGACGCTTGATATCGACGCGGCTGAGGCGGGCAGCGCGCGAGAAGAGCGCTTCGGCGCTGAGGCCGAGGCCGGGTGCGATGGCGCCGCCAAGATACTCGCCGCGAGTGGAGATGACCTCAAACTTGGTAGCCGTGCCGAAGTCGACCACGATGCACGGGCCGCCGTAGCGCTCGAAGGCGGCGATGCAATCGGCGATGCGGTCCGCGCCAAGCTCGGTGGGGTTGTCGATGAGCATCTTCATGCCGGTCTTGATGCCGGGTTCGACGAACATGGGCTCGACGTGAAAGTAGGTTTCACAAACCTGGCGAAGCGTGGAGTCAACGGGCGGAACGACGGACGCGATGATGATGTCCGTGACCTGGCTGGGCGACATGCCGTGCATCTCGAAAAGGTTAACGAAGAAGACGCCGTACTCGTCGACAGTTTGCGTGCGATGCGAGGTGACGCGCCAGTGCGCGGCGAGCTCGGGCTTTTCGCCATCGAGCTTGTAGAGGCCGAGGGTCGTGTTGGTGTTGCCGACATCGAGAGCAAGCAGCATGAAAGACGGCTCCTGGCTTTTAGCTTCTAGCCTCTAGCTTATCCTCGCCACGGGCAGCATTGTTGATTTTGGGCCCATGGGCTATGAGCTGGAAGCTAGCGGCTAGAAGCTGCTTTGTCGCGCAGGCCGCCGGTTTGCACGGTGACCAATCCATTCGCAGTTTCAACGCGCAGGAATCCATTTTCATCGAGGCCGGCTGTGACGCCCTCGCAGGCCTGCGGTCCGTGCACCCGGACACTGCGCCCTCGTGTCCAGGTGGAAGCCTCTTCCACACGCGCGAGAACTGTTTTTGCCGCTGCCGGATTGGACAGTGCCTGCGTTTCTTGCTCCAGCGATTTTAGCAGGGCGACAAGGAGATCCTGGCGGGAGACACGATGGCCGGTTTCCAGATCGAGGGAGGTTGCGGGCGTGGCGAGATCGGGTGGGAATTCGCGCTGATGGACATTGATGCCGATGCCAACCACTGCGTGGGGCAGCCCCTTGGATTCGGTTCGTGACTCAACCAGCACGCCGCCGGTTTTGCGCGGGCCGATGAGGAGGTCGTTGGGCCAGCGCAGATCGACATCGAGGCCAGTAATGGCTTGGATGGCATGAGCGGCAGCGAGGCCGGCAGCTAGAGGAAGAGGCGCCAGCCGCGAGGCGGGAAGCTGCAGGCGAAAAAGGACGCTGACGTACAGGCCCTCGCCCGCTGTGGAGAGCCAGGTGTGATTGCCGCGTCCGCGGCCGGCAGTCTGCTCGTCGGCGAGATAAACGGAGCCGTGGGGCGCGCCATCGTGCTGAGCGTTGCCGCGCGCGGCGGCGAGTGCGTCGGCGTTGGTTGAGCCGGTGACGCGGGCGAAGTGCAGCTTGCCGGCGAAGAGCGTGCCTTCAAGGGCGGATTCGAGCGATGGGAGGTCGTACATTCGATTTTGAAACTACCTGTGCCTGAACTGCGAAATGAAGAATGTGTTCTCCCACCCTAAACGCAAGCAGCGCGTTTAGGATGGGGCACCCTGTTCAAAGCTTAAGTGGTCTCCGCGACGATACTCATGGAGATGTCGGCGGCGCGGGCCGAGTGGGTGAGAGCGCCGACGCTGATAAAGTCCACGCCGGTTTCGGCATAGGCGCGAATGTTTTCAAGGACGATGCCGCCAGAGGCTTCAGTCGGAATCCAGCGGCCGGGCGAGCCCGCGGTTGCGGCCTTGATGCGCTCCACCGATTGGCGGACCTCGGCGGGCGACATGTTGTCGAGAAGGATGGCCTCTGCACCGTGGGCGAGGGCGTCTTCAAGCTCCTGCCTGGTGCGCACCTCAACCTGCACGCGCTGACCCGGCTTGCGCTGCTCAAGGGCGCGCTTGAGGACTGCCGCGATGCCGCCGCCGAGCGCGATGTGATTGTTCTTGATGAGAATGCCGGAGGCAAGATCGATGCGGTGATTGGTGCCGCCGCCGCAGAGGACCGCATATTTCTCAACGGCTCTCATGCCGGGAACGGTCTTGCGGGTATCGAGCACGCGGGCACCGGTGCCCTGAATGACGTCAGCATATTTGCGGGTGAGCGTGGCGATGCCGCTGAGGTGTTGCAGCAGGTTAAGTATGACGCGCTCGCAGCTCAGCAGGACGCGGGCATTGTGGCGGATGACGGCCAGCACCTGACCCGCGTGCGCGCGCACACCATCGAAGATTTCGGGATGGCTGATGACCTCAAATCGCGTTTGCGCAAAGGGGTGGGGACTGTGCTTCGCATCGAGGCGGGCAAAGATTTCAAAGAGGCGCGGAATTGCGCCGAGACCGGCGACGACCAGATCTTCGCGCGCAATGATGGAGCCGTCAGCGCGCAGGAATGGGTCGATGGTGAGATTCGTGGTGGCATCGAGCGCGGCCTGGTCCTCCTGGAGGGCCTGTTCGAGAAGCGCGTCGATGCGGTGGCTTTTCCAATCCATGGCGTCAGTGAACAGTGGTCAGTGGACAGTGATCAGCGAACAGTTGTCAATCCCCCGGCAGGGCATCAATGTCACCCTGGGCCTTGTCCAGCAGCCTCTTTGCCTCGTCTCGCTGTTTCTTCAATCCCTCGACGATATGCGCAGGAGCCTTGGCGAGAAATCCCGGGTTATCGAGCTGGCGGTCAGAGGACGCAATAATCTTTTCGAATTTGGCGATATCTTTTGTCAAGCGGTCGCGTTCGGCGGAGACGTCGACGGTGCGTTCGTAGATGACGGCAACGTCGAAGAGCGGTGTTGAGACTGTCGGAAGTCCCGCGGCGATCTTGTCAACGAAGCGGACTTCGCCGACGCGTGCCAGGCGCTCGACCGTGACGAGATTGCCTTCGATGCTCTTCTTGATCAGATCGAGCTCAACCCGGAGTTCAACTGGAACAACCGTTTTCTCACCCACACCCACTTCTTTTCGAAGTGCTCGAATTGTTTCGATCAAAGATTGCATGCTGCTCATTGTGTTGATTGCTGCTTTGTCCGGATGCGTGAGGGTTGCAGACGGGAAATGCGTAAGTGCAATCGATTTCGCCGGCGGCTTGCCATCGTAGACTGCGTGCCAGATTTCTTCGGTGATAAAAGGCATGAAGGGCGAGAGCAGGCGTAACGCGCACTCGAAAACTTGAACCAGAGTTGCAAGGGCTGCTGTTGTTTTGGCTTTGTCGGCAGTCTCGTTGAAGTCCAGGCGCAGCTTGACGATTTCGAGATACCAATCGCAGAAACTGCCCCAGAAGAACTGGTAGATCGTATTCGCCGCGTCGTCGTAACGGTAGTTCTCAAGGGACTGGTTGGCCTTGGACGCAGTCGCGTGCAACTCTGCAACGATCCAGCGCGCTTCGAGCGGAACGTCTGCGGGAACGCTGGGCATTCCGCCCAGCGCAGCGGGATCGACGGTGATGCCGATCTCGGCGGCCCTGTCCACGTTCATGAAGATGAAGCGGGCGGCGTTCCAGATCTTGTTGGCGAAGGCGCGGTAGCCCTCCGTGCGGGCGACGTTGAATGCAATATCGGTGCCCGGCGAGGCCATGCTGGCCAGCGTGAACCTGACTGCGTCCGTCCCGTACTGCTTCACGATCTCGATGGGGTCGATGACGTTGCCCTTGGTCTTGGACATCTTTTCGCGGTTGGCGTCGCGCACGAGGGCGTGGATGTAGACCTCTTTGAACGGCACGGATTCGGCGAGCGGGCGCGGGCTGCCGTCGGGCATGGGAATGTCCCCGGCGAACCAGCAGCCGAGCATGATCATGCGCGCGACCCAGAAAAAGAGGATGTCGAAACCGGTGACGAGGAGCGAGGTGGGATAGAAGGCGTCGAAGTCGGCTCTATTTTCTTTCGTCAGATTCGGCCAGCCGAAGACGGAGACGGGCAGCAGACCTGACGAGAACCATGTATCGAGAACGTCGGTCTCCTGCGTGATCTGGCCGGAGCCGCAGTGGGCGCAGGCGGCGGGGTCGGCCGTTGAGTTGGGCTCGGGGACTGTGATTTTGTGGCAGGCGGCGCAGTGCCATGCGGGAATGCGATGGCCCCACCAGAGCTGGCGCGAGATGCACCAGTCGTGGATGTTATTCATCCACTCCAGGTAGATCTTCTCGTAGTTTTCAGGCGTGAAGCGGATGGCCTTTGTACCGCCGGGCCAGGTTGCACGGCTGCGATGGCTTTTTGGGCCATCGACTCACCCCCGCTGTTTGGCTCCTTGTTGACCGCGATGAACCACTGCGTGGAGAGGCGCGGCTCGACCACGGTTTTGCAGCGGTCGCAATGGCCCACGTTGTTGATGTGGTCTTTAATTCCAGCCAGGAGCCCTTGTTCTTCGAGGTCGGCGACGATCTTTTTGCGCGCGACGTAGCGGTCGAGGCCCTGATACGTGCCGCCGTTTTCGTTGATGTGGGCGCGATCGTCCATCACGTTGATGGAGGGCAGATGATGGCGCTCACCGAGGGCGAAGTCGTTGGGGTCGTGCGCGGGAGTAACTTTGACAGCGCCGGTGCCGAAGTCGCGGCTGACCCAGGGATCGACCACGATGGGAATTTCGCGATTCATCAGGGGCAGGCGCAGCTTTTTGCCGTGCAGATGCAGGTAACGCTCATCCTCGGGATGAATGGCGACGGCCGTGTCGCCAAGCATGGTCTCAGGGCGCGTGGTGGCAACAGTGATGAACTCGCCGGTTTCTTTGCCGCCGTCGCCGATTACGGGATAGCGAATCTCCCAGAGATGGCCTTTTTGCTCGGAGTGGACGACCTCGAGATCGCTGATGGCGGTTTGGCAGCGCGGGCACCAGTTGACGATGTAGGCGCCGCGGTAGATGAGGCCCTGATGGTAGAGGCGGACGAAGGCTTCCCTGACCGCAACCGACAGGCGCTCGTCCATGGTGAAGTATTCGCGGCTCCAGTCGACGGAGACGCCGAGGCGCTTCATCTGCTCGAGGATGGCGCCGCCGTAGTGCTGCTTCCACTGCCACACGCGCTCGACGAAGGCTTCGCGGCCGAGTTTCTGGCGCGATGTGCCTTCTTCGGTCAGCTGGCGCTCGACCATCATCTGCGTGGCAATGCCGGCATGATCGGTGCCCGGAACCCATAGGGCGAGACGGCCGCTCATGCGCCGCCAGCGAGTGAGAATGTCCATCTCAGTCTGGTTGAGCATGTGGCCCATGTGGAGGCGGCCGGTGACGTTGGGCGGGGGCAGGAGAATCGTGAAGGGGGACTGGCCGTCCAGGCCTTGGTTCTGGATAGCTGTGGTGGGCGTCGGAACGGCGAAGAGATTCTCTTTGACCCAATAGCTGGCCCAATGATCTTCAACGGCGGTGGGGTCGTAGGCTTTGGGAAGGTCGTGAGGCATTTTTTTCGGTGAGCCCCCGGAGATTTTGGGAAAACTCCCTTAAAGACAGGGGCTTTCAAGGCGAGGGACTACTTTTCAGGTTAGCAGATGGTGGGGCGATGGATTCTCAGGGCGCGATGAGGCCGACAGTGGGGAAATAAGTCGCGTATGGCCGTTTATCGCGCGTCAGGATTTCGCAGTGAAGCGATGCGGCGTGGGCGCCAATAAAGAAATCCGGAAGGACGCCACTCCTGTTGCCGCCTTTCTTTCGATATTGCTGGAAGGCCTTGCCAGCCAGGAAAGCCGTCTCGCGGGCCATATCCAACAGGATAAGGCCCAGTTCGCTGACGGCTTTGTCGAGGTTCACCTGGGATGAGAATCTCGCTGAAATCTCCGCGTAGATCACAGCGTTGATCGCCAGGTCATGGGAGGCGGAAAGCGAGCGCAGTTGTTGTGACGACCAGGAACTCCACAAGGGATCCCGATCCCAGAGGTCAAGGATGATGTTGGAGTCGACGATTACCATGAGGGCGTGCTACTCAAGACCGGGATCGCCTTTGTGCCCGCGAATGAACTCCATATACTCGTCCGTCGTGCCATGCCACTTGATCTCCGCGGCGCCCAAAGCACGGTCAAATCGATCAGGCCTGGTTTCGGCCGGGCGTACCTTGCGTAAGATGGCTTCATCTTCGCCGGTCAACTCGATCGCGACCTTCGTCCCCGGCTCGATCCTCATGGCCTCGCGCACATGCTTGGGAATGGTCACTTGTCCCTTGCTGGTCACTGTGGTTGCCATGGGTTACACTCCAAGTATTACTTTACTTTATTACAGTATTACTTTCAAGCGTATCAAATGCGAAGGCCGCCCGAAGGCGGCCCTGGCAGCGGATTAAGTGCCTTGCTTAGAACGGGTTCAGCTTGGCGAGGCCCTTTTTCTTCTTCTTCTTGCTGGAAGACTCGTCGCTGAGATCGACCTTGGGCTTCTTGGCTTTGCCGTTCTCGGCGGTGGTGGGCTGGGGTGGATTTTCACCCGGCTTGATGTCGTTGACCTGGAGAGGAGCTTCAGCAGGTTTCTGGGCCGCGGGCAGAGCAGTGTTGGTGGGTCCCACCGGCTGGACCACGGCATTGGGATCGGGTTGAGCTGCAGCGGCGGGCGCTGCACCGTTCGGCGCACTTACTACCTCGACGCCGACGCCGGTGCCTTCAGACGGCGCCTGCATTTGCAGCGGAGCGGTGGAAGGCTGATCGCTGCGCGGCGGCTCATTGGGACCGGTTGGCGTAACGGCAGCGGCAGGAGCCGGCGGCCTGCCGGCGTTGACCGCATCCAAGATGATGGTCCGGTTCTCCTTGGTGACGTCGGGCGCGAGAGTGCGCTTGGGATCGTCGAGTGTGGGCTCGCCCACGTGAACAGCTTCAACAACAGTTGGGCCGCGCTTGATGATGTCGAGGGTTCTGTCGGTGAAGTGCAGCGGCTGGCGGCTGCGCTCCTCGGCATCGCTCTCAGCGATGGCCGCCTGGGTCGGCTCGGGCACCGGGCGATTCATGGCTACGAGCCGGTCGCGTGCATCCTCAACATGGGGCGCCATGGGATAGCGCGTGATGACCTTGTCATAGGCAGCGGCGGCCTTGTCCTCGTAGACGGTGCGCAGACGTTCTCTGACTGCGCCTGGAACGCCGGGCCTAATCGCCCACTCGTGCGCCTCGCCTGGCATAGGCGTCGCCGATGTCGATAAGCACCTGGTCACTCTTGGAGTAAAGCGGATAGGTGTCGGCTACGGTCTCAAGGCGGGCGATGGCGGCCACGTAGTCTTCGCGGCTCTCATAATAGCTACCGATCTGGAACTCGCGCTCGGCCAGAACCTCCTGCACATCGCGGAGGCGCTGCTTGGCGCGCGGCACCAGAGAGGAATCGGGAAACATGTTGATCATGTCCCGGTATTCTCTTTCGGCCTGCTGGGCGTTGGTGTAGTCGCGGTCAGGCTTCTCCATCTGCTCGTAGTAGATGTCGGCGACCTTCATCTTGGCTTCGGCAGCTTCAGGAGCGTTGGGAAAGAAAGTGATGAAGTCCTCGTACTCCGCTTCAGCCTGGGTGAGCGCAGCAGACCCGCCCTCCTTGAACCACGTATCGCCGACCGAGAGCTTGGCGCGCATGCGGTATTCCGACTCGGGATAGGTGTTGAGCAGGGTTTGCAGGTCGAGGCGGGCCACGTCGTAACGGCCCTTCTTCAGGGCGATCATGGCCTTGTCGTAGAGCTCCTTGTCAGGCTGCTTGGACTGCACGTTGGCAAGGGGGTTGGCGCCCAGGTCGTACGGCTTCTTTTGCTTCTTCTTGTCCTTAGCGTTGGCTGAAACACCGCCCAGAAACAACACGACAAGTGCGACAGCGACTAACTTGAATGACAACCGGTTCATACCACCTCATCGGAGGAGGACCCTGGGGTTGGGTCATCCGCAGAAATCATGCGCTTTTGAATGAATTTTACTCTTTCCGCCTGCCGTTTTGGTCGCAGCTCACTGATTTGCGGCCTCACGGGCAGCGGCAAGAAGGGCGCGCGCATCCCGTTCCGGCTGTCCAGCTCCGAAGACGGCATTGCCCGCCACCAGCAATTCTCCACCGGCTTGGACGATAGCGGCGACGGTGTCGTGAGCCACGCCACCGTCGACTTCGATCTTAAACTTGAGGCCCAGCTCGCTCCGAATCTCGGCAAGGCGGCGGATCTTATCGAGCGAAAAGGGGATGAACTCCTGCCCGCCAAAGCCAGGATTCACGCTCATGATGAGCACATGATGCACCATGGGCAGGATGTCGATGATCAGGTCGACACGAGTGGCTGGGTTGAGGACGACGCCCGGCTTCATGCCGTGGTGAACGATCATCTGCAGCGAGCGGTGCAGGTGGGTGCAGGCCTCATAGTGAACGCTGACCCAGTTGGCGCCGGCTTCAGCGAACGCGGCGATGTATTCATTGGGGTTATCGATCATCAGGTGGCAGTCCAGCGGCAGGCTGGTGGCCTTGCGCAGGCTGGCGACCACGGGTGGACCGATGGTGATGTTGGGCACAAAGTGGCCATCCATGATGTCTACATGAATGACGGAGCCGCCGCCCCGCTCGGCCGCGGCAACCTGATCGGCCAGGTGGGCAAAATCCGCAGATAATATCGAAGGCAGAAGTTCAATCATCGTATGACCGGCAGCAGCTCAACCATGGATTTTGGGCGCAACTCCTTGCGGGGACAGTGTATCAGTGGAAACGGGGGCGAGTCTGCGCTTACGGCTGCGCAAGTATCGTGAATGCAAACGGCTTCTGGTTATGCGCAACTGCAGCCCCGAGCCGTGGCTAGAATTGCACTTCTATCGGAACTGGCTCGACGGAGTTGGCAAAGCGCATCAGGATCGTGCCATTTTCCACTTGATAGGCGTCGGGCGGCAGAGTTTGGCCGGCCACAGTCACCCGCGTGGGCTTAAGGCGCGATTCTACGCGCACGACCCCGTTGGTATCGGCTTGGCCGGTGACGGTGAATGTAAGTTGGTGCAGTGTCGCGTGGACGTCGCGCACTTCACATGCTGCGGCGACGACACGCGGCGTGGCTTTGGGCGCAGCGCTGCCATCAGCGCTGTCGAGGTCGAAGAGCAGATCGCGTGTTCCCGGAGCGAGCGTGACTGTGGTAAGGACGGGAAGGTCAGCGTCAAAGAGATTGACGAAGCGGCCATGCAGCGTAACGGGCTTGGAGTCCGGAATCGATTCGTCCAGACCCGCGGCGACGAGGTAGGGACCACGGCGCAGGACGAGCGCGCTGGTTTCGGTCCAGGGCAGATGAATGGCAGCGGCGGCCTGGCGGGCGAAGCCGCGCAGCGTGTCACTTCCGTCGGACTGATACGTGAGGGCTGCGGGCGAGACGCGCTCCGACAGCACAACTCCGCGGCCGATGTGAAAGAGTCCCGCAGCGTCGATTGGGATATGTAACTGCGCGAATAAGTGCTCGCGCGGAGTTTTGTACGAATTCGGCGCGGTGTTCCACCACTCGCGCACGGAGTTATACGGGTCATCGTCGTTGTCGACGACAACGAGAGCGCCACCGGCGCGCACCCACTTAGCCAGCGCGGCATGAAATTCGGGCTTGGGAGGCTTTTGGCCTTCATAAGTCAGAAACAGTAGCTTGTAGCGGCTAAGAAAGGCGGGCGCGGTGGCACTTTCAATTTGCACCGGGTCGACGGGAATCCCGCGCATTACGAGAGGCAAGGCCAATCCGTAGAACGAGCCGAGATATTGGTCGGAAGGTTGAGGAGCGGCGCGCTGGAACATCATGGTGTCGGAGACAAGAACGCCGACGCCGCGTGTGCCTGCAACTTGCCAGCGAGTGTTCGGCTGCTTCATGTCGCCGAGGGCGGAGATGACGGTTTGCAGTTCGGTGGCATAGGCGGGAGGAATGCCCTTCATCGGCACGCTGATCTTTGGCGGAGGCGTGGTGCGGGCTGCGCCAGTCGGGTTCACATTCGATCCCCGCCGCAGTTTCTCAGCATCCGCTTCCGTAGCCGGGTGCATTCCGGTGAAGACGCGCTTCGGCCACGGCATGATCTCGTAGCGCCAGACTTCGGGCTGCAAAAGCGAGGCCGTGAGCGTGCTCTGCCAGTTGGTGCGGTAGTCGTCCCAGGTGTTGTTCGGGCTGTCCGCGACGGGATCGTTCAGGTACCAGACGCGGCGCCCGGAAGCCCGCACCAGGTTCTGCATCGCGCCGTATTCCAGGAACGCTGTCTCGAAGGTGCGCTGCTTGCGAGCTTGCCGTCGTAGATGTTGGGCGTGCGCGCCGTGCCTGTCCACACCTGGGCAATGTATCCGGCTGCGCCCACGCCGATGAGCGACGACTCGGGGCTGACGATGCGCCACGTGGCGTAGTTGATCAGCGAATGCGTGGCAACGTAGCAGGGAATGGTGCGGCCATGGTCTTTGCCGTACGCGTTTACGAAGTCAAAGACCTGCGCCAGCGCGCGGCGATACAAAAAATACTTCAGCTTGGAGGCGCGGTACTGCGCGTCGGGTGAGGAGTCGGGCGCTTGCCATGGCTTCGTGGTAGTACGCCTGCCATTCGCCGTTTGAAATTCTCCTCCCATCCGCTGCGCGCCCAGAACTCCGGCTCCTCCAGATACATGGCCTGCGCGCCCTGCGTCGAGCGCGCGCTTTACGCCCACGGTCAGATAGCGGCCATAATCCTCGCCCGGCGAGATGTACGGCACCATCGGATTGCCGCCATGAATCACGTGCTTGCCGTCGACGTCGGTCTGGGCCTGATCCCAATGGTCAGTGCCGTCGAATTTGCCGTCGAGGTAGTCCTGATAGCCGCCCCAGGCGACGCCGGTCATGAGATCGACGATGTAACCGCGGTCGCGCCAGGAGGTGACGAGGCCGGGCAGCTTGGGGCCAATGCCGTAGACCATTGCGACGTCGGCGTTCAGGTTGATGCGCGGGGTCCACGGATCGCCGGTCTGGAAGGTAAGGCGCTGATCGGCACGGCGGGCGGCAAGCTTTGCGTCGGTTTGCGATTGTGTTGAAGCGAGAGAGGCGAGAAGGAGGCACGAAAGAGGAAGAGCGAGTTTCACCGTGGTTTTCTCCGGGAATGTGCGACCCCACCAGTGTATGAGATACCGGTCCCCTGCGGGTTGAGGATTACCGCGAGATAGCGAGAGACCTGGCGGCGACGCGGCCGATGCCGCGCAGGATCGATCGGATGGGCCAGCGGTCTTCGGCGTCGGGGAAGAAGATTTCGCCCACGCGTCGCGCTTCGGGGCGATAGTACCAGCGCTTGAGCAGTGCCATGTGGCCCTGGCGAAGCGTGGATGAAGCCGCAGCGAAGGGTTCGGTGACCGAGGCGAGCGCGCTTTCCAAGCGGGATTCGAGGAGAGTGCGCGGGAATTTTGCCGAATGGGACGCGGCTTCAGGGGCTAAAGTCCCCTCGTTTCGTTGGCTGTCTTCCGCACGGCTCAAGTCGTGCCCTGACACTTCGTGCGCAGATGAGATTTGTTCTGAACTCTGAGCCCTGATCTCAGCTCCCTGGTTTTCTGTTCCCTCGGTCCCTTGGTCCCTTGTTCCCTGCGTTTCCGACTGCTCGTTCTGGATTCTCATGCCGAGCGTTGAGAAGCCGGCAGGGCCGCGGAGGCGGCCATTCTCGAAGAGAAAGACCGCGACTTCGTCGGGGCTCGCGGAAGCTTGCAGAATGACGGCGCGCAAGCGGCTGAGTGGGCGCACGATTTCGGCAGCCTGGGCGCGCACACTCTCAACGCGTTGTACCTGCGCGTGGAGCGCGGCGGCAGATTCGAATTCGAGATCGGCTGAGGCCCGGTCACGCTGGGTGCGGAGCGTGACGAGACGGCTTTCGCCGCGCGACGCGAGAAAGCCTGCGACGGCGGCGGATTCTTCGGCATAGCGCTCGTCGGTGCATCCCTTGTAGCAGGGAGCGAGGCACATCTTCATCTCGGAGTAGACGCAGCCGGGATAGCTGGGATCGGGCGAGAGGTCGAAGGTGCAGCGGCGGAGGAGAAAGAGCTTGAGCGCTTCTTCTGAAAATCGTTCGGCGGCGGCGCGCGAAGGGAACGGTCCATAGGCCCAATCGGCCTCGCGCAGGCTGGGACGGTTGGTCACGGCGACGCGCGGGTAGGGATTGCCGCCGAGAAAGCGCACAAAAGCGGGATGGCGCAGATGCATGCGCTCAAGGCACTTTGCGCCGTAGACGTTTTGCAGCAGTTCGAACTGGAGCAGAAGCGACTCGAACTCCGAGCCGGTGGGGCGCCACTCGATACTTCGAACTAGGCCGGCGAGATGCAGGCGGCGCGGATGACGAGGCGAGGGCTGCAGGAGGCGTTCGAGGCGGCCGCGCAAATTGGGCGTGCGGCCGATATAGGGCTCGGCTCGGGTATCGGCGCCGCGCAGAACAAAGACTGCTGCCGACTGCGGCAGTTGCGCGAGCGCGGCTTTGGGGTCGGCCGGGTCGAAGGCGAGAATTTGAAGCTGGGGCGGCATTTGCCTACTCACACTCCGTGGGCGCGCGGAATGCCGACGCGTTCAGAGTGATTGTACGGCGAGTAGAGTGGCTGGTCTGGCTCTGCTGTTGGCTTTGCGGAGACTCTGCGAAGCTGGTATGCTTCGGGCGCGGAGAAAAGCGATTTATGCAGGGGGAAGACGGCGATGTGGTTCCTGGGCATGGATGTGGGTACGGGCGGAACGCGGGCAGTGGTGGTGGATGCTGCCGGGAAATTGATGGGCACGGCATCGTGCGAGCACGCGCCGTTTCGCGCGGAGCATCCGGGTTGGGCCGAGCAGGATCCCGAAGACTGGTGGCACGCAGCAAAAGAAGCAATCCACGGAGCGATGGCCTCTACGCCGGAGCCGCGCGAGGAGATTGAAGCGATTGCGCTGACCGGGCAGATGCACGGGGCAGTAATGCTGGACGAAGCAGGTGCGGTGTTGCGGCCGGCGCTCATCTGGTGCGACACGCGAACGCAGCCTGAGTGCGACTGGCTGACGGAGAAGATCGGCTACGAAAGGCTGATCGAGCTCACGTGCAATCCGGCGCTGCCCAACTTTACGCTCACCAAGCTGCTGTGGGTGAAGACGCACGAGCCGGAGATCTTCAAGAAGATCAGGCATGTGATGTGCCCCAAGGACTATGTACGCTACCAGCTCACAGGCGAGTTCGCTATCGATGTGCAGGAGGCGAGCGGGACGCTGCTGCTGGATGTGGCGCACCGTCGATGGTCGCGTGAAGTAGCGGAAGCGGCGGGGATCGATATGAGCTGGCTGCCGAAGCTGTATGAATCGCCGGAGATTTGCGCGCACATCAGCGACGAGGCGGCAGGGCTGACGGGATTAAAGGCGGGCACTCCAGTGGCGGCGGGTGCGGGCGACCAGGGCGCGGGCGCGGTGGGCATGGGAATTCTGCAGCCGGGCAGCGTGTCGGCGACGATTGGGACCTCGGGGGTGGTGTTCGCGGCGACAGCGGAACCGACGAAGGATCCCAAGGGACGGCTGCACACGTTTTGCCACGCGGTGCCGGGCGTGTGGCATGTGATGGGCGTGACGCAGAGCGCGGGGCTGAGCCTGCATTGGCTGCGGGAGACCTTCTTTGCCGGGCAGACCTACGATGCGCTGAGCGAGGGAGCGGCAAAGGTTCCAGCGGGATGCGAGGGCCTGGAGTGGGCGCCGTATCTGCTCGGTGAAAGAACGCCGCATCTCGATCCCGAGGTAAGAGCGGCGTTTGCGGGCATTGGCGTGCAGCATGGGGCGGCGCACTTTGTGCGGGCAGTGCTGGAGGGAGTGGCGTACTCGCTCGAAGATACGTTTGCGCTCTTCCGCGAGCTTGGGATTCCTGTCAACGCGATCCGGCTGGGCGGCGGCGGGGCCCGCGGCACATTATGGCGGTGCATTCAGGCGGCGGTTTACGGCCAGGCGGTTGAGGTGCTGAAGGCCGAAGAAGGCGGCGCGTTCGGATGCGCGCTGATGGCCGGCGTGGGCGCGGGCCACTGGAAGGATCTGGACGAGGCTTGCGGGCAGGCGATCCAGGTGGCGCAGCGGATTGAGCCGGATGCGGCCGACCTGGAGACGTATAAGGCCGGGTATGCGCAGTGGAGGAAGATGTATCCGGCGCTGCGGAGCCTGCGGTAAGGCAGGGACGTGGATCGCTTTGTCCTTCCTTCACCGGTTGACCCCCGGCCTCTCCGCTCGTATCGTTATAGAAGGAGCACCATGAAGGTATCCCCAAATACGTTTCGCATTGGCATCGCCTCCGTCATCATCGTAGGCACCATCGGCTGGTTGGCTTACTCGGGCTACGGGTCAAGCAAGAGCTACTATGTCACCGTCCCCGAACTCGCCGCGATGGGCACCAAGGCCTACCACAGCGAAATCCGTGTCGAGGGATTCGTTCAGCCGGGCTCCATTGTGCCCGACGGCCCCAATGTCACCTTTGTCCTGAACCAGTATGAGAGCCACTCGCCCAAGGCCGCATCGGGCCGTTTGCTCAAGGTGGTCTACAAGGGTTCCGAGCCGCCGCCTGACACCTTCAAAGATGACGCGATGGCCGTGGCCACCGGCAGCTACAAGGGCGACGGCGTCTTTCGCGCTACCGCTCTCCAGGCCAAGTGCGCCAGCAAATACGCGCCCGCAGCAGCCCGGCGCCGCTCCCGCCGCAGGCAAGCCGGCCACAGCTTCTACCGCGCCCGCCGCAGTCTTCTCCGATAGCTCAGACTGCTGCCAACTGATCGAATGAACGCCAACGCATCCCCCGCCGCCGGCAAAACGCTTTGCGCGCGGTTCGATGAGGTATCCAAACTCTTCGGCAGTTTCGCCGCCCTTCGTCGCGTCTCACCCGATCTTGAGCCGGGCAATTGCTATGTGCTGCTTGGCGAAAACGGAGCGGGCAAGTCCACGCTGTTGCGCATTCTTGCCGGCCTGCTTCGTCCCAGCCACGGCGCGGTCCGCGTCTTTGGCGACTCCGAACCGCTCCATGCCCGCGCCCGCATCGGCTACATGAGCCACGCGCCCATGCTCTACGACGAGCTCACCGCCGAAGAAAATCTCCTCTACTTCAGCAAGCTTTACCAGGGCCGCGCCTGCCTCACTCCGGCCGACGCTCTTCGCCAGGTCGGCCTCGACCCCGCATTGAGCCGCCTCTTCGGCCAGTACTCGCAGGGCATGCGCCAACGCACCTCGCTGGCCCGCGTTCTGCTCCCGCAGCCCGAGCTGCTCCTGCTCGACGAGCCTTTTTCCAATATGGATGTCGAAAGCGCCCGCCAGATGGTCACGCTCCTCGCCGGCTTCCGCCAGAGCGACCGCACCATCGTGCTCACCACCCACCAGCGCGAGCTCGCCGCTCCTATTGCCGACTGGGTCGTCACCCTCCACGCCGGCCGCGTGGCTTCGGTAGAACCAGGGTCCCCCACACGATGAAGACCAACGGCGCGCGCTTCCTTGAATCCCTCGGCATCCCCTTCGAGCTCCGCGAGTACGAGGTCGATCCTCATAATCCCGAAGACCTCACCGCCATCGCTGTCGCCAAAAAAATCGGTATGCCCGCCGACCAGGTCTTCAAAACATTGCTGACCACCGATGGCGCTCATGAATACGTCTTCGCCATCATCCCCGGCGATGCCGCACTCGACTTCAAAAAACTCGGTCGCCTCGCCGCCTGGCGCAAAGCGGAGATGGCTCCGCTCAAGGACGTGCAGCCCCTCACCGGCTACATCCGCGGCGGCGTCACCATCTTCGGCGTCAAAAAGCCCTACCCCGTCTTCATCGACGAAACCGCCATCCTCTTCGATCGCATCAGCGTCTCCGCCGGCACGCGCGGCACGCAGTTGATCCTCACCCCTGACGACTACCTGCGCGCCGCCGCCGCGCTCGACATCCCAGTCCAAACCGCCGATCTCACCAAAGATGCAAAACCCTCTGCCCCGGAGCGCCCCCAATGACCCGCGCGCTCTTCACCGGGGTGCCCCACCCTCGCGGCGTCTTTGTTTTTGCCGCTAGGGTGGGAGTTTGCCGCCAGCCTGATGATGAGACTCGAGGTGTTGGCATGACCCGCGCTCTCTTCACCCACCTCGCCAAAGAGCTCCGCATCGAATGGCGCACCCTCGACGCCATGATCTCCATGCTCTTCTTCTCCGGCCTCGTCGTCGTGCTCTTCTCCATCGCCTTCGATCCCCGCGGCGCATTCTCGCAGCAAATCTCCGGCGGCGTCCTTTGCGTGGCCACCATGTTCGCCTCGGTCAGCGCCCTCAACCAGGCCTGGGCCCGCGAAATCCGTCACCAGGTCATGGACGCGCAGCGCATGGTTCCCGCGCCCGGCGGCGGAGCTCTACCTCGCCAAGGCCATCGCCAACTTCCTCTTCGTCACCATTGTGCAGATCATCCTGGCGCCCTTCTTCTTCATCTTTTACAACCTGCACGTCGCAGGCAACGGATGGCTTCTGGCGCTGGTGCTTCCGCTGGGCACATGGGCGCTGGTCGGCAACGGCATCTTCTTTGCCGCGCTCTCCATGAGCAGCCGCAACCGCGAGCTGCTTCTCTCGCTCATCCTCTTCCCCATCTTCATTCCCGCGCTGCTGGCCATGGTCCAGGCCACCACCTTGATCCTTACCGGCGAAGACGATCCCACCCTCTGGATCAAGATGCTCCTCGGCTACGACATCATCTTCACCACCGCCAGCCTCCTCCTCTTCGACGTCATCTTCCACGCCGAATAGCTGCTTTCCCTCTCATGTGGCTCTTGCAGCAATAGGCCTTGCATCAGGCCTCGACTTCACTCGCCGCGCCGAGCGAAAATAACCGATTTCTTGAAAGGGCACGACTTTAGTCGTGCCGAAACAGAACAAAATCAACATGGCCTTTAGGCCCTGAGGGAAGTCATTGAGGAGACTCGTCACGGGTCTCCACTTCTCCGCAACCTGTGTAACCGAGCCGCAACCACTCACCCGCCTCGCTAAAGAACAGAGCCGGGTGCCCCATTCTAACTGGCGCGCAATTTGCGTCGGTTAGGGTGGGATGCCGATCCGCAATCCGACCTCTACCTCCGCGCCTTGAAAAGGCCCGAGCCCACTCGCACTGGAGAGCGCCATCCGGAGGGAGCGCGGGCCTTCAGGCCCACGACCAACTGCCCACCTTGATTGAAAAACAAACAGCGCGGCGCAGCCGCGTCAAAAACTCGCTCCCGGAGGGAGCACAGAAGTTAGCCCAGGGTGAAGAGTCTGTTACGAAACTCGACATTCACGCGCTTTGTAACAGGGCAAGACTTTACAGCTTGCGGAAAAACTCAGCGTTTTGAAAGGGCACGAGTTTACTCGTGCCATAAGCCGAACAAAATCAGCGCGGCCTTTAGGCCCTGAGGGGCGTTCTTTGGGAGATTCGCTCACTTTTCTCCTTTTTCCCGCAGCCTCTTTAGTCGTGCCGATTAAGGCCGGCAAAAGCAATGCGGGCTTCAGCCCCTGCCACGAATGCAAGACTCAATTCCCGAGTTTCGTAACCACCTCTGCAACCCTGGGAAACCATCCCCCACGGATTATCGAAAAACAAAGCAGACGGCGCAGCCGCGCTCCAACTCGCTCCCGGAGGGAGCGCAGACGTTAGCCCAGGGCAAGTCGCCGCGGCGGCGCAGCCCTTGGAAAGCAGATAAGAATTCTGCGCAAGCCCTGTAGGGGCGACAGAATCCTTATGCGGCGCAAACGATAGCCCGCTTCAAAAATCTGTTTTGTAACAAGGGCACGGCTTTAGCCGGGCCGCAAACAACCCAACACTTCTGCAGAACAAAGTACGCGGCGCAGCCGCGCTCAAACCCTGTCGTAAAACCCAATCGGCAATCCACCCAAAATCCGCGCCTGCATCGCCAGGGATCGCTCGACACACGCCGACGCTTCGGTAGTGATCCGCGAGTTTTTACTCAGATGACGAGCGTCGAGCATCGACGAACGCATTGGCTGCCTTCGCCGTGCCTGCAAAATGAGACTGAATTGGGTCGGAGCATTGGTTGACGATTGATCACGTAATCAGGTAGTATCCCGTCTAAAGTTAGGTATTTCCGGCGCTTCTTCTTTCCCAAAGTCCAGAATCTGATGTTTGAGTCGAGATCCAAGCCGAGCCCCAGGCTCTTCCGAGAAAAGCTTCTCGGAATTGTTTGTTTGCTGCTGATTACGTTCTGCGCGACAGTGCAGGTCGTTCACACACACGGCTTGAGCGAAGCTCCGCATCCCGATTGCGCTCTTTGCCTGGTCGCTCACGCGGGTGTCACCGCTTCTGCTTACCTCGTCTTGCCTGCTCCTCAGGAACAGAAGACCGAAATTCAAACGTTCCGAGCGGAAGATCCTGGCGAATCCTTCGTCTTCTCCTACTATTGCCGTCCTCCGCCTTTCTCCTGCTAGAGCATCGTTCCTATCCTCATCACGATCGTCGCAGCGCCGCGTCCTGTCATACGGGCGATACATCGGTGCATATTCACAAGCTGAATTGAAGAGGATCGGTGCTCCTGAAAATGCCCCGACGACCCGCGCGGAACATCGCGTGGATTGCTTTCCGCATTTTTCATCCGAAGTTCAGGAGATTTTGATATGTCGATTCATCGTGGCGCAATGCGGCTCATCCTCCCCCTGCTCGCATTGATCTTTGTGCTGCCATTCGCAGCGCTTTCCGCGCGTGCGCAGAGCGGCAATGCCGGTACGATTCGCGGTACAGTGACCGATCCATCGGGCGCCGTCGTCCCCAATGCAACCGTCCATCTTGCCAACCCGGTAAGCGAATTTGAACAGACCACGACCACCGACTCTACCGGCCAGTTCAGCTTTTCGAACGTTCCATTTAACCCCTACACAATCAGCGTCTCGGCCAAAGGCTTCGCCCATTTGAGCCAGAATGTCGAGATTCGCTCGTCGGTGGGAACCAACGTCAAGTTGGTCATGCAGATTTCCGGAGGGAGCCAAACGGTCACGGTGGAGTCCGCCGGCGACCTGATTGAGGATGACCCGACGTTCCACGTGGATGTTGACCGCGACCTGTTCAATAAGGTCCCGCTCGAAAGCGCATCCTCCACTCTCAGCTCGCTGGTCACGCTCACCACCCCCGGCGTGGCCGCCGACTCCAACGGCCTCTTCCACGGCCTGGGCGACCACGCCTCCAACTCCTTCTCCATCGACGGCCAGTCCATCACCGACCAGCAGAGCAAGGTCTTCTCCAACCAGTTGCCGTCCGACCGCCATTCAATCCATCGAGGTCATCAGCGGCGCGCCGCCGGCCGAGTACGGCGGCAAGACCAGCCTCGTGATCGTCGCCACCACGCGCTCCGGCCAGGGCGTTACCAAGCCTACCGGCGCATCTATGCCTCCTACGGATCCTTCGGATCGGCAAACGGCGGGCTTCGATCTTTCCTACGGCGGCAAAAGATGGGGCAACTTCATCGAACTTGACGGCCTCAATACCGGTCGCTTTCTCGATCCGCCCGAGTTCACTGTCTTTCACGACAAGGGCAACGAGCAAAACTTTTTCGACCGCGTCGACTACAGCTTTTCACAGGCCGACTCCATGCATCTCGATCTCAACTACAGCCGCTCTTGGTTCCAGACTCCGAATTCCTACGACAACCTGAATGTGCATGAACGTCGAGACCAGCGGCCCGAACAGCGGCACAAGCGCCAGACCCAACTTTCGTCAACGTAGGCAACGCGGACCAACTCTCCAAGATCAACACCTATAACATCTCGCCCACCTACACCCACATCATCAGTAACGACTCGGTCTTTAACCTGGCGCGTTTCTCCGCAGAGACAGCTACGGCTACTACCCGAGCGCGAATCCCCTTGCCGATCTGGGCCCCAGCAACCTGCAAACCTCCTCCATCTCCCAATACCGCACACTTACCAACGCCGGCGTCCATGCCGACTACTCCTACGTGAAGGGTGTCAATAATCTCAAAATCGGCGCGCAATACGAGCAAACCTTTCTGCGCGAGCACGACAGCCTTGGCGTTGTGGATCCGACTTATAACTCCCCGTGCGTGGATGGCAGCGGCGACCCACTGCCGGGATTTACCAATCCATCGCAGTGCGCCGGCGCCGGCGAGGTGTCTAACGATCCGTCCAATGGGGGCACTTATCTTTCCGTGCTCGCGCCCTACGATCTGACGCGTGGAGGCACAAACTATTTCTACTTCGGTCACACCGACGTAAAGGAGTTTGCCCTCTACGCTGAAGACGAGATCAAGGCCGGGAACTGGGACTTCAACCTGGGCCTTCGCGAAGACCTTTACAACGGCCTCACGGATGCCAACCAGATCGAGCCGCGGACTGGGAATCGCCTACAACATCAAGCCCTCCGCAACGGTACTGCGCATCTCGTACGCCCGCACCCTGGAGACGCCGTTCAACGAGAACCTGGTGCTCTCCAGCAGCGGCTGTTCGGATGCGGTGCTGAGTCCGCTGCTGCTGTGCAATCCGGGAGCCTCGGGTACCATGCACCCCGGTTACCGCAACGAATTTCATGCCGGTCTCCAGCAGGCTTTCGGCAGGTACCTGATGTTCAACGGAGAGTACATCTGGAAGTACACTCACAACGCCTTTGACTTCAGCGTACTCGGCAATACGCCCATCACCTTCCCCATCGACTGGCACAACTCAAAGATTCCCGGTTATGCGATGAACGTGGAAGTTCCGACCGTCCACGGTTTCAGCGCGTACTTTGTCACTTCCTCGGTCGCAGCGCGATTCTTCGGCCCCCAGGTGGCAGGAGCCGGAGCAACCAGCGGAGTGGCTGTCGGGACCCAATATCCCTTCCGCATCGATCACGACGAGAAGTTCAACCAGACCACCCACGTGCAATACGAGATTCCAGGCACCAGCTTGATCAGCGGGCTATGGGGCGGTTTCAACTGGCGCTACGACAGCGGTCTTGTTGCGGGATCGACGCCGTGCTACAACGTAGTCGATCCCAACAGCATCTGCGCGGGCACCTCGATCCTGATCGGCGGCCAGCCGGGCGTGGACCTGAGCGGGCTTACGGCGGATCAGGAGTTCGAGGCGGGCATCACCTGCAATGGCGTGGCCGCCACTCTAGCGAATGGCGGCTTTACCCAGTGCCTCGCATCGCAGTACGCTTCAAGCCTGCTGCAGATTCCGGGCCCGAACAAGGAGGACGACGACCACAATCCGCAGCGCATTGCGCCGCGCAGCCTGTTCGACGCCACCGTCGGCAAGAACAACATCTTCCACACCGAGAAGTACAAGACGGACCTCGACTTTACCGCCATCAACGTCACCAACAAGTACGCGCTCTACAACTTTCTCTCCACGTTCAGCGGCACGCACTACGTTACTCCGCGGGCGCTGACGGCGAAGATCACTTTGAACTTCTGACTTGAAAAGCAATCCCCGAAGGCCATATAGGGGCGATTTCTTTCAGGAATCGCCTCGACTGGCCATTCTGGAGGGCTCCATGCGTGTCATCAACTTCGATCGAGGCAGCAAGCGGCGGCTCCGTCAGATAAGGTGGACTTTGCGCGAACAGACGAGTGTTGTTCTGCTCTTCTTGTTCCTGCTGGCACTCTGCACCCTTTATTTGCTCTGGGATCTCAGCTACGAACACCCATTCATTGGGGACACGCTGAAGACCATAACATCGAGTCCGAAATGAATATGAACCTTCGCGGCCAAAAGATCCTGGCCTTGGAAAATCGTTGTCTAAGTGAGTCCGAGCCTATACCCGAGGTCGGTTCTCTCGACTAAAAGTTACCCGTCGCCTGCTGATAAAGGGGCGATGGGCACATCGTTACCTGGCGGTCGGATGGTCGGCTATCCGTCAATAACTAGTGAAGCAATAGCCCGCCAAAGAGCGTAACGCCGGCAGTTCGGCATCGGTTGAGATTCCGCCTCCGACACCGAAAATCGATCATTCTAGTCCAGCGGGCAGGACCAGTCCTCGAAAGCGCCCTTAGCGCCATCAATGCCGTCATTCCTCCAATCGAAAAGACCGCCAACTCTGTCGCTCCGCCGCACCGCCAGCATTACGAATCCCACTGGCTCCCCTCACCCCGAGAACTCCGCCGCCTTTCGTGTCAAGCCCTCCGCCTCCTGACCGCGGTCGCCAATTCCTCCCTAAGTCGTTGTTTTTCTGAGCCATGGCCCCTGTTCCCCGATCCCCATTTTCTTTGCAGGTTAATTCCCCCAATGCGCGCACAATGGATCTGTGTCGAACTTCTATGCACGTTCAATACGCCTCGCAACACCTGAGGTGCTACCCAGATCCCGGGCCGCCCGCTTTTTGGGCGTCTCGCGCAAAAAAGCCAACCCGTAACCGTTTATTTTTGGGAACTTTAGACTCTAAACCATTTGCTTTCAGCCGGCTGCAGCAAATGATCAAGTGCCTGTTCATTCAAAACAAACCACTTAGCCCAAAAAAAGGGGGGCGGCCCTCAGGGGGATACCGAGAAAGTAAACACCCCGCCAACCCGCTGACTCAGCCAAAACTGCTAGCTTCGCTAACCTCGTTCGCGCCGATACAAGGCAGCTAAAAGCTAATCGCTTCTTAAGCCCTTTGAAGAGACGAATCTGCAAATAACCTCAATCGTTTGATCGATCTGCGGCGCAAGCAACGCCTTAACTCGATGAAAATAGTACGCTTGCTTACAGAATATGGGTGGGTGGGGGTAGGGGAAGGTACGGCTGAGGCAGGCATCGGCCACGTCAGCCGATCCAGCATGGCTGAGCCGCTCAAGAAGGGAATTGGCTTCTCCGGAGCTTACGTAAAGCCGTTCGCCGGATGGCCTATTTGCCGATGACCTTCGCCAGCGTCGCGCCGATCTCGGCGGGCGAGACCACCACGTGAATGCCGGCTGCGGTCATCGCCTTCATCTTGTCGGCTGCAGTGCCCTGGCCGCCGCTGATGATGGCGCCGGCATGGCCCATGCGGCGTCCGGGAGGAGCAGTCTGCCCGGCGATGAAACCCACGACTGGCTTCTTCACGTTCTTCTTCACGAACTCCGCCGCAGCCTCCTCGGCCGAGCCGCCGATCTCGCCGATCATGATGATGGCTTCAGTGCCTGGATCGTCGTTGAGCAACCGCAGCGCATCGATGTGCGTCGTCCCGATGATCGGGTCGCCGCCAATGCCGATCGCGGTGGACTGCCCGATGCCGCGCTGCGTGAGCTGGTGAACGGCCTCATACGTCAGCGTGCCCGAGCGCGAAACAATCCCAATGGACCCCTCTTTGTGGATGCGCCCCGGCATGATACCGATCTTGGCTTTTCCCGGCGAGATGACGCCCGGACAATTGGGCCCGATGAGCCGCGACTTCGACGTCTTGAGCTTGGCCCATACCTTCACCATGTCAAGCGTTGGGATGCCCTCGGTGATGCAGACGATGAGCGGAATCCCCGCGTCCTCGGCTTCGAGAATGGCGTCTGCCGCAAACGGCGGAGGCACGAAGATCATGGTCGCGTTGGCGCCGGTCTTGGCCACTGCTTCCGCAACGGTGTTGAAGACGGGCCAGCCTTCGTGCATCGTCCCGCCCTTGCCCGGCGTCACCCCACCCACCACTTTGGTCCCATACTCCGCACAACCCATGGCGTGGAAGGTGCCTTCTTTCCCAGTGATCCCCTGCACAATGAGCCGCGTATTGTTATCCACTAAAACTGACATCCCTATGCCCCCGCCGCAGCCGCGACAACAAGCTCTGCAGCTTCTTTCATCGTTGCGCCCACTTGGAAATTTAAGCCAGACTCCTTCAGAATCTTGCGTCCCTCTTCGACGTTAGTGCCTTCAAGGCGCAGAACGATCGGCACTTTCACCTGCAGATTGCGCGCTGCTGCAACCACTCCTGTCGCGAGGCGATCGACGCGCAGAATCCCGCCGAAGATGTTGATGAAGATGGCCTTCACGTTCTTGTCCGAGAGCAGAATCTCGAAGGCGTGCTCGATCTGCTCCTGAGTCGCCCCGCCGCCCACATCGAGGAAGTTGGCAGGCGAGCCGCCCGCGTACTGAATGATGTCCATGGTCGCCATCGCCAAACCCGCTCCATTCACCATGCACGCGATGGAGCCGTCGAGCTTGATGTAGTTGAGGGCGTACTTGCTGGCCTCGACTTCCAGCGGGTCCTCTTCTGCAACGTCGCGCAACGCCTTGATGTCTGCGTGGCGGAAGAGCGCGTTGTCGTCGAAGTTGATCTTAGCGTCAAGTGCGAAGAGCTTGCCGTCAGTCGTGGTGATGAAGGGATTGATCTCGACCAGCGACGCATCAGTCTCGATGAAGGCCTTGTAGAGGCTCTGGAAGAATGCCACGGCATGGTTGATCTGCGCGGGCTTGAGGCCAAGAGCGAAGGCCAGCTTGCGCGCCTGCCATGCGCCAAATCCCACTGCCGGGTCGATGGTCTCTTTATAGATGGCTTCCGGCGTCTTCGCGGCCACTTCCTCAATCTCCATGCCCCCCGCCTGCGACGCCATAAAAACGAGCCTGCCCGCGCCGCGGTCGAGGACGATGCCGAGATAGAGCTCGCGTTCGATGGCGGCGGTCTCTTCAATCAGCAGCCGCTGCACCTTCTGGCCCAGGGGCCCGGTCTGGTGAGTGATGAGTGTCATGCCCAGGATGTTTTTGGCATGCAGATCCGCATCCTCGCGCGATTTGGCGACTTTAACTCCACCGCCCTTACCGCGACCTCCGGCGTGAATCTGCGCCTTGACCACAACGCCAGAGGCGCCCTCGGCGAACAGCTTTCGGGCTACGTCGTTGGCTTCTTCCAGCGTGTTCGCTACTTCTCCCCTCGGCACGGCAACGCCGTACTTGGCCAGGATTTCCTTTGCTTGGTACTCGTGAATTTTCATCGTTGGATTGAGTCCGCCCAGGCTGGTGTCTGTTGAAGGGGTTCACAGCAGAGGCCGTTTGGTGCATGGCCGGTACCACCGTGGCAACCGATAGGTCCATAGTATCTTGGCGGCCGAATGAGGGGCAAACATGGAGCGCCGCAGGGGCGTCGCTATTACCATGAGAATTGAGATGGCGCGATTGAAGGAGTTGCTGAGAGGGCTCGCCGAAGATGGCGCCTCACTAACCCGGGAGCAGGCGGCTGGCGTGCTCGAGGAGATTCTCGCCGGTAGCGTACCGGAGGTTGAAGTTGCGGCGCTGCTGGCCGTGTTGGCTACGCGCGGAGAACAAGCTCCGGAATTGGCCGGCTTTGTGGACGTGATGCGCCGGCACGCGACCCCGCTTCCATTCACTGATGCCGAGCGCGAACAGCTCGTCGACTGCGTTGGGACAGGCGGCGGAGGACCTCAGACATTCAACATTTCATGCGGAGCTGCGCTGGTGGCGGCGGCCGCGGGCGCGAAAGTGGCCAAGCACGGCAACCGTGCAGTCACTTCGCGCTGCGGCGCAGCTGATGTGTTGGAGGCGCTCGGTGTGCCCATCGAGCTTTCGCCGGAGCAGGCCGTCGCATGTCTGCGTGAGACGGGATTTGTCTTCCTGTTTGCGCCGCTTTATCACCCTGCCATGAAGGCGCTGGGGCCACTCCGCCGGGCGCTGGGCTTCAGGACAATCTTCAACCTTGTAGGCCCGCTGACCAACCCGGCCCACGCGCGAACGCAGGTGGTTGGAGTGCTCGCGCCGAGCCGTGTATTGCTGGTGGGCCGGGCGCTAGCTGCGCTGGGGGCCAAACGGGCTTTTGTTGTGCACGGGACGGACGGCATCGACGAGTTGACGACAACGGGCGAGTCGGTGGTGGCTCGGATTGAGGAGTCTGAAACAGGTGAGCCCGTGCTGAAAGCCGCGCGCGTGACGCCGGAGATGGCTGGATTGCCGCGGACGACACTCGATCAATTCGTCGGTGGCGATGTGGAAACGAATAAGGCACTGCTATACGACGTGCTGACCGGAGTAACCGGCGCGCGGCGCGATATTGTGCTGTTGAACGCAGCGGCTACGCTGGTGGCTGCGGGCTTGGCTGGCGATTTGAAGCAGGGCGTACAGATGGGAGCGGAAGCGATCGACTCGGGCCAGGGCGCGGCGACGCTCGAAAAGCTGCGGCAGTTCGGCGGGAAGCACGCGGCAAGACAATAGCGGATCGTGGAATTATGGACTTGGAACGCGGGAATGGCTTCAAATGATAGAGGGCCTGATCGATGTTGAACGCGCAAATGGCAACTTCGGCTTTTCAGGTGCAAGCGGTTGACAACGTCGCCACGCTGCTAGGTGAGGCGGCTGAAGGGGTAGTGTTGACTATCGTCGGGCCGGTGGGTAAGGGTGCGATTGCTGCGCGCGAAAAGATCGCGCTGGGTCACAAAGTCGCCTTAACTGTGATCGGTGAGGGCGAGGCGATCACCAAGTTCGGAGTCGTGATCGGAATTGCGACGCGGGCGATTGAGCCGGGTGAGTGGGTGCATCTTCATAACTGCCGGAGTCAGTTGGACGGGCGATCGGGTTCGTTCGATTTAAAGACCGGCGCGCCGCCAAAGGGGGTCGAATATGCCTAACCGGAGCTGGCGAGGCTATCTTCGCAAAGACGGGCGCAAGGGAATTCGCAATCATCTGCTCGTGGTCTATACGGTTGAGTGCGCAGGCTTTGTAGCACAGGAAATCGGGAAGGGCGAGCCGGATGTGCACGTGATTGGCTTTCCCGGCTGCTACGACAACGACTACGCTATCCGGCTGCTGCTGGCACTGGCCACGCACCCGAACGTGGGCGGGGTACTATGTGTCGGACTGGGTTGCGAGTATACGCAGCCGCACCGGATTGCCGACGCTGTCAGGCAGACCGGACGCCCGGCGGAATCGTTCTTCATTCAGGAAAATGGCGGTACTCGGACCAGTGTCGAGCTGGGTAAGACGCTGATCGCCTCGCTGCGCGCGCGGGTCGAAACGGAAGCAGTCATGACGCCGATGACGTGGGATGATCTGACGATCGGCGCTGAATGCGGAGGCTCCGATGGGACGTCAGGGCTAGCCGGCAACCCGGTGGTTGGGCGGGCATTTGACCAGCTCGTCGAGCGCGGCGGTACGGCTGTCTTTGAAGAAACAGTGGAGATGATCGGGCTGCGCGATTTGATGGTTTCGCGCGCGGCCTCGCCGCAAGCGGAACAGCAATTAGGCGCTGCTTACGACAAGGCGCTGAATTATTGCAGGAATGTGCGGCAATACTCGGTGGCTCCCGGTAACTTTGCTGGTGGCTTGACGACGATTGAAGAGAAAAGCATGGGAGCCTTTGCCAAAAGCGGCAGCAAACCAATCGAAGGAGTGATTCGCGTTTCAGAGCGGCCGCCGCACGCGGGACTTTGGCTGCTCGATTCGGTTCCCGACGAACATTTCATGCAGTTTGGCTATACCAATCCGAACGATACCGAAGGAATTATGGATCTGATCGCTGCCGGGGCGCAGATCGTACTTTTTATCACCGGCCGCGGCAGCGTGATTGGCAGCGCCGTCGCTCCTCTAATCAAGGTCACTGGCAATGATCGGACATATAAAAACATGACGGAAGACATGGACTTCAACGCCGGCCGGGTCCTCAGCGGTGAGGTCACGATAGATGAAGCGGCGGAGGAATTAATGAGCCTGATTGCGGATGTGGCTTCGGGGCAAGCAAGTAAACCTGAGCGCCTGGGGCACCGCGAATTCTTCCTGATGTACAAGCATCAAAATGTGCCATCGCTCGAAGCCGGATGCAGGATGTGAGCCAGTTCGCGCGGATTGACGGATCGTTTCGGACCGAAGACAATAGAGGAGTTGCTATCCGTGGGCCTGTGGCGCAGCTGGGAGCGCGCTTCCATGGCATGGAAGAGGTCGTCGGTTCGATCCCGACCAGGTCCACCAAGTGACTAAAAAGTGGTTTAAGATCTGCCCCGTTCAAGTCCAGATGCAAGTATTCACCAGACGAATAGACTAATTGAATTTCTGAAGAAATTAAGCTCCCCGCTTTTCCAGATGATTGCAATCTTTACGAGTTGATTGCTTTCCGGCGCGAGATTTCGGTATTGCACTAAACTCGCAACAGCATGACCCGAAGAGCACCATTCGTAGTGCAAATTTTGCAATTTGTGGAGCTGAAGAGCAGGCGTCGAATGAGCACCTCTGTGGGAAATGTGGAAGAAATAGTACTAATCTTAAACTCTTTGTTAAAGCAGAGATGCAGATAGTTACGGTCGTGCGTTACCGTGAGGCGAAGCTCATGACCATTGTGCCATTGACACTCGGTCACATCTCTCCTATTGTCAAGGCACGACTAATAGTTTTCGGACGCAGAGGGCACAGAGAACTTCGCGGCTCCGAGAATATTGATGAATTGAATGTATTGCTGCCTGGGGAGGTTGCCCGAGAGGCAACTGACGAACGCATGGCAATAGATGGTTGGGCACAGGACTTGAATAGGTTTCCCCAATAGTCATTGCTCATCGCCGCTCACGAGGCTTATTCCCGCACTCACTCCCTCATTGATGCTGCACGGGTAATCGTCCACTTGCAGCGCCAATTCTCTTTTTTCAGCACACAGGGCTTGCACCCAACGCGCTTTACGAATAGGAAGAGACCTCAAGTCTTTCTTGCGAGCGACGGGTACGCACTGATTTGCTTTGACAAAGATCCGCAGGGATTGACCGTTCTCGGAAAGAGGCTTTGTGAGACCGTTGCTATTGGTTTTGACAGTAATTCAGGAAGCCAAGATGCGCGCCTTCGTCAGAATGGTTCTTGAAGGCGCAGGCCATAGGGTAGTGGATGCGGCCGAATGGACAAAGGCCCATTCGCTGCTAAGCAACGGCCTCGATCCGGATCTCCTTCTCTGCGAGATTTCGTCGCAAGATTCATCCGAGACGATGGAATACCGGCAGTTCCTGAGTTGGGTTCCCGCGCAACGCATTTGCGTAATTACCAAAGCGAGCGATGAGAGGATTCACAAGGAAGCCTCCGGGCTGGGTATCGAGCGGTTCCTGGCTGAGCCGGTGACACGGTTTGAACTTGAATCGTTGATCGATGTGGCGAGTGGCACCGAGGGGCAATCCCGAGCCGGCTGCGCTATCAAGTCCGTTCCTGCCAAGGTCCTCACGCCAAGGATGAGCAAGCGGGAGGATCATCCGAACATATCCGACGACATGCCCCCAACTCCTTATGTTGAGGAACTGGGCGGCAACACATTCTTTCTGGCGGTGTCGCCGAAGATGCTGGAGATTCATCGTCAGGTGAAGTTGCTCGCAGATATTGATGTGAACGTGCTGATTCTGGGGGAAAGCGGCACGGGCAAAGAGGTTATTGCGCAGTTGATTCATAAGAACTCGCGCCGGTCCCGCGAGAAATTCCTCAAGGTAAATTGTGCAGCACTGCCAGCGGATTTGCTCGAGAGTGAGCTCTTTGGCCACCGGCAAGGAGCTTTTACAGGCGCAATCAACGACAGGGCCGGGAAATTCGAGCAGGCAAATCGCGGCACGTTGCTCCTTGATGAGATTGGTGAAATCGGTGTGCAGATGCAAGCCAAACTCCTGCACGTGCTGCAAGACGGTCAATTCGCTCGCCTCGGCGCGCAGGAGACAACCAAAGTAGACGTGCGCGTGCTCGCGGCGACGAATGTTCAGATGGAGGACGCACTGTTCAATGGAACATTCCGCGAGGATCTTTACTACCGTCTCAACGTATTCACTATCAAAGTCCCGCCGCTTCGCGAGCGGCGAGAAGAAATTCCGTACTTGATTGAGCAAATTATTCGCCGCGCACCGGCGGAAATGAAGAATGGATTTGGCAACAGCTTTCCGTCACGCTTGATGGATGCCGCGCTCCTCTATGATTGGCGCGGAAATCTGAGAGAGCTGCGCAATTTCGTGACCAGGACAATCGTGATGCGCGACCCTGATGCGGCTGCCCGGGAGCTGGAAGCGAAAGTTGGAGGATCAAATTCGGATGATATGCAGGAGCGCTCCGTCGATGCGCCGCCCCCGTGTGTCGGCATTCGATCGATCGTTCGCGATGTGAAAGAGCGCACGGAGTCAGAGATGATACGAAATGCCCTCGAGGTCTTTGGTTGGAATCGGCGCCGTGCCGCGCAGCACCTCGACATCAGCTACCGCGCGTTGCTGTACAAGATCCAACAACATCGTCTGCGGCCCTGGGCGGCTGGTGCTCCGAGTCAATCAGCTGAGGGCGTCCGATCTTCGCGGAGCAACACTCTTTAGGTATCGAGTCTGGGAGATTTTGGAGACGATTCCGCATCGTCGCTTATTCGATCAGGAATCAACTAAACGCTTGAGAGAAGACCTTGCCTGCCTGCGTTGGGGTATCAAGAGAAGTGCCAGACGCGATTCCATCTCACTTGACCAGAGGCGAACTGTTGAATTCGCTGCAGATGCAGCGTGGACCAAGTTTGCAACATACTCGTGCAGCTGACTGCAGGTTGGCGCTGAATTCAGTTTGAAAGCGGGCCTGCAACGCAATCTAGCGAAGGAGACGGTTGGGGTGCCTCGGGGTCTCCCCGGCAACATCGACGATCCGAAAGATATGCGTGCCCTTTGGTCAACGACGAAGTCCGGGCGGAATCGAGGCGGCGGCCCAGCCGGAGTTGGACGCGGCGCATGGAAGTTAACAGGAGGAGATTCTGCAAGAAAGTGGCAAGAATGTGCAAAGTCTTGCATACCGAAAGATGCGCCATCAACAGAATCCTATGCAGTATTGGCCGCTATATCTTGCAAAATGAGTCCAAAACGAGGTTGCTCAGCATTTTCATCTAATTCGCATTATGGCCATTAAAGTGCACCTCAATGAAATACGCAAGTCCTCAATCGACTGAGCTTTTATGCCCGCTGAATTAAATCAGATCTTTCGAATCGATCGCGCGGATCTGCCGCCTGAAGCGGTCATCTTTGGCTGCACCCCCGCCATGCGCGAAATTCGCAATCAGATCAATCACCTTCGTTCCAGCGATTTGCCGGTGGTCATTCGGGGGGAGAGTGGAACGGGCAAGGAGCTTATTGCGAGATTTCTGCACGCCCACTCCGACCGATGCGATGCTCCGTTTGTGAAACTTAACTGCGCTGCCATTCCGGCCAATCTGCTGGAGAGCGAACTCTTCGGTTGCGAGAAGGGGGCATACACCGGAGCTAAAGAGGCTCGCCCTGGTCTGGTCGAGATTGCTGACGGTGGCACGCTCTTCCTGGATGAGATAGGCGAAATGGATTGGATGCTGCAGGGTAAGTTGCTGCGCCTGTTGCAGAATGGCTCTTACGTTAGAATCGGCGCTCTCGAAGAGCGAGTCGGACACATACGCGTAATATGCGCCACAAACATCGACTTGCAACGTGCGGTGGAGGCAGGGGCGTTCAGGGAAGATCTTCTTCATCGTATCGACGTTGTTTCCCTTCGCATTTCGGCATTGCGGGACCGTAAGAATGACGTTCAGCAACTTTGCGAATACTTTCTCCAGAAACTGACCCGGCAATTTAACAGGACCGCACCCAAACTGAATCCGGCTACCTTGCACCTGCTGGAGCAATGGCACTGGCCAGGCAATTTGCGCGAACTTGAAAACTGGATCGCGCGCGCCATCATTCTTGGAGATGATGCTGCTTTAGCGGCTGAGCTTAGGCGCCAAATTGCGGCCGCCATTGCGCTTGAAGGCCGGCAGCGCCGGATCGGCCGTTTAGAAGAGGTTTCCCGCAGGGCTGCCTCATCGGCAACCGGTGCAATCATCCTCAAGGCTCTGCAGGCGAATCGCTGGAACAGGAGGAAGGCGGCGGAGGAACTTAATATGAGCTATCGTTCGTTGCTGTATAAATTGCGGGAGGTGGGGTTACCTCAACGGCGCAGGGCTCACAGGGGTTATCCGCCGGCGCATTAGGGTTTTAATCTGAGAATGGATAACGGATTGAGCGAGTTAGCGCAAAAAGGCGAGTTTAGGGAACGCGAAATCGGCGTTGAGTTGTTTGGTTCTCCGAGGGCTCGCGGCAGGGTGGTTAAATGGCCCTTGGTTATTACTGGAATAGTGTGAGAATGGTGCCGCCTGCTGTGGCACTAGAGTGGTGGTTTCAGCGTTACCGGGGCTCGAAAAACAGCAGAGAGTGGCGAGTCTTAAGCTGTTGAGAAAAAATGACTCGCAGGTGTTATTCAGACCCGGAAGCCTAGCACGATTGGGGCATTGTCACTGGATGCGCAGGTTCGTGATGATGAATGCAGTTCTTTGGGCCCTCAGTTGTTGAGGGGATCTTCCTCGTCCAGTGCGTTGACTTCGAGGGTGAAGGGTCATTGAGGGGAGCGAGATTGGGTCCCCAATGTGACTCACAGGGCGAAGCTATACCCAGATGGCCGAGTTTGGGGAATGTCGCCAGCCTATAGAGGGAGAAGCAGAATGACGAATTCCGGGGGTATCGCCTCAGCAGCACACGATGATTTCGCCTGGTGGGCCCTTTACACCCGCCACCAGCACGAAAAAGTCGTAGCAGAGATGCTCGCCGCCAAGGGATTTGACGTATTCCTGCCGCTTTATGAATCTACCCGTCGCTGGAAGGATCGGCGGAAGGTTCTCTCCTTGCCGCTGTTTCCCTGTTACGTTTTCGTTCGCGGAGGCCTCGATCGCAGACTTCAGGTTGTAACGACGCCGGGGGTGCACATGATTCTCTACCGCGGCGATAAGGTTGCAGTCATTCCGGAACGGGAAATGGACGCAATCCAAAGAGTGGTTGCTGAACCCTCTCGTGTCGGACCGCATCCTTTCCTCAAGTGCGGGGCGCGCGTCCGAGTTACTCGAGGTGCTCTCGAAGGCGTGGAAGGGATCCTGCTTCGCAAAAAGAATGTGTGCCGCCTTATTCTGTCTGTAGACATGCTTGCGCAATCGGTGGCGGTGGAGGTTCACGCATGGGACGTGGAACCTTGCAGCAATGACACCAGCCTTCAATCCTCATCCATTAGCCCCGGCCAGAACCGTCTCCTCAGCATCAACACAGCCCGGACGGCGGTATATCAGTGAACTGAACCACTTAACTCGCAGGCTGCATCCACAAGCCCGAAATCACGGGCAGCCGTTTTGATGCCGTCTTGCTGGAGCACGCAGACAAACAATCATGCAAAGTACAGAAAAAAACCGGAGCACGTATCTGACATTGACCTCTGCATCGCTCTTTAAGCGAAACGCCGCGTGGCGGCGGGCGATTCACTCATCTGGAATGTTTTTATTTATTGTTGCCGCATTGTGCGGATCCTCAATCGGCCAAGCGACGAACCGCAGCCAGAGCAGTGCCGACTCCCAATATGGAGTCGCGGTCACTTCGTCTGCTCAACCTGAATCCGCTCCGAGAAATACCCATCCCGACGCTACCTATGTAATCGGCGATGATGATGTTCTTTCGATAAATGTTTGGAAGGAACCGGAGATCTCCAAGCAGATTCCCGTGCGGTCGGACGGAAAGATCTCGCTGCCGCTCGTTGGAGAAGTGCAAGCAGCAGGTCGGACTCCCCCGCAGCTTGAGCAGGAGATCACAACCAGACTTAAGGGCTACATTACCGATCCGCAAGTGACGGTAATTGTCGAACAGATGAACAGCCAAAAGTACAATATCTTTGGCCAAGTGGGGAAGCCTGGATCCTACCCGCTGATTGCTGGGATTACGATTGTAGACGCGCTTGCGAATGCGGGCGGACTTAAGGATTTCGCCAAAAAGAAATCCATTTACGTTCTTCGCCAAAATCCCGGAGGCGGCGAAACGAAGATCCCCTTCAACTACGACAAGTTCATCAAAGGGAAAGATGTGATCCAAAATATTCAGATTAAGCCGCACGACACCATCGTCGTGCCTTGAGGCTGGTTATGTTTGCAAGAATCTATCTACCGCTGCTTCTCGCGACCTTCGTCGCTGTGCCTGTGCTGTCTCAGGTGGAACCAAGTGCAACCGGGGGTAGCGGGGGAACGTCAGATGACACTGAGATGATGACGCCGCCGCCCGTAAGCGGTATGCCATACGCTGGTGGGGCAGGCGCGGATGCGCGTTCAAATTATCTATCTGCTTCACTCGGCGTAAATGCAGGTTATGACGATAACATTCTCCCCGGCTCCAACGTTAAGCCGACCAGCGACGAGAACTATTGGATTTATCCTTCGATCGCCCTCAGTAAGTCCACTGGCCGGCAAAACATCACGTTGGGATATAGCCCGAGCTTCACGTTTTATCAACACACAACCGCACTCGACGCAGTGAATCAATCGGCGTCCGCTGCTTTCCAGGACCGTCTAAGCCCTCATTTGTCGGTCAGCGTTCAGGACTACTTCCTGAGGACAAACGATGTATTCACCGGTTCCTACCCGTTTTCAGGGGGAAATTTAACAGGGACAACGCAGGCGCCGGTCCCGGCTCTCATCGTTCCCTATATAGAACAGATGAGCGATACGGCGAATGGTTCTGTCGATTACCAATTAGGAAGAGACAGCATGATTGGCGGCGGGGGCTCGTACTCGACCTTCAGTTTTCCCAATCCAACCGCTGCGGCTGGACTTTCCAATTCGGACGGCGAAGGTGGTTCGGCGTTCTATAGCCGACGCCTTTCGGGTAAGCAGTACGGCGGTCTCTCGTACAATTACTCGCGCGACGTGGTCACTGACGCACCGTACGCGCCCTTTAATACTCAAGTGCACAGCCTGCTTCCCTTTTATTCGATCTATTTCAATCCCAAGTTTTCGTTCTCCGTTTCGGTCGGAATACAGCACATCGACATTGCCCAACTGCAAGCACAGCCTTACGGCGCATGGTCCACCGCAGGAAGCGCGAGCGTCGGGTGGCAAGGCACCCGGGGAAGTTTTGCCCTCAGCTATCTGCACAGCATCAACACAGGCGAAGGTTTTGCTGAAGCCCTCACTTCAGATAGTGTGAGTGCCTCCTCCGGATGGAAGCTTTCTCCTACATGGAATGGGGGATTTGAGGTTTCCTATGTGAACTCGTCACCCGTGACGACCCGGGCCGGCGTGGTGAACTACGGATATGAGGGTGGGAATGCCTTCACGCTGGGTGCTACGTTGAGTCATACCATGGGAGAGCACTTAAGTGCTGCGGGCGGATACGATCGACTTCAAGAGAATTACCCCGGAATCGCGTTCATTGCCCAGAATCCAGATAGCGATCTTGTGTTTGTCACTGTAAGTTATCAGTTCAGAAAGTCATTAGGGAGATAACCATGCCGGATGTTTCGGAAGACCCGAGATCGGAACGCCCAGATATTCAGCGCATTTTCGGCATTATCCGACGCCGACATCTCCAGTTCCTGATTCCATTATTTTTCACATGGCTGGCGGTGTGGAGTGCAAGCTGGATTCTGCCCCCACGTTATAAATCGAGCACTTTGATCCTGGTCGAGCAGCCCTCGATATCGGACAACTATGTTACGCCGAACGTGAGCGACGATTGGCAGGCTCGCCTGCAGAGTCTTTCCGAGCAGATTCTCAGCCAAACTCGTCTCCTCATGATTATCAACAAGCTGCACTTATACGGCGACATGAAAAACTCGGCCTCCTTGGACGACAAGATTGCCCAGATGAAAAAGGATATCAATGTCGAGATTGATCGCGATCCAGGGAGAGCAGACATCTCAGCCTTCAGGATCAATTATTCAGCGAGCAATCCGCAGGTCGCGCAGCAAGTCACAGGCGAGATTTCCAATCTCTTTATCAGCGAAAACCTGAGAGTGCGGGAACAATTGTCGCAAGGCACCACGAGCTTTATGGAGCAGCAGTTGGAGGATGCGCGTGCCAACCTGGCTGCCCAGGAGGAAAAGGTTCGAGAGTTCGAGAATCAGCACCAGGGAGCGTTGCCTACGCAGGAACAGAGCAATCTTTCGATCCTGGACTCTTTAACGTCTCAACTGCAAAACGAACAGGATGCGCTGAACACGGCGAAACAACAGCGCGCGTATCTGGAGGCCGAGATACAGGCGGACCGGAATTCCCAGACAAGGTTTCGAGCCGGCTCGGACGATGGCGGCACTTTGGCGCCGGCGGGTCTGGCCACCATCGATGGGCAACTCGACAGGCTGCGCGCTCAGCTCGCGGAACTGAGTTCACGGTATACCGATAATTATCCAGATGTGCAAACGCTCAAGGACCAGATCGCGAAGACGGAAGTAATGCGAGAAAACCTAATCGCAGCGGCGAAAACAAAGAGCGCGAGCGTAAAGCCGAGCGACAGCGCAGCCGCGAATCTTGCACCGGACCCGGAACTGAGTGACGCGGGACGCCAGCTACAGGGGCAATTTCAGGCCAATCAGCTTGAGATCAAGAACCGGGAAAACGCGATTGAGAGCCTGAAAGGAAGAATAGGCCAGTACGAGGGCCGGCTGAACCTGGAGCCTGGAGCCGCACAGCAGCTCGCGGATTTGACCCGTGGCTATGAGCAATCGCAGGCCAACTACAATGAACTGCTGAAAAAGAAAGATGACTCGGCGATGGCTACGAGCATGGAGAAGCTGCAGCAAGGCGAGCGTTTCACCATCCTCGATCCGCCTACATTGCCGACTGCGCCCGACTTCCCGAACCGTCTGAAGTTTTGCGTCATGGGCTTCGGCGCAGGCATGGCTCTGGGTTTCGCGGTGGCAGGGGCATTTGAATTCCTTGACGATCGCATGCATAGTGGAAAAGAAATCAAAGCAATTTTGCCGATGACGATTATTTCTGAAGTCCCAGAGAGTGTGACCGTCACGGACGAACGAAACTCAAGAAGAAGACTTGTTTTGGGGTGGGCGACGACAGCATTCGTTGCGGTAGCTATTTTAGCTGGCTCTATCTTCAGTCTCCTCGCAGCTACGCCAAGTTCGTAATGTACAAAGCCTATTTTCATCTCTCGCGCAATCCCTTCGATCTGACTCCGGATCCGAATTGCTTCGTGCCGACGCCGCGACATAACGAGGCGCTCGCTGCGCTTTACTATGGCGTCCGGCGTCACAAAGGGTTCGTGGTAGTAACTGGAGAAGTCGGAACCGGCAAGACCCTACTGCTTCGATGCCTGCTTCGCCTCCTGGAAAACAGCAAGGATATTGCCTATGCCTATCTCTTTAACAGCAGGCTGAGCCCGACTGACTTTCTACAGTATGTCCTCTCCGATTTTGGACTCCCGGCATCGGGCAAGAACAAGTGCGAGTTGCTGCTCGATTTGAGCAAGTTTCTGGTGACACGAGGCACGAAGCAAATGACCACCGTTCTCATTGTCGATGAAGCACATGATTTACCGGTGGACACTCTGGAGGAACTTCGTCTTCTTTCCAACCTGGAGACGACAGACGACAAGTTGCTCCAAATCATTCTCGTCGGGCAGCCAGAGCTTGACAAGAAGCTCGATTCAGTCGAGCTGCGACAGCTTAAGCAAAGGATTGCTCTTCGGACCCAGCTGGGAGCGTTAAGCGCCAAGCAAACACAGGAGTATATTGAGCAGCGTTTGCGGATCGCGGGCGCAGATCCGAACTCACAGCCACTGCTTTCACCCCAAGCCATTGCAGCGGTACATACATTCTCTCGTGGCTTTCCCCGACTCATCAACATGATCTGCGAGAACGCTCTGATTAGTGCTTACGCAAGGCAGTTGCCTGCTGTGTCGGAGCGCATTATTGAAGACGTTGCAAGCGAGTTTCGCCTTGATTCTTTCTGGCCGCCTCAGCAGGAGACGCAGATTGAGCGAACTTAGTGAACTCTGATGGGCGCGAACTGAGCACCGTCTTTGGATCTTTCAACCTTGACAGTGCCCGGGACGAACAGGCAAACGAGAGATACCGTTGTTGAGGCGATTGCGACGAACGGCAATTCCAAATAGACACCTAGAGTGTAGAGATTCCGGGACGGCGGTTGGTGAGTGAGGACACACATCATCCTAGAAGCCGATTGGCCCACTAAAGACGGAAGAGAGCTACCATGAGCCGAATTTTCGATGCGTTACAAAGATCCGAAGGTGAGCGGTCTGGAAATGACCTCGCAGGACTGCCCGACGGCCCAGAGTTACTGCGGCGCGCGGAGGGCCGTGTTGCTTCAGAGCGGGAAGACACGACTGCTTCTCATCAAAATCGCGAAGCGGGAGTCGCAGATGGCAACGGCCGCCTCATCTCAGGAACGGGAAGTTCGGATTCGGCAAACCCGCAAGCGCCGGGCGCTTCAGAGTCTCTGTCCGCGGAGGAACGTTCAGCGCTGCTCAGTAGTTTCCGGTTTCTGCCGATTTCGCTTCCGTCAGAAGGGCGGTTGGTATGTCTCACTGATCGAGAGAGTCCAACCGCAGAAGCGGTGCGGCTTCTGGGCGTACGACTTAGGGACTTCCGGCGCATCCGGCCTCTCAAGAAGGTGCTTATCACAAGCACGATTCCACGAGAGGGTAAAACGACGATTGCAGCCAATCTCGCCTGCGCTCTAGCACACGGCAGTGAAGAGAAGATATTACTGATTGAAGGTGATGTGCGGCTTCCTGCACTGCGGCAGACATTCGGAGTCGAAAAAGTTCCGGGACTCGTTGAATACGTTCAGGAAGAACGCAGCGTATCAGAATGTATCTTCCATCTAGACGGCGCGGGGGTATGGATGTTGCCGACGGGAAGCATACCGAAGGCCCCGCTGGAAATCCTTGAATCGGACAAAGTCCCGAAGCTGTTGGATCAAATTGCCGCGTGCTTCGACTGGATCATTATCGACTCCCCCCCAATCTTGCCTTTGGCTGACACGAGCATCTGGATGAGGCTTGCAGACGGAGTGCTCCTGGTTACCCGCCAGGGGGTAACCGAGAAACAGCAATTGCGAAAAGGGTTAGAGGCCCTCGAGCCACAGAAGGTACTCGGTGCACTCTTGAACGGTTCTGTCGCGTCGGCGTATAGCAGTTACTATTACCGCTCATCTTCCCGATCCTAATCGCTTGATATCTTATGCGGTGCGATGAGCTCGCTTGGGCAGAAGTTACGTAGTCTTGCTGCGGCAAAACACAAACGCATTTCAAAAGATGCCCCCGCAGAGCGAGATGCCGCTGAGGCAGCACATGCAATCTTCAACAAAATGAAAGACGATGTGCCACGAGTTCATCTGCGCGTAATTCTGCGCACCGAGATTGAGCGATAAGCACGCGGTTGCCGAGAGAGGAGTATGTTGTGTCCCTTCCATATCGGAACAATTCGCCGAATGCAGACGACCCATTGCTGGAGTCAGCACCAACTGTAAAACGCGTGCTTCTCGACGAAGCTACGTTTCGGCAAATGATCGCCGTTGAGCGCAAGCGCACGGAGCGATCCAAAGCGCCGTTCCTGCTGATGTTACTTGAAGCAGATCGGAGCGAAGGCTCGAAAGAAGACTCGACGCTCGAATCTGTAACGAGGGTACTGCTCGCATCCAGCAGGGACACCGACCTCATCGGTTGGTACAAAGATAGGGTAATCCTGGGAGCGATATTCACCGGTCTCCTTGTAAATGACAGGCGCTCGGTTCTGGATGCATTCTTGACCAAGATTAACAATACCCTGCGTGATGAGTTGACACCGGCGCAGTTCAGCCAGGTCCGAATCTCGTTCCACTTCTTTCCCGACGATTGGGACCAGGGAAAGCCGGGGAGGCCGAGCAATGCGGCTCTCTATCCCGATCTGATCAGTGACGACAAGGGTCGGCGCAGTCTTCTCTTTGTAAAGCGAATCGTAGACGTCTCTGGCAGTGTGGCTATGCTGGTTCTGTGCGCGCCCTTGTTTCTTGTCATTGCACTGGCGATCAAGTTGACGTCCAACGGCCCGGTCTTCTTTCGTCAACAACGCGTAGGACGCTACGGCAAGAACTTTACATTTCTCAAATTCCGGTCAATGTACGTTGATAACGATCCCGCTGTTCATAGGGAATTCGTTACCAAATTAATTGCAAGCAAAAAAGGATCCGCACGCGAGACTGACATCGGTTCGGGTGTCTTTAAGATAAAGGATGACAAGCGAATCACGCGCGTCGGAAGACTTCTGCGGAGAACAAGTCTCGATGAATTACCGCAGTTCCTTAACGTGCTCAAGGGCGATATGTCGCTGGTTGGTCCTCGTCCGCCGATTCCTTATGAGTTAGCTGCGTATCAAACCTGGCATCGCCAGAGGTTACTTGGCGTCAAGCCTGGAATTACGGGGCTTTGGCAGGTTCTCAGCAGAAGCAGCGTCGAGTTCGATGAAATGGTGCGGCTTGATCTGCGGTACGCCGCCACATGGACTCCATGGCTGGACGTCAAGATCATGCTGCGCACGCCGCTCGCAGTGATTAAAGGGACGGGCGCTTACTAAATATTACCTAACTCTTCAACGGCGCGAAACTCTTAATATTGCAACTAAGTTTACAACGCACCCATTTCGGGTTGTGTTAATCAAACGTCAGCTAAATATTGCATTGGACCTTACGATTTTCCATGGATCTTGGGCATCAGACCCAGGAAACGGACGGGCCCTATTCCTGGACGGCAAGATCTGTCGCAAGGCAGATACGAAGGAGATAGGCAAGAATGAACTTCGGTGTAATCGGATATGGATATTGGGGCCCGAACGTTGTGCGAAACCTGATGAGCCTCGAAGGATCTGAAGTTATTGCTATTGCAGAGATCAGCCCGACCGCGCAAGCCCGTGCCCGAAAAGCGTACCCCGGTGTGAAGATAACACCGAGCGCGATAGAGGTGATTTCGTCTCCTCAGACGGACGTCATCGCAATTGTTTCCCCCGTCTGGACGCATTATGAGTTGACTAAAACGGCGTTGCAAAACGGGAAACATGTCTTCGTTGAAAAGCCATTCACCAGTACCGCCGCCCAAGGCGAGGAACTGGTGAATCTTGCTGAGCAAAAAAATCTTAAGATTATGGTTGACCATACGTTTCTCTTCACGGGTGCAGTTAAGAGAATTGGCCAACTTATTCAAGAAGGGGCGTTGGGAAACCTTTATTATTACGACTCCACCCGAGTCAATCTTGGGCTCTTCCAGCACGACATCAACGTACTTTGGGACCTTGCGCCCCATGATCTGTCGATCATGGATCATCTGATAAAGGCGAAGCCCGACGGAGTCGTTGCTACGGGTCAGGGGCACCTCAACGGTCATGAGGATGTTGCCTTCATGACGATCTATTTTCCTGAGAAGGTGATCGCGCATATCAATGTTAACTGGCTGTCTCCCGTCAAAGTGAGGACCACATTGATCGGGGGCGAGAAGCGGATGATTGTGTGGAACGACTTGGAAGCGGACGAGAAAGTGAAGGTCTATGACAAGGGAGTCAAAATCACGAGTCAGGAAGGCGTCTATGAGTTGCTGGTGAGCTACCGATCCGGCGATATGTGGTCGCCGCAGTTGGAGCAGGTGGAAGCGCTTCGTCAGGAACTCAACTATTTTGTGGATTGCATTACGACCGGGAACGAGCCATTCAACAACGGGCAGGCTGGCCTGAGAGTGGTTCGGATGCTTGAAGCCGCGAGCGATTCAATGAACCGGAAAGGGGCATTTGTGCGCCTATGAATCCCTGTAACTCTATCTCAGCAGATGTCAAGCTTGGCGAGAATGTCAAGTTGTCGAAGTTTATCAACCTTTATGGTTGTGAGATCGGCGCCGAAACAAAGATCGGCGCCTTCGTGGAAGTTCAGAAGAACGCGCGTGTGGGAAAGTGCTGCAAGATCTCAAGCCATACGTTCGTTTGCGAAGGGGTCACGATTGAAGACGACGTCTTCATTGGCCATGGCGTCATGTTTATCAATGACACTTATCCTCGCGCAACGACTGGAACCGGACAACTGCAGACCGAAGCCGACTGGAAGGTCGAACAAACCGTCGTTGGCAAAGGTGCGTCCATCGGCTCGAACGCCACGATACTGGCCAACACGAAAATCGGTGAGAATGCGATCGTGGGCGCCGGGAGCGTTGTTACAAGAGATGTTCCCCGCAATGCAATCGTGGCTGGAAACCCAGCGAAGTTACTTAGGTTCATTCAGGAAGCAGGCGCTTCCGAAGCGGATGATGCTATTCCTTTTCTCGATCTGATCACGCCACATATGGAGCTTGAGCACGAGCTGGTAAGTGCATTTCGGCACGGACTCAGGACCGCCGGCTTTGTCAGCGGTCCGGTTGTCGAAAAGTTCGAGGAGGATTTTGCGCGCTTTGCGAACTGCAACCACGCAATGGCCGTAAGTAGCGGCACAGATGCGTTGCGGTTCGCGATTATGGCGTGTGGGATCGAAGCAGGCGACGTCGTCCTGACTGTGCCAAATACATTCATTGCAACGGCTGAGGCCATTTCGCAAGCACATGCAATTCCGGAGTTTGTCGATGTTGACGAGCACACATACAACATCTCAGTGCAAATGCTGGAGCGGTATCTCGAAAAGCAGTGTGTCCGCAACAGTGCCGGAAGGCTTATCAGTCTCAGGAGTGGAAGGCCTGTGACGGCAGTCGTGCCAGTGCACCTCTACGGCCAAATGGCTGACATGGATCCGATTCTGGATCTGGCCGACAAGCACAATCTGACGGTAATTGAGGATGCTTGCCAAGCTCATGGTGCGGAATACTTCTCTAAGCGTCACAACCGATGGATGACAGCCGGCTCGATGGGCCGCGCAGCGGCATTTAGCTTCTACCCCGGCAAGAACCTGGGCGCTTGTGGAGAGGGTGGCGCGGTAACAACGAATGATCCTGATGTCGCAACAAAGGTCAAAATGCTGCGAGATCACGGGCAAGTGAAGAAGTATTATCACGATGTGGAAGGGTATAACGGCCGCCTCGACGCGATTCAGGCCGGAATACTTCACGCGAAATTGCCTCATTTGGCGGAATGGAACAAACAGCGACGGGATCGAGCTGCAGAATACAACCGACTTCTATCGAAGGATCACGGTTTGAGCCTACCCTTTGAGCCGAGCTGGTCACGCGCGGTCTATCACCTTTACGTTATCCGCACATCCAGCCGCGAAGGTCTGATCAAGCAACTGAAAGAGGCAGGCATTGGCACTGGAATACATTATCCTATTCCTCTGCATCTGCAAAAAGCCTATGTCTCCTTAAACTATGCCGTGGGTGATTTCCCAGTGGCGGAGCGCTCTGCCGGTGAAATCGTATCTTTGCCGATGTTCCCTCACCTAACCAGCAGCCAACAAGAGCGCGTTGTCGACGCTGTTATCGCTTATCACACCCAGGCTCTTCTAGATCGCGAGACGGTCGGGCTGAGCGAACCGTCGTCAGCAAGTCTGAATGCATGAAGCCATAGTGCGCTTAGGCAGCCGGCTAACAAAGGGCGCGATGCTCGACGCCGATATGGATAAGTGGTCTGCCAATCGCACAAGAAGGCAAGAGCAAATGGTTCCTGCAGTCTAGCCGGAGGCAAACGCATGCAAGTCCGAATTGAAGTGAAATATCTCCGCGAGGTTGTTGTTCCGGAGAGAGATGTCGAAGCAGGCTACTTACAAAAAAGGGAAGAAACAGACGTCAAGTCCAGATAAGTTCTGCAGTCTATTCATGATCGCAAAGTGACGGTTCAACCATGCCACAGAATCAAGCAGTAGTAAGACCCGAAGTTCATGAACCCAACCACGTGAACCCGCTTCGGGGCAAAATCCGCCTTGTAGATCCCGATGGAAGAAGTTTCAAGATATGGATCGACCTGGAGAACTCTCCGCACGTCCCATTCTTTCTTCCCATCATCAGGGAGATGGAGGCGCGAGGATGTAAGGTTGTTCTTACCGCTCGAGACTGCTTTCAAACTTGCGAACTGGCAGACCTCGCGGGTCTGAAATATAGAAAAATCGGCCATCATTACGGCAAGAATCCAATAGCAAAACTGACTGGGTTAGCAATTCGGGTCTCACAGCTAGCAGCGGTGATCCTCCGCGAAAGGCCGCAAATTAGCGTTTCTCACTGCTCTCGCTCATCTATCATTCTTTCGGCCTTACTGGGCATTCCGAGTATCAATATTATTGACTATGAATTTGCGGACCAGCGGTTTACGAGCTTCTTTGGTTCCAAGCGAAAAAAGTGGGTTCTAACTCCCGCGATTGTCCCTTCAGAAGGCTTTGAAAAGTGCGGCACGCCGGCCGATCATATTTTGCACTATCCCGGCATCAAGGAAGATGTCTACGTCCCGTTCTTTCAACCGGATCCAACGTGGACCAAGACCCTGGGAATCACATCCGAGGACATCGTTGTGACGATTCGGCCGCCGGCGACTGAAGCTCACTATCACAATCCAGAGAGTGAAAGGCTTTTGATGGCAGTATTCGACGAACTGGAACGCCATCCAGAGGTTAAGACGATCCTGCTTCCCCGCACACCAAAGCAAGAGATCGAAATTCGAGGAGCGAGGCAGAAACTGTTTGATACCGGGCGAATGATTATTCCCGAACATGCTTTGAACGGTTTGGACCTGATCTGGCGATCTGACGCGGTAATCAGCGGAGGAGGAACCATGAACAGGGAAGCTGCTGCGCTGGGCGTTCCGGTCTATAGCCTGTTTCGTGGAGCGCTCGGGGCAGTGGATAAACATCTGGCGGAAACGGGCAAACTGGTCCTGCTCGGGAGCGAACACGATGTGAGCACGAAGCTTAGGTTCGCGCACCGCGAAAGGCCAGCCGCTTGCACGCCAGCCGAAGCACCTACGCTGGACGCAGTGGTGAACCATGTCGTTGCGGTTGCGGGGAGCCAGCGCTGAATGATGCAAACTGAGACGCGGCCCTTTGTGGAGCGAAGCCAGCTGATTGACCGCGGACTTCCAGAGCTGTGCGACCTTGCCGCAGCAGGTCTGGTCCAAATGTTCGATTCGGAGAGGCAACTCTTTTGCCATACCTACACTCGAGCCAGGGAAGGCATGAGCCGCCAGGGACTCTCGCAGCGCTACACGATGATGACTCTGCTGGGGCTTCATCGCTACGAGGCCTCTGGTCGAGACTCGCCGATTGCGATCGCTCCCGTTCTCGAACGGCTTCTTCGCGACACGAGTTGGCTCACGAATACCGGAGATCTTGGTCTGCTTTTGTGGACCTGCGCGGAGTTGATTCCGGACCGCGTGGCCCAGGTCTATAGCTTTGTCCGGGCGGGGGAAGGTCTCACGCGGTTTTCTGATGGGCAACAGGGCTGCACCATGGAGGTCGCCTGGTACCTAACCGGCTTAGCGACATGCTTGTTGAAGGGTTACTCCAATCTCCCCGGGCAAACCGAGCAAATTGCGGCAGCGCGCAGGATTCTCGAGCTAAATTGCGGTCTGTCGGGAGTCTACGGCCATTTGTCCCTCAGCAATTCGCTCAAAACGCGTATCCGTCGCAAAGTTGGCAGCTTTGCCGATCAGGTCTATCCCACTATCGCTCTGGCACGATTGTCGCAGGCTCTCAACGACTCTGATGCGCGCGATATGGCGCGGCGCACCGCGAAAAAAATGTGCGAACTGCAAGGAGCCATGGGTGAGTGGTCGTGGCATTATTATTCGGCGAATGGAAAGGTTGTCAGCCGGTACCCGGTCTATTCGGTGCACCAGCACGCGATGGCGCCGATGATGCTTTTCGCCGCGGCAGAGGCTGCCCACTGCGACTTCGATAAAGCGATCTACAAGGGTCTCGCATGGATCAGCGGTAAAAATGAGCTGGGTCTCAATCTTATCGAACCGTCTCTTCATCTCATATGGCGATGCGCATATCTAGAGTCCGCAGACGCCTATTTGGACACAACGCTCCGTCTTCTTAGGTTGCGGAAAGGCGTAACGCATGCCCAGCCGCGAGTCCGTTACGAATGCCGCCCTTACGAACTCGGGTGGCTTTTGTATGCTTTTGCGCAAATGTAAGTCGAGACGCGCGCGCATTGGCCCCCTGAGAGCTGGCCGATTCTCAAAAGCACATCGTGCGGGCCAACAATGCCTTACCCCAAGCTACGGAAAATTGAGTGATATGGAATCAGTGAAGACAAAGAAGATCATGATCGTGGTCGGCGCGCGACCTAACTTTATGAAGGCCGCGCCCATCATCGCTGCAATTCGCGATCACAACGACCGCGTGGCCGCTTCGCCAAGCCACCGAAGCTCCGATCATTCGCAGATCACATTCCACAGTGTTCTGGTTCACACAGGTCAGCATTATGATGAGGCGATGTCAGACCGATTCTTTGCCGATTTGAGGATTCCGAAACCTGATGTGCACCTGGGAGTCGGGCGTGGATCGCACGGGGCTCAAACGGCTGAAATCATGAGGAAGTTCGAGGAGGCCCTCCTTCAGGAGAAGCCCGACCTGCTCATCGTCGTGGGGGATGTAAACTCCACGTTGGCGTGCACGCTAGTTGCCGCGAAAATCGCGTATGACACATGTGGCTCCCGGCCGCTTATCGCCCATGTTGAAGCAGGCCTTCGATCCTTCGATCGGCGTATGCCGGAAGAGATAAACCGCATCGTTACAGATCATGTGGCTGACCTTCTGTTTGTGACGGAAGAAAGCGGAGTTCGAAATCTCCATCGGGAAGGTATCGCGGATCATCGGATTCACTTCGTCGGCAATACGATGATTGACTCGCTTCTCGCATTCAAGGATCAAGCGCGTCTGTCCCCTATATTGAGCGCACTTGGACTCCGCAGCGGCGATGGACTGCCGGAATCAGGCGATGGCGTGGCGCCCTATGCATTGCTGACCCTGCACCGCCCATCGAATGTGGACGAGCGCGAAAGCTTTCAGAACATCCTTGAGGGACTGAACGAGTTAGCTTCGAATTGTCCGATAGTCTTTCCAGTACATCCAAGGACGCGGAAGAAGATTGCGGATTTTGGTTTTGAGGATTTTTTCATTCATCAGAACGGTGCTGCTATTGGTTCAAAGCAAGCGCAGAACAAGGCGAATGGGCGTATTTACCTGATTGACCCGCTCGGGTATATCGACTTTCTCTGCTTAATGGAGCACGCCACGGTGGTAGTAACCGATTCCGGAGGGATTCAAGAGGAGACCACGTGCCTCGGAGTGCCGTGTGTCACAGTTCGTGAGAATACTGAACGTCCAGTCACGATCGAAGTGGGCACGAATATCCTCGCAGGGACGAGTCCGCATGGCATTCGACTGGCAACACGAAAACAGCTTGAGTCGAAGCGCGAAGCTGCTGTGCCAGAGGCATGGGACGGCAAAAGCGCGGAGCGGATCCTGGCCGTAATTTCTGGTGAACTCTTAAAGCAAGAGCAAGAGTTGCTTGCCTCAGCAAATGAGTAAGCGCTGAGGGCGAAAAGAAACTAAGTTCTGCTGAACGGCAAGGGCCAGTGCCAAAAGTATGATGCGATACGTAATCATCACTCCAGTTCGCGACGAGGAGCAGTATATAGAAGGCACGATCAAGTCGTTGTGTCTCCAAACTGCGCGTCCGACGGAGTGGATGATCGTGAATGACGGATCCAGTGACCATACGGGAGACATTGTCGAGCGATACGCAGCGGAGTATCCCTGGATTCACGTTGTTCATCGGGAGAATAGGGGTTTTCGAAAGTCAGGTGGCGGCGTCATGGAGGCGTTCTACGACGGCTACAATGCCCTTCAATGCAAAGAGTGGGACTTTCTTGTGAAACTCGATGCGGATCTCACCTTTGACGCCGACTATTTCGAAAAATGCTTCGAGCACTTCCGCCAGGACGGTGAGCTTGGAATCGGCGGAGGTGAGATCCGCCATGAAATTGCGGGTGAGCTGAAGGCGGAAAAGAATCCGCGTTTTCATGTGCGGGGAGCAACCAAGATTTACAGAAGAGAGTGCTGGGAAGCGATAGGAGGTCTCTGGTCGGCCTCCGGGTGGGACACGATTGATGAAGTCAAGGCCAACATGAAGAGATGGAAGACCTATACGTTCACCGACTTAGGTCTTCTTCACCACCGTTTTACTGGATCGGAAGAAGGGTTCGTTCGCGATAGAGTGAAGCATGGTGTCGCCTGCTATGTTTCCGGATATCACCCACTTTTTGTGGCAGCCAGTTGTGCACGCCGCTTGACTCAGAAACCACTCGTGATCGGCTCCTGTGCGATTATGTATGGATTTCTCAAGTCCTATGTTACTCGTCCACTACGTTTGAAAGACCGGTCGTATTTCACCTACATACGTGGACAGCAGTTAAGAAGGCTCTGCGGGATGTCAACAATCTGGAGATGACTTCCGGGGGGACAGTTTAAGAAGCTATGTGCGGAATTTGCGGCAAACTCGCGTTTGACAGAGATGAAGTTATCTCGCCCAAGCTCGTTCGGGCGATGGCTGACTCAATACGCCATCGTGGGCCAGATGACGAAGGCTATTATCTCTCTGGGAATGTGGGGCTGGGTTTCCGCCGCCTTTCGATTATTGACCTCAAAAGCGGCCATCAGCCGCTTTCGAACGAAGACGGATCAATATGGATTGTATTCAACGGCGAAATCTATAACTACCAGGAGTTGCGCACTTTCCTCATTGGGAAGGGGCACGAATTCAAGACGAAGACCGACACTGAGGTTATCGTCCATCTCTACGAGGAACTTGGCGCGGCGTGCCTAGAGCGAATGCGCGGAATGTTCGCCTTTGCGATCTGGGATGGAAACGCGAGAACGCTTTTCCTGGCGAGGGACCGTGTTGGAATCAAGCCGCTTTACTACCAGCTAACTCACGATTCGCTCGTGTTTGCGTCTGAAATCAAGGCGATTCTCACGGATCCATCAGTCAAGAGAGAGATCGCCCCGGAGATGATCGACCGGTTTCTTACGTTCCTCTATGTGCCGGGCGGTGAGACGCTGCTGAAGGGAATTCAAAAGCTCGCCCCCGGATATTATCTTCAGGTGAGGGATGGGAAGGCTATTATCCGTCAATATTGGGACTTGGCCTTCGCAAAATCCTCCACGCCCAGGCGCATCGAGCAGGCTGAGGATGAGCTTCTCGCTCTCCTGGCAGAAACCATCAAACTGCACATGATCGCTGACGTGCCGGTGGGCGTTCTGCTTAGCGGCGGAGTCGATTCTACTGGAGTGCTCAGCCTTGCTGTGGATGAGACCGACAAAAAGGTAAGTACCTTCACGGTTGGTTTTTCCGGGAGAAACTTTGCAGATGAAAGGCCATTCGCACGACTTGCCGCGGAGAGATTCGACACACAACACTATGAGATGACGATTACCGCGGGAGATTTTGGAGCGTTCCTGCCTAAGTACGTCTGGCATATGGAAGAACCCGTCTGCGAACCTCCAGCGATTGCCCTGTACTATGTCTCAAAGCTGGCGAGGGAATATGTAACTGTCCTTCTCTCCGGAGAGGGAGGAGACGAAGCATTTGCGGGGTACAGCAACTACCGCAATCTTGTTTGGCTTGAGCGCATCAAGCAGGGCGGCCCTGTGCTAAACGCCGCAATTTCCAAAGGAATCTCCGTTTGGAGTTCGCTTTTCGATCCCTCGCGCTTTGCAAAGTATGGCCCGTTGATGCGTGATCGATTTCCGGAATATTATTACAGCCGCACATCGAATCCGCATCGCACGACGGGAAACAGTTTGGGCAAAGTGTACTCCGCGGATTATCTGGATGCGGTCGACCGAGAGCACAGCCTTGAACCACTGCGCATCTTGCAGGACCATGTCCGTGGCCAGGAGGCGCTCAACGCAATGCTCTACATCGATACAAAAAGCTGGTTGCCAGACGATCTGCTGATCAAGGCCGACAAAATGACGATGGCCAACTCCCTCGAGTTGCGTGTGCCGTTGTTAGATCACAAGGTATTGGAGTTTGCGGCTGCGTTGCCGCCGGAAATGAAGCTAAACGGGGGAAGGACGAAGTACATCCTGAAGAAGGCGCTCTCAAAGAGAATTCCAAAGGAAATCCGTAGTCGAAAGAAAGCTGGATTTCCCGTCCCTTACGGCTCCTGGATTCGGACTGAACTCAAGGATGTGGTTTGGGACGTTTTAATGGATAGCAGAACGATTGACCGGGGCTACTTTCGCCGGGATGCGATTGAGAAGATGCTTCAGGCAAACTCACAAGGGGCCGACTACTCTAAAGAGATATTCTCGTTGCTCAGTCTGGAGCTTTGGCAAAGGATATTCCTGGAAGATCAGCAAGTAACCCTGCAGTAGCTATGATCAACCGGCTTCGCCCGCATCCTTTAAGAAATGTCGAAGCGTTGCAAGCTCCTCCGAAGACGTAAGTATGCTTGACCTTTCCTATTCATTACGATGCGTAGTGTTTCACCACATTTCGGCCACGCAATCGCCGTTCACCACCGGGATGAGCGTGACTGCTACCCCTCAAGAGTTCGAAAGAACGCTGAGGTTTCTGACAACCCACTACTGTCCAGTACGGCTTGAAGACGTTCTTACCAATTGCGATGGGCGCGGATTGCCATCGCGCGCTCTGCTTGTGACCTTCGATGACGCCTACGGGTCGGTAGCCGAGTACGCCGCGCCGCTCTGCAAGCGACTTGGAGCGCCAGCTGTTTTCTTTGTCAACGCCGCGTTCCTCGATAATCAACGCCTCGCCCCGGACAATCTCCTATGCTACGTGGCCAATGCTTTTGGAATCGAGGTGATCAACACCGCAATTCGCACGGCTTGCAGCGATAAGGCCACCACGGTTGGTTCTCTCTCCGACGTGTTTGGCATTTTTTTACCTACCCTAACGCTCGCTGAACGAGACGCCTTTCTGGAGGTTCTGCGCGAGTTGGCTGGGATTAATGAGAGGCTTACCGCTCAAGAGGCTGGTTTGTACCTGACTGCTGAGCAGCTACGCGGGCTAAAGTCATTCGATTTCGAGATCGGAAATCATACTTATACGCACACGTATTTCCGCTCTTTGTCACCACAAGACTTTGCCTCGGAGATTGATCGAAACAAGGAAGAATTGGAAACCATCTCGGCAACTAATGTTCGTTCATTTAGTCAGCCTTATGGCTCTTCGAAAGACCTAACCGCTGAGTTGAGGGATCACCTCAAAAACTCAGGGCACCGCGTCGTCTTTTTGAGCGAAAGTGTCGCCAATCCCCGAATACCCGATTTATTTCGTTTAGACAGAATCAACAGCCGGGCCAGGAACGATAAGACATTATTTCTCGAGATCGAAGTGCTGCCGCGTCTTCGGGCGATAAGAAACCAGATTGTTTAGGCTACCGCGGAAACTTTAGGGCATAACTTTACTAACTAACCTATCGACCGGAATGATGCGCTGAATCGTGATTTCGACCCCAAGTGAAGAGATAGGAGATTCGATGGCTGAGAATCAAGACAAAATGAGCCGTGACGCGTTCCTTTCGGAGATCGATGAGATTCTTGGTCTGCGCCCAGGGACACTTAAAGGGAATGAGAAGCTGGAGGAGCTCCACAACTGGGACTCGACTGCGCTGATTGGAGTTATCGTTCTTGCCGAGTCAGCGAGCGAAAGACATATCTCTCCCGACCAGATTGTGAATTGCTCGACGGTGGCCGACCTGTTACGGCTGGCTGGCGTGGATGGTACACCGTCGTGACCGCGAGATCGCTCGGGAAGCTCGCGGGAGAGTTCACGCCGAGGTACGGAGCGGGGCACGGAATCTCAAGCGCCGCTGACAACACCGGGACACATCTGGAATGACACTGCAGCGGCATCGGAGACCGAATTGATGCAATCAGAAAGCCTGAGGGAATTGGAATTTCCGATCACGGCTGCAAAGCTCATTCGTAAGCGCAAAGTGCTGATCAAAGAGCTTTCAGTACAGCCGAATCTGACTCCCACGCGTGTTGCAATTCTGGGTGGATCGACGACAGCGGATGTCAGGGGCATGTTGGAGTTATTTCTCCTGGCAAACGGAATTCGGCCAGAATTCTACGAATCCGGCTTCAACCGTTATTCCGAGGACATCCTGTTCGAGAATCAGGAACTGTGGAAGTTCAAGCCGGATGTGATCTTTATCCACACTACCTGGCGCAATGTTTCGCAGTTCCCGAGGTTGATGGAACCAGAGGGTGAGGTTGAAGAGCTTGTCCGACAGGAAGTTGCCCGGTTTGTCACTCTATGGCAGAGGATTCAGTCAGAACTCGGCGCGTTGATTATCCAGAATAATTTTGACCTGCCCTATCTGAGACCGCTGGGGAATCTGGATGCAACTGAATCGTATGGGCGGGCAAATTATCTCTTGCGACTAAACGCTGAATTTGCAACTTATGCGCGCCGGCACCCTCGATTTCTTATCAATGACATTCACTATCTTTCGGCGCAGCTAGGCCTGGACGAGTGGGACGGCCGCACCTATTGGTATAACTTTCGCATGGCGGTGAGCCCCACGGGGACGATTGCGGTAGCGCATAGCGTTGCATCGCTCGTTAAATCTGTTTACGGAAAGGCCAAGAAGTGCCTCGTGCTCGACCTGGACAATACACTCTGGGGTGGAGTTGTTGGCGACGATGGAGCGCAAAACCTCATTTTGGGGCGCGATCACGCGGTCGGTGAGGCTTTTCTGGACTTTCAACGATATGTAAAAGAATTGCAATGTCGTGGAGTCATTCTCGCAGTATGTTCGAAGAACGAGATCGAAAATGCAAAGGAAGGTTTATCGCATCCCGATAGCATCCTTAGAATTGAGGATTTCAGCGCATTTAGGGCAAACTGGAACCCCAAACCAGGAAACATTCGCGAAATCGCCGCAGAACTCAACATTGGCCTTGATACCATTGTGTTTGTCGATGACAATGCGGCAGAGAGAGCCTTGGTCGCCGATCAGCTGCCTGAAGTGGCGGCTCCGAATGTGGGATCCGATGTTACTCGTTTCGCTGAGATACTCGAACGCGAGCGCTATTTCGAAGTACATACAGTGGTTCAGGACGATCTGAATCGTTCGGCCTTTTACAAGCTAAATGCGGAACGGAGCGCATATCAGTCGAGCTTCCGCGATTATGGGGAATTTCTGGCTTCTCTCGATATGACCGCTGAAATTGCGCCATTTTCCCCCGTCTATCTCGAGCGAATCACACAGCTGATTAACAAGACAAACCAGTTTAACCTCACGACGAGGCGGTACACGAGCGCGGAAGTCGATGCCATCTCTCAGGATTCGGCGTACGTTACGCTCTATGGCCGATTAGCAGACAAGTTTGGCGATAACGGATTGGTTTCAGTTCTTATTGGCCACGCGTTCAATGACACTATAGAGGTGGACGTTTGGCTGATGAGCTGTCGCGTTCTCAATCGCGAAATGGAACTCGCGATGTTCGACGCTCTCATCGAACAGTGCCAGGCGCGAGGAATTGGCAAGATCGTCGGCATCTATATACCGTCGAAGAAAAACGGTTTGGTTGCCGAGCATTATCGCAATCTGGGCTTCAGCGCGAGCGGCGCAGGTGATGGGGGAGTGCAAAGGTGGTACCTTGACGTCCCTCCAAGCGCATCGCAAAGGTCGAGGCACATTCGTAGAACGTCAGAGCCGTTAGTCGCAATGACCGATAGCGGATTTACGCCGCATGCCGATGCCGTAGGAGCCGAGTCCAAGCCTTGAGTAATTAGTCTGGATACTTCCTCGCAGACAAGCTGGTCCGTCACGCGGGATAGCCTATTGCATTGAGTGAATCTTAAATGTCTAATCCAACCTGGCAAGTCGAAGTCGATCGAGCAAGTTCCGAAGAATGGTCGCAAATGCTCGACCTTTTTGGCGATGCGAGTGTTTATCAGACTGCTGCTTATGGCGAGGTTCGCTGGGGTAAGAGAAATCTAAGCCGGATCGTGTTGAAGCGAGACGGAGAAGTTGCAGCAATCGCTCAGCTTAGAATTATTCGTCCCACATCGCTGAGATTTGGCATGGCTTATCTGCGCTGGGGGCCTCTCTGGGAGCGGGATGGCAGCTCCTTCGATCCCGAAGTTCCCAGACGCATGGCGTGCGCAATCGAGGACGAATATCTGAGGTCGAGAAAACTCTTCGTGCACGTTCTTCCAAACGCTTTCGCGGGATCACCGCGAGCCGAAGTATTCCAATCGGTGTTTTCAGGTTTCTCAACTGCAGCTCCGGAGCCCACCGATGCCTACCGGACTTTTCTCGTTGATATCACCCCGCCGCTTGAAGAACTTCGGAGGGGCCTTGACGCAAAATGGCGGAATAAGCTGAAGCAGTCGGAGAGAAACGAACTGACGGTGATCTCAGGAAATGGGAACGAGGAGTTCAAAACATTCTGCGAGATTTACTCCCAAATGCGCGAGCGCAAGGCTTTTGAAACCACGGTGAGTGTCGATGAAATGAAGCGCATCCAGGAGGCTCTTCCGGAATCGCAACGAATGCGAGTTTTGATTTGTCAGGATAAGGGTGTTCCTGTGGCCAGCATCGTTGTATCGGCGATGGGCGATTCGGCTATTTACCTGCTGGGCGCCACTAGCGACGCAGGATTGAATTCGAAAGGCGCCTATTTCCTGCATTGGACCATGATTTCCTTGCTAAAGGAGCAAGGCATTAGGAAATATGACCTTGGAGGCATCGACCCAGAAGGAAATCCGGGTGTCTATTACTTCAAACGAGGTTTTTCCGGTGTAGACACCTGTCAGATCAACCCATTCGCCGCCTCAAAGAGCGCCGTCTCCTCTGGAATGGTGAAGGCTGGAATTGCTGTGCAACGCACGCTTCGCGCCTCCCTGAGATCACTAAACTTCGCCCGCTCCTTAAGACATCGAGCCGCCATCAGTTAAGAATATGTCGCCGACAACTCACCCCGTAGAACTTTCCGTTGTCATTGTCGCCTGGAACGCCAAGCATTATCTGGAGCTATGTCTCGATAGCCTGGCCAAGGCGCCTCCAAAACGCAGCATGGAAGTACTTGTTGTCGATAACGCCTCCGCGGACGATACCGTTGCAATGGTTGAGAGCAAATTTCCTTGGGTGAAGTTGATCAAGAGCAAGGAGAATCTGGGATTTGCCAAAGGGAACAACGTGGCCATTCGGCAATGTCGCGGGCAATATGTCGCCCTGGTGAATCCGGATGTGATCGTGTTTCCTGGCTGTTTGGACACCCTCGCGGACTTTCTCGATCAGCATCCAAAAGTCGGAAATGTCGGACCGCGCGTGTTCAATCCCGACATGACGCAACAGAGCACATGCCGGCGATTCCCCACACTATGGAACAACTTCTGCTCGGCAAGCCGCCTGGAAGGCCTGTTCAAAGGCCGCCGGTTTTTCGCCGGTGAGCACATGTTCTACTTCCCGCATGACCGTACGCTCGCCGTAGATGTCATCGTCGGCTGTTTTTCGATGATCCGCCAAAAAACGTTCGATGACGTGGGATTGCTTGATGAAGGCTTGTTCATGTACGGGGATGACGTCGATTGGTGCCGACGCGCCTGGAACGCCGGTTGGGAGGTATTCTTTTTTCCCGACGCCCAAGCAATCCATGATCGGGGCAAGACAACGGCTCCGTTTCCGGCCCACTTTGCGGTCGCACAACAGCGGTCTATCCTGTACTACTGGACAAAGCACCACACTTTCCTTGGTGTGCTTGGAATCCGGAGCATCATGCTTTTTCACCATTTGATGCGCTACGCAATCACGATTCTGTCGGATCTTGCACACTTCCACAAAGGCCCTCAGAGCGGGGTGCGAAAACAAGTGAGCGGCGCTTGTCTGCGCCAGCTCCTCTATGGTGCAGTACCCAGAAAGCCGGAGGAACAGACGGCATCTTGAGCATTTCTACTTCAATATCGCGCTTCGGAGACTATTTCCGGCGCAATGGGTTGGCAGCGACAGTACGGCGCATACGGCTCGCTGCGAAGCGGGCGCTTTTTGCGGGACGTATGGTGGTGTTCTACTGCGACCTGGACGAGCAAAGATTACCCCCTGTAAACTTTCCCAAGAACCTTAGGGTGGCTCGGCTAAGAGAATTAGCCGAACTCAGCGGAGTGCGCTTGCAGGAGATTACCAGCGTCTGGAACGCAAAGCTGGCAAACCAACATGTTCATGAGCGGTTCGAGAAGGGCGCATCACTGTGGCTACTGGAGAACGAGGAACAATTGGCGGGCTACGGCTGGACTTTGCGGGGACGGACGATCGCGCCGTACTACTTTCCGCTGGGCCAGGACGATGTGCAACTATTTGACTTTTACGTATTCCCAAAGTTTCGAGGTCGGGCGTTGCATTGGCTTCTAACCGGCCATATCCTTCATACCCTGGCAACTGAAGGCCGATCGAGGGCCTTTGCCGACACGCACGAATGGAATCAGGCGCAACTAGCCTCGTTCAAAATGACTCCTTTTCTGCCTCTGGGTTTCGTCAAAACGTATACGATGTTCGGACGAGTGCTCACCAAATGGACCGTTCCGCAATCCAAGGATCAGACGCAGAAAAGCATGGCAGACACGAAACAAGCCATTAAAATGCTCAGGTCGAATGAGTAATCCTACGCAACCGGACCATCGCCCTCCAGGCTGGATCAAGCTTCACCATGTGGGCTTTGTGCTGGCCTCAATTGAAGAAACGGCTGCGTCCTATGCGCTTTCTCTTGGCGCTACGTGGGATGGAAACATTATTTTTGATCCCCTGCAAATGGTACGGGTCACGTTTCTGCGGGGAGCTCATGCCTGTGATGCTTTGATAGAGTTGGTTGAGCCCGGCGGATCCGATTCCCCGGTTTCACGCTTCCTCAAGCGGAGAGGCGGTTTGCATCACCTCTGCTATGAGGTGGAGGACATTGAGGCCCATCTCGAGTTCTGTAAGTCGGTAGGTACGATCATCGTTCGCCCTCCAGTCCCCGCCGTGGCATTTGGCGGCCGGCGGATTGCCTGGGCGCTGATAAAAAAGAGGCTCCTAGTAGAGTTCCTTGAAAGCCAAACGGTTTGACTTTGTAATGCCTTTGCGCGCCGCGCCAAATGTCCAAGTTTTCTGATCGGCCTTTAGTTTGCCTTCCAAAATACAACGGGCAGATATAACTCCGGTAACGTTGACACCGACACGCAGGTAACGTAGACTCTGCCCAATGCATCCGAAGCAGTTGAATTGTATCCCGACGATTACGTCTATGGTAAAAATATTGCGTTTTTCGATTTTTCTGATGCTCATTCTCACTGCAGGCAGGGCCTTTGCAAGTGGCGGCGCCTGCCCAGCGAACCTGCCCGTTCAAGGGAACAACTGCTACTTCGTTGCCGCGAACGGTTCCGATTCAAACAACGGCACTTCCGAGTCCACACCTTGGCTGCATGCTCCCGGAATGCCGAGTTGCACTGCTAACTGCGCTGCGGTGACTCCGGCGTCCGGCGCGGGTTTTATCTTCCGCGGAGGCGACACCTGGCACTTCGGAAACTCCGGAGCCACGCCCTATACCGGCGGCGAATGGGCGATGAATAACTGGTGGGGGACTGACACTTCATGTCAGTACGAAGGGAAAACCTCGGGCTGTATTTACTGGGGTGTTGACAAGAACTGGTTTAACGGCTCGACCTGGTCCAGACCGATTCTCAATGCGGATAATCCACTGTCGACCTCTCCAGTTTCGAATTGCGCTTATCAGGTCGCGCCTTCGTCAAACAACATCATCGTCCAGGCTGGGGTGGATGACTATATCGACAACTTCGAGTGGACCGGCTTTTGCTCAAGCCGCAATCCTGCGAGCGGAGGCCCGTTCACAGACATGTACCTCCAATACGGAGGCTCCGGCGTCTCAGGCAGCGGGATGTTGCTCATCTCGAACAACTATTTTCACGGCTGGACCGTTACGTCGACGGCCGGACAATCCAATTCCACCCTCCCGTGCACGATCATAAATGGGGGGAACAACGGACTCCAGTCGATGTGGAATAACGTCGTCGACGGCTCGGATTCAGTTTCAAACGCTTGCTCCTGGGGCACTTTTCCGTCGTTCTATCACTTTAGGGACAACATAATCAGGTACACGACACAGGGCGTCGGGCAGTGGTGCCACGATATCCACGACAACATCTTCGAATACATGCAGGGTCCGATGTGGCCGACTCATGCGAATGTGCTGGAGTGCAACGCCGATGCCAGCGGAAACGCAGTAAATCAGCCGGCGAACACGCCGAATGTGATCTACAACAACGTTTTTCGCCACGATGCTCCGGCAGTCGTTTCGAATCCTGATCTTTGGGTTTGCCCTAATAGCATCCCCGAATATTGGTTCAACAACCTGATGTACGATCTCGCCGGTGAAGGATGGAGCATCGCCGGTCCCGCCGGGTATTCAGGTTGCTCTAACAGCGGACATCAATATATGTTTAACAACACGCTGGTGGACATGACCCAGCCATGCAGTCTGAACACGTTAAACAACGGTACCAATGGTCAGTATTTGACTGTGATGAACGAGCATCTGATCAATGCGCCATTTGACACGTATGTTTCGCCGGGCTGCACGGGCAGGACGAGCGCGACGAACATCGCAATGAGTGTTGCAACAGCAATAACGCAAGGATTCTTGCAAAGTTCCGGGGGGACTGCCCACGCAGAAACGTGTGCCAATGAGGGCAGCGCTCCATGTCTTCCCACAGTTGTTTCGAATTTGATTGTAGCGACGGGCGCAAATCAACAGGCCTATTGCACAGCGCTGGCCTCCTACACGACAGAGCCTGCGATCAGCTTCGATGCTGCCAACGCCTGCAAGAGTGGGACAACGGACGGATGCTCCTACAACACGACGACTCATACGATGAATTGCCCGGTCAAGGGGGCCATTTCACGGCCCGCCTCCGCGGCATGGGACACCGGTGCCTATCAGGTTTACGGCCTTCAGGCGCCGACAAATTTGCAAGGTACTGTTCCTTAGCTCCAGGGGCAGAATCCCCTATCAATCGAAGCCAGGAACCGTGCGCGCTATATTAAATGCAGCGCCTCGCGCATCGGCTGGTGAGAGATTGATCAGATACATGGTGGTCTGACGCAGCAAGTCTGCCCGGACAGGCCGTATCGGGCTTTTTTTAATATCCGGAGCGCTTCGGCGCAGACAAACCTCTAACCATGGCTCCAGAACACCTTAGATTCGGAGGCGGATCGGCCGACTCGGTAATCAGCCCTTTTGTAGCAGTGTGGCTGCTTATCGCAATCGTGCTGATCATTCTCATGCCGCGCAGAAAGGCGATCATGCCTTTTCTGATTGCGTTTTTCACGATCCCGATCGGTGAAGTGATCGTGCTCGGCGGCATCCACCTCACCGCACTGCGCATTCTGATTTTGGCTGTATTGGCGCGAAGGATCACCTTGTCCAGGCAGGACAAGTACCCCGGCGGAGTCAATGGCGTCGATTGGGCCGTAATCGTGTGGACGGTTTCAACCTTCATTGCTTTCTTCCTCCAGTTTCCGGGCCAGCCTGCTCTGATTCAGGGACTTGGAGTTCTTCTGGACACGCTGGGCGGGTATCTGGCAGTGAGATGTTTGATCCCTGATGGCGAAGCGATGCGGCGAACAATCAAGACCTTGGCAATTGTCTGCGCCATTCTAGGCATCTGCATGATCAACGAACAGATTAGCCACATCAATGTTTTTGGATATATGGGCGGAATCGACAAAATACCAGTCTTCAGAGATGGGCACTTACGCGCTGGCGCCACGCTGGGCTGTATTCCAGCGGGCGCTTTTTCGGGCGTACTAATCCCTCTGTTTATTTGGCAGTGGAGCGAGAAGAAAGCTCGAACGGTGGCTATCGCCGGGCTAGCCGGAGCCATTGCAATGGTACTCACCTCGTACTCCAGCACCTCATGGATGGCCCTCATGGGAGCCTTGCTTGGTCTCGCATGCTGGCGGCTCCGGACGCAGATGCGCACAATTCGCTGGGGTTTTTTGATGTTGCTGGTCGGGCTCCAGATAGTTATGAAAGCTCCGGTGTGGGCGCTGATCGCGAGGGTCGACCTAACCGGGTCGTCGTCCGGTTATCAGCGTTACCAGCTCGTCGATATGACCATCAGACACTTCAGCGAATGGTGGCTGATTGGCACTCCAAACTATGTCAACTGGGGCTGGGATAGCTGGGATCTCTGCAATCAGTTTGCAGCGGTTGCTTTGACGGGAGGTTTGCTTGCCTTTATCTCTTATATCGCAATCTTCAAGCGAAGCTTCGGAGCGATTGGGAATGCCCGGAAGCGGATAAGCGGGGATCTCAAGCAGGAATGGCTGCTGTGGTGTTTTGGGTGCACCCTGTTTGCAACTGTGATCGCGCACTTCGGGATCAACTATATGGCCCAACTGATTATGGGGCTCTTTCCCTTGGTTGCCTGCATCAACGTGATTACGTTTGAAGCAAAGCAATCAGCGGTTCGTTCCACCGAAGAGGTGATCGAAACGAAGATGGCGCAGTTCGGTATGTGGCAGACGAAGCCTTCCTACGGCTTCAGCAAAGCCGACGCCGCAAACTCGGTTGGCCGGCTTGCCTACAAACAGAATCCATTCCATCCATGAAGATCTCAAATGGCGAATTGGATCCCGGGAATGACCTGGAGAGAAATTGGTGACAGCAAGAAACGATCGCGTACGGGTGTTGTATAGCTTTCCGCTTCGTCTGGGCGCAGACCGCATATGCTATACCGCTTGGCAACAAGTGAATGGATTGGCAGCTGCCGGAGTCGATCTGTTGGTGTTTCCGGCGTCTCTGGGGCGGTCCGTTCCTGCGGAAGTCAAGGTCGTTCCAACACTGGCCTGGGGCAATGTGCGACTTCCCTATCGCTTGGTGGGCACCGCGCGTGCCGTGGCGCTGCATGACCGGATCGTGGCACGGCGAATTGAGAAACTAGCGAATCGAATCGACATTATTCACACATGGCCGACCGGAGCGCTCGAAACATTAAAAACTGCTGCTCGGCTTGGCATCCCGACTGTGCTGGAAAGGCCCAACGCAAATACCCGATTCGCGATGGAAGTGGTGCAAGAGGAATGCGACCGCCTGGGAATTGCGCTGCCACCCGATCATGAGCACGCCTATGACGCAAAGAAGCTCCTCAGAGAAGAGGAAGAATACAGCCTTGCCACACGCCTGCTCTGCCCGTCGGAGTTCGTGGTGAAGACCTTTCTCGATAAGGGATTTAAGCGGGAGCAACTTGTCCGCCACATCTACGGTTATGACGAGCAAGTGTACTATCCCAGCAATGAACCCCGGGATCTGAAACGAGGGCTCACCATGTTATTCGTCGGTGTTTGCGCTGTGCGCAAGGGGGTGCATTATGCGCTTGAAGCTTGGCTCAAGTCCCCCGCCTGTCACAATGGAACGTTCCTCATTGCTGGTGAATTCCTGCCGGCCTACCAGGACAAGCTTGCCCCCATGTTGGCGCATCCAAGCGTGAAAGTTTTGGGGCATCGGAACGACGTGCCGGACCTGATGCGAAAGAGCGACATTCTTATTCTGCCAAGTATTGAAGAAGGCTTTGGCCTCGTAATCACAGAAGGGATGGGCTCGGGTTGTGTTCCTCTCGCGTCAGAGGCCTGCACGGAGATTTGCAGCCATATGAAAACGGGGCTGATGCACAAGATCGGAGATGTCGAAGCTCTGACTCAGCACATCACGATGCTGCATGAAGATCGCGTGCTTCTTGAGAGGCTCCGCGCAGCATCGTTAAAGGCCTGCTCTGAGATCACTTGGATCGCGGCAGGAACAAGGCTCCTCGACGCCTACCGTGAGACCATTGCAGACTACAAGAATGGCGATCGGGATAAATTTTCCCAATCCCGCGATTCGGCCTACGCAAGAGCCTGATTCCATTCCAGCACATCAAGAACCGAGAGTGTCCGTGAATCCCAAGGTTTCTGTCGTAATTCCGACATATAACCGCGCAGAAAAGGTTTGCAAAGCCGTCGCCAGTGTTCTGGGGCAGAGCTTTACTAATCTGGAAGTGATTGTGGTGGATGACGGATCTTCTGATGGAACTCACGAGAAGCTTCGGCAAGCTTTTGGCGATCGGATCCGGTACTACTTTCAATCCAATCAGGGGGTCAGCGTAGCCCGGAATAGGGGTATCGACGAAGCACGGGGCGACTATGTTGCGTTTCTGGATTCTGACGATCTGTGGGAGAAGGATAAACTCGAGTGGCAATTGAAGGCGCTAGACCAATTTAACTCACGGTGTGGTGCTTGCTACACCGATGTCTCATTCTTCAATCACTCGGAAACGCGGACCATGTTTCAATTGGCGGAGGATAACTATCGGCACACTGGCGAGATGGGAGTCAACTCTGAGGCACTTCGACTCCTGGTGAAGCCGGGAGGAGCTGGAATGGTCGTTTGCTTATCTTCCTTATTGGCGCGAAGGGATGCAGTGAAAGAACTGGGGGGATTCGATACCCTCTTGCTGTATTCGCAGGATAGTGAGTTTATGTTTCGTCTCGCAATGAGTACCGGCTTCTGTTATGTCACTCGCCCACTTGTCCTGTTTGACAGAGCACCAGTTGAGGATCGCCACGTAGGAGTAAGTTCCGCTTGGAACAAGCTGGATTTTTTTCTTAGAGATAGTCAGCTTAGGCTGGAAGGTCTTATGCGACTGACCAAAGACCAGCCGCCCCCAATTCGCAACTTAGTGCGCAAACAGCTCGCTGCCGTCCACAGCGGCTGGGTCAACTGCTATTTGGAAGCAGGAGAGTACGGAATGGCTCGAGCTGCCGCAACGAAAGCCGCGCAGTTAAATTTGACGCTGAATTTAGCCATGAAATGGCTCCTGACCTGGATAAGTCCTCAGCTGGCCCTTCGTTCCGTACGTCTTCGGGAAAGCAAAAGAACCTCAGCATTTACGGTATAGAAAACTGAGAACCCATCGTCTATGAAAAGCAGTACATCAGTCGTGTCGATTCCGGACTCAGAAGTTGCTGGGGACAGCTTGAGCGGACTCGGAGATATGGGGCCGGAGACATGTCCCGTCTGTGGGCATGCCGACGCACGAGAGTGGTTGCGGGCTCCAGACCGGTTCCACGGACGGCGGGACCAATACAAGTTGCTGCGCTGCCCGGCATGTTCACTCGTATGGCTCAGCAAGCCGCCTATCCCCTCGGAAATGCATAGGCACTACACCGACGCGTATGACCAATTAATCTCGGCCGCTGGCGAGAACTCACCGGGGCGCTGGCGAGATCGCAATGCAGCGCTGGCACGGTACAAGCAATCAGGCGCGCTCCTCGACCTGGGCTGCAGCTCGGGCGCATTTCTACAATCTCTCAGCGGAAAGGGATGGGATCTGTTCGGTGTCGAGATGTCTGAAAAATCGGCGAGACAGGCGCAAGCTAAAAGCGGGGCGGACGTTTTTGTAGGCAACATTCTCGATGCCCAGTTTCGACCGTCGTCATTCGATGCAATTACGTGTTTCGACGTATTTGAACATCTCTACGAACCGCGCCAAGTGATGGCGAAAGTGGCGGATTGGCTGAAGCCGGGAGGCATTTTCTATGTCCTGGTACCCAATGTGGACTCTGCCGAGGGCCGCATCTTCAGAGGTTATTGGCACGGATTGGAGCTGCCGCGCCACCTCTTTCATTATTCGCCGAAGTCTCTCAAGTTCCTGGCCGAGTCGGTGGGACTTCGCGAGGAATCGCTCGAAACGCGTCGCAATCAAGCTGTGGGGACGAGCCTTCGATATGTCTGGGATGATGTTTTTCGAGCCGTCGGTATTCGGCGCGCTCCCGTCGCCCATCGAAGCGAAGCGAGCCTCCCGTGGAAAGCGGCGCGAAAAATGGCGCGCTTGACGATTCTGCGTGCTCTGCTGGCATTCGCTCCGCTGGCCGGCGGGGGCGAGTCGATCCATGCGGTCTTTCGTAAGTCCGACGTTCCTGCTTGAGCAATTGCTGGCTGTTTTCGCCAGCCGCGGAAGTGCAAAATAGCTTACCTGTTCGCTGATTTGAGCCGAAAAAGCTACTGAAACCATATGAATTTAATAGAACGTTATGAATCCGCCAGGACTAAGATTGGCGGCCTTCTGCAGGGCGAGGCACTTAGAGCCAAGGCCATGCGGGGAGGCGTGTGGTTAGGGGGAGGCAGCGTCGCGGAGCAAGCTTTTCGGCTTGGCCGTAACATGATTTTGACTCGGCTTCTGGCGCCGAGCGCATTCGGAGCGATGGCGATCGTCATGTCGTCCTCGGCAGTCGTGGGCGCCTTGACCGAAGTCGGAGTTAGGCAGGCAGTAATTCAGAATCCCAAGGGTCACGAGAAGGAGTACTTAGATGCCGGGTGGTGGTTAGGATTAGGTCGATCCATCATCACGTATCTGATTATCTTCGCCATGGCCCCATTGGTCGCGCACTTTTATGGTTTTACAGATCTTTCTGCCCTCCTTCGCATAACACTACTCGGGACTTTGTTCGATGGTGCGATGAGTCCACGCTCCGCTCTTGCCCAGAAGGATTTAAAGCTTGGTCGGTGGATGATTATCAGCAACGGCGGAGGCATCTGTGGAGTTATTCTTACAATAATTCTCAGCTTTGTTTTTCGTGACGTCTGGGCCCTTGCAATAGGTTTCAGCAGTGAGAACGCTTTCCGATGCATTTTGTCATATATTTTGTATCCTGGTCTACCTTCATTCAATTGGAAACGCGATGCGATGAGGGATCTCTATGGGTTCTCCAAGCAGGCATTCGGCCTGTCTTTTCTGAACCTTATCTTCGCTCGTGCCGACATTTTCGTATTAGGAAAACTGTATCCCGCGGCAGAGTTGGGGCTGTATTCAATGGGCGTTGCACTTATTCTGACTCCTTCAACCTTCATAACGAACATGCTTGCGCAGACACTTTTTCCGGCATTCACTCATGTTCAGGACGACAAAGAGCGCATCAACCGGATTCTTATTGAAGTTACCTCGTGGATGGTTATGCTTGGGCTTCCGGGTGTGGCCGTCATTTGGTTGTGCGGGCATTCCCTTCTCTCAGTTATCTATGGCGCGCGATATGTCGCAGCTGCCGCACCGCTTGCTGTTGCCGCTGCCGTCGTGTTTCTTAATCTTCTTAATGTTGTGATTACCTGCGTGTTTACGGCCGTAGGGCGGCCAGCGTTACATCGGCGCGCCGTCGCCGCCTCAGCCGTAGTGATGCTGATTGCCGTCTATCCCGCATGCAAATTATCGGGAATGGTCGGCGGGCAAGTAGCAGCGCTTCTAGCGATCATCGTTAGTTACCTTCTTCAAATGATTCGCATGCGGGACCTTACGGGCCTGGATCTTCTTCGCTACGGGAGGACCATTGTGCCGGCTACCCTTGCTTCGGCGGGAGTCCTCGCTATCGGCTACGGTTTTCGTATCTTTGGTTTGATGACAGGGCCTGTAGCGAATATGTCTCTCGGGGCGGCGGCGTGTATTGTCGCGTACGCCCTTTGCGCATTCGCTTTTATGCGAAGGAAGCACGTTGCGGAACGATAGCTTACGCAAAGGCCTGTAGCGCCGATAGCTTGGAACGAGGAAAGAGACACACGGTTGAAAGCTAAGCTGCACGCTCACAAAGCACCCGATTCGTCCAGATGCGCGGAAGCGACTCAGGGAGCGGAAAGGTTCGCCCCTCATCATTGGAAAGCCCTGGACCGATCGGAGATTCGAGCTCGTGGGTAAGAAGCCGTTCGTGTCAGTTGTAATCCCGACATTTAATCGGGTAAGGCAGGTCCGCGCCGCGCTGGAGAGCGTGCTCGCGCAGACTTATCGCGAATTCGAGGTCATCATTGTTGATGACGGATCTACTGACGGAACCGGGAGCGCGCTTGAGCCGATTATCAGTGCGAGCAATAACGGAGGAACTCAGGTTCACTATATCTTTCAGCCGAATCTTGGACAAAGTGCAGCTCGTAACAAAGGAGCCGAAGAGGCGCGTGGCGAATGGGTGGCATTTCTCGACTCCGATGATGTCTGGCTTCCCGAAAAGCTTGAGCTACAGGTGAAGGCGATCGAGCGATTTGAAGGCAAGAGTTGGGCCTGTATAACAGACGCACGGCTGGCAGACAATATGGGCATGGATACCACAACCTTTCACAGGGGCGGTAGGTGCTACGAGGAGCTGATGGGCCTGGATCACGGTACGGTCGAGAGCTTGGCAAGACTCCGAGATCCATTTTGTGTCAGCACGCTTCTGGTTCACGCTGGAGTTGCTAAAGAGGTTGGGTGGTTTGAGCCGGGCATAGGATTCGCGGAGGACCACGATTTTCTTCTCCGTCTATCTCTTGTTACGCCGTTCTGCTATGTAAATAGACTGCTGTGTCTAATTGATCTAAGTGATTCGCCGGAAGGATCGAATTGCCGTCCTTGGGATCAAGTAGAGGTGCGCCTGCGCGGTTGGCAGTCGACATTGGAGAAATGGTTAAAACTGGACTCGAAGCTTCCGGATGGCGCGAGAAAGACGATTATCCGCAACTTACGCTGTGTGCACAGTGCCTGGGCAAATTGGTACCTTGTGCATGAGCGCTATGACGAAGCGCGGAATGCAGTGCGTACGGCAGTGAAGTATGAGGTAACCGTAGGACTTTTGATGAAATGGATACTGACACAGCTTGCACCAGGCTTTGCAAGCAGGATCGCCACGAGAACGAAAGAGTATAAACAGAGACTCTAGAGCCAGACGAGATCATGCTTTCTATGTGTTCACGAAGAGATCATGCAAAAGGAGCGCAATGTGCAAAATGCGAGTAATCGCCTGTGGAACGACGATCCCCTGGACCTGCTGTGGAAGGCACCCAGGAAGATTTATAGCACTTGGGTGAAAATGTACTATCCATTCGCCTCGATAGGCCGCAACGTGTCATTTCACTTCACGAGCAAAGTCTATCGGCCGCGCGCGTCCAGGATCAGCCTTGGTAATTCGGTGAGTCTGAGAGAATATGCCTGGCTCAGCGTTGCTACCGAAGACCCGAAGGGCGAGCCGACGATTGTGCTCGAGGACAATTGCCACGTCGGGTTCGGCAGCATTATATCGGCCAAGAACCGAATTCACCTTGAGCGTGACGTATTAATCGGCCAAATGGTCCTTCTCCTGGACCATAATCACGCATATGAAGACATCAATATCCCGATTATTAATCAGGGCATCACGGAGGGCGGAACGATTCGCATTGGCCAGGGAACCTGGATCGGACATGGGGCCTGCATCATTTGTCCAAGAGGAGAGCTGAGGATAGGTCGCAATTGCGTTATAGCGGCAAATTCGATGGTGATGCGAAGCATCCCCGATTACTCGGTGGCGGCGGGTTACCCGGCAACTATAATTCGACAATACGACCCGGAAAAAGGAGCGTGGCGTGCTGGCGGAAGACAAAGCAAGGCGGCACGAGAGACGGAAAGCGGTGTGCGGTCTGGCGCCATGATGCAAAATACGCTTTAAGTACTGTTAGTTGACCTAGAGAAACGAACGCAAAGTTGGGTGAAGGCTTCAGCACCTTCTGAGATATTGACCAGCCGAAGGACAGTGACTTCTTATGTAACCGGTCATAAGGGAAGCCGAGTAATCCCCGGTTTCGTATTGTATAAATCTTTACATGTTGATGCGCAACATCGTCATTACATTAGGTCGTCGGTTCCGGCTCAACGCGGGATCACTCGACCAGATTTGTCGGAATTTCGAACTGTTTATGCCCTTCGAAGCTGAGGCGGACAGTTCGTCGCAGCCCTAGACAGTTAGCCGTTGAAAGCCGCGCGCCAATACCGGATCAATGAGGGATCGGATGATCGAAATCGCGGATAGGGTCGATTTGTTTTCTTTGCGCGGCAAGACAATTTTGGTCGCTGGAGGCACGCGCGGTATTGGCCAGGCTATTTCGGTTCGCCTTGCCCGGGCCGGTGCTTCGGTCATCGCAAATTATCTCCGTAACGAACAGGCCGCAGAGCAAATACGAACGGTCGCTGCGCAAGAGAAACTGGCAATTTCCCTGTGCCGCGCTGATCTGTCCAGCGAAAAGGGTTTGGAACAGCTTGACCATTCACTTCAGGAACTCGGTTCGAATCTGTCGGGGCTAGTCTATTGTGCTGCGACCGGGATACATCGCCCTCTCGATGAGTTGACTGATCGTCATTTCGACTGGACGTTCAATTTGAATGTTCGCGCTTTTTTCAAACTGATTAAGCTCGTGAGGCCGCGCTTTGTGAAAGGTGCCAGTGTCGTGGCGATCAGCTCTTGGGGCGCCACGCGCGTGCTCCCCTACTATTCGCTGGTCGGCGCGTCTAAAGGAGCGCTAGAGTCCCTTGCTCGACACTTGGCCGTTGAACTTGCGCCGGCGGAGGTCCGTGTCAATATTGTGACAGCTGGGGCAGTGCTGACCGACGCCTGGAAGGCGATGCCCAATAGCGAAACACGAATTGCTGAAACCATTCGCCGCACTCCAGCAGGGCGCTTGGTTACGGCAGAAGAGGTCGCATATGGGGTGCAGTTCCTGTGTTCCGACGCGGCTACAGGGATTGTCGGCCACACGTTGATTTTGGATGGCGGCGCCGGAATCCTAGCCTAACAATTGAAAACTATAATTTGGCAGTTCATGACTCAAAAAAAGGTGTGGAGGAAGAATGAGCGATACAGATTACGTTTTAGGTAAGGTCCAGGAGGCATTCAAAGCTGCATTTGATGTCGATCCGCAACAGGTGACAATGGACACGAATGCGAGTGACATCCCGTTGTGGGATTCCGTGGGACATCTGTCTCTTGCCAGTAACTTAGAAGAGGTTTTCGGAATCAGCCTGGACGTGGACGAGCTGATGGAGATGGAGAGCGTGCGGGAGATCGTTCGAGTGATTACCCCCAAGCTTTCCGAGAAAGCGCGTAGTGCCAGCCAATAGCCAATCGAATTTCGCTGCGCGCCTGGTCGAACGCCTGGGTCCCCGCTCGTGCTTCATCGATGCGGCTACAGAGCTCACGATTGATGGCGAAGAGTCGTCGAGGCTTATCGCGGCCAATGGCGCCTCGTTAGTTTCCGCCGGCCTAAAAACAGGCGATCGGGTGCTGATCGGTTGTGCCATCTCTCCGGCGAGCGCCTTGGTTTATCTGGGGGCCATCTACGCTGGCTTGGTGGCGGTGCCAGTGGACGACCGGACGCTCATGGCTTCATTGCCTGCATTTGTGGAAGCAACAGGAGCCAAAGCCGTCTGGAGCGAAAAGGGTTTCGGTGGTGGGGAGGCACAGGGACTCCCAGTCATATGTTTGAAGGGTGATTTGACGGAACAATCCAGAGAAGTCATGGCGCCTGCAGCATGCAACGCCTCGGACTTGGCGGCATTGATGGCCACTTCCGGCTCTACCGGCGCTCCGCGCTTCGTCATGGTTAGCCATGGGAACCTGATTGCCAATACTGAGGCCATCATTCGCGGCCAGGGATTGGCCACCGATGAAAGAGCGCTGGTTATTCTCCCGGTGAGCTACTGTTTCGGGGCGAGCGTGATGCACACGCATCTTTATCAGGGAGGCGGCGTGGTGTTTGACCGCCGCTTCATGTTTCCCGATAAAGTGCTTCATGCCATCGCTCGAATATCGGTTGCACTACATTCGCCGGCGTGCCCACTGTTTATAACGTGCTTCTTCGGCGATCGAATATCCGCAAGATTCCACTACCCTCGCTTGCGGCGTTTTCTCCAGGCAGGCGGAGGTCTGGCTCGTGAGAGAATCAGCGAGATGCGTGAGCTTTTCCCGCAGGTCAAGTTCTACGTGATGTACGGGCAGACTGAAGCCACCGCTCGCATCGCTTGTATGGATCCCGAACGCTGGCAGGAGAAGCCGGGAAGTGTGGGCAGCCTCTGGACAATCTGACGGGCTCGATCGTGGATGAAGAAGGAAAGTCTGTGCCAGCGGGTCAAGTGGGCGAGCTGCTGGTAAAGGGACCATCCATCTGCTCCGGATATTTCAATGACCCGGAAGAAACGCGTCGCGTCTTTCGCGACGGTTGGCTGCGAACGCGCGACTTGGCCCGCCAGGATGAAGAAGGTTATCTGTGGATCGAAGGACGCGAAGGGGTACTTTCTTGAAGATCAGAGGAATACGGGTGAGTCTTGCTGAGGTGGAGGCTAAAGTCACAGCGATTCCAGGGGTATATGAATGCGGCGCCTGCGCCGTCGATCATCCCGAGGCGGGAGAAGCGCTGGTTTTGTTCATCGTGCCCGATCAGGGAGCGAGATTCGTGACGAAGAAATCCGCCACAGCTTCCGGCCCATTGGGCTCTCGACTCGATTCGGTTGGTGTCCGAATTGCCAAAAACATCAGCGGGAAAGATTGCGCGGTCGGCGCTTTCGGCGCTCGGTAAGGAGCTCCATGGAGCAACTTAACGAGAAGATAGACAGGATCTTGTCGCTTCCTCCTTATAGTCAGCCTCCGGAAGAAAGAGAGGCGGGCTGCTGGAGATACTAAAGGAGGAGCTGGAATACGCCTGCCAGCGGCACGCCGGCTATGCGAACTACATTCAGCACTGGCCGGTGAGACTATCAATCGGCGAGCCAGGTTGCCGACCTTCCTTTTTTACCTGTGGGAATTCTAAAGGCGAATCCGCCACTTTGCTTTGTAAGTCCCGACGAGATCAAAAGAACCTTGACCTCCAGCGCTACGACTTCGCAGTTGCCGAGCCGAGTTGTGCTGGATGCTGCCGACTTCACGGCGCATGACAAAAGGAGTCGTAGCGATCGTCCGGGATTTTATCGGACCTTCCCGCAGGCCTTATCTGGTTGTGGACACGCCAGATTTCATGCGAAACGCGGGCTCTCTGGGCGCGAGGGGCGCGGCGATTCAAGGGTCTGCAGCCTTTTGCCAGTCAAACAACCTACTGTCTAAGTGCAAATGAACATGGTGACTTGACGCTGGATCGGCAAAAGCTGAAAGAATTCGCCGCGGATCATCAGGATGCCGAGGTATTGGTGTACGGTTTTACCTTTATTCTTGTGGAACCATCTGGTGAAGCCGCTTATGGCAGAGGGTATCTGTCTCAATTTGCCCAACATCCGGATTTTGCATAGCGGCGGCTGGAAGCGTCTGCAGGATCAGGCCGTTGAGAAAACGGTGTTCAACGAGCAGCTGGCGCGCCTGTTTGGTTGTTCGCCCGACCGCATCATCGATTTCTACGGCATGGTCGAGAGCGTGGGAGTCATTTTTCCAGATTGTCCTGAAGGGAACAAACACGGACCTGTCTTCGGCGACGTGATTGTGCGCAATCCGCTGACTCTCGAACCCGTCGCGGCAGGAGAACATGGCATTGTTCAGGTCTGCAGCGTTTTGCCGACCAGCTTCCCTGGCAATCTGCTGCTCACTGAAGACATGGCCAAGGTGATCGCTTATGATGGTTGTCCCTGCGGAAGACGGGGCATCAGTTTCCGGTTTGCGGGACGGATACCTAAAGCGGAACTCCGCGGCTGCGGCAATCTCGAAACCAAGCGATCGGCAACTGATCTAAATGACAACTCTTATTGCCATGACGAAGCTCGTGCAGGCTGTTCATTCGCCGGCAGAGATCTCCGATGCAGCGGTCAACTTGCGTCAGGCGAATTTCGAACGAGGAAATCTCACCGAATGAGGTGATGACCGTATTTGAATCCTGGGCGAAGAGCCTGGACGCTCGAGAACTTGACGAAGTTCCCGGGATTGTTTTCCTTCGCATGTGGTTGAGGCGGGGAACATTGGAACCAATCATCGCCCGCGAACTCGGAGTCCAACGGCCTTGATGGTGGGTGGACGGAATATGGTCGCGCCAAGTGCAAGGCTTTTCCCTTAGGCGTGGTTGGCCACTGGCCCGCGGGCAACGTCGAAATCCAGCCGATTCTGTCCATGACCTGCGCTCTTCTGGGGGGCAATGCGGCCTTGGTCCGCATTCCCAGCGGCCTCGTCGACTTGACGCGGATCTTGATGGAGAAGTTGGACTAGAGCGATCCGGACGAACGGCTGACGCGGCGCATCTTCATGGCCGCATTCGAACATGGCCGTCAGGATTTGCATGAAGCGATGGCGCGAGCCGTGGACGGAGCGATGATTTGGGGCGGAGAAGAGGCGGTTTTGCAGGTGCGATCCTTGCCGTTTCCCCATTGGGCCAAGATGGCGGTTTTCGGGCCCCGGATCTCGGTCGCAGCGATGGACGCTGGGGCTTGGAGCAATCCAGAGGAACAGAAGACTTGGTGCCTGCGCATGGCGCGAGATGTCTGGCAATTTGACCAGCAGGCTTGTTCCTCACCCCAGGTTTTGTTCCTCGAAAGAGGGGTGGGTCACAGTCACCGCTCAGTTCGTATCGAGCCTGCAGCGCGCATTTGAGACCGAAAACCAGGCGCATCCGCGACGAACCATTCCTGCTGCTTTGACTTCAGCAATCTGCTCGAGCGCGCGCGTCCTGGCTGTTGAATGACGCCTCGCATCGGGCGGTTTTTCCCATGGGTCCGGACTGGACGCTGCTCCTCGGCTCGGGATCGGAGTTCCTCAACCGATTCAAGGGAAAACTTTAACCGTGCTGGAAGTGGACGATTTGGTGGATGCGGTTTCGAAGTTCGATGGAAACGTGCAGACTCTGGGTTTGGGCATGGCCGATGCGGAAAAAGAGAGGAAGCTCGCCTTGTTGGCAGGGCAACGAGGAGTGGACCGAATCGTCAAACTGGGACGCATGCATGCATTTGTTCCTCCCTGGGACGGGGTTGATCTGATCCGGCCAATGGTTCGGATGGTTCGGCATGTCTGTTCGGCGGACTGAACTTTCTGCGAAAGAGGAGCTTAATTCATGACGAGATGGTAAGGCATTTCTTCAAGGTCTGGATATCAAAGCCAGGACGTTTGCTCCCTCGGCCCGGGCTACCGTTGAGGCCAATGAAGAACTCTGTTCCTGGCTGTTGGACCCGCTGCGCCCGTTGGGCGGAAGCGAGCCTATGGCGACCGGGCCTTTGAGGATGCTGCGAAGGGTTACGCCAAGTATTGTATGGGCGTATGGAAGTCGCAGCAGCAGTATGAAAAGAACGGGCGATACACGCCCGAGTCGATGCAGCGAAATCGTTTCGGAAGTCTATGAACACGAAGGCTACATGGTTCCCTACATGTGGGCCGCAATTTTGATTTATCCTTTCTGGCCCTCAATGATCAACCATATTTCGCTCTATCGGGACGATTTTCTCAAGGCGCTGCCACCGAACGCCAAGCTACTGGAGTTGGCTTCCGGTCACGGAGTGATGGGTCTGCTGGCAGCGGAGACAAGGCCCGACATTCATGTGACTGGATTTGATATCAGCCCGCCTGCGGTGGCTGTGTCAAACCGGCTGCGCGGCGTTTCCGGGCATCAGGGGCGGGTGACCTTCGCAGTGAAGAATGCTCTCAAACTGGATATGGGAGAGACTCGCGGCACTTATCAGGGAATTATTGCCGCGATGCTGGCTGAACATTTGGAGGATCCCCGTCCCTTGTTTGAAGTAATTGCCCATCATCTTGCTGACGACGGACTCGTCTTTTTCAGCACAGCTCTGGAATCAGCCCAGCGCGATCACACGTTCGAGTTTCATCACGAAAGTGAACCTTTGAAAATGGCTGAAGAAGTTGGCCTTCGGGTCACAAAATTGGTATGCGATGCCGGTTCTCCTGTTCCAGGCGGCCGCTTTCTTCCGCGCGCACTGGGTATGATTCTGCGCAAGCGCTAAGCGTGCGATAAAAGTTAAGAATCGGTATTCGGGCCCGTGAAATAGAGTCGGGAAAGGCTGCTCAGTCAAATGACGACTATGACTTTCGAAGAGGTGAAACTGTGCTTGAAGCAGCGGTTTCCGATGCTGATGGTAGATCGTGTCCTGGAGTTGGAACCCGGGAAAAGCATCAAGACCCTCAAAAACGTCACAGGTAATGAAATTCAGTTACTGGGGCACTTCCCCGATTTCGCTATCATGCCCGGGACCTGCATGATTGAGGCCATTGGGCAGAGCGCCTCCCTTCTGTTTAGCCACACTACCGGTAAAGGAATGAATCCAGGCGAGTTAATGGCTCTAGCTGCGGTGAACGACATGAGGTTTTTAGCCCCAGTGCTACCGGGACATACGATGATCATGGCAGTGAAGATCCTCAAGATGACGGATGAAGCAGCCCTGATTGAAGGAACTGCCTCCGTAGATGATGTATTGGTAGCCCGCGGCAAGTTGAGTTTTGCACGCATGCTCGTGTGAGAAGTCATCTTTTTTTGCGAATCGTCGTCTAAATATTCGACTGCCGACAGCCGAACTCCACTTTTGGATCGCGGTATCGCAGCCCGTGTTTTTCCCACACTGCAATTACGCATTCTCGGAAGCTATGGTTTGCGCTTTCCTCTCATTGCCGCTTGGCTGTGCGGACTACGCGATCTCAGACGTTCTTGGAGAAAGCCATGCACAAGGGCCCATTGGTTTCCGCCGTCATTCCGACCTTTAACCGTACCTCCCAGACAATAGCTGCGGTTGAGAGCGTTCTCGCACAGACCTATCCTAACGTCGAGGTCATTGTCGTAGATGATGGTTCGAAAGATGGTTCGGGGGCGGTCGTTGAGCAATTCGTTATTAGCAAGGCCACCGCGGGACATCGCGCATTTTTTTTCAGTCAGCCTAACCGGGGCGCAAGCGCTGCACGAAACACTGGGATCGCAAATGCGCAGGGAGACTACATCGGCTTCCTCGATTCAGATGACATCTGGCTTCCTGAAAAACTGGAGTGGCAGCTCAAAGCACTCGACCAGTTCAAGAATGAATGCAGCGTCTGCATCACGGATGCGCGTTTGGTGGACAGCGCGGGATTAGATCGCGGCAGCTTTGAATCACAGGGAATGCACCACCATGACGTAATAGGCGTCGAGCAGGATGCGACGAAATCGCTTGCGCGGTCATTTTGCTTTTGGGTGTCAAGCCTGCTCGTTCGATCTGAGACAGTTCGGCAGATCGGCGGGTTCAACCGGAATATCTCATTCGTCGAAGACCGTGACATCTTCTTTCGATTGTCGCTTGTTACGTCGATTGCTTACGTGAACAAGCTCCTGATTCGAACCGACAGAACTCCATCTCCGCCAGGTTCTGTCTCCCGGCCATGGGATGATAAGGGACTACAGTTTCGCCAGCAGCAATTGATGTTAGAGAGTTGGCTGCAAATGGGCGCCCAGCTGCAGCCCGATGTCCAGAAGATCGTTAAATGGACTTTGGGGTCTTTACATTCACACTGCGCAAATTGGCACTTGGAAAACTCCCGATACGTTGAAGCCCGTCAATCCGTCTCCAGGGCCGTGCAATATAAGACGGCGCCCGGAACGATAGCCAAGTTTCTCCTTACATGGCTCGCTCCACCCTTGGCTAGCACGATTGCTCCAAAAACACGGGCGATCGGAACTGGTGGACACGCGTCCTGAATCCGGTTAGGATCGCCCACAGTATCCAGACCCAGTTTCATTTCGAATTCTCGCCGCGATGATGGGCGGTCCGTCCTGCAAGAAAGGCAAAGACCTGGACAATGGAGACGAAGCCATTTATTAGCGTCGTAACGCCTTTCTTCAACACTCAAAAATACCTCGCAGAATGTATAGAGAGTGTGCTGCGCCAGACATATCAAAACTGGGAGTACATCCTCGTCGATAACTGCAGCGAGGATGGATCTTCGGAAATCGCGGCGCGGTATGCATCCCAGTGCGATAAGATTCGCTTCGTCCATACAAGGAGCTTTTTATCGCAAGTCCAGAACTACAACTTCGCTGTTTCTCAAATTTCTCCTAACAGCCGGTATTGCAAGATCGTCCAGGCTGACGACTGGATCCACCCGGAGTGTCTGGAGCGATTGATTGCGTTGGCAGAGTCTGACGATTCCGTCGGCGTCGTCAGCTCTTACCGGCTAAAAGGAGGCCTCCGATTGGGCGAAGGACTCCCGTGCACGCGTTCGACCGTGACAGGACAAGAGCTTGCTCGTCTCCACCTTACTACTCCGATATTTGTCTTCGGTACCCCAACCACGGTTTTATACAGATCCGAAATCGTGCGAATGAATTCACCTTTTTATGACGACCGAACTTTCTTCGACGATTCCGACCTCTGCTATCGGATTTTGCGCTCGTGGAACTTCGGTTTTGTTCATGATGTCCTTTCCTTCAGTCGCGTTGATGAGGATTCGATTCGGGCGAAGGTGCTTGATTTTGGCCCAGATAAGCTCGAGCGTTTTGTGGAGCTCCACAAGTTTGGACCGACTTTCCTTCAAGAGGGAGAACTAAAAGAGGCTCTCAAACGGGCGAAGACCGAATATTATCAATTCCTGGCCGGACACGTTTTCAGAGAATCGTCCCGCGCATTTTGGAAGTTTCATCAGTCCGAACTGGCCTCCGCGGGACTGCGGCTTGAAAGGCCGCTTTTGGCGAAACTCCTTTGCCTACGATTGGCACGGATCGTGAAGAATCCTGGCTCCACTTGCAGGCGGCTTTATCGCCGATTGCGCCGAGCCCATAGCACCGCCGTACTGGACAACCAGGCTCAACAAAAGTCGTAAGAGCGGGTTGACCTGCAAGGTCGGGATCGCACAACGAGTGACGGAAAGCGAACTGTGTATCTCAAATTGTTTCGGCCAGGATCATATTCGTGAGCAGTCGTGGGTTCGTTCGTGTTTCACGTTCAGTTGAATTGAGAGCATCATCGCACACGACCGGCGACCTCGGCTTGAGCCGCCGGGCCGGATGACGTGGGTTCGATCTTGCGGGGTTTAGTCAGGTCAATAGAAGAAAGCCGAGGATTCGCGCCAAAATGCTGACTGTATTGCTGGCTACCAGAAACCGCGGGCGAATGCTCCGTGAAGTTCTGGAGGCGTACCGGCGTCTTCAGAAACCTTCGGGGGGGTGGAAAGTCGTTGTTGTGGATAATGGGAGCACCGACGAAACGGCTGACGTGCTCGCATCGTTCAAAGGTATCCTTCCGCTCGACGCCATCTCGGAACCGAGATCGGGCAAAAATCAAGCACTCAACACGGGGCTAAAGCTGGTAGAGGGAGATTTGACGGTCTTCACGGATGATGATGTCTTTCCATCTGAAGATTGGCTGGTGCAGTTGCGGGAAGCAGCGGATGCTCACCCGCTGTTCTCGATTTTCGGAGGTTCTGTCGTACCACGATGGGAGGTGGCGCCGCCCGCATGGATCCATCGGGTCATCGTTACCATACCGCCGCCCGGGAAGACGTACGAAGTTTGGAGTGGACCCGTCTACACTCTGACCGATCAGTCAATACAGGGCGGTCCCGTAGTTCCAGGGCTGGTGTACGGGCCTAACATGGCCATTCGTACATCTATTTTGCAATCCGGAGTTAGCTTTGATGAGGCCATCGGTCCTCGCGGTTCCAGCTATCCCATGGGGAGCGAAACAGAGATTCTCCTCAGGCTGAGTCGACAAGGAAATCGTGCGTGGTATGTCAAAGAGGCAATTGTTGAACATTTTATCCGGAAGGAACAACTGCAAAAATCCTGGGTACTGCGGCGTGCAGTTCGCTACGGGCGCGGACAACATCGCCTCGGACCCAACAAAAATCTGTGGATGGGTATACCGAGGCGTCTTTTCCGGGATATCCCCAAAGAAGCGTTTCTTATGGCCAGGGCATCGCTCGTGTTTCGTCCGGATGATTTATTTCGCGCACATTGGCGTTTCAATTTTCTGCGCGGCCAAGCCTATGAAGCTCTCATGATCGCGCGAGCGCGGCGTGCCGAACATAAAATGAAGAAAGAGATCGCCGATCAACCGCGGCCGGCTCCCTCTGCATAAACTGCTCCCTGGAACGCAATGAAGATCACAGCCATTCTGTGCACATATAACCGCTGTAATAGCCTGGAGAGAGCACTGGATAGTCTCGCCGCATCGGTCTTGCCGGAGTCCGTAAAGTGGGAAGTTTTGGTTGTCGATAATAACTCTGGCGACCGCACGCGTGAAGTTGCGGAGGAATATTGTCGCCACAACGCTGATCATTTCCGCTATGAATTCGAACCGCAGCAGGGAAAATCGTTTGCCCTCAATACGGGGATTCGCAAAGCTCAGGGCGACATCTTAGTCTTTGTCGATGACGATGTGACCGTAGAGAAAGAATGGCTGGATCATTTGACTGCGCCGTTAAAAAGCGGCGAATGGGCGGGCACAGGGGGAAAAATACTGCCGGATCGGCCGCTTTCGCCAAAGCCCTGGTTGACGCTGGATGGCCCATTTGGCATGGGAGAGATGATTGTTGCTCAGTTCGATCTCGGCAGCGACTCGTGTGAGTTGCATGAGGCTCCTTACGGGACGAACATGGCATTTCGCAAGGAGATGTTTGCAAAGTACGGCTTCTTTCGCACTGACCTGGGTCCTCGGCCTGGCAGCGAAATACGAAATGAAGATATAGAGTTCGGGCGCAGGTTGCTTGCTGCTGGAGAACGATTGCTTTACGTGCCGTCAGCCATCGTGTACCACGAAGTGCCGGAGCATAGGACCACGAAAAAGTATCTCCTTAAACGATGGTTTGATAATGGGCGAGCGGAAATTCGGGAGAGAAAAGCGAAGCCGAAGATATGGGGAATTCCCCGGCGCTACTTCCGGGTTGCGAATTACACTCTAAGGTTCCTGCCGACCAAGATAATTCACTGGTTGCGGGCTCGGAACGCTCAGGAGCGATTTCATTTTAAGTGTATTGTTTGGTATGCAGCCGGAGAGATAGTGGAGATGTGGCATCAACCATCGGAGGTAAATGAGGATCGCAATGCGCCTGGCGCTCGCGGTGTGTTGGAATGAGCGGCCTGCCGAAAGTCATGAGTATCACTGTTATCCTCTGCACCTACAATCGTTGCAAAAGCCTAAGGACAGCACTGGACAGTCTTGCAGCTTTGGTTATGCCGCAGTCTGTCGAGTGGGAACTTTTGGTCGTGGATAACAACTCGAAAGATCGTACGCGCGAAGTTGTAGACGAGTTTCGCTCATATCATCCAGGCCGGGTACGGTATATTTTCGAAGCGCAACAAGGTCTCTCGAATGCGCGAAACGCTGGCGTTCGTGAGGCCCGCGGAGAGATTCTCGCTTTCGTAGATGATGATGTAACCGTGGTTCCAAGATGGCTCCATGATCTAACTGCTAATTTATACGACGGTCAATGGGCCGGAGCCGGAGGACGGATACTGCCCCCCCTAGATTTTGCGCCACCTCAGTGGCTTGCGCTTGATGGACCCTGGGGTCAAGGCGGTGCGTTGTGCGCCCAATACGATTTCGGTGATATCCCCGGCGAAATCAAAGAGGAACCTCCTTATGGGACGAATATGGCATTCCGCAAGGAGATGTTCGAGAAGCACGGTGGCTTTCGTGTAGACCTGGGGCGCTGCGGTGGCGGCCTCATCGGTAATGAGGATATCGAATTTGGCAGGCGATTAATGGCGGCAGGGGAGCGATTGCGCTATGAGCCAACTGCGATCGTCTACCACTCGATTGCAGAGGAGAGGCTTAATAAGAAGTACTTTCGAGTCTATTGGTTTGCTTTTGGCCGTGCGCAGATGCGTGAAAAAGGGCAACGGACAAAAGTGTGGGGAATCCCTCGCTATTACTTCAGTCTTCCGAACATCGCCTTAAGAATTCTTGTTCCTGAAGTCCTGAGGTGGCTTCTTAACCGCGATCCCAGGGAGAGGTTTTCCCGTCAATGCCGCGCATGGTGTACGGCTGGCACACTGGCGGAGGTATGCAATCAGGCTCTAAGAGGCCACGTCGCTTCCTCAGGGAACTCGTTCTCACGAAGTAGTGCTCTTTCTTAGTGCAGCGGGAAGCGGAGTTACCGCCGCAGATTTCTATCCTGATCGACTTAATTATGAGTGCAGAGATGCAGACGGCTTGCTTCGCACCGCACCCACTCCGGTCCGTCGCGCGAGATCTATGGCGAGCTTCAACAGTCGTACTGAAGGCGTATGTAGTGGAGACCGTAAGCTAGTGAACATTCTTGTTGCTTCTCCCTATCTGCCCTGGCCGCTGGACGCGGGAGGAAAAGTAGCTCAATACTCTGCCTTGGCGTGCCTTCGTACCGATCATCGTTTCACCCTTGTGTGTCCGGTGTACACCGAGAAAGGCTTAAGTGACGCTGCTGAGCTGCAGATACATCTTCCAGAGATAAAAGTCCGAGCAGTTCGTTGCGGATCCCTGGAGCGACTCAGTCCTCCCAGAGAAGACATTCTGTTACGTTCGTTGAGATGGGGCGCCAGGCAATATCGTAGATTGAGATCTACCACACCCCGGGTTGCATCTGACGAGAAAGAACGACCTGTCCTTGCATATCCTTTTGGTCCGCTACCAGAGGCATATGTGGCTGCCGTGGCTGATGAACTTGCACAAGGAATTGATCTAGTACAAGCTGAATTCGCCGAGATGTTGTCGCTTGGTGCGTGGTTGCCGCCGGATATCCCAAAGGTTTTTATTCATCACCAGCTGCATTTCGTATATGCGAAAAGGTTCTCGACGGCTCGAAGGCCAGGTCGCTATTGCGAGTACCTCGAAATGGTGATGCGCATCCAGGAGGAAACATACCTTCATAAGTTTGACGGTGTCGTTGTGTTCAGCGATGAGGATAAGCGCGCTCTTTCGGGATGGCTAGAAGATGAAAAAGTGCATGTGAGTCCGTTCCCGATTTCGAGCGGCTCCACGACCTGTGATGAATTCTTCGAGGGTCGCTTTTCATTTGTTGGATCAGAAGAGCATTTCCCAAATCGCGATGGCTTAGAGTGGCTAACGAGAGAAGTATGGCCTGAAATCTCGAAGCAGATCCCAGGTGCCATTCTTAAGGTTATTGGACCATGGGGTGAGGCTTCTCGGACTCACTATTCCAAGCCGGGCGTTGAGTTTACGGGATATGTTGCCGACTTGGAACGTTCTATCAAGGGAAGCGTCATGCTTGTGCCGCTTCGGATTGGAAGCGGTATCCGAGTCAAATTACTAGATGCGCTGGCACAGGGAATTCCGGCTGTCAGCACCTCGATTGGTTGCGAAGGAATTCCGGTAGCTGATGGTAACGAGATTCTGATCCGCGATGACGCCGCGAAGTTCACCGCAGCTGCTGTCGAACTTTCGAATAATCCAGAACTCCGTGCGCGGTTAGCGGGCGCAGGCAAGCACCTTATGGCCAGATTCTACTCACCGGAACAAGTTAGGAAACGACGTAACGAGATTTACCAGAACGTATGCAGAGTCAATTCCGAATGCGCTTTGTAGTCAAGAACGTCTGAGAGGTGGCTAAGCTGTTTTGGTCAGTGATGATTCCGACTTATGATCCAAAGCCGCACCATTTCGAACAGATGCTGAGAAGCGTTCTATCCCAGGATCCGGGCAGCGAGACGATGCAGATAGAGGTCGTGGATGACTGCTCTCCTGGAGTCGATGTAAAGCAGATGGTTCGAGCGGCGGCAAGCGAACGTGTTCACGTTTCGCAAACGCGTGTCAATCTGGGCTTGGCGGGTTGTTGGAACGAGTGTATTGACCGGGCGCGGGGAGAGTGGGTCCATATTCTTCATCAGGATGATTATGTGCTGCCTGGCTTCTACGCGGAAATTGAGAGAATCTCAGGCTTGCATCCAGATGTAGGACTTATTGCGGCCCGATCTTTCTTCGTTGATGGTGAAGGAGTGATAAGCGGAGTTACGCCGAGGATTCGCAGTCTTGAGCGCGGCGGTCGCACCGTCGTGGAGTTTCTCTATGACAATCCGATTCAGTGTCCCGGTGTTGTGGTGAAGAAAAAAGTATATGAGACGCTTGGAAATTTCCGAGCCGACCTTTCTTATACGTTGGATTGGGAAATGTGGACTCGGATCATTGACCAGGCGGGCGGCGTGATTTCACCGCGTGTTTTAGCCAGTTATCGCATTACTGACGAGAACGCGTCAAACCGCTTGTCGAAAACTGGTGAGACCTTAAGTGACCGAGCAAGACTTAATGAGATATTTGCTGAACGATACGTGGATTTTGACGCTAGGGCCGCAAATCGTCACGTGTGCGAAGTGGCTTTAAATCGCGCTGGAGCCTTAAAGATGTCGCATGATGATCAAGCAGCCAAGGCTCACTTGAAATACTGGAAAAGAAATGCCCCACTTACGGCCAAGGCGAGACATTACGGCGGCGTAATCTATCGTGGACTCCAGAATGCTCTTTCGAAGCTCCAGAAGTAATTGGTTATCGCAACCGCAGTGGAAATCTATCGTGTTGCTGGAATCATCGCAGCGATGAGATTCCTTATTTGCAGTTCCAGATGCAGGAGGCTTTCGATTCCTCCTGCGTCGCATCGCATCGCGTTGGCTCGCTTGAGCCGACTGTGGTCTCACAAACTTTTAACCAGAAACCATTCCTTGGAGCAATGGACGTCTGTCGGGTCCGCACTGACGCTTAGCGCTAGTTGCACGGCTTCCGGCAAGTGCCAACAGATTGAGCTACTGTAGCCGCAATGAATCAAGGCATGAACGTCACCGTCGTGGTTTGCACCTACAACCGATGCAGGAGCCTGGCTAAAACGCTGAAGAGCCTTGCTGCGTCAGAGCTGCCCGATTCCGTTCGATGGGAAGTGCTGGTCGTCGACAACAACTCAAGGGATCATACGCGGGAAGTGGTAAATGAGTTCTGTCTGCGAGATCCGCGGCGGGTACGGTATCTTTTTGAGGCGCAGCAAGGCCTTTCGAATGCGAGGAATGCTGGAATTCGCGAGGCGCTCGGAGAAATTGTGGCTTTTGTTGACGACGACGTGATCGTTGAGCCCGCGTGGCTCGGCTGCCTCGTAGCTTCACTCCGTGACACTCGATGGGCCGGTTGCGGAGGTCGAGTCCTGCCGGAACCGGGTTTCTCTCCTCCGCCCTGGCTCGCAATTGATGGCCCCCTGAATCTCCTGGGTGCTCTCTGTGCCTATTTCGACCCCGGCGATTCGCCGGGACTCCTTGATCGGCCGCCGATCGGAGCCAATATGGCGTTTCGTAAGGAGATGTTCGAAAAGTATGGTGATTTTCGCGCAGACCTGGGACACTGCGGTGACCGTCTTACTGGTAATGAAGATACTGAATTTGGCAGGCGATTAATGGCGGCAGGGGAACGATTGCGCTATGAGCCCCTTGCCGTGGTTTACCACTCGGTTCCAGAGGAACGACTTAATAGGAGATACTTTCGAGTGTGGTGGTTCGGCCTGGGGCGCGGCTCGATTCTTGAGGCTGGCAGGATTCCAAGCACGACTGAAGTTCTGAAGATTTTGGCCAGGATCATTCTAGCCACACCAAAGTGGCTGCTGGATATCGATTCTCAGCACAGGTTCTATCGTAAATGCCGGATATGGTTCGAAGCCGGAAAGATTGTTGCAGTCTACCAGCTCATGGGTAGAAGCAACGCAAAGGCTGCGGCACCTTAGGTCCGGCGCCGCAACGCGAATTGGAACAATCAGTCTAAATAGCTGCCGACATATGCTCTTTCACGAAACCAAGCTTCCCGGTGTATTTGAGGTTCAGTTGGAACCCCATCTCGACGAACGCGGGTTCTTTGCGCGCTCCTGGTGCCAAAACGAGTTTGAGGCCCACGGGCTTAGCCCACGGCTCGTGCAGTGTAACATTTCGTTCAACATGCAAAAGGCGACCCTTCGCGGGCTGCACTTTCAAGCTTCTCCTCACGCCGAGTCAAAGCTTGTGCGCTGCACTTCGGGGGCAATTTACGACGTTGTGCTCGATCTGCGGCCGCAATCACCCGCGTTTCGCCAGTGGATTGGCGTCACACTGACAGCCGAAAACCGTCTCATGATCTATATTCCCGAAGGATGCGCGCACGGGTTCCTCACAATCGAAGATAGGACCGAAGTTTTCTACCAGATGACAGAATTTTATGATGCGGAATCTGCACGCGGCGTTCGCTGGAACGATCGGGCATTCCAGATTGCCTGGCCAACGGCGCCGGTGGTCATTTCAGAACGCGACCGCACGTATCAGGATTTCCAATGAAAGCTGGATCGCTGAAAGCACACGCGGCAGAAGAGTTGACTCATCTTGGTGAAGAGATGCATCGCTTCGCGAGCGAGCTGTACCCTATCTGTCGAAGCATCACAGGGGACGGCATCCGAAGAACGCTGGCAAAGATCAGAGAGCGGATTCCCCTGGTTATTTCTGAAATCCCTTCAGGAACGACTGTTTTTGACTGGACCGTTCCGAAAGAGTGGAATATCCGAGACGCCTATATCAAGAATTCGCGGGGAGAACGCGTCATTGATTTTCAGCAGCATAACTTGCACGTTATGAGCTACAGTGTGCCCGTGCGCGCCCGGCTTTCGCTCGCCGAGCTTCGGCCGCATCTGCATTCGCTCCCCAACCATCCGGATTGGATCCCATATCGCACGTCGTACTATCGCGAAGACTGGGGATTTTGTCTGCCTCATCACCAGTTGATGGCTCTTGGGGACGAAGACTACGAAGTATGTATTGACTCTTCTCTTGAGTTGGGTAACCTGACATATGGGGAATGCTATTTGCCGGGCCAATCGACCGAAGAAGTGCTCATTTCGTGTCACGCGTGTCATCCGTCTTTGGCTAACGACAATCTTTCAGGCCTGGTAGTAGGCACGGCATTGGCCGGAGCCCTGGCGACACGAGAGCTGCGATATTCCTATAGGTTCTTGTTCATCCCGGGAACCATTGGAGCAATCACATGGCTGGCGCGCAACGCCAAAGCAACAGATAGAGTTCGCCATGGGCTGGTGCTAACCTGCCTGGGTGACGCCGGAGGATTCCACTACAAAAAGAGCCGCCGGGGAGATGCGGTGATAGACCGGGCGACGGCTCACGTTTTGCGCCATTCTGGAGAACCTGCGGAAACACTGGAGTTCTCGCCCTATGGCTATGACGAGAGACAGTATTGCTCGCCTGGCTTCGATCTACCGGTCGGCTGCCTGATGCGAAGTACATGGGGAACGTTTCCCGAGTATCATACGTCGGCAGATAATCTTGATTTCATCTTTCCGCAGCAACTCGCAGGATCGCTTCGAGTGTGTCTGTCAGTGTGCGATGTGTTGGAACGGAATAACTACTATCTCAACCAAAGCCCTTTCTGTGAGCCACAGTTAGGCAAGAGGAACCTCTATCGAAGCACCGGAGGAACATCGATTGACCAGGAGATCCACGCGCGTCTATGGGTTTTGAACCAATCTGATGGCAGAAATTCGCTGCTCGATATTGCAGAACGCTCAGGACTGCCGTTCGGGATAATTGCCGACGCAGCGATGCTCCTTCATGAAGCCGGTCTGTTGACTGAAGTAGCGCATGCGGCGCCTGACGCATCACAAAATGAATCGCCCCTTAACGTTTCTATTGGATGACAAAACCTATGAGAGTACTAATTACCGGGCACAAAGGATACATTGGCGCTGTCGCTGTTCCAATGTTTCGCGCAGCAGGGCATTATGTGGTCGGATTGGATATCGACCTTTACGCTAATTGCGGTTTCGGAGAAGATCCTCCGGCGATTCCGGAGATTCGAAAAGACCTGCGAGAGATTGAAAGAGCAGATATCGAAGGCTTCGACGCGGTTGTGCACTTCGCGGCGCTCTCCAACGATCCACTGGGAAACATCGACCCGCAGCTTACTTACGATGTTAACTATCATGCATCAGTGAAACTAGCCAAACTCGCGAAAGAAGCCGGCGTCAGCCGCTTTGTTTTCGCTTCCTCATGCAGCACCTACGGCGCCGCGGGCGACGACTTTCTCGACGAGACCTCTGACCTGAATCCGGTAACACCTTATGGAGAATCGAAGGTTCTTGCGGAACGCGATATTGCGCTTTTGGCCAGCGACAGTTTTTGTCCAATCTACATGCGCAACGCAACGGCTTACGGCGCTTCTCCGCGCCTGCGTCTCGACATCGTCCTAAATGACTTGGTGGCGTCTGCATTGACCACGGGCCTTGTTTATATCAAGAGCGATGGCACGCCGTGGCGCCCGATCGTTCACATTCGCGACATCATTGGCGCAGCAGTCGCTGTTCTCAACTCTCCGCGAGAAGCCGTCTACAACGAAACCTTCAATGTCGGCCTCACTGAGGAGAACTTCCGTATCCGAGAACTCGCGGAATTTGTCGCGGAGGTTGTTCCTGGATGTCGCGTCGAATACGCGCCAGGAGGAGGGCCGGATCTGCGCTGTTATCGCGTGAGTTTCGAGAAAATCAAGCAGCGGGTCCCGGATTTTCGCCCACAATGGACCGCTCGAAAAGGCGCTCAGGAACTCTACGACGCATATCGTAAAGTTGGACTTACTCGCGAGGACCTGGAGCGGGGTCGCTACGCAAGACTAGGCGAAATTCGGCGACTGCGAGAGTCGGGAAGACTCGATGACTCACTGTTTCTGACAAAAGATTATGCTGGAGCAGCATTGCAGAAGTGACAAACCACATGCCCATTACGAGTACAACGACAATTTCCGAGAATGCAACAGCGCGGGCCGCAGCACGAGCATGCCGCTTTTGCGGCGCTGAACTGAAAAGGACCTTCGTTGACCTTGGCATGTCGCCGCTCTGCGAAACCTATCCGTCTGGCGCAGAGCTAAGCCGCGGCGAAAAGTACTATCCGCTGCATGTTTTCGTTTGCGATCAGTGCTGGCTCGTGCAACTGGAGGAATTTGAAAGCCCTGAGAGCATTTTCAGCGACTACCCCTACTTTGCTTCGTTTTCTGACTCGTGGCTGCGTCATTGTGAGAAGTATTGTGTTGAAATGCAGCGGCGATTCGGTCTCGGAAAAAACAGCTTTGTCGCTGAAACGGCCAGCAACGACGGCTATCTGCTCCAGTACTTTGTCCATGCCGGCGTTCCTGTATTGGGAATCGAGCCTGCTGCAAATGTAGCCAAGGCGGCCATCGAAAAAGGCGTTCCGACCCTGGTACGATTTTTCGGCGTTGAAGTTGCGCAGGAACTCTCCAATGAGGGTCGCAACGCAGACCTCGTAATTGGCAACAACGTTCTGGCTCAGGTACCTGACTTAAATGACTTTGTGGAGGGCTTGCGAATTTTGCTAAAGCCTGACGGTGTGCTCACGCTTGAATTTCCGCACCTGCTTCGCATGATCGAGCGCAACGAGTTCGATACCATCTATCATGAGCACTTTTCTTATTTCTCCCTTCTCACAACCGTCAAGATCATGAGGACGCATGGCCTGAGGGTATTTGACGTGGAAGAATTGTCATCTCATGGCGGATCGCTGCGAGTATTCGCGTGCCGCGAAGAGACAAACCGCCATCGTCTGGAAGCGAATGTCTCGAGAGTGCTGGGAGATGAAGAGAAAGCCGGTCTCTCAAACGTCGACGGTTACAAAGGCTTCGCGCGTCAGGCTAAGGAGACAAAGTTCGCTCTCGTCGAGTTTCTGATTCGTGCGGCCCGCGACGGCAAAAGCGTAGTTGGCTACGGTGCTCCGGGCAAAAGTGCAACGTTGCTTCATTATTGCGGCGTTGGCAAAGACTTGATGGAATATACGGTAGACAGAAGCCCTCACAAGCAGGGCCGTTACCTGCCGGGAACTCACATCCCAATCTACGAACCGGACCGCATCCGTGAAACCAGGCCGGATTATGTAGTCATTCTTCCGTGGAATCTCCAAAACGAAATCGTCATGCAGATGCAATACATCCGCGAATGGGGCGGGAAGTTTGTAGTGCCAATCCCTATGTTGACAATTCTCTGACCAAAAGAGACGAACTGCCCGCGGTAGGCCGATAATTCAAGTTTTAGTTGTGGACGAGGTGAGAACTGTGACGTTGAAGTCTTTAACACGAACGAGCGAATTGAAACATCGAGTCGAGACGAGAGAGGCGCGGATCGGAATAGTGGGTATGGGCTACGTTGGCCTACCCCTCGCGCTTCTATTTAGCGAAGAACGATTCAAGGTGACCGGCTTTGATATCGACGCCCGGAAAGTTGAGATCCTTAACCAAAGCGGTTCATATATTGTCCGCATTCCCGGAGATCTGATTCGGGCAGCGCGAGAAAGCGGATTCAAAGCGACAGTAGACTATCGCGAAATCGCCCAAATGGATGTTGTCATCTTGTGCGTACCCACGCCGCTTGACGAATATCATGAACCGGATCTCAGTTATGTTCGCGACACTGTTCAGGGCATCGCGCCCCACCTTCGCGAAGGCCAGCTTATCATCCTTGAAAGCACAACCTATCCAGGTACGACGGAAGAGGTTGTTGTCCCGATTCTCGAGAAAGGGAATCAGGCTGATCTCCGCTTGGCAACCGACGACAACGACGGCGGTTTCTACGTCGCGTTTTCCCCTGAGAGAGAAGACCCCGGAAACGACTCGATCGCACGGCGTGATATTCCAAAAGTTGTCGGCGGATGTGGCGCGGCGGCAGTTGAGCTTGCGTCGGCCCTGTATGGGTCTATTTTTAACCGAATTGTTCCAGTTTCTTCGCCGGCTGCAGCCGAGATGACGAAGCTTCTTGAGAACATCTATCGCTGCGTGAATATCGCGCTGGTCAACGAACTTAAACAGCTTTGCATGCGTATGGGGATTGACATCTTTGAAGTAATTGAAGCAGCGAAGACGAAGCCCTTTGGGTTTCAGGCGTTTTATCCTGGTCCTGGCTTGGGTGGGCATTGCATCCCCATCGATCCGTTTTATCTTTCATGGAAGGCCAAGCAGTTTGACTTCCATACGCGGTTCATCGAGTTGGCCGGCGAAGTGAACATTGGAATGCCTTATTTCGTTGTCGAAAACATCATTGAGGCGTTGAGCCAGCGCCGCAAATCTCTGTTCGGCTCACGAGTGCTGGTCCTTGGATTGGCCTACAAGCGAGATATCGATGACCTTCGCGAGTCCCCGTCTCTGGCGATTATAGAGTTGTTGCAAAAGCGCGGCGCGCATGTCGAATACAATGACCCATTCATTCCTTCTGCGGGGCAAGGGCGTAAGTATGCACTCAATATGACGAGTGCTTCCCTTGACCGCGTCTCGGAGTTTGATTGTGTCGTCATTGCTACAGATCACTCTCAGTATGACTACGCCGACATCGTTTCCAAAGCGCAGCTGGTCGTTGATACGCGCAATGCCACACGGGGCATGACGGAGGGCAATATCGTCAGGTGTTAGCGAGTAATGCCGAGTGTTCCTGGAAAGACTAGACTCCTTGAACATGCATAGCGTCAGATTTGCTTGAGAATGAAAAACTTCGAGGAAGCACGAGGTGAGGTCAGATGAATGTCTACGTTGATGCGAAAACAAGCGATGAGCAGCGCCGAGCCGAGCTGTATGGCGGCGCGATCTTTATTCAGTCACCTTCAGAGAACGCTCTGAAACTCTGCCGCCTGGCGCAGGGGTTGATCGAGGAAGCTTTGCATCCCTTCGATCCTCTTCATGTGCATGAGATGATCTCCGCTGAGAAATGCGCAGAGATCCTTGCTGTGCTTAAGCCCAGGTTCATCCATCACCCGTTGTCGAAGGAATACATCCAAGGAATCTTGGCGGGGATCGGGTGCGATCTTGAGAAAACGTACTTTGATGTTCCCCGCATGCGCACGGCATTTCCGGGAGACTATTTGAAGTCAGGAATCGCGTACGCATTCCACCCACATCGCGATACCTGGTACTCGGCCCCAATGTGTCAAATCAACTGGTGGATGCCGATCTACGATCTGAACAGCGAGAATTGCATGGCCTTGCACCCGCACTACTTTGGCCGTGCTATAAAGAACGGATCAAACCAGTATGACTATCAAAGGTGGAACCAGGAGAGCAGATACAACGCGGCCAAGCATGTGAAGGCTGACACGCGCGTTCAGCCGCACGCGGAAGAGCCAATCGAATTGGAGCCGCAGCTTCGCCTGGTGTGCCCCATCGGTGGGGCTTATCAGTTCTCCGCTGCTCAACTACACTCAACCGTGCCGAATACTTCGGGTGTCATTCGCTACAGTATCGATTTCCGCACGGTACACTTGGACGACGTAGTTAGTCATGGAGGAGCCATCAACGTTGATTCAGCATGCACAGGAACAACGATGAACGACTATCTTCGTGCGAGCGATTTGACCCATTTGCCGGCGGATGTCATTGCAGGTTATCTCGCGGACGAGCCTTTGCCAAGCACCCATGTCAATGCGTAACATGCGAGCCTGCCAATCGATGAGATCACGATTGAAGAATTCAAATCTTAACCTGGTTTGGGTTGCCCGCGCTTCTTGATGACAAACCAATTGGACATTCGAGCTAAGCCCTCTCTTCATTGGGCTCTGATGGTCCTGCTTCTGACCGGGCTGTGCGTGCGGGTGTACTTTCTTCACTTGCACGTCGTGGTCATCGAAGGAGAGGGATCCGGCTATGCACATCAGGCCGAGAACCTTGTGAACGGCCGCGGATTTGAGAGTTATCTTTATGCTCTTCCCGACCTGGAGCATTGCTGGCTCCAGCCGATTTTGATCGCGGCGGTCAGCCTGATCACCCGCAATCTCGACAGCGGCGTTCACATTGTGTCGCTCGTTTCGGGCACTCTGGTTATTCTTTGGGTGTTCCTAATCGCCAATCGGTTCTACGGGATCTGGACCGCCTGGATCGCCGCGATTCTAGCGAGCTTTCATCCGCTTCTCATCGCGCTTTCAACATCAGGTTATGCCGAATCTTTGGCGATGGCGCTGCAATTGGGCGCGATCTATTGGAGCATTCGCATGATCGAAAACGACGGCCGGTGGCCATGGCTCTTTGCGGGCGCCCTATGGGGGCTCGCATATCTCAACCGGACGGAATGCCTTATCCTGCCTGCTGCGACGGTCGGACTCTATCTGATTCGGGTTGTCTGGATCCGCGATCGGTTCGACCAATGGGCGCGGCAAAGCATGCTATTCCTGCTTATCTTCGCGCTCTTCGTGAGCCCATATGCGTTTTTTTTCTATCATTACACCGGCAAAGTTCGCTTTGAAGGCAAAAACCTTCTCAACTACACGATTGGTCAGCGAGAATTGGAAGGCAAGAGCATGGATGTAGCCGAAAGAGAGCTTACGCCTTCACTCCAGGAAGTCGGCCCGTCTCTCAACACGAGTGCCTATACCGCCTACTCGCCGTATCCGTCGCATCTCCGCGATCTCGCCACGTATTTCGTGAGAATGACACGCCGGAACTGGCGCTGGGTGCTTCAAAATATCGTGGCTGCGCGATATTTGGGAGCGTGGCCACTCACGCTCCTGGCGTTTATTGGCTTCGTGATGGGGTCGTGGAACGCCACGCGATTCTCTCGGGAACTCTACCTTGTAGGGCTCTGTGCATATCTCGTCGTCATATTGCTGGCCTCTCACATCCAAGTGAGGCGCTATGTATTTCCAATGCTTCCATTCCTCTTGCTTTGGACGTCTGCTGGAATCGTCTGCGCAATGAGGGTAGTCCAATGGGCGGCAGGCAAATTAAGGGCGGAACGACGAATCGGAACCTGGATCGCCAGCGCGGCTGCGATATGCCTAACTGTACTAATTCTTCGCGCCCCGGCGAAAACGGTGGTTGGCATGTGGGAGTTTACCAATGGCTGGGCACCCAACATCGATCAAAAGGAAGCGGGCTATTGGCTCAAGTCCGTGGCGCCTGGCATCAAGGCAAGTTATGGAACTCCGGACTTCTGTTACTACGCCGACAGCTTTGAATGGATATGGCCATACACGGATGGGGAGACCGCGCTGCGATATCTCCACATAAAGAATCCGGACTACATCTTTCTCGATTCCGCTTATTCCGGATATACGCCGTACTATAATGACTGGCTCAACAATGGAATTCCTGATGGCTCTGCGAAAGTAATCTACCGGGAAGACTTTCCCGGTGGAAGGAAAGTTCTGATCTATCGCTGGAATCACACGGTTGAAAAGCCGTCAAGCTGAAGTCTATTGGATAAACTAAGAGCAACGAGTCACATTTGAAGTCGGACCCGGCTTTCTCAGAGTGGAGAGGTAAGCTGGTGCATCGAGGTGACAGTATGAAAGTCGTCCTATTTTGCGGTGGTGCTGGAATGAGGCTCCGTGGTTATTCGGAGGATGTGCCGAAGCCCATGGTGACCGTGGGCTCGCGCCCTGTTTTGTGGCATGTAATGAAGTATTATGCCCACTTTGGGCACAAAGACTTCATCGTGTGCCTCGGCTACAAGGGTAACGTGATCAAAGAATACTTTCTCGAGTATGAGGAGTCAGTATCGAATGACTTCGTCTTCTCTCATGGCGGACGCGACCTCGAGTTCATGCAGCGCGATATTGACGACTGGCGGATTACCTTCGTCGATACCGGAATGCGCTCTTCGATCGGAGACCGTCTGCGTTTAGTCGAGCCCCATCTAAAAGGCGAAGAAGTTTTCCTTGCCAACTACAGTGACGGTCTAACGGATTTTCCACTCCACGAAATGACTGAAGAGTTTTCAAGGCGCGATGCGTACGCTAGCTTTCTTTCGGTTCAGCCGCGCGCCAGCAGCCTCGACACGGTTCAACTGGGAGAAGACGGAGCGGTTGAAGCGATCCGCTGCATGAAGGATTCAAATATTTGGGTCAACGGTGGTTACTTTGTGTTAAGCAAGGATGTTTTTCGCTACCTGAAATCAGGTGAAGAACTCGTTTATGAACCGATGCAACGAATGATAAGCGAAGGGAAGGTGTGGTCCCGGAGGTACGAGGGCTTTTGGCAGTGTATGGATACCTTTAAAGACAAACAGATTCTCGACGAGTTAGAGGCATCCGGCTCGGCTCCTTGGTGTGTATGGAAAAACGGAATGAAGGCACGCCTAAGCGCATGATGAAGCTGACTTGGAGCAAAGATCGCGAGAGTCCGACTATTCTTTGTTTGGGAGCGCACTCTGACGATATTGAGATTGGTTGCGGCGCAACCTTGCTTCAACTCGGCAAGAGCGGCGCGAAGCCGAGATTCCATTGGGTCGTGATGAGCGCCACGGGCGTTCGAGAGACAGAAGCGCGGAGAGCCGCACAACTCTTCACGCAAGGCTGTGAAAGTGACGTTGTCCTGAAAGAGTTTCCGGACGGCTACCTGCCATATGAAGGCGGGCAGGTGAAGAACTTCTTTGAGGAGATGAAATCGCGTGTCGATCCGGATTTGATCTTCACACATTGGAATGGCGATGCACACCAGGACCATAAAATCGTGAGTGAACTTACTTGGAACACCTTTCGGAATCATCTTGTTTTGGAATACGAAATACCGAAATTCGACGGAGATATGGGGCGGCCTAATACCTTTGTTCCCCTTGATGAGTGGGCATTCCGGCAAAAGGTAAGCAACTTATCCGCGATCTTTGAGTCACAGCGATCGAAGCCATGGTTCAGCAGCGAAACGTTTCTCGGGTTGATGAGGCTTCGCGGGATGGAATCTAATGCGCCCAGCGGATACGCCGAAGCGTTCTACGCGCGTAAGATAGTGATTGACCCTCTTGCCTGAAAGAAAACTTCCATGACAACTCTTTCGAAAGATCTTCTGATGCCTAGCAGCGAACACTCAAACTTCACCACCACAACACAGGCGCTTCAGCGCCGAGCTCACGAGCTTATCCCGGGAGGTGCGCATACTTACTCAAAAGGCGATGACCAGTTCCCAGAATCGGCACCGCCCCTGATCGAGCGCGGTAAAGGCTGCCACGTCTGGGACGTCGAGGCGAACGAGTTTATCGAGTATGGGATGGGGCTCCGGGCAGTTACATTAGGGCATGCCTTTGAACCGGTTGTACGTGCAGCCTCGAAACAGATGGAGTTAGGCGCGAACTTTACTAGGCCGGGAAGAATTGAGTTGGAGGCAGCCGAGACTTTTCTCAAATTGATAGAAGGCGCGGATATGGTGAAATTCGCGAAGAACGGCTCCGATGTCACAACGGCGGCCGTTAAACTCGCCCGGGCGTATACAGGCCGCGACATGATCGCGATCTGCGGCGATCAGCCATTTTTCTCGACCGACGATTGGTTTATTGGCACTGGAGAAATGAATGCCGGAATTCCGCGTGTGGTTGCGGACCTGACGCTGCGGTTCCGCTACAACGATCTCCGCAGCATGGCGGAACTATTCGATCGTTATCCCCAGCAAATAGCCTGCGTTGTGATGGAAGCGGAGGCAGCAACGCAACCTGAGCCTGATTATTTGAAACAAGTGAAAGATCTGTGCGAACAAAGAGGGGCGGTATTGATCTTCGACGAGATGATCACAGGCTTTCGGTGGCATCTCGGTGGCGCACAACGGTTTCATGGTGTTGTGCCACATTTGTCTACGTTTGGCAAGGCGATGGGCAATGGGTTTGCAATCTCGGCATTGGCGGGCAAGCGCGAGATCATGCGCTTAGGCGGCCTCGACCACAATCAGCCGCGGGTCTTTTTGTTGTCAACGACACATGGGGCCGAAACGCATGCCCTCGCAGCTACCATCGCAACGTTAAACATTTATGTAGAGCAAGGTGTAGTCGAATTTCTGTGGCGGCAGGGTGAGTTGCTTCGGACGCTCGTCGATCAGTCTATCCGGGAAAATAGACTCGAAGGCTACTTTGAACTAATGGGCCGTCCATGCAATCTTGTCTTTGCCACGCGCGATGTAAATCGTGAACGTTCGCAATCTTTCCGCACTCTATTCATGCAGGAAATGATTCGTCGCGGAGTGATCGCACCTTCGTTTGTAGTGAGTTTCTCGCACAGTGAAGCAGATATTCGCCGAACCGCTGAGGCGGTGCACGAGGCGCTGATTATCTACCGCAATGCCCTCGATGGGGGTGTGGAGAAATATCTGCAAGGCCGCCCGGTAAAGCCCGTCGATCGAAGGTTCAATTGAATACGCGGAGTCATCAATGCTCGAAGAGTTGAGGGAACTGTACAAATATCGTGAAATACTCTTCATGATCACCTATCGCGACATCAAGGTAAGGTATAAGCAGTCGGTGATGGGACTCATGTGGGCTGTGCTGATGCCCATACTGATTGTCGCTTCAGGAATCGTGGTCCGCTACGCGTATGCTCTGGCTTCTCATAAACCCTTGGAAGCGGCAGACGTTGCGAGTGTTGCTGTTAAGTCGGTTCCATGGGCATTTTTGGTTTCGAGTATCCGGTTTTCCTGCTATAGCCTTACCAATAATTGGTCGCTCGTAACCAAAATCTACTTTCCCAAGGAAATCTTCCCCATTGGCGCGGTTATGACCAGCTTCTTTGATTTTGCCGTCGCATCGGCTGGGCTGATCGTGTACCTTCTCGTCGTGCGGCTCGGCTTCGGAATTAATCTTCTCTGGATACCCGTTCTGCTCCTCACCATGATTTTGATGGTCATTGGAGTCGGAATGTTTGTTTCAGCCGCCAGCCTCTTCTTCCGCGACGTTAAGTTTATCGTAGAGGTATTTCTTACATTTGGGATTTTTTTTACTCCCGTGTTCTATGACGTCAGAATGCTGGGCGACAAAGGCAAATGGCTTCTTCTGAATCCGGTGAGCCCGATTATTGAGGGCTTCAGCAATTGCCTCGTCTATCAGCAAGCCCCAGACTTTGGCTGGCTTGCATACTCGGCGGGTTTCGCACTTGTGTCAATCGTTGGCGGCTTCGTCTTCTTTAAGCATCTTGAGCCAGCTTTTGCGGAAAGCATCTGACCGGAGGATATAGATGTCTGATATCGCGCTCCGCATGGAGCACGTATACAAGAAATTTCGCAAGGGAGAGGTCTACAATTCGCTCCGCGATCTTCTGCCCGCACTGACCGGCAAAATGTTTCGCCAACAGGGCGTCAGCAAGGATAACAAGCGCGACTTCTGGGCCTTGCAGGATATTTCCTTTGAAGTCAAACGTGGCGAATCTTTGGGAATTATTGGCCCGAACGGAGCTGGAAAAAGCACAATTCTCAAGATTTTGAGTCGAATCATGCGGCCGACAAGTGGCTCGATGATCGTGAACGGCCGTCTTTCCGCCCTCATCGAGGTTTCAGCGGGCTTCCATCAGGATTTGACTGGTCGCGAGAACATTTATCTGAACGGCACAATTTTAGGCATGACACGGCGCGAGATCGACTCTAAGCTCGACCAGATCATCGAATTTTCTGGTATCGAAGAATTCATTGACACCCCGGTCAAGCGCTATTCGTCAGGAATGTACGCTCGGCTTGGATTCTCGGTAGCCGCGCACGGAGATCCGGACGTTCTTATCGTGGACGAAGTCCTCAGCGTCGGGGACCTTGTATTTCAGCAGCGTTGCATGGAACGGATGCGCGAGGTACTTTCGGGAGGCACGACTGTGTTGTTTGTGTCTCATAACCTAAAGGCAGTGACAGAGCTATGCGCTCGATCTATGTTACTTAAGAATGGCAAAACTGCTGCGATCGGTCCTACGGATTCGATTATGCGTGAATATCTCAACAGCTCGCGTGAGCAATATCATTCCACTGCAGAAAAGTCCGTTTATATATCTAACGTTAACGTCCGGGGTACCGATGGCGAACGATTGACATTTGAATCCGGTGAGAAGGCGTTCCTTGACGTCGAGGTGATTGCCAGTAAGCCGATGGAGAAACTTGCAGTTGTTATTTGGCTAACCGATGATGGTGAGTATGAGATCTTCAACACATCCACAGAGCGCTTGGGTCACGCCCCCTTTTCGCTTAAGGCAGGAGAAAGCTACCGCTGCACCTTCGAACTCACACTCAATATCGCACACGGAACGTTTAACGCATGCGTCGCAGTGTATCGATACGATATTCAAAAGACATATGACAGCCAGCTGCCGGCACAGACTCTGTTTATTGGATCCACCGTCGCCGTCAAGGGAGCTGTGAACTGTTTTCCAAAGCTCCTGGAGTCTGGGACGATGCCGGTGGTCTCTCCGCTGATTGGTGTGGAATCCTAAATGGTAGCCGCAAAACGCTGATGACTTTATCTTCGCGCAATGGTCGAGACCTAAATACAGTAGGTGGCAAATTCATAGCAAGTCACACTTGGGTCATTGATGCGTTCGGGTTAGCGAAGAGGTCCGGCGCAAACCATGGTCTGGCATTGAATACCGGCAGCGATCGGTGGGTGCGAATTGATCTCGGCAAGTTATGCGAGGAACGCGAGAGATTTAATGAAAAGTCCTGAAGCTCCGACTTTGCGGGCGTGCCTGAAAAGAACCTCGAAGCCAACGTGCCTTCTGTATCTTGGGTTACTAAGCCAGTGAATGCTGCCGGCGCAGAGCAGAGTAGAGTGAATGAAGAATCTAATCGTGCGATTCAATTGCGAAGTGAGGAATCTCGCGATTCAGAGCTGCTCCCGGCCAAGGACGGCTGCCGAATTGCACTTTTAACTCCGTACACGGGCGGGAATTTTGGCGATGCTGCCATCGTAGATGCAACGATCGATCAGCTTCGAGCGAGAATTCCAAGTGCCCGTTTTTCGGGTATTTCACTTAACTGTGAGAACTTTATCGAGCGCCACGGCGATAGCGCGTTTCCACTCTGCGGTAGCATCCGGCCCTTTTACACCATGGCCGCCAAGACCTCCACTAGCTTCTCCGGGTCAGGAGGGAAGAGTGTCCCAAAGCGAGGCTGGTGTCGTCACGCGATAAGCAATTTTCTCCACGCAATTCCCGGCTTGGCGGGGGCGCTGAAGACGATTCGTCAACGAACTAAAATCATTCGGCTTGAATTGCGTCATTCGGTCCGGGGATATCGCTTTCTCCATCCACACGATCTCCTCATTATTGACGGGGGCGGCCAGCTCGATGAGGAATGGGGAGGTCCCTGGGGCCACCCGTTCGCACTTTTCAAATGGTCTGCGCTCGCCCGGCTAGCGCGCGTTCCTTGTGAGTTTGTGGGCGTTGGGGCGTCCAGGGTTGATAGTAGGCTCTCCCGGATCTTTCTGTCGCTGGCCCTGCGCATGTCACGAAACAGATCCTACCGTGACCAGCACAGTAAGGAAATTGCTGTCAGACTTCTTCGCAGAGCCGCAAGTGATTCCGTCGTCCCGGATATTGCCTTTGGCACGCCTCCGGTTGACTCACTTCCGTCCTCCGTCCGACCCGCAGCGATGGGCAGATTGGTCGTTGCGGTCAGTCCAATTTCCTACGCCAAGCCCGGCTGCTGGCCGCAAGAGGACCCTGCCCTTTACAGACGTTATCTAGATCGAATGTCTCAATTGATCGGGCAGCTTCTCGATCGTGAATATTTTGTCGTTATGGTTTTCTCTGCCCTATCGGATGCGAACGTCATCAAAGAGATTTCCAGTTTGCTTGATGAACGCTTTCCAGTGGCACTACGCAATCGACTCCATGTTCCGATGATCAGATCCTGGCGGGATCTTGTGAAAGTGTTACAGGATGTTGATATTGTGGTCGCCAGCCGCTTGCACAGTGCGATTCTGAGCTTTGTGGCGAACAAACCGACTATCGCTATTTCCTTTGACAAAAAAGTGGAGCGCATTATGGAAGACCTTGGTCAGAGCGAATACTTGTTGCAGATTCGTGACTTCTCGGTCGAAGACGTCACTAAGGCGCTTTGCAGAATAGAGAAATCGAGGAATGTCGAGGTCGAACAGATCGCGTCGTTTACTCAGCAGACTCGGCGAGCCCTCGAACTACAGTTCGATCTCATAGCGCGTCGGGCCATGGAAACATAATTATGAGTATAAAATAGCTAAGAGCGCTCGTTTCCGCCGTGCGTAGATGCCGCGATGTATTGAGGAATGATTGTGACCACCTACTGAACTTGGATTGTGAGTTGATTTATTCCTTCTCAATCTAAGCTCACCCTGATGTAGAATACATCTGGGTAGATAGACCTAACCCTAAAGAAACAGACAAACTCTAATTATATAGAGATAGTAAAGCTCTTAAGTCACTGGCAGAACATATCAGATCGCTATCGCCATATTTATAAAAAAGCTAGCTCGTTCAATTCCCTCCGCTTCGTGTGCCAGAGTAAGCGCGCCACCACCAAAACTACTTACAACTGCTTGAGACCCGCTACGGACGTGAGCGCTTGGTCTCCCGCTGTCCTTCGTCCAAGTCGTATTCCGAAATGGACGGATTCATTAGATCAGGTCCAAGAATCGTACGACCCAAGTGGTGAATACACGCATAAAGGGGTAGAAAGAGAAAATCAACAGCCTAAGACGCAGCCTTTCAGCAGGCTGCTATTGCGCCACTACCTTAGCAGTCAGATTCGTGGGGGCCGAAGGGGTCAAAGTACTGCCCACGAATGTGGTGATGCTCTGGTTAGACAATGTATAAGTGAAGGAATCATCTGATACCGGAACATTCGATTGTGGCGACACACTCAAAGTCGCTGACGTCACGTAAGGAGTGACTGCCGTAGGTGTAAAACCGGTGAGAGAGAAGTCTACATCTGAACTGGACGCATTTTCATTGACAGCCACGATGGCAAACTCACTTGTCGAAGGGTTCTTGAAGGCTGTTACATCCACACCACTCACCGGATTCACTGTAGCGTCGATGCGCACCCACCCAGGGCGAACAAATTTTGCCCATTGCGCAATGGCATAGGTGCGAATTGAAATTGGTGTTGACATTGCTGGATTAATGAGCCCAGAGTTCTCATTGCTGCCGGTCGGATCGACGTACCAGAAGTAGTGCCAAGCAGTGACTCCATTCACCAAATTCGTATGGACGATCTTGGCCCACATTAATGCATCGGCAATGGACGGGTCCCAACAGCCGCTACAAAGCGAAGGACCGGGTGGTCCGCTTGTTTCCGTCTCCCAGAACTGGGCGGTGCTGTATGGATTCGTGGGCGAGGACGCATTGTCATAATCATGGAAAGCCGTAATGCCCACATAGGAGGAGCAATTCGAATCTGCCATGCAAGTGCCGGCGTAAGTAGAGAGGTCGCCATATGATCCCGTCTCTGGCATCATAATGAGCGTGCTTGATTGCCCCTTCGCCGCCAGAGTCGGCCCCAAATTAGTCTTAATAAAGGTATCGAGGTTCGCCGACGACATTGCGGAGAATGCTTCCGTCTGCGTTCCATTGAAGCATGTATCCGGCTCATTCTGTGGGGAGATCCCGTAGAGAGGGATATTAAAGTAGGTTGCTAAACTGGCGATATAGTTGGAGATGTAGGTAGCATAAGCCCCGTAATCGCCGGGAAGTAATGTCGCGCCAACAACAGTACAGGATGTACTGCCATTGGTCTTCATGTCGGCCGGCGGGCTTGATACAGAAGCCCACACCTTGCATCCGTGCGCGACACAATATTGCATGTCGGAAGTATTTGACACGCCGCTGCCGCAATCGCTACTCGGCCCGGAAGAGCAACTGTCATCTGTGGGGAGGCTGGCGCGCAATAACGAATACCCCAGCGTATTGAAGAGCAAGGACTGATACGAGCCCAAAGGTGCCCAAGCGTTGTACGCTCCAAAACCTTGAATTGTCTGGTGAACATTCGCCCAGTTGACCGTAGCTGTCTGCGCCTGTGCACCGACGGGGCCGGCCAGGAGCAGAAGGAATGCCGCTGCCAGAGTCGCCGGCAAAAGCCTTCTATGAGTGCAGGATGGTGTCTCGAACGGTGTGGCCGAGTCGTCGTGCACTTCCCGCGCTTCGGCAGATGAAAAAATAGAGACCGCGCAAAACTGTTGGGATAAGAAAACTATGAATTTCATTATTCTCTCCATGTAGGCTAAGACAGAAAGCATAAGATGTCACTTCTAAATATTACTTTTGTTGCGCAATAGACCTTACTAAAGTGCTAGAGCCTCGCATCGCTATCCAGCGGGTCGCTCACAATCATCTGAGTCCCATGCAAACTACACACAGTGTAGGGGCGGCTACTTGAACTGCGTCTAAGTGTAAGAACTGGGAGGTTGAATTTTGGCTAAGCGGCGAGCATCTTGATAGGTACCAAGTCATCGTGAACGATCCCGCAAAGGTAAGGCCATCGACCGCACCCTCGCTCGACGAGAACGATAGGCGCCTGCGATAAAGATGCCCCACAAAATTTCGTTTTATGTTCCTTTTCGCGTATTCCCGGGAGTATTCAACTGGGCAGCTGCTGTTTTGACCACCCAGTCTTTGTTTCGTGCTCAGGCTTATTCACACCGGAGAGGCTTGGAAGCAGCGGCGCACAGATCCCGACAAAATTGTCTCGCAGGAAGGACCCTGGCATTTGAACGGTCGATTTGGGCCGCGCCGTGCGGGTGTGCCGCGCCCGCTACCTATTCCTCGGGTCAAGCGCCAATATACAATTTGTCGCTTCTAAGAAATCTCTTGCCATTACTGCACCCGCCTGCTGTGTACCATTGCTTCAAGCCGGCCCATATGCCAATCTTGACGCCCTGTGCCCGTCAGTGGCGGTGGCGTAAGCAGCCACGCTTACGGAACAGCGACGGTGGCAATGTTGGTCGGCGCGCTTGTCGCGCCGGAGGCGTCAACGCTCTCCACAATGTAGTCGTAGCTTTGCCCATTCTGGACGGCGTTGTCCAAATAGGTCGTCTGGGTTACGACCGACGAATTCAACTGCACAAACGAATAGGCGCCGCTGACCGATCGATAGATGTTGTATCCGGCTACTGGATCCGGAGAGCTCGGTGGCGCTGTCCAACTCAAGGCAACGTCATAAGGGCCTGTAGAGACTGTCTGTCCGGTTCCGCTTAGGGGGATTACTGCTACAGGATTAGTCAGTGAGGTGCTTACGATCGTCAATGTACCGGTAGCGGCCCCAGCCACGGTGGGGCTGAACTGCACGCTGATCGTGGCACTTTGATTGGAATTCAACGTCACCGGGAACGTGCTCCCAGCGAGCGTGAATCCGCTTCCGATCACTGTGGCAGCGCTGACGGTCACCGCCGCGGTTCCAGTCGATGACAGGTTTACCGATTGAGTTGCAGCCGTGCTCACGTCTACGTCGCCAAAATTCAAGCTCGTGGCATTGATGTTCAACGTGGAAGTACCCGATCCTCCTTGGCTTGCAACATTTACTTGCAGAGAAAATGTCTCAGCCACGCCGCCCGCACTGGCTGTCAGCGTCGCCGTCTGCGCCGCGCTGACCAAGGAAATGGTGGCGGTAAAACTTGCACTGGATGCAGTTGCCGGTACGGTCACCGTGGCCGGTACCGCTACCGCACTATTGTTGCTGGCCAGGCTAACGACAAAACCTCCGGCTGGCGCCGCAGCGTTCAGTGTCACAGTACAGTTGTCCGTACTTGCTCCGGTAACCGATCCGCTGCCACAGCTAAGCCCACTCAGCATTGGAGCAGCGGCACCGCCCTGACCAGACACATTCAGCTGCAAGGCAAATGTCCCCGACACTCCGCCTGCACTGGCTGTCAGCGTTGCCGTCTGCACCGTGCTCACTGAGGAAACAGTGGCGGCGAAAGTGGCACTGGTTGCACCAGTCAACACGGTCGTAGTGGCCGGCACCGTAACCGCGCCATTGTTGCTGGCCAGGCTAACGATGAAGCCGCCGGCTGGTGCCGCCGCGTTTAATGTCACCGTACAGTTATCCGTCCCGGCTCCAGTAATCGATCCGCTGCTGCAGCCAAACGCGCTCAAAACTGGGGTACCTGTGCCACCTTGACCGGGCACTTTTAGCTGCAAGGTGAATGTCCCCGACACGCCGTCCGCATTGGCTGTCAACGTTGCCGTCTGCGCCATGCTGACTGAGGAAACCGTAGCAGTGAAACTTGCGCTGGTTGCACCTGCTGGCACTGTCACAGTGGCTGGCACCGTTACAGTGCTATTGTCAGAGGCCACGTCGACTAAGAAACCGCCGACCGGAGCTGCCGCGTTTATCGTCACTGTGCAGCTGTCCGTCCCAGCTCCGGTAATCGATCCACTGCTGCATCTAAACCCGCTCAACACCGGAGTGGCTGCACTGGTCTGAGTTGCGACATTCAGCTGCAAAGCAAATGTTCCCGACACGCCGCCTGCATTGGCGGTCAACGTCGCCGTCTGGGCCGTGCCGACCGAAGAGACGGCGGCGGTGAAACTAGCGCTGGTTGCACCTGCCGGCACGGTCACCGTAGCCGGTACCGTAACCGCGCTATTGTTGCTCGCCAGCCTCACTGCGTACCCACCGGTTGGCGCCACCGGGTTCAGCGTCACCGTGCAGCCGTCTGTCCCATCACCAGTTATCGATCCGCTGCTGCAACTAAGCCCACTCAACACTGGCGTAGCTGTGCCGGCCTGACCCGAGGCGGCCAACTGCAAAGCAAATGTCTGCACCACACCGCCTGCACTGGCCGTCAACGCCGCTGTCTGCGCCGCGCTCACCGAGGACACAGTGGCACTGAAACTTGCGGTGGTTGCAGTTGCTGGTACCGTAACAGTGGCCGGCACGGTGATGGCGCTATTGTTGCTTGCCAGGCTAACAGCGAACCCGCCTGTTGGCGCTTCCGCACCCAATGTTACCGTGCAGTTATCCGTCTCCGCTCCAGTTATCGACGAGTCCGCACAATTCAGCGCCGCCAACGCCGGCTGTGAACTGGCAGCGATTCCATTTCCGTTGAGGCCGATCACGAGCGTTGCATCGCTTGAAGCGCTGCTGGTAATCGCCACTTGTCCCCCCAGCGGTCCCGTCGCTTGCGGAGAAAAGTTCACATTTACAGAGTAAGTTGCACCTGCGCCTATTGTGATAGGAAGATCATTCAATCCACTTAGAGAGAATGCCCCTCCAGTGACGCTCACTTTCGTGACTTGCACCGGTGTTGAGCCGGAATTCAGAAGAGAAACATTGGAGTTCGATGTCTGACCCACCGCGACTGAACCAAAGCTGACAAGGTTCGGCGATGCAGAAAGGTCTCCCGCCTTCGTGGAGGTGCCTATAAGTGCAGCTCCTCCGCAACCAGACAGCGCAAGAACTGTGGAGAACAACATCGTGAAGAGAGGAAGATATGGCCGCCGATGAGCAGGCTTCTCTATCCGCGGACGCAATTCTGCTCCACAGCAGTTCGGCCGTGAAAAATGGCAAATTGGAACATTGGCCGCGAGAATCTTGCCGTTCAATGGTCCATAAAAAGAAATCTCGTGCAACTTCCTCAAGCTAACAAATCCTCATTCAATTTTTATTTCTAGGCTCGGCTTGAAGTTCTCGAATATCTTGGGGATAAATAATCGCTTGCTTCCAGCCATCTAGCTTACTTCGCACCATCAGTCGTGCGCGGGCAGTGATGTAGATCACGGCACGCACATGCCGTTTCAAAATCACATTCAAAAGAAACCTTGGCTCAGATTCTCAAGCCTAATCTCAGGGGGGTGTATACAATTCTCAACGCCCAAGCCCTTAGTCAAGCCTGTGGATTTCTCAATTGAAGAAAAAATGCGAACTTCCTGCGAGCAGCTAGAGCCTGTTATCGGAAGATCGCACCTGGACGTGAATCTATCCGCAGCGCGGAGGAATATATTTTTTCTCGCCCAAATTTCCAAATACAGCGATTGACATCAAACCTCACATGACTTTTGCCGTCAAGCCTAAAGGTGAATTCCTGAATGCTTATGGCCCGGTGTATCTAAGTATGCACAAGCAATCTCTGCGCCAAAATAGGTAAGTCGATGATGAAATTATTATCATATTCAAATTGCAGAGGTTAGAGATAAGAGAGGTGTCTGAATGTGCTTTCGACCATGGCAGGTGGGCGATTGCGGCATGTAATTTCTTCCCAAGCGAGTGATTATTTCCCTCTGACTGGAGACCTGTATATGCCACAAATATAGTGCAATCTAGCGCCGCAAACGACTCGTTGGCGACTAACTGCGGCGGGGTAACCGTTCTCCGGCTGAGGTCGCCGCACATCATGTTTTCCATGCACAGCTGAACCCCGGTCGCACAAGAATGCACCGATTCTTGTTCAAAACTCAGGGTATGGCGACGGTGGCAATATTAGTCGGTGCGCTTGTGACGCCCGAGGAGTCAACGCTCTCGACGATATAGTCGTAGGTTTGTCCGGATTGGGCGGTGCCGTCCACATATGTGCTCTGGGCGACCATCGACGAATTCAACTGTACAAACGAATAGGCGTTGGTTGGCGATCGGTAAACATTGTAGCCGGCTACCGGATCAGGCGAACTCGAAGGTGCATCCCAAGTCAAGTTGACTTCGCCAGGAGTTCCGGAGGATCCGGTCACTCCGGTTCCGTTCAGGCTAATTACGGATGTCGGATTAGTCAGTGACGTACTGACGATCGTGAGTGTGCCGGTCGCTGCCCCGGCCACCGTGGGATCGAACTGTACACTGACTGTTGCGGTCTGATTTGGGTTAAGGCTCAGCGGGAGGCTGGCCCCGGAGAGCGTGAATCCGCCTCCGATGACCGTAGCCGCGCTCACCGTCACTGTCGCGGTTCCCGTTGAAGACAAGGTCACCGATTGTGTTGCGGGGGTGTTCAGGCTCACACTGCCGAATGTGAGGCTCGTGGCGTTAATGCTAAGCGTGGGCACGCCGGCACCCAACTGCAGAGCAAAGGTCTTCGCGACGCCGCCCGCGCTGGCTGTCAATGTGACAGTCTGCGCCGAACTGAACGCGGAGACAGTTGCCGTGAAGCTGGCGCCGCTTGCGGTCGCTGGTACCGTTACCGTGACCGGCACTGCGACGGCGCTGTTGTTGCTGGCCAGGTTGACAGTAAACCCTCCGGCCGGCGCTGCCGAGTTCAGAGTCACGGTACAATTGTCGGCCCCAGCACCTGTCATTGATCCGCTGCTGCAGCTTAGCCCGCTCAATACCGTAATGCCCGTGCCGCTCAGGGTAATCAAAGTTGAGGTTCCCGTTGAAGAGTTGCTTGTCAGCGTGAGCTGACCTGTCGCCAACCCTGCAGCGGTGGGGTTGAACTGCACAGTGAGAGCCGCTGTCTGATTCGGGTTCAGCGTAAGCGGGAAGCTGACCCCGGAGACCGTGAACCCACTTCCGGCTACTGTGGCCGCGCTCACGGTTACTGCCGACGCGCCCGTCGATGTGAGAGTGATCGTCTGCGTCGCGGCAGTGTTCACGTTCACATTGCCAAAGGCAAGACTGGCAGTGCTTACGCCCAATGTGATCGTTGATGCGCCCAATTGCAGACCGAACGTTTTGGTTATGCCGCCAGTGCTCGCAGACAACGTGACGGCCTGCGCGACGTTAACCGCCGAGGCTTTCGCCGTGAATGACGCACTAATGGACCCTGGCGGCACTGTCACCGTGGCCGGTACCGTCACCGCCGTATTGTTGCTGGCCAGGGTGACCGCTTGTCCGCCGCTTGGCGCTCCTGAGTTCAGCGTAATCGTACAGCTGTCTGTTCCCGCCCCAGTCATTGATCCGTTGACGCAGCTAAGCGTTGTAAGCACCGGCACGCCCCTGCCGGCCAAAGTCACTTTCTTCGAGTTTCCATCAGCAGAGTTGCTGTTCAGCGTGAACTGACCCGTCGCCGAACCCGTGGCGGCAGGGTTGAATTGCAAGGTAAGGGTGGCCGTCTGGTTAGGGTTCAGGGTAAGTGGAAATGCGGTTCCCGAGGCCGCAAAGCTGGTCCCCGACAGTGACGTCGAATTGATAGTGACAGCAGTAGTTCCCGTTGAGGATAAAACGAGCATCTGTGTTGCTGGCGCGCCCACTGCGACATCCCCAAAATTCACGTTCGTCGAGCTCAGATTGAGGATGGGTCCTCCTGGCAGGAGTTGCAGGGTGAATGGCTGCGATATCCCACCTGCGCTGGCGGTCAGCGTCGCTGACTGTGAGGAACTGACGGGGGAGACGGATGCCGAAAAGCTGGCACTCGTCGCGCCAGCAGCCACCGTGACAGCAGCCGGCACCGTCACCAGTGAATTACTGCTGGCCAGGCTCACACTGAAACCGCCGCTTGCTGCTGCATTGAGCGTCACTATGCAGCGATCCGTTCCCGCCTGCGCCATCGAACTGTTCGTGCAATTTAGTGAACTTAACACAGGAACGCCGGTGCCGCTGAGGGTGACTAAGGTGGAACTTCCCGTGGAAGAATCGCTAATGAGTGTCAGTTGTCCTGATACTGCGCCGGCGGCAACCGGATCGAACTGCACGCTGAGAGTTGTCGTTTGGCCGGGTACCAGAGTTACAGGCACACTGCCGCCAGAGATCGTGAATCCGGTCCCTGTCAGCGCCGCTGCACTAACCGTAACCGCTGAATTGCCCGTTGAGGTCAGAGTCAACGACTGCGTGATCGTCGAGTTAACTCCTACCGTGCCGAAGGCCAGGTTTGATGCGCTAATGCCCAGCGCCGGCACTGAAGCGCCCAGTTGAAGAGCGAAAGTCTGAGCAACGCCGCCTGCGCTGGCCGTTAGCGTTGCGGCTTGCAACGAGGTGACCGGCGAGACACTCGCCGTAAAGCTGGTGCTGGTGCTGCCCGCAGGCACAATTACTGAGGCTGGAACCGCAACGGCGACGTTACTGCTCCCAAGACTTACAGGGAGTCCGCCCGTGTCTGCTGTCGCGTTCAAGGTTATCGAGCAGGTGTCCGTTCCTGCTCCTATAATTGAGCCGTTGGAGCAGCTAAGACCCGTCAGCACCGGGACACCAGTGCCGCTCAAACCCAGCGAAGTCGAAGTCGCCGCAGTGGAATCGCTGGTCACGGTCAGCTGGCCCGTCGCTGAGCCTGTGGATGTTGGATTGAATTGTATAGTTAGAGTAAAGCTTCCATTTGCGCTGATCGTCGCAGGTAGGCCGGTCTGTCCGTTGGCAGAAAAAGATTGCCCGCTTACATTCAGCTGGGTGACATTTATGGGCGCCGAACTCTCGTTTGTGAGTGTGACACTGAGCTTTGCCGTTTGGCCGACAGCCACTGCGCCAAAAGCAACACTATTGGAGGATGCGACCAGAGTTCCGGTCGAGGCACTGGTTCCCGTGCTCTTTGTCGCAATTGAACCCGCACAACCGCTCAGGACAAGGCCGCTTGAGATGATCGTCAGGAGACCGATTCGCCCTAGAAATAAATGCTTGATTCGCGCTTTAAGTAAGCTAGCAGTATGCACGAAAGTCACCATATAGAATTACCCGCGTTGGACAAGTATATCCACAGAGTTAGGTACTAGAAATACATTGAAACGTTACCTTTGTGGGCGCTCTACCATCGAGGTAATACAACTTTTGTGTTACCTATATGAGGAGCTTTGTAGAAGCTTAGCTCTTGTAATGGTTGGCAACACGTGACCTATGTCACCGCTGACAGTCTGAGGTTGTTACCTTTTCAGATACAAGAAGGCCCTTTTGGTCCAGGCATTGGTTCTGTTTGGCGGTTTCTTTTCAGGAGGCGGCTATTTATCAAGTCGTTTAATTTCTTTATTTTATAGAAGTCATTAAACTCCAGGGGACGCGAGTTCACGAAAACAGTCATCGCTGTCCGGCACCGTGGAGCACCATGTGACGGCTCTCACGAATTCCATCTGGTACGGTTGAGGACGTTTAATCCTCTAAGATACTCTCTCAGGGACCTATCTGACGCTCGAAAGTAACTCATAAACAGAAGATCTTGCTAATGCTAGAACTTCGATCTTTCGGAACTGCACGAAGGCAAGGCTAGCCTGACCGCCTAGAGGTAACCCACAAACGTAATATGCGGGGGGCGGCCATTTTGCATCTGGCGCACCCACACTGGGCCGCAGATACACTGTGATTATTGGAATTTAGAAGGAAGCAATATGTTGATACGTTCCCGAGCACCCTTGCGTCTTGGATTGGCTGGCGGCGGAACGGATGTTTCCCCATATTGTGACGAATTCGGCGGAGCCATTCTGAATGCCACGATTGGTCACTATGCATACGCATCAATCGAGCCGCTGGAAACGGGCCTGGTCCAATTCAATTCAAGTAATCGAGATCAATTTGCGGAGTATGAGTCCACGCCCATCCTACAATCCGATGGCGCTCTCGATCTTTTGAAGCATGTTTACAACCACGCAGTGCGCAAATTCAACGGAGGCCAGCCGCTCAGCCTCAGGCTTACTACGAGTGTCGATGTGCCTGAGGGATCGGGCCTTGGTGGATCGTCCACTCTGGTGGTTGCAATTCTTAAGGCTTATGCAGAGTGGTTGAATTATCCGCTGGACGATTATGAGCTTGCGCAGTCCGCATACGTAATTGAACGCGAAGACGCCGGCCTCCGCGGCGGCCGCCAGGATCAATATGCAGCGGCATTTGGTGGGTTCAATTTCATGGAGTTCGGCCGCAGCGGCCGGGTCCTGGTAAATCCGCTGCGAATTAAGGAAAGCGTTGTTTCCGAACTCGAAGCATCCATTCTGCTTTTTTATACGGGGACATCGCGGGCCTCATCAGAGATCATTGCGGAGCAATCCAGAAACGTCGAGACGGGAAATGCGGCAGCCGTTGAGGCAATGCACCAGATCAAGCAGGAAGCGCTGCGCATGAAGGAGTCCCTGCTGCGAGGAGACTTTTGCCTTTTGCACAAGGTCTTGCACACCAGTTGGGAAGCCAAGAAGCACATGGCGAGTCAGATCGTCAACGAGAAGATCGAAAAGTTGTACTTGAGTGCCCTTGAAGCTGGCGCGTATTGCGCACGGATCTCCGGCGCAGGCGGCGGAGGATTCATGATGTTTCTGGCTGATCCGATGCGCAAGAACCATGTGGCCGACGCCTTGCGAGAATGCGAAAACAACGGCGTCGTATATGGATGTCACTTTACAAACGTCGGCGCACAGGCGTGGCGAGTGAAATAGCCTTCTCCGATCCCAACTTCCTGACAAGGCTACAGCACATTCTTCGCGATCGTCGCCAATTGCATGAATGACGTTCCCTCGTAGATCTTTCCGATCTTCGCGTCGCGATAGAGCTTCTCCACAGGCGACTCCTTCACGAACCCTGACCCTCCCATCACCTCGACAGCGAGGCTCGCCACACGCTCCGCAGCATGCGCAGCGAAGTACTTGCACATCGCTGCTTCCTTGCGAAAATCCAGCCGTGCATCATTCAGTCGCGCCGCGTTGTAAACCAGCAACCTGGCTGCCTCAATATCTGTGGTCATCTCCGCAAGCTGAAACTGCATGGCCTGGAACTCGACCAGCGCCTTGCCGAACTGCCTACGGTCCTTCGCGTGCTTCACCGCGTGGCCCCATGCTCCCTCGGCGAGACCGAGCATCTGCGCACCGATTCCAATGCGTCCACCGTTTAGCGTCTCCATCGCAATCTTGTAGCCCTTGCCTGCCTCGCCCAGCACTTGCGCTGCCGGCGCCGCGCACTCTTCCAGAATCAGCTCGCAGGTGCTCGAGGCGCGGATGCCGAGTTTGTCCTCCTTCTTGCCAATGGTGAATCCTGCCGCACCCTTTTCTACCAGGAATGCCGTGATCCCTTTGTGGCCCGCGCTTGCATCCACCGTGGCGAACACGATGAACAATCCCGCCTCTTTCGCGTTCGTGATCCATAGCTTGCGTCCGGTCAGCAGGTAATCGTTGCCGCGTTTTTGCGCGCGTGTCTGCAACGCAAACGCGTCCGAGCCAGATCCTGCCTCACTTAATGCGTAGGCACCTACAGTGTCGGATGCCAGCCGGGGAAGATATCTCTTCTTTTGTTCCGGCGTGCCCCAGCGAAGCAATGCGCTCGCCACAAGCGTGTTTTGCACGTCGACGATCAGGCCTACCGACGGGTCGACGGCGGACAGCGTTTCTACAGCCAAAACGGAATCAAAAAATGAACCGCCGCTACCGCCAAACTCTTCCGGAATCTCAATGCCCATCAACCCGAGTTCAAAGAGCCTGCGCAGCAGTGCAGGAGCGATCTGTTGCTCATCATCCATCCTGCGGACCAGCGGAGCAACCTCATGATGAGCAAAATCCCGCACTGTGTCGCGAAAGAGAATCTCTTCCTCGCTCAACTCTGTGAGAGGTCTCTTTTCGGCTCTCGGACTCAAAGCGTTGTCCCTCCGGTCATCGTTCGATCCTCACCTATGATGACCACCGCTCTGCAATGATATGCTGCGTTCGGATGGATGCGGAAGAGGCGCAGGGAAGCTCTAATGAAGATCAAAGATCATGTCTTCCTTGTCGCGGGCGGCGCATCGGGATTGGGTGCGGCTACAGCGAGGCTCTTGGTATCCGAGGGCGGCTCTGTAGTGATTGCCGATTTGGATCGCTCCGCTGGCGAAACCGTGGCCACCGAAATGGGCCCGTCTGCCTGCTTTGCCATGACGGATGTAACCAGCGAAGCCGATGGTCAGGCTGCAGTCGATCTTGCGATGCACACCTTCGGTCATCTGCAGGGGCTTGTGAACTGCGCGGGGATTGCACCCTCTCAGAAAGTGGTTGGGCGCGATGGTCCTCATAGTCTGGATACGTTTGCGAAAGTGGTAAACATCAACCTGGTAGGAACCTTCAATATGATTCGCCTTGCCGCTGCCGCGATCGCGAAGGAGGCGCCCGGCGAAGACGGCGAGTGCGGCGTCATTGTCAATACTGCTTCCATTGCTGCCTACGACGGCCAGATCGGGCAGGCGGCCTATGCGGCATCGAAGGGCGGAGTCGTCTCCCTCACGCTGCCCATCGCTCGCGAGTTGGCGCGCTCCGGCATCCGTGTCGTTACCATCGCGCCTGGTATCTTCGAGACGCCGATGATGGCCGCCTTTCCGCAAGAAGTTCAAGAGGCGCTCGGCAAAAGCGTTCCTTTTCCCGAGCGCCTCGGCCGTCCCACGGAGTTTGCAGCATTGGTCAAACATATCCTCGAAAACACCATGCTCAACGGCGAAACCATCCGGCTCGACGGCGCTCTGCGCATGGCCCCGCGCTGATTCGCAATACTTGAGGTGCAGCAATGGCCGCACAAGACTCCATCGTCATCGTTGGTGCAGCGCGTACGCCGATCGGAGCCTTTCAGGGCGGCCTTAAGGAACTAACCGCGCCGGAACTGGGTGCCATCGCTATTCGCGCCGCAGTCGAGCGCGCGGGCATCCCGCCGGATTCAGTGGACGAAGTTCTCTTCGGCTGCGTGCTTCCCGCCGGTCTCGGCCAGGCTCCCGCGCGTCAGGCTGCGCTGGGTGCCGGGTTGCCGGCTTCCACTGGCGCAGTCACCATCAACAAGATGTGTGGTTCAGGCATGAAGACAGTCATGCTCGCGCACGACCTGCTGATCGCAGGCAGCGCGGGAATCATAGTCGCCGGCGGCATGGAGAGCATGAGCAACGCTCCGTATCTCCTTGATCGCGCGCGAAGCGGTTATCGCATGGGACACGGTCGTGTTCTCGACCACATGTTTCTCGACGGCCTCGAAGATGCTTACGATAAAGGCCGTCTGATGGGAACTTTCGCCGAAGACTGCGCGCAAAGCTACGAATTCACGCGGGCCGCGCAGGACGAATACGCGGTGGCTTCACTCACACGCTCGCAAAAAGCGGGCGCCGACGGCACCTTTGCCGCGGAGATAGTTCCAATCACGGTGAATGCCGGCAAGTCTGAACGAGTGGTGAGCCACGACGAGCTCCCGTTGGCTGCAATTCCAGAGAGAATTCCGCAGCTTAAACCGGCGTTTCGCGAAGGTGGTACCGTAACGGCCGCGAATTCCAGCGCAATTTCTGACGGCGCAGCCGCGCTCGTTCTCATGCGACGCTCTGAAGCTGACCGCCGCGGCCTCAAACCGCTGGCATCGATCACGGGTCACGCCTCCTACGCCAATAAGCCTGCACTTTTTCCCACCGCGCCCATCGGCGCCATTCGCCAGCTCATGGAGCAGACTGGCTGGGCCATCAACGACGTGGACTTGTTCGAAATCAACGAGGCATTCGCCGTCGTAGTGATGGCGGCCATGCACGAACTCGGCATTCCTCACGGCAAAGTAAACGTCCACGGCGGCGCCTGCGCGCTTGGCCATCCGATCGGCGCATCTGGTGCGCGCATCATCGTCACGCTCATCGCAGCGCTTGAAAAGTATCAAAGACGGCGCGGTGTCGCCGCACTTTGTATCGGCGGCGGAGAAGCTACGGCCTTCGCCATTGAGCGGATAGGTTAGAACTTTTGCAGGGCGACGTGGAGTTTCCGACAGCTATACGTTGGCACTACGCGCCCGCCAGAGCTGCTTCAGAGTAGCCGGAGTCCGCTTCCGCTGTGGAATCGGCGGATTCAGGACTCGCAACCGGCACGTGAGCCAACTCCCAGGCTGAGCGATCTTTCATTAAGCGCGCCACAAATGCCGTATGCATTGCGTGTCCGGCTCGCACCGCCACCACGTGACCTTCCAGGCGGCGCCCGGCGAGAGCAAGATCGCCGATCAGATCGAGCACTTTGTGCCGCACATATTCGTCTTCAAAGCGCAGTGGCCCGTTTTCGGGGCCATTTTTGCCGAGAATAATCGCGTTCTCAGCACTCGCCCCGCGAATCAGTCCCATGTCGCGCAACTTGCGCTCGTCGGCCTTGTAGCCGAAAGTGCGGGCAGGCGCAATCTCCGAGCCGTAGGTCTCAGCGGCAAGGTCGATGCAGGTTTCTTGTTGGCCGATTGGCGAGGGAAATTCGATGGTGTACGAGATCCTGTAACCGGAGCCGGGATAGACGCCAATGAACTTCTCACCCTCGCGAACCTCCACAGGGTGCAGTACGCGAAGCGTCTCGCGGCGCCGGCGCTGCCCGCGAATCCCGACACGTAAAATCGCCTCAACGTAGGGCAGTGCACTGCCGTCGAGAATGGGCAACTCCAGATTGTCGAGCTCGACAATTACGTTGTCGATGCCCATGCCGATGAAAGCCGAAAGCAAATGCTCGGTGGTGGAGATCAGCACACCCTGTCGCATCAAACTGGTGGCGTAACTGACTTTCGCCACGTTTCGGCCGGTAGCAGGAATCTCAAAGTTATCCAGATCCGTTCGGCGGAAAACAATGCCCGAGCCTCCAGCGGCGGGCAACAATCGCATCGTCACGGGCGCGCCCGAGTGCAGTCCGACGCCCTCAAATTCGAGCGGCGCCGCAATCGTCTGTTCCAGGTGCGCGGGTTGAGCCAAATTGCCTCTCCAGGTTGAAACTTTTCCGCTGTCTAGATTAGACGGCATGCGGAAACCCTGTCCTGTGGCATTTTTGCCACACTATGCACCGTTCAGCACACTGTTACCTCGGGAGATAACACCCACGGCGTCCTTGCATAAGCGTCGTAGAATCAAAGAGTCTCCCGCTTCACAAGCGCTGGAAACCAGAGGAAAGGGCAAACAATGCTGAGAGATTCGGATCCCATGGTTCCGATGCGCGTGCTGTTGGCCGGGGCACGGCGTAAGCAGGCGAGTCTTGTTGAACTCGCCCGGCATCTGGTTTTCGCTGAGTCGCCCTCTGACTCGAAGACGGCCGTAGATGCATGCATGGGGTTGGCCGCCGAGCACGCCAAACGTCTGGGGGGGCGCGTCAAGCTGCATCTGCAGCGTCGATTCGGCAATGTGGTGGAGGCTCGATTCGGGCCGCGGAAATCTGGCGGCCATGGGGTAAGGCGAATTCTCCTGCTCGGCCATTTGGATACCGTTTGGCCGCGGGGGTCGCTGAAGGCGATGCCGTTTCGATTAGGGGGTGGCAGGATGTGGGGGCCGGGAACGCTCGATATGAAGGCTGGGGTGGCCATGGCCTTTACGGCGCTCGAGATGCTCACCGAAGCGGACCTGCTGCGGCACGAGGTTGTGCTCCTGCTCAACGGGGATGAGGAGATCGGCAGCCCAGTCTCGCGGCCGATCACCGAAGAGCTGGCGCGAACCTGCGACGCAGTCTATGTGCTGGAGCCGGCGCAGGGCCTCGCTTACAAGACGGCGCGCAAGGGCACAGGGAAATGGCGCATCGACGTGAAGGGCGTGGCTGCGCACGCGGGAGTGGACTTTGAGAAAGGGGCAAGCGCGATCTGCGAGTTGGCGCGCCTGGTGCAGGCGGTGAACGGCTGGACCAATCTGAAGCGCGGGATCACCGTGAGCGTGGGCGTTGCGGGAGGCGGCACAAAGAGTAACGTGATTCCCGCCGAAGCGTGGGCGGAAGTGGACGCACGCATCGCGAGCCGCGCAGATGGCCCGCGCCTTGAACGCAAATTTGCCGCGCTGCGAGCCGCAGACCCGCGCTGCGCCGTGACGGTGAGCGGCGGCATCAACCGGCCACCGATGGAGCGCGGCCGCGGCACCGTGAAGCTCTTCCACCGGGCACAGGCTTTTGCCACCGATCTCGGCTTCGCGCTCGACGAGGCATCGACCGGCGGCGCTTCCGACGGAAACTTCACAGCGGCCCTTGGCATTCCCACGCTCGACGGCATGGGCGCAGTGGGCGAGGGAGCTCATGCGCGCCACGAGTCGGTGGCCGTCGAACACCTCGCTCCGCGCACGGCACTGCTGGCCGCAATGCTGTTGTCATGAGGCGCTCTCCGCTTCGAACCATCGCGCCTGATAAACTCGCCTCAAGAAAATTGCTGGAGATTCCGCAGAAGATGAAACGCTTTGCTCTCTTCCTATTCCTCTCGGCCATCACTGCCGCCGCAGGCGCACAAACCGCCACTAAAACATCGGCCACCGGTTCTTCAAAGGCCAAAACCGCTGCGACTGCCACGGCCGCCAGGTCCACCGGCGCTTCTGAGCCGTGGATCAAGCTGCCGCCGGGCGTGCCCAGAGTGGCTCACGGGCCGGTGAGGATTCCGTTCACGCTGCGCTACGAAGACATCAAGATTGGCACCGGCCCCGAGGGCGAGCCGGGGAAGGTGTGGCATATCAAATACACAGGCTGGCGCGCTTCCGACGGGGCCGAATTCGACTCCTGGGAGGACCACCGGCAGCTGTCCGTCGGCGTAGATGGCAAGCCCGAGTTCGGACCGGACGGCAGACCCAAGATGGCCGATCCGCAGCCGCTTGAGATACCGCAAGGTGTGGGCCATGTCATTCCCGGCTTCGATTGGGGAATTGCCGGGATGAGGATTGGCGGCAAGCGCCGTCTCTTCGTTCCCTGGCAGTTGGCCTACGGAACCCATTCGTTACCTGACAGACCGGGCCACGCGGGCATTCCCGCCAAGTCCGACCTCATCTTCGACGTGGAACTGGTGGAAGTAACCGAAATGCCGCAGCCGCACCCGGCCGCAATGCCCGTTCCGCATCCAGGCGTTACGCCCGGCACAGCTCCCGTTCATATCGAGCCCGGCGGTCCGCCGCATCCCGGCGCAAGCGCCGAACCCAACGCCGCGCCCGCTCAACCTTCGACGCCGGCCCAACCAGAGGCGCAGCCGAAGTAACTCTGTTTTGCTCCCCCCCGCTGCCGCGGTTTTGGCGCGGGGGCATCCCCACCCACCCCTATTCTGTAAGCAAGCGCAGTATTTTCATTGAGATAGGGCAGGTCCGCCGCCGCAGATCGAACCATCCATTGAGGTTATTTGCAGATTCGTTGTGTCAAAGGAGTTAAGAAGCAGCTCCTAGCCTCCAGCTTCCAGCTCCGAGCATTCAGCTAGTTATGGACGTTTGAGACCTGGATGGCGCCTCAGGTGTTGCGGTGCGCATTGAATGCTCCTAGAAACTCGACATAGAGCCATTGTGCGCCAAAGGAGGGAATTAACCTGCAAAGAAAATAGGGATCAGGGAACAGGGTTCAGAGGCCAGAAAAGCAAAGACTTAGGGTGGAATTTGCGACTCAGTCGGGTAGGCTGCGGGCTTGACAGACTGCCGGATTAGCGGTGTTTGCGGGGCTGGCGCGCGGGGCTTTCTCGAACGCGACGTCGGTGCCCCATCTTTCTCCATGCCCAAATTTTGAATTAGACAGGATAGGTGCTTGTCTGTTGCACCTGTCTGGTGTAATGTGGTGCGGTGAGTCAAAAGGGGACAGGAGTCTTGCGGCAGACCAAGAATGAACCTTCGACCCGCGCGTCGGTGACCTTTCCTGCGGAAGTTTACACTTCGCTTGAGATCATTGCTAGGAAGAAGAAGGTTTCATTAGCTTGGGTCATTAGAGATGCAGCGGAGAAGTACGTTGCGGACCAGTGGCCATTATTTGCAGGTGCGAAGAATGAATAACCGAAAAGTCTCGTCCGCGGTCGCGAGTTTTCCCTTCGATGAAGGGCAGGAGGCCGCCTTTTCAGTCAGGCAAAACGTCATCCCGATTCGCCCGCAACTGTCAGCGCATGACGATCTCTTGAATGCAATCGCGGGACGCAAATTTGGGACTATCCTTGCGGATCCACCTTGGCAGTTTCAGAATCGGACTGGCAAGGTCGCACCTGAACATAAGCGCCTATCGCGCTACGGGACTATGAATCTGGACGAAATCAAGAGCCTTCCGGTGATCTCTGTGGCAGCGGTTACTGCTCACTTGTACTTGTGGGTTCCTAATGCCCTCCTGCCGGAAGGTATTGCTGTAATGCAATCTTGGGGATTCCAGTATAAAAGCAATATAGTTTGGCACAAGATTCGGAAAGACGGAGGGTCTGATGGCCGTGGAGTGGGATTCTATTTTCGCAATGTAACGGAATTGATCCTCTTCGGGGTTCGTGGAAAGAATGCGCGAACGCTCAAGCCGGGAAGGACACAGGTAAATTATATTTGCAGCCGGAAGCGGGAACATTCGCGTAAGCCGGACGAGCAGTACAGGCTAATAGAAGCCTGTAGCCCTGGGCCCTTTCTTGAGTTATTTGCCCGTGGAGACCGTCCAAAGTGGACTATCTGGGGAAATCAAGCGGACGAATCCTACACCCCGACTTGGAAAACGTACTCGAATCATTCTCGCAGTGACGTGAATCTGGCGGTGGCGGGCGACTAGGCAACCGGTTGGATCTGTGCCTGTGACGAAGCATCATCTGTGGTGCTCTCTTCCTCTGGTGTCCAATCTGCAATGCATTTTGGGGTGATGCCTATTACCAATACCGGACATCCGCCGTTCCGGCCTGCGTTGAGGCGATAGAGAAGCTTTCCAACCCAGGTTGTGCTCGCACCGTACTTTTCAAACGTCAGGCGCGGCACACCGGGGCTCTTGAAATCTGGAGTTATACCGTCCTTTTTCAAGGCTTGGCCGAGTTGGCGAAATACGGCATCCAGTGACTTGCTTCGGGTGACCAGGACGCCAACGTCGACGACGCCGCACTCGAAAAACGCCCGAAAGGCGTATAGGTCGCGATCAAATGTTTGATCCTTGCTGTTCCATTCCAAATCGAAGGCCACTCGGTCCTTGACGTAATCGATCTTGTGGCCGTCTAAGTATTTCTCACGTCGAAGTTCTCTACTCTTTGTCCCGAGTTTTGGTTTTCCTCTATTTTTGCCCTTCTTCACCACCCCGACCTGCTCCCGCCATGTCAACTTCACCAGAAGATCGCCTTGAACTACAGTTTCGTGCCAGCCCAGAGGTCGGAGAGTGCTCGAAAAAAGCTTGGGCATGTCCGATTCGTTGCCACCTGCGGTTCGAATCATCTTCTTTGTGATCTTGAACGCACGCAATGCCTTCAGAAGATCCTCGAATTCCTGTTTGCGGGTCTCGCTGAGGATGGTCGCTGCGTTGCGATAACTGAATACTTCGTAAATCTCACGTATATCGGCGGGAATCTTAGCCTCTACGGTTGGCACCGGATCTCCCGTGTCGGTTGGCGCTGAGGCCACTTCGTCCCTTGCAATCTCTTCCGCAAGGTCACCGATGTTTTCAGTGTCCTCACTAATTTCGGTATTCAGATCATCAGTATCCATGGCTAACTTCCTTGAAGCATTTGAGCAGTCACACCGGCGACACCGGAGTATCGGATGAGATACACGTGTTGGCTCGGGCCTGCTTCCTTGCAAAGGCGGAGGTTGAGGTTGTCGCTTTAGTAGAGCTTGCTTTTTCGGTACTCACAGTTTGGGATGAGGTTAGCACAGCAGCGTGAGCGCGGCGAGTGGGCGCAGCTTGGGAAACACGGCGATTCGCGCTCGGCTTCGCTGCGCGCTTCGTTTTTAAGAAACCTGTGGCGGATTTCCGGCGTGAGGAGACTCATGCCCTGATACAAAGCGAATCGTTCTTAGTTCGACGCATCCCACCCTAGCAGGAAAAGCAAATACCCGGCGAGAGTGGGGCACCCACTTCTGGCCGACAGCGTTTCTTCAGCCGCTCATTGGACCGACCGCTCGCCGGATTCACATCAATCCAGTGTCGGGTGCACTTTGTTGAAGCCTGTCGCCTCCTGGTAGGCGCGGGCGAACGCGGCCAGCTTCGCATCCTGATAAAGGCCGCCGAGGAAGGTGATGGAAACCGGTGTTCCCGGCCCGCCGATGTCGTCGTGGTCGCCGTCGTCGATGGCGGGCGGAGGCGGCGCGTCTACTCCGCGCAGGCCGTTGGGCAAAATCACCGCCGGATTGCCGCTGAGATTTGTCGCGATCAGTTGCGCATCCGTGCTGGGCGTCACGATGACGTCAACCTGCTCAAAGAGCGCCGCCATTTGCCGGACGGCGAGTGTGCGCGCGCGGTTGGCCTGGATGTATTCCACCGCCGGATAGAGGCGCGCTACGTGGAAGTCGTTGGGCCAGTCCTCGGGACCCTGCTCGGTAAGCAGGCGGTCGCGGCCTGTCATGGTGAGATCGTCAAAGGCCGCTGCGGCCTCCGCCGTGAGCAGCGGCACCATCGCATCCCACGGCAGCTTGGGCAACTCGACCGGAACCAGGGTCACCCCCATGGAGCGCAGCTTGTCGAGCGCGGCCTGCTCGTATTGACGGTCGTAATCGCGGCGCGCGCGGGCAGCCTGCATCGCGGCGTTTGCGTCTTCGCGCTTCTTCTGCTCTTCGGCGGTTTCGTTGGGCGCGGCTTCCTTCGAGCTCGAGCGGCGGCTGCGGGTCGAACTCGCTCTTCAGGTAGCCAACGCGCAGCGCGCGCCAGTCGAAGCTTCGGATCCCAGTCGAAGGCGGCCTGGGCGGCGGAGAGATCTTTGCCGTCGGGTCCGTGGATTACGTCGAGCACCAGCGCGCAATCGTCAACGGAGCGGCAGATGGGGCCGAGCTTGTCCATCGTCCAGCTCAGCGCCATAGCGCCGGTGCGCGGCACAAAGCCGAAACTCGGCCGCAGGCCGGTCGTTCCGCAGCGGGTTGAAGGCGAAGAGATGGATCCCAGCGTCTCTGACCCGATGGCGAAGCCCACGCAGCCTGCCGCAACGGCGCTGGCCGAGCCGGCCGACGATCCGCTCGATCCCTGCGCGGGATTCCACGGGTTGCGCGTGCGTCCGCCGAACCACTTGTCGCCCATGGCCAGCGCACCCAGCGTGAGTTTGGCCACCAGCACCGCTCCCGCTGCGTCGAGCCGCTTGACCACGGTCGCGTCTTCATCGAAGGTCTGGTGCTCAAAGCCGCCCGCACCCCACGTCGTCGGATAGCCTTTGACCGCCAGCAGATCTTTCGCTCCCCACGGAATGCCATGCAGCGGCCCGCGATAAAGGCCGTCTGCCAGCTCGTCGTCGGCGGCCTTGGCCTTCTCCAGCGCGCGATCCTCAGTGAGCGTGATGACGAAATGCAGTTTCGGGTCATAGCGCTTGAGGCGGGCAATGTACATCTGCGTGAGCGCGAGCGATGTAATTTTGCGATGGTAGATGAGGTTGGCCAGCTCAAGCACGCTGGCGAAGGCGAGATCTTCAAGATTGGCCGGCGCCTGCGGCTCCCCGCTTTCCTCGTCGTTAAAACTCAGTTGCGGGGTGAGATTGGGGAAAGCAAGATGAGCCTCTCCGGCTTTGGGCGCGGGCTGCGGATGAAAGACATACGCCGGCGGAACGGAGTTGGCCATGTTGAGCGCGCGAATCTTGTCGTACCCGCCGCGCTGATCGTTCAGTCCGTCGAGCATCATTTTTTTCTGCTCGACAGTAAACGGGCCCACTCCGGCGAGCGAGGCAGCCTGGTCAATCATCTCCGGCGTAACCTTGGGCAACTCGTTGGGCTTTTCTGTTGGGGCAGCCGGCGAGGAGGGGGTTTGGGCCTGCGCGGCCAGCGTGTAGAGAATTCCAGGCAACAGCGGTGAAGCAATGCCCGCACGGGTGCAGGCGTTCAAAAAGGCTCGGCGGTCCAAAGTCATGAGCAATGGTCCTTTCGCGAGGGGAGGAGGCCTATGCGAAGAACTATAGCCGATTCGTCACACCGGATGCTGCATGTTCTTTGGCCTGCGCTTCAGCGTTGGAAATGGGAGCTATTTTTGCGGTCAATATTTTTTGCTTGACATATTCCTATATAGGCATGTATTGTTCCGATCATGGCAAGGGCGGCAACCACTTCCGACGCGTTTAATGCCGTGGCCGAGCCCAGGCGGCGGCAGATTCTGGACTATCTGGCTCGAGAGGAGCGGCAGGTGGGCGAGATTGTGCTGGCTATCGGGCTCGACCAGCCGTCCGTCTCAAAGCATCTGGGCGTGTTGCGCAGCGTGAACCTGGTACGCGTGCGCCGCAACGGACGCCACCGGCTCTACCAGACGAACGCCGCCGCGATCAGGCCGCTGCACGCGTGGACTGAGACGTTCGAGCGCTACTGGCAGCACCAGTTGAACCGAGTGAAAGAGCGCGCAGAGGCGGAGATGAACCGCGAACGGAAAACGGAGTAACGGGCCCGCAAGCAAAGAATTCCCCAAGGAGGATTTATGAACGTATCGACACTTCCCGGCATTGAAGACCTGACTCTCAACATCCACCAGGAGATCCGCGTGCGCGCATCGCTGGAAAAAACGTTTGCGGCGCTGATCGAGCAACTTGGCCCATCGAATGAGCACCCAGATGGCACGCCGATGCCGATGAAGCTGGAAGCGTGGCCGGGCGGTCGATGGTTCCGCGATCTGGGCGAAGGCAACGGGCATTTCTGGGGTGTTGTGCAAGCCATTAAGCGCCCCACGCTGTTGGAGTTCACCGGACCGATGTTTATGTCTCAACCCGTAGCCAACAATGTGCAGTACCGCCTGAGCCACGAGAATGGTGAAACGCTCATCAAATTCAGCCACACGGGCTTCGGCATGATTCTTGAAGACCACAAGAAGGGCGTGGTCACGGGCTGGAACTACGTTCACGATCAGGTTCGTTTGCGCGCCGAACGAGCGTAGCCTCTCGCCGCGATCCGGGTTCTGGATGCGCACGAGAATTTCCCCGCAACACAAGCCGCAGGAGGTTCGATATGACAATTGCCAAGGAATTACTGGCTGAATTTGAAACGCAGGCGCCCGTCACGCGCAGGTTTCTGGAGCGCGTGCCTGAAGAGAAACTCACCTGGCGTCCGCACGAAAGATCAATGACGGCCGGTCAGCTTGCACTGCACATCGCATTGGCGCCGGGCCGGCTCCTGCCGTTTGTCCAGAACAATCCCGCGAAGGCGCCGGAGTTTGGGAACTATCCGCAGCCTGCAAGCCGCGAAGAGATTCTGAAGGCTTTTGACGAGAGCGCAGCAACCGTGCGCGGCATGCTGCCGACGTTCGACGACGCGGCCATGAAAGAAACGTGGCACATGATGGCGGGTGACCGCGCCGCTTTTTCTCAGCCGCGCGGCGAGTTTCTCCGCGACATCATGTTTAGCCACTTGTACCAGCATCGCGGGCAGTTGAGCGTCTATCTGCGCATGCTGAACGTTGCGGTGCCGGCAAGCTGGGGACCGAGCGCGGACGAAGCGCCGGCGTTCATGCAGAAGGCGCACGCGGCGGAGATCGCCGCGTAAAGCGGCTACTTCGCTGCTTCGGCAACCAGCGCTTCGGCGCGATGCAGCAAGTCCAGGCGGCGCTGTCTCTCGGCCGGAACGTCAGCGGGGGCCGTCGCGGAGCCACCAATGCGGAACGAGGAGTCGTTGAGCCGTTGCACAAAGCTTGCGGCGCCGTCGTCTACCGCGGCTCGCGCCCTGGGCAGCACTTCGTGGAAGTGCGCAATCTCCTCGACTGCGCGCTCGGGGTGGTAGCTGAGCCGATCGCCGGTCTGCATGGCATCGATGAGCGGATCGGGCGGCGCGGAGATGGGCGAAGTCTGCTGCATCGCGTCATAGGCTCCGCGCAGGCGCGTCATAGCGCCGGCAAATCCGTCGAGCTCGCCGCGGCGCGCCGTCAATCCCGAAGCACGGCGCACTTCGATGGTGACTTTGGCGGCCACGCTGCTTTCCGGCACGGGGACGATCGTGGTGAGCGTGTTGCCTTCGAATCTCCAGCCGCCGTGCTGGCCGGGCTGCGATTGTGGCACAGGTTTGCCGTTGACCATCACTGAGGCTGGGGGCCAGTCGGCCGGCAGGCGCAGTTCATAACCGCGCGCCCTGAGCATGCCGGGATAGCTTCCCTGGGCGGGGCCAATTTCAACGCGCAGCGTGTCGCCGGTTTGCTCGGCGTGGATGGGCGTGCGCGCGAAGACGCCGCGCTGATATTCGACAGAGACGCCGGAATCCTCATAGACGGAGTAGCTGGAGCTATCGCCCGGCGCGAGCGGCCACACGTTCACGATGAGCGGATTGACGGGCTTTTCGCCGGTATGCAGCATGGGCGGCTGCATGGGAACGATGGCGCCGTCTTTCAGGTAAACGGGAATCTGATCGATGGAAAAGCTGCGATCTACCTGGCAGGGGCCGTCGAGATGCTTGCCGGTCGGCCATTCGATCCACTGGCCTGCAGGCAGCCAGATTTTTTCATTGGCGAGCTGGGTCACTTTGTCTGCGGCAGTGACTACCGGCGCAACAAGCATGTCGTCGCCGAAGAGGTACTCGTTCTTCGCGTCGTAGGCAGGCGGCTCATTCGGCCAGTCGTAATAGAGCGGGCGCAAGAAGGCGACGCCGGTGTCGTAGGTGCGCCGCGCCTCAGTGTAGAGGTAAGGCTGCATCGCATAGCGGAGCTGGAAGGCAGAGCGCAGCACCGATGAATAGGGCTCGGGATAGGCCCAGATGCGACGCTCGGAGTCAGGATTCTTGGTGGTGTGCGTGCGCAGGATGGGGCTGAAGGCGCCGAACTGCACCCAGCGCGTGAACAACTCAGGATCGACCGCGCCGGGCATGTGGCCGCCGATGTCGTGGCTCCAGTAGGCGTAGCCCACATTGGCCGCGGTGGCTGTGAACCACGGTTGAAATGCGAGCGACGGCCACACGGAAAACGTGTCGCCGCTGAAGCCGATTTCGTAGCGGTGATTGCCCAGCCCGCCCCAGCGATGAAAGAGCAGCGGGCGCTTGCCTTCGCGCTGCTGATCGGTAAAGTGCAGGTAGTTCAGCCACCAGGTATTGCTCAGGCCGGGCAGCCTGGTCATCATCGGCTGCTGCTGCCAGTCGAGCCACCAGAAGTCGATGCCCTGTTTTTCGAGCGGATGAAGCACGAGGTTGAAATAGTTCGTCGCCCACTTTTTGTTGGTCGGGTCGAAGGGTATGTATTTCTTCGTCGCCGGATCGATGCCCATGGCGCGCGCCATCGCGGGATAAGCCTGCTCCCACGGCTGGATGCCGGAGGCTGGATGCAGGTTCAGCGTGGCTTTCAGGCCTTCCTCGTGCAGGTTTTTCAGGAAGGCTCCGGGATCGGGAAACAAAAGCTTGTTCCATGTGTAGCCGGTCCAGCCGAGCTGGTAGCCCGATTGATCAACGTCGCCCGCGGCCTTGAGCTGCTGGTCGTTGATGTGCCAGTCCATGTCGATCACCAGCACATCGAGCGGCGTGTCGTTCTCGCGGAAACCGCGCACAATTCCATCCAACTCCTGGTCGGCGTAGGCCCAGTAGCGCGACCACCAGATGCCAAACGCGAAGCGCGGCGGCAGCGGAATGCGGCCGGCAACGCGGACATAATCGCCGAGAGCCTTGCGGTAGTCGCGGCCGTAGCCGAAGAAGTACCAGTCGGTGTAGGAGCCGGGCTTTTCGTAATCGGGCCGCTCCATCGCCCAGGGCCATGGGCTCTTTTCGCCCTGAAGGAATCGGAAGTCGGCCGAGTCGAAGAGCGGGCGGGTGGAGTCGTCAACCAGCGCCCATCCGGAGCGCGAAATCAGGCCTTCGCCGATGGGCTCCTTGGTCTTTGAGCCGAGCGCGCCATCGAGCGTGCGCGTCGTGCCCTGCAAATTTTCGGGATCTGTGTCGCCGGGATGCCAGATGACTTTCTTGCTGTCCACGGTGAGTTCGATGGAGAGGTTGTCGGCGGTGAAGTGACCATCATTGCCGGGAAGGCCGGAACGGATGTATCTGAGCGTCAGCGCGCTGGTGCTAATGGTGACAACTTCAGTCGAACCGGGCGTGCTCATCGCCGCCGACTGTGTGAACTTCGGCACCGGCAGCCGCCGATTGATAAACACCAGCGAGGCGTGATCCTCGAACTTCCCATCGGCCGACCACTCCATGCGGATGAGCTGGGGCGTGAGGATGGTGAAGCGCGCGTGGCCAGCGGTCACGATGGCTTTGGGATCGGCGACAGGATTATCGGGCGCAGGCATGGAGGCCGCTCCGGCCGGGGCAATCGCCGCCGCGTCTTGCTTCTCCTGCGCCGCTGCCGTCCGTGGCGCCGACACAAAACCTGTTCCAATCACCAGTCCCCCAAGGAGAAAAGCTCCGAATAAAGTCCGCACAAGCGCCCCCATTCCTGCTCCATCGGGAAGGTTACCACCGCGGACCGGCAATCTGAGAGGATCTGCTGTTTGCACGAACCGAGACCGCGCGCGCACCCGCTATGATTGCTTCAAGTCCGCGATCGGCAACGAATCCATGACTCCGGTGATCTTCATTTCGGCGGGAGAGGCCAGCGGCGAGCGCTACGGCGCTCAGCTGGCTGCGGAGCTGCGCCGCCAAATCACCGCCTCCGGACAATCGCTTCAACTCACAGGCATGGGCGGTCCGCAGATGAGAGCTGCCGGCGTGGAGTGCGTGGTCCGCTCAGAAGATATGGCGGTCATGGGCTTCACCGAAATTGTGGCGCACCTGCCGCGCATCTACCGCGAGTTCCACAAGCTCAAGCGCGCCATTCGCGCGCGGCGGCCCGACATCGCGGTGCTCATCGATTTCCCCGAAATCCATTTCCGCCTGGCCAAAGAGTTCCACCGTTTGGGTGTGCCCGTTATTTACTTTGTCAGCCCGCAGCTCTGGGCGTGGAAGCAGCATCGCATCCGCCTGGTGCGGCAATTTGTCGACCGCATGCTGGTCATTTTTCCGTTTGAGGAGAAGTTCTATCGCGAGCGCGGCGTTCCGGCGGAGTATGTCGGCCACCCGCTCGCCGATCTGCCCCAGCCCACCATCACCCGCGAGCAGTTCGCGGCCCGGAACGGCCTCGATCCAACCAAGAGATGGATCGGTTTATTACCGGGCAGCCGTCTCCCGGAGATCGAGAACCACTTGCCGGTGATGCTCGATGCCGCGCGGGGCCTCTCGCCATCTGTGCCTGCCGCAGGATCTCCCTCGCCGAACTACGAGTTTCTTATTCCTCTGGCTTCCACGCTTGACGCAACGCAGCGATTGGCCGTATCGCGGCTGGTGGATGCCCACAGCCGCGGCCTCGCCGTGCGCCTGGTCGATGATGCCCGCGCCGTGCTCTTCCACGCACGCGCCTCCGTCGTCGCCAGCGGAACGGCGACCGTCGAAGCCGCCCTCATCGGCAATCCCTTTATCGTTGTCTACCGGGTCTCGCGGTTCACGTATGCTATCGCCAAGCGGGTAGTAAAGGTTCCGCACGTGGCCATGGCCAACCTGATTGCCGGCAAGCGAGTGGTTCCCGAGCTTATCCAGAAAGACTTCACGGCATCAAATATCGTCCAACAGCTTGAGCGGTTGCTACCGGACGGGCCGGTTCGGCAGTCCATGAAGGTGGAGCTGGGGGTTATTCGAAGCGCGTTGCACGTGCAGCCAGAGGGCACGCCGGGCCAGGCGGCTGGAGCCATTGAACGAGTGGCTTCAATTGTTCTTGAAAGAGTTGAGGCAGCCCGGCCGGCGGCAATTGAGGCGGCGCAAGCCTGAAAGAAACTGCGACATGATCACAACCAAAAACCAGCCTACGAACGGCGGCAAGACGATGAGCTTTGCGATGGATAGCACGATAAGATATTTGAAGTTTTACCGCCGGCGCGTTTTCAGCCAGAGCGCCATGGCCGCGCTGCTGGCTGCCTGCACCGCCATGGCGGCGATCCCCGCGCTGGCCCAGCGGGAGCGCCCCGCGCTCAACATCACGGGCTACGTGATCAACGCCGAATTGGATACCACCGTGCACCACCTCACGGCGACGGCCGTGGTGAGCTTTACCGCGCCCGCCCACCTTGACGTGGTGACGTTTGGCTTTCACCCGGCGCTCAAAGTCACCAAGATCACCGATGAAAACGGCAAGCTGCTCGACGGCGAGCGCACCGCGGACGGATCGATCCGGGTTACTCCCAACACGCCCTTTGCCGCGGGACAGACCGACCATTGGACATTCGTTTACGACGGCACCATCACGGGCAACGAAGACGGGCCGGTAGAGGGATTGAAGCTGGCAGCCATTCAGGAACCGATCAGCTATCTGCTGTATCCGGCGCGCTGGTTTCCCATGACGGGCTACATGACCGACCGGTTCACGGCGGAGATGCACATTCGCGTGCCGCAGGGGATGCGGGTTTTCGCCAGCGGCAGCGCCGGGGCAGAGAAGCACGTGACGCTTTCAAACGGCAAGCCTGGCGACGAATACGACTTCAACTGGACGAAACCGGGATTCCCAGGAACAGTGATCGCCGGCCGCTACGTAGGGCCCGTCTCAGTGGGCGCGGGCAATGTGAAGGTGTATACCACCATCACCCACCAGGCCTCGGCCAACCAGTTGGCGCAGACGGCCACCCGCGAGTACGACTATTTTACCGACGCGTTCGGCTTGCCGGTGACTCCCCGCCTGAACGTGGTTGAACTGCCCAACGACACGCTGGAGGCGGCGTACGCGCCGGAGATTGCGGCAATCATGGGAGCGCATATCGGCGACAAGGCGGGCATCCGGCTGCTGGCCAACACCATTGCGCACCAGTGGTGGGGATGCCAGGTGAGCCCCAAAACTCTCGACGACGCCTGGATCACCAATGGAATGTCGCGCTACGGCGAGCTGATGTATGTCGAGGATCAAAGCGGCGCCAGTGCCCTTCGCGCCGCGCTTGAAGATGTATCGGCAGGCGCCTTGGCCTACGACACCATTCCGCTCTCGAGTGCTGGGCATCTCGATCCGTTTTCGCCGCAGTTCCAGTCCATGACGCTCGATAAGGGCGGAATGGTCTTCCATATGCTGCGCGGGGAGATCGGCGAGAAGGCATTCCTGGCCACGCTCAAGGGCGCGATCAGCCAATACAGCAACGGCTCCATCACCGGCGATGACTTTGAAAAGGTAGCCGAGGAGCAGAGCCAGCAGCAGTTGCTGCCCTTCTTTTCGCAGTGGATCAACGGGACCGGAGCGCCGCAGTTTACCGACAAGTACGCTGTCTACCGGCTGGGGAACAACAAGGGCTTCAGGACGATCGGCGAGATCAACCAGGATCTTGACCTCTTCAGGATGCCGGTCGACTTGCGCATCGAGACGGACGGCAAAACGGTGAACCAGAAGATCGACGTGGTGGGCACCGATACCCAGTATGTGGTTGACACCTTCGGGCGGCCCCGCCGCATCAACATCGACCCCGGGGACTGGGTGTTGAAGACCACTCCGGACCTGCAAGTGCGCATCGCCATTTTGAAAGGGCAGCAGCTTGTGGCCCAGGACGACTTGGTCGGCGCCCTGGCCGAGTACAAGAAGGCGCTGGTGGCCAACCCGCAGAGCTCGCTGGCCAGCTACCGCATCGGGGAGCTGCTGTTTACGCAGCGCAACTACCAGGCATCGGTAGACGCCTTCCGGGATGCGCTGCGCGGCGACGACGAGCCGCCGTGGACCGAGGTCTGGAGCCACATCGCCATCGGCAAGATATTCGACCTGACCGGGCAGCGCGATCGCGCCGTTAACGAGTACCGATTGGCCGTGCAGACCAACGACAATACGCAGGGGGCGGTGAACGAAGCTCGCGAGTATCTGCAGAAGCCCTATACGCGGCCTGAAGGTAACTGAAGATGCAGGGGTTACGCAACAACGGCCAGCCCTCGGGCTGGCCGTTGTCGCTTTCAGGCGGATGATTTATCGCTGGCTGTCAGATTTGCCGAGCGAAAGAACCTGCAAATCCACATGGGCAAGACCGTTCAGGGTCATCCCAAGCTTTTCCGCTGCGCCATAGGAGAGGTCGATAACGCGCCCCCCTTGCACCAGATCGCCGCGGTCGGTGATGCGAACCACGACCGAACGATGGTTTCTCCGGTTGACCACCCGCACAAGGGACCCGAAGGGGAGGGAGGGGTGGCAAGCCGTCATGGCATACATGTCGTATACCTCGCCGCTCGCGGTGCGGCGTCCGTTGAAGACTCCACCATACCAGGAGGCGACCCCATGAATTCTGTCGCGCCACTGGAGGGCGGCGTTGGATGGGGAGACTTGCGGAATCGTCGACTTCTGATCAGCTAAAGAAGCCGGCGTCGCACTCGCTGCAGGTGGGGATGCGGGTGCTGCTGGGCCCAATCTGGGAAGACCCGCATCTGCTTGCACTGTCCGCGCCGTAAAAAGCATGACGAACGCGACCAGCGCAACGGCGGAGACGCCCGCTGCGATGGCAAACCATAGCGGGGCGTTTCGTCTTAAGTTGCGTGTTTTCCTTGCTCTAACCATCTGTCCATTTTACTAAGCTGAGCCGCTGAGTCCGGTCTAAAGTCAAGATGAATCGCGGGGTTCCTGTTGAAAATTGCAGGGCTCCGGCGCGGATTCCGATAAGGTATTGAGTTGATGGAAGTTACGATTTGCACTGGAAATGGTGCAAATTCCCATTTTGGGCAGCGAGAATCTGTGGAAAATCAGGCACAATAGGCAACCTGTGGATTCTTAACCGTTAAGAGATATTATCTTATTCAAAATGAGTGATTTATGTGATGATCTCGATCGGGTTACGGTCGATGCCTTTTGTGTAGTTACGTTGGGATTTTTGAGGCGTGGTTACGACGGGTCGAATCGAGTTACCCACCTTTCGATCCTGAACCGAGCGTCAAGACTGCGGCGAGTTCAGGCCCGTATCACTTACACAGGCGCCGGATCGCAGTATTCTTGATCCGATTTTGATTTCAATTGCCAAGAGGGGATGACCGTGAAACCCATTCGCTTTTGTCTAACTCTTTCCGCCTGTGCAGTGCTCCTGGTCGCAGCCTTTTCCTATGCACAGACGCCCGTAAACGCCGGGACCGGCCCGGTGCCCTCAGCGATTCTTGCGGCAAAGAATATCTTTGTGTCCAATGGCGGCTCGGATAGCGGGTTGTTTCCCGAGCCGTTCAGCGGCGATCCAAGCCGCCCCTATACGCAGCTCTATGCGGCGCTGAAGGCTACCGGCGCCTACACCCTGGTGGGAGATCCGTCGCAGGCGGACCTGGTTCTGGAGGTCCGGCTGACAGCGCCCTATGGGCCGTCAAACCCCAACAAGCAGAATGGCACCTCCGATCCGCTGCCTATGTTCCGCCTCGTGGTCTATGACCGCAAAAGCCATTATGTGCTGTGGACAGTTACGCAGTCAGTTGAGTGGGCTCTTCTGCAAAAGACTCACGACCGCAACTTCGATGATGCGCTCAATCTGCTGTTGAACGACTTTCTCTCGTTGAGCGGCAAGCCCGCGGCAGCGGCGCACTAAAATATCTGCGAAAGTTTGCAGGTTAATTCGACGATCCTGCTAGCGTGGTATCAGGGCTTGTGATGGTGTCTCTCGTTTGACGGGGGATTCCCATCACAGGCCCTTCGCCATTTTTGGCCACAAGGGGTTGTTTCCATGCAACTTAGCGCAGATGGGATGGGGTTGATCAAGAGGTCGGAGGGGTTTCGCAGCCAGGAATACAGAGATGTCGCAGGTTTCAGGACCGTCGGCTACGGTCACAGGATCACAGGGGCGGAGTCGTTTCCGGCAGGCGTAAGCGAGACGCAGGCCGCGGGGCTGTTGCTCAACGACATCCGTGCGGCCGAGCAGTCGGTTGGTCGCCTGGTCCGAGTGGAGCTTACGCAGGGGCAGTTCGACGCGCTGGTCGACTTCTGTTTCAACCTGGGTGCAGGGAGGCTGGCGGCGTCCAGCCTGTTGCGTGAGTTGAATGCCGGAAACCACGAAGCCGCCGGCCGGCAGTTGATGCTTTGGGACCATGCCGCGGGGCAGGTGAACCTGGGACTGAAGGACAGGCGGCAGGCCGAGCTGGAGCTTTGGAACTCGGGCGAGGCTGCGAGGGAATCGGCGGCATAGGGGCTACGGACGACTGGAAACGGTCTCTGCGATTTCGAGCCGTTCGCCCAACTTGAGGTAGCCTTTGCGGCGAAACCAGTCCTCCATGGCGGACTGCAGCCGGTCGAGGGGGACGCGGTTGCCGGCTTCGAGTATGCCGTCGCCGACGGGGAATGTATCGTCAAATACGGCGTCGTTGGTGAAGTTCCGCATGGCAAAGTTGTCAATCTGGCCGATGGGGCAGGGGTGACGCTCGTGCGCGGCGTCGATGCGTTCGATTGTAAGGCGGCGGGCAAACATGGATTCAATGTAATCGAGGGGACAGGGCCGGCGCTTTATGCTGAGAGTCGGCACGTGTGGCCTGTGCTCCACAGAAAGCTGCATCTATACCGTAAATGGGTGACGGCAGGATGGCGGCGCTGTTGGATGTGGGCCGCTGGAACGAAGGATGCCGCCGAAAGGAGAACTTCAATTGAGGCTGCTATTGCATTGGATACTGAGCGCGATTGCGCTGCTGGTTGTTTCCCATCTTGTCCCAGGCTTTCACGTGCGTGGACTGGTTCCGGCGCTGATCGCGGCGGTGGTGATCGGGCTGTTGAACGCGACGGTGGGATTGTTTCTGAAGATCATCACCTTCCCACTGAGCATTCTGACGCTGGGTATTTTTCTGCTCGTGATCAACGGCATCATGATCCTGGTGGCGTCGGCCATTGTGCCCGGCTTTCATGTGTATGGGCTGGGTCCGGCGTTCTGGGGCGCGGTGGTTTTGGCGCTGCTGGGCATGTTGATCAGGGCCATTGTGAAGGACGCGTAGGCGGCAACGCTTTCGATCAGGGAAAGAACATAATCTTCCCCACTCATTGGCGGCGGCAGGTTTCTCTGCATACCTGCTCGGTGGGCGTGCCCGCGATTGCGCACGCATTGCTCTGGCGATATACTCACCGCATTCTTTAGATTCGAATCAAAATTTAGAGAGTAACGAACTAGGCGCTCGCACGAATGAGGAGGATCTCCCATGCGCTCCCGTCTGTCTGTGCTCCTCTTGCTGCTCTGTCTGGCGATTGCGCGGAAGGGGAATGGGCAGATGCCGGACGTGGAGCGCCTGCCATGGAGCCAATGGAGCTTCCACGTGGGGAACGACCCGCGCTGTGCAGCGGCGGACGACCCGGGTTGCGTTTGGCAGGGTCCCAGCTCTCCGAATCGACCGTTCCAGGGTGAAATCTGGCAGCGAGTCGAGATCACGCTGCCCCAGCCGCTGCGTGCGGAGCAACAGCTTGGGCTCCTCGTTCAAGGCGAATGGCCAGTCTACGAAGTTTATTTGAACGGCCGGCTGATCGGGCGCTCCGGCAGCTTTGAAAAACGGCGCGGACCGCAGAATTCGCGGGCGATCTTCCCATTCTCCCCGGACATTGCGCCGGCCGGACGCCTTGTCGTCGCGATTCATGCGCAGAATCTACGGACTGCGCTCGACCCGATGGACTTTACGCCCGCGATAGCGCCTATGGATCGGATCGGCGCGGTGATGGCCGAGGATACGCTGGCGAACCTTCACGAATGCTGGCAGATTTACTTCTGCTACTTGATCATGTTGTCGGTGGGCCTGGTTTTTCTGGTGCTCTTCGCGTTGGATCGTCAAGCGCGCGAAAACTTGTGGCTCGGTCTGAATCTCTGCTCCCTCGGCTGCCTTTGCCTAGGGAATTTTGCCACCGCGATCGACGTCGGGATGTCGTCGATGACGGCCATGGCGATTTATTTCACTTTGAATGCGTGGATGGCGGCGATCATCGTTGAATTCTCGTTTTCGCTGATGCGCAGGCGGGTGTGGTTCGTTTTCCGGCTGGTGGAGATTTGCGGGTTTCTCTTCGCCATTCAACTCGTGCTTCTGCTCCCCGTTCCCGGCAGCGTCTATGAGGCCGTCGCCCGGCTTACGCCATTCCTTTACCTCTGCTTCCGAACTGTGGTCATGCTCACCGCAATCGCTCGGCTGGTGCCGCTGCCCCTCTGCTTCCGAAGCCCACTTCCGGAGATGCGATGGATTGGCGCGTGCCTGCTGTTCATTACAGTTACGGCTGAGTCCCGGCATGTGACGTCGATCTGGGCACGCAGCAGCGCGCTGGGGCCGTATTTTGGCGCGTCGACCTTCAATTTTCTTTCGTATTCGTATGCGCTGTTCGCCATCGTGATGCTGGCTGCAATGACGGTTCGCTTCCGCCGCATTCAACACAGAAGCCAGATCATGGAGCGGGAACTGGCTGCCGCCTCGGCGATGCAGCAGCTCTTGCTCTCCCGGCCTTCGTCGTCCACTCCCGTCTTCGATCTCGAGACTGTGTATTTACCCGACGGGGAAGTGGGCGGTGACTTTTTCCATATCATTCCCGCCGACAACGATGCGTCGAACGGCGCGTTGCTCATCGTCGTGGGCGATGTGAGCGGCAAAGGGCTGCAGGCGGCGATGACCGTTTCCACGATCATTGGGGCCCTCCGTGGATGCACCCTGCGGAGTCCTGCCGCCGTCCTCGCCTATCTCAATCGTGTGCTCGTCGGACACGTCACCGGTTTCGTCACCTGCTGCGTGACCCATGCCGACGGCGACGGAACCGTACGCATCGCGAACGCCGGCAATCCCGCGCCGTATTGCAATGGCGAGGAAGTGCACACGCTTCCCGGCCTGCCGCTGGGAATGATTGAGGACGCGACCTACGACGAGACCTCTTACCAGATTGCTCCGCAGGATACGCTGACCTTCGTCTCCGATGGAGTGATTGAGGCGACCGGTCCCGCGGGCGAGCTGTTCGGTTTTGCCCGCACCCGCGCCATGAGCACGCGGAGCGCCTCCGCGATCGCTGAAGCGGCGCGCAACTTTGGACAACACGACGACATCACCGTGCTCACCATCACCCGCACCGCTGTTCCAGTGCAACAGATCGCCTGAAAGAATGCAGAAATTCTGCTTGTGCAGCATGGGGAAAGAAGATATGCTCTGCGTGTCATCGGCCCTGCGCCGGCCTTTTCCCTGTACAGTTGCACTTCTTCCTTCCGGCTGTGAGGGAGTTCCGTCTTACATCTCTACGAGTTGAGGTCAAGAGCCATGAAGCAAACCGGAGCCTGGTTTATCTTCGCCGTGTGCCTGATCGCATTGAGTATCGCCCTGCTGAAACCTGGCTGGAGCGCATCACAGGCGCAAACGCCTTCGCTTGCCGCGATGGTTCTGAACGCCACACCGTTTCAGGACAACGATGGGCTGATTCCGCCGAAGAGTGTCTACAACGGCCCTCTCTTTCACCTCAGCCACGACTGGCCCACAGCTCCTTTGCCTCCCATCACCGGCTTTCCCTGGCAGCAAGCCATTCATATGAAGCACATCACCAAAGAGAATGCACCGGCCTACGTTGCGGCTTTAAAGGAATACGTGACCGCCAACGCACGCAAGTTCCTCTTCGACTATGCGAATTGGGACCCGAAGGCGGCGGGCTGGTACAACGAGCCGTGGGTCGGCTCCAAGCGCGAAGCAATTCACGGAACCTATCCGGCCGGCGAGTTCGGCGCGGCAAACTTTCCCAACACCGGCCTGCGCGCCACCTTCGGCACGCATACCGTAACGTTCTACGACACGCGCGCTGCCTACACCTTGTACAAGATTTGGGGACCGACGGCTATGAAGCCGGATGTGCAGACCGCGAACACGCAAATTCCGGAAGGATCGGTGATTGTGAAAGTGGCGATGTTCGCTTCAGAGACCGCCGGAATGCCGTCGGACTGGTGGGACGTTCTGAAAGGCGCGGCCGTGGTTCCGCTGTATATTGACGCGACCGGCGACGCCAACCCGCCCACTGCACCGGTGAATATGCCGGGCTACCTTGCTCAATTCGACATCATCGTCAAGGATTCGGTATCTTCGCCGAAGACGGGATGGGTCTTCAGCACACTCGTCTACGATCTGAACGCTCCCGGCAACGATGCCTGGGACAAGATGGTACCGTTGGGTGCGATGTGGGGCAACGACCCCGATATAGCCGCCGGCCATACGCTGATGGAGACATGGATTAATCCGCAGGCCCCAGCGTATTCGACAATGACACTCGGCTGGGGCGGCCGGCTCTCCGGTCCCAACGACGGCGCGCAAAACGCCATCGCTTACAGCGGAGCGAGCTACGCCAACGTCGCGGACTCATCCTGCATGAGCTGCCATGGGCCCGCCGAGTGGGACAAGACCAGGCACCAGATGGACTCTTTCATTTTGCCGGGTACGCTGGTGGGGCCGAACAAATTTCAACCCTGCGGCAACAACGGGCAGCCCGATCCCAAAGGCAACTATATTTGCTCGCCTGCGCCCGGCTCCAAGGAGTGGATGCGCTGGTTCCAGTCGCGCCCTGGCACGGCGCCACAGGATGCGGCGGCGGTCGCTCTGGATTACGACGATGTCGAAGCATTCAAGTCGCTGCCCCTGTGGTGGGTCGCCACCGGACCCAAGGGCCAACCGATCCCGGAGATGCTTTTGCCGAGCCACGTGCAGAGGTTCAATCAATATAGCGGCGCACCTCTGCGGCCGCCGGCGCAGAGATAGGAACGCGTCTTTCGTCGGCGCACGCGGTACGGCTGAATTCAGCGGGACAGACGGCTTGCGGAAAGAAACCGCAAAGGTCGGCGCGGAGATTTATCGGGATGCTGCGGGCTGCAGAGCAGGTTTGACCAACGGCGCAGCATGGCCATTCCCGGCACTGCCTGCAGAAACGGCGCGGCCCGCGGGCTTTTTGGTTTTGTCGCGCAGCGCAGGCTTCGGCTTCACGGGCTTAGGCGCAGTTGGCCCAGGCAACGTGTCGGGTGTGCGCATGGCGCCTGCGCTCGAGAAGCCGCCGGCAGCCGGCATGCGCGCGGGCATCACAATGACCCTGGCCGGCTGAACCTGCTGCACATGGGTGTATACGCCCCATCCGCCGCCCGCAACCACAAACACAATGGCCGCCGCGGCCGCGGTGCGCATCCAGCCGCTCTGCGGGTGTAATCCATTAGGCCAGGCCAGAACACGGCCGCGGCGCGGTGCAACGTGGAGGGCCGCGTGCACCCGATCTTCAAGGCCGGCCGGGGCCGGCAGGCTGGCGACGATCCGCAAGGTCTCTTCCGCGGATTGGGGTTGATGAGACAACGAGTTTTCAGGATTAGAATTCATCGCAAACTCCGGGAATGGTCAAGCAAACCGGCCATCAGGTTGCGGGCGCGAAACAGGCGGGAGCGGACGCTGGATTCAGTGATGCTCAGGACTGAGGCGATCTCCACGCTTGTAAGCTCTTCAAAGGCCGAAAGCATCAGCACCTGGCGCTCTTTGGAGGGCAGCCGCTCAACGCAGGCCAGCACATGGGCGTGATGCTGAGCCGCGGCGGCCCTTTCTTCGGCCGAAAGTCCGGTGGCAGGCAGCACCCGAGCCAGTTCGGCCACGTCATCGGTCTCCGGCCGGGTCTTGGCCCGGCGCTTGCGGTCGAGAACGATGTTCCAAACGATGCGGATCAGCCAGACGCGGTGGTCGCGGACGTCGCTGAGCATCTCGCGATGCCTCAGGACGCGCAAAAACGCCTCCTGCACGGCATCTTCGGCGTCAGCCTGGTTGCGCAGAACGGAGTATGCCACGCGATAGAGCGCGCCTGCATACTGGTCAACCAGGGCCGCAAGCGCGACGTCTTCCGCGCGCAGGCGGGCTTCTTCGGTCACCGCGCTATTGGGAATCTCCATCCAACCTGCGTAAATGGCCTGGCTGGTGCTCATCAATCACCAGACGCAGGCAGCGGCGAAAGTGCTCAAGCAAACTGTAGCTCAAGCGGGTATCGGTCGCGATCAGAAAGAGCCGCAGGCTGTCGCCCTGGCGAGGCAGTTTGCGGCTACTTGGCGGTGAGCTTCTGTGCGGCAATCTGCCCGGCGGCGCCGTCCTTGTCCATGTCCCGCACCTTGGCCCACAGAACGCGAGCCTGGTCGGGCTTGCCCTCTGAGGCATAGAGATCGGCAAGGTCAAGCTGCGCTACGCCCGCTGAAACGGTAGTTGAAGGCTTTGCGGCCAGCTCTTTGTAAAGATCGACGGCCTCGCTATCGCGATTCTCCTGGCGATAAAGCCCTGCGAGGGCCAATTTGGCCAGGTTGGCCAGGTTGCGATCCCAGGCGCCTGCGGCTGCCTTGAGTTCCGTTTCGGCATTGCCTGTCTGGCCAATTTCCTCATAGGTGAGGCCCGCAAAATAACGGGCTTTGGCGCCTGCGGGGAGCCAGCTGTAATCGTGGGCAATCGCCACGAACTCGCGATTGGCCTCTTTTGCGCGCGCCTCGGAGGTGGTGTAGCTTCCGGCTTGAGGCGGAGCGCCGGGGATGGCCAGCGGCGACACGTAAACGTCAGTTGCCGCTCCCAGAGCGGCATCTGCGGCCGAGGAGCGCATATTCCAGTAAATCAGCGCGCCGGCTCCCAGTATCAAAACGGCCGCGCCAACGACGGCCCAGCGAACAAAGGTCGTGCGATGAACGCCGATCCAACTGGCGCTGCTTGCGGCGGCCTGGGCAAATTTGTCCTTTTTCAAGGCATGACGGGTACGAGTATCCACTTGGGCTTTCTTTTCCTTTGTCGGTAGACTTCGGCGTTTTAGGAAACAAAGTGCTTTAGCAAGCCTTTGCCGGGTCGCCGCTCCCTTTTGGTCGCGTCGAAGTGGCGTTTACGCTTCACCGAAGCCGTATATCCTAAAACGCGTATGCAGGCGGGTCCGAACAGATGAAGGTGCGCCACTGCAACCCGATTAGTCTATCAGTGTGGTTTAAGCAGCGGCAACCGCTCACAACTTGCCGCCACCCGGCAGGAACGATAGGCTAAAAGCATGTTTGAGGATTTTCACGTATCCGACCGCTGGAGCGGCGAGGATCTGCACTGCTGCTGGAAGGGCACCATGGTGGCCATCGCCACGCGCCACGCCGACGCGGTTGACATCCGTTTTGACGTGAATGGCCGCCCGATGTGGATTGCCCTGCCTTGCACCGCATGGGTAGAGCAGAAGAAGCGGACTGGAAGAGTGATCACCGACCAGCTGGCGGTGCAGATTGCCGGCCGCTATCTGCAGCAACTCATCGAAGAAGGCTACGATGCCCAGCGCGAGGTCTACACGATGACCGTGGCTGAGGTGCTGGAACATCTTGACGCCGTGGTGGCCGAAGCCAAAAAACAGCACGCCATGCCGGTGCTGCCGGTGGGAGCATAGCGTCCAATATAAAGACAGCCTGAAGAACCGGCGGCGCGGGCTGCGGCAGTGTGCCACGCTGGAACGATCTGCAGCAACTTCTCTGCAGCCAAAATCTCTTGCATGCATCGCATCCTCGCCATCAGTCTTTTCGCCGCCATCTACCTCGCCAAGACCGGCGCCGCGCAAGCTGCGCGGACTGCGAACGACAAGCCGCTGCCTAATGCGAGCGAGTTGCTGCAGCGGGCAATTGCCAACGAACATAAGGTTGCGGCCCAGCGGGAACGCTACGAATGCCGCGTCACGGGCAGGACGATCGAGACCGACAGCAAAGGCAACACAAAAAAGGACAACACTGTTGTCTTGGACCTCTTTTACGTCAACGGCATTCCGATTGAACGCACTCTGCAAAAGAACGGCAAGGATCTGACGCCCGACGAAACAAAAAAGCAGGACGAGCTCGTGATGAAGGAGACGGTCAAATACAGCAACCTGGCTGCGGCAGAGAAAGAGGAAGACAAGCAGGACCAGGAGATCGAAGATTTTCTTGAAGCCATGATGCTCGCCAATGGGCGTCGCGAAGAGGTGAACGGCCGCAGCGTGCTTTTTTACGACATTGTTCCCAACCCGCACTTCCAGGCGAAAAACATCAATCAGCAACTTGCGCGGGTGTTGCAGGGCAAGGTCACCATTGACGAAGAGACCGGCGAGCTAATCGATATCAACGTGAAATCTGTTGCGGATTTGAAGATTGGCGGCGGCATTGTTGCGGACCTGCATAAAGGCCTGTGGCTGCATGTGCACGATCAGCCGCAGCCCGACGGCGTTTGGCTGCCGAATCTTGCGGAAGGATCGGGCGATGCGCGCGCTGCATTGTTCTTCCATCCCTACTTTCGCTTCAAGGAGACAACGGACAACTGCCGCCTCTATACGGCAACGGCGACGCAAGTGGGCCCGGTTGAGCCCGTGAAGCAGCAGTGAGCCGCGCTCCACACGATCAGACTTGCGAAAGCTTCCAGGGATTTCTTACGTGTTAGCCTGCGCCGGAGTCGCCGCATCGCCGCGGCTGAGCAGGCGGCTGAGAATCACGTAGAGCACGGGAATAAAGATCAGGTTGAGCACGGTGGAAAACAACATGCCGCCGACAACCGTCGTGCCTACTGACTGGCGGCCGAGAGATCCGGCGCCCGTGGCGAAGACCAGCGGCAGCACGCCGAGAATGAATGCGAACGACGTCATGAGAATGGGCCGCAAGCGCAACTCCGCTGCTTCGATCGCGGCCTCGGTAATGCTGCGGCCCTTGCGCCGCAACTGCTCAGCGAACTCAACAATCAGGATGGAGTTTTTTGCCGAGAGGCCAATGAGCATGACCAGGCCGATCTGGCAGTAGACGTCGTCGGCGAGTCCGCGCAGCGAGACCAGGCCCAGCGCGCCCAGCATGGCCATGGGCACAGCCAGCAGAATAATGAACGGCAACGCAAAGCTCTCATACTGAGCCGAGAGCGTGAGGTAAACCACCACGATGCCGAGTGCGAAGATAATGAGCGCTTCGCCGCTGGACTCGATTTCGTCCACCGTGAGGCCGGTCCACTGGTAGCCCATGCCGCGCATCATATTGTCTTTCGCCAGCGTCTCCATTCCGGCGATCGCCTGCCCTGAGCTGTATCCGGGCGCGGCCGAGCCGTCAATCTCCACTGCGCGAAAGAGATTGTAGCGAGTGATCACAGGCGCACCGGCACTCTGGACCACCGTGACCAGGTTATCCAGCGGCACCATCTGTCCGGAGTCGGAGCGAACATAGTAGCTGTGCAGGTCGCTGACCTTCATGCGGAACGGCTGGTCAGCCTGCACAAAGACGCGATAGGTGCGGTCGTTGTAGTCGAAGTCGTTGATGTACTCCGAGCCCATGAAGACATTGAGCGTGGTGGCGATCTGCGTGATTGAAACACCCATCGCCTTGGCTTTATCGCGGTCGATCGTGACCAGCTCCTGCGGGTCGTTTGCCGAGAAGGTGGTGATGAGGCCGGTCAGCTCCTTATGTGAGGCGCTGGCGGCCACCATCTGGTGCGCCACACGGTCAAGGTCGGTGAGGGTGTTGCCTCCCTGATCCTGCAGCATGAACTGGAAGCCGCCGAAACTGCCCACGCCCTGCACGGCTGGAGGCTCGAATGCGGCCACGAGCCCGCCGTTGGGCATAAACATCAGCATTTGCAGCTTGGGCGAGATCTCCCTCAGAATGTCGGCCGACGAGTGTCCTTTTCCGCGATGAGTGCCCCTGGTGCCGGTGTTAATAAACATCAAGCCGTCGTTTGACGCGCTGCCGGCAAAGCTGAAACCGACGATGGAAAACAGCCCTTGGACATCGGGATTCTGCGCGATGATGGCCTCGCCGCGCTCGGCGAGATTGGTGGTGTAGGCGAGCGAAGAACCCGGAGGCGCCTGAATGATCACCATCAGGTAACCCATGTCCTCCTGGGGAATGAAGCCGGTGGGGACGTGATTGTAGATCCACACCGTGGCGCCCAGCCCGGCAAAGAACACCAACAGCAGCACGTAACGCAATTGCAGCGCGAAATGAATGATGCGCGCGTAGGTGCTGGCTATCCAGGCCACGGAAGCGTCTGCGCCGTGAATGAAGGCGGCAAAGGCTCGCGACACGACGCGAATGTGGAGAAAGTCCAACTGGCGGGGACGCGCCTCTTCACCGCGCAGGAACAGCGCCGAGAGAGCCGGCGAAAGCGTAAGCGCATTGAACGCCGAGATGGCGATGGAGAATGCAATGGTCAGCGAAAACTGGCGATAGAGGATTCCGGTAGTTCCGGGAAAGAAGGAGACCGGCACGAACACGGCAATCAGCACCAGCGACGTAGCGATGACGGCACTCGTTACTTCGCGCATGGCGCGCGACGTGGCCTCGTGCGGATCGGAGCGCTCCATTGCAATGTGGCGCTGCACGTTTTCAATCACGACAATGGCGTCGTCGACCACGAGGCCCGTGGCCAGAGTGATGCCGAAGAGTGTGAGCGAGTTGATTGAGAAGTTGAAGATCCTGATAAAAGCAAATGTGCCGACCAGCGAAACGGGGATCGTGACCGCGGGAATAATGGTGGCGCGCCAGTCCAGTAAGAAAAGAAAGATTACGGCGATGACGATGATGATGGCTTTGGCCAGCGTCACCAGCACTTCATGGATGGAATCGCCCACGGCGGTGGTGGAGTCGAAGGCGATCGCATACTCCAGGCCCGGCGGAAAAGTCTTTGCGAGCTCTGCCAGCGCAGCTTTAGCCCTGCGATCCACGTCGAGAGCGTTGGCGTTCGACAGTTGCTCCACAAAGAGGCCGAGCGCCTGGTGTCCTCCATACTCGATGGACGTGCTGTAATTCTCGGCGCCTACCTCCGCGCGGCCAACGTCTTTTAGAAGCACCAGCCCATTCGCCGTGTTTTTCACGATCAGGTTATTGAACTGTTCAGGGTTGGTGAGCCGGCCTACCACGCGCACCGGAATCTGGAACGCCTGCTTTGGATCGGATGGCGGCTGGCCAAGCGCGCCCGCGGGAATCTCAACGTTCTGTTCTGTCAGCGCGTTCACTACGTCGGTCGCCGTCAGGCCGCGAGCTGCCAGGCGAATCGGGTCAAGCCAAACGCGCATGGCGTATTTACGTTCGCCAAAGATAACGACGTCGCCGACTCCCGGCACGCGCTTGATCGCGTCCTTTACGTAGACGTCCATATAGTTGGAGATGAATTCGCTGGAATAGCGTCCGTCGGGCGCATAGAAGCCGGCGCCAAAGACGAAATTGAAGTTGGACTTCAAGACCGTGATGCCGGTCGACAGGACTTCGCCGGGCAGGCGGCCTTCCGCGCTGGCCACGCGGTTCTGCACGTCGACCGCCGCAACATCGAGGTTGTAGCCGGTCTGGAAGGTGATGTCGATCGTGCTGGTGCCGCTATTCGTGCTGGACGAGCGGATGTAGCGCATTCCCTCTACGCCATTGATCGACTCTTCCAATGGAATGGTGACGGCCTTTTCAACTGTCTGCGCGTCGGCGCCCACGTAGGTGGCATTCACTTCCACGATGGGCGGCGCCAGCGAAGGGTACATGGCGACCGGCAGATTGGGAATGCAGATTGCGCCGGCCAGAATGATGAGCAGAGCGCAGACCGTGGCGAATACGGGCCGGTGAATGAAGAAGTCGACAAACAAGATGAGCCCTCTTTCCTGGTGTTAGCAGACCCTCGGTGGTATGTCGATGCGTCTCAGGAAACCGTTACGCGTTGCGTCTGCTGCTTGCTCTTCCGCGCCAGAGCCCGTCTGTGTCTTCTGTGGCGGCGATGGGAGGCCACCATACGGGGCGCTCCGCCATTCTTCGCGACAGCCCGGCCATTCCTTCCCTGCGTTCCCGTATTCTGCGCCTGATGTCCGCTGGCCTTTGCAGGAACTCCGGCTCCCTTTCCCTGGGGCGGCGCGCCTTGGGGTGGAGGTCCCATCAGGATCACCGGCATGCCGTCTATGAGGAACTGTGTTCCCGACACAATCACCCGGTCACCAGGGTTTAGCCCGGAAATAATGGAATAGCTGTTGCCGGTGGTTGCGCCCACCACAACCGGCGCCCGGTGCGCGACGGTCATCCCGTGCTGTTCCTGCACAACGAACACAAAGCTCAGCTCGCCCTGTTGCGCCACGGCCAGCACCGGAACCACCGCCATGGGCTTGGTGCTCCAGATGACATCGGCTTTAATGATTTGCGCGTTGCGCAGCATGTCTGGAGTCGCCTCCACCGGAGCCTTCACCAGAATCCCCTGCAGAGTGCTGTCGACCTCGGACGAGACGAAATCGATTCTCGTCTTCTCAAGCAACTTGCCGTTATTGTCAACCAGATTCACAGCGAGGCCCTTACGCACCTCGGCGGAGCGCTCGGTGGGAATATAAATGTACGCTTCGAGATCCTTGTTTTCGTCAACGGTGGTGAGCATGGTGGGCGGCGTGCCTCCCGTTCCAACGTAGTCGCCAACATGCACAGGAATGTCGCCGACAATGCCTGCATACGGCGCGCGGATGGTGTAGTAATCCAGCAACTGCTGTTGCGTCTTGCGCGACTCCACGGCCGACTCGTAGTCGGCTTTGGCGTTCTGGTAGGCTTGCTGCGCCTGGTCCCACGCATCGCGGCTGGTGACACCTGCTTCAAACAGCTTGTGCTGGCGGTCGAGCTCGACAGTGTTGAAGTCGTAGACAGCTTTTTTCTGGCGCTCCGTGGCGAGGAGCGACGCCACGTTGGCCTCCTGCTGGCGCGAGTCGATCCGCATCAGCACCTGGCCGGCCTTTACCTGATCGCCCGAGTGCACATCGATCTCGGTGAGCGGGCCGCTCACCTGCGGCGAGATTGTGGTGGAGCGCCGTGACTTAATGGTGGCCACGTACTCGCTGCTCTGCGGAACAGGCTCAAGGGCCACGGTGACCGTTTGCACGGGCAGGCCCTTCATCTCCGGCGAGGCCGATGCCTCCGGCTTCTTTTGGCAGCCGGTTGCTGCCAATGCAGCCAGAATCAAACAACTTGTAGCAGGAATGCGTAAAAAAGCTGTCTTCTGCGTCACTCGAATCTTCCTCTAGGGCTTGTTAATGCACCCTAGCCACTGTCTTCCGTGTTGTTTTTGAGCTCACGCGCCCGTCCGCGAAAATGCCTGGCGACAAATCCTGGATGATTGGACGCCCTGAGACGGGTGATTGACGCAAAAACACGCCGCGTTTCGCCGCAACGGCAATGCCACACTACGGCCCTCATCGAGGATAGCTCAGAAGGATGCTGCGCCGTCTTAACGCCCTTGGTTCCTGCCCGCCCGGCCCTAGGGTGTATCGACCTATACGGGTAGGCAGCGTCGCGCGGGAAAATCCGGCCAGACGAAGCTGGGGTAGGAAGCCGAGCCCGAAGGCTGTGGCGGTTCCACCGTCGAGGGCGAGAATGAAGGATGGCCGGATTTTGGCCGCAACCCGGAGGGACGGGGCCATTTTTCCCCAGCGCTTCGTCCCTCGTCGCTAGCAGACACCCGGTATCCACCCCACGGACAAAGGGCGCGTCCGCGGGGGCCCCGGTATGCGTCGCTCCTCATTCCTCGATCTGAGAAAAAATGGCTCCCGTCGCTGCCTACCCGTATAGGTCGATACACCCTAGTAAGGCACAGCGGCTGACGCTCTGGCCGGGAAGCTTGCGGCGGTGCGCTGCGCCCGTGCTGCCACCGGCGTTCGTTTTGACACCCCTTCCGCGAGTTGATAGCCTTTGAATGGGCGCATCCTGAAAGATTTATCCGGCCGTTCTTCCAGATGCTCTGTGCTCTACCAGTGGTCCCCGTCGTCTAGCCCGGCCTAGGACACCGCCCTTTCACGGCGATAACACGGGTTCAAATCCCGTCGGGGACGCCAAATTAAATCAACAATTTATAGCTAAATTTGTCTGATTCGAATTTCCCTTTGGTAACGCTGCGGTAACGATCGGTCTCGAGCCTGCCAACAATAGGTGGCGAGCTTGCCGCGTAATCGAGGAGGTACTGCCTTTCACGACGTGTGAAGCAGCCCCCGACATTACCGCTCCATGTTGCATCTCTTGTGCTAGGCTCTGGAATAACCAGCATGCTGGCTCCAAGCACCTCTGGCAACGCATCCGTTGAGTGATGTCGAGTTGAAAGGATGGCCCAAGTCATGACGAATTATTTGCAGGATCTTGTCGAAGCCGCGCGCCGCGTTCCATTCCCAAGCGAGGAACGTGAGGCCCAGCGCCGAAGCTTTGCTTACGGCAACACTCACATCGAGAATGAGCGCATCACGCGCGAGATGGTTGATGAGCAGGCTGAGGCATTGAGGGCGGCGCTCCAGAGCGAATAATGAATGAATGATCCGACTCGGCACAGCCAGGCTTTTGATGCTGAGATAATCACAAATCCTGATCTTAGGGCCCGCCAAGAGGCCCTAAACGGGCTCAGGCAGTTCGACCTTGTCATTCGAATGGTCGAGACGTTCATCGACCCGGCCAGACAGCCATTCAAATTCCGCCCCTCGCATCTTCTGTCTCTTCACCGGGAGGGACTGGCTGGGATCTCGGGGTATGCAGGGAATTGGCGCCCTTCTGATATTGAGATCCGGGGCAGCAAGCACAAGCCGCCCGCCGCTTGGGAAGTTCCTGAGCGAATCGAAGAACTCTGCGACTATATAAACGAAAAATGGAACGAGAAGAGCCCTATTCACGTTGCCTCGTATGTGATGTGGCGCCTGAACTGGATTCACCCTTTTACAGATGGAAACGGTAGGACGTCGCGTGCGGCTTCGTACATGATTCTATGCGTGAAGCTGGGATACGTCCTTCCCGGCGGTAGTGTCCTAACTCTGCGTTGCTGGCGCATCAAACCTCAAAGGTCGTGGGCACACCTTGGATTTGAGCCTTTCGTAGCTGGAGGTTGTAGACGTTCTGTCGCGCCACCTTCAGTTCGTCAATCAGCTTCAGGAGTTCTGCGTATCCGGGGAGAGATTGGCTCTCAGGGCCGAGACGATTGGCAATGTCACCTTCCACCGTAAAGTCTGCAGTAGATGGTTCGAGGGTGATATTGTGTCGCAGCTTGTTTGCTGCAACCTTCATCTGCTGAATAGCTCTTTCGGCTTTTTCGCGCAGGTGGGCAAGCTCATTCTGAGCGTCTTCCAAATCGACTAGAAGCTGCGCCCGCCGGAGCTTCTTTTCTTGGTCCGTCATTCTGCCTCCTCGTCAAACGCTTCCTCCAGCGCTTCGATTTGTTTCTTTAAACGTCCCACATCGGCTTTGGTGACCTTACCCACAATGCGAAGGTCTGCCTTAACAGACCGAGGCATGGAAAGAGTCCAAGTCCATGTGCTCACCGAATCGGCAGAAGGTGTGGCGGACGCCGTTCCGAAATTCTTGAATGCATCACTCTGCGTGAATGCCTCCAGAGGATTCGAGGCTGATTTAGATTCCGAATACATTGATTGAGCCTCCGCCCTATCAGGCGTATTGGAGGCATTATACCCACTTCCAGTTAATTCCGCAAAAGCAAGAGTATCTCTAAAAGATTCAATAGCTTGCTTAGCTCCGCCAGGGGAAAACCCTCCCTTTGAAATCAAATAGTTAACGATAGCCTCGTCAGAGCCGTCCCTGCGTTCTTCATAAATGTCCTTAAAAAGCGAGGGAGACAGCGCGGCCTGCCGCTTGGCTTCCAAGGCTTCGGAGGCGCTAGGAGGGAAGAGAATCCGCATCGCAAGATCAGTCACTCTCAATCCCGAGCGCTCATCTCCTTCGATCAGGCCGTACTTCTTGAGGGACGCTATCTTGGGACGTGCCGTCCCGTTCAGCGACTTGTAGCCCAGCGCCTTAGCTAGAATTTCGCCGGGCATCGTGGTCCGTTTCTCTTTCTCGTAAACCTGACGAATTGCATCGACGGCATCACGCAAACCGGATGCAGGGTAGTTGGGGCTGCGATGTATTGCCATAGCTCTTACCTCGCCTCCATATTAGGCGGAAGCCTACAGGCTGTCAAGGCGTATTAGGGGAATGCGTATCGGAATTAGCCTAATTTAAGCCTTGCTAGCCTTAGGCTAGTGTGATACCGTTCTAAATAGAACAGGCCGGTTTCGGGGTGCAACCCGAAGAACCGGCCTAGAAGGGAGGGTTGAAAGCGATGCACAAGATCACTTTCATCATCCGTTTTGCGGATGGAACCACCGTAGAAATTACGGTTATCCCACCGCCTTAACTAATTGAATTGAGGCGCTCCGCCGCTGGCTGGAACCAGAAGCGGAGCTAAATCCAAGCGCCGGGACAAGCCCAACACTCAGACGCCAAAGCTAGTTTGAGGCTTTTCCCGCAGAAAAACAAGGGGAAAGCCAATGACCTGCCACTACTGCCGTACCACCTGCAAGCGCTTCGGAAAGCACAGAAACGGCCTTCAGCGCTTTCGCTGCAATCAATGTCGCAAGACGTTCACCGAGGAGCACACTCGTCCTCTGGACGACATGCGCCTGCCTCTAGATGAAGCTGTGCGCATTCTGCAATTACTCTTGGAGGGCATGAGCGTGCGCAGCGCAGAGCGCATCACTGGCGTGCATCGCGACACGATCCTGCGCCTGCTCGTGTTGGCTGGAGAGCGCTGCCAACGACTCATGGCGGAGAAGATTCAGAACGTCCCCGTTCGCGATGTGGAAGTGGACGAAATCTGGGGCTACGTTTTCAAGAAGGAAGGACACAAGTTTGACCACGAGCAGAACAACATGGAGATTGGTGACGCCTATTGCTTCGTTGCTATGGAGCGCACGTCAAAGTTGGTGCTCACTCACTACATGGGCAAGCGCACGGCGGGGTCCACAGATCAGTTCATGTCGAGGCTCGCTCTGGCGACAGATGCGACGCGTCGCTATCAGCTAACGAGCGATGGGTTCGCGGCCTACAAAGGCGCGACGAAAGCCTACCTGAGGGGCCGTGTGGACTTTGCCCAGTTGGTGAAGGTCTACGCCAGCCCCCGCGAAGGCGAGCAGCGCTACAGCCCCGCAGAAGTTGTGGATGCGGTCCCAGAAATCGTCATGGGAAACCCTAACCGCGACCGCATCTGCACAAGCCACATTGAACGACAGAACTTATCGATTCGCATGGGGATGCGGAGAATGACGCGGCTGACGAATGCGTTCTCTAAGAAGTGGGAAAACCTACAAGCTGCTTATGCACTATGGTTTGCCTATTATAACTTTTGCCGCGTCCACAAGACGCTGAGGCTCACTCCTGCCATGGAGGCAGGAATTGAAACCCGCGCATGGAGCGTGACTGACCTTTTATCTTAAGGTTCTATGTGAGGGGGCGCGTCTGGGATGACGACAGGGGTGTCCTGTATTAGAGAATGATTAGATAATCCCCCAAAAAGAAGTGGCTGCCAAGGCTCTACCGGCGGATTATCGACGTGAGAAAGCAGGAAAAGGAACGGAGAGTGCTTAGCTGTCTCAAACGCTAAACGGTCGGCTTCGCGGTTCATCAGGCAAAAATCAAGCAGTGGGCCGTAATCGGGCATACATCTCTCCAATCTCTTTGCTTTCAGGTTTTGCCCTCTTTTCTCTTTCGAGGGCTTCCTTAAGCGCAGAAATCATTTCAGGGGGTACGGGCCAAGCGTCAGTAGGGGAAACCACGTACATTTCCGTTTCCTTTCCAACTCCCGGAGCGACTTCGGCGGCAAGTTTAGCTCCATAGACGGAAAGCAATGTGTCATCCAACCCCGACTTGGGGTGCTGCAATTCAAGGGCCAATTTGATTGATGCGTGCGTCGCTCCACTACCGGTAATTCCATAGCCGATCTTGTCAAACGACACCAATTGCCCCGGATTTGAAATGACGTATATGTGGCTTCCGGCCTCATCGAAGCCTGAAACCACGATCTCTGTTCCTAGGTTAAACTGCCCGCTCTGCATAAACAACTGAGCATAAATCTGCGGTTGCGGCTGCAGGTATTGGGGAAGAGACCCACCCCGCAGTCGAAACGCGGCGTAATCTGGGCCAAGAGCGGGAGAAACGACTTGCCGATCGACTACTTCATTTCGCAGTGCAGAATATTCTTCCTGCAATGCGCGTGCAACTATATCGACACTTTGCTGCGGAGAATTCACATATTTAACGCGGGCACGTTTCATAATTTCTGCGACAGCCAAGGAATTCCCCGATCCCATTGCTAAACAAGTTGGCGTCATCGTCTCGATCTTGCTTATCGGCGGCTCGAACTCAACGTTTAGTGGGGCACCAATTGTGAACATCCGGTCGGCGGCAACCACCAACTTTTGACTATTGTCACAGGCGGCAGAGATACAAATTGTCATGCGTCTTCTTTCCCGAGAAGCGTGTCACATGCCCCGCCAGTCCCGCAAGTGACAAAAAGTGTAATAGCTTACGATTAAATAAAAGGCTCCTAGCAACGCACTATCAGGACACCACCCTTCCCGGCAAGGATACTGTCCCAGATCAAATTGCAGCGGACAAGGCACCTTACTACAAGGCACTCGAAGCCGCAGACAATGCTTGGGAGCAAGGAAAGATTGACCTCACCGCAATGAAAGAACTACTCACTGCAATGCTTGCCAAGCAGCTTTACGAGATTCACGCTCAGTCCACTTCGGGCGAAGAGTAGAAGCTGCCTTTGCCGAGGTTCTTGCGCAGGCCGATTTTCGCTGATCAGCTTGGCGCACACTTTCGTCCCTTGCACTCCCTCGAATCTGAAGTCTGTGAGCTTCACAGCATCCGAGAGGAAGGCGGGGCAGAGATGTTGATACCTGGCTGCCCCTCTCAAGTCTTTGTGTCCCAGGATGAGCGCGACCGTGTGAATATCCGCGCCCTTCATGGGCATCCAAGTGCCCACCGGGTACCGTAAATCATGGAACCGAAAGTCCGAGATGTTTGCCGTTCTGCAAGCCCGAAGGAGAGCCACTGAGACGTTCTCTGATCTCACGGATTCCGTGCCGAACATAGGATCAGTCAGCTTGGATTTCGCCACCTTAGCCGGCAAGGTTGAAGACTACGTTAATCGTCGTTTCAACTTCGGTTGGCTCGTTGTTGAGCTTGTAGGGTCTGTAGCGCCAGGTGCGCACGGCATCGAGGGCGGACTGCTGCAACATGGCCGGCCCGCTCACAACGTGCAAGTCCCTGATCGTTCCGTTCTTTGCAATGATGGCGTGCACCACCACAGTGCCAGACACCCGGGCCGACTTAGCGATGGGCGGATAAACCGGCGTCGTCTTTTGAAGCAGCATCCCAATTGCGACACCCGATGAAATAACAACCGGTTTGGAAGGCGCAGCTTTTACAACGGTCAGTCCGTGGCCATTGAAGACGCTGGCATTCGCGCTGGCGCCGCCCATGCCGTCCGCACCGGCCGCGCCAAAGCTCGCCGGCGGAGGAGCATCTTCTGCAACTTGCTTCTCAACGCTGTGCGGAATCAGTGCAGGCGCATTGAGTTGATCGTCCATCATTTGCGCCTGCGTTTTGGTTGGCACATGCACCGGGCTCACTTCAGCTCTTTCGTTGCCCGGCTGGCTGCCCGCTGCCGGTTGTTTATCGGTCGTTGCCGGCGGTACTTCCTGGGTGACCGGTTCACTCGCCGAGGGCTTCGGCGTGTCCGTTTCCAGTTGAGAATCCGTTGCTGCCGGAAGCGGCTGGACCGATTGCTTCACCACGGCCCTCGTTCCATGATGGAGCAGCGGGCTCATGAAGATGAGCGGAAGCACAATTGAGCACGTGCTAACGGCGGCAACGGCTATCCACTTCTTTTTCGCCTTCTTCGGCTCTTCCGCGTCTTCGGCATTCTTGGATGAAAACAGCTGGATGAGACCGTCGTCAGTTTGAGGCTTTGATGTTTCCCTGGGCTCAGGCGAGTTGCTCGCTTCATCCGCCGCAGCGACGCTGGGCGAACCCGGCGCCTCCTGAACCGCCATCGCCGCATTGCTGGCCTGCGGCCCCTGTGAAGTGTGGTTGGGCGCCCCGTCCACTGGCTTGATCGTCAACTCTTGCTGCTTGACAGCAACTGCTGCGGACGACGCTGAGCCCGAAACACGCGGCTTATCTGCAACGGGCGACACGATCGTTTTGCGCTCGGCGGGCGGCCCAAGCGGCTTTGCAGTTTTGCCCAGCGATTGACCGGATTCCCATGCTTCCCATTCACTCGAGGTGACGGGCTTGGGGGTAGCAGCTGCTTTGCTGCTCCCATTTCGGAGATCCGTTTGCTGCTTGATAGAGACTGACGGCGGCAAGGTCTGACGTATATCACGCGGCTTGTCCACGCCGGGCGACGCGATGACTTTGCGATCGATGGATGGCGTAAGCGGCTTTGCAGTTTTGCCTAAGGTATGAGCGGCTTCCCATGCTTCCCATTCACTCGAAGTGACGGGCTTGGCGGCAGCAGATGCTTTGCCATTTCCATTGCTGGGATCTTTTGGCTGCTGGGCAACGACTGGTGCGGGCGAGGCTGAACCCGCGACTCGTGGCGCCTCAACCAAAGATGCCGGGGCTGCGCCGCGCTCGACGGATTGTCCAGCAGGCTTTGCCGTTTTATCCAGAGATTGAGCGGCTTCCCATGCTTCCCATTCGTTCGCGTGAGCTGGCTTAGCCGCAGCAGAGCCTTCGCCATCCCATTCACTGAAATCCTCGGGAAGCGTTTCAGGCAGCGACGGAGCTAATTCTTCTGGAGATGCCATTGACCGTCCTCACCTTTCTCGTAGACAGCACCTTTGTAGGTTCGCGTTTCGCGCGGGTTTGTTTGAGTGGCAGTCTGCTGGCCTGTTTCTTCCGCCAGCGCCGAATCTGCAGAGGCAGGGTTGACTGCGGTGAAGGTCCATGTATGCGGCGGCTCAGCGGCTGCGGTTGGCGCTGAAGCAGTGTCAGGCAATCCTTCCACACGAAGCACGACCGCGGCTTGCGCCGTCGCGTATTTTTCAGTGTCCGATGGAGTGAACGATGCGGAGAGGGTATATCTCCCCGGCGCGAGTACGTGGCCCGCGGAAGGAGTGTAGACAAATGTTCCCGGAACCGATGCCGTGGCGTTCAACTGAGTGGCGCTCAGCGCGGCGCCGTAGGAAATGGCAGAGGGGGCCGGCCAGGTGATGACGGGTGGCAGTTTCTCAGTAACAGTGAGCGGCACAACAGCACGCGCCGTTGTGTAATTCAGGGTGTCGGTCGGAGTGAAGGTTACTGAGAGCTCATGCACTCCCGGCGCGAGTATTTCGCCCGCGGCAGGTGTATAGGCAAAAGATCCCGGCACTGTTGCTGTGGCATTGAGCTGAGTGGCGCCGATGGCAGCGCCCTGGGCAATCGGATCCGGCGCTGGCCAGGTGATGGCAGGAGTTGCCTTGGTCACAGTCAGCGATGCGGCAGTCTGCGATGTAGAGTAGGCCAAAGTATCTGCAGGCGTGAAAACGGCAGACAGTTTATGCTCTCCGGCCGCAAGCACCGCTCCTAAGCCAGGGTTGTATTCGAATGTTCCCGGAACCGACGGCCACGGCACAGAGTTGCGTGGCGCTGAGCTGCGTGCCGTACGTAATCGGATCGGGCGTCGGCCATTGGATGGCAGACGTTGGCTCTGGCCACAGTGAGCGACGACGGTGGCCTGTGCTGTGGCGTAGTTCGCGCTGTCCGCGGGGGTGAAAGTTACCGAGAGCGTATGCGTTCCCGGAGGCAGCACCTCGCCCGGCGCGGGAGAGTAGTCGAATCTTCCAGGTACCGGCGCCGAGGCATTGAGTTGAGCATCGTCCAATGCGGCGCCGTAGATGATCCCGGCAGGTGTTGGCCAGGAGAGGGCCGGCGTTGCCTTGGCCACAACAATTGAAGTTGCGGCCTGCAGCGGAGCGTAGCCGCCGGAGTCTGCCGGAGTGAATGTGACCCATAGCGTGTGCGTTCCCACCGGCAGCACATAGCCTGGGCCGGGTGTGTAGACAAAGGTTCCCTCAACCGATGCTGTGGCATTGAGCTGGGCGAAGGTGAGCTTGTTCCCGTAGGCAATCGGGTCGGGCGTCGGCCATGTGATGGTCGGAATCGTGCGCGCATCGGCCGGAGCCAGAATCCGCAGCGCTCGGCGGTTCATGATTTCCGGAATCCGCCTGCGCAAGATCCTCGTCGAAACCGCGAAGGTCGAAACTCCTCTGCTTTTCCTGTGGAATCGGGCGTCCGGTAATCGAGCTGGCCATCTCCAGGCTTATGCGCGAGATGCGCGTTTCCGTAAGACCGGTGTCGCCGTACTGCAGTGCGCGCGCAGCGTCCTGATCATCGGGAATCTTCCACCGCACCGGCCTGCCGAGAGCCTTGGCGATGACGATCTTCGTTTACCGTTTCGTGAAAGCGGGAATCAAACCGGTTGATCACGATTTCCAGGTTGGGACTTCCTTCCGCGAAGAACTGTGAGATCAGGCGATTTGAATTGCGCAGTTCCGAGATGCCGGTCTGGCGTGACCAGGTAGATGGTTGAGGCATCTTCGAAGAGAACCTTGGCCGCCACATCGATTCTCGATCCCACATCGACGATCACATGATCGAATTCGCGCCGCGCGATGGCGATCAGCTTGTCGATGGCGTCTTTGGAAACCTCAACCTCGGGAACTTTGGTGGGAGCCGCCAGCACGAATACTCCTGACCGATGCTTGACCAGGAGATTTTGAAGAAGACTCGCATCCAGCCGGTCGATATTCCCGAGGGCGTCCTCCGTCGAGTAACCGGCGGAAATCCCCAGGCACAGTGCCGCATCTCCGATGGGAAGCGCGAGGTCGATCAGCAGGATCTTTTGGTCGGATCTCTGGGCCAGTGCGATGGCAACATTGCAGGCGACCGTCGTAACGCCGGATCCTCCTTTGGAGCCGGTAAAGACGAGCAACTTTCCCAGCGTCTTTTCTGCCTGGATGGTTTTCGCACGAAAGGTTGGTGGTGGCCCGGACGAGAGCCTCGGCCATAGCGCCTTGTTCGAGCGGGAGAAGGAGGTACTCACGAGCGCCTGCACGCATCAAGCGGATCGCAAGTTTCGGATCGGTCTTCTCCGAATAGACCATGATCGCGCCGCCCTCGGTGCCACTCGATCTTTCAACAAGTTCCAGAGCGACATCCGGGTCGCTGTCCAGGTCGAGGACAACAACGTCGAACGAAGCCAGCAATCTTTGCAGGTGCTCAAGTTCCGGCGGGTAGGAATCGAACTCCCGAACAAGGACCCGACGAGTTTCATCAAGAGCCCTGGCCACTGCCGAGCGTCTCTCCTCGTCTGGGCCAATCAAGGCAACCGACAAGAGGTCGGTCCCGATGGCGTCAGCATGGTTAGTGCCGAATTTTGGTGATACGTCTGCTGAACTCACGGTATGAAGTGCTCCTTGAGGTGACAGCCCTTTTTCCGTTTAAATCCCAGATCGGCAAGCTGTTCGGGCGCCGAACTCGCAAGATGGTTCCGCCGGCGACGATTAAAGATGGCGCAATTTCGGGGAAATCCTTCAATGCGAGCGACAACTTACAACTGCCTTCCAAACAAATCGCCGTGGGACGATGGTAACCATTTTTTGCTCTCACGTGGAACGTAGATAACCCTAACGACGCATTACGAAAGTGTTATCGGCTATTCCGGGCGCGCCGTATCTCAAGCCATGCATGACGATAGTTCTCATGCCGGGAGCGGGACTGGCTCGTTCCTGGGGCTTCGGGCTGACGGGAAAGGTCCTCGAATCGCCTTCTGTTGTTCTGTATAAACTATTTGAAATCAAACCATTAGGAAGATAAACTCGTATAGCGCTGCCTCCAGTGCGACGAGCGGCAGACCGACTGTCGGAGCGATGGAATGAAACGACCCCAAAACTTCCGGGGTCATGAGAGGAATGCGATCCAGATATCAGGAAGGACAGCTCATAGCCTGCTGAGGTTCGCACATTGTCCCAGGGGGATACGAACACCGCTATTTTTGGCCGTGCCATGGAGGAATTCCGGATCCGGGTGCAAGGTGCGCGTGAATTTTCTCGATGAGCGCTGCCCACGGAGCGTCACCGGATGAAAGCGATGTCCGCCCAAAATGCGTTCGCCGAAGACGATTGCGGAGCACATCGTCGATTCCGAAGTAACCGTCGCCGGTTACTTGTTTGTTTAAATTCGATCTATCGAACGGTTCACTGCCCGGCTTCCCCGTCTCCACCTTTGCGGGATTGTCGGTTATGGTTACAGCAGATAGCCTGTATTCGATCCGCGGGTTCGATGAATTTTCATCGACTTCGCGATAAGCGCGCTTTAGGGGTGAAGTGCCTGAACGATCGAGCACTGGGGATAAATCAACATTTCTTAAGAACGTTTCAACGTGAATGCTGAAATCGCGCCTGCGATCGGTCTCGCGAGAAGAGAACCCTATGCTGTCGCAGCAACTGGCAATCGTGGCCGCGGTAGGGATAGCGGGAATAAAAGCAGAGATAAGGGACCAAAAAGTCTGGTAAGATTGCGCCAACATTCCCCCACGTATTTCTGCTTCCCTACGGGCTCATGAGAGGTACGGGAGACCTCCGACAAGTGGACAACTCAAAATCATTTTCATCGATCGTTCGCAATTCTGTTTCTATGGTTTGCCGCTTAGCCGTGATGCCGTCAGCAGAAAGTGATAGGCGCTCCATTCGTATCACTCCGTTCGGCCCCCAGGCTGAAGCCTGCGCATCAGGTGATCGATCGAATGCGATGTTGAGCCATACTCCGCGTTATGCGCTCATGAGTATCTGGCTTGTCCTTTGTCTCTTTGGAGCATTCGCACGCGCTCAGATCGTTTCTCACACGATTCAGATTTCCAATACCGCCGACGATGGTTACTACAACGAACAAGACGGCAGCGGCTGGAATGCCACCCCGCAAGTCGGAGGAGCAGATTTAGTAGGGAGTTCTTCCAGCACAACAGCAGCCTGGGTCACCGGCTACCGATTTCCGTCTACCGGCATCAATTCCGGGGACACCATCCGCTCAGCCTACTTGCAATTAGTGAGCAGCGACGGTTTTGCGTCAAACAATACTTGCGGGCAACCCCCTTGTACGAATACCAACTATACTTTTCGCATTTATGGCGTGGCTCAGGACGATGGAGCCCCTTTCAGCAATACCACCGGCAACACTCCTGTCGATGTGCCTTATACGACAGCGTATGTTGATTACACCAGTACCGGACCGGGCGATGTTCATGGAAGCTGCCAGGGCAACAACAATGGGCAGAACACATGCACCCATGTCATCGATGTAACAAATATTGTGAAGGAAATCACGTCTCGGCCGGGGTGGACCAGCTCGTCTGCCATGCGATTCGTGATGATCAGTACGACTTCGAGTACATCGAATGTCTATGCCGGATTTGAAGATTCCTCAGCCAACCCCGCCAAAGCAGCCACGCTATCGGTGAATCCCCCTCTGCCGGCGATTGTGTCATCGGGTGCATGGGGAACGGCTCCGACAGCCACTTATCAGACAAGTTATCCTGTCGGGCCGTTTGTCTATCCAGGGGCTTCAACACTCCTTCTGTTTCTTGGGGATTATTACAACTACAACGGCATGGCAGTAAGTCAACCGACTGTTTCAGATAACTGTGGAAACACCTGGAGTATCCTGGCGGGTCCAACCGACTGGCCCGGCTTGTCCTATTACATGCGGGCTACGGTTTACTATGTTCAGAATCCAGCATCCTGTCCCGCAGGCGATACTATCACCGTCACTCCCCCCGCTATTCCAAACGGAGAGCCGATATTCCTGCATTTCTTAGCGGTCGCTGGGTCAAACACCGCACTACCACCCGTTGTTTCCGCCATTACAAGCCCCCCTGCAGGCACTTACACGTTGAGCGCTACCTCCAATCCAATCACGGTGAGTAGCGTCGGACAACTTGTAAGTTGGATCTTCGGCGACTCGGATTATCCGCACACCTTCACTCCGCAGGCGGGCTTTATTTCGGATGTCAATTCGACGCCAACCTATCTGACGGCAGCCACTGAAAGCATATCGTCGTCGGGTTCCTACTCGAACGATTGGACGATCTCTCCGTCGGATGGGTGGCAAACGATCCTTATAGGATTGCCCGCGTCGACGGGAGCCTCGGCCTCACCCACGATGACCGTGGCGGCCTCACCGACGAGCATCGGTCCGACGCAGGCCTTGACGGTCACAGTCACGGTTTCGGGGACGCCCACGCCTACAGGTTCGGTGACTCTGACCGGCGGCGGCTACACTTCTTCAGCCACTACACTGAACAGCGGTGTTGCCACAATTAGCATTCCGCCCGGGTCGCTGACTACAGGCTCCGATTCGCTGACGGCCACCTACACACCAGACTCCAGCAGTTCGTCGATCTACACCGGCGCTACGGGCACCACATCAGTGAGTGTAGCGGAGTATACGCCGACCGTTACGGTCGTGCCTTCATCATCAAGCGTCACCACAAGCCAGGGGTTCTCGGTGACCGTTACAGTAAATGGAGGTTCGGGGAATCCGACGGCCACCGGCTCCGTGACTCTTTCTGGCGGCGGCTACAACTCGACAACTTCGCTTTCCGGCGGCAGCGCCACATTCAACATTGCTGCGGGAGCGTTGTCAACTGGCAGCGATACTTTGACGGCCAGCTACACTCCAGACTCCAGCAGTTCGACGACTTACACCTCCGCGACTGGCGCCGCTACAGTTGCGGTGGACGTCTCGGCGACGATGGTCGGTCCATTGCCGGGCAGTACTTTAACAAGTACATCGACGACCTTTACCTGGAATGCGGCCTCCAGCGGCGTGACTGCATATTATTTTTGGGTTGGCACGACTCTTGGCGGCTATGACCTGGCGAATGTCAGTCCCACGCCCGTCACCGGCACCAGCGTAACTGTGAACCTGCCAACCAACGGAGCCACGATCTACGTGCGGCTCTGGTCCCAATTCAGCGGCGGGACCCAGTTCTACAACGACTATACCTACACCGAGTACACGAAGGTGGCTCCGACCGTTACAGTGGCGCCTTCACTGTCGACCATCACCACAACTCAGGCACTTTCTGTGACAGTGACAGTGAGCAGCGGGACAGGCAGCCCGACGCCCACCGGTTCGGTAACTCTGTCTGGTGGCAGCTACACCTCGGCGGCTACGACGCTAGTCGGCGGTGCCGCAACGATCAACATCCCGGCGGGCGCGCTCGTCCCAGGCAACTACACGTTTACAGCCAACTACACTCCTGATTCGAGTGGCACTTCGTATTACATCAGTTCTTCAGGCTCGGCGTCGTCGGCGGTCACAGTAGGTGACACTACGCCCACGGTTACGGTCACCCCATCGTCCAACAGCCTCACCACCACCCAGACGCTTTCGGTGGCAGTGACCGTGAGCGGCGGGACAGGCAACCCGACGCCGACAGGAGCGGTGACGCTCAGCTCGGGCAGCTACACTTCGGCCGCGACTACCCTGAGCGCAGGCACCGCAACCATCAACATCCCGGCGAACACGCTCAGCGCGGGCAGCTACACCTTCAAAGCTACGTACGTACCGGACACGAACAGCTCCTCGATCTATGCCGGCACTTCAGGCACGGCAGGGTCGGGAGTTACGGTAACCCTGGCCGCGCCGACGGTGACAGTGACGCCGGGCGTGTCGAGCATCACCGCCAGTCAACCGCTTTCGGTGACGGTGGCGGTGAGCGGCGGGACCGGCAATGCAACTCCAACAGGGACGGTGACACTGAGCGGCGGCAGCTACACCTCTGCGGCGACTACGCTGACCAGCGGAACGGCGACGATCAACATCCCTGCGAACACGCTGACTGCAGGCAGCTACACGTTCAAAGCCACATACACACCTGACTCCACAAGCTCCCCGATATACGACAGTGCTTCTGGAACGGCCACTTCAGCAGTCGCTGTGAGCGTAACGCCGACAGTGACTGTGACTCCGGGCGCGTCGAGCATTACTACCACTCAGCCACTTTCGGTGATGGTGACACTGAGCGGCGGAACGGGCAACCCGGTTCCGACAGGCTCGGTGACTCTGTCGGGCGGCAGCTATACTTCGGCTGCGGCTGTACTGAGTGGCGGAACCGCGACAATCAACATCCCGGCGAACACGCTGACCGCAGGCAGCTACACGTTCAAGGCCAGCTATACGCCGGACTCGGCGAGCTCTTCGATCTACAACACCGCTTCGGGCACGGCGTCGTCGGCAGTTACCGTAGGCGTAACCACGCCGACGGTGACGGTGACTCCGGCCTTGTCCAGCATCGTGACCACTCAACCGCTTTCGGTATCAGTGACGGTGAGCGGCGGAACGGGCAGCCCCGCTGCCACCGGTTCGGTGATTCTGTCGAGCGGCGCCTACACTTCCGCGGCGACGACCTTGATCGGCGGCACGGCAACGATCAATCTTCCCGATGGCACGCTGACTGCAGGCAGCTACACATTCAAGGCCAGCTATACGCCGGACACGAACAGTTCCGTAATCTATGGCGGCGCCTCCGGCACTGCTTCGTCGGCAGTCGCTGTGGGCGTGGCTACGCCCATCGTCACGGTGACCCCATCGTCGAACAGCATCACCACGAGCCAGGCACTCTCAGTGACGGTGACGGTGAGCGGCGGCACAGGGAGCCCAATAGCGAATGGTTCAGTAACCCTGTCGAGTGGCAGCTACACCTCGGCGGCGACTACCCTGAGCGGCGGGACGGCGACGATCAACATTTCGGCGGGCACGCTGAGCATGGGCAGTCACACCTTCACCGCCAGTTACACACCGGACACTGCGAGCTCTTCGACCTACGCCAGCGCCTCGGGCACGTCGTCTTCCGTCGGCGTAGGTCTGCTTAATCCAGCGGTGACGGTGACGCCCGGCGTTTCGAGCATCACCGTGACTCAACCGCTTTCGGTCACGGTGATGGTGAGCGGCGGATCAGGCAACCCTGTTGCAACTGGCTCGGTCACTCTTTCGGGCGGCGCCTACACCTCGGGGGCAGCCACCTTGAGTGGCGGGACAGCAACGATCATGATTCCGGCTGCGTCCTTGACTGCAGGCAGCTACACCTTCAAGGCCATCTATACGCCCGACACAAACAGTGCCTCGACGTACGCCAGCGCTTCGGGCACGGCATCAACGGCAGTGATCGTAACCCTGATTTCGCCCACAGTAGTAGTGACGCCCAGCATTTCGAGCGTCTCGACGGCGCAAGCCCTCGCCGTGGCGGTCGCCGTGAGCGGCGGGACAGGCAACCCCACGGCCACCGGTTCGGTAACCTTGTCTGGTGGCAGCTACACATCGGCGGCTACGGCGTTGGTCGGCGGCGCTGCAACCATCAACATCCCGGCGAGCACACTGAGTGCAGGCAGCTACACCTTCACCGCAACCTACGCGCCGGACGCGATCAGTTCCTCAATCTACACCAGCGCTTCGGGCTCCGCGTCGTCCGCGGTCAACGTAACTGCGCCAAACTTTACCATGACGGCAACTCCAGCTACGGTCGCTCCAGGCGGCTCAACCCCTTCGTCTGTGACAGCTAGTTCGACCAACGGTTACGTGGGAACGATCACGCTGACATGCGCAATTACCGCAGAGCCTACCGGAGCGACGAACCTTCCAACGTGCAGTGGCGGCCAGGTGACGTTGAGCTCGGGCACGAACAGCGCTACAGCCAACGTTACTGTGGCCACAACCGCGGCGAGCGCTGCGCTCGTGCGGCCCGTACTCGGAAAGGGAAAAGGCTGGGCTGGAGGGAGCGGTGCGGTCCTGGCAGTACTTATCATTCTGTGGGTGCCAAGGAGGCGGCGGACGTGGCAGACGCTCCTGATGGTTGTGGGCGCTCTGGTACTGCTTGGGAATCTTGCCGCATGCGGCGGCAGTTCCAGCAATTCAAACCAGCAGTCTAATCCCGGCACGACCGCTGGGAGCTATACCATCACCGTCACCGGAACAGGGAGCGACGCCTCCAAAACAACCACCACCACCACGTTTACATTGAGCGTGAGTTAACTAAAGGCGCCGTTTTCTGATCGTCAAAGGTGCCGCATTCAGATTGACCACTGATTGGTCCCGGGCATCTCGGCCGCAGTGGAGTTGAAGCCGGGAGTCAAGCTGCCACCGACGCCAAAAGGGAAGCAGCCGGTCATCCCGCCGCAGGACTTCGTAACCGCAGCCTTGGCCGTTTATGTGCTGCAGACAATGGCGCAGTAGAAAAGCCAACGCCTGCGCGAGAATCCCGCAAGAGCGGAGAGCGGCTTACCCGAGGCTCGTCCAGTCCAGCACCACTTTTCCGGCCTGGCCGGAGATCATGGCGTCAAAGCCCTTTTGAAAGTCGCTATATGAAAAACGGTGCGTGATGACCGGCGAGATGTCCAGTCCGGATTCCAGCATGACCGTCATCATGTACCAGGTTTCGTACATCTCGCGGCCGTAGATTCCCTTCAGCGTCAACATGCTGAAGATGATCTGGCGCATGTCAATCACCACTTCTTTGGCGGGAATGCCGAGAACGGCAATCTTTCCGCCGTGGCTCATGTTGGTCATCATGTCGCGGAGCGCCTGGGGATTGCCCGACATCTCCAAACCGACGTCGAAACCCTCTGCCATGCCGAGCTTCTTTTGCACCTCGGGCAGCGGGGTCTCGGTTGGATTGACCGCCAGCGTTGCGCCCATTTTGCGCGCCAGCTCAAGCCGGAAGGGATTCAGATCGGTGATTACGACATGCCGCGCACCGGCATGCTGAACCACAGGAATGGCCATGATGCCGATGGGGCCGGCGCCGGTGATCAGCACATCTTCTCCCAGCACAGGAAACGAGAGCGCGGTATGCACAGCGTTGCCAAAGGGATCGAAGATGGCCGCCACTTCCTGGTTGATTCCAGGATTGTGCCTCCAGATGTTGGTCATGGGCAGCGAAATCTGTTCCGCAAAGGCGCCCGGCCGGTTGACGCCGACGCCCTGGGCGGAAGCGCAGAGATGCCGCCTGCCCGCAAGGCAGTTCCGGCAACGCCCGCAAACAACGTGGCCCTCCCCGCTCACAATGTCTCCGGGGTAGAAGTCGTTCACGTTGGATCCGACGGCGACGATCCTGCCCACAAACTCGTGGCCGATGGTCATCGGCACATGAATGGTCTTCTGCGCCCAATCGTCCCATTGGTAGATGTGAACATCGGTGCCGCAAATGCCCGTGTAACGCACGCGAATCAGTACATCGTTGATGCCGATCGCCGGCTCGGGAATTTCCTCAAGCCAAAGGCCGCGCTCCGCCTTGCTCTTCACCAGCGCTTTCATGAGGGACCTCCTCGTTCAGTAGCAGTCCGCTCGAATTGTAGCGGTTCCAAGCGCCCAGGATGTTTCGTTAAGTGAGTCGATTGGCAACAGGTTTGGCTGTAGAGGACACAAACCAGCCGGCCAAATACGATCGGCTTGTGCCTGGTATCGTCGCGCGATCGCCCGGTTGCCCCAAGGCCGGGCTTGCAATGTGCTCCAGCAAGAAAATGACCTCTCGCCGAGGAGAGGCCACGCCGTGAACGGTTTCTGCTATCTGAATCTGGAGCCGACGGTCAGACTTGAACTGACGACCTGCTGATTACGAATCAGCTGCTCTACCAACTGAGCTACGTCGGCCTGCGCAGGAAGAAACTGCTATGAATTACTGCCCGAAGCCGGCGCGCAGAAGCTCCTTGCAGACTCTTCGATTGTATATTTGCGCCGAGTGAAGGTAAAGCCGCGTGCAGCCCGCTACGGCCCGGAATATACTGCTGCTCATGCAGGCCGACCCGATTCAGGAGTGGCAGCGGCTCACCGGGCATTACCGCCAGATGAGCGACGAAGAGCTGCTTGAGCTGGGCTCCGATTTCTCCAGCCTGACCGAGACCGCGCAGCAGGTGTTGCGCAGCGAAATGAAGGGCCGCGGCCTTGGCGATCCGGCGGCGCCAGAAGCCACGCCGCCATTGTACGTGCGGCCTGAGAGAGCCATTGCCCGCATAGAACCTGAACCTGGCCCCGAAAATTCCGCATTCCCACTCGGGGGTCTGGGCGTAATGCCCAGGCTCGTCCCCAACGCTCCAGAAACCGAGAACGAAGGCGATGGTCCACACGAGTACACCTGGAAGACGGCCCTGAGCGACTGCGATAGCAATGAAGAAGCGCAGGAACTCTCTCGAGCCTTGAAGCGGGCGGGACTCGACAGCTGGATTCAGCAGCCGATGGAATTCGGCCGCCAGTATGCACGCGTCCTCGTTGCCGCCGATCAGCTCGATCAGGCGCGCGTCATCGCCGCACAATCGCTTCCGCAGGGGACCGTCGAGGACGAAAAAAGAGGAAGTGCCGGAGTTCACCGCGCCCAAATGCCCGGCATGCGGCGCAGAGGATCCAGTTCTCGAAGCTGTGGACCCGGCAAACACCTGGCGCTGCGAGCAATGCGGCAGGGAATGGACGGAGTCGCTCCCGAATGCAACCCCGGGGGTGTCTGCCTGAGTCGAAATCCCCCTAAACGCGGAAAGAGCCGCCCGGCAACAGGGCAGCTCTCTCCTTTGGGAGAATAGTTCCAACGGAAGCAAGCCCATTAGAACTTTCTGGCTGCATAGTAGGTGCGGGGGAAAAGCGTGTCAAGGAAAATGTTTGGGAAAATAACTCACATTGTTTCAATAATTTAACAGAGTCTGTGCGGGCCTGAAGGCCGACCGGTCTTCTTCTTATATTCGCCTTGATTTCTTCGTCATTTGCCGTGATTTTGGCTTGTTTCTTAGGGTTTATGCGCCATTTTCCACAGGCAGAACAGGAAGTTAACCCTTCGGATGCGGACCTTGGATTACCTCGGTTCTATCCACCCATTTTTCCCGCAGATCGAGATGGATGAACTCCTCGTCCCATACTGAAGAGGCGGGTTTGCCGCGCGCGATCCGGATGAGAGCCCTGCCGCCCCCGAAGAATCCGCCGAGGATAATTGCGGCGCCTGCCCCCATTGCGCACAAGAAAACAATGCCGGCAAGGAGCTTCGCAGTCTTCTGGACCTCCGACTCGACCGGCTCCGGGATGGCGGTCAGATCGGCCTCGTAGTGCACCGACTCCAGTAGGCGATGGCTATCGTCAGGAATGGCATCGCCGCTGACAAGCACTACCAGCGGCCCGCTATGGCGCACCTCGAGCGACGCCAGGTCGGAATCGGCAAGCGGCTTGGGCCAGGCCGGCTGAGCCTTGCTGCCCGCCTTCAGGTAGGCGCGAATCGCTGCCTCTTGTGCCTCGGCCATCTGCGGCGTGGGATAGTCGATGATGGTGAGCGTCGCTGGGCCTGAGACGAGCGAATAGTCGGCCGTCACCGTCTCAGCACCCTTGTCAAAGTCCACCAGAGAGGGCGGCAACACGCCACCCGAGCCGGCGTAGCCCGCCGGGCCCAGCGCGTAATGTGTTGTTTGTCCCTCGATCGATGCTTGCGGCAGGTTGGCGAGAATTGGCGGAGCGAGAGCGCGGTTCCCTGTAGGTATGGGCAAATGGCGTGCAATCGAGCGCATCTCCCCGGCCGTCATCGGCCCAATGTGCGAGAAGGTCGCATCCACTACCGTCGTTCCTTCCCAGAAGAGCACGCGATTGTTGTCGGACGCGCCTCCGGTGCCGATGTCCGCCTTCGGCCAGCCGCTCTGCCGGTAGTAGGAGTAGGCGCCATAGGCCCCGCTGGCGTCGCCGAAGCTCAGCGCGTGCATGCTTAGCGTTTCGCCCTCGCGCTTGTATTTGGCCAGCAAGCCAGCGGTAAAGCCGTATTCCTTGAGCGCAGCAGCGTTTGCCGGGTCGGCCTGCGCCGCATCCGTCACCACCTTGGATGGCTGTGCCGTGACCCACCCGTCAAACGCGTCCGGCAGCAGGGCCTTGGGCGATAGCGGCAACATAATCGTCGTTGCCGACCGCTTCTCCGCTGCGGTAGGCTGATCTGCCTGCGCCAAGGCTGAAGCCGTACCAGACATCAGCACCGCACCGCCAGCCAGAATCGTCATCCAACGTATCAAGAAAGCTCCGCCCTCTCCGCTTGTCCTGTGTTTAGGGTAAATGCTCGCGCCACGCCGCTGCCCGGCGCGCGCCCTCTCTTAATTGGACACTGAAAGCACCGCGAAGGTTCCTGGATCACTCTCCGGCGCCGTTCCAGGGCGTCAGGCGCGGCATCCAGCGCGGCACATTGCGCTTGTAGCGCAGATATTCCGCGCCGTAGCGGCGGGTGAGCGTCGGTTCCTCATAGAAGCAAACGAAGAGAGTAGTCGCCAGCCAGACAATCGCCGCATAAATCACCATCATTCGTCTTTCAAAGAGCAACGCCTCGCCGGCGAGCGCGGTCAGCACGCCCACATACATCGGGTTGCGCACATGGCGGTAGAAGCCGCTCACCACCAGGTGCTCGGTGGGAACAGTGGGCATCAGCGTGCCGTGTCCCGCGTAGATGAAGCGCCGCGCGGATTCGATTCCAGGCACGACGCCAACCGCGATCAACGCTCCAGCCAGAGCCATCTGCCACCAGGGCTCATCCGCGGGAATACGGAAGCGTGTAATCCAGAACGGCAGGTAGACCAGCACAAATCCCGGCCCGCCGAAGATGCCAAACAAGATGGAGACAAAAACGCTGCGGCGAAACGTGGCCATGGTCTGCTTGCCTCGTCTAAGAAGAATACGTCCAAAGCGTTGCGCAGGTTACCGGCGCCTGAAGATCAAGCAAGAGATAGAATGGGCCGTCAGATCGTTACGATGAGCGCCCGGCAAAGCAGGGTCGTCGATCCAAAGTAGGGACTCGGGAAGAAAGAACTCAATATGGCAAAGCAGTTGGCTTTTGTGACCGCGTTGCTGGCTAGCGCGGCATGCTGCGCATTCTGCCAGGAAGCAACGTCAGCAACTGGCGCGGAGCCGGTGACCGCAGGCGCAACCGCCAAACTTCCGGAATTCGAAGCTGCTTCGGTGCGGCAATCCGGCCCAGACAACCGGGAACTCAACGGTCTTCGCACCTTTCCCGGCGGCAGGATTGTCGGCAAAGGGGTCCGGCTGCAATATCTCCTCATGGTGGCCTTCAACATCCAGCATTTCCAGATCGTCGGCGCCCCGGTTTGGACTGATTGGACCACTGGTCAGGGATTCGACATCCAGGCTGTTCCCCCCGCTGACTCTACCTCCGCCCATTCGAATCCAGCCTTCTCCGTCGATCCGCCAAGCGACGAAGAACGGCGGATGCTGCAGGCCCTTCTAATCGATAGGTTTCAATTGAAACACCATGTCGAAACCCGCGAGGTCCAGACTTACCTGCTTGAACGCGGCAAGGGCAAGCTCAATCTGCAACCGCCCAGCAACAAAAACGCTTACCCCTGGGCCGGCGGAGACTACAAAACCTGGTACGGCGGGAAGAATATCTCCATGCCCAAGCTGGCAGAACGCTTGAGCGAATGGCTGGAACGTCCTGTGACCGATCAAACGGGACTGAGCGGCTCCTTCGACTTCGAGTACAAGCCCGGCGACGTCGACAACAACGCTGACATCACAGGGTTCCTTCTCACTGCTATGAAAGCCCTTGGCCTTGAGCTCAAAGCAAGCAAAGGTTTCATTGAGACCATCGTGGTCGACCATGTAGAGAGGCCGTCGCCGAATTGAGCGCACAGGCGAGATCGGATTCTCGTTTTGCGGAGAAGCGGCGGATCGGCGAGGAATCTGATGCGAACGGTTTAACGCGTAAGCGGGAACGACCCTCAGTTGCCGGCTTTCATCTTTGTGTCAATCGCTTCAATGCGCTGCATCGCCTCGGTCAGGCCCAGGTTCTCGCTTGATCGCAGCAATTCGACGGCGTCCATCTGGCGACCCTGTGCCAGCAGGGAGCGGACCGACGACTCGCTCGAGGCCGGACCTGCAACCGCGCGAGCCGCTATTTTGGCAGGCTCCAGCTTGATAAATGCAAGAATCGCGCGTCGCATCTGCGCAAGCTGATCTCTGCCTCCGCTGTACTCGTATGCCATGGGCACGGAGCCATGCTGCGTGATGATCGTCAGCCGCGATGTCGTTGCTCCTTTGTCGCCCGACGTCGCTTCCGTACCAATATCCTTGATGCCGTCAAATGGAATTACGCCGGACTCGACCTTGAACATCTTGCGTCCCGTCCAGGAAACGGTGCGCAAATGGGAGTCGAATGAGAAACGGGTCCCCCGCAGCGAGATCGCCGCGAAGACGAGAAAGAGCGCGGCCACGAGAAAACCGGCGATCTTGCCCCGCTCAATTGCGAAAACAATGATCGCAACCGCAACGCCGGCGCAGAGGATTGAAATCCACATGCTGCTGTCAGCGAGAACGAGTTCGGTCGAAGTCTGGCGTGTGATTTTCATTGCAGCATCACCAATGACTATCGCACGAATTGGCAGCCATCAAGCGCGGAGGTGCCCAGTTTCTAACTGGAAGGCCGATGCCAACCACGCATCGAACGCCGCCAGCGCCCGCTCGCATTGCATCCGATGGCGCTCTTTTTTGTCGCGGATTCTTTTGCGCACCTCTTCTTCGAGCGGCTCCAGCAGATCGAAAGTGATGTTGACTGGTTGAAAGTTCTTTGCGCTCGCGTGCGTAATGTAGTGGACCAGAGAGCCCAGCGCCGTGGTACGCGGAACGGGCACGGGATCGGAGCGGCACTCCGGTGCTCCGCGAACACCTTGAGCGCGCTTCATCTCCAGACCCTAATTCTGCTTCGAGAGGTAAAGAGCTTTCGCTTCTTGTAGATCGATTTTGGCCCGGTGACCATAATCGGCGAGCAACGAAAGCAGTTCGCTGCCACTCAATAATGTGAGTGGTTTGTCCTTTGCGAATTCATAGGCATCGGGGCCGTATGTGGCAGTGGTCACAAGGATGCCCTTGATCGCCCCCTCGTTATGGACTGTGCCAAAGAGGTCGCGAACCGCAGATACACCGACCACATTCGTATATCGCTTGGCCTGGATAATGATTTTGCCGCCGCGTATCGGGTCAGGATCAAACGCAACTGCATCGACCCCGCCATCCCGGCTTGCCTGTGTGATCTTGACCTCGCCGCCGTTCTTGCTGAAGACCTGCTCGAACAACTCGCGAATCAGGTTCTCGAAGTCTAACCAGTCCATCGCAGCCAGGTTTGTCCGATCATCCAGTGTGTCAGCTACCGCATAGCCCTCTACGAACCGGTGATCCTCTCTGCTGATAGACAAAATTGGGCGCACAGGTGTTAGCTCTGTTAGTTTGCTACTCGCGACCCCCTTGAGTTTTCTAAAACATGCCCTTGGTTCAACTTGGCTGAGGTTGACCTCAAGGAATTCTTCACGACTTGCCTGAACCGAAAGAATGCAGCCGTGGGTTTCAACGCCGGTTGCCTTATCGATGCTCTGAACCCAGCCGTTGAAGACCACACTCTTGAGAACTTCGGACTCGTCAGCTTTGTAGATCTCATGAATCGTCCTGAGAGCAATCTGATAGAGAACCTCATCGTATGTCTTCTTCAACCATGAGTCCGAGACCGGAACCTCTTGAAATTGTTGGCGTGCTGCGACGTACTTTACCTCTTTAATAGCTGGGAATGCGGATTGATTCGGAAGTTCAAAATCGACGATCAGCACTCCGCTGCTCTCATTGAAGCTGACCGTGTTTCCTTCCGGGAAGCTCCTAGGGTATTTAGAGTGATTCAGCACCTCCGCAAAAAAGTACTCCACTGCCGATGCTTCTCCTGCCTTATACTCCTCGCGAAGCGCCTTTACCTGCGCATTGTGCGCTATCTGCTCTTCCTTGTGCTGTGCCTTTGCAGACTCCCACGCGTGAACTACAGCAGCATGATTCCTAAGAGCCTCTCGGTGTGCCTCTTCATGCGCACCGAGGAGTTTCTCGTACGATGAATCTATCGCAGCGCACTCCGCACGCCACTTTGTACTCGCCATTTCAAAGTCGCGCCCTGTCTGATCCGCCTTTGCACGCCATCCCGCCTTTGCTTCTTCGAGCGGGCGTTCCGCCCAACTCGTTTCCTTTGATCCGAAGAGTGCTAAAAGATGCCCAATCAACTGACGGATTGTTGAACCAACAGCGAAGAAAACTGTCGCCTGGCCGCTGAAAACACGACGAACTCCCGCTATAGACCATCGAAAGATATATGCGTCGGGATCTGGTTCACATGGGAGGTTTGGCTTCGTTGGTTCAGCCGGATAGTCCGGTCTCACTGGCTTGGTTGGAGCGACTGGCAGATTCGGGCGAGGCTGCGTAAACGTTGTTGTATTTGTAAGATTCGACCAGCGAAATGGCTCCTGCTCGATGCCCGTGATCAGAAGGGTCTCTAGTCGGTTAAGTTGCCATTCCAGCTCCGCGGTTCGCGCCCTCGCAGTTTTCTTATTTGTTTCGAGGTCCCAAGATACCTGAAGTTTCTCCTGTTTGGCCTTCAAGGCTAAGAGTCTATTTGCCCAACGCTCATCCCAAGCAGCGACCTGCAATTTGGCCTTAAGCTCTGCCTCATGCTGCGTAACTCCACGGACGACGCGGTAGGCTTTCAGTCCGGTATGTTGTGCCCTGACTTCCCACATTCCTAGCGCCCCCGGCATGGAAGGATAAGAATACAGCCAGATCACAGTTGCCGCAGCCGAAAAGTTGGCGCGACCCATTACGACTGGGCAATAACTCACAGGCGCTACGTGCCCATCTGAGCCAACCACGCATCGAACGCCTCCAGCGCCCGCTCGCATTGCATCCGATGGCGCTCTTTTTTGTCGCGGATTCTTTTGCGCACCTCTTCTTCGAGCGGCTCCAGCAGATCGAAAGTGATGTTGACTGGTTGAAAGTTCTTTGCGCTCGCGTGCGTAATGTAGTGGACCAGAGAGCCCAGCGCCGTGGTACGCGGAACGGGACGGATCTTCGCCATGCACAATCGCCGCTGCGTAGATACCCGCCAGCATTCCCGTCGCGATGGACTCGGTGTATCCCTCGACCCCCGAAATCTGGCCGGCGAAGAGCAACTCCGGAACCGTCTTCAATCGCAGCGTTTCGTCCAGCAACACCGGCGCGCAGATATACGTATTGCGGTGAATCTGCCCGTAGCGCAGAAAGCGCGCATTCTCAAGGCCTGGAATCAGCCGCAGCACACGCGCCTGCTCACCGAACTTCAGATGATTCTGGAAGCCGACGAGGTTGTAGCTGTCGGCGCGCAGATTCTCTTTGCGCAGTTGCACCACGGCCCATGGCGTTTTGCCGGTTCGCGGATCGCGCAAGCCCACCGGCTTCATGGGTCCAAAGCGCAGCGTGTCACGCCCGCGCGTGGCAAGCACTTCGATCGGCAGGCAGCCCTCGAAATACTCGAGTTTTTCCCACTCTTTTTGTTCGGCAGCCTCAGCCGCGAGCAGCGCTTCGTAGAATCGGTCGTACTCGGCGCGGTCCATGGGGCAGTTGATGTAATCGGCTGTACCCTTGTCCCAACGCGCGGCAAAGTAGACGCGGCTCATGTCGATCGATTCGGCATCCACGATCGGCGAGATGGAGTCGTAAAACGCCAGATGCTCAGCACCGGTCAGCCGCGCGATCTCATTGCTTAGCGCGTCTGAAGTGAGCGGCCCGGTCGCCACAATCGTGCAGTGCTTCGCACTGTCCTGGCCTTGGACCGACGGCCTGCTGAGACTTGTCACTTCTTCGCGAATTACGCGAATCCCCGGTTCTGCGGCAATCGCCTCGGAGATGCGCCGCGAAAATTCCACGCGGTCCACGGCGAGCGCGTGGCCTGCGGGTACCGCGCAGGCATCTGCAAGGGATAAAAGTGCGGAGTGCCCGCGCCGCATCTCCTGCTTCAGCAGCCATGGCGCGGTGTTGGGCGACTCGCTTTTAAGCGAGTTTGAGCAGACCAGTTCGCCGAAATCCGTAGTTTGGTGGGCGGGCGTCAGGCGCGGCTTTCCGTCTACGACTGCGCGCATCTCATAGAGATCCACCTCGCAGCCCAGGCGGGCAGCAGTGAGCGCCGCCTCAGGGCCTGCGAGCCCGCCGCCGATGACGCGAATCTTCGTCATATCACCCTTTTCCGGCGCTCGTTGCCGCACCTTGGCCACGATGGAAAAAATTCACAATCCTCATGACGCGCAAGCGCCGTCTGCCCCACCGCAGGTGGCAAGCCGCTTGATCGCTTCGCCGCCAAGGCGCACATTGCGCCACTCATCAAGGAACTCGGCGCCCATGGCGCGGTAGAAATCGATTGCCGGAGTATTCCAGTCCAGGACCTCCCACTGCATGCGCTGGCAGCCGTTTTCCACCGCGATTACACCCACTTCTTTCAGCAGCGCCTTGCCGATGCCCAGGCCGCGGAACTCCGGATGCACGAACAGATCTTCCAGGTAGATGCCGGGCCTTCCCATCCATGTGGAGTAGTTAAAGAAATAGAGGGCGAAGCCCGCGGGTCGGCCCCCGTGCTCGGCGATCAGGCAATGGAAGAAAGGGTTGGGGCCAAATCCGTCACGGATCAGGCCCTCCTCGGTCGCTGTCACCGCGTCCGGCGCGCGCTCAAAGGCCGCTAACGCGCGAATAAAAGCCAGCATCAGGGCGGCATCCGCCGCAGTGGCTTTGCGAATTACCAGGCTCATATCCTGATTTTAGAGTTTGATGCGAACCAATGGCGGCCTCGGGGTGTGGCCGGAGCAGACTTCACCCTGTGATACAGGCCACAACCGGCCTCGCGCCCGCCCAACTACCATTACAATCGTGATTCGTGCGGTGCAGAGTTCAATTGCGGCGCAAAAGGCGACTTGCAGACGGGTCGTTCCGTCAAAAAAAGAGCAGGATTGCGTATCGGCCCAAGGTGCGAGGACGGTGCGACTTAGGGACACCCCTCTTGTGCAGGGTGCTGGATTGGATTTAACGTGGTTTTGCTGGAATTGCGCCCAGACGGATGGGGTTGTGTATTTGTGCCTGTCGATCCGATCTGGACGAATGGCGCCCGAGCCAGACTGAAGTTGAACAATGGGACGGTCGACGGGCGATGGTACTTAAAATTCAAGCTGGCTTGAGCAATGCAGTTGGCCTTGCCGGCGAGTGACTGGAAAATTGAACTTTTTCGAGCCTGCGGGCAGTACTCGGCCCGCCGCTCCCAAGGAGAAGACATGAAGCGCACTTTTTCACTTTGGCTTGGTCTCACCGCCGTGGCAGGCATGTTGGCACTATCTCCCGCGCCCACGCGGGCACAGGCGCCAGCCGCAGCAACCATGGGCAAGATTCATGGCCGCGTCATCAACCCCACAGGACAACCCCAGGGAGGCGGCAACGTGAGCCTCTCAACCGATGGCGGTGTGACGCTGAAGTACACCTTCCCGGTCTCTGACACAGGCGATTTTACAGGTGAAGCGCCGGCTGGAACCTACATGCTGGTTTATCGTGCCGCCGACACTCCGGCCGGCAAGATGGTCGACTCCATACGCGGCGTCAAGATCGAGGCCGGGCAGGATACTGCGCAGGACGACGACATGTCGCGGCAGGAATACATCGACAAGATGTCGCCCGACGAGAAGAAGCAGCTTGAGGATTTGAAGAAGGCGAACGCCGAGGCGTTGAAGGCCAATAGCGTCATCAACCAGCTCAACGCAGACCTCCGGACCATCGGCGAGGACAAGAGGCAGATCGATGGCGCAACCGCGGCTGCGGCGCAGTCACTTGGCGCAACGGCTACCAAGGCGGACATCGAGTCGAAGGCAAATGAAATCAAGGCCGCCAAGTACGCCGATATCGAAAGCCTGATGACCAAGGATACGGCCGTCAAGCCCGACGAGGCGCTGCTGTGGGTGAACCTCGGCTACGGGCAGGCCGGACTCAAGAAATATGATGATGCAATCACCTCATACAAGAAGGCGATTGATCTCGAAACCGCCTCAAAGAAGCCGCGCGGAGGCGTTCTGGGCCTCGCCAATGCCGGCCTGGGCGAGATTTATGCGCGCACGGGCAAAGTTCCTGAAGCGAATGCTGCCTATGACGCGGCCGCCAAGGCCGATCCCACCAATGCGGCCCTGCACCTCAGGAATGAAGCAGTCATCTTCTTCCAGCAGAACAACGGGCCCGCCCAGGTTGCCGCAGCCGATGAGGCCATCAAGATCGATCCCAACCAGGCCATCCTGTACTACATCAAAGGCCAGGGATTGGTACAGAACGCAACCATCGACCCGAAGACGAGCCGCATTGTTCTGCCCCCTGACTGCACGGCCGCCTACCAGAAGTACCTGGACCTGGCCCCCACTGGGCCATATGCCAATGAGGTAGCGGGCATTCTGCAACAGGCGGGTGAAAAAGTCAGTTCCTCTTACAAGGCGCCCAAATCGAAGTAGCTGGCTTGCCTCGTGCAGCTATCGAAGGGCGTCCGCCAAGGACGCCCTTCTTGTCTTAACGCCCCTCAGACTTTTTTCAAGCGTGCGATTTCCCATTCTGGCCGCCGTCATTACGCTCTACAATCCATTGCATGAGTGCTGATCCAGCGCCGCGCTTGCTTGCAGTCTTCGGCCTGCTCGCCTGCTGTTTCGCGCCCGCGCTTGCGCAGGAGACGTCTCCGCCAGCACAGGACTTTCCCGCGCAGGATATGGGCCGGATTCACGGCCGCGTGATCAACCCAATGGGGCAGCCGCAGACTGGCGGCGCCATCAGCCTTTCTACTGACGGCGGCGCAACATTGACGTACACGTTTCCCGTCTCCGCAACCGGAGACTACTCCGGAGAGGCGTCGCTCGGCGAGTACACGCTGGTCTATCGCGCGGCCGATACGCCTGCAGGCAAAATCGTCGACTACATTCAGGGCGTTATCGTGCTGGCCGGAAAAGACGTAGCGCAGGACGACGATATGACGCGCCAGGATTACATCGATCGCCTGACGCCCGAACAGCAGCAGCAGTTACAGAAGGCAAGGGAAGCCGCAAACAATGCGGCAGTAGCGGCCAACAATCTCGTTACCACCGTCAACGCCGACCTCCAGGTGGTGAATCAGGACCTGCAGGATGCCGCGAATGCGCGCGCCACGGCAATTCAAACGCTGGGTACGGGAGCTACACCGCAGGACATCGATGCCAAGACCGCCGAGATCGAAAACGCGAAGTACACCGAAGCCGAAACTCTCATGACCAAAGACACCGCCGCCGAGCCCGATGGATCCGTGCTTTGGATCGGCCTGGCGCGCGCTGAGACGGGCCTGAAGAACTACCTTGACGCGGAGACCAACTTCAAGAAGGCTCTCGCCATTGAATCGAAAGTCGTGCAGCGTGAGCCGGAGATTCTGGGCGCGGCAGAGAGCGGCCTGGGCGAAGTCTACGCGCGCACTTTAATGGTGGACGAAGCCAATGCTGCCTTTGACGCCGCCGCGAAAGCCGATCCCCCGCACGCAGCCATGTATCTGCGCAATCAGGCCGTCATCTTTTTTGAGGCCAGCAACTCCACTGCGCAAGTCGACGCCGCGGAAAAGGCCATCAAGGCGGACCCCACCGACGCATTTCTTTACTACCTTAAAGCTCAGGGACTCGCCCAGAACGCGCCCTTCGATGCCGCGGCAGACAAGTCAATTCTCTCTCCCGATTGCATAGCGGCGTATCACAAGTATCTTGAGCTCGCCCCCACAGGCCCCCTTGCCGCCGAAGTGACCACCGCTCTGGAGCGATCGGAAGAAAAGCCCAGCGCCGCCAGCGCCGCTCCTCAAAATTAACCTGCCTGTCGCGCTCGAACCGGTCTGGCGGAGGTAGCCAGTTCGAATCGGGGTGCCTCGGATTCTTGCATTCCTCACGCCGCTTCGCAACCCTCTACAATCCAATCCATGGGTTCCGCTGCGCCGAGACAAAAAGTGTCTAGCTCCGGCCTCTTGAGTTTCGCCGAGGCAGCCGCGCTTGTCGGGGCGCGCGCCAGGCAAGTGGCACGGATCAGGCCGGCAGCAGAGAGCGTGGAACTGAGCAAGTCGTTGGGCCGGGTGCTCGCACAACCGCTTCGTGCCGATGCCGACCAGCCGCCCTTCGCACGCTCCACACGCGACGGCTTCGCCTGCCGTGCTGCGGAGGCTTCGGCGCATCGGCCACTTTTTGTGGCCGGAACCACGCGCGCCGGCGAAGCTCCATCCGGTCCGCTCCCGCGCGGTGCGGCATGGGAGATCATGACCGGCGCGCCGGTACCCGCCGGCGGCGACGCAGTTGTCATGCTGGAGCACGTGGAAACCGCCGGCGGCCCGACCACGCGAACCGTCCGGCTGCTACCGCCGCGCACCGTCAAAAAAGGGGAGAACATCGTGGCCCGCGGCGCGCAGGCGCGCAAAGGCGATGAACTGCTGGCCGTCGGCTCTGCGATCGACGCCGCGCAAATCGCTCTCGCCGCATCTTGCGGCTGCGCGGCGCTCAAGGTCTTCGCAAAACCGCGCGTAGCCATTCTCGCCACCGGCGATGAGCTCGTGCCCATCACGTCAAAGCCCGCCGCAGGACAGATTCGCAACTCCAGCAGCGCCATGCTGGCTGCGATGGTGTCCGCTGCCGGCGGAGCGCCGTGGGTTCTGCCCGTCGCGCGCGATACGGCTAAAGCCCTCGATGCCGCACTCGCTCGCGCGGCAACAGCCGACCTTCTGCTCATTACAGGCGGCGTGTCGGCCGGCAAATTCGATCTGGTCGAACCGGCTCTGGCCCGCGCCGGAGCCCGTTTTCACTTCACCGGCGTGCGAATTCAGCCCGGCAAGCCGCTTGTCTTTGCAGAGCTGCGTCGCCCCACAGAACCCGTCCGAAACCAGAACCGCACGAAGTGCTGCTTTGGGCTTCCGGGCAATCCGGTCTCCTCGGCCGTCACATTTTTGCTCTTTGCTGCGCCCGTGCTCGCGGCGCTTGCCGGCCGTGAAGAGTTAGGTCCTCGCTTCGCTCTCGCAAGCCTCGCCGCCGAAGTGAAAGCGAAACCGGGCCTCACGCGCTTTCTGCCGGCAGCTTGCACGTTCGCCGGCACATTGCCCCATGTCGCGCTCGTTTCCTGGCAAGGCTCGGGCGACCTGGCGGCCATGGCCCGCGCCAATTGTTTTCTGGTCGTGCCTGAAGAAGCCGACCGTCTTGAAGCGGGGTCCACTGTCCGCATTCTTCTTCCCTGAGGAGTCCTATGCCCAAGCCCTCGAAGCTTTCTCATTTCGACGCAGCCGGTCAGGCCGCGATGGTCGATGTCGGCGCCAAGCAGCCCACGCGCCGCACCGCGACTGCCTCGGCATTTGTGGAGCTCTCCAAAGCGGTGCTGGCTGCTCTGCCTGCAAATCCCAAAGGCAATCCACTTGAGGTCGCGCGCTTCGCCGGCATCCAGGCGGCCAAGCGCACCGCCGATCTCATCCCCATGTGTCATCCCCTCGCGCTCACACACGTCGACGTGCAGGCGCAGGTAGGTGCAGGCGGCGTGCGGATCACCTCCACGGCAGCCACCACCGGCCCCACCGGCGTTGAGATGGAGGCCCTCACCGCCGCTGCAGTGGCCGCGGTCACTATTTACGACATGACCAAAGCGCTCGATAAATCGATCGTCATTCGCGAAATTCGGCTGGAATCAAAAACTGGCGGCAAAAGCGGAGACTATTCGAGAGATACGAAATAGGATTTGGGGTGCCCCGTTCTAAACGCGCTTTTTGCGTTTAGGGCGGGATGACGTCGTCTCGCGCACATTGCAACGTGCGCAGCTTTCACTCTAGACTTGAAAAGGCAAACCTTACGCCGCCACGAACGTGCGGAAGTGGTGAAATGGCAAACACACCAGCCTTAGGAGCTGGCGCCCAAAAGGCTTGCGGGTTCAAGTCCCGCCTTCCGCACCAAAAGTCAAGTAAAAAGTGAAGGCAAAAGGGTTACCGGCCAAATGGCCGGTTTTTCGTTGGAGCACCGCTGAAAACACACGGGAAAATACATTGCGGAGAGCTAACTACAATAAAACTATAGTAGTTACGGTAAAAATATCCCGAAATTCGCGCTGAAAAAGTGGTCACTCTGAGTCTCGATTTCAGAGAAAATATTGCTAAAAACTAACCAATTCCGTGTACGGCTCCGTATATCGAGAGCAGTGTGGATTTTGCTACATTGAACTCAATGTTCATCGCTGCCCCACCTTGGTACGTATGGTTCGACGGTGTGGCTGGTGCTGCCGTTCTCGCAGTCGGTGGATTCGTTGTCAAGCGGTTCTGGCTCAAACCTGAAAAAACAATCGAAGTGAAGAACGCTGTTCTGTCTGGCTCAGTCACAAACTCACAAGTGGCAGCGGGAAACAACATCACCCAAACGTCAGTGGTTCATCACCATCATGTTCCAGACAAATCTGAGACCGAATTGGTTGTGACTCAACCTGACCCGGACAAGATTTTAGAATCACTGGAGGATTTGCCACCTTATGATGTAAGCCACGCTCGTGAGAAGTTCGTGGGACTTCCGGTGTTATGGCGCGTTGCATTCGCTAACGTTGCCAAACTTGATAAAGACACTTGGCAAGTCGCCGGTAGCTTTGGCTCGGCAGTCATTTGGTTCAACCTATCCTCACTGCCGCCAGTGTTAAAGATAGCGAACCGGGGGACTCCGATTTGGGTGCGAGGAACGATTAAGAGACTCCAGTTCTCTGTAGTAATCGAGCTTGAGCACGACCCCGAGTTGTTAAAAATAGAGCACGAAAAAGGAATGGATGTTAGCAAGCCTCAGCCAGCCGCTAAAACACCACCCCCAACGACATTGCCTGTTCGCAAAAGGAAGCTGGATGTCGTCGGGAAGAAGGGACGGATTGCTTGGCTGAATGAAGCCGGAAACAGTTTCTTTGAGCCGGAGGGGGGTGGGGAGCATAAGGCTGTCCTTGCCGAGTTCAGAAATGAGCCGGGTGATTTCTCAATCATCACATGGCAGCATGTCCGAGCCTCTATTGTCTACTACGATGCGAACAATTCTGAGGTTGCCGACGTTGGGAGAGCAGTGTGGCTGGATGGCTATAACGAAGCAGTAGACTTTGCCAGTCACGTCACCCGAAAACTTGTCGTCGCCATCTTCGCCGATAAATGGCTGACATTCGATGATGGTGAGGCAAAGCCGGTTCCGGTCGAAGCCAAGAGAGCCAAAATCATACTGCTAGACGACAGAGAATTCTCTCTGCCGTTCATGCTTGAGTTTGACCTGAATGCCCCGTCCGTAGGTTCACTGACTTCGCTCACACCGCCGACAAACGCCCGTTGAACACTACACCCTACTCACGCTGAGATAAATCGAAGGCGCAATGGCGAACCACACACATGAGCAATTCCAGAAAATCGTGGATATGGTAGATACTCTAGGGCCGCCAAGCGGGTCTTCTTGGCAATACCCGAACTAACCAAAAACTAACCAAGCTATTTTCAGAAATCTGCGAAACCCGCGTGGTTATTGGCTTCTGGCACTGCTAGGAGAACTATCCCGCCTTCCGCACCATGCTCGTTCACACTCTCTCCTGGCCCGGCTCCAACCCGGAATCGAACGACGCCCCAGTTCAGGAGCGTCTTTTTTCGTCGTATCAGATGAGTTTCGAAACGGCCCCGCAGCGCGGAGTCTTTTTTGTTGCGTTCCCACAGAAGAATCGGATATGGGTGTAGAGGACGGCTTATCTTTCAAATGACTGTGCCCGAAATGGCTTCCCCGGAGGAAAGCATGAGGACGAATCGATGGAACCTTGCATGGATGGGGTGCGCGCCTGGGTTGGCAGCGCTGGTTTTACTCTGCTTTGGCGCTGCGGCGCGCGCGCAGGATGACGGAAGTACCGAGGTCGTTCCGGGGATGGAGGATGCGTGCATTGAGAATTTTGGTTACACAGGGTGCACCGCTGACGGTATGCCAAAGCCTCCGGGCACGCAGCAGCTTATCGTGGTCCACTTTACGGCGGTGGCGATATCGCCAACGACCATGACTGCAGGAGCATCGCATGGGCAAAACTCTCAAAGCAGTGCGGAGCAGGCGGCTCTGCAGACTTGCCGCAGGAATGGGGCGACAGATTGTAAGGAACTGACGTGGGCGGAGAACCTTTGCATTGGACTGGCGGAGAGCTTTGCGGACAAGGCCTATGGGGCCTATGTGGGAACCAGCCGGGATGTGTCGGCGGCCGGAGCACTTGCGATATGCCAGTCTGGACACGGCAAAAACTGCGTGACCGTCACAGCGCCCTGCGCCGCCGATGACATTCGCTGGTCTTCGCCGCTGCCTTTGCCGCCGGGAGGGTCAACAGCAACAGTCGATCCGAATATGGTGGGCACGTGGGAGCTTTTCATCAATCCGGGGCGGTGGATTTGGCGCGTGGCGCCCAACGGGACTTACGAATTGCATAGCGAGGCGATGGACAATACTCCGTCGAATGCCGGGACGTTTTCGGCGAGCAACGGGCACTACACGCTGCACGCGATCACGATGAGCTGGGATGACGCGGGCACTTACAAGGTGCAATCACCGGGAGTCGTCGTCGCAACGGGCAAGCTGGGAACGGGGACATGGAAGAGGATCGGCGGGGCAAGCGACAATGTGACCAAGGCGCCTTCGCCGGCGAAACCGAGCGGTCCGCCCATTACCATCAGGAAATAAGAAAGTCTCGCGGAGGCTGCCTGGCAAGTCAGTACTGGAGTTTGCCGGCTCTATGCGGGCAGTTTGGCTCACCATCCGGCCAGATCTTCTTCTGAACCGCGCTGAGCGTCGGTCGCTCTCGCTACTTCAACCGCGCGCCCAAAGGGACTTCCTCAAGAAATCCGGCCAGCACTGGCGCGCCGCCTTCAAGCGAAGCAGCCAGCAACATGCCGTTCGATTCGAGACCGCGCATCTTTCTCGGTGCCAGGTTTGCCACCACGACAATCTTGCGGCCAATGAGTTTTTCCGGCTCGTAATATTGCGCGATGCCGGCCAGAATCTGCCGCTTCTCGTACCCCAAGTCGACCTCGAGGCGCAACAGCTTGTCCGCCTTGGGCACGCGTTCTGCCGCAAGAATCTGCGCCACGCGCAGCTCCACCTTGGCAAAGTCGTCGATGGTGATGTGCTGCGGAGCAGCAGAGGGCTCTGCGGCGGCCTGCGGTGCGATTGGCGTTGGCGCGGTTGCCGGTACGCCAGGGGCGTCCGCCGGAGTCGTCGTTTCAGACGGCGTATTCGCGGCAACCGGCGCTGCAGCCTGAGCGGCTGAGGCCGGCGCCTTCGGTTCGGCTGTTTTCGCTGCAGCGAATGGCGCCTTCGCAGGCGCTTCGGCTGCTGCCGAATCTATCGGTGACGAGGCCATGGCAGCATGCTCCTGCCCGCTCGCAGCCTCCACAGCGCTGCGGTTGTTTTCGTCTTCAAGGGTTTGCATACGTTCCGTTGCGTCCTTTTCAGCGCGGGGAAAGAGCGGCGCGGGCTCGCCGAACTTTGTGCCCGCCTTCAATCCGCCCCACGCGAGATCTGTCAAAAATGATTTCTTCGCTGCATCCGCCAACTCGCCGAGCCCAAGCTGCCGCCACACCTTCGCCGCCGCATCGGGCACAACCGGATAGGCCAGCGCCGTAATCACGCGAATCGCTTCGGCGGCCGTTGTCAGCACGCGCGCCTGCAGCTTTAAGTGGTCGGCGTCGGAGCGATCCGGCGGCTTCTTCCACGGTGCATTGGCTGTCAGGTAGCCGTCGGTCTCCGCCACCAAAGCCCAGAGCGTCTTCAGCGCGTCAGAGAAATTCAGTTCATCGAACGCCGGCCCGAACGCGGCAATCGCATTCTCGGCGCTTGCGCGCAACGCGGCCTCGGCCGCGGTTCCCGCGCCGGCCTCCGGCACAACTCCGCCAAAGTACTTGTGCATCATGTTCACGACGCGGCTCACCAGGTTGCCGTAGCCGTTGGCCAGGTCGCCGTTGTACCGCTGTACCAATGCATCGAACGAAAAATTTCCGTCCTGCCCGAAGGGAATCTCGCGCAAGAGGAAGTAGCGCAACGCATCCGCGCCCAGCACCTCGTGAACGGTTTCTGCGCGCACAATGTTCCCGCGCGACTTCGACATCTTGCCCTGGTCGAAGAGCAGCCAGCCGTTGGCCTTCACCGAGCGCGGCGGCGCAATTCCCGCCGCCATCAGAAACGCCGGCCAATACACGCAGTGGAAGCGGCTGATCTCCTTGCCAATGAGATGAAGGTCGGCCGGCCAGAACTTTTCCAATCGCGCCTTGTCTTTCGGATCGTCCGAGCCGTAGCCGAGAGCAGTGATGTAGTTGGCCAGCGCGTCCAGCCACACGTAGACCACGTGCTTTTCATCGCCCGGCACAGGAATGCCCCACGAAAAACTCGTCCGGCTCACCGAAAGATCCTTCAGGCCGCTGCGCACAAAGCTGATGACCTCGCGCCGCGTTGACTCCGGTCCCATGAATTCGGGATTCGCTTCGTAGAACTCCAGCAGCCTGCGCTCGAATGCCGAGAGCTTGAAGAAGTAGTTCTCTTCGCTCACCGTCTCCGTGATGCGGCCGCAATCGGGGCAGGGCGCGCCCGGCGCTACCTCCACCCAGGCTTCGTCGCTCACGCAATACTGCCCCGTATACGAGCCTTTGTAGATAAACCCGCGATCGCGCAGCGTCGCAAAGAGCTTCTGCACACCGCGCTTGTGCCGCTCTTCGGTCGTCCGGATGAAATCGTCGTAGGTAAGCCCCAGGCGGTCCCACAGTCCACGGAACTCTGCGGCGATTTTGGTCGCGAACTCCTGCGGCGTGCATCCAGCCAGCTTGGCTGAGCGCTCAATCTTCTGCCCGTGCTCATCGGTGCCGGTCAAAAACCAGGTATCGACACCCATGGCCCGCTTGCGCCGCGCAATTGCGTCGCACACGATGGTAGAGTAGGCGTGGCCCAGGTGCGGCCGCGCATTCACGTAGTAGATCGGCGTGGTGAGATAAAAATGGCTCGGATTCGAGTTTGAATTCAGGTTCGAGTCAGTCATCGGGAGCGCATTCCGTTCGCGCGTAATTCAAGAAGCGTAGGCGGCAATCACTCTCCATCTTACGGCATCGCACACAGCTGCTTCCGCTTGCACCATATGCCGCAAGGCGCGCCGCCGGGCGCGCGGCTGGCGCACCGCAGGTGCTAGAATCACTAAGAAAATCAAGGATTTTTTGAGGCTCTCGCGTGGTTTTGGAACTCGAAAAGCGGCTCGACAATCGTCTGCGCGCCGTCTTGAAAGAAAAATACGATCTCGAAATCGGTAACATTCCACTGGAGACGCCGCCTGACGTCCGTCTCGGCGAGATCGCCACGCCCATCGCTCTGCAGCTTGCCCGCACGTTGCGCAAGGCGCCAAAGATCATCGCCCAGGAGATCGTCGCTGCACTCGGCACGGTTGAAGGCTTCGCCAGCTTCGAAGTCGCCGGAGCCGGTTACATCAATGCACGCCTCGATCGAGCCGCGGCAGTTCGCGTGACAGCCGGCATCTCATCCCACCTTAGCGACAAAGACAAAGGCATCGCGAAGGTGGGGCACCCGGATCATGAATCCAAAAGGGGCCATGCGCTTGTAGAACACACATCCATCAATCCCAACAAGGCTGCACACATCGGCCATCTGCGCAATGCCATCCTCGGCGATACGTTTGTGCGCCTGCTGCGCGCAGCGGGCTACAAAGTCGACGTGCAGAACTACATCGACAATACCGGCGTCCAGGTTGCCGACGTGGTTGTGGGCTTTCTGCATATCGAAAGCAAATCGCCGGCCGACGTTCGTGCGCTGCTCGATGAGCTCGCACGCAAAGGCGAGCGCATCGACTACTACTGCTGGGACCTCTACGCGCGCACCTCGCAGTGGTACGGCGAAGGAACCGCCGAAGAAGAAGCCGCGCACAAAATACTGCGCCTCAACACACTGCACCTGATCGAGGCCGGCAATAACGACACCGCCGAAATTGCCGACCTCATCTCGACCGCCGTCCTGCGCCGCCATCTTGAAACCATGCTGCGCCTCGACATCGAGTACGACTTCCTGCCGCGCGAGAGCGAGATCCTTCATCTCAAATTCTGGGAAGCGGCCTTCGAGAAGCTCAAACAATCCGGCGTGCTCTACTTTGAGAACGAAGGCAAGAACAAAGGCTGCTGGGTGATGACGCGGCCGGGCGCCGATACAACTGAAGGCGCAACCGACGACGACGCTAAGGTCATCGTCCGCTCCAACGGCACCGTCACCTACGTCGGCAAAGACATCGCCTACCACCTTTGGAAGTTCGGACTGCTCGGCCGCGACTTCGGCTACAAGCCGTTCTTCACCTATCCCGATCACGAGTGCTGGGTCTCAGCCGAACACGGCCAGGAAAACCATCCGCACTTCGGCGGAGCGACGGCAATCTACAACGTCATCGATGCGCGCCAGGCGGACCCGCAGGCCAACGTCATCCAGGCGCTGCGCGGCATGGGCTACACCCAACAGGCCGACCACTACACCCACTTCAGTTACGAAATGGTCGCGCTCACCCCGCGCTGCGCGGTCGAGCTTGGCTACGACATCTCCCCTGAAGACCTGGCCCGCCCCTACATTGAAGTCAGCGGCCGCAAGGGTTTCGGCGTCAAGGCCGACGACCTCATCGACAAGCTCATCGCCGCCACTCGCGCCGAAGTTGACGCACGCCAGACCGGCGGAAGTGGCGAGAATGCAGAAGCCGATCGCCAGCAGATCGCCCGTCAGATCGCCATCGGCGCCCTGCGCTACTTCATGCTCAAGTACACACGCAACTCCGTCATCGCTTTCGACTTCAAAGACGCGCTCAGCTTCGAAGGCGAGACCGGCCCCTATATTCAATACGCAGTCGTCCGCATCCGCAACATCTTCCGCAAAGGTGGAACGACGCCGGAAGCGGTCCTAGCGGAATTCGCAAATTCATCGCACGCGAATCTCGCCGCCTACCTCTCTGGCGAAGCCAATGAAGACATCTGGGCGCTCTGGCTGCGCGCCGGCCGTTCTTCCATGGTCCTGGAGCAATGCATCTCCACCTCGGAACCTGCCTACCTCGCCAAGCACGCCTTCCAGCTCGCACAGGAGTTCGCCAACTTCTACCATCGCCATCACATCCTTACCGAAGAAGATCCCGCGCGCAAAACATTCCTGCTCGCCACGGCCGCAGTCACTCTGCGTGAACTGGTCAAATCGCTTGCGCTGCTCGGTATTGAAAGCCCCGAGGCGATGTAAAGACAGCTTCTAGCCACCAGCCTCGAGCTCGTCCGTGGCCACTTGAGCGCAGAGGTTTCCCACACCGAATGCAAAGGCGCGTTGAGCATCTCTCGCTGGATGCCTGGCAGACGAAAAAGCTAGAAGCGAGAGGCTGCCCCCTTCCATTTGCCAACTGCGCCCCGTTGCGATAAAACTTCCGAGGGGTGGTCTGACCAGTCTTCTGCGTCGCGTATTCTCACCTCCACTCTCGTACCGCACGACCATATTTCGGGAGCCCGCCATGCGCCGTTCGCGTCTCGTTTCGTTGCTCTGTGTCTTCACCACCGTTCTCTTTGCATCCGCGGCGCACTCCCAGGTCGCCATCGAATACGCCCCGCCCATCACCACATCAATTCTTCCGCCCAACCCGCACGCCTCCGAGCCCGGCCTGCTCTTTTATCTCTCCGGCGACAAGAGCCTCAACGCCGACTACGCCGCCGGCGGTAATCCCGTTCCCAACTACTTCAGCGATGTCAAGATCGTTCCCAGCGGCGTCTCCGGCTCCTACATTCAGTGCGGCGACAACCAGTTGCTCTCTTACTGGGCGCCGGGCAACATCTATTCGCAGCGCGGCACGCTCTCGTTTTTCTGGCGCTCGCGCATCCTCTTGACGAAACCGAATTTCCCGTCTTCCGCGTGGGCTTTGCTGACCACTCCAGTTGGGACATGGTGTGGCTGCGCATCGACTGGAACGGCCACGGCTTCGACGCTTTCGTCACCGACGTGAACCTGGGCCGCACGCGCGTCTCCGTCAAGCTGCCGGAGATGCCCAAGCCCGACCAGTGGATGCACCTCGCTCTGGCGTGGGACGAGACCAGCGGCATTCGTTTTTACATCGACGGCAAGCTGATGGCGACCAAGGAAGCCACCGGCCTCTTTGACACCGCGCTCGATCAGTTCGGCCCGCACTCGCGCATCATCGGCCCCACCGGCGTTGAAAGCTCTTACAGCTACGATCGCGGCGGCGACATCGACGAGCTCCGCATCTACGACCGCATGCTCTCCGACGACAACATCGCCGGCCTTGCAAAGAATCAGATCCCGCAAAACATTCCTGCCGTCGATCGCACCGTTGCTGCCGGACCGTCGCCGCATCAGCCTGCGGCGCCCATCGTGCCAAGCCGAAGGCCGATACGACTCCGGCTCAGGGCACGCCACAAACTGGCAGCAGGAGTGGAATCTGAAGTACGGCTGGAACCGGCCCGGCGACATGCCTGTTTTGCTCGAATGATGAATACACCACCGTTCGCAAAGTCGAGATTCACGATGTCTACGATCTCGATCGCTGGTGGTGGAAGGCCACAGACGGCATTCGCGAAACTACCTGGCCCGGCGTCTTCAACCGCTCGCGCCTCATCGGCCGCGACGACTATTTACGAGCTGCCCGACTGGGATTGCTACTCGCTCTCCGGCAAAGCCGTCACCTTCTACATGCCCAGACGAGCCGTGGAATCATCTCGAAATTGCGGGCGGCGCGTGGGGCAACATGAGCCTGCTCGCGCACGACAAGGAGAAGGGCACTGACTCAGAGAAAACTCTCTTCGTGCGACCTAGAGGCCAGGAGATCACGTACCACCAGTTCGATTAGCCGATCACTGGCCAGAAAATTCGCTTCACGAATGTCGAGCAGGAGCAGCCCATCGGCGAGCTCTCCGCCTACTACGTTCATCCCGGCATGGAGCCCACCGGCGTGGCCACGTTGCGCTACCGCCTCACCAGCAGAGTCGATGCCGACGACAATCCATCGACCGACGCCCTGGTCGACTTCATCGACGGGCCGCTTCCCGCCCGATGAGCGCATGACCATGATGGCCATGCCCGCCGCCGGCACGGGTGGACCGGCGCACGCTCAGCGCGGCATGAAAACGCGCAAAGCGAAGCTGCGCCCGCCGGCTTGCCCATCGTTCACATTCTCATTCCCGCTGACTTCCGCTCGCAGATGGACATGAAGGCCACGGCACGACGTACGGATGGGAAAACATGGATGGCGGCCTCGACGGCATCGCTATCGATTTGCCTGCGCTCAAGATTCAGCCCAATGCCGACGGCGTGATTCCGCTGAACATCCAGATCAAAGATCCGCTGTGGCCCATGCGCGACATGCTTTACTTCACATTCGCGGTGAAGCCGGGCGCGCCGCACACGCTCTGGCTCGACACGCGCGACCGCATCCTGCCCAACGGCAAGAGCCTCTACATCACCATTGCCGCGCAGAGTGCGGACTTCGACACATCTGCGCTCGAAGGCGCGGAACTGCGGCTCATCTTCAAGCCTTACAAAGACGCGCTGCCGGAGCACATGGCCGACCGCCTGACGCAGGTGCGCGACGAATACGCCAACATGGTTGAAGAATGCGTCAACTCGCGCCGCCTCAATCTCTTCAATCGATTCGATGCGCGACATCACCGACCTGCTGCGCGTCGATCCGCAAAACGATCTCGGCCCGCAAGTACTGGCACGAGAAAAATATGGAGCAGGTGCGCCCGCCGTTCATCCTGCCGCAGGCGCCCGCGGGCGTGCCGCAGTGGGCGTTTCTGCAGGTCGAGGACCTCGGCTACCTGAAGCGCCTCATCAACTGGTACATCGACAATCGCCAAATCTCCAATGGAGAATTCGGCGGCGGCCTCTCTGACGACAGCGACTTTACCGAGTGGTGGCCGGGCCTGGCGATGATGGGCTCCACGCCCGACAAGATCAAGGCGTCGCTCTCGAAAGAAATGGACGCGATGTATGCGCAGCACATGTTCACCAACGGCCTGGCCACGATCCAGACCGATGAACTGCACAGCTACGAAGACGGCATCAACGTGCTCGGCGAGTCAATGATGCTCGACTTCGGCAGCCCCAAGCAGATTGAGCGCGCCATGGTCACGGCCAAGCGCCTCGAGTGGCTCACAGGCATCAACGCTGCCGGCCATCGCCACGTGCGGTCGAATTATTTCAATGGCGCCAAGATGGCCGGAGGGCGGCGTGTGGGGCTGGTCGAAAGAGGCTTCGTACATGGACTTCCATCCCGCGCTTTCGCTGGTGCTCTTCAACGGCATGCCTGAAACGCGCAAGATGATTCTCGAACTGGCCGACGGAATCCTCGCGCACTACAAAGCCCGGCCCCGACGGCAAACCTACACTGCGCACTCGAAGTCAACTTCAAACCGATGAGGACAAGCCGACCGGCATGCGGCCATGGTTTATTCTCTGGGCCGCCTATCGCTGGACCGGCGATCCCAAATATGTGAAGCCCTTTGTCGACGCTCCCGTGGAATCGCTGCAACTTGTCAACACTGACGCGCTCGACATGCTCGATCATGCGCAAGACCGAGACCGAACCCGCTGATCACCGCGGCCAATAAGGTTTCCGGCCCGTTCGCGTCTCTCAGCCCAACGAGACGGTTTGGCAACTTGGCGTGGCAGGCCACCGGCGACACGTCGTATCTCAACAAGGTTTACGCCTCGCAGATTCAAACCGCGCACGAGCGCGAGTTCATCAACACCAAGGGCAGCCTGTGGATCGATCGCATCTACTTCAACAACGGCGAACTGCAGCGCTCGCGCCTCGGCGGCGTCGCGCTGATGCGCAACTACTGCTATCCGGGCAACGCCGTCAGCTGGCGGTTCGATGCGCCGGCGAACGACCAGAGCGTCGCGATCCTGGTGCCCGAGGCTACGCCCGATCACGTCAAAATCATCGCCTACAATCTCGATCGCGTGCCCGTCACCGCGCACATGACCGGATGGGAGGTCGATCCCGGCAGTGGACCATGACGCAAGGCACGCAGCAGGGAATTGGCAACGCGCCGCCGACTCCCGATGCACCGGTCGAAGAACTCGGAAACGCGGAACGATAGCATTCGAGCGCAGCAAGGACGTTGAGATTACTTTTGCGCCGCGCACCACCACGGTCATCGAGCTGAAGCTCAAGACCAAGGGCGTTCCGTACTGGTCGCGTCCCGATCTCGGCATCGATCCTGAAGACGTGAAGGTCGATGGATCGCAGATGACGGTCACGGTGCACAGCGTGGGCGCGGTCGATGCTCCGGCATCGAAGGTCGTTCTGCGCGACCAGGCCGGCAAGACCATTGCCACCGCCGATGTGCCCGCGTTGAAAGCGCCTGTTGACCTGACGCCGAAGACCGCCGACGTAACACTGGCCGGTCCCAGCGGGAGCAGATTTAAGGGCGCCAGCGTCACCATCGAGTGCGGCGGCAATCGTGCCCGAGATCACGCTGATGAACAACAGCGTGATGCTGTAGCGGCGGTCAGGATCTGCGGCAACCTGCGCGAATCATCGACGTTTAACACTGTGCCACCGGGGTCGCGCGTTCTTTAACGCGCGACTCATCACGTCGCAACAATCGGCCTGCTACAAAATCTCCAGCATCGAGCTAGGTCGTCCGGATTCCCCCTGAAGATTGTCCGGCGACGCCCACCTGACTCGTGCCGTAAAAAAATCCCCAAAACCCGGAGGTTCCAATGTTCCCGTTCCTCGTCTCCGTGCGCTTGCTGCGCTCGCGCTCATGATTGCGTTCGGCTGCATGTGTGCGCGCGCGCAGTTTGATGACGATAATCGCCAGATCAAGCATGTCTTCGTCATCGCCCTTGAAAATCACAACTGGACTCAGCCCACCACCGTTCCCGGCGGAATCGAGCCCATTTATCAAAACCCGAACGCTCCGTTCATCAATAGCCTGGTGAACGGAACAGCGACGGCCTACATCAACGGCCAACTCGTAGACATCAGCAAGCAGGTTGCCTATGCCACGGCCTATCACAACGTCCTGGCCACGGAAGAGCGGCAATAATCCGCACATTCATCCCTCCGAACCCCAGTACCTCTGGGCAGAAGCGGGCACCAACTTCGGCATCCTCGATGATGACGATCCATACGCGGACAATCCCCCAAACGCCCAGACCACAACACAGCATTTGAGCGGTCTGCTGCAACAGGCGGGAGAGACCTGGAAGTCCTATCAGGAGGACGTCGACCTGACCACCAGCAGCGGCAAGCTCATCAACCTGCCGCTTGCTGCGAGCGGGTGGACCGTTCCGCTGGTCAGTCTCTCCGGCGTATTCGGTCCGGGCAACTTTTTGAACGCCTATAACGATTCGATGCAATACAACTACGCGCCAAAACACAATCCGATGGTGTTCTTCACCGATACCAACGGCGGCAACAACACGACCACCTCAAACCCGTTGCGGTACCACTATGCTCCGCTGCAGCAGTTGGCGTTCGACCTGGCCGATAACCGCGTAGCCAACTACAACTGGATCACCCCCGACCAGTACAACGAGATGCACAGCGGCCTCACCGGCGGCTTCGCCGGCCTCACTGGCGACGCGTCGCAGATCAAGGCGGGCGACAACACCGTCAGCCGGCTGGTTCCCTTGATCATGGCGTCAAGGGCCTACCAGGATGGCGGCGTAATCATTCTCTGGTGGGATGAGAGCGAAGCCGACGGCGAATCCGGCGACAATGCCGACGACTTCAACCACACCATCGGCGAGGTCATCATCTCTCCCCTTGCTCACCAGAACGAGAACGGCCTTCCCTATGCAAGCTCCATCCCTTACTCTCATTCCTCTGACTTGCGCACCATGCAGGAAATCTTCCACGTAAAAGCAACCGGAGGCTCGTCACCGTACCTGGGAGATGCCGCCAACGCGAACGATCTGTCGGATCTGTTCCAGCCCGACGTAATCCCCTCGCGGCCTTAGCTGGTCGCTTTTCCGCTCACCGCGGCCCCGGGTCCCGATTCAGGGACCCGGGATTGCCAATCCCTGGCGCCGCATTGCGCGCTCAGCAACCTGGCCCCAGTGACCTGCTGCCGTCGCCTGCCTCACAGGCTGCAAGAACGTGCAAAAACATTCCTGTTAAGAGCCCTTTAGGGCGTTTTAAGCCGCTTTAGCGTGCAATAAGAGCTGCTTTGGGCAATTCTGAGGGACTATTTCGCTCGAATCATAACCTTATGTGGTGCGATTTGCGTGCTTTTCGGCACCTTTCCGGGTTAAGTTGGCGAAGAATCGTAACCATAAGTGGGAACGTTTCGGGGGTAAATGACACCACTTAAGCGAACCTTTCACTGGCTCAACGCACTACGAAAGTGAACGTTTGCAAGCAGTTCCGGCGCAATTGGCTCCGCGCAAAAAAACAGGCTGCAAGGGCCGAAGTTCGCGCTCTTTTTTTCGCATGCGGAGCCGGCGCACTCGCGCCCTGCTTCAAGACTCGCCGTTACGCGGGCACGGCCGGGACGACGCCTTTTGCCAGCATCTGCTTGATGCCGCGGAGGGCCTGGCGCGTGCGTTCCTCGTTCTCAATGAGCGCGAAGCGGACGTGGTTGTCGCCGTGATCGCCAAAGCCGATGCCGGGACTGACGGCAGTCTTGGCTTCAGTGAGCAGTAGCTTGGAGAACTCCAGCGACTTGAGGTCGCGATACTGCTCGGGGATGCGCGCCCAGACGAACATCGTCGCCTTGGGTGCGGCGACCTGCCAGCCGAGCTTGTTGATTCCTTCAACGAGGACGTCGCGGCGGCGCCGGTAGGTGTCGCAGATTTCGTGGACGCAATCCTGAGGCCCTTCAAGAGCCGCGATGGACGCAACCTGGATGGGCGTGAAGGTTCCGTAGTCAAAATAACTTTTGAGGCGCGAGAGAGCGGAGACGAGCCGCTGGTTGCCGACCATGAATCCGACACGCCAGCCGGGCATGTTGTAGCTCTTGGAGAGAGTGAAGAACTCGACAGCGACCTCTTTCGCTCCCGGGACCTGCATGACACTGGGCGGCTTATAACCGTCGAAGGCGATGTCGGCGTAGGCGAGGTCCTGGATGAGATAGAAGCCGTGCTCGCGAGCGAGCTGAACGAGGCGCGCGAGAAAAGGCAGATCGACGCACTCCGTGGTGGGGTTCGACGGGAAGTTGACGATGAGGGCCTTGGGGCGCGGCGTCATGCGCGGGATGAGGTCTTCAAGCTGCGCGAGAAATTGCTCCTGGTCGTGGACGGGGACACTGATAACGTGCGCACCTGCGATGACGGGGCCGTAGATGTGGATAGGGTAGCTGGGATTGGGGACGAGAACGGTATCGCGCGAATCGAGGATGGCGAGACAGAGGTGGGCAATGCCCTCTTTGGAGCCGATGGTGACGATGGCCTCGGATTCGGGGTCGAGATCGACGCCGTAGCGGGAGTTGTACCAGGTGCAGATGGCCTTGCGCAGGCGGGGCAGGCCGCGCGAGACGGAGTAGCGATGCGTGATGGGCTTTCGCGCAGCTTCAACGAGCTTGTCAACGATGTGTTTAGGCGTGGGTCCGTCAGGGTTGCCCATGCCGAAGTCGATGATGTCCTCGCCGCGGCGGCGCGCGGCGGACTTCATGTCGGCGGTGATGTTAAAGACGTAAGCGGGAAGGCGCTGAATGCGGGAAAATTCTTCCATGATGACTCCAGAATACAGAGAACAGAGATTTGAGAACAGAGAGCCAGAGAGCTAGCGACATAAGGACCAGAGACGCAGGGCCTTGAAACCTATGTGTATCGCGCTGAGATGTGGGATGAGGTGGTGAGGAGTTTAGGCGGCGGGAGCCGCCGCAGCCGCTGCCGCGCGTGCGGTGGTGAGATGGGTGGAGGGCTGCTGCATGAGTTGATTATAGCGTGAAAGCAGGAAAAGGATCAGGGTTCGGGATTGCGAATCCGTCTGATGCCCACATATGCGTTAAAGGTGAAAGAAGCCAACATGATCACCCAAAATATCACCCAAGACCAGTCCGCTCTTCTGACGTCGCGAATAAACATGCAAACTGCTATTCCCAGAAAGAATGCGGAGATCGTTGCCCTGGCAATCGCGAAAGCGAGCGAACGGCTCCTTGCCGCTTCTTCCGAAACTTCAGTCATGCTCGGAAGTATAAAGCGCGAGCGACGCGGTCCTGGCAGAAGAACCGCCCACTTCCGGCCTTCGACTATTTGTTTATCTGGAGGACGACTCGGAAGCGAGCCTTGCCGCTCATCATGCGATCGAAGGCTTCGGAGGCTTGTTCGAGCGGATAGGTTTCCACCATGGGCTTGATGCCGGTGAGGGCGCTGAAGTTGAGTGTGTCTTCAGAGTCCATGCCTGTGCCGGAGGGCCAGGCGATGATCGACTGACGCTTGTTGATTATCGCCCCGGCATTGACCTCGAAGGGCTTGTCGGGGACTCCGACGACAATGAGCTTGCCGCCTGGGGCAAGGCCTTTGACGGCGTTGGCGAGGGCTTCGGCATTGGTGAGGGTAGAGAGGATGACCACAGCGCCACCGAGTTTTCGAAGCTCCGCAGCGGGGTCCTGGGTGGTGCTGTCGATATAGATGTGTGCGCCAAGTTGACGGGCGAGAGGCGCTTTATCCTGGCCGCGTGCGATGGCGACGGTACGGTACCCGCTTTTGGCGGCGTATTGCACGCCGAGGTGACCGAGGCCGCCGATGCCTAGGATGGCGACGGTGTCTCCGGGACGCGCGCCGCTGTTGCGGAGGCTGTTGTAGGTGGTGATACCGGCGCAAAGGAGAGGGGCGGCGTCGACGTTGTTGAGGCTGTCGGGAATGAAGGCAAGGGCGTTGGCGGGAGCGATGACGTAGTCGGCATAGCCGCCATCGAAGCTGATGCCGGAAATGAGGCCGTTCTGGCAGAGGATGAAGTCGCCGCGACGACAGGGAGGGCAGTAGTTGCAGTGGCCGCCATGCCAGCCGAGGCCGACGCGTTGGCCCACCTTGAAGAGAGGCACATCGGGGCCGACGGCGTCGACGAGACCGGCGATCTCATGACCGGGTACGCGAGGGTACTTGAGGCCGGGGAAACCGCCGAACTTTGTGATGGCGTCACTGTGGCAGACGCCGTTGGCCTGAACGCGGATGCGGACGTGGCCGGGGCCGGGATCGGGATATTCCTTTTGAATAAGCTGAAACGCTCCGCCGGCGGCGGGGACCTGAACGGCACGGCCTGTAACTGAGGGCATGGATTCTCCTCGCTGTTGGTCTGATGAACGGAAGGCGCGGTTGGATGCAAGGAGAGCGCCGGGCGCGGTGTGAATTTTAGGGCTTTTGCGAATCGGTGCGATCGAGGACGAATGCGGCGGACGCGAAATTTATACTTGTTGAGACATGCAAAAATTCTTGCCGGTAGATGAGCAATTGGATTTGCTGCAAAAGGGCGCGGCGGAGATTATCCGCGTGAGCGATTTGCGCGAGCGCCTTGAGGAGAGCCGCAAAACGGGACGGCCGCTGCGGGTGAAGGCGGGGTTCGATCCGACGGCGCCGGACCTGCACCTGGGGCACACGGTGCTGATGCGGAAGCTGAGGCACTTTCAGCAGCTTGGGCACACGGTGATTTTTCTGGTTGGCGATTTCACGTCGCTGATAGGCGATCCGACGGGGCGCAATGTAACGCGCAAGCCGCTGACGCGGGCACAGATTGATGCGAATGCGGAGACATATAAGCAACAGGTGTTTCGCATTCTTGATGAGAAAGCGACCGAGATCCGCTACAACAGCGAGTGGCTGGGGAAGCTGGGTTACGAGGAGACGATCCGGCTGACAGCGCACTTTACGGTGAGCCAGATGCTGGAGCGCGACGAGTTTCATAAGCGATTCCAGGAGGAGCAGCCGATCAGCTTGCATGAGTTGTTGTATCCAGTGATGCAGGGTTACGACTCAGTGTGCCTGGAGTGCGATGTGGAGCTGGGCGGGACGGATCAGAAATTCAATTTGCAGTGTGGGCGCGACCTGCAGAGGCACTACGGACAGAAGCCGCAGATCGTGCTGATGACGCCGATTCTGGAGGGGCTGGACGGCGTGCAGAAGATGTCAAAATCTCTGGGCAATGCTATCGGGATCAGTGAGCCGGCGAGCGAGATGTACGGGAAGCTGATGAGCATTTCGGACGAGCTGATGTGGAAGTATTGGGTGCTGCTAACGGACTTGCGGCAGAGGGAGGTGGATGCGCTGCGGGCGGAGGTCGCGGCTGGCGAGGTGCACCCGATGGAGGTAAAGAAACGGCTGGCGCGGACGATTGTGGCGGGGTTCCACGGTGAGGCGGCGGCCCAGAGCGCGGACGAGAACTGGGCGCGGATGTTCCAGAAAAAGGGCGAGAGCGAGGATTTGGAAGAGGTGGCGATTGCATACGCCGAAGTGGCGGGACCGGAGGGTGCGCAGCAGATCCGGCTGCCGAAGCTGCTGGTGGCGATGGGGCTAGCGGCGAGCGGAGCGGAGGCGAACCGGAAGATTGCTGAGAAGGCCGTGAAGGTGGATGGGGAGACTGCGAGCGGCGCGGTGATATCGGTCGGCGCACTGCCGACGCGATTAGTCGTGCGGCTGGGCAAGCGGGCAAAGGTGGCGCAACTGGAATAGCGTCTTCGCGCCGAGGGCAAATTGGCTGCGCGAGTTTAGCCAATTAAAGGAGTTCCATGAAGCGACGTACGTTTTTGCTTCAGGCAGGCGCTGCGGCGACGGCTGCGGCATGTTCCAAGGCGAGTTGGGCGCAGCGTGATTTGGCTGTTGCGGCGGAGCTGACTCTGCAAGAAGGGCCGCAGACGACGCCGGTGCCGCTGACTTACAACGGGCTGAGTTATGAGCTGGCGCAACTGACTGATCCGCAGTTTTTCTCCGCCGCGAATCGCGAACTGGTGGCCCACTTCAGGTTGCTGAGTCCAAACGGAGTGCTTCGCACGGGAGGAAACACCAGCGAATTTTGCTGGTTCCAAGCAGATTCTGCGACTGTTGCGCCGAAGTTGAGGCTGCCACCGGGAAATCTGGAAGAGAATTGGATGCCGCACCGGCTATTTGCGATCTGGCCGGAGGCCATCGATGCGCTGGCCGGATTTTTGCAGGCGACCGGATGGAAGCTGATTTACGGGCTGAACTTCGGCAACAGCACGCCCGAGCGGGCGGCGGCGGAGGCGGCCTATGTGGCGCAGGCCGTGGGCGAGCGGCTGGAGTTTTTTCAGATCGGCAACGAGCCGGACCTCTATCAGAATGCGAACAATGGAACGCGGCCGCCGGGCTGGGGCTTTGCAGACTATCTCAAGGAGTGGACGGCCTACGCCGAGGCGATTGCCGCGCGGGTGCCGGGGGCGCGCTTCGGGGGACCGGATGTGAACGGTTCATCGGATTGGATAACAAGTTTTGGCGAGGAGGTTTCCGCCGAGGTGCGAGCGCGACTGACGACGCTGACCGGGCACTACTATGCCGAGGGTCCGCCGAATGACCCGCGTGTAACGACCGAGCGGCTGCTGGCAGGAAATAAGAAAATTGCTGGCGAGATGGAGAAGATTGAGGCCGTGGCGAAGGCGCATGGGCTGGTGTACCGGATGACCGAGGGTAACTCCTGCTACCGCGGCGGCAAGCCGGGCATGAGCAATGCATTTGCGGCGGCGCTGTGGGCAGGAGACTACATGCTGGAGCTGGCCAGCCTGGGCAGCGCGGGGGTGAATCTGCATGGGGGCCGCAGCACGTTTCTTACAGCGGGGCTGGGCGACCATACGCCGGGGATGGAAGTGGTGAAGACTCCGCAGGCCATGCGGATCGGATTTTATACGCCGATTTTCAGCGAGCCGGATGCGCCCGTGAAGGCTATGCCGATTTTTTATGGAATGCTGCTGGCCAACCAGTTTGCGGGCGGGGAGATGATGCGGGTGGATGGGCTCGCGATGGACGGGACGATCGAAGGCGCGAATGCGACGGTCTATGCGGCGCGGAGTGGATCGGGCTTCAAGGTTGCGCTGTTCAACAAGGATGAATTGAAGGCTGTGGAGGTGTCGCTGCGGATGCCGACGAAGGTGCACAAGGCGACTGCGTGGAGGTTGCAGGCTCCGGCGCTCGACTCGACCGAGGGAGTGACGCTGGCTGGCGCAGAGATTCGCGCGGGCGAGTGGAGTCCGCGAGAGACAGAACGGGTTGCGGTGAAGAGCGGCGTTGCACGGATTCGGGTTCCTGCGAGCAGTGCGGCGCTGATGTTTGTTGGGTAAGGGCGGTCGCATCGGGCTGTGAGCTGCGATTCACTCGAGATGACGAATCGGAATCTGGGTACCAAATGTGAATACCTCCCCGACCCAAGCAGAGCTTGGATGGCGAATACCGCAAAAAAATGCAAAGGCAGATTCCTCGGCTTCGCTTACCCGATAATCGCTATGCGATTATCGGGTCCCAAGCGCGCCCCGCTGGGGATGACATCGACATTAAAAGTTAATTGGTGAGCGCGAACTTGCGCGCCGACTCCAGCAGTTTCGCGACGGATTCTTTGGAGCAGGATTCGGTGTAGATGCGCATGAGCGGCTCGGTGCCGCTGGCGCGGAGGAGCAGCCAGGTTTCGGCGGCGTTGGGTTTCGATTTCGCTTCGGGATTGTCGAGGTAGAACTTGACGCCGTCGAGGTTTTCCTGTCGGAGGATGGGCATTCCGGCGAAGACGGTGTCGCCCGACGGGAGCGCGATTTGGCGCGCGCGATGGCGGCGTTCTTGACGTCGTCGGGGATATGGAGATCGATGCGGCCGTACTGGTGCTCGCCGTACTCGGCCTGGAGATCGGCGACAAGCTGGCCAAGGGTCTTGCCTTCCTCGGCCATGACGTTGGCGAGCAGCAGGCAGTTGAGCAGGCCGTCGCGCTCGGGCAGGTGGCGCTGGAAGCCGATGCCGCCGGATTCTTCGCCGCCCATGACGATTTCGCGCTCGAGCATGTAGTCGCAGACAAACTTGAAGCCGATGCCGTGCTCGATGAGCTCGCGGCCGTATTTCTTCGCGATGCGGTCGAGCATCTTGGTGGTGTTGAAGGCGCGGGTGACGGCGCCGGGCCAGCCTTTGCGCTCGAGAACCCAACTGAAGCAGGACGGAATAGATCTTGTGCGGATCGACGAAGTTGCCGTGCTCATCGGTGGCGCCGATGCGGTCTGCGTCGCCGTCGGTGCAGAGGCCGGCCTGGCAGCCGTTGGCGGCAGTGGCTTCGCCGAGGGCGCGGATGTGCGGCTCGATGGGCTCGGGATTGATGCCGGGAAAGAGCGGGTCGGGGTTGGCGCGGATCTGTACGTGATCGACGCCGATGCGGGTGAAGATGTCGGCGAGGATGGTGCCGCCGGCGCCGTACATGGAGTCGATGCAGAACTTCATGCCGGATTTTGCGATGAGGTCGAGGTCGGCGAAGCTCTCGATGGCTTTGAGGTAGGTGGGCAGGAAGTCGACTTCAGTGATAGGCGCGGGTTGCGCGGCGCGGGGAACGGGCTGGCCGAGATACGACTCGATGGCGGCGATGATGGAGGGCTTGCCGGAGCCGCCGTACCAGGCCTTGTACTTGACGCCGTTCCACTGCGCGGGATTGTGCGAGGAAGTGATCATGATGCCGCCGGCGGCGCCGCGCTCGCGCACGCCAAAGCTGAGGGCCGGCGTGGGCGTGACTGGCGTTGGCGAGCATGACAGGAATGCCGGTGGCGGCGGCAACTTCAGCGCAGGCGCGGGCAAATGCTTTGGAGCCGAAGCGCGTGTCGTAGCCGATGCAGAGGCCGCGGGCGGGATCTTCCTGGGGCGATCCTTTGCGGGAGTGGATGTAGGCGGCGATGGCTTCGGCGGCGGTGCGGACGTTGGCAGAAAGTGAAGTCGTCGGCGATGATGCCGCGCCAACCGTCAGTGCCGAATTTGATGGCGGGATGTGACATGGATGAGCTTGCGTACTCCTTGAGAAATAAAGGTAAACGATAGCAGGGGGAGCGGGGTGGGTGCACGGGAGCTTCGATGTTAGAGATCCCATCCTAGCCGCAAGAACAAAGACGCGGCGAGGGTGAGGCGCCCGGTCCGAGCTTTATTCCTCCGGGAAAGTCATGCAGTTGGCGAACTCGTCCTGAAAGGCGGGGTCGGCGGCGAGGCTGATGTGCTGGATGGGTGGAAGTGGGGGCTCATCGGCGAGGAGCAGCATTTTTGCGCCGCGGAGGGCGGTGTTTCCCGCCGCGTGGATGAGAGCGCGCGGAGCTTCGAGCAGCCCGATGCGAAGGGCGGACTCGATCTGGACATAGTTGCCGAATGCGCCGGCGAGATGGATGGCGTCGAGGTCGCCTGGCGATGCGCCGAAGCGCTTGAGCAGAAGACGGAAGCCGGCGGCAATGGCGGCCTTGGCCAACTGCAGCTCACGAATGTCGGATTGGTAGAGAACGACGGGCGGGGCGACGGTGAAGAGTTTGGTGCCGTTGGCGACGCGGCCTGAGGACTGGATTGCGCCGATGCGAAGACCGGCCGCGACTGCGTCGACGAGGCCGCTGCCGCAGATGCCGCGCGGGGCGACGTTGCCGATGACGGTGGCGTGGAGTGTGTTTTCGGCAAGCGACACATAGGAGATTGCGCCGGTGACAGCGCGCATGCCCATGCGGATGGCGCCGGCTTCAAATGCGGGGCCGGCGGCGGTGGAAGCGCAGACGATGCCCTGGCGATTGCCGATGGCGATTTCGCCGTTGGTGCCGAGGTCGACGAGTGCGGAGAGACCGTCGCTGCGGGCGATGCCGGTGGCGACGATGCCGGCAAGAATGTCGGAGCCGACAAATCCGCCGAGGCAACGCGCGAAGCGGATTGCGCAATCGGCGGGGAGATCCCAGGCGAGATCACGGGGCGTGAAGCGCTGCTCGCCGAGATGCGGCGATTGGAAAGGCACGTGGGAGAGCGGCTCGATGCTGAGACCGGAGAAGAGGTGGTGCATGACGGTGTTGCCGACGAGGATGACTTCGGCGATCTCCGACTGGCGGCCGGCTGCGAGGCGCGTGACGAGATTGCCAAGCGTGGAGCGAATCGGCGAGGTGAGGTTCTGGCCATCGAGTGCGGCGCGAATGCGGCTCATCACGTCGGATCCGAAGGCGGCCTGCGGATTGAGAGCGGTTTCGACGCCGAGGACGCTGCCTGAAGCGAGATCGACGAGTTGCGCGGCGATGGTGGTGGTGCCGAGATCGACCGCAACGCCGAGGCCTCGCTTGCCAGCGATGAGCGTTCCCACCCGAACCGCATCCGCTCGCGCGAATTCGGTTGGAATGGGGCACCCAGGAGTTTCATCCGAAAGAATTTCCATGCGCCACTGGAGGCACTCTAGGACGAGGGGTTCCAGACCTTGCACCGGGGCGCGGGCCTGACAGGCGAGACGCCATCCGCTAGCGAGCTTATCGGCGGTGAAGGAGGAGCGGTCAGCGTCGGTAACAGGGAGCGAGCCAGAGAGTACTCGCACGCCGCAGCCGCCACATTCGCCCATGCCGCCGCAGGGGAATTCGACGCCGTGGGAGGCAAGGCTGGCGACGAGCGAAGCACCGCGAGGAACGACGAATTCGACGGAAAGCGGCTCGAGACGAATGCGAACGAAGTCGCTGGTCATTGAGCTTCCACGATCGAGTCGCCGAAGTTGGCGCGGATGGTTGCGCCGGGGGGAACGACGAGAAAATCGGCCGCATCCCAGGGGCCGTTGACTAGACGGTCGAGGAGAGTGAGCGAACCCTGAACTTCTTCGAAGGCCCAGCCTTCTTTGGCTGCTTCAGCGCTTGCCTGGCGTCGACGGGCTTCGTCAGAAGGGATGCCAGTGGAGATGTAAGTGAGACCGGTGTAGTTGCGGCGAAAGGCGGCAAACTGATCGTAGAGGTAGCGCCCGTTGTCTTCGCCATATTTTGCGATGAATTCATCGAGCGTAGTTTGTTCGCCGAAGGAGCTCTTTTGCGCGGGAAAGGCCGGCTCGAGCTTGAGGTCGGGAGTTTGAAACTCGACCCAGCCCGGCGAACGGTAGTAGACGCCGGGATGATCTTCGAAGTAGGCCTGGTAGAGGCGGCGGTCGCCCATGAGCACGCCGATGCAGTCGTGAGCACGAGGCAGGATGAGCTGTGTTTGACGCGCGCGAAGGCCTTCAGTTCCGCGGCCACAGAGGGCGTAGCCAAGGAGGATGGCGTCGTAGCCGAGCGAGTCCGCGACATCGATGCACTCTTGCAGATGGGGACGCATTTCGACGCCGAGCGAGTGCAGGCCCATGGGGATGAGCTCGAGGTCGACTGTATGCGGGCAGCGGGCGAGGATTTGCGCGAACTCGCGGGTGAATACCTGGCACGCGATGGCTTTAAGGTGCATAAGAGCAGCTAGTTGCTGGTAGCCCGTAGCTAGGATGTCGCATTCAGGCGGAAGCGGCAGTGACGTTCGCCACCATCATTACGGCGACCTTGGTTAGGATGGCGTCGCGCGCTTCAGGGACGAAGAGGACGTCGCACTCGGAGCCGAGGATGTGGGGGTGGCCACAGGCTTTCATGTTCTCGAGGAGCTCGGTGGCGAGGCGGATGACTTCTTCGACCGGCATCGCGCCGTCAGAGTAGAACTTTCTGGTGGGAAGGTTACCGTAGAGAACGACGTCGGCAGGGACGAGGTGTGCGTCTTCCCACAGCTTGCGCGAGCTGCCGAGGCTGAGCATGACGGGATGAAGGCGGTAGGCGAAGGCCTCAACCATGGAGTCGATGAGCTCGCCGCAGTCGTGGAAGATGAGGTCGCAGGCACCAGCGTCGAGTGCGGCTTTGAGGCGGAGGTTGGGCTCGATGACGAAGCGCTCAAAGATGTTGGAGCCGGCGCGGAGCTGGCGCGGAGAGATGAAGGCGGTGCATGCGGCGGGTTCGCAGATCATGATGGCGCGTGCGCCGTGGGCAATCTGGCTTTGCACGGAGCGAATGACAGCGGATTCGGCGGCACGCAGGCAGTGATCGAGGAGGCGCACTTCATCGGAGTTTTCCGGCTCGACTCCGGAACCGGCCATGGCGACGGCCGCGATGGGATCGGCCATGAGCCGCGTGGCGAGCGAGAACGGCCCGATGGCCATGCCGATGGGAATGAGGTCAGGGATCGCGGCGATGTAGCTGAGGGCCTGGTCACGGGCGACGCTGCCAGGACACGCGGGGACGGCCTTACCATCGCAGAGCGCGTTCAGCGTAAATTCGTCGAGCGACGCAGTGAACTGATAGATCTCGGCGTTGGATCCGGAGATGCCGATGCGGGCCAGAAGGTCAGCCTTCTCGAGACGAAGATCCATGAGGGGAACGGCGAGGGGAGTGTTCCAGCGGCGAGCTGTGTGTTCAATGACGCGGCCAAGCGCTGCGCCGTTATTGCGAGAGTATTTGGGGTCTGGCTCCTCGTGCAGGAGGAGATCTGCCCCAATGGGCATGCGCAGACCGCGCGCGGCGAGCGAGAGGAAGAGATCGCGATAGGTCAGGCGGCTGCTCCTACGATCAAAGTTTTGACCATGCCGACTGCGCCGTTGGCATTCTCGCTATAGCCGTCGGCGCCGATTTCTTTGGCGTATTGCATGGTGACGGGTGCGCCGCCGATCAGGACCTTAACCTGTGGACGCAGGCCCGCGGCCTCGAGCGCATCGATGGTGGTCTTCATGGAAGGCATGGTAACGGTGAGCAGAGCCGACATGCAGACGACATGCGGCCTGCGCTCCTGAACCGCGGTGACGAAGCTCTGCGGCGAGACGTCGGTACCGAGGTCGATGACTTCAAAGCCGCTGCCTTCAAGCATGGAGGCGACGATGTTTTTGCCGATGTCGTGCAGGTCGCCCTTCACGGTACCGATGACGACGCGGATCGCCATTTTTTGGCCTGAGGCCGAAAGCAGCGGCTTGAGCAGCTCGAGGGAGCTCTTCATGGCGCGACCAGAAAGCAGAAGCTCGGGGACGAAGTATTCTTCGGCCTCGAAGAGACGGCCGACTTCGTCCATGGCCGGCACCATGAATTGCTGGATGAGGTCCATCGGCGCGTCGCCAGCGGCGAGTGCAGCCTCGGTTGCGGCGCGCGCTTTTTTTGCGTCGCCGTTCACAATTGCATCGTAAAGGTCGCTCTGCTGCGTCATAGATCACCCTCTCAACTCCGCGGAATGTTCAAGAAGGCGATTGCACTTCTCGAAATTGCCGCGCGTTCGCATCCGGAGACCGGTTACTTCAAACTCCTGTTCGGGGCTGATAGTCAACGATAAATCGATTCGTTTAGGTATGCAACCAAGATCAGCTTGGGGGTGGATTCCGCGGGTGGACTGCGGACGGAGTCGGGAACAGCGGAGCGTTTCTGATGGCCCGGGATTCAGGGGAGCGTCGCTACAATCACTGCGGCGAGCGGAGCAGACTTGATATGATTGGCTGCTGCCGAAAAAAGTCCCAACTAAATGCGCGGACCTGTTTTCGGTTGCCAATATGGAATGAAGACGGCCGCTGAGGAGGTTCCTTGGTGGAAGTCGGGTGCGATGCGATGCAAGCGAAGGTGGCAATTATAGGTGGCGGGATTGTTGGGCTGGCGACTGCGCACCAGATCCTGGAGCGGTTTCCTGCAACGAAAGTGCTGGTGCTGGAGAAGGAGAGCGGCCCAGGGCGACACCAGACCGGACACAACAGTGGAGTGCTGCATTGCGGCCTCTACTATAAACCTGGATCGTCCAGGGCGCGGATGGCCGTGACAGGAGTTCGCAGGATGGTGGACTTTTGCGAACAGCATGGTGTGCCCTATGAACTGTGCGGCAAGACCGTGGTGGCGACGGAGCCGGAAGAGATCCCGCGGCTGCATGATCTTTTCGAACGAGGCAAGGCCAACGGCGTGGAAGGATTGCAACTTCTGGGACCGGAGCAGATTCACGAATATGAGCCGCACGCGGCGGGTCTCGCGGGTATCCGGGTGCCAAAGGAGGGGATCACCGATTATGCGGCAGTTTGCGCGGAGATGGTGAAGGAGGTTCGCGAGTGGGGCGGCGAGATCCAGTTTTCCTCAGAGGTAACGCGGCTATGGAGGAAGAACATCTGGACAATCCACACAACAAGCGGAGATTACGAAGCGGAGTTCCTGATCAACTGTGCGGGATTGCACTGCGACCGTGTGGGACGGAAAGCAGGCAGCCACGATCCAACAAAGATTGTGCCGTTCCGTGGCGAGTATTACCTGATCAAGCCGGAGCGGCAGTATTTGGCAAGGAATTTAATTTATCCGGTGCCGGATCCAAAGTTTCCATTCCTGGGCGTGCACTTTACTCGGCTGATTCATGGCGGGGTGGAGGCCGGACCCAATGCGGTGCTGGCCTTTGCGCGCGAGGGTTACCGGCAGACTGACTTCTCGCTGCGAGACACGATTGAGACGCTGACGTATCGGGGATTCTGGAGATTCTTCCTGCGCTACCCGCGCATGTGCTGGGATGAGTTGAAACGTTCGTACAGCAAGGAACTGTTTTGCCGCTCGCTGCAGCGGCTGGTGCCGGAGCTGAAGCTGGAAGACCTGATGCCGGGAGGATCGGGTGTACGAGCGCAGGCGATGCCGACCTCGGGTGAGCTGATGCAGGATTTTTGCTTTGTGCGGCAGGACGGAGCATTGCACGTACTGAACGCACCGAGCCCGGCGGCGACGGCATCGTTGGCGATTGCGGACGAGATCGTGGACATGGCGGGAAGCGCGATTGCATAGCGGTGCGGTTGGAGAGCAAGCCGGTGTAAACTAACGTAGAACCCTGAAACCGGTTCGCAGTGCGGACCGGTTTTGCCTTGTGTCGGGACGTGGCTCAGCCTGGTAGAGCACTCGCTTGGGGTGCGAGGGGTCGGCAGTTCAAATCTGCCCGTCCCGACCATTCTTCAGAATTCCCCGCGAATCAACCCAATTCATTCCGGCACTGACCGGCGCGCTTGCAGTCCGGCTGCGAGTCTTTCGTCACAGTGACTTTTGTCATGTACCCAAAAGCGGATTCTGCGTTCAATCTAAAGGGTAACGGCGGACCAGGCATGGCACTGTGCCGGGATAGGCGTGACGTGCGTTGATCGGACCGGGCGCAACAATGAGCCCCGGCTCCGGAGACGCAGGCTAGAACCTGATCCCGCCGAAGGCGTATTTCTAAGAGCTGAACTCGAAACATTTTCCCCCGGCCCTGCGCATCCTCGTAGCGACTAAGAATCGGTAAGTATCGCGTTCAACGACGGGCGATTAGTACCGATCAATATGCGAACGAGGGAAAGGCTACGCATGGACGCGGCTCGCTCGATTCGCAATAGGAGATTCAGCACAGGCTTGCGCAGAACCCCTGGACCGGTTGTCTGCGCGTTGGCCGCCCTACTCTTTGGGTGCATGGGATTGGCGGGATGCACTGCGCCTTACCCAACCATCAAGCAGGATCCTGCGCCAACTATCACTTCGTTTTCCGCGAGTCCGGTAGCCATCACCGCCGGCACAAGCACTACGTTGAGCTGGACGACAACCGGAGCGACAAGCGTGAGCGTGTCGCCGGGGACGCTTGCGTCGACTTCAGCGAACGGGTCGATTGCCCTGAGCCCAACGGCGACCACGACCTACACCCTGACGGCAACAAACAGCACGGGAGCGGCGACGGCGACTGCAACAGTTACCGTGACATTGCCGAGCCTGCCCACCATCAGCTCTTTTGGCGCAAGCCCGACGGGAATCACTCTGGGCGGGGTGAGCACGCTGAGCTGGGCGACGACGGGCGCGGCAACGCTTACGATTACGCCGGGAACATTTGCATCGACCTCGGCGAGCGGCACGACGAACGTGAGTCCGGAGGCGACGACGACTTACGTGTTGACGGCGACAAACGCAGCAGGTTCAGTGACGGCGACGGCGATTGTTACGGTTCAAGCGCCGACGCTGCCGACGATCAGCTCATTTACCGCGAGCCCCACGAGCATTACGCAAGGCTCAGGCAGCACGCTTAGCTGGGCGACAACGGGCGCGACAGGAATTGCCATCACGCCGGGGACGTTTACATCGACATCCGGGAGTGGCTCGACGATGGTAAATCCGACGGCGACCACCACCTATACACTGACGGCCAGCAACGCGGCTGGATCGAACACGGCGATGGCGCAGGTCACGGTGAATGCGGGTGGGCCGCTGAAGATAACGACAACGAGCTGCCCAGGCGGAACACAGAACACGGTCTACGCGGGGTGCACCATTGTGGCGACTGGCGGGAGCCCACCCTACACGTTCTCGGTCCTTAATAGCGCCAGTTATCCTCCGCTGCCGGAAGGGATGACGTTGAATGCGTCGACGGGGGCCATTACAAGCTCGCTAATTGGCGGTGAGGGCACGTACGTCCCCGAAATTGTTGTGACCGATTCGACAAGCGCGCAGGCGACCGCGGACATCAGCTTTGCGATTAATGGGAGCAACACATTCTTGGTAAACATTTTTCCGTCGACGTCGATCTTTCATCATCGCGTAGATGCGGCGACGACGAGTCTGCCGGTGGACACTTCTCCGGCGGCGGCGATTTACAGCGGATATCTGTCGTCGACCATCAAGCCGTTTTTCGGAGGCGCGGCCTACGAGAATTTTCCGAACGGGATCCCGGCGATCGAGGTGCCGTGGAACCAGCCGGATGTCGCGGTGACAACGACGGTGTATCAGCACTACTTTACGTCGGGGCCGATTCCGGCCTATGCGCCAGTGGAAGGCACGAGCAGCTCTACGGGAGACAGGCATGTGCTGATGTACGTGGAGCCGGGCAACGGAAATAACCCCGCACTCTATGAGATGTGGCAGGGGATCTACGAGGGCGGGCCGTGGACGGATTCGTCGAACGCGCTTTGGCCAGATGTGTCGGGGAACAACCTGACGACACAGGGGCAAGGAACTGCGGACGCGGCAGGGCTGCCGGTGGCGCCGCTGCTGGCGAATGCCGATGAAGTGATTGGAACTGGGACGCCGACGGCTCCGAACGGGACGGTGCAGCATCCGATCCGGTTCACAGTGAACCATATGCTGAACTACTGGGTGTGGCCGGCGACAGAGACGTCAGGAGTGGGGATTTGCACGCAGAGCGGAGGCGGCTCGATTCCGGTGGAGTCGGAGATTTCGCAGGCAACGCCACCTGCGAGTTGCACGATGACAGGGCCGGCGGGCGAGATCTACCGGCTGAAGGCCTCCGTGGCGACTCCCGCGTGCGCAGCGACGAGCCCACAGGCGGCGATCCTTATCACGGCGTTCCGAAATCATGGAATCATCCTGGCCGATAACGGAAGCAGCGGAGGATTGATTGGGACGCCCGACGCGCGCTGGAACGATACAGATCTTTCGTGTTTGACGAGCCTGACGTTGTCGGATTTTGAGCCGGTGAATGTGTCAAGCCTGACGGTGAGTAACAGCAGCGGGGCGACGAGCCACTAGTCGAAGGAAGTGCCTCGCGTCCGTGAAGGATGATATCCGGGACCCGAGGAGCCCGTGAACCGTTGTTAAGCGCTGCACTGGCCGCGGCACTTTGGGCGATGCAAAACGCATTCGTACAGTGAGCGGGCAGCCGTTCCGAGTTGAAGGTTAGTGTGACGGGGGGACGTAGTCGGCGGGCAGGGCGGAGCCGGAGCCGAAAAAGAACTCTTCCATTTGCTCCACGAGGAACTGCTGCGCCTGCGGCAGCCAGGGCTGGAGGCGGTACTCGTTCAACAGCATCTTCTGTCGGCCAAGCCACTCGTCCCAAGCAGCTTTGGAGACGTTTTTGTAGATTTTCTGGCCAAATTCCGAGTCGAAGGGTGGTTCGTCCAGTCCCTCCATCTCCTTCTTGTAGCGAACGCAAAAGACAGTATGGGCCATTCCGGGTGCTCCCAGATGCCATTGTAGGGGATGCGGCGGGAAAGGCGTGCCAAACGGCGCTCGGACGCGGAATTTTCTTGACAAGGGGGTGCACTCCGGGTTTTTCTATCTCCACTCCACTTCACCGTCCATCACCTCGAACGAAATAATCTCCGGCTGACGGGCGAGGAGCGGAAGTGAAGCAGCACCTTCCCCAATAAGTGTCTTCCTCGAAAGGAGTTGCTATGCCCGAACCAAATGCAGCAGGAGCCACTTCAGGACTTTCAGACAGTGCCGCCGGAGCAATTGCCTACATCACGATCATCCCGGCGATCATTTTTCTGATCGTAGAACCCTACAACAAGAATTCGTTTGTGCGCTTTCACTCGTGGCAGTCAATCTTTCTGGGCATTGCCGCCTTCGCGATCCAAATCGTGTTGTCGGTTATCCCGGTTGTCGGGTGGATCATCATACCGTTCTTCCTGATCGGGTTCCTGGTGCTGTGGATCATGTGCCTGATCAAAGCGTCGAAGGGCGAGCGGTGGAAACTGCCGCTGATCGGCGAGTTCGCCGAGAAGCAAGCCGGCGCATAGATAACCAAGAAACTCAGTACTTGAGGGGCTGAGAGGGCTGAACGTCAAAGCCTGCGGCCCTTTTTGAGCCGCCGCGTCTTGCGGCTTGAGGCGGGCGGTGTGGTGTCTTTGCGCCTATTCTTCTTTGCCTTGGAAGCGTGCGTCGCGGGTTTTTTACCGGTCAGCTTCAATCCTTCTTCAACAAGAGCAAACTGGAGCTTACGCTCCTGAGCGAGTATGCGATCAAGGACGACCTGGACGCGGTCGCCTGCACGGAATCGCCGGCCGGTACGCTCGCCCACGATCTCATGCGTGTTCTCGCGCCAGGTGTAGCGGTCGCCTTGAAGGGTGTCGATGGGAACGAGGCCCTCGACAAATTGGTCAGTAAGCTCAACGAAGAGGCCATATTTGGCAGGGTTGAGCACGAGTGCGGCGAATTCGTCGCCAACGCGATCCTGCATAAAGCGGACCTTCTTCCACTCAACCAATTCACGCTCGGCTTCTGCGGCGCGCCGTTCATTCGCGCTGGATTCTTCGGCAATCTGGGCGAGTTCGGGCTCGGGGATGGGGGGGTGGATCGGGGACGGGCTTCCCTTCCCAGGTCCCCAAGGATGAGGGACCTGGGACGCTCCCGAAGTTGTGAGACCGTCGTGGGGTTGGGACCATCGGGATGCGAGGCGTGCGGCAGTGACGGTTCTTTGCGCGGGGACGCCGGCGCAAAGAAGCGCTTTGGCGATTCGGTGGACGATGAGGTCGGGATAGCGGCGGATGGGCGAGGTGAAGTGAGTGTAGGTGGGCGCGGCCAGGGCGAAGTGGCCCTCGTTGACCTCGGAGTAGCGGGCCTGGCTGAGCGAGCGCAGCATGAGGTAGCTGAGGATGCGCTCTTCCGGCTTGCCCTCAATGCGGGTAGCTAGTTTTTGATACATGCGGGGCGTGACGGCGATGTCTTCGGGCACTTCGTGCTGGCGGGGATTGTGGCCATGGCCGTGCGCATCACGGCGCTCGGCGCGGGTCTGCACACGGCGGACGGGCAGGGGTCCAAGACCGAGGGAATGGCCGAAGCCGGCGGCGAGTTCTTCAAACTGGACAACGCGGCGTGGGTCGGGTTTCTCGTGGATGCGGTAGAGCGATGGGACGTCGAGATCTTCAAGCCAGACGGCGACGCATTCGTTGGCGGCGAGCATGAACTCCTCGATGAGACGGTTGGCCCAGGTGCGCTCAGCGCGGGTGACGCCGCGCATCTGCCCGTACTCGTCGAATTCGATGACGGGCTCGGGCAAGTCAAAATCAATCGACCCGCGCTCCTGCCGGCGCTGATTCATGAGGACGGCGAGGCGCTTCATGATTTGGAAGCGCGGAACGAGCATGGCGTAGCGTGCGCTGGTGTCCGCATCGCCTTCCAAAATTGCGTGAACCTCGGTGTAAGTCATGCGTGCGGCGGAGCGGATGACGCCTTCTACGATTTCGAAGCTCTGGATGTTGCCGGCCGCATCGATCTGCATGATGCAACTAAGGACGAGACGGTCTTCGTTGGGACGAAGGCTGCAGATATTGGTTGAGAGCTCCTGGGGGAGCATGGGAATGGCGCGGTCGGGAAAGTAGACGCTGTTGCCGCGCAGACGGGCTTCGAGATCGAGGGCCGAGGCGGGGAGGACGTACTGTGCCACGTCGGCGATGTGGACCTGGAGTTCGTAACCACCTTGCGCGCCTTCGCGGACCAGGACAGCGTCGTCGAAGTCGCGGGCGGTCTCGCCATCGATTGTGACGATGGGGAGAGAGCGGAAGTCGGCCCTGCGGGCGGTTTCGGCTGGATCGAGATGAGCGACTGCTCGGGCTTCGGCGAGGACATGTTCGGGAAAGATGCGTGGAAGCTGATGCTTACGGATCATCATTTCGACGTCAACGCCGAAATCGTCGGGCGAGCCGAGGACTTCAACGACCCGGCCAATGAGCGGGCGAGTGGGCGTAGGCCAACTGGTGATCTCGGTATCGACTACGAGGCCCTCCAAGCCCTCCGGTCTTTCACTTTTCGGACTCGCAATTGTTTCTGTGCCTACTACTCGATGTGGGGTTGCAGAGTTGCGCGATGCGGGCAATTCGCGGCCGGGAGGGATGACTATGGGCTGGGTCATGCGGTCGTCGAAGGGAATAACGACGTTGTTGCGGCCGCGGTCGGGGCGCGCGTAGCGAAAGACGCCGACGACGGTTGGGTTGCGGCGCTCCAGAACGCGGACGATGCGGCCCTGGAAGCGGCCATCGGCCTTGGGAGGGTCAAGCTCGACGAGGACCTGGTCGCCCTGCATGGCGGAGTTGATCTCGTTGGGCGGGATGAAGACGTCCTGGCTGGTTAAAGGTGCAGGTGTAATGTCGCTGGAGGCGGATTTTCGGTTCGGACGGACGAACCCGTAGCCGTCACGGTGGAGATCGAGGCGGCCTGCGATGAGGGTGTCGCGCGTTGAGGAACGGGACGCTGCTGCGGTGCGGGGCAGGCTCCAGTGCTCACGGTCGAGCTGGGTGAGTTGGCCCCGGACGGTGAGACGGGCCAATTGCTCGAGGAGGAGACGGCGCTCGCGGCCTCCGCCAAGGCCGAGCTCGCGGACCAACTGTTTGTAGCCGGCTTTCTGGCCGGCAGAGGCAGCGATCCGGGCGATTAACTCGCGATCGGTCATGTGCCAAGCTTACGGCAATTACGAAGGTGAGGGGGTCTGGTGAGCCGGGATGCGCAGGAACCTGAGACATGCCGTAGAATGGTGGCAACGCCGCAACTGGCGGAGCGGGAAGTTCGATGTAACGAGCTCCCGGCTTCTGAATGAATTGCAGGAAGAGCGAGCAAGACGGCGAGCGCAATTTTAATATTTGGGTTTAAGCCATTGGCCTTGCCTTGGCATCTCCCAGTCCCCATCGGACAGAAAAGGAACTCCCTTGAGCGCAATGTGGAAACCAAGCCAGACCGGATCGACGACGCCAAACCAAACCCCGGAACCGCCGCATTCGGCGCCTCCGGCTTACGTGCCTGAAACACCGGCCCGCGTGCAGGCTGGAACCGCGGAGCAGGCGACAATCGGCAAAGGCCTCTTTATCAAGGGCGAGATTACGGGCACCGAGTCGCTTTATATCGACGGCAAAGTGGAGGGCGCGATCAACCTCCCCGGCAATCGGGTAACCATTGGCCGCAACGGACAGGTGGGCGCGAACATCACGGCGCGCGAGGTGGTGGTGCTGGGCAAAGTGAAAGGCAACGTCTCCGCCACTGACCGTGTGGACATTCGCGCGGAAGGCTCGCTGAACGGCGACGTGGCTGCAGCGCGCATCAGTATTGAAGACGGTGCGTACTTCAAGGGCGGAATCGACATTCGCAAGGCTGACGCCAAGACTGCCCAACACTCCGGCGCCGGAGGCTCGGTTGCGGTAACGAACTCCGGATCGACCCACGAGCCGGTAAACGCCGCCCACGCGTAAGGCCGAATCCCAGGGCCGCACAAAAGACTTTGCGTCAAAACGAGCGCTCTCCGCAGCGAGGGAGGCGCTCGTGTAATTTACGGGGCAATCGACCGCCAGCTGTAGTTCGGGAATCTCACTCGTGGAGTGTCATCCGGCTCTCAGGCGGCGCATCGTGACACGAGGGAGGGCCGATCCGGTTTTTTCGAGAACCCACGCTGCGATCAGAGTCCATAGGGCGATTCCGGCGGTGAGGATTATGGCGTCGGCGAGGCGAGGGCTGTGCAGGAGAGAAGATGCCGGCAGATGGTGGACGAAACCACCAAAGGCCCAGCTAAAAAGCCACGCAGCAGTGCCACCGGCTGTGGCGCCGAGAACGCAACGACCCATCTCGGTAAAGTCAAGGCTGGCGAGTGAAACCATGCGCCTCTTATGGAGCAGGAAGGCGATGGTGAGGGTTTGCATGGCGATACCGATGTCAGACGCGAGCGCGAGGCCGATGGCTCCGAGCAAGTGGTAGAGCGACGCGTAAATGGGCAGCGAGATCGCCGTGACGACGGTGCTGGCGACCATAGGCACAAAGGTATTGCCGGCTGCATAGAAGGCACGCGAGTAGATAGCCTGGGCCGACCAAAGGAAGAGCGAAACAGAAAAGATGGCGAAGTAGAGAGCGCATAGGCGCGAGTCGGCGGATGAGAAGCGGCCTCCGGTAAAGACGAGATCGATGGCCGGCCAGCCGAGGGCAATCATGCCGGAGGCCGCGAGCAAGCCGAGAGAAGCTACGCGCGAAACCGAGTCGGCTACATTGGTGGCAAACTCAAAGTGGCGATCGCGCGTCCAGAGGCTGGCGAAGAAGGGCATGGAAGCCGCGCCGGCGGCTTGGGCGAGCATAGCCATGGGCGCGGTGAAGATCTGCTTCGCATAATTGAACAGCGTGACCGCGCCACCGATCTGTGAGGCGAAGTGGCCGATGATCCAATTGTCGGCGGTGACGAGTGAAACGCCGGCCATGAGCGGAAGCGAGAGCCGCACCCATTCGCGCAGTCCTTCGTCGTGCCAATCAAGAATGAAGCGGTAGTGCGCGCCGGCGCGCCGCGCAAAGATCCAATTCAAGAGAAACGGACCGCACACGGCACCTGCGACAGTGCCGACGGCCAGCGACGAGACACCCATGGTCTTAACCAATAATAGGCCGCCGACGATGGTCCCGAGCCCGTAGATGAGAGGTGCGACAGCCTGCACGCTGAATTGTTTGCGCACCAGGAGCACTGCGCCAAAGACACCACCAGCAAAGAAACACAACTGCGCCGGAAGCAGAATGCGGGTGAGGAGCACGCAGAGCGCGGCTTTTTGGGGATCGAAGCCGTTGAACCACCAGCGCACGTACCAGGGCGCGAGGATTTCCGCGAGGACGATAGCCGCTCCCAGCACGAGGTACATTGTGGTGAGGATGACGGAGAGCGAGCGCTCGCCCTCAGCGTCGCGTCCCGACTCGCGATAACGCGTAAGAATGGTGACAAAGGTGATGGAGGCCGCGCCGCCGACGAGGAAGTAGGAGATCATGTCGGGCAGGTAAAAGGCGGCGTTGAGCGCGTCAGCCTGCATGCCGCTGCCGAAGAGCCAAGCGATGTATTTGATGCGGACCAGACCGATGATGCGCGACAAAAATGTCGAGACCATGAGCACGACAGTGGCGGAAAAGATGCTGTGCGCGTGGGAAGGGTGCAAGAGCGCCAACCCGCGCTTCCATCTGGGGCGCGGCGAGGGCTGAGTTTCTACCCCATCCACAAAAGTCTGTTGCAGGGGGTTCCGATTTTCAGGCGTGCTGGTCACTGGAGTCGATTTTACCGGGATGCGCCCGTTGTGGCTGCGGATTGCCATGGGCACGCGTATTCTGTTGCCATGAAAGACTTCCTGCGGCATCTTACGGGATTCGGGGCGGCGCTTTTGCTGGGGGGCACGGGGCTTGCCCAGATGATTCATGGGCGCGGCGGAATCACACTGCCGCCTCCGCCGGATGCGAAGGTTGTTCCGGTGACGGATGACTATTTCGGAACCAGGGTGGTGGACAACTACCGCTGGCTGGAGAACGCAAACAGCGCGGAGACGAAGGCGTTTATCAACGACGAGAACACGTACACTGCGCGCTATTTTGAACAGGCGCGGATTCGTCCTCAGGTGTCTGACGATCTGGACGCGTTGGAGCATGTGACAAGCTGGACCGTGCCGATGCAGCGCGGAAACGATTTGTTTTTTGAGAAGGTGCTGGGCGGCGAGGATCAGGCATCGATTTACGTGCGCCATGGATGGGCGGAGAAAGACAAGCGGCTGATCGATCCGGCACAGTTCAGCCGCGATCCCAACACCTCAGTGGATCTGGCGGATGTGTCGCGCGACGGAACGCTTCTGGCGTACCTGGTGCGTGACGGCGGCGCAGACGAGAGCACGGTACGCGTGTACAACGTGAAGACAGGCAAGACACTTTTCGACGTGCTGCCCAGCGGAATCTACAGATCGGTATTCTTTTCGCCCGATGGGAGCGCGCTTTATTACGCGCGCACGAATCGCCAGGGGACGCTCCTCTACAAGCACGAATTGGGAACGCTTGTCTCGCGCGACACGCTGATTTTTGGCAATGAGTTTCGCGGCGAGGAGCTCGGCCCAAGCGATCTGATTACGGCGAGCCTGACGGACGACTATCGCTATCTGGTGGTGACCGTCGATCGCGGCGTGCCGGCAAAGCGGGTGGATATTGTGTACCGCGACCTGAGCAAACCGAACTCTTTTTTCGAGGTCTTGATCTGGGGAGTTGACGCGCGGTTTTCAGCAGATTACGTGAAGGGCGCATGGTATGTGCGAACGGACTACAAAGCGCCCAACGGCTGCATTTTGAAGGCGGACCCAGGCATTATGCCGGATGTGTGGAACACGGTGGTTCCTGAGGGCCCGGACGCGATTGAGAGTTTTAACATTGTGGGCGACAAGATATACGTGAACCGGCTGCACGATGTGAAAACGGAGACGGTGGATTACACACTGAGCGGCAAACCGGCCGGCAGCATGGAGTACGACGGGATCGGCTCAGCGACGACGATTGCGGGGCGGAGCATCAACCGTTACGGATTTTTCAGCTTTCAGTCAATGATTGCGCCACCGACGATCTACCGGCTGGATACCGTGACGGACAAGCGCGAGGTGTTTGCCCAAGCCAAGATTCCCTTCGATACCAGCGAATACGAACTGAAGCAGGTGTTCTACACGTCGAAGGACGGGACGAAGGTGCCGATGTTTATCGCCGGTAAGAAGGGGTTGAAGCAGGACGGGACAGAGCGACTGCTGATGACCGGCTATGGCGGATTCAATTTGGCCGAATTGCCGGAGTGGAATCCGGTATAGGCGTGGTGGCTGGAACAGGGCGGCTGGTTTGCGCTGCCGAATCTGCGTGGCGGCGGCGAGTACGGAGAGAAGTGGCACGAGCAGGGAATGTTCGACTAGCAAACAGAATGTATTTGACGACTGGTTTGCGGCGGCCGAGTATCTGATCGCGAATAAATACACATCGCCCGCACACTTCGCCATTATGGGGCGATCGAACGGCGGGCTGCTGATGGGCGCGTCGATTACGCAGCGGCCCGAACTGTTTTCGGCGGTGGAGTGCGGGTATCCACTGCTGGACATGCTGCGGTATCAGAAGTTCGAGCAGGGCCCGTACTGGACGACGGAGTATGGGTCGGCGGACAACGAGAAGCAGTTTCAATATCTGCTGAAATACTCGCCTTACCAGAATGTGAAGGCCGGCACGAAGTACCCGGCGGTGCTGTTCTTGACGGGCGCGAGCGATACGCGCGTTGACCCGCTACACGCACGCAAGATGACGGCGCTGTTGCAGGCGGATTCGGCGAGCGGGCGACCGGTGCTGCTGCACTACAGCGTGGCGGGCGGGCACTCATCGGGGGTGAGCGTGGCGCAGCAGATCCAGGATGGAACCGACCAGCTCACGTTCCTGTGGACGGAAACGGGACAATCCCCATCCCATAAGTAACGCATTATCGTACGAGGTGCCGCGACGGCGCACGAACGGTAGATGTCCGTGCGTAACCTCATGCTGCGGGATGCCTTTCCGATAAAGAATTCACAGAACCAAATAGTCTACCCGGAGCGCGCCTGCGGGGATTGGACCGACTGGACTGTGTTTGGACGAATGGAGCGAAGTGCCACCCGCCGAGCAAAAGACATGGAAGCACGAGAAACGCAGAGCGCCTGAGGCTGACAAACAAGTTGCCTGAGAGCGCAGTGTAGGCCTTAAAAACCATGCTGCAAGCTGAACTGGAAACCTGCGAGACAGATTGGCCGGAAGAGGACGCGAGGCTCGCTGCGCTTGCCTCGACGGGGATTCTCGACTCGGCGCCGGAACCAAGCTTCGATGCGATTACTCGTCTTACGGCGGAGTATTTCAAAGCCGACACAGTGTTGCTGGAGTTTGCCGACGAGAGCCGCGTGTGGATCAAGTCCTATTGGGGCGAGCCGGTGCGGGAGTTGCCGCGAAGGCAGTCAGTGTTTGAAAGAGTGCTGGCGGCAGATGGTCCGGTAGTGGTGCCGGACGTGAGCAAGGATCCGCAGTTTGCAGCCAGCCGACTGACCATCAGGCGGCTTGAAGTGGTCTCGTTTGCGAGCGCGCCGATTCGATCGGCCGATGGCAAGATTCTGGGAGCGCTATGCATCTTTGGGTGCCAGCCGCGTCGCGAGATGGCGGTGGACGAGCTGCGCATGCTGGAGAGCCTGGCCGATATCGTGGCCAGCCAACTGGAACTGCGTAGACTGCGAAAAGCGGTTCATGGGATTCGTGTGCAGCAAGCGCATGTGGCCGAATCCGTGGCTGAGATCTGGCCACGCAAGTCTGACTTGAGGCAGGCGCTGGACAGGCGGCAGTTTGTGCTGTATTACCAGCCGGAGGTGGAGCTTAGCTCGCGGCGGATTGTGGGCCTGGAGGCGCTGATCCGATGGCAACATCCCGAGCGTGGACTGATTCCTCCGATGGAGTTCATTCCGCTGGCCGAGGAAAGCGGGCTGATTTTGCCTATTGGCGACTGGGGGCTTTCGGAAGCATGCCACCAGATTCAGACATGGTGCCGGGAAGATCCGGAGCAAGCGGCGCCGAGGGTGTGCGTGAACCTTTCGGCGCGGCAATTTGCGCGCGAGGGGCTGGCGGACCATGTGGAGGCGTTGCTGCGGCAGTCGGGGGTATCGAGCCGCCAGCTTGGGCTGGAAATGACGGAGTCGAGCATCATTCCCGATGCGGGCACGGCGATGGAAGTGTTGAGCAGCCTGCGCCGGCTTGGGGTTTCGCTGTTGATGGACGATTTTGGGACGGGATATAGCTCGCTGCACCATCTGCACTCGTTGCCCTTTGACGTGCTGAAGATCGATCGCTCGTTTGTGGTGCGCATGACGGAGGGCGACCAGCCGCTGCAAATTGTGCGCACGATTGTGGAGCTGGCGCGCGTGCTGGGGATGGATGTGGTGGCAGAGGGAATTGAAACGCGCGAGCAGTACGATTTGCTGCGGCAACTGGGTTGCCGGTTCGGCCAGGGATTTCTCTTTTCGCGCCCGGTACCTGCGGAAACTGTGACAGAGATGCTGCGACTACCGGGACGGATTTTGCCGGAGCCGAAAGTGGATGCAGCACACGTAAATTGAACCGCGAAAAGTTGGGGGTTCGAATAGCGGGCCGTTTTGGGAATGGCGCGCGGCCTGTCCTCAATTGGGATTGAGATGGTTTTGTGATTGGAGGATTCTCAGACGTGGGTAGATGAGCAGAGTTATGCTCCAACCCATGCAGCAGGCGAGTCAAGAACAGCCTTCCCTCACTTCTTCGCACTTTGCGGGGCTGCTGGCCGCGCTTACTTCGCCGCCCAATAGAACGGCGGATGGCGTTGCATCAGCGGACGATGCCGGGCTTTGGAACGATGCCGATCTGGGCGAGGATGTGGCAACACTCAGCTATGAGCGGGCACTACGCGCGCACGCTCGATATCGTCCGGCGGATCGTGGCGATTCGGCGGCGATGCATGCTGCCGGTTTGCGGATGGACGACTGGCTGGGAACATCCGGCGGGGTGACAAAAGGCGGTGAGGGAACTTCGGCGGAGGCGGGCGCGACCGCACGAATTGCGTGCGATGGGGACCTGCGAAAGGCGAGTGTAACGATTCGCTTGAGCAAGGCAGAGTGCGAGCAGTTGCGGAAGCGAGCGGGTGAAGCGGGGTTGACGATTTCGGCGTATTTGCGGTCGTGCACTTTTGAAGCGGAGGCGCTGCGCGCGCAAGTGAAGGAAGCGCTGGAGGAGTTGCGTAAGGCAGGGAGCGAGGGAACAAGAGAAGCAGGGATCAAGGGTTGGAGCCACGTAAGCGGCAGAGCCGCCGGGGACCACGACAGAGAACAAAGGAACAAGAAATCGCACCGGCGCAATTTGTTTCGTTGGATCATACGCGTGTTGACGCGAAGACATTGAACAAGTGCTTGTCAATTCTTGCGGGTTACTCGCCACACTGGCACGTTTCTCGAACTCGCCGGGATGAGGCAACTCTGCGTAATCAATCCACTTCTAGCACGAGGCACTTGAGGTATTCGGTTTCGGGCAGGTTGAGGACAACAGGATGGTCGGGGGCAGCACCACGGCGTTCGAGCAGACGCACTCGGCGAGAGGCGTCGGCGGCTGCCGAGGCGACGGCGGCCTCAAGATCGGCCCAGCTCACGTGATGAGAGCAGGAGCAGGTGACGAGCAGGCCGCCAGAACTCAGCATTTTGAGGGCGCGCAGGTTTAATTCCTTGTAGCCGCGCAAGGCTCCTTCAACAGCGCGCTTGCTTTTTGCGAAGGCCGGCGGATCGAGGACGATAGCGTCGAAGATCTGGCCGGCCTGCGACCAATCACGCAGAATCTCGAAGGCGTCGGCTTCGATCCAGTCGACTTCGGCTCTGATGCGCGGGCGATTGGCTACGAGATTGCGCTCGGCCACTTCGAGCGATGAGCGCGAAGCATCGACGCCGGTAACCTGGCGGCAAACCTGCGCAAGGTGGAGTGCGAAACCTCCCTGATAACAGCAAACATCGAGAGCACGACCCCCTGATTCGGATTTTGCCGCGCCGAGGTGCTGCACCCAGTCGCGCGCGGCGACGTAGTTGCTTCTCTGGTCGAGGAATGCGCCGGTTTTTTGGCCTGCATTGGCGTCGTAATGAAAGACGAGTCCGTTGAGATGGAACTGCGTGGTGATGACGGGATGCGCGGGGTCTGCAAGCCACAGGGGATCGGGGCTTGGTGCGGGAAGGCTCTCAAGCTCGCGAATGCGCGGATCGGGGCGCTCCAGAATGGCTGCCGGCGCAAGTTCCTCTTGCAAGACACGTACGCAGGTTTCGCGAACGCCTCCGGCGAGCAGGCTTTTGGACAAGAGTTGCAGAACGATCAGATCGCCGTACTTGTCGGCGACCAGGCCGGGCAACTCGTCGGCTTCGCTGAAGCAAAGGCGGCAGGCGTCGTTTGCCGAGTCGAGCATCGGCTCGCGGCGCGCAATGGCCGCGCGCAGGCGGACGTCGAGCAATTTGAGCCAGTCGGCGTGATCGAGCGCATCGCGCGAGATGAGACGCAGCGCGATTTGGGACGCGGGACTATAGAGCGCCGTGCCGATAAAGATTCCGCGGTTGTCAGCGAGGGGCAGCAGAGCCGGAGGATCTTCGTAGGTTTTTGGAAGAGAGATTTCGACGACGTCAGACGCGTAGACCCAGAGATGACCGGCGCGGAGCCGTTCGGCAGCGCGGCGATTGATCACTGCACCGATCGGGGCGGCTAGCGATGGAGCGGGGCCTGATTGCGGCAACACAGCACGAGAAACCGAGGACGCCTGGCAGGGAGTTGAAGCCGAAACCGATGAATTTGCGCGGCGCGCCGAAGGCTTTGCTTTAGCCGGCGACTTTGCGACGAGTTCCGAACTGTTCTGCCTGGCCATAAGGTCCCCTAACCCAAGGTATTATGCCTGGGCAGGGGAGCGAAATGGTTGGACTGCTACTTTGACTGAATCGACTGCAGAAAGCGTGTGATATTACTGATTCTGAGTGCGGCCTCGTCCTTCTGAGGGTAGGTCGAACCCATTCTGCCGAGAACCGGACCCCAAACCGGCATCTCGGGCGCTCCGTGCGCAGGATTTTGTGCGCCGAATTGCAATACCGAGACGACGTGTTCCGAGGGGAACTTGCCACCGTTGTTCTTGGTCAAGTTAGCCAAATCGGTGGGTTGTTGCTTCAAAGAAGCAGCAACGGGGCCGTTTCCCTTCCCGTCCACTCCGTGGCATGGCGCGCAATAGCTCACGTACATCTGCTTGCCGCTGGTGGCCGAGGTCTTGTTGACCTGGACGACGACTTTTGACGTCGATTGATCCGCGTATCCGATGCCGGCCACGATGGCGGCAACTAAAGCAATAAAGAAGAGGTTTCTCAACATAATTTTCTCCATTCTGAACCTCTGGTCCTTTGGCATTTCACCCCATCTGTTGCCTGGAGCGATGTGATGTGGAACACAATTGGGGTGCTCAGCGGTCACAGGAAGAGGCTGGAAAGCGAGGCCGGGGGCCAATCCGAGTGAGGTTCCGGGGCGCAAATTACATGCAGTGTGCGAGTTCCGCAGGGCGGCGGCGCATCTATTCACGCGGAGCAAACTGAAGCGGCCTATAATAAAGCATGGCGACTGTCCGGCAGACTATACCGGCGGGGGATTCCGGCACGTCCGTCGAGTCCCCGGGAGAAGTGCAGATTCCTGCTCCCGATGCGCAGTTGCGGTCTGCAGAAGAGACTATCAACGAGCGTTTCGACGCGCTGCTTCGCCATGCGCACACCAATCGGCCAAACGAAGACATCTCATTGATTCGAAAGGCGTGGGAGTTCTGCGTTACCCACCACGAAGGGCAGACACGCCTGAGCGGCGAACCCTACATTTCGCACCCGCTGGAGGTAGCCGAGGTGCTGGTGGAGATGAAGCTGGACGCGACTGCCATTGCCGCAGCTTTGTTGCACGATGCAGTGGAAGATACCAAGGCCACGAGCGAAGAGATTGGAGAGAAATTCGGCGACCAGGTGGCGCACATTGTCGAGGGCGTAACCAAAATCGACAAAATACAATTTGCCAACCGGGAAGACCGGCAAGCGGAGAACGTGCGTAAGATGCTGCTGGCCATGGTGTCAGATGTGCGCGTGGTGCTGATCAAGCTGGCAGATCGGCTGCACAACATGCGGACCCTGGAGCATCTGAGACCGGATCGACAGGAAGCCATTGCGCGCGAGACACAGGACATTTACGCGCCGCTTGCACACCGGCTCGGCATGGGCAAGGTCCGCGGCGAACTTGAGGACCTGGCGTTTCGGTATACCGATCCCGTGAGCTACGAGCGGGTGGCGGAGGCAGTGGAAGCGCGGCGCGTGGAAGGCGAACAGTTTTTGCGCGGCGTGGAAGACACATTGGCGGAGCAACTTCGGGAAAACGGCATCAAGGCGCGCGTGGAGTGGCGTATCAAGCGCCTGTACTCGATCTACCAGAAGATCGAACGGACCAAAGTCTCGTTCGACCAGGTTTACGACCTGCTGGCGGTGCGAGTGATTACAGAGGATGTGGCATCGTGCTACGCAGTTTTTGGCCTGATCCACACGCTTTGGCGGCCGGTTCCGGGGCGCATCAAGGACTTTATTGCGATTCCGCGGGCAAACCGGTACCAATCGCTGCACACCACGGTGATGGGCGCCAGCGGCCACCAGTTCGAAGTGCAGATCCGCACCGAGGAGATGCACCGCATAGCCGAGGAGGGGATTGCTGCGCACTGGAAGTACAAGGCTGGCGGCAGCGGGGTAACGGCGCGCGACGAGGAGCGACTGAACTGGATCCGGCAACTTGTGGAATGGCAGAAGGAGATGACGGATCCCAACGAGTTTCTCTCCAGCCTGAAGATGGACCTTTATCCGGACGAGGTGTATACGTTCACGCCGAAGGGGAAGGTTGTGGTGGTTCCGGCGGGCGCCACTCCTGTTGATTTTGCCTACACGATTCACACCGATGTGGGCCACAGTTGTGTGGGAGCCAAGATCAACGGTCGCATGGTGCCGCTGCGCACCAAGCTGCGGACGGGCGACATAGTAGAGATCGTAACGCAGAAGGATCACAGACCGAGCCGCGACTGGCTCGCGTTTGTGAAGAGCCCGCGAGCTCGGAACAAGATCAAGCATTGGCTGAACGAGGATCAGCGGCTGCGCGCGGTGGAGATTGGCCGGAAGCTGCTGGAGCGCGAGGCACGCAAGTTCAAGGTGCCAATGACGCAGATTGACGATCAGGACCTGGGGCGCGTTGCGAACGAGTTTGGCGTGGCCACGGCGGCCGACTTGCTTGCGACTCTTGGCCAAGGGAAACACACTGCACACCAGGTGCTGAGCAAGCTGGCGCCGGGATTTGCCAATCAGCCGGACGCCGAGCCGGGCGCAGAAACCAAACCGGGTGAAGGCGGCATGACCGACGCGGTGCGCAAGTTGCACCTGACGGGCTCGGAGTCATTGCAGGTGGAGGGGCAGAACGATCTGCTGGTATATCGCGCACGATGTTGTAACCCGATTCGCGGCGAAGAGATTGTGGGCTACGTGACGCGCGGCAAGGGAGTGGCTGTGCACGCGCGCAGTTGCCCGAATGTGCAGAACTTGCTTTATGAGAGCGACCGGAGAATCAACGTGGAATGGTCGCGCGCGCCGGTTGGGGCTGGTCAGGCGCAACGCTATCCGGTGAAGATTACCGTCTTTTGTGACGATCGGACCGGAATGCTAAAGGAGCTGACGGCCGTAATCTCCGACGAGAACACTGATATTCGCGGCGTGGAGTTAAGACGGGACGAGGACGGCGAGGCGATTATCGAATTTATTGTGGAAGCCGAGGATGTGCGCCATTTGAATCGCATGGTTCTGGGCCTGCGGCGCGTGCAAGGCGTGCGGCGGGTGGAGCGGACGCAGAAGGTGTAAAGCAGCTTTGAGGCTTTAGCTCTTAGCCCCGTCAGAGGTCAATCGGCCTTCCGCCAGAGAAAAGCGTCCAAATGCAATTCAGCGATGCAAATTTCATATCGTGCTCGCGATGCGACGCGCTTGCATGGGAAACGCAAATGCTGGTCTGAACTGCTCAGACTTTTGCCGATTGCCATGCGAGGCTGGAGAAGTGTGCGAAATTCCGCGCAACCGCGCAGGAACAGGCCAAGGAGATCACATGTCGTTCGGACTTTATGCCGCTGGCTTCGCAATCGTAATCGCTGGGCTGGTGTATGCCGCGCATCTGGTGCATATGCCATCACACTGGATTCTTGTCGGCGCGATAGTGATGATCGGCATTGGGCTTTTGTCAGCTGTTAAGGCCACCCGCCAAAAAGACGCCGCGAGCCAATAAGGATTGCCGTTCCACGCGCTGAGGTGCGAATTTCCTTTGCCGGGCGTTACCATCGCATCATGAAAGAGATGGGTGACGGCCGGAACGCCATTCTGCACAACGTACACGTCATCGACGGTGGGCTGGCGACCGAACTCGAATACCTTGGTGCACGGATCGACGGGCCCCTCTGGTCGGCGCGTGTGCTGGAAGACGAGCCTGAGAAATTGCTGGCCGTGCATCGCGCATACATTGAGGCCGGGGCAGGGTGCATCGCCACGTGCAGTTACCAGGTTTCGCGCATGGGTTATGCGGAGTGCGGATTGCCGCCGGAGCGCGCAGATGCTGCGCTTCTGCGCGCGGTGGAATTGGCGCGGGACGTGGCGGCGGAGTTTCCGGAGAGGCGCATTCTAGTTGCCGGCTCGCTGGGGCCGTATGGAGCTGCGCTGCACAATGGCGGCGAGTATCACGGCAAATACGACTGCTTTTTTGACGATTTGGTGCGGTTCCATCGTGAGAGGATTCAGGTACTGGCGGGTGCGTCGGGGAAGCAGGCGCCTGATCTTTTAGCGTTCGAGACATTCCCTTCACTTGAGGAAGTACGCGCAGTGGGCGAGGCTTTGGCTGATTGGCCGGAACTGCAGGCCTGGTTCAGCTTTTCATGCAGGGACGACCAACACGTGTCTCATGGCGAGAGCGTGACTGATTGCGCCGCGCTTGTGGCCTCGTTTTCCCAGACAGTGGCGATTGGCGTGAACTGCGTGCCCCCAGAATGGATTCCATCGCTGATTGCAGAGTTGCGGCGGGGTTCAAACAAGGCAATCGTGGTGTATCCGAATTCGGGCGAGGGATGGGATGCCGAGCGGCGATGCTGGACGGGCGTGAGCGCCCCAGAGGATTTCGGCAGAAAGGCGACGGAGTGGTTCCAGGCTGGAGCACAAATGGTGGGAGGCTGTTGCCGCACGCGGCCGGCGCATATTCGCGAGGTGGCGAAGGCGGCGGAACAAATTGCGGTTGTTTGAGGGGCTTTTGGCTCGCCAGTACAGTGCACGGCGATTCTCAACGGGAAGAGGCGTCAGGCCAGTTTGAGAGCTGCTTTGCCTTTGCGCGGCGGGATGAAGTGGGTGGCGCGGGAGACGATGGCGAGGTTTTCGCGGCTGAGGAGCTTGCGAATCTGGCCGCGTGCGTGGTCGGCCCAGGGACCGCGGTTGTCGAGCCTGACATAGGCACGCCAGTGACGAAGAGCCGGTCGGCATTGGCCGCAGCGCTCGTAGGCGAGGGCCAGGTTGTAATGGGCGTCTGCGTAGCGGGGTGAGAGCGTGACGGCCTTGAGATAGGCTGCAATGGACTCGTTGAGCCGCTCCAACTCGTCAAGAACGTTGCCAAGATCAAAATAAGCGAGCACATAGCCGGGATCGGCGATTGTGGCACGGCGGTAAAGCTCTTCAGCCCTGCCGTACTGGCGAAGGTGAAAGTACACTGTGCCGAGATTGATGCAGGCTGCCGCATACTGCGGATCGATGTCGAGAATTTCTTCGTAGAGTGAAATGGCGCGATGTTTTTCGCCCGCTTCTTCGGCCCGGACCGCGGCATGGAAGCGCTCCTGAATGCCACGCGAATCGAGCACCCCCGGAAGGCGAAGCGGGGACGGGCGTATGGCTCCAGAGACCAGATCAGGTTCGCCGATGCGCTCAAAGTCGAAGAGCAATTGGCGGCGGATGGGGTCGACCATAGCACCGTGATGGCGGAAGGCCAGGCGCGTGCCGGTGCGGACGACGCGCGCCTCAAGAAGGGGGTTCGACATTCCCGCAACAGCTTTCATCGCCAGAATGGAGTCACGGATGGAAGCCGCAGGAACGTCGTCCTCGCGCAGCGAGCGCAGGGTGCGCAACTGGCCGAGGTCCTGAAAGCTGTAGTTTTCCCGTTGAGGAATGAGCCCGGCTCGCTCCCATGCCTGTAGCTGACGGGAACTGATTTGAAGGATGCGCAAGACGTCCTGACGGCGATAGCTGGTCACTCTGGTGTGCTCCCACAGGTGTTGCGCCGCCCCAGCGACAAAGCAAGCCAGCCGCCGAGGCCCCGATACAGTTCAATCAGATGGCTCAATCCGGCAGCGCAGTACTTTGCCGAAATCGATTTGCCCACCTCGATCGCGCCGCAGTTTATGGAACAGGTACGCAGGAACCGCTCTCCGAAGTTTCTCAAGATCCGCGGAGCTAACCGGGCTGACTTGAAAAACGCTCCCGTTGCGATTATGCCAAGAGTGAGGGTGGATAAGCGGAACAGAATCGCGGGCGCAACAAAAAACTCGTGGATAACGAGTGCATGATTTGGTACACACCGCAAGAATTGAGCGAAGGCTGTGGAGGTTTGCGGCGCGCTGCGAGCGTGATGAGTCGCAGCCACGAATGCTTAAGCGCCGGAAGGGAATGGAAAAGCGTCAATAGCCGGAAGCTTGGGCCAAATGGGGTCTGGGCACTCAGCGCTGGATCATTCCCGGAAAGTTGTAGTGTTGGCCGACGCAAGAGCGATGCGTTATTTCGTTTCAATACTTTACGATCTTTCTTTGCCCCCTGTAATTTCGGTATGGTAATCTGCGACGCACAGCTCCCGATAAGTGCAGCAGAGTTGGGCCTCATGTTGGATGCTGCTTTCCGCTTCGTGTTGAAAGATTCGCCGCAGCTTACGTCGGTGGGCGACGGGGCTGAGGAATTGCTCGGCTTCAGCCGGGAGGATTTCCTCACCTCGAAGATTGCGCTACAGGATCGTGTTCACCGGGATGACGCGCCTCGGTTTGCCTCCCTATTTTCTTCAGACCTTCAACATCCGACCGGCAAGTTCAACATCCGGCTTCGCCATTCGGACGGGAAGATCCGCTGTGTGAAGGGGATATTTAAGAAAGCGCGCTCTACAACTAATGAGATTGAGCTGGAACTCCATCTTGAAGATGCGCGAACTGTGAAGGAACCGGGCGATGCCATTCTGATGGCAAGCTTCAAATCGCTGATTGAGCACACAACCGACTACATCTATATCAAGAATCGCAACCATGTAATTCTGGCGGCAAGCCAGTCGCTACCAAACCTGACCGATTGGGCGAAGGACCGGAGCGACCTGGTGGGCACGACCGATTATGACAATCATCCGGAAGCAACCGCCGATGTTTATTACCAACTCGAGGAGAAGGCGTTCGCTGAGGGCCAGCGAGTCGACCAGATTCAGGAGGTGCCGGCGCAGGACGGGACGAAGCGTTGGATCGACAACCGCAAGTATCCGATCAACGGCCTCGATGGAGAGATCATTGGAGTCTTCGGCGTGGCACCGGACATCAGCGAGGCGATCAACACGCGAACGAAGCTGCACGAGAGCGAAGAATGGCTGCGCGACGCACAAGAGATCGCCGGTCTAAGCAGCTACGTGCTGGACATCCCCAACCAGCAGTGGATTGTTTCGCCCGAACTGGCGACTCTGCTTGGCATCGGGGCGGACTACGACCGCGGGTTCGAGCATATCTGGCCGCTGATTCACCCGGACGATCGCGCCACGATAGCAGACCGCTTTCAGGGATACTTTTCCGGAGAACTCAATTCCTTCGACAGCGAGTATCGCATCGTGCGGCATCCTGACGGGGCGGTCCGCTGGGTGCATACCCGCGGCAGGCTGGAACGGAACTCCGAGGGGAAACCACTAGCCCTGCGTGGCACGGTTCAAGACATCACGGAGCGGAAACAAGCTGAAGCGACGCTACGCGAAAGCAGGGAACTGCTGCGATTGTTTGTGGAGCATGCCCCGGTTGCACTGGCGATGCTCGACCGGACGATGCACTACCTGGCGGTGAGCCGACGCTGGAAGGAGATTCACGAGCTCGGCGGCCGCGAAATGATCGGCCACTCGCATTACGATTTCTTTCCTAGTCTCTCAGAAGGCTGGAAAGATGCACACGGCCGCGCACTGGCAGGCGAGATCATAGAGCCGGGTGAAGTGAGTCTGGAAAGAGCGGACGGCAACCTGCAATGGCTGCAGCGCGAAATTCGGCCCTGGTATGCGGGCGACGGTCAGGTCGGAGGGATCATTATCTTCTCCGAGGACATCACCGAGCGCAAGGTGGTGGATGCGGCGCTGCGCGAGAGCAGGGAACGGCTGCAACTGTTTGTAGAACATGCGCCGGTGGCACTGGCGATGTTTGATCGCGAGATGCGCTACATGGCAGTAAGCCGGCGCTGGGCGGAGGACCACTCGGTCGATGGGCAGGCGATCATTGGGCAGTCGCATTATGAAGTGAATCCCGAGGTTCCGGAGCGCTGGAAAGAGACGCACCGCCGAGGTCTGGCGGGCGAGACGCAACAGGTGGAAGAGGACCGGTACGAGCGTGCAGATGGCGCGATTCAATGGATCCGCTGGCAGATCATGCCGTGGCGGACTGCCGATGGCTTGGTGGGTGGCATCGTGATGTTTTATGAGGACATTACGGAGCGCAAGCTGGCTGAGGCGGCGTTGAGCGAGAACAAGACTCTGCTGCAATTGTTCATCGATCGCGCGCCCGCTGCTCTGGCCATGTTCGACCGGGAGATGCGCTACATCGCGGTGAGCCGTCGCTGGCTTGAAGACTATTCGCTCGTGGACCGCGAAATCATCGGGCACTCACACTACGAAATTGTTCCCGACGTTCCGGAGCGATGGAAGGAAGTGCACCGGCGAGGCTTGGCTGGCGAGACACTCAAAGACGACGAGGATCGCTTTGAGCATGCGGATGGCACAGTGCAGTGGATTCGGTGGGAAGTAGTTCCCTGGCGCATGGGCGACGGTTCTGTAGGCGGCATCGTCCTGTTCGCAGAGGACATTACGCCGCAAAAGCAAACGGAGGAGCGGCTTCGCCTAGCGGCTAGCGTTTTTACCGGGGCGCGCGAAGGCATCACGATCACTGATTTGAACGGAACGATTCTGGATGTAAATGACGCCTTTACCCGGATTACTGGGTATACCCGCGAAGAGGTAGTAGGCCGAAACCCGCGCCTGCTGAAGTCGGGCCTGCAGAGCAAGGATTTCTACGAAAAGATGTGGAGCTCGATTGCCCAGGAGGGTCATTGGTCAGGAGAGATCTGGAACCGTTCGAAGGATGGCGATATCTTTGCGGAGATGTTGACGATCAATGCGATACGCGATGCGGAAGGCAATACCACGCAATACATGGCCCTCTTCAGCGACATCACGGAGATCAAGCGGCACGAGCAGCAACTGCAGCATATTGCGCATTACGATCCGCTGACCGGTCTACCCAACCGGGTGCTGTTCGCGAACCGGTTGCGCCAGGCCATGGCGCAGTCATTGCGCAACAAGCAGAAGCTTGCCGTGGCCTATTTCGATTTGGACGGGTTCAAGGCGATCAACGATGAGCATGGTCACTCGGTTGGAGACGGATTGCTCACGGCAATAGCCTTCAGGATGCGGCGCGTGATGCGCGAAGGCGATACGCTGGGGCGGCTTGGTGGGGACGAATTCGCGGCGGTGCTGCTGGATTTGGCTGATGCTCAGTCCATCGCGCCGGCGCTGAACCGGATGCTGAGAGCCGCGGCAGAAGAGGTACAGATAGGTGAGGTTGACCTACGCGTATCAGCCTGTTGCGGCGTCACCTACTATCCGCAAGCGGAGGAAGTGGATGCCGACGTGCTGCTGCGCCAGGGGGGGCAGGCGATGTACCAAGCCAAGCTTGCCGGCAGAAACCAGATCCACAACTTCGATCCCAGCGAGGATATGGAAGCCCGCAGTCGGCACGAGAACCGGGAACATATTCGCCAAGCTTTAGCCGCGCGGCAGTTTGTTCTGTATTACCAGCCGAAAGTGAACATGCGCACCGGCAAGATCATCGGCGCCGAAGCTCTGTTGCGCTGGCAACATCCTGAGCGCGGCCTGCTGCCGCCGGGTATGTTTCTTCCCGTAATCGAAGAGGACTCGCTGATCATTGCAATCGGGGAGTGGGTAATCGAGAGCGTGCTCACGCAAATGGAAAGCTGGCAGGCGGATGGGTTTCATTTGCCCGTGAGCGTGAATTTGAGCGCTTTGGAATTGCAGCAGCCGGATTTTGCCGACCGGCTGCGCGCGCGACTTGCGGCACATCCACTGGTGAAACCATCGAGCCTGGAATTTGAAGTGCTTGAGACGAGCGCGCTGGAAGATCTAACGCAAAGCTCGCAGGTGGCGGCGGCCTGCCGCGAGATCGGTGTGTCGATCGCACTGGACGATTTTGGCATCGGCTACTCGTCCCTGACCTATCTGAAGCGGCTGCCGGCAAACATTTTGAAGATCGACCAGAGCTTTGTGCGGGACATGCTTGATGACCCGGAGAACCTGAACATTCTGGAAGGGGTGATGGGGCTGGCGGCCGCATTCCGGCGGGAGGTGATCGCAGAGGGCGTGGAGACGGTGGAACACGGCGTGATGCTGCTGCAAATGGGATGCGAACTGGCGCAGGGCTATGGTATCGCGCGGCCCATGCCCGCAAGCGAAGTGCAGGCCTGGGCGGCTACCTGGCGCCCCGATCCGAGGTGGGCAGAAGTGCCGCCTGTTCATGCAGGCAACCGGCCGGTGCTGTACGCATGCATTGAGCACCGCGCATGGCTTTCGTCCCTTGAGGCTCACTTGCTGGGCAAGCGTACGTCGGCTCCGCTGCTCGATGCCAGCCATTGCCGGATGGGCGCCTGGCTGAAGTCAGAAAAGCAGTCGGCACGGGGCACAATGTCGTCCATCCAGGCGATCGAGATCCTTCATCAGGAGCTTCATACATTGGCCTCGGAGATCCTCGACTCGCAAACCGAGGGCCATAACTCGACGGGGTTGGCCCGATTACAGGAGCTCCGCTTCTTGCACGAGAAATGTCTGAGTCGCTTGAGAATGTTTACACGGAATGGTGCCGGCAAAGGCGAAAAACGAAGCATCAAAGCAAAACCTACGCGTGCAGTGCGCCGATGATTCGGGGGCAAAGACCGCTGATACAAAGAGATGACGACGGGCAGAGCGTGTGTAGCGCCGGCTGTTCGTGCACCGAGAAGTTGCCGGCGCATCAATGATGGACGGCGGCCGAATCCACGTGAACGAGATCAGGCATGGGCTGCGGCTCACGCAGGGTGAGCGCCGGGCAACGCGCGTGAGCGAGCACGCGGTAAACCGTGTGGTCGCGCGCGAGATTTTCGAAGGCAGAGCGCTGTGCAGCGCCGAGCACAATGAGCCCGGCATGGCGCTCCGAGGCGAGGGCCAGAATCTCGATCGCTGGGTTGCCGTGCAAGACTACCGGCTCAACGGCGGAGCAGCAGGCTGCGCCGGTTTCGGCGGCCAGTTGTTGTAGTTCGCACATAGCGGCCGAGTCAAAGCCTGTGGGTTGGCCTTTGCGCTCCATCTCGCGAACGGGTGGAAGCACGTGCAACAGAATCAACTTTGCTTTTTGGGTGGAGGCGATCTGGCAGGCAAGCGCCGCGCTCGGGCGGGAGGTCTCTCGAAGTGTGGTGGCATGAAGGACGACACGATCTTCGCCCTTATCCACCGGGAGATGAGCCTCGGGTCCCACGGTAATGACCGGGAGGTAGACCGAGCGCAGCACTTGTTCTGCCACAGAGCCAAGGAGCAACTTACCGAGCTTGCTCCGGCTCCGCGTCCCGAGCAGCACGCGGTCTGCCTGAAACTGACGAACGGCGGCTGCAATCTGTTGGGTGGGGCGGCCCTCGCGTACGAGCGCGTCACAGCGGACGCCGCGCCGGCTGGCGAGCTCGCACCAAGGCCGCAGCATCTGTTCAGCTATCTCCAACGCACCTACAGTGTCGTAATAGGGCATTCCTGCGGCGTCGGCGGTGATGACCGCGGTAGCAGGGAGCACATGCAAAAGAATGAGCCGAGCCCCTGATTCGCACGCCTGCTCGAGGGCAAACGGCATGAGATGGTCCAGGTCGCTCAAGTCAGTGGCGACGAGAATCGTGGCTGGATGCATCCAGCGGTGGGGATCAAATTCCCGCATGGCAAACACCTCATACCGGAAAGCGTGTCACCGAAAAGGGGGCAAGGATGTGCCAGGGAGCACTTGGAATTGTGATTTGGATCACGAGGGAAGGGATTTGCATGACTACGGGCAGGGCTGCGAGGATCGATGCGCGAAGTTACGCGGGGAGATCGCGAACATGTTTAGAAGAATGCTGATTTGTGCGGTCGTTGTGGCGACGGCGGCCTGGGCGTGGGCGCAGTGGCCGGGTTCTGATTCCGTCTCCACCCCGGCGCGGACACCAACGCCCGGTCACCTGACCATGCCGATTTGGCCCGGCACGCCGCCGACATTCATCTTGCAGGCCGAAGACGATCCGGTAAATGTGGAGAATGCAGTGGTGTACTTTATGGCGCTGAAGAATGCACAGGTCCCTGCCGAATTGCACATCTACGCACAGGGCGGGCATGGCTATGGTTTGAGGCCGAGGGGTCTCCCGATTATGGGCTGGCCGAAGCTGGTGGAGAAGTGGCTGCATACGATCAAGGTGTTGCCGGCGTAGTGAGGCACTAGAATCAGGGCATGCTGATTGCGGTGATTACCATCTCAGACCGCTGCTCGCGAGGGCTGATGAGCGATACAGCCGGACCCGCGGTCTCAGTGCTGGTGACTCGCGAGTGGCCGCAGGCGGCTATCCAGACGATTCTGCTAGGCGACGACGAAGAGGCGATTGCGGAGGCATTCAAAGGATTGGGTCTGCAGGGTACTGTGCTGGCGTTGACGGTGGGCGGCACCGGTATGGGGCCGCGTGACCGCACGCCGGAGGCGACGAAGCGCGTGATGGATCGCGAAGCACCGGGACTGGCTGAGGCAATGCGGGCAAGAGGAGCAGAACGCAACCCGTTTGCATGGCTCTCGCGCGGCGTGGCAGGAATGCGCGGCGACATGCTTATGGTGAATTTGCCCGGCAGCAAACGCGGGGCCGAGGAGAGCCTGGAGGCGATTTTGCCGTTGCTCCGTCATGCTCTGGACGTCGCCGCAGGAGGGCAGAATCACCCTTGAGGTCTGGGGACTGGAAAACGGCTTACGTAGCACAATCGTGTGAAAGAAACGCAGAGCAGTTTCGCCGGCAATTGTGCTGACTGCATTCTCATTACAGAACGGCGGAGGTTAAGGAAGCGCTTTCCAAAAACGGGGTCTGTTGTGATGCGATCGGAAGGTTGCACAGTTCTTGTGACGACGGAAGCCGCGAACTAAGCGGGTTTGGGTCGTTTTCCCGATCAGAAGCAACTGAGTAACGCCGAGAAAAGCGTACAATTCTCTTGCTCATGGGTCGCCCCAAGAATTCCTCCACCAAACGACACCGCGCTACCGTGAACATCCACGATGTGGCAAAGCGCGCCCACGTATCGATTGCTACAGTGTCACGCGTCGTGAATCGCGTGGCCAGTGTCGACGAGGAACTAGCCACGCGCGTGAGGAAGGCCGTGGAAGATGTAGGCTACGTGCCGAATACGCAGGCGCGGGCACTCGTGTCGGGGCGTAGCCGCATTCTGGGCCTCATTGTTTCGGAGATCACCAATCCGTTTTTTCCAGAGCTGGTGCAGGAGTTCGAGAACATTGCCGTGGAGCGAGGCTACGAAGTGATGATTGGGTCGACCAACCACGATCCGACGCGCACCGAGTCGCTGATTAGCCGGATGCTGCAACGAAGCGTAGACGGTGTTGCGGTGATGACGTTCGGCATCGAAGAAGATATGGCGCAGAAATTCGTGAAGCAGGAATTTCCACTGGTGTTTGTGGATGCGGCTCCGGAACCGCCTAACATTCGCATCCTGAAGGTGAATTACGGCGAGGGAATTCGCGAAGCAGTGCAGCACCTTGCAGCGCTGGGTCATCGAAGGGTCGCGTTCATCAGCGGTCCGCTGGGGATGCGCACCGCGTTGACGCGGCGGGATGCATTTCGCAGATCGATGGCCGAAGTGGGATTGACGGTGCCAGATTCGTTGCTTGTTGAGGGCGATCATACGATGGAGGGCGGCAAGACCGCCATGGAGCGTCTGATCGCGCTCGCTGAGTTGCCGACAGCGGTGATCTGCTCGAACGACCTGACGGCGATTGGCGTTCTGCATGCGCTGGACGAGACCACACACAAGGTCCCCAAGGACATCTCGGTGGTAGGGTTCGACGACATCCATCTAGCGCAATTCATGCTGCCGCCACTGACAACAGTGCAAATGTCGTGCAAAAAGCTGGCTGCGGCCGCGGTTGAGGCGCTGCAGGCCGGCATCGAGACGGACCACCCGAAGGCCGCGCAGAAGGAGTGGCCAATTCCCACGCGGCTGGTGGTGCGGCGGTCCACGAGTTTCCCGCGCGGCAGCCTGCCGGCGCTGGAAAAGGCGGCCGCGAGCCGACGGCGCACCTCGATAGACAGTTAGCCACAGAAAATCCAACTGAGCGCAGCTATCTCCTTATGTCGCAGTGTTCTCTGAACCGGTAGCACAAATTTAAGATTCGTGTGACTATACTCATCCTAGTAGCACGAACGGTAGATTCGTGTGACTAAACTCACAGCCGAAGGAGCAGCGCGGGGATAGGGTTCAACTATGAGCCACGCATTAGCGCGAATGCGGACGTTGATCGTGATGGCCCTGGTTCTTTGTAGTTTTGCGAAGTCGATTGCGGCGGAGAACGCAGCAATGCAAGGAAACGTGATCGATCGTCACGGTGATGCGGTAGAGGGAGCTTTAGTGCGGCTCAGCGGAAAAGGTGGCGAGCGGCGAGCTGTGAGCAACGCCGAGAGTCGCTTTGCAGCGGAGGCCGCGGCGCCGGGGACGGCCACCTCTGGAGCCAAAACGATTGAGGCTACTCCACTCTTGGTTGCCGCGCAGGAGAAGCCGCCGGCCGCCATCAATGATAAGGCTCATTCGCCACAGTTATCAGGAACGGTCGTTGATACTTCCGGCGCAGCGATTGCAGGAGCGACCGTGCAGGTTCGAAGCATAGATGGAACCGTACAAAAAACGACACGGTCGGACAGAAACGGTTCCTTCGTTATTTCCGGACTCCCGGCTGGTGATTATCGACTTGTCGTATCGAATCCCGATTTTGCAACCAAAGGAATGCCCGTCGCGATTGGGACCACCGGGGCGCCGGTCCCGCTGCACATCTCTCTGGCTGTGAGCGCAGTGAGCACCACCATCAACGTGCAGGGGCGGGCGGACGACCTGATCGGAATTGCCAGTTCCGCCACCCAGGGAACGGTGAGTGCAACGGAACTCGAGGATCGTCCGATTCTGCGTTCGGGGGAGATTCTAGAGACAGTACCCGGCATCATCATCACGCAACACGCCGGCGGCGGTAAGGCCAACCAATATTTTCTGCGCGGCTTTAATCTCGACCACGGCACAGATTTCGCCATTTTCCTCGACGATATGCCGCTTAACCTGCCATCGCACGCGCATGGCGAGGGCTACGCAGACATGAACATCGTCATCCCGGAGTTTGTGCAGAGAGTGAATTATGAGAAAGGCCCTTATTATGCGAACGTCGGCAATTTTGGCTCGGCGGGATCGGCCCACCTGGAATTCTTCAAAACGCTACCTCAGACCTTCGTTAAGGTAGAAGGCGGCATGTATGGCTATGGGCGGGCTGTTTTCGGCGTATCACGAAAGCTTGGCCCAGGCAGCTTATTGTATGGCGGAGAGGTGTATCACGATAACGGGCCATGGACGACGCATGAGGATAACTATTACAAGTACAACGGCCTCATAACTTATAGCCAGGGCGAAGACGCCGATGGATTCAGTATCACCGCTCGTGCTTACCGCGGAACATGGCACTCGAGCGATCAGATTCCTGTAAACGCCATCCCATTGGTTGGCTACTTCGGCGCATTGAACCCGACGGACGGCGGCGAGTCGGAGCGTTACAGCCTGCAGGGAGAATGGCATCGCCAGGGCGCAAATTCCCTGACGAAGATCATGGCCTACGGGTTTTATTACGATCTGAATTTATTCTCCGATTTCACTTACTACCTGAACGATCCCATTAAGGGTGATCAGTTCGAACAGCAGGACAGGCGCTGGGTTGCGGGGCTGGACGCGCAACACACGATCTTCGGCCAATGGTACGGCCGCAAAGTGGAGAATACGTTCGGCCTACAGGTCCGGAACGATTGGGTTCACAACGGTCTTTACCGGACGGAAGATCGCATGCGCGTGGACAAGGCAGATGTTCTCGACCCCTATACCGGCGAGCCGAACGGTTATTTGCCCGCGGACACGGATTTGAACAGATTTACCGACACGCTGGTCAGTGTGTACGCGGAAAACAAAATCCAATGGACGGAAAAATTCCGCTGGGACCTGGGCCTGCGCGCCGATGACGCAAAATATATCGTCACGAGTTTGACTCCCATGGAGCAGGGAGTGGACTTTGCGGTGGCCAATTCCGGCTCCGCCACCAAGTTCCTGCCAGAACCCAAATTAAGTTTGATTTTTGGGCCCTGGTCCAATATGGAGTTCTACGCACAGGGCGGATTCAGTTTTCATTCGAATGACGCTCGTGGATCAACGCAAAGGATTGAACCAATTTCGCCGGACAATCCCTACCCCAACACGCCCAGCACCCCAATTTCTCCCCTGGTCCAAACCAAAGGTGGGGAGCTTGGCGTGCGTACCGCGGCTGTGCCGCATCTGCAAAGTACGCTTTCGCTCTGGTATCTCCGCAGCAATTCCGAACTGCAGCAGGATGGGGACACCGGAGGCACGGTTGCTTCGGAACAGCCGAGCAACCGCTATGGCATGGAGTGGGCGAATTACTATACGCCCACGGAACATTGGGCTGTCGATTTGGACATGGCGGACTCACGCGCCCAATTTACCGAAACAGACGCGGATGATGCAGCTTATACGACGGCGAGTGTTTGTGGCAGTATCAAGGTACTGAGCTGCCAACCTATGCAAGGCCCGGGTGGCAAGCTTGTTCCCGAAGCAGTCAAGGTGGTGATTTCATCAGGCATCACATTGCATGATTACAAAGGCCTGACGTCGACAGTGCGCCTGCGCTACTTTGGCACCCGGGATTTGACGTCCGACGCAATCAATCGCTCCCCGGCTACGTTATTGATCAATGCGGGCGCCGGCTATCAGTTTGATAAGAATTGGCGCATTTCTGCTGATTTCCTGAATTTGCTGAATCGCCGCAATGACGACATCACCTACGCCTATGTTTCCAGGGTTACGCCAATAGCCTCGGCGTCATTCACCAACGTTTTTCACCCCTCCGAACCTTTTCAGGTGCGCTTCTCCCTGGAAAGGACGTTTAGTTTTGAAAGAGAGAAATGAGCATCGTCATCCCGTTTGGCTGTGCTTGTGCGGGTGCGCATGCTCGTGCGTGTGTTCTTCGCCGGGACCGAGGGAATGCGTAGGAACGGTCATGACGAGGCGGCCGTGCTGCACACCTTTGAGGCCGATGAGAACGTCAGCGAAGTGCTGCACGCGGGCCGCCTTGCCGTGGACAATGAGCGCTTCAAGACAGGAATCGTGGTCGAGATGGGCGTGGCTCGTAGAAACGACGAGGTCATGTTGCTCGTGCTGCGCTTCAGTGAGCTTTTCAGAGATGCCGTAGGCGTGGTGGTTGTAGATGAGAGTGATGGTGCCCACGACGGTGGCGTCGGGCGAGGCGGTGCGCTCCCGCACCAGGCGGTCGCGAATCAGGTCGCGAAAGGCTTCGGACCGATTCGTGTATCCGCTCTTTTCAATAGAGTGGTCAAACCGCTTCAACAGTTCGGAATCGAGGGCAATGCCGATTCTGCTCAATTCTCCCATGCGTGCTCCTCATTTGAAGCAACAGAATAGCGCGATGGCGAGAAACGCGCCAGCCATAGGCACATTTCGATTCGCAAACAGAACGGGCTGTCAAACTGCGACGCAAGGACTGCGGCACAACGCACACATGAGCCTGTATACTGACTCGCGGTAATCGGGAGGGACGATGAATCGCCGTGATTTCGTAGCGGGCAGTCTTGCTTTCGCCGGTCAGCAAGAGCTTCTGCACTCTGTGGGTGCGTTCTCTCAAGGCGCAAGTGAGAGCGCACCAATCGAGGCACCGCACAATCTACTTAGCACCACGTATACGGAATCGTTTCTTGTGAGCAAGCTGGTTGCGCCGGGCGCGTGGCATCCGTATACAAAGTGGGGCGAGCGCGAGTTGTGGGAGGCGGTGCCCGACGATATTCGCACTGCGATTGTGGAGCGTGCCGAAGCGGACCAAAAGGCCGGATGGAAGGCGCTGCTGGCGACAAGGTTCCTCGACTTTAAACGCAATGGAAACCGAAGCCGGTTTGAGGACGACAGCTTTGGGCGGCGCGCGAAGCTGCAGCACCTGGTCCTGGCCGAGTGCCTTGAAGGGAAGGGGCGATTCGTCGACGAGATTGTGAATGGCGTGTGGCTGATTTGCGAAGAGACCTTCTGGGGCGCGCCTGCGCACCTGGGAGCGCAAAAAGCGGGCGTGGGACTGCCTGATGTGACCGAGCCGATCATCGAGTTGTTTTCGGCGGAGACGGCGCAATTGCTTTCGTGGACAACGTATTTGCTTGCCGCCCAACTGGACCAAGTTTCACCGCTCGTGAACAAGCGGATCAAAATCGAAACGGAGCGGCGGATGCTGAAGCCGGCGCGTGAGCGTAATGACTTTACATGGATGGGGTTGGGAGGGCCAAAGCAGGAGCACCGGCTGAACAATTGGAACCCTTGGATCAATTCGAACCTGCTTGTGACGAACCTAATTCTGGAAGACGACCCGGCGCTCCGCATCGCAGAGACGGTACGCATTACGCGCAGCGTGGATGCGTACCTGAACGACTACTGGCCGGATGGAGCCGAAGAGGAAGGTCCGGGGTACTACAGCCGATCGGTGCTTAGCTTGTTTGAGGTGCTGTGGATGTTGGAATCGGCCACTGGCAACACGACGAACATTCTTGCAAATCCCTTTCTCGATGCGATGGGACGGTTCATTCTGAATGCGCATATCGCTGGCGACGATTATGTGGCGTATGGCGATGCGCACCGCAGGGCCGGGCCCTCGGGTGATGTTCTTTACCGATTCGGCAGGGCAGTTCACGACAGGGAGCTTGAGGCTTTTGGCGCCTTCTATGCTGCGAAAGAAGGCTGGAACGCAACCGGGCAAGGGCTGACGGAGGCGTTAAACGAGGACTTGACCAGCTTGTCGCGATCGATTCCCGCAGTGTTGGAGGCCAACGAGATTCGTGGCGCTCGCAAGGAGGATGTGCTGGTGCGCGACGCATGGTATCCGGATTTTGGACTCATGACGGCGCGCGAAAAGGCAGGATCGACGGATGGAATGTATGTTGCGGTCCTGGCGGCGAACAATGGTCGCAGCCACAGCCATAACGACACGGGAAATTTCGTCATTTACCTGGATGGGCAGCCGGTGGCGATCGACGTGGGTGTCGAGGCGTACACGGCAAAAACGTTCTCGAAAGACCGCTATTCGATCTGGACGATGCAGTCGGCATATCACAATTTGCCTACAGTCGGTGGCGTGATGGAGATGAACGGTGCGGAGTATGAGGCGACGAAACGCAAGTACGAGACGAACGATCAGATGGCGACGGTTTCGTTTAATATTGCCGCGGCCTATCCAAGTAAGGCAGGAATCAAGAGTTGGATTCGCACGGTCACGCTGGATCGAGTGGGGGATCGGGTAACTATTGAGGAGGATTTTGAGTTGGAGCGTCCAGTGGAGGTGACGCTTTCGCTGGTGACGCCGCGCGTTCCAACTGTGGGTAACGGGGGACGCATCACGTTAAAACTGGGTGCGACGGTAGGCCGGGATGCTCTGTTAAGTTTCGACGGAAGAAAGCTCCAGCCAGCATTGGAAAAGATCGTGCTCACTGATGAGCATTTGCGCAGGGATTGGGGCGAAGCGATCTATCGCATTCTACTCAAATCGCAGCCTGTGTTGAGCGGCAGGTGGACATATGAGCTCATACCGGCACAGAAGACGATTGGCACTACTGGGGCGTGACCAGGTGGTGAGCGATCGCGAAGAGAGCCAGTTCGAGCCGCGTGGAAACGCCTGTTTTATCGAAGATATTCGAGAGATGGCGTTTGACGGTCTCTTCACTGAGCGTGAACTGCTTGGCGATGTCGCGATTGCTGCAGCCCTCAACAATGCAGCCCACAACCTCAAGCTCGCGCGGGGTGAGTCCGTAGGTCTTGCGTTGCGGCACGGCAGCCTGCTGCATGAGCTCGTGGAGAGCGGTGACAAGATTGACGACGCGCTTGCCGCCTATCCAATAATCGCCCGCGTGAACGGTCCTGATAGCAGCCTGCAGATGGCTAGCCAAAGCATCTTTGAGTACGATGCCACGGGCGCCGATATGCAGCGCTTCGATGATCTGCTGGGTGGTGATTGTAGAGGTGAGAAGCAGGATTTTGGCCGTGGACGGTCCGTTCATGATGGCGCGCATGGCTTCAAGGCCGGGCAAGCGCGGCATTGAGACGTCAAGAAGGAGAACGTCGGGTTGGAGCTCAAGAGTCTGGGTAATGGCTTCATCGCCATCTGTGGCATCGCCTACGACGTCAAAGCCATCGTTTTCAGAAAGCATGTTGCGCACGCCGATGCGGACTACAGGGTGGTCATCCGCCAGCACGATTCGGATTGGTCGTTCCATCTTTACTAAACGCCTCCGCGAGGCCCGATCCACGGCGCCTGAGTTCGCGCAAGATCAGACTGGCAACTCAGAATCCAGCATACGCTCCAACCCCTGAGCAGCGGTGCGCAAATCGCGGAGCAAGGTTGCGCTGTTATCCAATTGGTTATCTTGCGAATGGGAGGGCGCAGCCTCAAGCAAGGCGCCCAGATGGGCGGCCTGAAGGGCACCAGCCATTCCGCAGCCACCCTTGATGGCGTGGCCGATGCGACGGATTTCGGCCGCGTCGCCTTTGGCTATGGCGTCTCCCAGCGCCTCAATGCGGAGGGAAAGATCAGAGACCACTGCAGTGTAGATTTGCCGCACAGCGGGCTCAGGCATCATTTTTCGAAACTGGGCAAGAACTTCGCTGCTGACGATAGGATCGCTGGGATCGAGGAGCGAGGGATCGGCCTTCGAACGTTGTCCGTTGAGGAGCTTGGTCAGCGCGTCAGGTGTAAAGGGCTTGACAAGGAAACCGTCGGATGCCGCAGTGATGTCGGCCGCCGGACTGCTACCACTGATGATGTAAACGCGAGCTTTGCTGCGAGCCCGGAGCTCGGCAATCAGCTCGTTCCCGCTCAGACCAGGCATCTGCGCATCCATCAGGATTACGCCGGGTCGGCAGGCGCCGGAGTTGAGCATTTCAAGCGACGAGGCTCCATCCTGGGCTGTGTGGACGCTATAGCCACTCATGGTAAGGAGTGTGGCAGCGACTTCGCGGCTCACCAGGTCGTCGTCAACCAGAAGGACCACGGGAAGCTCGCTTTGGGCCGCGTGCGAGAACATGCATCTAGTGTGCATCTGCGGCGCAACGGTGCGCTAGCAATTCTTTCCCGTGGGTATCGAATTGGTTCAGACGCGAAGTCAGAAGCTTCTCTTGGGAGCCGGTTTGATGCAATTCATGAATGGCTCCGCAGCGGGTGATTGCGGATGGACATTAGTGTGCATCTTGCCCAGGCACCGGTAGCCCGAGAGCCGCGGGAACCGGGAGATCCTGCCCGCTATGCCAGGTACGGATCGCCGCTTCAAACAGGTAGGCGCGACGCTGCCATTCTTCGATTTGAAGGTCGTAGCGGACGGTAACGTTGTTGAGCCAGTAGGGTCGGTTCTCACCAAGCCACACCTGGCTGTACTCATTCTTTGTGGCCGAGTAAGCGTCGCGCAAGTCCTGGCAGCGGCCGTTGTCGCTGCTGATTTCGCTGAGGAGAGTACTGGTCGCCTTTCGTTGTGTCTTATCGTGCTGCTGCGCAATCGCCTGGGCGTACGCTGCGGCGATTTCCTGGGCAAGCTCGAACTTGAAACCGATTAGATCGAGGCGGCGTGCGCCCAGATCCATGGCGGTGAGCGCATCGGGCTCGGCGAGTTTGGGATTGTCGAAACGCGCCTGCTCCACGAGAACAATGGCGCGCTCAGCATGGAGACGCAAAGCCTGCGCTTGGGGCAATATCTTTGCGGAGGCCAGCTGACCCTGCGTGCTCCAGGGATCAAGCCAGAAGAGCTGATCGCTGGACATGCCTGTGCCGGCGTTTGCAAGGGCTTCCTGAGCGGCCATCAGCTCTTTTTCGGCCGAATTGATTTTGCCGCTGGGGTCGAGGTGGAAGACGGCACCGTAAGCGTCCTGGTAATCGGCAATGGAGCTTTGGCCGGGTTGCCAGGCAGCGACTGCACCAAAGAGTACGCCGTACCAATCCATGTTGAAGAGGCCCTCACCATCGTCGTTCCATACGGTGGTGAGAGCGCCGGTGGAACCAAGGCGCTGGCCGTCGCTGATGAATCCCTGAATATTCCAGAGTGCGGTCTTGGCGATGGGATAGACTTCGTTCCAGTTGGCGTCACCTGGCGCGACCCAGGTCTCAATGCCGTTCTTGGCGAAGGGCTCGATCATGCTGTCGAAGCCGGAGGTTTTCCAATAATTCCATGGCACAGCGATCATGTCTTTGGGCAGACCGGATACAGCGTCGGGGTTGGCGTCGCCGATGTCGCCCCAGAATAGGAGACGGCGGTGCAGGGGGGCGAGTTCGTCATGAATCTGCTTGAGGAAAGCGACATAGACCGGACCGTAGCCCTGCTGCTTCACTGCGTCCTGGGTCCGACCGGCGCCCAGATCAAAGGTCTCGTCGGCGCCGATGTGAATGAACGGGGAGGGAAACTCCTGCGCGATCTGCGTGAACCAATCCTTGATGAGAGGCAGCGTTCCTGACTGGCCGGGTGCGAGCACATAACCGTGCGGGGTCTCGGCCAGATCCTGATAAAGCTCCCACTTGAGCACATGGTGCAGATGGCCGAAGGCCTCCTGTTCAGGCAGGATGGTGACGTGATATTGCCGTGCATAGGCGACGAGATCAGCTGCCTCGGCCGGCGTGAGTGCACTGCCCGGCGGCGCGGCGAGGGGCTGATCAGGATAGAGGAGCGTGTGCTCGAAGTAGGGAGAATAGATGTTGATTTTGAAGGAGGCGAAGATGCGAATCTGATGCTTTTGGAAGTCAAGGGTGGGAAACGGGCCACGGGAGAGATCGTCGTCGATGCCGCGATAGCGCATGGCGGGCCAGTCGCGCACCGTGCCAGTGGGCAACACACGCGGCGTGCCGGGGAGCGGCAGGAGTTGTTTGAAGGTTTGCACGCCGTAGAAGATGCCGGCCCCTGTGGCGCCTATAATTTCGGCTTCGCGCGAACCAGTGATGAGTATGTAACCTTCCGATTCCATTACTGAATCGAAGGAAAGTTTATTGCGCGCGAGGATGGATTTGGCTTCAGCGGATTCACTGCGGAGGAGCGTGATGCGATACGGAGGTTTGGCGGCAGCCGTACGTGAATCGTCGGGAGACAGGGCGATCTGCTTCAAAGCATCTTCGAGACCATGCGCGGCAAATTCGTCTTCAGGATTGCGGAGAGGGACACTGACGAGAACACGCAAGGGCAGCTCGGCTAACTGGTCAAAATGAGCTTCGCGCGGCGCGGGGAGAAGCTTGACCTGAACTTGGGCGGCCGCGACAGCCGCGAAGGCAAGAAGAGAGAAAAGGGCTGTTTCGCGAAGATAAGCAAGGCGAGTAGAGTGATTGAAATTCAGCAATTGAAACCGCTTTCAACTAGGAAGATTGAACACTACCATTCGATGGGACCATTGTAGACTGGGAAATCGCAAGAGTTCATCTGGTTTGAGCCGCTGCGCTTACCTGATGCACCCCGCCGAGGAGCGCATGCAACGATGAGCGCGATTGACCGCACGAACCCGCCAGCAGTGTCCGACAACACCGCAACGCGGCGCTACAACGCGTTCCTGCTGCTGGTTGCCGGCCTGGGCGGGCTGCTGTACGGGATCGATGTGGGTATTATCGGCGGCGCCTATCCGTACCTGGCGGCGACCTCTGGACTGGATGCCGCGCAGCTCTCGGTGATTGTGGCAGCTGTGCTGCTGGGCAGCGTGTTTTCAACATTGTTCTCAGGGTTGCTGGCCGATTGGCTGGGACGCAGGCCGCTGATGATTCTAAGCGGGTGTGCGTTTGTGCTGAGCATTCCAGTGATTGCTCTTTCGCACGGTTACGGCCCGCTGTTTTTCGGGCGGCTACTACAAGGCATGAGCGGTGGGCTCGTTGGCGTGGTGGTTCCGCTGTATCTGGCCGAGTGCCTTGCGGCGCGGAGCCGCGGCAAGGGCACTGCTATCTTCCAGTGGATGCTGACGCTGGGTATCGTAGCGGCGGCGCTGATTGGCATCTACTTCAGCTATCGCGTGGAAGCAGTTGCGAAGCTGGGTGATGCGAAGGCGCTCTTCGACTTCAAGAACCAGGCGTGGCGGAGCATATTTTGGGTTTCGCTGCCGCCGGGTGCCCTGTTTGTGCTGGGCGGCTTCTTTATGACTGAGTCGCCGAGGTGGCTGTTCCGGCGCGGACGAAAGGATCATGCATATGCGGCGCTGCTGAGGTCGCGGAATGCGGCGCAGGCAGCATTGGAATTGGAAGAGATGGAGGCGACGGCACATGCAGTTGCGGCGAAGGCCGGTCAGCAAGTTCGCGACTCGCTGTTGCGGCGCAAGTACCTGATTCCCTTTCTGCTGGCGTGCACCATTCTCGCGTGCAATACAGCAACTGGCGTGAACTCGCTTATCGGGTACAACACCGGGATCCTGTTGCAGAGCGGGTTGAGCGATTTGCTTGCGCACTGGGGCTACGTGATTTTCACTATGGTGAATTTTCTGGCGACGAGCATCGGTATGGTGCTGGTGGACCGCAAGGGGCGCAAGTTTTTGCTGGTGATGGGTACGAGCGGCGTGATTGTTGCACTGGTGAGTGTGGGATTGCTTTTTAAGACGACGGAGAAGCTGAGCGTGGATTGCCGCGGTGCGGTGCAAGCGTTGGTGGGACCGGGTCAGGAACTGGCATTGCGCTTCGACCCGTCGGAGGCGAGCACGCTGCTGGCGTCGGCGGGAGAAGGGGGCCGGGGCATTGAGAGCGAGCGAGCTTCGCTGGCGATTATCTATTCCTATGGAGATTTCACCGCGGCGACGAATTTTGTGCGGTCGGACGATGCAGGGGCTACGCCAATTGAGATTACGCGCGCGAACTGCGTGCCGGCGAACAGGATTGAGGCGCTGTTCGATAATCCATTTGCCGATTTAGCGGCGGCACGGACTGCGCCGCTGAGGATCGAAAAGGCGCTGGTGGGGCGCGTGCCTGAAGCCAGGCACGGCTGGATGGTGGCACTGGGGCTTTACTTGTTTATGGCTTTCTATGCCATGGGTCCTGGAGTAGTGGTGTGGCTGGCGCTGAGCGAACTGATGCCTACGCGCATCCGGTCGAACGGGATGAGCATTGCGCTGGTGATCAATCAACTGGTCTCGACGACGCTGGCAGGTATTTTTCTACCGTTTGTGAGCAAGCATGGCTACTCGGCGATGTTCTTCCTGTTTGCCAGCTTCACGGTGGTGTACTTCCTGGTGGCCGTGTTTTTGCTGCCGGAGACGAAGGGCAAGACGCTGGAAGAGATTGAGGCGCACTTTGAAAAAACAGCCTCCAGCTTCTAGCCTTTAGCTCTTAGCCTTCGGCCGCGACCCTTTTCGCCACTACTTCTCCACGACAGCTTTCGACAGATTTCTTGGGCGGTCGACGTCGACACCGTGCTCGAGGGCCATGAAGTAGGCGAAGAGCTGCAGGGGGACAACTTCGAGAATCGGCAGAAGGTATTCGGAGGCCGGCGGGATAGAAATGCAGTCGGTGACGAGGCGGGGAACCTGCGCGTCGGCCGCATTGGCGAGGGCGATGACGCGGGCGCCTTGCACCTTCATGTCGGCGAGGAGCTGCAGAGTTTTTTCATAGCGCAGGACGGAGGCTTCAAGGGCAGCGTCAAATGTGGCAAGCACGACGAGCGGCACGCTGTCGCTGACCAGTGCGTTGGGGCCGTGCTTGAGCTCGCCAACGGGGTAGCCCTCGGCATGGACATACGAAGCTTCTTTCAATTTCAACGCACCCTCACGGGCGATGGCGTAGTGGATGCCGCGGCCGAGATAGAGGAATGTGGCCGCGGTATCGTATTTGCGCGCCAACGCGGCCGTCTGCTGGCGCCAAGCGTCGAGCTGCGATGCGAGAGCGGCAGGGAGGGCGAGGACTTCAGAGATATGAGAGGCGAGCGCAGCGGAACTCATGCGGCGCAGGCGCGCGCCTTCATAGAGGGCCAGTAAATAGAGAACGGCCAACTGGCAGGTGAAGCTCTTGGTGGCTGGAATCGCCTTTTCGACTCCGGCTGCAAGCGGCATGGAGACATCGGCCTCGGTGGCCATGGTGGAGGACGCGGCGTTGGTGATGGCGAGGGTTTTGTGGCCTTGGCGGCGAGCCTCTTCAAGCGCGGCCAGCGTGTCACTGGTTTCGCCGGACTGCGAGAGGACAAGGACGCTGGGATGGCGAATGTCGATGTAACCCGGGCCGCCACGGCAACTGTACTCGCTGGCGTACTCGACATCGACGGCCAGACCGCATAGATCTTCGAGCAGGATTTCGCCGTAGAGGCCGCTGTGGCGGCTGGAGCCGCTGGCGGCAATAAGAATTTCACCTGCGGCGTTGGGCCAGCACGCAAGTTTGTCGGCGACCTGCGGGTTCAGGGTGTGGCCAGCGAGATAAAGGTCCAGGGTGCGCAGCAAGGCATCGGGCTGCTCGTAGATTTCGCGCAGCATTTCATGAGGAAAAGTCGGCATCATTCTCTTTCCGGCGGAGCAAACTGTTCACTGGCACCCCTACCCCCCTGCCCCCCGGCCTTTGGGGGTTAAGCGGTTTGTCTGTAATCACTTGCGCCTCTAATCGGTTCCCCTAACCCACTGATTCCAATGGGGTTACGTCATATATTATTCCATCCAAAGGAGTTATACCTGGAGGCAGAGGCCGGAGATCAAACGCCCCCGCCTTTGACGGAAGTACATATCATTATTGTGCGCCAACGGACGAATTGATCAGCAAAGTTGTGCAGATATATATTCTGCGTGTAATCAGCGAGATAAGAATGGGAATGAGATAGGAGACGGTTGACATGCGGAGTGCCAGGCGATGCCGCACGAGTGCGGCAGGGGCGGAAGTTGGATACGCCTCGTCGCAGCGTCCGCGACCTGCCTGGAAAAAGTGAAACTGGCCACCGAGCGCTTTCTTCATATCGACCACCTGTTTGAGCGCATGCAGCGTCTTAAAACATACGAAGTGAAGACGAACCCCGTGACGAGAATGGGATCAAATTTATCCCAGGTACTGCCAGCGCTATTCAGTTGTGAATAGAAATCGAGTAAAAGAGTGATCGCGAAACCAGCATAGACCCACTCAGTCAATCGAGGCACTTTGGGAATGAGAAGGCCCACGCTACCAAGGATGTGGGTCACGCCAATCAGAGGGATGATATAGAGCGGATATCCGAGCTGCTGATTGGCGATCCTCCAATCCTCGGGATCGTGAATTAGATATAGCAGTCCGAAGTACATCCACATGCAGGCGACAATGCCGGTTGTTACCATTGCGGCTATTTGAGTTGCTCGACCCGCCTGCGCGGGTTTATCGATTGTGAGTTCAGCTTTCATATTGAAGAGATCCTCCTCTTGCGGTTTAAATGGGTTAAATCCTTCTGCAATAAGTTGGCTCTTGTACGCGACTGGAATCAACAGGCTGCATGGGCGGGAAGGCCTTTCGCCAGGGCAAACCGGACGATCAGCCGTCCGGTTCCACCCGCTGCACCCAAGACAAGAACTTTCATGTTTGACCGCAATCTTTCCTGACGTCAGCGCCGCAGTTCCCAGGGAACCGGGCTGATTCAGCTTGCCCCGGACTTACGCCTTGACGGCGTTCTGTGCAGCCGCAAACACATCGCGTGCGGACGTCGTACCCTCTACGTGCTCCGTACCCGCGATTCCGAGGCCCATCCATCCCGCGTTAATGCCCTCATACATTTCTTCGGCAGGTCCAGTGTGGCCCTTGGGGATGCCGAACTGCTCGAACGCTTCAGCCCACCCTGCACGCGGGATTGCAAAGGCTTTTACGTCGAGTTTCAGGACTTTACCCAACTGTCCGGCCACTTCATCCGCGCTTACCATCGAACCGAGCTCGATGACGCGATGCCCTGACCATGCCGGCCCGGTCAGAAGCGTTGCCACCTCTGCGCCGATGTCGTCTGACGCGACCATCATCGATTTCCGGTTTGTCGGATTGTAGAAGACCGGTAGTGTTCCGCCCTGGGCGGCCTGTAAGCCGAAAAGAAAGTTTTCGAAAAAGCCGCCTGCGCGCACAAATGCGACCGGAGACGGCAGGCTGCGAAGACCTTGCTCCAGGAGCGATAAGGCCGTGATCATCCCCACCCCGCTGGTTCTATGCGCGCCCGTCGACGAGAGCGCTACCACGCGCGGGGGCACTACCCTGGTCAGCGCCTCGACATAGTTCGCAATCACGCCCCTTGCTTCTCTGAAATCAGGCGACGGAGCCCATACAGCCGGCAACATAACAAACGCGCCCTCAACACCTTTGAGCGCCGCCGCTATGGCTGCCGCATCGTTCCAGTCTCCATCCACCAACTCCACGCCCTGGTCTGCCCACTTCGCCGCTTTCTCGCGATTGCGCACAAGTGCTCGTACCTGTTTGCCTTGCTTGATCAGATGCCGCGCGGTGGCGCCGCCAACTTTTCCAGTAATGCCCATGACTAAATACATGCTCGTTTTCTCCTTGTTAGAACGAAAGTGATGCTCCGATGCGAACGCCAGAGCTTGTGAGTTGCGCAGCTAGCACTCCGCTAGTGCCGTGAGTTTCCACAGTGATCTGTCGCATGAATCGTTACAGCCCGTTACACAGTTGATCGGATCGCCTCGATGAGAGAGGTGGTTGATTCTCGCGGAGGCCTTGCTATGTGGTCGTCACTGTCACGGCCTGACGCACATACCGGCTGCTTTCCAGTTGCTGCACCATGAAGGCTGCCAGATCGGCCCGCCCGATCTTGTGCGCCTTCTCGCCGCCCTCCGTGCTCAGCACCCTGGCAACGCCGGTCTTCTCGACGTCGGTCAACATCGGCGGCCGCACGAGCGTCCAGTCCAGGTCGCTGCCTTCGATCTCGGCCTCCATGCCCGCCTTGTCTACCAGCAGACCCCGCAGAAACGTCCTCATGAGCAGGTGCTCGTTGAAAAAGCCGGCGTTCTTGACGCTCTCGCCCGCACCGACCACCGAAATCTTCAGCAATCGCCGCACGCCATTGCGCCGCATCGCGTCCACAATATTGTGTGCCACGCTCGTTTCCCTCGTCGTCACTTTCCACGGCGTTTTGCCGCCCAGCGCGTCGATCACCGCATCCTGTCCGGCGACCGCAGCGTCGACTGCGGCCGCGTCCAGCGCGTCGCCTGCAACAACTCTGACGTTCGCCTTCTTGTACTGCGCGGCACCGCGCACGAAAGCCGTCACCTTATGTCCGGCCGCCAGCGCCTCATTTACCAGCGCTTCTCCGCTCCTGCCCGCTGCTCCAATCACTAGAACTTTCATCGCATTCTCCTTTTGCCTCGTATTTGGCCGCCCATCCAAATGAGCGATCTGCCTATTAGAGGATCGGTGTAACCATTGGTTGCAAAATAATCGGTGGTTTTTTATCCAATGGTTATAAATCAACAATCGGTCGCAAAAATCGTCAAAAGGGACTAAGCTATTGAAGTGACATCCACATCACCAAGTCGTCGGTTAGAGCGCAAGGAGAGGTTGCGGGGCGAAATCCTTGCAGCTGCAGGCAAAATGTTCGCCGACCGCGGTTACGAAGCCGTGACGCTTCGTGAGATCGCTAAGGAGATCGGCTACACGCACGCCGTGATCTACCAGCATTTTCCGGACAAATCACACATTCTTGCCGAGTTGAGCCGCGAGACGATCGGGCTGATGGTTCAGAACTTCGACGCGATTGCCGCCAATCATCCTGCACCGAAAGAACGTCTTTTTGCGACTTCACGCGGCTTGATTCAGTTTTGCGTTGCCCATCCACAGCAGTTCCGCAACGTCTTCTTCGGGCCGGAGAACCGAAACGGCGTCCGCGCTGGACAATACATCGACGACCTTGGCGCGCCGTTGTTCGAACGTTTTGTGAAGTTGTTTTTCGAGGTTGCCAAGGCTGAAGGATTGCCCAATAGGGATGACATAGTGATAGCCCACACCTGGTGGTTTACGATCTTTGGCCTCGCCACACTCTTTGTTATCCAAGGAGTTGTGCCTGGATTGTCTGACCAGACTCTCGTGATCGAGCAAACGATCGCAACGCTTTGGGCCGGCGTCCAGGCTGTTCCGAGATTGCCGAAGAGCGCAATCACCAAGCGATCCGGCCGATCGCGCGCCTCAAAGCAATAACAGCTTCTGTCTACTTATGAGCCGTTGAAGGTAAGACGCACGGATCCGGAGGCTTCTCGATATCTGGTTTGCCTGGCCTAAACCCAGCGCGGAGCACGGCATTTCCTGTCAAATGCGTACGCTGCCGGGAGAGTTCTCGTTTTATGCCAAATCGCTAATGCACTCGCTGAGCTCGACGTTCGTCCGGACAATTCGGTTTTCGGACCTCTTTCGATGCTCGGCCGTCGCTACGAACGTTTCGTTACTTGCTCAGAAGAAGAGTGGATTTGCAGAAACACGAAGGGCGTTCGCCGTGGCGAACGCCCTTGTAGATTGGAGCCTGGTTCCGGTTAGCTGGTGGTGTGTACGGCGCCGGCGTTCTTTTCGTCGAGCGCTGCCTGCGCGGCGGCAAGACGTGCCGTGAGCAGGCGGAACGGCGAACAGGAGACGTAGTTGAGGTCGATTTTGTGGCAGAACTTGACGGACTCTGGATCGCCGCCGTGTTCGCCGCAGATGCCGACCTTCAGCTTGGGCCGCGTATTGCGTCCCTTGGCCACAGCGCCCTTTATCAGTTGCCCGACGCCAACCTGGTCGAGGGTGGCGAAGGGGTCCTGCTTGAAGATGCCGAGCTTGAGATAGGCGGGCAGGAAGTTGTTGATGTCGTCGCGCGAGATGCCGTAGGTGGTCTGCGTCAGGTCGTTGGTTCCGAAGCTGAAGAACTCAGCCTCTTCGGCGATCTGATCGGCGGTGAGAGCAGCGCGCGGGAGCTCGATCATGGTGCCCACCATGTAGTCGACCTTGGCGCCCTTCTCCTTGAACACCTCATCGGCGACACGGCGAACGATGGCGGACTGGTTGCGCATCTCTTCGATGGAACCGATGAGCGGGATCATGATTTCGGGATGCGGGTTGCCGCCCTTGGCCTTGACCGCGACCGCGGCCTCGATGATGGCGCGCGCCTGCATCTCGGTGATCTCAGGGAAGGTGATGCCGAGACGGCACCCGCGCAACCCGAGCATCGGGTTCTGCTCGTGCAGCTCTTCAACGCGGGCCAGCAGCGGGCGCAGTTGCTTGAGACGGGGCGAGCGCGGCTTGGTGGCTTCGAGAGTCGCAATTTCGACCAGCAGATCTTCGCGCTTGGGCAGGAACTCGTGCAGCGGAGGATCGAGCAGGCGGATGGTGACGGGCAGCGACTCCATGGCTTTGAAGAGGCCAACGAAGTCGGCGCGCTGCATGGGCAGGAGCTTCTTGAGAGCCGTGCGGCGATCCTTCTCGTTGTCAGCCAGGATCATGGTGCGCATGTGCTCGATGCGGTCTTCGGCAAAGAACATGTGCTCGGTGCGGCAGAGGCCGATGCCCTCGGCGCCGAACGCACGGGCGTTTTTGGCGTCGCGCGGAATGTCGGCGTTGGCGCGGACACGGAGGCGGCGAACCGGATCGACCCAGCTCATGAACTTGACGAGATCGGGATCGTTGGGCTGAGCATCGAGCGTCTTAAGCTGACCCGCGATGACGCGGCCGGTGGTGCCGTCGAGCGAGATGTAGTCGCCCTGCCTGAAGGTGTGGCCCTTCACGCGGAGTTCCTTTTTGGCTTCGTCGACGACGCAGTCGCCGGCGCCGGCGACGCAGCACTTGCCCATGCCGCGGGTGACGACGGCGGCGTGCGACGTCATGCCGCCGCGCGAGGTGAGAATGCCGTCGGCAACTTCCATGCCTGCGATGTCCTCAGGTGTGGTTTCGCCGCGAACGAGAATGACGGATTTGTAGGAGCCATTGTTGTGGTACTTGACGGCGTCTTCTGCAGTGAAGACGATTTGGCCGACGGCCGCGCCAGGTGAGGCGGGAAGGCCGGTGGCAAGCACTTCAATTTTTTCGCCCTTTTCTACGAGGCGCGGAACCAGGAAGTCGTAGAGCTGATTAGGCTCGACGCGATAGATGGCCTCTTCCTGCGTGATGAGGCCCTCGCGCACCATGTCGATGGCAACGCGGACAGCGGCCAGGCCGGTACGCTTGCCGTTGCGCGTTTGCAGCATGTAGAGCTTGCCATCCTGGATGGTGAATTCGAAGTCCTGCATGTCGCGGTAGTGCTTTTCCATGCGGCGGGTGATGTCTTTCAACTGCTCGTAGACCTTGGGCATGGCCTTCTCAAGGTGACTGATGGGATTGGGCGTGCGGACACCCGAAACCACGTCCTCGCCCTGGGCGTTCATGAGGTACTCGCCGAAGAAGATGTGTTCGCCGGTGGCGGGATTGCGCGTGAAGCCGACGCCGGTGCCGGAGTTCTCTCCCAGGTTGCCGAAGACCATGGCCTGCACGTTGACAGCTGTGCCAATGGAATCGTCGATACGATTGATGCGGCGATAGGTCTTGGCGCGATCGTTTTGCCAGCTACGGAAGACGGCGTCACGTGCGGCGACGAGCTGCACCAGCGGATCCTGCGGAAAGTCTTTGCCGGTCTCCTGCTTCACCAGCTTGCGATACTCGGCAATGATCGTCTTGAGCTGTTCGGGAGTAAGCTCGTAGTCGAATTTGACCTTCGCCTTCGACTTGATGCCGTCGAAGATGTGCTCGAACTTCTTCTTGGGAATATCGAGGACCACGTCACCGAACATCTGAATGAGGCGGCGATAGGAGTCATAGGCGAAGCGGGGATTATTGCTGCGCTTGGCCAGAGCTGCAACTGCGTGATCGTTGAGGCCGAGGTTGAGAATGGTGTCCATCATGCCGGGCATGGAGAATTTGGCGCCGGAACGGACTGAGACGAGAAGCGGATTTTCGCCCGCGCCAAGCTTTTGGCCCTGCATCCTCTCAAGCTTTTCGAGCGCATCGAGCATCTCGGACTCGATTTGCGGGCTGAGTTTGCCGCGCATGTATTCGCGGCATGCTTCGGTCTGGATGGTGAAGCCGGGAGGCACTGGAAGACCGGCGTTGGTCATCTCGGCCAAGCCCGCGCCCTTGCCGCCGAGGACGTCTTTCATTTTGCCGTTGCCATCAGCGCTGCCGCCGCCGAAGAAATAAACATACTTGGTTGAAGTCGATGTCGCCGCGGCGACCGCCGGTTCCATTACGCCCTGCGCCATGGATAAAGCCTCCATCTTGGAATTCCGCAATGCTGTCCACATCAAAGGGTAACGGAACGGAGGCCCAGCGCGCCAATCGGTTTCTCAAGATGGGCTGGGCGTGAGAGGCCTCTGAACATGGGACTGCTTCTAGCGGCTTTCATCAGTCGTAAGTACGAATATCGCCTGAGGGTTAGGATTGCCTGTGTTTGGGGTCACAGGGGATGCGAAAGGCGAGAGACGGACTATAGGTTTCTTAATCAAGTACCTTATTTTGAGACGTTACAGGCTTTTCCGCTTGGCCGTGCGGAGGTATGCGGTGCGTCAAGCCTGGGCGGAATCAGTGACAGGGAGAGGATTCCAGTTAGGGCGAAGGTTTCTGCCCGGAGCTTTGGCGGAGGGTAGCGAGGTCGTCCTCAATTAACTTGCGCAAGGCGAAGGTATTGTGGGGATCGGATTCGTCGAGGATGTCGTAGATACGCCAGCCACCGCGCTCGGGGACAAGAGTGAATTCGAGCTTGCGGAGGGAATCGCTGGCGCGGTCTTTGGGGCCGTTCAGCGCGAATGAGATGGAGGCCAGAACGCGTTTTGGGCTTGCCATCTGAATTTCGGTCCTCAGATCCCAGATTCCATCCCAGTCCTGGCAGCCGCAGACCGGATCGAAATCGACAGCTGGGACGTTATCGGGGCCGTTCGCCTTAATGTCGGCGCGAATAAGTGACAAAAGCGAAGAGTGGTAATAGAGACCCGCGCCGGGGCCATCAAAATCGATGCCCTTGGCTCCATGCTGGTAGTGCTGGTAGACGGAGACCAGAAACGCCTTAGCTGAAGCTGCATCCTGAGCGTGAGAAGAGCAGGGCCGAAGCAGCGCGGCGGCGGAAAGCGCGATCGCCAACAGCAATTTTGGCCGCATTTGAACGTTCCTTGAGATTGCGAGGAAGAATTGCGACCATTCTACGCCCTGGCAGGTAACACAATCGTGAGTATCGTAGCGGCCATCTGCCAATCATGCAGCCGATTGCTGTAGCCGGAGATTTGGGCAGAAGGAGCTGCCGGCGCTCCGGGGCAGAAGAAGTGCGTTCAGGCCGACCAGGGAAAGAATTTCGGCCACATGCGGTTTGGGATTGACGACGGTGAAGGTGTGTCCGGCGTCGCGCGCAGCAGTATAGAGCTTGATGAGCGCGGCAAGGCCGGCGGCATCAATGCGTTCAACGAATCGCAGATCGAGGGCAACACTTTGCGTGCGCACCATGGGCAGCACGCGCTCAATGAGGCGCTGCTCATTGCCTCTTACGAATTCAGTTAACTCGCCTGGTTCAAGGGTCTGGCAGTTTTCCGGGGCCGTTGGCCGGCACATATCGCTGACCATGGGGGTTTCTCCTTCGAGGGAATTCATCAGCAATGTCAGGTACGCAAGGGTAGGACGTGCGGTTCCCTGCCGGAGAGGATGCTCAAGATACGAAAGCCTGTGCGCTAACACAGGCTCGTTTGAGTTGCCGGATGCTGGAATGCGATTCGGCGCGATCCAAGCACGACACAACTACTTCGCAGACGGAAACGGCGGGGCTGAACTGATGTCAGCCCTGTTTCGTCTCGACCGGAGCGTTGGTGGCCGGTGGGGGTGCTTGCTGCGCACTTTGCTGCTGTTGCGGAGGCGGCGCTGTAGGAGCAGGGTCGGTGATGCCGCGGATTCCCTCGCGGAAACCCTTCAACCCCTCGCCAAGCCCCTTACCCAGCTCCGGCAACCGTTTGGCGCCAAACAGAAGAAATGCAACCACTGCCAGCACGATCAGGTGCCAAGGCTGAAGTAGATCGCCCATGAATGATTCCTCCGCGCGCGGACTTACTTTTGCGCGCTTCCTTAAATTCCTATTGTCGCACAAAACCGGCTAAGAGTGCGCCAGCGGCTGCCGGCTGTGCCGGGGCGGCGGAAGCGGAGGTTCAGCGTATGAAGATTGTCAGGGCGCGAGCCGTGGCGGGCCTTTCGGCGGTTTTGAGGAAGGCCGTCCCATCGCCCAGAACAGCAAAAACGCAACAACGGACAGGACAATCAGGTGCCATGGCTGAAGCAGATATCCCATTGATTGCTCCTCCGCATTTCAAAGTGCTCCGGGGGCTTCCTCTGACCCATATCGTCGCACAAAACCACGCGAAAATGTGCTGCGGGCCGCTGGTTGTGGCAGACTGAGAGCAGAAGTGGAGGTCTTTCCCGGTGAAGAGAATCAAGCTGCTCGCCCTGGCGGCTTTGCTGGTGTTTGGAGCTGGACTGGCTAAGCCTGCCGACAACGACATCTATCCCGATCCATCGCAGGCCAGGGCCGACCTGGCGGCGGCGCTGAAGACTGCGGCGGCCACCCACCGGCGAATTCTGGTGGACTTTGGGGGCAACTGGTGCGGTGACTGCAAGGTGCTGGACATCTACATGCACGACCCCGAGAACAAGCCGCTGGTGGATGCCAACTTCGTTGTAGTGCACATTAACGTGGGCCACCTCGATATCAATGAGGACCTCGCCGCAAAGTATGGAATTCCGCTCAAGCGGGGCGTTCCCGCGATGGCGGTGCTGAGCGAACATGGCGTGCTGCTCTACAGCCAGAAGAATGGCGAGTTTGAATCCATGCGGAAGCTGCAGTCGTCGTCGCTGACCGCGTTCCTGGTGCAATGGAGGCCGAAGCGGCAGGGCTGCTCGGCGGTGATGGTGAACTGTTAGAACCGGTTGCATGAATGGTTTGGGGGGCGAAAGACCTCCTTCAGGGGCTAAAGCCCCGCTAATAAGAGGTCTTTGACGGCACGACTGAAGTCGTGCCCCTTCAAAGCATCGAGCATTTCCGCAGCCACTGAAGTTGCGCCCTTGTCACAAAGCTGATTTGTTAAAAGATCTTGTAGCTGAGACCGACGCTGCCGCCATAGGGGTGGAGCGTTGGCGTGACTTGCCATTGCTGGTATTCGAAATCAAAGGCACGCACAGTGAAGCGGCGGCTGAGCCGATAATCCACTCCGCCACCGTAAGCGAGGACGAAGGTGCTTCCAGTGAGGAAGCTGCCGTTTCCCATGCCGACAAGAAACTTACCGTAGGGCGTGACACGGTGAAAGGTGACAATGGGGATGCGCGGGCCGATCAAGTAGTCATTCTCGTTAATTCCGAGGTAAGGATTGAAGCGCAGCCAACGGCCCTCGGCCTCTAACTGCACCCAGCGAGTGAAGCGCGCATCGACATAAGCGCCAAAGCCGTAGAGTCGGTTGGGGCTGGTCTGAGCAATGCCCTCTCCCGCGTAATCAGGCTGAAAGGCAGAACCGAGTCCGCCGGCGGTAAGGGTAAAGCTGTTCGAAGTGGCCGCAGGGACCACCTGAGCTCGAGCAGAAACAGCAGCGGAAGAAAGCACGATGCAAAAGAAAGCCAAAATCGACTTTTTCATAGGCAGAACGCACGTCCACTTCCTGAGAATCCCAACCCGAGGGGGAAAACCACAATCTGACTCACGCTGCGAGCGTCTTGCAGAAGCTATCTTCATGTCGCGCGCAGCGCCCCGACCACCCGGCGTGACCTAGTTTATTACGGCTATGGGTTTTGCGCCGCCGTCGATTGCTGGTTTGGCGGGGCGGTGGCGCTGTTTGCCGGCTGTGCCGCAGGCGGAGCCGGTTGGGCGTTGTCGGGCGCAGCGGCAGGCTGATCGCTGGCCGGCTGCGCAGCTGGGGCCGCTGCGGCCGCCGACGGGGTGCTGGCGGCATCATAGCGTTGCAGCTTGTAGAAGACCGGCGTAACCTCAAACGGCATCTTGTCGCGCGGGTTCATATACGGGTAGATCTTGGCGTTCAACTGATGCACCTTGTCGTCCCAAGGATCGGTCTTCAACCAGAAGCCCAAGGGATTCGCGGGCCTCTGCGCCAAATCGTCCCAGTTCAGCTTGGGAGCCATGTGCTCGAGATCTGCCATCCACGGCGTGCCGTCGGGCTTGAGCAACGAATCACCGAGCTTGGGCGTGTTGAGCGCCTTGAGCACTTGTCCACGCTGCTGGAGTTGCTCGAAGTAGAGGCCAGCGTTGGGCAGTCTGTCCTTATACATCGAAGCCTGGAGATATTCCATCGCTCTCTTCGCGGCCGCGGCATTGTCCACGTCCGAGTGATTCATGTCGATGCGCTGGAAGGTGGACTCGTCAGGGAAGAGCAAGCGATCGTTGAATGCGTAGCGAGTATCGATATGGTGGCCCATGACAATGTGAGCCAATTCCATGGCGATCACGGAGGCGATGGCTTCCTCGCTGGGCAGGCTGTCGAGGAGACCTTTGCTCAGGAGGATAGTGTTGCCGACGGTCGTGGCTTCGATGGTATCCGTGAGCAGAACGCGGCAGTGAATCTGGTCAGTGAAGGCGAGGTTGTTGGGCACGACCAGGTTGATGACAATCTGGTCGAGGACCTTGTTTTCATAGCCGCCCGGATCAACCGGGGCAACCAAGCCGGCTTCGACTAGACGATCGATTACGTTGTCCTCGGCCTGTGTAATCCACATGCGCGAGGCTTGCAACGGACCAACATCCTGCGAGTCATCGCTCTTGTCTACCGCATCGTCAACCTTGACGCTTACATTTTCGCTGTCGCGTGTGGGCAGCTTAAGAGAGTAGCCCCAGAAGTGCGTCTGCGCCTTGAGGCCGACCGACTTGCTGGCTTCAGTGCGCTGCGTCTCTTCAACGTAAACGGCAACCGGCAGCCAGATTCCGGGTTGCACATTCATGCGCCAACTATCGAAGTGGAAGTAGTACTTGGAGGCATCCTCAGATGTGGGGCCCGTATATGTGCCGTTGAAGCGCACCACATTGCCGCCTTCATCCTCAATCCATATGCGGCCGTAGAACCGGCCCATGCCTTTTACATCCGCCTTCGGGTGGACGTCGAAGACCCAGGTGCGCACCGACCCAAGAAACTCGCGGCGCACGTAGCTGAAGACGTAGTGTTGCTGATCGAATCCGGACGGGTCAATGAACATCATCTCCATAAACCCGTTGGGATTGTAGGTAAACTTTTCGAGGCCGAGAGCCTTGGTGAGTCCCGAGATTGCGGCAAGCGAGCCTTTGAAGAAACCGTGCCGGGCCTCTTGCTTGGGTGCATAAGCCTTATCGAAGAAGCCCTTGCCAAAATCGACGCGGCTGAGCATGTACTGATCGTCCACGGGCACTTCATAGAGCTTGACGTCGGGCCGCGTGTCCTGGATGTAGGTCTCCACGAGCGGCGTACGCAGCTGGATGTTCTTGATGAGGACCTTTTCCTGGGTGATAGCCCTTTGGACCAAAGCTGACTGCTCAGGCGTGAGCTGGCGAGCTTGTTCGTACTTCGGTTGCCTTTTTGCGTACGCACTGGCCAGACCGATGGTCAAAATCAGGAAGGTTAGGGGGATCTTCCGAAACGTCATGTGTAACTCCTAAGTCATTTCTTTCCGGCTATCCTCACTCCGCTAGCCCGGTAAAACGCGGCGGCCGAGAAGATGCGAGATTGAGCACTACAAAGTCGATGCTACGCCAATTGCGATTGTTATCACGCCAATTGAAACGTAATGGTTATCTTGGTCGTAAAGTCCACCGGATGGCCGTTGCTGGTTGCCGGGCGAAAACGAATCTGCTCGGCCACACGGCGAGCCTCTTCATCCAGCCCGTGACCCAGACCCCGGACTACGCCGTGGACGACGACTTGACCGTTGGCGAGGAATGTCACGTTGAGGACCACATCCCCCTCGACGTGCAAGGCCCTGGCTTCGCTCGTGTACCTCACCGCGGGCTTGGAAAGCACTTCAACTTCAGTAGAACGAACCGGCTCGGCGACCATTCTCGGAGCAGGGGTCGCGGCTGCAGTAGCTGGAATTCCCGCCGAAGCGACCCTGCCATAGCTCTCCCTCGTGCCAGTTCCGGTTGCGCCGGGGATGCCAGCCGAGGCCACTCTGCCCTCAACACCCGCGCTGGAGCCAAATTTCGTACCATTCCCCAGACCGGTGGAGCCCACGATACCGTGGGGCGCGACTGCCGGACCCTGCATACCGCCGTAGGGGTTGCCGATGGCGGCAACTGTGGCAGGACGGGTAGCGTTGGGATTCGGCGTGACACCAAAAGTCTGTCCCAAATGCACCGGAGCGGTGGAAACCCTCTCCTGCGGTACTTGCGCGGGCATTGCGGCAGCCAAAGCCGCCTTGGGTTGCGGAGCGAGGACAATCTGAGGCCTAGCCTGCTTTACCACGGGCACCGTGAGCTTTGCCTCCATTTGGACAGGCTTCGGCTCAGGCTTCGGCTTCGGCATTTCGATCTGCCTGGGCTGCAGTTCAACAATGGGGCGCTGCAACTGCGGCGGAGGCGGCATCTTAGGCGGTGGGGGCTGCTTGATCTTGACGGGAGGCGGCGGGGTACTGGGTACGAATAACTCCGTCATCTCGTAGTGCTGCTCGAGCACGTGCTTGGCCGTCATGCCTACGTAGAGGATTACGCCAAGAATCGACAAATTTACAAGCGAGCTGGTAATGAAAGAGGCGAACCTACCCTCCGGCTCGGGCAACGGACCAAAATTGGTCCGTCCAGGGGAATATGTCATCGGCATATCTTCAGTCCTCACTTAGAGCCGCCGCGCCGACGCGGAGCGGATTTATTAAAAGGGCGAATGTTGGAAGCGCGAAATCATCGAGAAAGGCGACTGCCGCGCTTCTTGATGACCACCGAACTCTGCGGTGCTTGCCTCTGTAACTGGTTTTGATGCCTGCAAACCGACTTGTGAAAGGCCCTAACCGGCAACCGCCAGCACCAACATGCTCTGCCATCTCTCCGTTCTTCCCGATGGCCGCGTCAAGCCTTGCCGTTGCTTCCAAGTACAGATTCCACGCAGAGGATAGGGAGAGAAACCATTACCATTATACGTGTGATCTGATTACTCGCAGATAACCCAAATAGGGGATGGACGCCCATGCAGAAGCCATCGCCCCGGCGCGCGCAGGATCGACCAGAATCGGCTTGGCGGGCCCTGATGTCCCTGGACATTAAGTCCCCTCCATTCGCATATCCAAGGCATTGGCAAAGAAAGAATTGCGCTCAAGTCGCAGCAGGCTGGACAGTGTCCGGGAGCCCGAACGGGTGTGCGGAAGGCTCCGCGCGATAGCGTTGTAGCGCCATGCGCTGGTTCATTCGTGGCGAATCGCCCACGTGAAACGCAGCTACTTAGCGGCCCTTACGGCCGTCTACTTTAGCACTACTCTTATAGACTCAAGGTAACCTAATCTGTTGTGGAAAGGACAGTCGATTTCTGTGAAGATTTTGGTGACTGGAGGGGCGGGGTATATAGGCGGCACAGTGGCTGCGCTTTTGACGGAGAAGGGGCATAAGGCTGTTATTTTCGATAACTTGAGCCACAGTCGCCGCGACGCAGTGCCACCGCGCGCAGAATTTATCGAGGGAGACCTATCCGACCGGTCGAAGATTGAGCGACTTTTCAAGGCGGGCCACGATGAGGGACGACCTTTCGACGGCGTACTCCACTTTGCGGCGCTGATTGAAGCCGGCGAGTCGATGGAGCGGCCGGAGATCTATTTCCGCAACAACACTGCGTCCACTCTGTCGCTGCTTGAGGCGGTGCTGTCCTGCGGTCCCCGGCGCCTGATTTTTTCCTCCACAGCCGCTGTCTATGGCGACCCGGAATCCGTTCCTATCCAGGAAGATGCGCGGTTGGCGCCGACCAACCCGTACGGTCAGTCCAAGCTCCTGGTTGAGCAAATGCTGGCCTGGTTCAACCGCATCCACGGGCTGCAGTATGCCTCGTTGCGTTACTTCAATGTGGCTGGAGCGCCCGAGGGGCCTGACGGCGTGACCCGCGGCGAATCGCATGAACCGGAGTCTCACCTGATACCGCTGGTGCTTGATGTCGCTCTTGGCCGCCGGGCGTCGATCCGCATCTTTGGCGACGACTACCCGACTCCGGACGGCACTTGTATCCGGGACTATATTCATGTGGCTGACCTGGCCGACGCACATTTGCTGGCGCTGGAGGCCCTGGGTGCTGCCGCGGAAAAGCAGCCCCCTCTTGTTTATAACTTTGGTAATGGAATGGGTTTCAGCGTACGGGACGTTGTGGAGTCGGCGCGCCGTGTCACTGGGCACCCAATCCCGGTGGAGATTTGTGCCCGGCGGCCGGGCGATCCGGCCAGGCTGGTGGCCAGTTCACAAAAAGCGATGCAGGAGCTGGGATGGAGGCCGCGCTACACCGAGCTTGACGAAATTGTGCGCACCGCGTGGCTTTGGCACCAAAAGCGGTATGCGGTCTAGGGCGCGACTCCAGCCCAAAGCCTGACTGCAGCCGAAATCCTGCAACCGGCGATTCGCTTTCGCATCACTAAAAACAGGAAAGCTGTATCCTCGAATACGGCGGTCCTTCCCCAATGGCCATCAAGAATCAAAAGAGCTTTTTGCGGACTTTCATCGACTACTTCGTCCTCTTCAGCGGTGTTTCGACCGCATCGAATCTGGCGCGCATACAGGGCCGGCCGCTGCGGACGCACGGAGTGTTCCTGTTTCGGGGAAGATGAAGCTCCGCTGAGCACCGATCTGTTCCACCGGACCTGTGGGCCCGGTACGTGGTGAAATCGGCCTTCACTGATCGAATGCCAACTCCTATGTTGAATTCCTCATTCACTCCCGCTACTCGCGAAGGAAGACTGAAAGAACTGGACGGATGGAGAGCGGTCAGCGTGCTTTTGGTGATCGCGGATCATGTTATCGCGAATCAGCATCCGAGACTCGCGCATTCCAGGTTCATGCTGTCGCTGATTGAGGGCCTGGGACCACTTGGCGTGAAAGTGTTCTTCGTGATCAGCGGCTTTGTTATTTGCCGACTACTGATTCTTGAAGAGCAGCGTTTGGGAGCCGCTTCATTGAAGGGTTTCTATATCCGGAGAGTGTGCCGCATTATTCCGCCATTCTATGTTTATTCCGCGACACTTTGCGTGCTGTTTTCATTCGGACTCATCAAAGACTCCTGGCAAGGAATCTTCAGCGGAACATTCTTCCTGGATGACTTTTTCTCGATAGGGGCAGGAAGTTGGTTTATGGGCCACTCCTGGAGTCTCGCTGTGGAAGAGCAGTTTTATCTTATCTTCCCGACATTGTGGCTGCTAACGCGAAGGGTTGGAAGAGTTCGCGTTTTTGTTGGTATCTTTTGTCTGCTCGCAGCGTGGAACGCGTCTGTCGCTGGATTCGGCTGGGAACACTTCGTTCTTCCGTCAGCTCGCGCAGGCTTTGCGTGCATCTGTTGTGGAGTATTGGTGGCAAGTTTAGAAAGCCGGGCGCGCGCAATCGCGAGGGCGGTGCCGGCGTTGGTTGTGGCGGGGGTTGCGCTGGTTTTGTTGTGGCAACCCGCCGGAACGCATGATTGGAGAATTGCGTTCTATGAGAGCGTGTTTGTGCCACCGGCTGTAGCTCTTGTGCTGGTATTCAGCCTAGAGCGGGGAACCCTGCTGCGCGCATTTCTTCGCTCGAAGGCGGTGCAGGCCGTTGGAATTACATCTTACGGAATCTATCTTTGGCAGGAGCTTTTCACGGCGCGTGGAACAGAGTATGGACCATCGGGAAAGCCGATTGCTTTGCTTTTGCCGCTGCTCTTAGCAATTGTGCCGCTCTCGTATCTATTCGTCGAGAAGCCGGCCATGCGACTAGGCAAGCGATTGACGGAGCGAATCTGGTTGAGCCGTGTTGCCGCTGAAGCGACGGATTGAGCCCACTTACGATGCAGGAACGGCGTAAAATCAGAGAATGTCATTGACCCGCCAGCAGGCCCTGGATTACTTCAACTCGCCCGACCTGATCGGCCTGGGATTTGAGGCTGACGCGGTGCGCCGGCGCCTGCATCCCGAGGGCGTGGTCACTTATATCATCGATCGCAATATCAACTACACGAACTACTGCACGGAGTACTGCACGTTCTGCGCCTTCTTTCGCCCACTGCCGAGGGCTGGCAAGCACGACCCGAGGTCGGATGAGGGTTACATTCTCGACTTCGAGAAGATCTACGAGAAGATAGCCGAGACCCTGGAGATGGGTGGCACGGGCGTATTGATGCAGGGCGGTATTCATCCGGATCTGAAGATCGACTGGTTTGAGGGTCTGTTTCGCGGGATCAAGCAGCGCTTTCCGAGCATCTGGCTGCACTGCCTTTCGGCATCGGAGGTGCTGGCCATCGCGGAGTATTCCGGGCTGAATTTGCGCGATACGATTGCACGGCTGCGCGACGCCGGGCTTGACTCCATACCCGGCGGCGGCGCAGAAATTCTGGACGACGAGGTGCGGCATCGCATTGCGCGTCTGAAGTGCGACACCCAAGACTGGGTCAGTGTGCACCGGACGGCACATGAATTAGGGATGCGCACCACGGCTACGATGATGTTCGGCGTGGGCGAAAGCTACGAACAGCGCATCAACCACTTTGAAGTGGTGCGGCGGCTTCAGGAGGAGACGGGCGGGTTCACGGCGTTTATTCCGTGGAGTTTTCAGCCGAAGAATACGGCGCTGGGCGGGCGAGGCTGGGATGAGGCGACGAGCGTGGAGTACTTGAAGGTTCTCGCGATCGCGCGGCTCTATCTTGACAACATTGAAAATGTGCAGGCCAGTTGGGTCACGCAGGGATTGAAGGTGCTGGAGCTTGGTTTGCACTTCGGTGGCAACGACGTGGGCTCGGTGATGCTGGAAGAGAATGTGGTGCGCGCCGCGGGGACGTCAAATTGCACGACGGAAGAAGAGCTGCGGCGGATCATCCGCGATGCGGGGTTCAAGCCTGTGCAGCGTGACACGCTTTACCGGACGATGTTTCTGAACTGATTTGCGCTCGTAGCCGTGAGAAAAGAAGCATGCCTGAGGAGTTTCAAGCTGTTCACCTCCCGATCAGCCATCCTCGTCCCGTCCGTAGTTCGCGTTAGCGAACGAACTGAAGGAACTTCTGTTCGACGCCCCTTGTAGCTTTTACGCTACAATCGCTGCGTGTTCGAGCTGATCGTCTACGAGCAGGACCAGGGCCAGCGTCCGTACGACAAGTGGTTCGATGGCATCCGCGATAAACGGATGCAATCCCGGATCATCACAAGGCTCGGTCAAGTGCGGGCCGGGAACCTCGGTGACTGCAAATCGGTCGGTGACGGAGTCACGGAGTCATTGAGCTGCGCATCGACGCAGGACCGGGATACCGTATCTACTGCGGTCGATCAGGACCAACCCTGATTGTTTTGTTATGCGGCGGTGATAAATCAACCCAATCGCAAGACATAGAACGCGCAAAAGGATTTTGGGAAGACTGGAAGCGGAGGCGGAGATGAAAGCGCATAAGGCCGGTATTCCATATCATGATTGGGAAGTCGAAAAGCTTCGCTCGGATCCGGAGCTCGCTATCGAATGTCTCAAGCTGGCTCTCGAATCTCTCAATAATCCCGAAGAACGCGGGGGAAGCCTGCTCACGCTGCGTTCTCTGGCCGAAGCCTATGGCGGACTCGGCGCGGTAGCCGCGAAGGCCGGCATCAGCCGTGAATCGCTCTACCGCTCGCTCTCGCCGAAAGGCAATCCAACGCTTAAGACACTGGTCGCGGTACTCAATACCATGGGCCTCAGCCTCTCTGTCGTTCCACAGCAGAAGAAGGCGCGCAAACGGCCGGCGAAGAAACCGGCAAAATCCGTGCGCGTCCGCGCTGCTGCCTGACCGCCGATCTCGCATTGCAGCCTCCCTGATCCTCGCCATGTTTTTCGCACCTCGCCGCCGCTCCCGATCATCTATGTTTGTGTCATGACAGAAGCTGCTTCGCTTTCCCTTAATACGCTCGGCAACTCCGACCTTCATATCACCCCCATTGGTTTGGGCGCTTGGGCCATCGGCGGGGCCGACTGGCAGTACGCGTGGGGCCCACAAGACGATAAAGAGTCCATTGACGCCATTCATCGCGCGCTCGATCTGGGCATCAACTGGATCGATACCGCGGCCGTCTACGGGCTGGGCCACTCGGAAGAGGTTGTGAGCCGAGCTGTGAGGTCGTCATCGCATAAGCCATATGTTTTCACCAAGTGCTCGCGGCGCTGGCGCGATGACGGAACGATCTACAGTTCACTCGATCCGCCTTCATTGATCGCGGAACTTGAGGGCTCTCTGCTGCGTCTTGGGGTCGAGACTATCGATCTTTACCAGGTGCACTGGCCCGATCCCGAAGAAGAAATCGAAGCAGCAATTGGGACGCTGGCGCGACTGCGCGAGCAGGGCAAACTCAGATGGATCGGCGTGTCGAATTTCTCAGTGGATCAGATGAAGCGAGCGATGAAGATCGCGCCGATCACGAGCCTGCAGCCGCCATACTCGATGCTGCGGCGTGCGGTGGAGGCGGAGATTCTGCCGTTTGCAAAAGAGAATGGGATCGGTGTGATTAATTATTCGCCGATGCTTTCGGGGATGCTGACGGGCAAGATGACTGCTGAGCGCGTGGCAGCGTTGCCCGCCAATGACTGGCGCCGGAAGAATATCGAATTCAGTGAGCCGCGCCTGAGCCGCAATCTGCAACTGGTGGAGGAGCTGCGCGAGATCGGCAATGGACATGGCGTAAGCCCCGGTGTAGTGGCGGTGGCCTGGACTCTGCACCATCCAGCGATTACAGCCGCGATTGTGGGCGGGCGCAGCGGAAAGCAGGTGGAGGAGATGGTGGCCGCGCTGACCTTCAGGCTCAGCGAGGACGAATACGAGAGGATCGGCAAATTCCTCGAGTCGATGTGAGAGAAAAGGACGGTTCGTTGCGGAGCGAAAAACAAGAACCCCGGCCGGAGCCGGGGTCTTGTGTCTGGAGGAGAAAACTTTGTTACATGGCTGCGACGAAGTCGGGCACCATGACGGCTGCGTACTCCTGCAGCAACTGGGTGGTGCGGGCGGCCATGCCGGTATACATCGAGGCGGCGCGGAAGGCATTGACGCGAACTCCCTCGCTGGCTTGCGTAAAGGCGTATTGCGCGAGGGCGGAGAGGACGCAGACGCGAATTTGCATTGCGTCGCTGTGCAGCGTTTCAATCAGAAGGCGGTCAACGCCTTGGCAGTGCTTGGCAGCAAAGTCGGCCATCTCGAGCATGACTCGCGCATTCTGGTACATCACCCAGAGGCCCTTCGGACCTTCCATGCGTTGCCAAGCATCTTCAGGAGTGGCGCTGAGACCTTCTTGCCAGAGGAAGTGATCGCTCAATTCACGAGCGCTCCATTCGGGCCGGAGCCTTGCCAGCAACGATTCCCATGATTGGGAGTTGCGGCGACGCGCAGTCTTCTGCCAATGGACAAGATAGAGTGCGATCGCAACCACGGCAGCAATTTGGAGCACGACTAGCATCAAACGATCCCCAAAAATTAGACTTTCAGTGGCCGGGCTTCATGTATGCGAGACCGGAACACTTTGACTACCCTTTTACTAATAGCAGAAAACAAGGCAGTTGTGGGCAGAAAAAGAGGCCCAGAAATAACCCTTTTGGGTGATATGCTGTCTTTCCATCGGACAGTGCACGAAGGTAACAAATTGCCCTAAACAGCTCAAAATGCAGCGCAAAAGTGCATTTGAGTGTTGGTCCCCACTACAATGAGATTCGGGGAGAAATCCACAGAGGAGCAAGATTCGAGTGCCGCAACGCACGTTCAGCATCATAAAACCGGACGCAGTCCGCGATGGTTCTACCGGGGCGATCCTGGCAGAGATTCATAAAGCAGGTTTTCGCATCGTCGCCATTAAGAGACAGTCTATTTCAAAACCCGAAGCCGAGGGCTTCTATGCGGTTCACCGCGAGCGGCCATTCTTTGATGGCCTGACAACATTCATGTCATCGGGTCCGCTTTTCCTGATGGTTCTGGAGAAGGACAATGCGATTGCGGACCTGCGCAAGCTGATGGGCGCGACCAATCCCGCTAATGCCGAAGACGGAACGATCCGCAAGAAGTTCGCGAGCTCCATTCAGGAGAACGCGATCCACGGATCGGACGCGGAAGAGACTGCGGCCTTCGAGATCGGTTATTGGTTTGCGGGCTACGAGCTGATTTAACGATTGAGTATCGGCCCAAGTAGGGCGAGCCCACTTTCTTGCAAAGGAGACCGATCGGCGATGACAGAACCGAACTCCGATTTGGCAACGCTGTTTCTCGATTTCTCACGCAAAAAGCTGATGGGCCAGTATTGGCCGCGGCTGAAAGATTGCGTGGCGCCTCTGACGGATGAGCAATTGTGGTGGCGGCCAAACGATGCCAGCAACAGCATCGGGAATCTGCTGCTGCATTTGAACGGCAATGTAGGGCAGTGGCTGGTGGCGTCGTTCAACAAAGACGAAGACAAGCGCAACCGTCCTGCGGAGTTTGCTGCGAAGGGGCAGGCTACGGCGGCTGAGTTGCTCGCGAAGCTGGGAGCGACACTGGACGCGGCTGCGGCGGTTCTTGAGCGGCTGACCGTAGAGGAGTTGCTGGCGCCTTACGAGATTCAGGGCTACCACGTGCGCGGCCTCGATGCGGTTTACCAGGTAGTGGAGCATTTCGGGCTGCACTATGGGCAGATTGTCTATATCACCAAGAGCCTGCTCGCCAAGGATATGGGATTTCACAAGGACCTCAGCAAAACTGGCCGCGCATGAACCGACATTTTTCTAAATGCGTGAGTGATGCCGATGGCGGCGGTCGCGCACGACGTTAAGGACGCCGAGCCGACGCCACACGGGGAATGCCCTGCAAATCGGCAGTAAATCCGACGTCTTGGAAACCGGAGGCCTGCAGCAGCGCATTGATTGCGTTGGACTGCCCGTAGCCGATCTCGAGCACAACAAAACCGCCAGAAGCAAGGACAGCGAATGCCGCGGGAATGAGACGGCGGAAGATGGCGAGGCCGTCGTCGCCGGCGAAAAGTGCTTGAGAAGGCTCGTAGCAGCGCACCTCGACGGAGAGTGAATCGCGGTCGGCGAGCGGCACGTAGGGCGGATTGGAAACAACAATGTCAAATTGTTCGCTTGCCACGGGCACAAGCAGATCGCCCTGGATGAAGCTGACGCGGTGGGCAACGTTATTGTTCGCGGCGTTCAATTGCGCAATGGACAATGCGGGCGCGGAAATTTCCGTCGCAACAATTTTCGCGCCGGGCACTTTGTGCGCCAGCGCCACGGAAATTGCGCCTGAGCCTGTGCCAACGTCAACGATGCGCGGCTGGGGAATGATTGCCGCCATCGCGAGCGCCTTTTCAACCAGGTGCTCCGTCTCGGGACGTGGAATGAGCACATTGCGGTCAACATGGAACGTTAGCCCATAGAACTCCGCGACTCCGGTGATGTATTGAATGGGCTCGCCGGCGAAGCGGCGGTCGATCAAAGCGTGGAACGATTCAATTGCACCGGGATGGAGGGTCTCATCCCGGTGCGCGATGAGCCAGGCAAGATTTGTGGCGGGCGCGAGTTCGCGCAACGCGTGAAGCAGCAGTGCCTGAACATCGCGCTGCGCGCGCTCAGAATGAGGGCCGGCGGCGAGCGAGCGCTCCGCATCAGCGAGAAGCGCACGAATTGTCGAGGAGTTTGACGGCTCAGCTTGCATCGAAACCTGACTTAGTTTCCCACATCGTGCGAAATGCTCTTGAATAAATGCGAAAGCAGCCGAGATCTTTTTTCGACATTCAAAAGGCAACGACATTGGCGTTTTATAATCGACCTCGGCGGCTCGCGTTCCCCGCAGCACACGGCATTAAAACTGTGGCGCTGACCAGCGAGCTGATTCATTGCGAGAGCCTGCTATTAACTTTCGCGCATCCTGCGTTGCGGGCGAAAATCCGTTCAGACGAAGCGGAGGACGAAGACTTTGACTATTCCAAGGCGAGGGCGACAACAAAGTATGTGTGGATTTTCGCCGTAACCCGAAGGGCTGGGGCCAATTTTCCCGATTTCGGCGTCGTTCGTCGCTAGGAGACACCCGGTATCCGTCGCTCCTCACTCCTTGAACCCGGAAAAATTGGCGCCCAGCGCAGGACACGCGAAAGTTAATAACAGGCTCTAGACAAACCTCCGCCGCGGGATAGCGAACGCTTCGACCGCACAATCAACGGGCAGGCGTCCGCCTGCCGCGGGCCTAGAAGACTTTGACCGGAACGTGGAGGAATATGCAGCGAATGCGCAGTCTTTCCTCAATTCGATCCCGGCTCTATTCAGTTTTGGTGGTTTGCGCCAGCGCACTGCCGGCGGTGGCACAAGGTCCGCAATCGACGCCCAGCATACTTGCGCCCGCTTCGACGCCCGCGCGCGAGATCTACGGATTGTCGCTCTTCGTGCTGCTGATAACAGGCGCGATTTTTGCAGTGGTTGCGGGGCTGCTGATTTTCGTCATCATCAAATTTCGCGCGCGGCAGTCGGACGACCAAAACGAACCGGCGCAGGTTTATGGGAGCGTCCAGGTGGAGCTGGCCTGGACGGTTATTCCAGTGCTTATTGTGGTGGTTCTGTTTCTCACTACTGCGCGCATTATTTTTGCGATTCAGGACGAGCCAAAGCCCGAATCCGCGCTCGATGTGACTGTGGTCGGGCACCAGTTCTGGTGGGAGTTTCGCTATCCGAAGCTGGGTATTGTGACGGCGAACGAACTTCATGTTCCCGTGAGCACGCCGCAGCGCCCGGAGCCGACGTATCTGCGGCTGCTCTCGGCCGATGTGGATCATAGCTTCTGGGTGCCGCAGCTCGCCGGCAAGACCGATCTGATTCCCAACCACCCGAACGAGATGTGGATCGATCCGCAAAAGCCAGGTCTCTATTTTGGCCAGTGTGCGCAGTTTTGCGGCGTGGAGCACGCGTTGATGCTGATTCGGGTTTACGTGGACACGCCGGAGCAGTTTGCCGCGTGGGTAAAGAACCAGCAGCAACTTGGCGCGCAGGATGCGGCAGTTGCGGAAGGCCGGCACATTTTTGATAGCGAAGCTTGCGAGAACTGCCACACGATCGCCGGCACGTCGGCCAGGGGAACCTTTGGGCCGGACCTGACGCACCTGATGAGCAGGGCGACGATTGCGGCCGGTGCGGCAAGCAACACGCCGGAGAATCTGCGCGAGTGGATCAAGAATCCGGACACATTCAAACCCGGCGCGCTGATGCCTGCGATGCAACTGAGCGATCAGCAGATCGACGAAGTTGTAGCGTACCTATCCACGTTGCACTAGAGGAAGAAGATGGCGGACCAGACGTTTCCGATTCCCGGTTCTTTCGAAGAGTCGCCCTCGCGCGGCGCGGCGCTGCTGGAGTGGCTGCATAGCTGGGTGGTGACGGTCGATCACAAGAGACTTGGGATTCTGTACATTGTGTACGCGCTCTTTTTCCTGCTGGTTGCCGGGGCTGAGGCGATGGCCATCCGCATACAGCTTGCCATTCCAAATAATCACTTTGTCACGCCAGAAACCTACAACGAACTATTCACCATGCACGGCACGACTATGGTTTTTCTGGTGGGGATGCCGATTCTGTTCGGGTTTGCCAACTATCTCGTCCCACTGATGATCGGCGCGCGCGATATGGCCTTCCCGCGGCTGAACGCATTCAGTTTCTGGCTTACGGCGTTCGGCGGCCTGCTCCTCTACTTCAGTTTCGTGGGGGGCTTTGGACTCTACGGCATGGGCAATGCGCCCGATGTTGGCTGGTTTGCTTATGCGCCGCTCACCGCGAAGGCGTTCTCTCCCGGCCACAACACCGATTATTGGGCGCTGGCGCTTATCGTGAGCGGATTCGGCACGCTGGGCACGGCGATCAACATTATTGCGACTACGGTCTCGATGCGCTGCCGGGGCATGACGCTGTTTCGGATGCCGCTGTTCGTGTGGCTGATGTTCGTGGTGAGTGCGCTTACGCTCATCACCATTACGCCGCTGACCGCCGCGCAGATTATGCTGCTCATCGATCGCTATCTCGGCGGGCATTTTTTCGACACGCAGGCAGGCGGTTCCGCAGTTGTGTGGATTCACTTTTTCTGGATTTTCGGCCACCCCGAAGTCTACGTTCTTGTGATGCCCGCTTTCGGCATCGCCAGCGAAATCATTCCGGTGTTTTCGCGCAAGGCAATCTTCGGCTATCCGGCGATGGTTGCGGCCTCAGTGGGCATTGCGTTTGTGAGCCTCACCGTGTGGGCCCACCACATGTTCACCATCGGCATGACCTCAGTGAGCAATGCTTTCTTCGCTCTTTCCACGATGATGGTCGGCATTCCTACGGGCATCAAAATCTTCAATTGGCTGGCGACGATGTGGGGCGGCAAAATCCGTTTCGCTACGCCGATGCTGTTTGCCACTGGGTTTCTGTTTCAGTTTCTGATTGCGGGCCTCACCGGCATCATGCTTTCGGTGGCGCCGTGGGACTGGCAGCTGCACAACTCCTACTTCGTGATTGCGCATTTTCATTACGTGCTGGTGGGCGCGATTGTCTTTTGCATCTTTGCCGCGATTTATTACTGGTATCCGAAGGCTACGGGCAGGATGCTGTGCGAGAAGCTGGGCAAGTGGCACTTCTGGCTGTTCTTAATTGGCTTCCATGTGACTTTTGATCCGATGCATTTCGTGGGGCTTCTCGGCATGCCGCGGTCTATCTATACCTATGAAGCAAACCGGGGATGGGCCACGCTCAACATGGTGATTTCAGTGGGCGGCATGATCCAGGGGATCGCGGTATTGATCTTTGTGTGGAACCTGGTTGACTCATATCTTCATGGCGACAAGGCCGGCAACGACCCATGGGATGCGTGGACGCTGGAGTGGTCGACGCCTTCGCCTCCGCCGGCATATAACTTTGCGACCGACCCGGTGGTGCGCAGCCGTCGGCCGCTTTGGGACATCAAGCATCCCAACGATCCGGATTGGAAGTACGAGCGATGAGCACGATTCCCATTTTCGCGGATGAAAACTGGCGCCTGCCGTCGCGCGGACGCGTGGGCATGTACTCGCTCATCATCGGCGAGTCGGCCATCTTCACGATTTTTGTCGTCGCATACGTTTATTACATCGGACGGAGCACGTATGGACCGACGCCCGCGATTCTCGACATTCCCATATTCAATACCGTGTGCCTGCTATCGAGCAGTTTGACTATCTGGCTGGCCGAACGGGCAATCGAGCGGGGGCGGATTCGAGCCTTCGGCATGTGGTGGGCGCTGACGATTCTGCTCGGCATCATCTTTCTGGGCGGAACGGCGCTGGAATGGAACAGGCTGATCTTCACGGACGGCCTGACGATCCGGACAAATTTATTTGGGACAACGTTTTACTCACTCGTGGGACTGCACGCGACGCACGTGGTTGTAGGCCTTCTTATGCTTTCGCTGGTGTTGATCTTCACGCTTCTCGGCCGCGTGGAGCAGAAACACGCCGAGCGAATCCAGGTGCTTTCACTTTATTGGCATTTTGTGGATGCCGTGTGGGTGGTGGTCTTCACGGTTGTCTACATCGTGGGAAGGTGACGAGGATGGCGGAGGCTGCGCAACACGGGAAAGAACATGCCGGGGGATCGGCGATTCATCTGCCCGCGCCGACTGCGTGGCCTATTGTGCTGGCCTTCGGGTGCACGCTGGCGGCTGCGGGACTGGTGACGAGCGCGGGCATCAGCATGCTGGGCGGCGTGTTGATGCTGGCCGGATGCATCGGATGGTTTCGCCAGGTGTTGCCGCATGAACAACACGAGGAGGTTCCGGTTGTCGATCAGCCGGTGACGATTACCACTTCGCGCGCACTGGTGGAGCGTATCTTGCTGAGCTCCGAGCACCGTGCGCGCCTGCCCATCGAAACCTATCCCGTCATCAGCGGAATCAAGGGCGGCATCGCCGGCGGCATCGCGATGATTGTGCCTGCGCTTCTCTATGGATTGATTGCGCAGCACAGCATCTGGTATCCGGTAAACCTGCTGGGCGGGGCAGGAGTGGCGCACTGGCGCAATCCGACGACCGCGGAGATCGCTGCATTTCACTGGCAGGGGCTGCTGGTAGCCATCCTCATTCAGACAGTGACTTGTCTGCTCGTCGGCTTGCTCTACGGCGCCATGCTGCCGATGCTGCCGCGGCATCCCGTCCTGCTGGGCGGGATTCTGGCGCCTGTGCTGTGGACCGGCGTTTTGCATTCCTTCATGGGCATCATCAATCCGGCATTGGATGAGCGCATTGCCTGGGGATGGTTTCTGGTTTCGCAGGTCACTTATGGTGTGGTCGCTGGAATCGTAGTTGCGAGGCAGGAACGCATTCCGACGGGCCAGTCTTTGCCGATTTTTGCACGGCTGGGAATTGAAGCGCCGGGGCTGATGGAGTCAAGACCCGACGTTGGGCCGCCACGGGATAAGGAGAATCACTGATGCGCTTGCCGGCCATGATGCTCCTGATTTGCACGGCCGCGCTGCTGGGCGGATGCGAGCATGCGCCTGGCTTTCCGCCGAATCCGATTCTGCGTCCTGCGGATGTGAACGACTTTGCAACGCTGTATGGCGAGAACTGCGCGGCATGCCATGGAGCAAACGGGCAGAACGGTGCGGCAATCGATCTTGCGAATCCCGAATACCAGGCGCTGGTGGATGACGGCACCTTGCGCAAATGGATCTCCGGCGGTATGCCCGGCACGGAGATGCCGGCGTTTGCGCAATCGGACGGCGGCATGCTGACGGACGCACAGGTGAATGCGCTGATTGCCGGCATGCGCAGAGAGTGGGCACGGCCGAATGCATTTGGCGAGGCCGCGCAACCGTCGTATGCAGAAGCGCAGATGGGCGATGCGCATCGCGGAGGAGTGAGCTACCAGGCGCGCTGCGCGGGATGCCACGAGGCATCGCAGCAACAGGTGACGAGCCCTGTTTATCTCGCGCTCATCGGCGATCAGGCGTTGCGCAGCATCATCATTGCGGGGCGGCCGGATATCGGGCAGCCGGACTGGCGGCACGACGGACCTGGCGGAAAGTCTGCTGCGCCACTCTCCGCGCAGGAAGTGGACGACATTGTGACATACCTGGGGACGCTGCGAAACCCCGCGCAACAAGTTGCCGCGAATGCGGGGTCCGGACAACCAGCAAAGAACGCAGCGAGCGGGAGGTGAGAGAGATGAGCCAGGAAGAACAAGCACCAAGAGAACAGCCATCGCAGAGCATGGGCGTACATGGCGCGGACGAAGCCCCGAGTCGAGACGATGCAAGGATTGTGTCGCGCCGCTGGCTGCTGTTCAAGGCGGGAGTTGCGCTGAACGGGCTGGTCGGAGTCGTGCTCGCTGTTCCTGTTCTCCGCTATCTGTTTGCGCCTTGGAAAAAAGATTCGAGCTACAACTCATGGGTGTCGCTTGGCCCGGTCGATGCATTTCCCACTGGAGAAACGCGCCTCTCAGGCTATAAGAATCCCGCTATGAATTCCTGGGATGGGCAGACCGACAACGTTGCCTGCTATGTGCGGCGCGAGGAGGCAAATCAATTTCGTGTCTTCGCCATCAACTGCGCGCACCTTGGTTGCCCGGTGCGATGGTTTCCGCAGTCGCAGCTTTTCATGTGCCCATGCCACGGCGGTGTGTATTACGCCGACGGCACGCGCGCTGCGGGGCCGCCGGAGCGCGGACTATTCACCTACAGCTGGAAGATTGCGGGAGGCGAGCTGCAAATTGATGCGGGGCAGATGCCGACGCTCTCGAATTCCGCGAAGCTGGTGAAGATTTCAGTTGGCCAGGGGGACTGTTCATGCCGCGGATGAAGGAGACGGCAGAGCGCGTCTACGCATGGTTCGAGCGGCGGTTGCAGCTCGAAGGACCGGTGAAGGACGCTGCGTTGCACCCGGTTCCGCGCAGCACCGCAAGCTGGTGGTACGTGTTTGGCAGCGCCGCCTTCACGCTGTTCTTTCTGCAAATCTTCACGGGCATCCTGCTTGCGCTGGTGTATGTGCCATCGGCAGGAGAGGCGTGGAACAGCCTGAATGTTCTCAACCACCAGATTCCACTGGGATGGTTTTTGCGCGCCATGCATGGGTGGGGATCGAATTTCATGGTCGCCATCGTGCTTATCCACATGGCGCAAGTGTTTCTGTTCGGCGCATACAAGTTTCCCCGCGAGCTGACGTGGACAGTGGGCGTTTTCCTGCTGCTGATGACGCTGGGCATGGCCTTCACCGGCCAGGTTTTGCGTTTCGATCAGGACGCCTATTGGGGGCTGGGCATCGGCGCTTCGATCGTGAGCCGAGTGCCGTGGATCGGCGGCGGATTGGTTCACCTGCTGCTGGGCGGTCCGATTATTGCAGGCGCTACACTGTCGCGCTTTTTTGCGTTGCACGTGTTTATCATTCCCGGCGCGCTGCTGCTGTTCGCATTGACGCACGTGTGGATGGTGCTGAAGCTGGGCATCAACGAGTGGCCGATGCCGGGGAGGCTTGTACGGCGTTCGACATACATCGAGGAATACAACCACCTGGCCCACGAAGACGGAATCCCCTTTGTGCCTGGAGCGTTTTGGAAGGATCTGGTTTTTTCCGGCGCGATTCTGGCAGCGGTAGCAGTGTGCGCCTTTGTCTTTGGACCGTACGGACCGAGCGGACAACCCGATCCGTCGATTATTCAAACCGTCCCCAAGCCGGATTTCTTCTTTCTGTGGATCTATACCGCCCTTGCTTATCTGCCACCGGCGATGGAGACGCCATTCATACTGATCGCACCTCTGGTCGGCATTGCCGTTCTGCTGGCGGTGCCCTTCTGGGCTGCAGAAGGAGAAAAGAGCTGGCACCGGCGGCCGGTCGCCGTGCTCGCGGTGTCAACGATCGCCGTTGGTTGGGGTGTGCTGACGCAACTGGGAACCACGACTCCGTGGAGCCCGCATATGAATGCGTGGAGCAGCGATCCCATTCCGGTTCACTATCTGCACGACGCGACGCCGCTCGTGCGGCAGGGCGCAGTTGTTTTCCAGGCCAAGCAGTGCCGCAATTGCCACTCGATCGGCGGAAGCGGCGGCGAACGCGGCCCCGCACTTGACGATGTGGCGACGCGCATGACGATGGATCAGATGCGCTTTAAGGTGGTGAGCGGCGGCGGCAACATGCCGGCCTACGGAAAGAATCTTTCTCCGGCAGAAGTCGAGGCGGTCGTCAGCTTTCTTGAAACTCTGCATCCGGCCAATGAGCCGCCCGCATACGATGCCGCGCGGAAGACACTGGAAACTTCGGAGTCGCCGGAGGGACCTGCCACGCATACGAATTCGCCGGCGAATGGAAAGAGCGGCCCATGACCGACACCACGACGGTAGCGGATCTGTTTACGCAGTGGGACGTTCCGTGGGTGGTTACCTGCGAGCTCGCACTGATCGGCGTTATCTACACGCGTGGCTGGTTGCGCATTCGCCGCACACGTCCTGCACAGTTTCCGGCCTGGCGCCTGGCGACATTCTTCGGCGGAATCGTGGCGCTGTTTGTGGCGGTCGCTTCGCCTTTGGATACATTCAGCGAATCGCTGCTGTTCATGCACATGGCGCAGCACTTTGTGCTGATGTCCATCGCACCGCCGCTCATTATTTTTGGGGCGCCCGTGGTGCCCATGCTGCGCGGATTGCCCCGATGGTTCATCCGGCTGCTGCGCCCGCTCTTTGTAAAGCATGCACTTCACAACGCGGGCCGGTTTCTCACTCGTCCGCGAGTGGCCTGGATTGCCATGAACACCGCGTACATCGGATGGCACATTCCGCGCGCCTACGAGTTCGCGCTCGCCTCAGAAAACTGGCACAACTTTGAGCATGCCTGTTTCTTCTTCACGAACCTGATGTTCTGGTGGCCGATTGTCCTGCCGTGGCCGAGCCGTCAAGCGCAGTCTCGCTGGATGTTGATTCCCTACCTTCTGCTCGCGGATGTGGTGAACACGGGAGTGTCGGCTTTTCTCTGTTTTTCAGGTAGGCTGCTTTATCCGAGCTATGGCGAAATCGCGCGGCCCTTCGGGCTGAGCGCATTGAACGACCAGGTTGCCGCCGGGGCGTTCATGTGGGTGTGCGGATCGATGGTGTATTTAATTCCCGCCGTGGCGATCGTGGCCCAACTTCTTTCGCCTGGCGCGGAGGAATCGCGTGGCAAAGCGGCGCTACAGCGGGTAGCGATCCAAGGCGATGGCGTGACGCGCCACGGTGCGGCTTAACGCGACGGCATCAGCCGGCGTGAACCGCGAGAGCCGCCGCAGGATAGCGAGCTGTGTGTGCAGCGCGTCACCTTCGCCGCAACCGGCAAGCACGCGCCGTGCGGCCTGCTCGGCCAATCCCATGGTGTCGTCCGCCAGCAAACCGGTCATTGCTGCCGCGGCTTCGGCTGTGTTGCGACCCGCTGCGGCGATCTTGCGCGCGCGCAGCAGCGCCGACTCGAGCGCGAAGACGTGGATGATCATATCGGCGAGATCGGCCATGATCTCCTGCTGCTCTTCGAGTGCTGTCATAAAGTGCTGACTGGCGACACCGGCTGCGAACAGCGTCATCTTTTTCACCGCGTCCAATACCGCCGCTTCGCGAGCCAGAGGCTCGCCTGCGCCGGAGTCGCCGCCGAAGGATGGCGGCGCCGTCACTTCATCCATCACGCGCTTGATGGCCTGGAGCAGCGGCAGCTTTCCATTCATCGCCTGCTTCATCAGCCATCCAGTGATAATGAGGCGGTTGATCTCGTTGGTGCCTTCGAAGATTCGGTTGATGCGCGCATCGCGATAGTAGCGCTCGGCCGGATACTCCTCGACATAGCCGTAGCCACCCATGGTGGCGATCAATTCGTCAGCGACCAATGACAGCATCTCGGAGCCGTAGACCTTCAGGATGGAGCACTCGACGGCATAGTCCTCAATGCCACGCGGAATGTCGGCGGGGCGGGCATCGGCGCCGAGCTGCGCCAGTCTTGATTCAATAAGCCCGGCGATGCGATAGGCCATGCTCTCTGCGGCGTAGAGCTGCGATGAAGCGGATGAAATTTTGCGCTGAATCAGGCCGAACTCCGCGATTGCCTTACCGAAGGCGCGGCGCTCTTTGGCGTAGCGAATGGTGTGGGCCAGCGCGTGGCGCGCGCCGCCGATGCATGCTACGCCCAGCTTGAAACGGCCCACATTGAGCACATTGAACGCGATGTGGTGGCCCTTGCCGGCATCACCCAGCAAGTTTTCTTTTGGGATTTTGCAATCCTGCAGCACGAGGGGGCAGGTGGACGAGCCGCGAATGCCAAGTTTGTGCTCTTCTGCGCCTGCTGTGAGCCCTGGCGTGCCGCGCTCGATGAGGAACGCGGAAAACTTTTCACCGTCAATTTTGGCGAAGACCGTGTACAAGCCGGCAATGCCGCCGTTGGTGAGCCACTGCTTTTCGCCGTTGAGGATGTAGTGCGAGCCATCGGCCGAAAGCGCGGCGCGGGTACGGATGTTCATGGCATCGGAGCCGGAGCTGGCCTCAGATAATCCGTAAGCGCCGATCCACTCGCAGGTGGCAAGCTTAGGCAGGTAGCGCTGCTTCTGCTCGTCGGTCCCGTACCAGACGAGCGGCAGAGTTGCGATTCCAGTGTGGGCGCCGAATGCCGTAGAAAAACTGGCGAGCACGGAGATGTGATCGGTAATCAGAGTCGAGCTGATTTTATCCATTCCCATGCCGCCGTATTTCTCGGGAATGTCGACCGCGGTGAACCCCAACTCGGCGGCCTTGCGGAGCAGTGCCTGCATGGCGCCGGAGTCTTTGGCTTCAATCGCGGCGACACGGGGCAGAATCTCTTCGCGCGCAAACTGCGCGGCGGTAGCCGCGATCTGGCGCTGTTCTTCATTGAGGTCTTCGGGGGTGAAGACTTCGCCGGGCGCGCGGGATTCGAGCAGGAAGCTGCCGCCGGGTGCGGCAGCGACGGGGGATGCGGCGATGGTGGACATCGACTTGAGCAGCCTCCTTTTAACAGGGTCCGGACTGGCCCACCCAATGATAGACGTTGAAGATCACACAACGAGGCAGTCGTTGCCGCATTTCGAATGTGCTATGCCGGAACGATGCGCTGGGTAGGTGCAGGAACGATGGGCGTGGGAGCCTGCGCAGCGATGAAAGTGAGGAGGTCAGCCGGCGTCAGAGCAACCGCGTCTGCCTGCGCCCACTCCTGCTGCGTGCCATAGCCCCATGCAGCAGCCACGCAACGAATGTTGTTTGCATGCGCGGCCTCGATGTCGAAGACACGGTCGCCGATCATCCACGCCGAATCGTGGCTGAGCGCGTGTTCGCGGAGGATGCTTGCGAGCAGATCGATTTTGCTGTGGCTCACGTACTCGGCTTTGTCACCGTAGATGGCGGCAAAGAATGGAGCAAGCTCGAACGACTCAAGGATGCGCACGGCAAAGTGCTCGTGCTTTGAGGTGCACACGTAGAGCGGAAAGCCCTCGCGGTGAAGCTGGGCGAGCATTTCGGCCACGCCGGGGAAGACCGAGTTATTGCGCCAGCCGGCGCGATCGTAGCAGGCGCGATAATCGCGAGCGAGCGCAGCTCGATCTTCGGGCGTTCCGTGAGGCAACAGTTCCGCGGCCCACTCCTCCACCGGAGGCCCGATGAAGCGGTCGAGCGGGCCGCAATCGCGGATGCTGCGAGCGTCAAGAACCTCGCGCAGGCAGCCGAAGATGCCGGGTTTCGAGTCAGTGAGAGTGCCGTCCAGATCAAAGATCAGCGCGGGCAGGCTATGGGACATGCATCAAGTCTCTCAGAACGGAAGACGGGCTCAAAATCCATGCAACACTGTTTTCCCAAACCATCCTCAGCGTGGTCGTGGCCCCGGCAACTGCTAGCGCGTGGCTTCAAACAGGAACCAGGCGCGGCGTTCGGCTTCGTCGATCCAGACTTCGATCAGGCTCGTGGTGGCGTAGTCATTTGCCTTGGAAGCTACTTCGTGCGCGGTGCGCAGGCTTTCAACGAGTGCACGATTGTCGCCGTGGAGCTCGAGGAGCATGTCGCGCGCGGGCACGAATTCCTGATCGTTGTCTGCGATGCGCTGCAGGCGGGCGATGTGACCGATGGAACGGATGGTCTCGCCGCCGATTTTGCGGACACGCTCCGCGATATCGTCGCTGATGGCGAAGATCTGGGTTGCCTGTTCGTCGAGAAGCAGGTGGTAGTCGCGGAAGTGCTGGCCGCTCATGTGCCAGTGAAAGTTTTTCGTCTTTAGATAGAGAGCGTAGACGTCCGCCAGCAATGCGTTGAGGACGCTGGAAAGGTCCTTAATTTTTTCCGGAGCAAAACCGTCTGGATTGCTAACCTTGGCTGCTTTCGATTCCTGACTTGTATGGGTCGACATCGAATCTCCTTTGCGGTGGACACCGCGCCGCGTACATCGGATGGGGCTTCCGGCGCGAATGTCATGTACGGGGTTCGATGCCGGCGGAGACCGAATGGTTCCGGAGACTCCGGTTGTGGAAATTGCCATTGACGGTAATTTCACATTGCAGCAAAACGGGCGCCCAATTGAAGGCGCCCGAGGAGATTGTATGGATTCGATTGAGAAATCTAGACTTTAACTGCCGGGTGTGTGGCGTAGTGCAGCAGGACAGCGACTGCGCAGCTTGTGAGCCGGGTTTCAGCAGAGTCAGCGCGGCTGGTGAGGATGGTTGGCACACGCGCGCCGAGCACGATGCCGGCCAGTTGAGCGCCACCCAGATACTCAAGTTGCTTGGCGAGCATATTGCCGCTTTCGAGATCGGGGACAACCAGGATGTCGGCCTGGCCGGTGACGGGCGAAACCAGTTTTTTAATTTTGGCGGCTTTCACGCTGACGGCAGTATCGAAAGCCAGGGGACCGTCGAGAATGCCGCCGGTGATCTGTCCGCGGTCAGCCATCTTGCACAATGCGGCGGCATCAAGGGTGGACTTGATTTTGGGATTCACGGTTTCAACGGCCGAAAGCAATGCCACCTTGGGCTCGGAGATGCCGAGGGCGTGAGCCAGATCGATGGCGTTCTGCACGATGTGGATCTTGTCTTCGAGTTCGGGAGTGATGTTGATGGCGGCATCGGTGATGAGCAGGGTGCGGGCATAGGCCGGGGTATCCATGATGAAGACATGGGAGATGCGACGCGCCGTGCGCAGGCCAGTATCTTTCTGCATTGCTGCCTTCATCAGCTCGTCAGTGTGCAGGCTGCCCTTCATCATGGCGAGGGCTTGTCCTGCGCGGCATACCTGGCAGCCAATTTCGGCGGCCTGGGATTCCGTTTCGGCATTCAGAATGGGGAACTTGCTGATGTCCACGCCGATTTTTGCGGCAAGCGCCTTCATGGCCGCTTCCGGGCCGATCATGGTCGGCTCAATAAGGCCTGCGGCCGCGGCTTCAACGGCGCCGCTGAGAGCAACCTCAGTGAGCGGCCAGACCACGGCGGTGGTGATGGCAGGGAGGTTTTTGCAGCGCTCGATGAATTTATGAAAGACGTGATAGTCGGGGGGGTGGCCGACGAGCGGGTCAACAGCAACTGCTTCAGCCAAGGTGGCAAGGTCGCTCATGAATCAATTCTCCCGGCCGGCGCAGCAAAGGGTACGCCGGGCCTTACGTGTTTATTGTCGCGTGACAGGAGAGAAGCGCATGTGCCTTCGGTCACACTACGGTCAATCGTCTCTAATTGTGGGATTTGTCGAAACCAGCGGAATCTCCGGCCAGAGCGGAACAAAAACTTTGGTGTATACGTTTCGCAATCCAACGTAATCCGGGCTAAAGCGGCGGTGTTTTATGTCTTCAGAAACCGTTGACGTTCAACGAAATCCCGGCCTATACTCTTCCAAACCGGCCTTCCCCCCAGCCACAAACGGTGAGCAGCGTGCCCAATAACGCTGCGATAGAAAGGATAGGAGGTTTCGTGTATAAACCCCTCACACTCGCGTTGTGTGCAGTGTTAGTCTGCGGAGTTTCAGCCCCAAAATCGTCAGCCCAGTTAAACCAGCTTGGCAACGCTCTTTCAGGAAAGCAAAAGAAGGGCCAGGAAGGCCCGCTCGATCTGAGCACTATCGACAAAGACAAGCTCGCCAGGATTGAACAGATGCCGGAGGTCCAGGATGCCATACAGCAGGAATGGGACAATCTGCGGAAGAGCGACATGCAGCTGGCTTACGGCATCAACCTGACTGAAAACATGGGCGTGTCGCAGGACAATGTTTTGGGCGACTCATTTGACCGCCAGCGCCTCTATGGCAATCCGGAGGTTCAAAGCTACGTCAATCAATTCGGCCAGCGCCTGGTTCCCAAGAACTCGCCGAATGTGTACACATTCCGAGTGCTCTACGATCCAATCCCCAAGGCCCTCACGTTGTCGACGGGAACGATCTATATCTCCACCGGCTTGCTCTCGATGCTCAACAGCGAAGCTGAGCTGGGTTATGTTTTGGGGCACGAAATTGCCCACATCGAGCTGCGGCAAGCGTTTCTGCGCATCCACGACAGGAATATCGAGGTGGAACTGGCCAGGGAGAAGGCTGAGAAGGAAAAGGTGATCAACGACGTGGCTTCCACTGTGATGGGGGCCGGACTGGGCGGCGCATTGATTCCCTTAAGGCTCGGTTCGCTGATGGGAGGTAGCGTAGGACTGGCAACCGGAATGGAAGTGGGCCACTACTTTATTCATCCTCAGATTGAGCCCGTGATTTGGGCCACAAGGGAAGAGGATGAGGCCGACGAGCTGGCGACAAAATACATGATGGAGCAGGGGTACGATCCCCGCGAGGTCCAGCAACTGTTTAACACGCTGAATCAAGCGGTGACCGCGGACTCTCGCATTGGCCTGGGATTTATGGGGAGCGCACCGCGTGTGAAACAGCGGGCGGACCGTTTGCAGCAACTGCTCAACGGGGAGCTTAAAGCAGAGATCGAGATGCGCACCAAGGGGAAAGGGTTCAAAACCAACGGGCCGGACTTCGCGCCGATGATTTCAGCCATCGATCGTGACAACGGAATTCTGGCCATGGACTACGACCTTTTCGCCGTGGCGAAGCAGAATCTGCAGACTGCCGTGCTGCAACGCCCCGACGATGCATACGCTCATTTCTATCTCGCCAAGCTTGAGCGGCTCACAGCGCGCACTCCAGAAGAACGGCAGGATGCGCTGAATCATCTGACCGTTGCGCTTCGCCTGGATGCGGACCGGGGCGCGATTCCGTCAGCACATCTGGAATATGCGGTGGCGCTGATGGAAGAGGAGAATCCGGCGAACAAGGATCAGATCGCCGGTGAGTTGAAGGCATACGTTGCTCTCTCAGAGCGCGATCATATGGCCGTGCCGGCAAACATGCCTCTCATCTACGACTACTTGAGCACGGCCGGCGACACGAAATGGTATCTGCCCCCGCAGTGGTACGCAGCGCAGCTGACAAACACGCCGGGCTTTACCACCACCGCGCCAGATGCGGTGATCCGCAAAGCTACGATGCTGTCGCCACCGACGCTGCCGCAATCGCAGGCACCGACGATGGCAGACGCGTCTTCGCCGGTTTCGCATGCCAGGACCAGACCCGCCGCGGCGCACGTTAAGAAGGAGACGAGTAAGTAGAGCGAGCTGCGCCCCAGTTTTGCACGGAGCCGCACCAGCGGCCTGGCCCATCGAATTGCGTTACTCTGATTCCTTATGGGCCAGATCCGCATTCTTCCCGATCAGGTTGCCAACCAGATCGCTGCCGGCGAGGTTGTGGACCGACCCGCTTCGGTGGTGAAGGAGCTGCTGGAAAATTCGCTGGACGCCGGAGCCGGCCGCATTCGTGTGGAAGTGGAAGGCGGCGGAAGGCGTCTGATTCGCGTCTCCGACGACGGCCTGGGAATGAACCGCGACGATGCTTTGCTGGCCTTTGAGCGGCACGCCACTTCAAAGTTGCGCACTGCGGACGATCTGCTTTCGATTGCCACCCTGGGCTTTCGCGGCGAGGCGCTGCCCTCGATCGCTTCCGTCGCGCGCGTCACGCTGGAGACGTCGACGGGCGATGCGTCCGCGGGCACGCACCTTGAGGTTGCCGGCGGCAAAATTCTGCG
>CAWJBE010000011.1:0-133540 GCA_963841095.1 uncultured Acidobacteriaceae bacterium
TACGGCTGGGCTCGGTGACGGCTGGTTTTGCGGTGGGGTTTGGGCGCGGCTCAAGCCGGGTGTTTGTTTCTCGAAAACGTGGGGGTGTGTGGATGTACGGGCTGAAGCCCGTACCCTTAGAGGACTGGGTGGGGGCGGTTTCGGAATGCGGATCGGTATCCCACCCTAACCGGCGCAAATTGCGCGCCGGTTAGAATGGGGCGCCCGGCAGGTGCAAGCATGATTCGATCGAAAGACAAATGCAGTCTCGTGTGTCGCGTGGCGACACCCAAGGCCAAGAAAATGCCGGGCACTTCGGTCCGGGCCTGAAGGCCGTGCGCCCGCACCTGCTTTTCAGCAGCCTGAAGGCTGCTGCTCCCTCCGTGTTGAATTGCTGCGTGATTTTACCGGGACAATTTTCAGGGCAGATCCCACATCTCAAAAGCGAGATGTGGGCACCCCGCGCTCTGTGGGTCGCACCCACATCTCAAAAGCGAGATGTGGGGCACCCGGCTCCGTGGGTCGCCATCCCACATCTCAAAGGCGAGATGTGGGGCACCCGGCTCCGTGGGTCGCTATCCCACATCTCAAAAGCGAGATGTGGGGCACCCGGCGGACGAGGCCGTTCGTCATTGGGGGAAGGATACATCGGGAGAGCGGGGATTGTCGGTTTCCCACATCTCAAAAGCGAGATGTGGGGCACCCGGGTTTGTGGGTGCAATCCCACATCTCAAAGGCGAGATGTGGGGCACCCGGGTTTGTGGGTCGCTATCCCACATCTCAAAGGCGAGATGTGGGGCACCCGGCTTTGTGGCTCGAAATCCCACATCTCAAAAGCGAGATGTGGGGCACCCGGGTTTGTCTCTTATCCCGGGTCTTATGCGGTGTGGCGGGTCAGGCGACGCGGGACGAGTAGATAGAGTGCTCCGGGCTTGGCGTTGAAGGCGGCGACGCCGTCTGCGGTGACGAGCGACCAATCTTCGCCGAGCAGGGCATGGAATTTCTCAACTGTAACGGGGTGTCCGTAGAGCCAGCCCTGGCCGTAGATTTTCTGCGCAGTGGGAGAAAAATAGTCGGCCTGGAAGTCGGTTTCGACGCCTTCGACGACCACTTCAAGATTGAGAGATTTGGCCATGGCCAGGATTTGCGGAAGGATGGTGACGGCGACCGACTCCGTGCCGATGACCTTGGTGAAGGCCTTATCGATTTTGATGGTGTCGGCAAAGAGGTAGAGGAGCTTGTCGAGGTTAGAGTTGCCGGTGCCGAAGTCGTCGATGTGGATGCTGTGACCCAAGCGGCGGAGGTTGCGGATGGTTTCCATAGCCACCTCGCCGTTGGCGGCCGATCTTTCAGTGATCTCGATGACGAGGTTTTGCGGATTGACCTTGGCGGAGGTGAGCGTCTCCACGAGCATAGGGAGGAAGGTTGGGTCGATGAGGTCAGCGCCGGCGACGTTGACGCTTAGACGGAATTCCGGATGGTTGCGGAAGGTATTTGCGAAGTCGTGGAGAGCGCGGTGCAGTACCGTTTTGGTGATGCCGCCGACGAAGCCGAGCTTTTCTGCGATGCTGACAAAGACTTCGGGGTCGACGAGGTTGCCTTCTTCATCTGTCCAGCGCGCGAGAGCCTCTGCGCCGACAATTTGCCGGGTAGAGAGATCGACGATGGGCTGATAGAGGACCTGCAATTCGCCACGTTCGACGGCGCGGCGAAGTTGCTGAGGCAGGTCGCGGTTGCGGGTGAATGCGAAGGTAAGCACGAGCGCGAAGAGAATTCCGAAAAGGCCGCCGGAGATGGTGCTTGCGGAAAGCGTGAGTGCTCCGCGATGCAAGGCGGCGGCGACCGTAGTGGAGGCGGTGAGGCAATTGAGGTTCAGGGTTGAGCAGCGCGTGGCATAGAGTGTGCTTGCAAGATTACCCGAGCCGTCTGCGATGAGATTAAACGCGCTGGCCAAAGACGCTGCAGTTAGAGGAAGGCTGGGGTGCTGATAGGCAGCGGCTTGCGGAGCGAGGGCAAGGCGCATGGAGATGGGGCCGGGGCTGGGGGGCAGGTCGGGGTCGAAGACGACGTAGGCGGTGCCAAGTTGGAGAGCCGATCGCTTGAGGTTTGCGCCCTGGATGGGGGCGAGATTGCCGTAAGCGATGATGCCGTCGCTCTGGCGGGAGACGGGCTTGAAGGGGCCGATGGGCTGCGCGAGACGACCCGAGGCGGCTGAGCATTCGATTTTTCCGGCGCGCATGCGGCCGGCATCTTTCAGATATTCAGAGCGGAAGACGATGCCGCGAAAGTAGGAGATTTCTGCGTCGGAGCAGGAGGGGTAGGGCGAAGATTTGAGCACGTCGAGAGTGCTGCGCGCTTCAGCGATGGAGGCGTTGTCCTGCGCCGCGGTGAGCTTGACGAATTGATTCAGCGAACTTGCGGCCTGCTGGAGGACGAGGATACGTCCGAGCAGATAGCCGGCTCCCAGCCCGCCTGCCACCATTGCGACGGTGGCCGCGCGAGAGATCAGAGTTCGGTGCCAGAGATTGCGGTTCATCGGAGTTTTCGGGGATATCGTTAGACCCGCGATCCTTAGATGCTTTCCCCCTAGGTAACAGCTAGCCAAATTTCAACAAAGCGAGCAATAGCCCTTTTTGGGAAATTACTGGTGCTTTTGTGACTTTGGTACTACGAACGGGGCAGTGGGGCGGCGTTTGACGGCGGTGCGGCGGGGGGTGAATTGGAGTTTCGAGCGCATAGGAGCTGCGGCGCGGTGAGCAAGAATTGCCAGTGGGTGGGAGTTTTTTCCCAGTGCATTGGGGAGGTGCAGACCGGAAGGCGCAGGCGATGAAGCATTTACGATTTTGTGGATTTGGAAGCGAAGTTGCTTGCACATCAAGTGGAGTTGTGCGTGGAGGTTCATCATGTCGCTTATGGAAGAAACCCCGTTTCCGGCCCTGGGGCCGATTGCGAAGATGGCAGCCCCTTTGATCGCAGCCCTTGTGATTTGCGGAGCAGGCATCGGCTATGCGGTGCACGAGCACCACTCCGCAGAGACTTTGGCGACGCAAAAGCAGACGTTGACGGCACAGAATGAGCAGATGACAGCGCAACTGGCTTTAACGCGCACGCAACTGGACGCGCTGGCGGCGAAGGTGAATGCGATGACTGCGAGCAACGCGCCGGCGGGGAACGAGGCTTCGCGGAGCGACGGGAAGCCTTCGCCGGAGACTCCAGCTACGCGCGCAGCGAGGAGCCGCCGGCAAGCGGCAGGGCACCGGTTGAGGGAAGATCCGCGGTTCAATAAGCTGCAATCGGAGGTGGACGCGCAGGGCAAGGAGATTGAGGCGACACGCGGAGATTTGGCGAGCGCGCGCACGGAACTGAGCGGGTCAATTGCGCGCACGCATGGCGAGCTGGTGGTGCTGGAGAAGAAGGGCGAGCGGAATTACGTTGAGTTCGACCTGCAGAAGTCGAAGGAATTCAAGCGCGAGGGGCCGGTGGGCATCAGCCTGAGAAAGGCCAACACCAAGCATGCGTATGCCGACCTGATGCTGATGGTGGACGATCGCAACCTGACGGACAAGCACGTGAATCTGTACCAGCCGGCGATGTTCTACGAGCCGGACAGCCCGCAGCCGATCGAAGTAGTGATCAACGACATTTCGAAGGACCACATCCACGGATATGTGAGCGCGCCGAAGTATCGGTTGTCCGAATTGAATGCGATGCAGAATGGCGGCGACAGTTCGGCGGCGGGCGCGGGACAGGCGGCGAACAGCGGCCAGGGCGACAACGGTATTGTGGGCGGCACGGCGGCGAACGGAGCGGACCAGGCGACGAACGCGCAGCCGACGTTGCGGAAGAGGTTGCCGCTGCCGAGCGGCGGGCAAGAGCAGCAGTAGGTACGCAGGATTTACTCCATTCCTCAGCGACAGAGATGGATTTGCAGGAGTTCATCCCAGGTCTCAGAAGCGAGACCTGGGGCACCCGCGATGCGCGGTTAGAATGGGGCACCCTGGCGACAGAGATGGATTTGCAGGAGTTCATCCCAGGTCTCAGAAGCGAGACCGGGGGCACGCGGTTGAGCCGGGTGGACCGGAGATAGCTGTCCGTCAAATTCCTCGAAATTTATTTCTCTCGAAAAAACTTTAAAAACCCACCAATCCGAAAGCCTTCGTGGCCGCGTACCAGTCGTGTGCAGCGACTTCCCTATCTTTTGCGCACGACCTAACCCCCACGGAGGAAAATCATGGAACTGAATGGATTGACGAAGGAAAAGTTGATCGAGAAGATCATTCCGAGCGGATTCGATCGACGGTCGTTTATGACCGGAGCCACGATGTTTGGTCTGGGCGCTGCAACATCGGCCGTTCTTGGCGGATGCGGCGGCAATACGATGAAGTCAGTGTCCGCGGCGGCATCTACGGATACGGCGGCCAATATTTTAACCGCCGCCTTGATCGCCGAGAGCCTCGCCATCACAACCTATTACACGGGCTTGTCGAGCTCGGGCGTGATCACGGATTCCAACCTTGCCGGGAGCGGCGGCACGGCGACGAACGTGAGCGCGAACGGCAGTCAGATCAATGTGGCTTACTTACAGGGCGCGTTGCTCGAAGAGGTTTCGCACGCACAGTTGCTTCGCTCGCTGCTGGGATTGCCGACCAATGGAAGCGGCGATGCTGCAGCCGGCATTCCGCAAACGTTCTATTTCCCAACCGGCACATTCAGCTCGCTGCAGGGATTTTTGCCGGTACTGCTGGCCCTTGAAGCGGCGTTTGTGGGCGCGTACATGACGGCGGTGGAGGAGTTTGCGTCAATGGCTGCCGGGTATAACGGATTCAGCGCAACACAGGCGAATCCAGCGAAGAGCGGCTCAAGCCTGGCACAAGCTGACCTGATTCTGTATGCGAAGGTATCGGCGTCGATTATGGGCGTGGAGTCAGAACATCGCGCTTTGGTGCGCGGGATTCCGTCGGTCACACTTGCGACACCGAATTACGCCAACCTCAATCTGATTCCGGCGAACAACCTGAACTACGAGAGCACCGATGGGCTGACAGGGCTGATTGTGAGCGCGAGCGGCAACAGCTCGACGACCGCGGCAGCGGCGCTGACGCCGTTCATTGCATCGGGAACGAATCCGACATCGGTTCCGACTGTGGCAGCACAGGCGAGCTTCAGCTCGGTGGTGACGGCCTCGGTCGCGTCCAATGTAACGGGCTCGATTCCGGCAGCCGAGTAAGATTACGGATCGAAACAGAAGGGCTCCCTCCTTTCGCGAAAAACTCGCGAAGGGCGGGAGCCTCTGCTGCTTCTGCTGCGATGGGCGGTTAGAATGGGGCACCCCGGCGACAGAGATGGATTTGCAGTAGTCAATCCCAGGTCTCAGAAGCGAGACCTGGGGCACCCGGGAGAAAAGCGCGAGGTTCGAGCTATCATAAGATGTGAGGCTGGGTTTAGAATGGGCAGCCACCCTAACCGCGCATCGCTGGAGCGCTGCGCGGTTAGAATGGGGCACCCCGGCGACAGAGATGGATTTGCAGTAGCCGATCCCAGGTCTCAGAAGCGAGACCTGGGGCACCCGGGGAGAAAAGCGCGAGGTTCGAGCTATCCCACCCTAATCGCGCATCGCTGGAGCGCTGCGCGGTTAAGAATGGGGCACCCCGGCGACAGAGATGGATTTGCGGTAGTCAATCCCAGGTCTCAGAAGCGAGACCTGGGGCACCCGGTGTGGAGTTTGAGTGAACCCACCCTAGCCGCAAAAACAAAGACGCGGTGCCCAGAGGGCACCCAGGTGGGGCACTCGGCTTGAATGGGGCACCGAGGTTCTTGAAATATCCTGTGCTACTTTGCGGCTAACTGGCGGAGGACGTATTGCAGGATGCCGCCGTGCTTGTAGTATTCGATTTCCTGCGGCGTGTCGATGCGGACCATTGCGCGGAGCAGCTTTTTCTCTCCGTTCGGTCTTGTCGCAGTGACAGCGAGAGTGCGGCCGTCGGCGAATTTTCCGTCGAGCTGCTCGCGGAAGCCGGCGATGTCGTAGATCTCTTCGCCGGTGAGGCCGAGCGATTCGGCGTTCTGGCCGGCTTCAAATTGCAACGGCAGAATGCCCATGCCGACGAGGTTGGAGCGGTGAATGCGCTCGAAGCTTTCGGCGATGACGGCGCGGACGCCGAGGAGCTTTGGTCCCTTGGCGGCCCAGTCGCGCGAGGAGCCGGAGCCGTACTCCTTGCCGGCGAGGATGATGAGCGGGACGCCGCGCTCGGCGTACTTGACGCTGGCGTCGAAGATGGACATCTGCTTCGCCTTCGGGAAGCAGGCGCGTGACGCCGCCTTCAGTGCCGGGCGCGAGCTTGTTGCGCAGGCGCACGTTGGCGAAGGTGCCGCGGACCATGACTTCGTGATTGCCGCGGCGCGAGCCGTAGGAGTTGAAGTCGGCGGGCTTGACGCCGTGAGCCGGCGAGATATTGTCCGGCCGGGCCGTTGGCCTTGATGGAGCCGGCGGGCGAGATGTGGTCGGTGGTGACGGAGTCGCCGAGCACGGCGAGGACGCGCGCGCCGGCGATGTCGGTGACGGGCGCGGGCGTCATGGTCATGCCGTCGAAGTAGGGCGCCTGGCGGATGTAGGTCGAGTCGGGCTCCCACTGGTAGACATCGCCGGTGGGGAAGCTGAGGCCCTGCCAGCTGGCGTCGCCGTGGGAGACGGTGGAGTACTCGCGGCGGAAGCCTTCGCTGTTGACGGCGCCGTCGATGGCGTCGGCGACTTCCTCTTGCGTGGGCCAGATGTCTTTGAGGTAGACGGGCTGGCCGGACTGGATCGGTGCCGAGGGGATCGGTGTCGAAGTTGTGGCCGATGTTGCCGGCGAGCGCGTAGGCGACGACCAGCGGCGGGGACATGAGGTAATTGGCGCGCACGTCGACGTTGACGCGGCCCTCGAAGTTGCGGTTGCCGCTGAGCACGCTGACGGCGACGAGGCCGTGCTCGTCGATGCTTTCTGACACGTCGGCGGGCAGCGGGCCGGAGTTGCCGATGCAGGTGGTGCAGCCGTAGCCGACGACGTTGAAGCGCAGCTTTTCGAGATAGGGGAGCAGGCCGGACTTCTGGTAGTAGTCGGTGACGACGCGCGAGCCGGGAGCGAGCGAGGTCTTGACCCACGGCGGAACGCGTGAGGCCTTTTTCGACGGCTTTTTTGGCGAGCAGGCCGGCGGCGACCATGACGGAGGGGTTGGAGGTGTTGGTGCAGCTGGTGATGGCGGCGATGACGACCGAGCCGTGGTCGAGATAGCGGGTCGGGATCGACGTTGAAGCGCTCTTTTACGGTGGTGGTGACGTGGAGCGGCACGTTGGCGGCAGCGGAGGAAGTTGCCGGGCCTTCGTTGTCTTCGGCAGCGATCGCAATGGCGGTGTCGACGAACGCGCTGCGCTCCCAGGCAGCGGCGGTGCGCGTGCCGAGCGGCTTGGCGGTGGGCGCGAGCAGTGTGGGCAGTTGCTGCGCGAAGCTGGCGGCGGCGTCTTTGAGCGAGCACGCGGTCCTGCGGGCGCTTGGGGCCGGCGACGCTGGGCTCGACGGTGGCGAGATCGAGCGAGAGGGTTTGCGTGTACTCGGCTTCGGGCGAGTCGGCGGTGTGGAAGAGGCCCTGCTCCTTGTAGTAGGCCTCGACGAGCGCGATCTGGTCTTCGCTGCGGCCGGTGAGGCGCAGGTAGCGGAGGGTCTCGGCGTCGACGGGGAAGATGCCGCAGGTGGCGCCGTACTCGGGGGCCATGTTGCCGATGGTGGCGCGGTCGGCGAGGGGGAGCTCCGCGATGCCGGGGCCGTAGAACTCGACGAACTTGCCGACGACGCCGAGCTTGCGCAGCGCCTGGGTGACGGTGAGCACGAGGTCGGTGGCGGTGGCGCCCTCGCGCAGCTTGCCGGTGAGCTTGAAGCCGACGACCTGCGGGACCAGCATGGAGACGGGCTGGCCGAGCATGGCGGCCTCGGCCTCGATGCCGCCGACGCCCCAGCCGAGCACGCCGAGGCCGTTGATCATGGTGGTGTGCGAGTCGGTGCCGACGAGGGTGTCGGGATAGGCGACTGATTCGCCGTCGATTTCGGTGGTGAAGACGACGCGGGCGAGGTACTCGAGATTGACCTGGTGGCAGATGCCCATGCCGGGCGGCACGGCGGAGAAGTTGCGGAAGGCCGTCTGGCCCCACTTGAGGAAGGCGTAGCGCTCGCGGTTGCGCTGGAACTCGAGCAGCGAGTTGGCGGCGTAGGCGCCGGCGGTGCCGAACTCGTCGACCTGGACGGAGTGGTCGATGACGAGCTCGGCGGGGGCGAGGGGGTTGACGCGCTCGGGGTCGCCGCCGAGGGTCTTGATGGCGTCGCGCATGGCGGCGAGATCGACGACGGCGGGGACGCCGGTGAAGTCCTGCATGAGGACGCGGGCGGGCATGTAGGCGATTTCGCGGCTGGGCTCGGCCTTGGCGTCCCAGTTGGCGAGGAACTCGATGTCGGCGGCGGTGACGTTGACGCCGTCTTCGCGGCGGAGCAGGTTTTCAAGCAGGATTTTGAGGCTGAAGGGCAGGCGGCTGAGATTGAAGCCGCGGGCGGCGAGCGCGGGAAGGCGATAGATGGTGTAGGAGTGGTTGCCGGAGGTGAGCACGGCGCGGCTTTGGAAGCTGTTCATCGGTAGATCCTCTCAGCGGAGCTAGCGGTGTTAGCGGAGCTAGCGGAGTTCGAAAGCGAGCGGCGTTAGCGAGGCTAGCGGGGCTCGCGGAGTGAGGTCATCGGCGCAAAGCGATCGCGTTGGCCGAAAAACTTGTCGGGAATAGATTACTCAGCGGGAGGGATTAGCGTCCACGGTCGGGGCGGCCGCGGCGAAAGCGCTTGAGGTGAGGCGGAGCCGGCGAGTGGGAAGGCGGCGCATGGGTGACAGGAAAATTTTAGCGCGATGCGGGTGAGCGGGGAAGATGACCTGGGCGAGCTGATGAGGGTGTCATAGCCGAAACGCTGAGCCGCTGGGCGACGCAAAAGCTGCGCAGGAAAGCGGGCTGGGAACGTGACCGTATACTGAAAGGTGCGCGATCTTCGCAGCGAGGTTCCCGCGCATTGAAATTCTGGGTTGGCATCGAGGGGCTTTTTTCGCGTTCATACGGTTGGCTATGCGCGTCTGATGCCCAACGAGCGGCAACGGCTGCTGGCAATCACGATTGTGGCCGGAGGCGCGTGCGGACTGGCAGCGGTGGCATTTCACATCAGTGCCAGCATCTTTATGGTTGGTTGATCGATCGCGCGACCTCTGCGCCGGGCCATAGCTGGATATGGTGGACGATTTTGACGCCTGCACTGGGCGGTCTGGTGGCCGGCGTGGGGCTTACGTATTGGGCTCCGGCGGCGGCGGGCAGCGGCATTCCGCAGGTAAAGACGGCGTATACCTTCCGTTCCGGCGCCATCTCGACTGAAGGAGACCATCGGCAAGTTCGTTTTGTGCGCGCTGCAGCTTGGCGTTGGAGCGTCACTGGGCGTGGAGGGCCCGACGGTGCAGATCTGCGCCGGAGTGAGCAGTTTTTTGTCGCGCATGGCCCGGCTGAGCCCCGTGAATTGCAGGCGCATGGCCTCAGTGGGCATGGCGGCGGGCATTGCCGCGGCGTTTAACGCGCCCATCGCTGCAGTGACTTTCACGCTGGAGGAACTGATCGGGAGCCTGGACCAGACCATGCTTTCGGGCGTGATTGTGGCCGCGGCGCTGGCCGCAGTGGTAGAGAACCGAGTTCTCGGATCAACCCGATCTTCATGTTCCGAAACACTACGAGCTCACCAACTACTCTTCGCTGGTGTGGTATGCGCTGCTGGGCCTGCTGGCGGCATTTGTCTCGGTGGCGTTTACCGACTCTCTGCTCTGGCTGCGGGCGTGGTTCAAGGAGCTCACCGCGGTTCCTAAATGGGTGCATCCGGCGCTGGGCGGCGCGGCGACGGGCACCTTTGCGGTGGTGGCGCTGCTGTTCTTTCATGTGAACGGCATTGCCGGCGATCCTTACAAGACGCTGACCATGGCGCTGACCGGCGAACTGGGCATGCTGCCGATTGCGATGGCTGGTTTTGTGCGTGCTGAAACTGGGCGCCACGGTGACTTCGTATTCGAGCGGCGGCGCGGGCGGCATTTTCGCCCCGGCGCTTTATATGGGCGGAATGCTGGGCGGCGCGGTGGGCTGGATCGACGTGACGGTCTTCCACCACTCGGCGGATGCGATTGGCGCCTTTGCGGTGGTGGGCATGGGCGCGGTGTTTGCGGGTATTGTGCGCGCGCCGATGACGTCGATTCTGATCATCTTTGAGATGACCGGCGGCTACGGGCTGATTTTGCCGCTGATGATCGCCAACATGACCGCGTTTGCGCTGGCGCGGTACTGGCGGCATACGCCGGTATATGAGGCGCTGCTGGAGCAGGACGGCATTTACCTTGACCAGCGGCGCAAACCGCACGGGCCCGACGGGGAAACGGCGGTGCCAGTGGACGAGCTCAAAAGAGGCGCAGAGGAACCGTTTCAGGAGGAAGCCCGACCGCTGCGGGGGTAGGGGACGGTCTTACCGCGGCTGCATGTTGTAGAGGAAGTAGGCGCGGAGCTCGAGATAAGGGCCGTGGAAATCCCTGGGCAGAGGCGGATAGCTGGAACCGGAGATTGCGCCCCAGGCCGCGCGGTCGAGAGCAGTGTCGCCGGAGCGGCCGTCCAACGTCATATCAGTGACCTGACCGTTGGGCAAAACCTTAAAGCGAATAGCGACGACGCCGGCTTTGAGAATGGGCGGGTTGACCTCATCAGGGATCAGCGGATCCCATGTGAGCTGCGTGACGTAGTGCCAGCGCGCGAGCCAGGAGCTGAAGTCGACACCCTGCGTGTCAGAGAGAATGTCGGGAGCTCCGGTGCCGGCGCCGGGATGCATGGAGAGGCCGCCGGAAGGCGCGTTGCCGTAGCTTGACTGTCCGTGATTCCGCATCGCCTGCTGCATGTCGTTCTTCAGCTGGTCGGCCGGATTCTGCGCGCTCACGGCGAAGTTGGGCCGGGCAGGGACGGCAGCCGGGCGCGGCGCTTCAACCTGGGACTGCTGATTTGGCGGAATGGGCTGCGACGGCTGCGATTTTGGCTGCGGCTGAGCCGGCTGTTGCGGCTCAGCGGCAGGGGGCGGAGGCGTTGGCGGCGCCTCGCGCTTCATGTCGTCGAGGGTCTTTTTGTCGATGAGAGGCTCTTTTGGCAGAGGCTTGGGTGTGACCTTCGGCTGATGCTGGCGCAGGACGTCGGGCGGCAGATCGAGGTAGGCCAGATCCTTGCGCTGCTTGATGGCGTCAAAGGGGTCAATGACCCTGGGCACCTTGAAGACATAGGTGGGGATCCAGGTGATGGCGGAGAAGAAGAGGATGTGGACGAGAAGCGCGAGCCAAAAGCCCTCGCGGAGGCGCGACCAGCGGCGCTCGTCTTCAAGCTCGCCGATCATTTCGAGGAGCTCGTGGGTGTCGTAGTCGACCCAGCGCGAACCGCGAATGATGGGAGGGCGGGATTCGCCGGACGCGAGGGATGGGTCGTCGCGTTCAGAGAGGGAAGGCAGGACGGGTGGAGGGAGTGGCTCCGGGCGCGGCAATGGGGGTGGCGCCGAGGGGATGGTGAGACCCAGGAAGCCTCCCGGAATAGGGATTTCCTGTGAGGGGCTGTCCGATTGGGGGGTCGGCTCGGCTGGTCCCTTGGGCTCGTTCACTTCGGCTGGCGCTTCGCTGGCGGGCATTCGCTGCTAAGGAGCCCCACATGACACACTTACGTCCGAGGCCGGCTCCGAATCCGGGTCCTTTCTGTCTATTCTCTCATTCTTAACGATGATGTGCGCAAATGGGCACCCGTACAATAAATGAAGCTTACTGAATTGACGCAGAATCGAGCGGAAGGGGACGGCGTTTGAGGCAGTTATTTGCGCACATTTCGGCGGACTGGAAACTGGTAATGCTGCCGGCGCTGCTGAAGTTGGGTGTCTGGGGCCTGGGCGCGGTGGCGATTCTGGATTCGTCGAGCATTCCAGTGCCGATGGACGCGATTCTGGCCCTCTATGTGTGGAACGACAAGAGTCACTTCTGGCTTTATTGCCTGATCGCGGCAACCGGCTCGGCGATCGGCGGGCTGCTGCCGTATGGATTGGGCCGCGCCGGGGGCGAGCTTTTCCTGCTGAAACGCGTAAACCGGGAGCGTTTCGAGCAGCTACGCGACCGTTTTCAGCGGCAGGAGTTTCTGGCGGTGATGATTCCGTCGATGCTGCCGCCGCCCGCGCCGTGGAAGGTTTTTATTTTCGCGTCGGGCGTGTTTGAGATGCGGGTGGCGCCGTTTCTGCTGGCGGTGCTGGCGGGAAGGATGGTGCGCTGGCTTTTGCTGTCGCTGCTGGTGCTGAAGCTGGGACCGGGTGCGGTGGAGCTGGTGGCGCACCACGCGCTTGCGGCGGTCCTGATTGTGGGCGTGGTGGCGGTGGCGGGCTTTACCTGGTGGTGGATTGGGAAGAAGCACGCGGGGAAGTTGCTGGAAGGGTAGAGCGCGTTGGGTGCGGGAGCCGCGCATGTCGCAGGCACCGCGAGATGCTTTTGAAGAAGCATAGCTCAATGTGGGGACCCAAAAGTTCGATGTGGGTTTGGGCATTCCGAAATGCAGGTTCTTCGACTTCGTTTGCCGCAAAAGACGCGGCAAACTTCGCTCAGGATGACAGCTTGTTTCTTACTCAAGGTTAAGAGGGCACGCTGAAAATCTTTAAGCGTTGGAGCGGCGGCGGGCGACGATATCGGGGTGCTTTCCGGCGGCGCGCAGTTCGCGCGCGCGTTCCCGCTCCCAGGCTTCGGCGCGCCAGTTGCGCGAAGTGCTGCGCGGAGGCTCAGAGGGTTTGGGCGCGAGGTCTTCAGAGAGCGCCCGCACGGGCATGGTCACAATTTCAGACTGAGGGCGAAGCGCGGGCGTGGGCAGAGCCGGCGCGCGGGGCGCAGGCAAGGCAGGCGGCGTGGACGACGTGATTAATCGTGCCGACGATTCCAGCTCTGCGTAGGCTGCCGGGGATGTGAGGTTGGCATCGACCGGCAACTGGGGCTCAGAGTAGAGGTCGGGTTCAGGCTCTTCGACGGTGCGCTGCGCGCGCACGGCGATGGACTTGGCCATGAATTCGTCGACCAGCTTGTGGAGACAGGTTTGTCCGCAAAGGTGTTTCGAGCCGGGCCGCAGGCGATGGCGGGAGTTCCACCCGCTGATGCGCAGTTCACCCGCCTGCTCGTAGGCGACAAACCAGTGGTTCGTCTGCCGCTTTTCCGCTGCGCAGATGTCGCATGAGATCGCCTGCCGGATCACCGTAACTCCCCCGCTTTGCGGCTCTCACTTGCCGAATTGCCGTTGCCGAACGTCGTGTTGCCTCCTGCCGCCGGCAGATGGATAACTGCCTTCTTTTAGTTCATCGCGTGAATGAGGGAAACGGGTGAGGTTGAGGGAGAGGAAAAGCGGGTGCGATTCAAATTGGAAATGGAGAGAGCGGAGTGTTCTGAAATGGGAGAGGGCGCGGGTGGCCGGAGGAATGCAGTCGAGCGCGTGACATCCAACGTTTTTGCAGGTGGCAGGGGCTAAAGCCCGCGTTTATTTTGAGGCATTTTCGGCACGACCGAGGTCGTGCCCTGATACAAAACGCGGTCTCGAAGTAGTTCTTCCGCAGCCGGTAAGGCGCAATTGATTTTGGGCGCCGCGTGTGGTGGTTGGAGAGAATGCGGAAAAATTCGAAAGAGGACGGAAAACCGTCTATCAGCGGCTAAAGCCGACCGCAATTTGAGGCGATTACGGCACGACTGAAGTCGTGCCCTGACACTTGGTGCATCTTCGAATGAATTGGTTCGGAAGATGCGAGGCCATGCGCTGACGCTTCCTGCGAGCTCGTGAAATTCTTCCGCAACATGCGCCCCCCCGCCTGCCTTCGGGATGAGGCTTTCTGCGGCTTGAATCGCAGCGAATGCCGATTACTGGCCGGTGGCGAAGTAGCCTTTTTTGGCGCGGACCTGGTAGCGGCGGTCGTAGCAATAGAGATAGATGGTTCTGAAGGACCCGTCGGGCTTGAAGTCGGCAGGCGTGTAGATAAGCGCGTACTGGCTGCGCAGCTCCTGCTCGATGTCTTTGAAGCTGGTCGCCATATCGTTGACGGAAGGAGGGAAGAAGACTTCTCCGCCGGTCTCTTCAGAAAGCTGTTGCAGGACTTTGTCGCCGGGGCCGCGGCTGGGGGTCCAGTTGGTGCTGATGGCGTAAATAATCGTCTCCGCGCGCTCACATTCCTTGATGGCCTCGGGCATGTACACGCGGCTCTGATCGTCGTCGCCGTCGGAGATGAGGATGATGGCTTTGCGTACGGGCTCGGGACCACGCTCGGTGAGCATCTTGTTACGGCACGCGCTGTAGACGGCATCAAAGAGCGCAGTTCCGCCGCCCGGACTCAACTGGTTGACACCGGTTTCCAAGGCGTCCATGTTGTTGGTCCAGTCGGCGGTGACAGTGGGCGTGACATCGAATCCCATGACGAAGGCGCGGTCGCTGCGTGCCTTGAGCACCTGCAGCAGGAACTCGACGGCCGATTGCTGCTCGAACTGAAAGCGAGAGCGGATGGAGGAGCTGGCGTCGATCACGATTCCGACGCGCAAGGGAAGATTGATCTGCTGGTGGAAGGAGTTTACGCGCTCCGGCGCTTTTTGATCGTCGAGGAGGGCAAAGTCGCTCTGCTTCAGGTTGGGGATATAGTGCCCGTGTCTGTCAGTCACCGTGAAGATGAGGCTGACCTCGTTGACGCCGACGCGAAAGACAGTCGAACCCGCGTCGCTGGGCGGAGCGCCGGCTGGGGCTGCCTGCGGGGGAGTTGCTGGCGCCGCCTGTGCGGCGGCCTGTGCGGATGGCTTGGCGGCCGGGGCGGGCGCGGCCGGCGCGGATTGCTGAGCCAAGGCAGCGGTGGAAAGTGCCGCAGCAAGCACGAAGAAGAACAACTGCCGGCCCCATGGGCTTGCTGGCACCTGAGGCGAGGGAGAATGTGGGATCATCACCATTTCATTTTATCAATCTGGGCACTTGCGGGCCGCGGCCGGGGGTTACGGCGAGGGTACGCCCGCTGCTCGCATCGGAAGTTGCTGATTTGCCTGATGCTGAGTGGTTAGACGGACTCGAGGCTGCTAAGGAAAGCGTTGAGCTCCGCTGGAAGCGGGGCCTCAAGCTCGATGGGCTTTCCTGTGATGGGGTGCGCAAATTCAAGCTGTGCGGCGTGGAGAAAGTTGCGCCCCAGGCGCAGGGTTTCCGGCTCGGGCTTTGCGGGATGAGGCGAAGAGCCGGCATTGCGGCGCGCGGATTTTGGGGAGGCGGGTTGAAAGGCGTGCCTGGGATTAAGTTGTGCTGCTCCGCGTAATGGGGCGGCTTCACGCAATTGCGCGGCTCCGCCGTAGAGCGTGTCGCCGACGACGGGATGGCCGATGGAAGCCATGTGCACGCGAATCTGGTGCGTGCGGCCGGTCTCAATGCGCACGCGAAGGAGGGTGAACTTGCCGAAGCGGGTTTGGAGGCGGCGCACGACCTCATAGTGCGAGACTGCGGTGCGGGCATTTTCGCCGGACCGCGTGGTCATGCGCGTGCGGCGGACAGGATCGCGGCCGACGGCGGCGCTGATCGTTCCTTTTTCGCGGGGCACTGCGCCTTGCACGAGCGCGAGATAGGTTTTTTTGATGAGCCGGCCGGAGAACATGGCGCCGAGGGCTGCGTGAGCCTGGTCGTTTTTGGCCACTACGATCAGGCCGCTGGTATTTTTGTCGAGCCGGTGCACGATGCCGGGGCGCAGCTCGCCAGCAGTGGAAGAGAGCGCATTGAAGCGATGGAGGAGGGCGTTGACCAGGGTTCCGCGGCTGCGCGCGTCGTCGGACTGGCCTGAGCCGGCGTGGACCATCATGCCGGCGGGTTTGTTGACGACGGCGAGGTCGGCGTCTTCATACACCACGTCGAGCGGAATGTCTTCAGGCACGGCTTTGAGCGGCGCGGGATGCGGTTCGCCGGTAATGGTGATGCATTCGCCGCCGCGCAGCTTGAGCGAGGGTTTCTGGCGCTCGCCGTCGACGAGCACGTCGCCCTGGTCAATGAGGAGCTGGACGCGGGAGCGGCTGATGGCGCCGAGCTGGGAAGTGAGGAATGCGGCCAGGAAGGAATCGAGGCGCTGGCCATGAGCCTCGGCGGGGACATCGATTGTGCGCGGGGAGCTCATGCGGGGTCCGGGCTTTGGCTGGCGGGAGCGGCGGAGTCTTGCGAGGGCGGCGCGGTTTTGCGGTCGCGCAATATCAGCGCACCGAGGAGGACCAGCAAGATGGCGGCAATCTGCGGACCGTCGAGTGCGCCGTGGAGGAGCGAGCCCCGGCCCTCCGGATCGCGCCACAGTTCGGTGAGGTAGATGGCGGCTCCGGCGCCGAGGAGCCAGAGGCCGGCAACGTCGCCGGAGCGGCGCTCGAAGGGCAGCCAGACGTAGAGAAGGACGGCGAGCGCAAGAAACGCCATCGCAGCATATACCTGCACAGGGTGGAGAGGAACGCCGAGGGGCGTGCCGCTCCAGATAGCAGCGAGGGGGCTGGTATAGGTAACCGCCCAGCGCACGCCGGGGCCGGCTTGAGAGCCAAAGCCGGAGCCGGACGCGAGCGAGCCCAACTGCTCAAAGGCGAGGCCGAGGGCGAGCGGCGGGGCGAGAGCATCGGCGGTGGCGAGGAGCGGCAGTTTGGCGTGGCGCGCGTACCATACGGCGCAAACGGCGCCTGCCAGCGCGCCTGTGCCGGCGAGCAGCGGATGATGGACCATGGCGAGGCCAAGGAGCCAGGCGGGGTGGAGTCGCAGCGCACCCAGGTTGGCTGCAACAAGAGCAGGCGCGCGGCGGCCAGCGCCGCAAAAAGGCTGAGGATGGAGAGATTCCACAGCCGGGAGGGGTCCACATGAGCAATGCGCGCAGTGCGCTGCGCCAAGCCAGGGCGAGCAGCACACCGAAGGCGGCGATTGCGCCGTAGGACGGGATGACCACCGAACCGATGTGAAAGAGGACGGGATGCACTTCAAGACAGGATAAGGCAGCGGGGTTGGCGGGGACAGGGGAGATCGGCGGTGTTAGCGGAGTGGAGAGAAGTAGAAAGCCGGCCCACTGGGCCGTGGGTAATGTGCTGGTGAACCCGTCCTAAGACGGTGGAGCTCTCCGCGGTTCATTAGGCATTCCGGACTGGCGGACACGGCACACAGAACCGATTGTCGAGTCGAGCCCCTGTTCATTGAATGTTGGTTCAACCAGCGTTGACTACCCACCTGCTTTGCAGGCCGGTTTCTATTGCGGATAGTAGGGGCTGGGCGCAGAAATAGCAAGTCTTGTGCAGGATGGGTGAGGTGTGGTAGGGCTTCGCGCCGCGCGTTTTAAAGCATTTGCAGCGTTTCTGTGCGAATTTTGAGTTTCTTCGAAGTAGTTGGTCCGGGGCTCTCCCACGCGAACGACAAGGAGTAGCGGTACGCTCCGGGGCAGTTGCGTCGGGTTGAATAGGGCTTGAGTGGGGCGGCGTGGCCCAAGGGTAACCTGGAACCGTTACGGTGTTTGCCCGCTCGGTACGGGGAGAAGCGTGAGCGAGTGCGTTTTTCAGTATCGGATGAACCTGCGGTTAATTTATTATTCGAAACGACTGGTAGCTCGCGAGCGGCTTTCCCCCAAGCTGGCAAGTGAGGCGATCTCAGTGCGGGACCGAGCCAGGCTGTGTGGACTGGTTTGAAGTGCTGATGTCCCGTAATTCAGTGATTTCGATCACTTGAGTTCGGTAAAGTTCTCGGTATTCTTCCTGCAATTGGGGTTGCGGGCGGAAAAGATGGGCCTTGGGGGAGAATTTTCGATGAGGAGCCAGACGGCACCGATGCTTGCGCACTGTGGCCGTACGCCCATTCGCCCGATTCTCCTGACTGGGATGGCGTTTCTTCTCCCGGTGCTCACCGGTTGCAACGCGAACTATCTGCTCAGTCCTTCGCCGGCCGTGCGCGCGAGCACGGTTTCTCCCATAGCCGGCTCGCCCATCCAGCACATCGTGGTCATCATGCAGGAGAACCGCAGCTTCGACAATCTGTTCAACGGATTTCCCGGCGCCGACACGGCTCAGAGCGGCATGAACGGCGGCCAGTGCTGATTCCGCTCAAGCCCATTTCGCTTGGCGATTCGCGCGATCTGAACCACTCGCATACGCGCTGGTGGCAGGATTGGGACAATGGCAACATGGACGGCTTTGCGCAGAGCGACGCAAGTCCGCCCACGCTGCCTTACTCCTACGTTCCCGAGAAAGACGTTGAACAGTACTGGACGCTGGCGAGGCAATTCGTGATCGGCGACCGGATGTTCCAATCGAATACCGGCGCCAGCTTTGTGGCGCACCAGTACATGATTGCGGGCCAATCGGCGAAGGTGGCAGGAAAACCCGACCGGCTCGGTGTGGGGCTGCGACGCGAAGCCGGGAACAACGGCTGCCGTGCTGGGACCCGACGGGACGAGGTTCCCGGGGTTTACCCATGTTTCGACTACCTGACGGTCGCCGACCTGCTCGACGAAAAGGGCGTGACGTGGCGCTACTACGCTCCGTCCAGCGGCGACAGCTTCTTCATCCTCTCGGCATTCCAGGCCATCCGGCACATCCGTTTCGGCAGGACTGGAACGACAATGTGATCTCGCCGCAGAACGCGTGCTCGTCGATATTCAACACGGCGAACTGGCGCAGGTGACGTGGATCGTTCCCGATTTGGCGCACTCGGACCATCCAGGATCGGGAGCGGAAGGGCCCGACTGGGTGGCGTCGATCGTCAACGCCATCGGCAACAGCCAGTACTGGAACTCGACAGCGATCTTCATCTCCTGGGACGACTGGGGCGGCTGGTACGACCATGTCGCTCCGCCGCAAGGTGGACGCGATGGGGCCCGGGTTCCGCGTGCCGCTGCTCATCGTTTCGCCGTAGGACGAAGCACGGATACGTTTCGCACCATATTCACGAGGCCAGCGGGTTCATCGCATTTATCGAGCACAACTTCGACCTGGGCACGCTGGGCACACGCGACGCCGGCAGCAGACGCCTTTTCTGATTGCTTCGATTACACGCAGAAGCCGCCGGCCTTTGCGCGCGATTCCCGACCAAAGTGACCGTCGGAGCAGATGATTCGCGAGAAGGACAGCGGGCCGCCGGACGACGACTGAGGACTGGCAGACTGGAACGCACTGGACAGCGGACAGCCTGAAGCCGGTAGCTTCTTCAACCCCTTCGCTTCCTGAGCCGGCTCACAGGGCCTGTTGTGGCGAGTTTACTTTCCGAAATCCGCGCCACCAGCCACTTTCCACCGATGGAGTTATGACCAGCCAGAACCCGCTTCCAGCAGAATGTGCAAGCCCGGCCCCTTGATTTCGAGTGGATCTGCGCTCCCTACTTCTTTCACACCTTCAAATGGTACGTACAACTTCGCCTTTTCTACTTGCCGATGAGTAAATTTCCAATCATATTTCCGCGCGGCGCTCGAATTGTTGACCACAACGATGGCTCGCCGTTGACCTGCGGAATCGCCGTGGACCGCAAACAAAACATCGGAAGACAGCGGGTTGCTTTGTTGGCCTTCAGCCGCATCCACCTGAGCATCCTGGTTATCGTAGAACTTGCCCAGAAAAATGAACGGAGCCAGTTCCTGCCGGATTCTTTCGATCTCGCGCAGGTACCTGGCAAGATCACCGTATAGCGGATCGGCGAGAGTCCCCTGATAACTTGATGGCTCCACGCATATCACCGCGCCGGTGAGAACTGCCCCGTTAATTCCCCGGAAGTCGCGAGGCATGGAGACGTGCTGCACCGCAGTCCATTCCGGGAAGACATATCGAAGCGGAGATATTCTGCACCCTGAAGTAGCACGGTAATACACGTCTACGTAAGGGATCATGCGATCGAGGCCGGCTTCAGAGGCGAGACAGAACTGGGGATTTACCAATCGACACTTTGCGAGCAGACTCGCGATCGCCTGGACCAATCCCTCACAAAGAGCTTCGTCCGGCTTGCGGGTGTTGAGAGGGTTCCAATCCAATGCGGAGCCTCCGACGGTCTTGTCGATCTGGAATCCGTCTGCACCCGCTTCGACGAGCCGCACGAAGCGCCTCTCGAGAAGGTCCTGCAAAGGTGGAACAACAGAAGCAAGAAAGTGCTGATGCACGCTGAAGCCTTTGCGGGCGATCAGGGTACTTTCGCCCCACGCCATATGGTTTGGAGTGCCGCCGAACTGATCCATGCGCGCATAGGCCTTTAGAGAACGGAATTCCTCGCCGTCGCTATCGAGGATGTTGTAGTTGACGAATGTCAGACAACGGGCGCCGCGTGATTTGATCGACCGGAGCAGAGCTTTATAGCCTTCCCATCCGCCTAACTTGGGTTCGGGGTAATACTCGGGATAGTCCCGCTCGAGTCCACCCTTGTTCCAGCCGATCAACTCGTGGCATCGAACGCCAAATTCCTCGGCATCCTTCGTCCATTGGTCGTAGGTTTTGTAGTCGGCAATGATCTTGTCTTCCGGCTGGTAAATGATCGAGGAGAACCATGAACTTTGACGCCGCAGCCAACTGCTGGTCTTATCAAAAGGGAAGTGCTCAAGAAACCATTTGCGGTAGAAAAGCGAACCTTGATGCCAGTCACCGCGGTGGACGCGGATGATGAACTCTCCTGTGTCGAAGACTTCCCCGGATTTGATAAACGGATAACGCACGTGGGAAAACACCAGGCCAACGGGAGCGCCTGCTGCTTGCTCCTTGGTGAGCCACTCATCTTCATCTCCACTGGTGTTTGGAACCAGGTAGGTGTGAAACGTGCCGTAGCGGCAGGTCTTGTCGTGGTAACCGAGATATAGGCCAGTATCGTTGGCCTCATCGTAGATTTCCCACCACGGCATCGGCATGCCTGGGTAGTCGGCGCTGTATTCAGCCGCTTCCGCACCCAGGCCCCGCCTTCCCGGGAACTGCTTGAAGAGTGAAATGTTGTGCGCACAGGCAACGTATCCCGGAACCGCCAGGAGAGCATCACGCCCGCCGAATCCGGTCCAGCCGCCGATCCGCGGAAACCAGAATTCCGATACCGGGTAATCGCTGTTGTTGATGAGTCGAGCGCGAAACCGCACTTCGTCATCGGCCAGAGCGATGGTGTAGGAAAGATCGAGCGGGTATTTGCCTTTCTCGGACTGCAGGCCGGAAAAGTGGACGTTGAAGCCGGAGGACGTTTTGTTGACCGTTGCGGGCTTCTGCACCGGCCCTTCAATGTAATTGCATTGATACTCTGGCAGCGGCAAGCAGATCCGGAAGTTCTCCATTAAACGCCTCTCGCCAATCAGTTCGCTTTGATTGCGCTTTACGAGCAGCGAGGAGAGCGTCCCGGATGCAGGATCGAGCGACAACAAGAAATGCTCGTTCTCGATTGTCCAATTGGACGGCTCTGCGATGCCTGGCTGCGCGCCCATCAGGACTCCGGCCGCAGCGCCAAGCTTTATAAATTTTCTTCGGTTCATGTTTTCTTGTGCTCCTTTTAAACCGGGCAAATCTTTCGGGGGTCGCATTTCCGCTGTCTACCTCGTGCTCACAAGAGCGACGGGCTCATTGTTGAGGTTTTCGGTCTCTGGGATCTCGGAGCTGATATCAGGGCCGAAGCGCATCAGCAAAACGGGCCCATCTTGCTTCGACAAAAGTGAAACCGTCGAGGGCGGCTTGGTTTGGGACGAAAAGCCTGTTCTCAGCCGGCGTTCCAAAGCGGATCATGGAAAGACCATGAACGCCGCGCTCCTTTACTGCGCTTTTGCGGCTGGCGCGATGTGCCATAGGGATTCTCAAAATGCAGCCTGAATCGAAGACCTGTTCACACTGCCGGAGTGGATGGCGTTGCGAGGAAAACGCCGGCCAGACGAAGCCGAGCGCGAAGGCCAGGGAACCGGTCCCTCAGATTGCCTCTGAACCGTACATCGACGCGCAGGTCCACGTCAAGTACTGCACGGAAGCGCGGCCGAATTTCGTTGAATTCGTAGCGATGCGTACCGGAAAGCAGTCAGTATTTAGCGGCCAGGGATCGTGCGGCCTCAGAGAATTCAGGCTTTTGCGATTCGGCGAGCTTTGCAGACCGCGGGGCGCGGCGCTTTTTCTGCGGGGCGGCGGCATCGGGCGCTGACTGCTCGGCGGAGGGTGTTTTGAATCGCGTACCAGCCAGATTATTTTCGCCGAGAGCGTGCAGGCGCATGAAGTTGGTTGAGCCGGATTTGGTGCGCGTGCCGGCGACGATGGCGATGACTTCGCGCGGGCGGACATAGCCGCCCTTCTCGAGTAATGCCTCAGCACAATCGACCAGTGCCTCAGTGGTGTTGATTTTGGGGCAGCGGATGGGCGTTGTTCCCCAGAGCAGATTGATGCGATTGACGGTGACCTCAACCGGGCTGAGCGCGAAGATAGGCGCCGTGGGATGGTACTTGGAGAGCTGGCGCGCGGTGGTGCCCGACTCCGTAAAGAGGGCGATGGCACGCAGGTCGAGATCGTCGGCGGCGTGGGCCGTGGCTTCGCAGATGGTTTCAGCGATGGAGAGATGGCTGCGGCGCTCGCGAGGCTTAGATTCGGCAGCTTCCTTGACGTGCCGCTCAGTTTCAGTGACGATGCGCGCCATCATGGCTACGGATTCGACCGGATATTTGCCCACGGCCGACTCGCCGGAGAGCATGACGGCGTCAGTTCCGTCGTAGATGGCGTTGGCGACGTCAGAGACCTCAGCGCGCGTGGGGCGCGGATTCTCAATCATGGATTCGAGCATCTGCGTGGCGGTGATGACCGGCTTGGAGTACTCCGCGGCGCGGCGGATGATGTACTTCTGGATGGCGGGGACCTTCTCAGGAGGAACTTCAACGCCGAGATCTCCGCGGGCGACCATGATGCCGTCAGAAACCTGGAGGATAGCGTCAAGATGCTCGACGGCCTGGGGCTTTTCGAGCTTGGCGATGATCCAGGTGTCGCAGCCATGAGCAGCGACGCGGTTGCGGACGAGGGTGACGTCTTCCGCAGTGCGCACGAAGGAGACGGCGATGGCGTCGACGCCGTGATTGAGCGCGAATTCGAGGTCGACAGAATCTTTTTCGGTGAGCGAGGGCGTGCGCACCAGGACGCCGGGGAGGTTGATGCCCTTGCTCTCGCCCAGCATTCCGCCGTTTACGATGTCGCACACGACGTCATCGTTGACGATTTCGTGGACGCGGAGCTCGATGAGGCCGTCAGAGAGCAGGATGCGCGAGCCCTGTTCGAGGTTCTCGGCGAGTGTTTTGAATGTGGTGCCGACCAGAGTGGCTGTACCGGGGACTTCGCGCGGCGTAATGGTGAGCCTGTGGCCGGCTTTGAGCAGAACCGGCAGGTGATCCTTGAGCAGCGATGTGCGGATTTTGGGTCCCTGCAGGTCGGCGAGAATGCAGACGGGCCTGTGCTCTTCTTTGCTGACCTTGCGGATTTTCTCGAGGACCGCGATCTTGCGCTCGTGGGAGCTGTGCGAGAAGTTCAGTCGAAAGACATCGACACCGGCGCGGATCATTTCGCGAACGACGGGTTCAGTATTGGAGGCCGGCCCTATGGTGGCGACGATCTTGGCGCGACGCTGCGCGGGAGAATCCGAAAGGTTGAAGTCGTCAAAGGGCATTGGGGCAGCTCCAGAGTCGGTTCAAGTTGGGTCAACAGGCCTATTGAGTATGTGAAAGATGGGGCAAGGGAGCGCTACTGACCTAATTGTAAATGGAAGTGCGCGGCGGCGCGGCGGGCGTTGGGCGGCCCGGGCGGCCCGGGCGGCCCGGGCGGCGAAGCGTGCTAAGTGGCGCGCCGCAAAGTGGAAGAAAGCAATTGCGGATGGGCATTGTGCAGTCTGTGAGCTTTCGGGCGCGGGCTGATGCTTCAGGAAGAGCTCAGCGGGAGAGCTGAACGGGCCTGTGGGCCGAGGGCTTTGGGGTCGCCGGATTTTGGCGGTCCCAGTAGAGGACGCCATTGAGCTCCGCTCCCAGCAACACGCTGAACGATGTGAGGTAAAGCCAAACGAGGGTGGCGATGCCGGCGGCAAAGGAGCCGTAGAGCCGGGTGTAATTGGCAACGCTGATGACGTACCAGCCGTAGGCCAGCGTGGCCGGGAACCAGATGAGCGTGCCGGCGAGGGCGCCGGGCACTACCCAGAGCCAATGCTCCGTACGGCGCGTTCCGAAGTGATAGAGGGCTGTGAGCACGGTGACGATGGTCAGGAAGGTGACGGACCATCGGACCATGCGCCAGAAGAAGATGACAATGTGGCGAAGATCGTGGCCGGAGTTGTCGATCATCCAGCGCTCGATCTGGTGTCCGAAGACGATGACCAGCGAAGCCAACGCGAGAGGGACCAGAGCAATGGGCACCAGGAGCATGGCGCGAGCGCGGCGGCCCCAGAACGTCCAGTCTTCCGGCGGAAGGTGGTAAGCGCGGCGGAAACCCTCCATAAGAGAGAGCATGACGCCCAGGCCGGCGAAGAGGCTGAGGGTTAAAGCAGAGAAGATCACCTGCATTGAGTGGTAGTGGTGGGCGAGCACCGAGGACTGGACGAGATCGAGGGTGTCAGGGGGCAGAAACTGCTCAAGGACGGCGCGGGTCTCGCCGACCATGGTGGGGCCCTCCTCCACCTGCGACATGAGCGTGGTGAGGACCAGAACGGCAGGGAAGAACATGAGCATTCCGGAATAGGCGGCGGCTTTGGACGTATTCACAATGTCATGGGCCAGGGCCTGCAACAGTGCTTCCCGGATTCTTACGAAATAGCGCTTCATTGACGTTACAAGTCAGAGTAGAGCATTTTGGCGGCCTGCTGCGATACAAGCTGGAAAAATCGGGGTGGGGTTGCGTGGAATTTGCCGCTTCCTGCAATAGGGAGCATAATGGGCGGCGGTATTTGAGTGGACAACTCGCCGCGCCGGCGATTGCATCGAACCGAGCCGGAGAGGTGAGGCCCGCATGACAGAGTGATCGAGCGCGTGCGTGGATACGGACGCGTGTCCGAGTTGCCAGACGAGAAAGGAGGAATACGAGATGAGTTTTTTGCGGTTGAGCGAGTATTTGCCTTTGATTGCGGCGGCGGCCCTGCTGGCGGGTGAAACGGGTGCGGCGCAGCAGAACGGCGCCGGCAGAACGGCGAACTTGCCGGATCAACAAACCATGGCGAGCGAGGAGGCGAATGGCTCTGACGCGAGCAGCCAGGGCGCGCCGGGGGCGGGAGACTGGATCCCGCTGACATTCGTCGATCAAGTATTCCTTCGCAGAACGTTGCAGAACGGAAGGGTGCAGGTGGAGTTGGAGCGGCTGGCTGCACTGAAAGCGTCGAGCGCCGATGTGAAACAGTTCGGGCGAAACATGGCGCGGACGCGCGCACAACTGGACAGCCAACTCAGGCCCATGGCGGAACGGCTTGGCGTGTGGACGCCGCGAAAGTCATCGAAGAAGGAACGGCAGGTGATCGCCAAGCTGCGAACGCTGTCAGGACCGGATTTCGATGCTGCCTTTATTGAGGCAATGCTGAAACGCGAGGAGTCGGACTTGAAGAGATTCAAGAGCGAAATGGAAGACGGGCACGACCCGACCGTGCAGCAGGTGGCAAAGATGGACGAGCCCGCTCTGAGCGAGCATATGCAAACGCTGGAGCAGCTGGCCCAGAGCCATAATGTGGCGGTGGAGAGCAAGAAATAAAGCAGCGAGCAAAATAGTTTGCGAAGACATCAACGGCCTTGTGGGTGTTGCCGGGATCAACTGATCAACGGACGCCTGGATACCCTGCGATAAACCTCTGCAAAATCAGAATCTGTGTGCCGGGAGATCGACGGCAACGGCGCAGAGCCATGGCGAATTTCGGCGCGGGGCGAAGACAACTCGCTCAGCAGGCCGTCGCATCGAAACGACCCTAAGAGCGTAGAGCCCGCATGGCGAAGCACGGTGGCGCTAACGTTGGTGCGGACGCAATTTCAACTCACTCAAGGGGAAAGGAGGAAAGCGGAATGACATCATTGAGATTCAGCAAGTATTCCCTTCTTATTGCGGCGGTTGCGCTGTGGGCTTGTGGAGCGGCAGCCGCGCAACAGCAACCGGGCGGCTCGGGCGGAACGGCGAACCAGCCGGGAAACGAGCCGGGTCAGCAGCAACCAATGCCGGGGCAGCAAGCTTCTCCCAATGGCCCAGGCGGGCCGGGAACGGGCATGGCCGGAGTGGGAGAAGACAACAGCGCACAGTCGTTTGCCGACCAGTCATTTTTGCGGAAGACGATGGAAGACAGCGTGGCCCAGGTGCAGATGGGGCAACTGGCGGCGCAGAAATCGTCGAGCGACGATGTGAAGCAGTTTGGGCAGAAGATGGCGCAGATTCACGAGCAGTTGAACAATCAACTGAAGCCGATCGCGCAAAAGCTTGACGTGAGCGAGCCCAAAGGGCCATCGAAGAAGGACAAGCAGAAGATCGAGCAGATGCAGTCGCTCAGCGGCCCGAACTTCGACGCCGCATTCATCAAGGCGATGCTCGACGATCAGCAGGTGGATTTGAAGAACTTCAAGGACGAAGCGCAGGGTTCGCAGAACCCAAATGTGCAGCAAGTGGCAAAGATGGACGAGCCGGTGCTGAGCCAACACCTGCAGATTCTTGAGCAGCTTGCGCAGAGCCACAATGTACCGGTGGAGAGCAAGAAGTAAAGCGGCGAGTTAGCGGAGTTGGCGAGTCAGCAGGTCGGCGAGTCAGGGACCCCACCTTCGCCGGAAAAACAGAGACCCGGCGAAAGTGGGGCACCCATTTTGAGCGGTCGATCGCGAGCGCTTAGCGGTCGGTGCAGGAGTAGCAGGGGTCGATGGAGGCCTGAATCAACGGCGTGTCGGCGAGGCGCGCTCCACGCACCATCCAGCGCACGGCGGGCATGTTGGCGTAGGTGGGGGTGCGCACGTGCACACGCGCCGGATTGCGCGAGTTTTCCTTCCAGGAGACGCTGTACATGACTTCGCCACGCGGCGCCTCGACGCGGCTGGTGGCGGTGCCGGTGACGAAGGCGGGCTTGTCGCCGCCGATAGCAATTTCGCCGGGGGCCATGGTGGCGAGAGCCTGGCGAATGATGCGGCAGCTCTCGATGATTTCGAGGGCGCGGACAAAGAGGCGGGCGCGCACGTCGCCGGCCTGCTCCACCGGAACCTCGAACTTCATCTCGGCGTAAGCGGCGTAGGGCGCGTCGCGGCGCAGATCCTGCGGGATGCCTGAGGCGCGGGCTGTGGGGCCGACTACTGCGCAGGAAATGGCCTTCTCGTGGGTGAGGACGCCGATGCCCGCGCAACGCGAGCGGGCCGTGGAACTGGTGGTGAAGATGGGGATGACGGTGCGCATCATTTCGCGCTCGAGCTCGTCGATGGGGAGGACGAGCGAGATGGGATCCTCAATGTCGCGATTGACACCGCCGACGCGATTCATTGAGTAGTTGACGCGGTTGCCGGAGATGGCCTGCAAAACGTCCATGACCTTCTCGCGCAGAGCGAAGCAGGTCATGAACATGGTTTTGAAGCCCATGAGCTTGGCGGCGATTCCAGCCCAGAGGACGTGCGAATGCAGGCGCTCAAGCTCGGCCATAACGACGCGGATGTATTGAGCGCGGGGCGGAGCCTCGATGCCGGCCAACTTCTCCATGGCCTGGCAGAGAGTGAGGGTGTGGATGAACGAGCAGATGCCGCAGACGCGCTCCATGAGCGCGATGACCTGGATGTAGTTGCGCGTTTCGGCGAGGTGCTCGATGCCGCGGAAGTTGAAGCCGATGTGCAACTCGGCGTCGCGGACGGTTTCGCCCTCGCAGATCAGATCGAGTTTGTAAGGTTCTTCAAGGCCGGGATGGTATGGGCCCATGGGAATTTTGTAGCTCATTGCGCGACCTCTTTCTGCCCAAGCGATCCAGACGCGGGCTTGCCTGGGGCCGCAGTCTCGCGCAGGTTGACACCGAGCTGGTCACCGGCGCGCAGCAGCAGCGGCTCGTATTCGCGGCCGATGAAGTTGAGGGCGTACTCCTCGTGGATTTCGCGCTCGATCCAGTCGGCGGCCTCGCAGAGGTCGTAGACGCTTTCGACCTTGGCGCCTTCGGGTGTGCCGCCGGCAATTTGATATGGGAACCCGAGCAGGCGGCCTTCGATATCCCAGTGGTACTCGAGACGGAAACCTTCGGAACCGGGCAACTGGTAGGCGGTGATGGTGATGAAGCGAGCGCCGATGGCGTTCATGGCCGCCGCGAGATCGCGAACGCTCAGCGAGCCGGGATTGAGCCAGTGCGCGCCGCGGGTCTCGACCCATGGCTCGGCGATTCCGAGCCGGTTCGCGATGGTTTCAAGTGCGATCATTGTGCGCCTCCGGTTGCGGGGTTCGGCGTTTGCACGGTTGAGGCCGGCGCGGCGGCGGGGCGAGGCGCGGGCGGCTTGCGGGCGACGGTGTAGGACGTTTTGAGCTCCCCCTGTGTGAGATAGATAGGCGGGCAGTCCTGCTGCTGGCTGAGTGCGTGCTCGGTGCGCCCTTCCTTGAGAGCGTGTTCGATGCAGCCCTCAACGCAACGCCCGCAGAAGGTGCACTGGCCGGGGTTGTAGCTCCAGGTGAACTCGCCTTTGCCGGCTTTGAACTCGATAGCGCGCGAGGTGCAGCGGAAACGGCAGACGGCGCAACCGGTGCAGAGCGCGGGATCGAACTGGACGAGGCCGCGGAAGCGCGGAGTGATTTTGGGCCGCGCGGGAAAGAGCAGGGTCTGGTAGCCGCGCCGCAGGTTCTTCCAGAGCATGGTGAGAATGTTCATGACCGGAACCTCATGAAGAGCGCGGATGAAATTGCGAGAACCGCGAAGATGAGCGTGCACTGCCAGTAAAAGCGCACGCTGGTGTCGATCGCGAGGCGGGCGGTGGCGGCTGCAAGCGCCGAGAGCAGCAGCACTGCAGCGAAGGAGATGCGCGACGAAGATGCAGGCGGCGAGCCAGGCCCCCCATGCGATCGCAAGGTGCGGCGCGACGAGCGTGGCCACGAGGCCGACGCCGGCGACCCATTCGAGGCCGTGCGAAAGCTCCCACATGGCCAGTTCAGGACCGGCGTACTCGGTCATGGGGCCGGCATAAATCTCCTGCTCTGCGTTGGGCAGCGAGAAGGGATTGATGTGCAGCTTGGCGGGCAGGCAGACGAGAATCGCGATGACGCCGAGCACGGTGAGGAATGAGGGGTGCATGGCGGCGAGGGCCTCAAGGCGGAAGGTGTGCTGCGAGGCGGCGATGGAGACGATGGCAAGCAGAAAGACGATGTTGTAGCTGACGCTGAGGGCGGCTTCGCGCGCGGAACCGATTTCGCCAAAGATGGAGCGCGACGAGAAGCCGGCGGCGATGATGCAGATGGAAGGCAGCTCAAGAAGGGCGAGCAGCAGGATGAGGTCGCCTTCGAATCCGCCGGATGAGGGCAGGACGGGAAGGAGGCCAACTGCGCCAGCGGCGGCGGAGACTGCGATCAGCGGCCATGCGCGCATCAGCATGCCGCCCATGCCGGTGCGCGGAGGCGTGGTTTTGCCGAGCAGCTTGACGAAGTCAAAAAACGGCTGCATGAATGGAGGGCCGACGCGTCCCTGCATCAGGGCGACGGATTTGCGTTCGACCCAAAGGAAGAACCACGCGGCCGGCACGGCGAAGAGAAGGCCGGGAAAGATGAGCAATCGCGCCAGGGCAGTGATGAGGGGGTTGGTCAGTGTCATGGCTGTGCCTCCATTCCAGGGACGAAGACCCATCCGCGGGGGCCCGATTTTACGCAAGTGGCTGACGGTCACTTCGGCGACAGGCGGATTGTTGCCGCGTGCGGCGAGAATCTCTGCTGCCTTGGCGACGCCCGCGATGATGGCGTCAGGCCGCGGCGGGCAGCCGGGAACGAAGACATCGACGGGAATGTGCTTGTTGAGCGGGCCGTCGAGCGTGCGGCTATCGATAAAAACATTGGTGGTAGCGGGGCAGGAGCCGATGGCGATGACGGCCTTGGGCCCGCAGGACCTGGTCGTAGACGGTTTTGACTGCGCTCGACCGCCGTTGCGGGTAACGGGGCCGGTGACGCAGAGAATGTCGGCGTGGCGCGGGCTGCCTTCGAGCCGCACGCCCAACTGCTCGGCGTCGTAGCGCGGCGAGAGCGCGGCGACAATCTCGATGTCGCAGCCATTGCAACTGCCCGAGTTCATGTGGAAGAGCCAGGGGCTGCGGCGGCGCGCAGTAGCACATCAATCTTTTCCAGAGCTTCATGGCCGCACCCCCATCAGCAGTTGCAGCGCGTGGGGCCAGATGCCGGCGGCGAGCAGCAGGACGACCAGCGCGACAATTGCTGCCTTGAGAGCGAACGGCTCGTCGAGCAGCTCGATTGCGCGGAGAGTGGCGTCGGGCGGCGGGCCCCACCAGTTGCGGGTCAAAGCCAGCACATACGCGATCAGCGCGAGGATCGAAGAGAGGATGAAGACTGCGGCCAGCGGCCAGCCGATCTGCGACGGCCGTCTCGTAGAGTCTCCAGCGGCCGATGAAGCCCATCGTCGGCGGAATGCCCAGCATGGCCAGCATGCCGAAGAGGAAGCCGAAGGCGCTGACCGGGTAGCGTGCGGCGAGGGCTATGGGTTGGCCTTCGAGTTCGCCGTCGGCTTCAGGCGCGCGAGGCAGATGAAGAGCAGCGCCTTGGCGAGAGCGTGAGTGGCGGCGGCGATCATCGCGCCCTGCATGCCGAGCGAGCTGGCGGAGGCGACGCCGAGCAGCAGGAAGCCGACGTCCTCGACCGTGGAGAGCACCAGCAAGCGCTTGAGGCTGCGCTGTGTGAGCATCAGCAGAGCGGCAAGAAGCGAGGTGAGCAGCGGCGGCGCAAAGCAACAGCGGCTGCGGCGTGAGCAGGCCGGGAATCGCCTGCGCAGCCGAGGAGGAACTCGCCGAAGGCGGCCATATCGACGACGGCGATGATGAGCCCGAGAACCAGCGCGGGCAGTTCGTCGGCCAGCGCGAGCAGCCAGAAGAAGAGCGGAATCGCGGCCAGCTTGACGCAGATGCTGGTGAGCAGGAACGCGCGCGCCCAATCAGGCTGACCGAAGCTCTATGAGCAGGTCGCTCGCGAACAGTCGAACCGACGGAGATGACCACGACGGCGAGGTAGGTAAATTTGGCGGGTCGCGATCGTGCCGCGCCAATCACCAGCAGGAGCGACAGCGCCGCGCCGAGTTCGAGGAATGTCGAGACGGAGCCAGGGCGCGGACAAGGTGAGGCCGAGCAACCGTCAGTCCGCCAACGGCCAGGATCGACTGCCAGAGGAAGAGTCCTTTTCGGGCGAGGGCTGACGAATGAAGCGACCGCGAGGGCGGTGCAGCGACGGCGATGCTCCACACCAGCACGGGCGGAATTTGCGCGAGCGTAGTTATTGCCGGGAGACCTGCAGATGCAGTTCCCGGCAAGATCCAGCGCACCAGGCCGAAGACTGCGGCGACAAAGACGAGAAGGAGAATGGTGGCGTCGCGCTCCATCCAGCGAGACGCAACGCCCAGGCGGCGCGAGAGCCGCCTGCAAGCCGACTCCAGACGCCGAGATAAACGCGATCCACATTGGACCAGCGGAAGAACGCGTTCCAGTGCTCGTGGAAGATCTCAGAGAAGTCGCCCGCAGTGAGTCTTCCCTGATCGGACAGCGGCTCGCCGCCGGTAAAGATGCCTCCGCCAGCCAGCCGCTGCCACGCCGCAGCGCTGCTGTGGCCGGACGCGCAGCATAGGCGAGGGCATAGATCGCGCCGCCCACGACCAGCGAAACCACGGCCAGCACCAGGCCGCCTATGGTTGAGAAGCTGCCCGCATCGGCGGAGAGGCCGAGCCAGGTGACGTGAACGCCGCGCCCAGACCGAGTGCGGCGAGGATCGGATTGAGGAGGTAGTTGACGGCCAACTGCGGCGCGATGCCCAGAATGACGCTGCCCGCGGCCATGAATCCCATGCCCCAGACCATGGTGGGCGGGGATTCGTGTGCGTTTTAGTTGCTTCGGTTGAGGGGCCGAGGAAGACTGCGCTGGTGGCTTTGGCTCCCAGGAAGACGGTGCCGAGGCTCGCCGCCCAGGCGACCATGGCGGGCACCGCCCAGCCGGCCTGCAGCGCTGCCGCGTAGAGCATCCACTTGCTGGCGAAGCCGCTCATGAGCGGAATGCCCATCATGCTGCCGACGCCGATGAGCCAGGACAGCGTGGTGCGGGGCATTTTTGAGGCGAGGCCGCCAAGCTGGTTCATGTCGCGCGTGCCGGTGGCGTGCTGCACGGAACCGGCGGTAAGGAACAGTCCGCCCTTGAAGAAGCCATGATTGAGGCAGTGCAGCAAGCGCGGCAGTGATGGCGAGCGGGGTGCCGATGCCGATGCCCATCATCATGTAGCCGATCTGGCTGACGGTAGAGAAGGCCAGCATGCGCTTCAGATCGGTTTGCACCATGGCGTACATCACGCCGACGGCCATGGTGACGGTGCCGACCCACATGAGGCTCTGCGCCCCACGGCGGCAGGCCATGCGCCAAAGCTGTGCATGCGCGCGGCCAGATAGACGCCTGCCTTGACGTAGCAGGCGGCGTGCAGCAAGGCGCTCACCGGAGTGGGCGCGGCCATGGCTTCGGGAATCCACGTATGCAGAGGAACCTGCACGCTTTTGGCGACGAGCGCCACCAGCATGAGCACAAAGAGTCCGCTGGTGAAGCTGTGCGCCACGGCGGGATCGGTCCAAAGCGCGCTGCCGGTGCGGTGGTAGAGGACCAGAATCGCCGGCCAGCAGCCCATAGCCGGCGATGTGGGTCATCAGCAGCACTTTGCGCGCGCCGTTCACGGCTTCGCGGTTGGTGTACCAGAAGCCCACCAGGCTGAAGGAGCAGAGGCCGACCAGTTCCCAGCAGAGATAAAAGATGAAGAGGTTGGCGCTGTAGACGAGCCTGACGAAGCCGCCGATGAAGATCAGCATCGTGGCGTAGAAGCGCGTGGCGGATTTGTCGTGCGCCATGTAGCCGATGGAATAGAGCAGCACGAGGCCGCCGATGCAGGCTCCCATGAAGGCGAAGAGCACGCTGAGGGCGTCGACGTGCAGGACGAGCGCAAGGGGTCCATCCCAGGGCAATGGGTGGAGGTCGATGGCCTGGCCGCTTCGAACGAACGGCACCATGCCGATGACGGCGAAGACGGCGGGCAAGCAGGTAAGAAAGGCGAGGATTCCCTTGGCGCGGGCTGAGAAGAGTCGTGCCACCAGAATCTGCAGCGCGGCGCCGAGCAAGAAGCGAACATGGAGCCATGAGAATAAGGGTCGAAATGAGGCTTGGGGCGTCCATGGCTTCATGTTGAGCGCGCGGACGTTAGGGGTGATGTGACAGCGCACACGGGAGAAAAATGAGAGGCGCGAAAGCAGGTCCGAAATACCGCAATATGAGATGAATGATTGCGGAGTGTTGGGCAATCCAGGGTCTTACAAGGGACCCGGGGTAACGATTTCCGCAATGTGCCGGCGCCGGGTCTTCTTGAAAGGCAAGTGGTATGTCCTAAAATACGACGGAAGGTCTATCCGCCATGATTTCAGCTTTGAAAGCACGTACCTGTTTTCTTGTGCTCCAGCTTTCTTTTGTTGGGGCGTTGCTGGTTGTGCAGCCAGCCTTGGGCCAGCATGGGGTACCGGTTCCCCAGCCCGGTGATAACCTGCCGCCCGCATCCCGCGCGGTAATCGATCGGCTGGCGAGCCTGGCGCAGTTGCCGGCGGGCACCTGGAAGATGCATGTGGGCGACATGACACATGGCGAAGCGGCGAACCTGGACGAGAGCGGATGGCAGGACGTAGCCTCCGGTGCCAAGACGACCACCGATGCGGTATGGTTTCGGCAGACGGTGCAGATCCCCGATACGCTGCACGGATACGACCTGACGGGCGCGCGCGTCTGGTTCCAGTTCCGCGCCAATGCCAACGGGCCCATTCCGGAGATTCTTTACTTCAACGGCCGGCGCGTGGCGATGGGCGAAGACATGGAGCCGATCGTGCTGTTTGACGAGGCGCGGCCCGGGGACAAAGCCGTGATCGCGGTCAAGCTGCTCGAGACTGTGGACGTCAAGCAGTTTCGCGGGGCGACACTGCGCATTGATTTTCCCGAGAATCGGCCCAATCCCGAAGATCTGCGCGAGGAGTTTCTCACCGCGGCGGAGCTGGTTCCGAGCCTTGCGCCCGGAGACGGCGGCAAGATGGATACGCTGAACGGCGCGATTGGGGCGGTGGACGTGGCCGCACTGGATACGGCTGAAAAAGCGAGCGGCGCGGCGCGATCGGAAGCGGAGGCCAAGTTCGACGCAAGCCTGAAGACGGCGCAAGGCCAGCTTGAAGCGCTGAGGCCGCTGCTGGAGACGGCGACTTATTACGAGACCGGCAACTCGCACATCGATGCGGCGTGGCTTTGGCCGTGGACGGAAACGGTGGACGTGGTGAAGCGAACCTTTGGCACCGCATTGCAGTTGATGAACGAGTATCCCGGCTATACGTTTACGCAGTCGGCGGCGGCCTACAACGAATGGTTGGCGGACAAGTATCCCGAGATGAACGCCGAGATCAAGAAGCGCATCGAGGAGGGCCGGTGGGAAGTTGTCGGTGGCATGTGGGTGGAGCCGGACTTGAACCTGCCCGACGGCGAGAGCCTGGTGCGGCAGATTCTGGTGGGCAAGCGCTGGTACAAGCAGGCTTATGGCGTGGACGTGCGCGTGGGATGGAATCCCGATTCTTTTGGCTACACGTGGCAGTTGCCGCAGATCTACAAGAAGAGCGGCATTGACTACTTTGTGACGCAAAAGATGACGTGGAACGACACCAACCAGCTTCCGTTCAAGCTGTTCTGGTGGGAGTCGCCCGATGGATCGAAGGTGCTGACGTATTTTCCGCACGACTATGTGAACACGACGCTGAACCCGGTGCGGCTGGCTGAGGATCTGGCGATCGCACGGAAGCGCTCGCCGGGCATGACCGACATGATGGACCTCTACGGCGTGGGCGATCACGGGGGCGGTCCGACGCGGGCGATGCTGGATGAAGGGTTCCACTGGAAAGACCCGGGAGCGGCCGTGGTGGCTGCGGATGGCGGCGCGCCGGTAACGCCGAAGTACAAGTTCGGCACGGCGATCAACTACTTCACGGCCATCCAAAAGGAAGTGGCGCCCAACAGCCCGACGTGGAATTACCAGTCGATTGCGAAGGGCTATGAGCGGCCGCCGGCAGTGCCGGGCGAGGTCTCGATTCCGACGTGGGATACGGAGCTGTATCTGGAATATCATCGTGGCGTCTACACCACGCAGGCAAAGCATAAGCACAACATGCGCACGTCAGAAGAAGAGGTGCTGAACGCGGAGAAATGGTCGTCGCTAGCCTGGCTCGATGGCGAGAAGTATCCCGACGCAGAGCTGACCGAGGACTGGAAGAAGGTGCTCTTCAACCAGTTCCACGACCTGGCGGCAGGGTCGGGGATTGCGGACATCTATAAGGATGCGCAGAAAGATTTCGACTGGGTGCGGATGTCGACCGATGAGATTTCATCGGGTGCGTTGAAGACGGTGGCGGAGAACATCGACACGCAGACGAAGGAGCAGGATACGGTTCCGGTGATTGTGTACAACCCGCTGGGCTGGGCGCGATCGGGAGACGTAACGGTGAAGGTGCAGTTGCCTTCGGCCGAAAGCGGCAGGGTTCCGATGGTTATGGGGCAGGGCGGAGCCGAAAGCAGCATCCTGGATAGCGATGAGAAAACGGGAGTCGCCGATCTCAGCATTCACGTGCCCGACGTTCCGGGTATGGGTTATAAGGTGGTCGAGGTTGGAATGCGCCCGGCGCAGATGGCAGCCGGCCGCAGGGCTGCAACGCGCGAAGCGGGCAAGCTGATTCTCCAGAACGAAGATTTGAAGGTGGCGGTGGACGAAGGGACTGGCTGCATCACGAGCGTCGTCGAGAAAAAGACCGACTATGAAGCACTAGCATCCGGCGCCTGCGGGAATCAGTTCGAATTCTTCAAGGACCTGCCGAAGCAATACGACGCGTGGAACATCGATCCGGGCACGCTGGATGAGACGCCGGCAACGGTTGCGAAGGCGGACTCGGTTGAACCGGCTACGAGCGCCGATGGCGCCCCTGCCATCCGCGTGACTCTTACGTGGCAGGGTTCGAAGTTCGTGCAGACGATCAGCCTGAAAGGCGACATTGTCGACATTGGCAACGATATCGAGTGGCACGAGAAGCACATCCTGCTGAAGGCGGCGTTTCCGTTGGCGGTGACGAGCAACTTTGCGACGTATGAGATTCCTTATGGAACCATTGAGCGGCCGACGACGCGCAACAATAGCTGGGAGAAGGCGCAGTTCGAGGTTCCGGCGCAGCGCTGGGCCGATCTCTCGGGCACTGGGCCGGACGGCAAGGTGCACGGGCTAAGCCTGCTCAACGAAGACAAGTTCGGCTACGATGCGGTGGGCAACGTGCTGCGGCTGACGCTGCTGCGCTCGCCCACTTGGCCCGATCCCGATGCCGACCAGGGGCATCAGCATTTCCACTATGCGATCTATCCGCACGCGGGTACGTGGAAGGATGCGCTGACCGAGCGGCACGGATGGGAGTACAACTATCCGCTGCAGGCGGAGGTGGCGACGGCGCATGTGGGATCGCTGCCGGCGGAGCACTCGTTTGCTTCGGTTTCGCCCGACAATGTGGTGCTGACGGCCGTGAAAAAAGCAGAAGATGCAAAGGGGCTGATCTTCCGCGTGTATGAGTGGGCGGGGAAGACGTCGACGGCAGAGTTCCATGTGCCGGCGGGCGCGACATCCGCGACGGTGACCAATTTAATGGAGGAACCTGAAGGCAGCCCGCTGGCGGTGGTGAACAACGTGGTGAAGGTGCCGATTCATCCCTATGAGATTTTGACGATTCGGGTGGACTACGCAGGAGCAGGGGACAAGGGAACGAGGGAACAAGGGAACTAGAAAGCAGGGAGCAGGGAACGAGGGAACTAGGGAACAGAAAGAGGCTTTCAGCTGTCGGCATGCAACCGATTGTGGTTGCGAGCAGCGAGCCCTAATCGGAGCGGCTGCTGAAGGCCGGCAGCTGAAAGCCGCTCTCCAATTTGTTAATCTGAGAGCAGCAAGGAGCCTGCACTATGCACATGAATTCCCCGTTTTTTGTGGTGCCCGTTATCATCGCCGTCTTCGTGGCGTCGATCCTGTTCGCCACCAGCAGCAAGGAAGACAAGCCGTCTGCGCACTGATCCGGGTGATCCGGATTTCCAGCCAATCGAAGATTTCGCCTCCTTCGCGATCGCCTGCCTGGACGTCTGTGCCAGATCGAGCGATGTGGCCAGCGCGACCTAGAGACCGCAGGCCGGCCCTGCTCCTTTTGGGGAACCTTTTGCCTGTGGACGGCGTATAACCGTGCCAGAGGGCGACTTCCGATGACTTGGAACACGACGCGCAACGTAGCCGGCCTGTTTGCCTGCCTGATTCTGGCGGCCGGAGTGAACTTGATGACCGGTTGCAGAGTCCACGTGGACAAGGGCGCGAACGGCGAGGACAAAGACGTCCAGGTAGATATTCCCTTCGGCGGTATTCACGTGAACACCAACCAGACTACGGCGGCGGACCTCGGTTTGCCGGTCTATCCCGGCGCACAGCTTGTGAAAGACAAAGATAACGACAAGTCTGCCGACATCCACATGGGCTTTGGCGAGTGGGAGCTGCGCGTGAAGGTGGTGAACTACACCACTCCCGACAGCGAGGATAAGGTAGTTGCGTTTTACAAGAAGGAGCTGGGCCGCTTCGGCGACGTGATTACCTGCCAGAACAATGCACCGGTGGGCACCCCTGCCGCGACCACGGAAGGGCTGACCTGTTCAGATAGCGGGCACGGTAGCGTGCAGATTGACGACCATGGCGAGAACTATGGATACCACCCGGGCAAAGGCGGGTTTGAATTGAAGGCCGGCTCGAAGCGGCACCAGCACATCCTGGGATTTGAAAGCTCCGAGTCGGGCGAGACTCATTTCGCGCTGGTGGCCGTCGATCTGCCGGCGCAAATGGCGGGGGATTCGGACAAGAGCGACTGAGCGGCGGCGCAGCGAGCGTCCGATGCGTTTTGTGCAGGGACCGCGCACGTGACCGATGCGAACAATCCGTATGGCATCGAGATTTTCGAGTACAAGAAGGAATCCGCACCATCTGAGCGAGAAGATGGTGCGGATTTTTTTGTGGCTTTCGTTTGATGATCGACTCGTTCAGCATATTTCGTCTCGCGATGAGCGGAGACGGTCTCGCGGAGCAGAACTGTTAACAGCTAACAGATCGGCAAAAAAACGCGTTCAGGCAAACTGTTAACCGCTAACAGTTGCGAGTGATCGAAGATCGCGAATCCATAATCGCTTACAGAAAGCAGCCGCGCCCCGGCTTTTTCGTGTTTCCGCAACATGCGTGCCGGATGGTCGCGCGAACCGAAAAGATCGCAGGAAAATTGCGTGGATTTCCGCGCTCCCGTCGTGACACCCATCACTGCAGGCCCCACTTCCAAAGCACAGAATAATGCGGGTTTAGAGGGAATCGCAGGTCTGAACCGGAGGCGCAAATCGTGATGAGGAAAGCAGTGCCGGCGATTGACTCCAAGTGCAAGGGCGGAGGCGGCCCAAGATGAGCTGGAGGGACGAGTACGAGAGCAAGCGGACGAGCGCAGCCGAGGCGCTGAAACTTGTGGCATCGGGCGCGAGAGTGTGGATCCAGTCGGGCTGCGGCACTCCTTCTGTTCTTGTGGATGCGCTGGTGGCGCGTGCAAGCGAATTGCGCGACGTTGAAATCATGCACATGAAGACGCTGGGCAATGCGGACTACACATTGCCAGAGTATGAAGGGCATTTTCGCCACCGCGGATTGTTTCTCGGCGAGAACGTGCGCGAGGCAGTGGCCAATGGCCGCGCGGATTACACGCCGATTTTTCTGAGCGAGATTGAAGGGCTCTTCGAGAGCGGCGCATTGCCGCTGGACGTGGTGCTGATGCAGGTGTCTCCGCCGGACGCGCACGGATTTGTGAGCCTGGGCGACTACAGTGGATTGCACGCTGACGGCGGTGCGCTGCGCGCAGCACCGTGATTGCCGAAGTGAACCGGCGGATGCCGCGCACACATGGCGAAACGAGCGTGCACGTGAGCCGCATCTCCGCAGTGGTGGAGAGCGACCGGCCGCTGCTTGAACTGCACGCAGAGCCACTCACCGAGATGCACATGCGCGTGGCGCGCAACGTGGCCGCGCTGATTCCCGATGGCGCCACGCTGCAGACCGGGATCGGCGGCATCTCCGAAGCGGTGCTGCATTGCCTTGACGACAAGCGCGACCTGGGCATCCACACCGAGATGTGCCCTGACGGCGTGGTTGAGCTGATGGAAGTCGGGCGTGATCAACGGCGAGCGCAAGACGCTGCACCGCGGCAAGGCAGTGGTGGCGTTCGTGCTGGGCACCAAGCGGCTCTTCGACTTCGTCGACGAAAATCCGAGCTTCGAGTTCCGCCGATCAGCTATACGAACGATCCATTTGTGGTGGCGCAGAACGATCGCATGGTGGCCATCAACGGCGCGCTGCAGGTGGATTTGACGGGGCAGGTTTGCGCCGATTCGATCGGCACGCGGCCTTACAGCGGGTTTGGCGGGCAGATCGACTTTATTCGCGGCGCAGCGCGCTCAAAGGGCGGCGTGCCGATTATTGCGCTGCCATCGACGGCGCGGCGCGGCACGGTGTCGCGCATTGTGCCGGTGCTGGAGCCGGGCGCGGGAGTGGTGACCTCGCGCGCCGATGTGCATTACGTGGTGACGGAGCACGGCATCGCCTATCTGCACGGCAAGACACTGCGCGAGCGGGCGGAAGCGCTGATCGCGATCGCCGGAGCCGCGATTTCAGGCAGGAGCTGGAAGATTTTGCGGTGCGGGCGCACTACCTGGAACGGAAGGCAGCGTATGTCTAGGGTGAGGCAAACGGAGTTGCGATATCCTAGGTCTCAGAATCGAGACCTGGGGCATCCCGCTGGTTTGAGTTTCTAAGCGCGGAGGAAAAACGAGAATGATCGATGCGAGGAGCGGGGAGAAGAAACGGGACCGCGGCCTGTTGCGGGTTGATGTGGAGGAGTGCAAGGGATGCGGGCTTTGCATCGAGGCCTGCCCGCCGAAGGTGATCTCGATGAGCGAGCAGTTGAATCACTACGGCTACCGGACGGCGTTCTATGCGGGCGCCGGCTGCACGGGATGCGGCATCTGCTTCATGGTGTGTCCGGAGCCGGGAGCGATTACGGTGTTGCGGCTGGCGGTACCGCATGCGGGCGAAGGGCGCGTGGCAAAAGGTCCGAGTGAGGAGGCCGTGGAATGCGCAAGCAACTGATGAAGGGCAACGAGGCCATCGTCAAGAGCGCGATTCTTGCGGGATGCCGCGCGTTTTATGGCTATCCAATTACGCCGGCGAGCGAGATTACTGAAGCTGCTGCGGAGTTGATGCCGAAGGCCGGCGGCGTGTATGTGCAGGCGGAGAGCGAGGTCGCGGCGATCAACATGCTGTACGGCGGGGCGTCGGCGGGCGTGCGCGCCATGACGGCATCGAGCGGGCCGGGCATCAGCCTGATGCAGGAAGGCATCAGCTACATGGCAGGCGCGGAACTGCCCTGCGTGATTGCCGACATCACGCGCGGCGGGCCGGGCCTGGGCAACATCGCCGCCGAGCAGGGCGACTATCACCAGGTTGTGAAGGGCGGCGGCCACGGGAATTATCGCACGATCGTGCTGGCTCCGCACTCTGTGCAGGAGATGGCCGACCTGACCGCGCTGGCTTTCGAACTGGCGGATCGCTATCGCAACCCGGTGGTGCTGATGGCCGACGGTTTCATCGGGCAGATGATGGAGCCTGTGGCGTTCGCGCAAACGGCGATCGAGTCGCCGATGCCGCCGTGGGCGGTTGCCGGCACAGCAGAGACACGAGGCAATCTGATTTCGTCGCTGTATATGGGAATTGACGATCTGGAACGGCATGTTCGCGCACTGGAGGCGAAGTACAAGATTGCCGAGCAGCGGGAGACGCGTGCCGAAGAGTGGTGCACGGATGACGCAGAGATTGTGCTGGTGGGCTACGGGATTGTGGGGCGCATTTTGAAGGCGGTGACGGCCGAAGCGCGCGCCGATGGGCTCAAAGTCGGCGTGCTACGGCCCATTACGCTCTATCCATTTCCGGTGGTGCAGTTCCAGCGGCTGGCATTCAGCGCGCGCATTTTTATCGTGGTGGAGATGAGCACCGGCCAGATGATCGAGGACGTGCGGCTGGCGCTGAACGGCGTGCGTCCGGTGGAGTTTCTGAGCCGCGTGGGCGGCAACGTGCCGTCGCACGAAGAAGTGCTCAGGTTTGTTCACGAGCTTGCGCGGCATAACGGGTTGTCGCACGGCGGCGCGGAAAGCGGAGAGTTGCCGCACCCGATCGTCGAAGAGGAGAGGATGGCAAATGTCTAGCGAAGCGATTCAGGAGTACGAAGTCTCGCACGGCAGGGCCAAATCCTTCTACGAGCGCTACGAGCGCAAGGAGGAGCTGCAGCACCAGACGCACTTTTGCCCCGGCTGCGGCCACGGCACCGTGCACAAGATGCTGGCCCAGGCGATCGACGAGCTTGGCATCCAGGACCGGACGATCTGGTCGGGCCGGTGGGCTGCTCGGTGTTTACGTACTACTACTTCGACGTGGGCAATGTGCAGGCCGCGCACGGCCGCGCGCCCGCTGTGGCCACGGCCATGAAGCGCAGCCGCCCAGGAAGCATCGTGATCGGCTACCAGGGCGACGGGGATCTCTCGGCCATCGGTTCGGCCGAGATTCTGCACGCTGCCAATCGCGGCGAAAACATCACCGTGATCTTTGTGAACAACGCCATCTACAGCATGACCGGCGGGCAATGCGCGCCCACTACGCTGCTGGGGCAGAAGAGCACGACCACGCCGAACGGCCGCAATGCCGCGACGGAGGGCTATCCGCTGCACGTGAGCGAGCTGCTAGCACGCTGGAGGCGCCGGTCTACATCGAGCGGGTGGGCCTGGGCGACAACAACCAGATTGCGCAGGCGGCGCGGGCGATCCGTCGCGCCGTCGAGAACCAGGTGCGCGGACTGGGCTTCTCGCTTCATCGAAGTTCTCGCGCCGTGCCCGACGATCTGGAAGATGACGCCGGTGGAAGCGCAGCACTGGGTGCGCGACGTGATGGAGAAGACTTTTCCGCTGGGCGTATTTTGCGACCGGACGAAAGAACGGCAGGCCACGCGAAACACAACCGCATTCGGCGCCGGCGCTCGAAGATGTCCCGCGGATTCTGGGCGTGGCCGAAGAAGATTGCCGGAAGGCTAACGCGGCAATGCTTGCGCAGGGCAAGGACATCGATCTGGAGGTGCGCATCGCCGGATTTGGCGGGCAGGGCGTGCTGCTGCTCGGCGAAGTGCTGGCTGAGGCTGGTCTCGACGCCGGGCTTGAAGTTTCGTGGCTGCCGTCGTATGGGCCGGAGATGCGCTCGGGCACCTCGAACTGCCACGTGCGCCTGTCGCGGCAGACCATTGATCGCCGCTGGTGGCGGCGCCCAACGTGCTGGTGGCGATGAACGAGCCGTCGCTGCGCAAGTTCGACAAGAGCGTGCGCGCCGGCGGATGGGTGCTCTACAACGGGGACGAGTTTCCTGAAGATTGCGCGCGCGAGGACGTGCATGTGCTCGCCGTTCCGTTTACGCAAATGGCCGACGAACTGGGCGATCCGCGCGCCGGCGAACATGGTGATGCTGGGCGCGCTGCTTGAGACTGCGGACGTGCTGCCGCAGGCCAGTGTCGATGCGGCGCTGCGCCGACTGGTGAAAAATCCGCGCTGGGTCGAGCTTGACGAGCGCGCGCTGGCGCGGGGAAGGGAAGTCTTCAGGGAATCGCTGGTGGAGGTGTGAGATGAAGGCAGACGCTGATCCTGACCTGATTGTGTATTTCGGCGGGGAATATGTGCCGCATGCGCGAGGCGCGTGTCGGCATCCTGACCCACGCGCTGAACTACGGAACCGGAGTATTTGAAGGGATTCGCGCGCACTGGGACGAGGCTGAACGCGAGCTGTTCGTCTTGCGGCCCAGGGAACATTACGAGCGCTGGAAACAAGAACTGCGGCATTCTGCGCATCGACGTGCCGCACCGCCGAAGAGCTTTGCGCCATCACTGTGGAGTTGCATGCGCCGCAACTCGTTCCAGACCGATCTCTATGTGCGGCCGCTGGCCTACAAATGCGCCGAGCGCATCGGCGTGGCCATGGACGACGAGAACGCATTCGCGATTGCTCGCGATGCCGTTCGGCGAATATCTGCACAGCGAGAACGGACTGCACGCCGGCGTCAGCTCGTGGCGGCGGATTGAAGACAACGCGATTCCGGCGCGCGCAAAGATTTGCGGCGCATATGCCAACAGCGCGCTGGCGAGCGACGACGCGCGGCGCAACGGCTTTGACGAGGCGATCCTGTTGAACGAGAGCGGCCATGTGACGGAGGGCGCCACCTGCAATCTCTTCATGGTGCGCAAGGGCGGCTGATCACGCCCGCCAGTACTGAGAACGTGCTGGAAGGCATTACGCGCGAATGCGTCGAGCTGGCGCGGCACGAACTGGGCTTGGAGGTCGTGGAGCGGCCGGTCGACCGCAGCGAGCTGTACATGTGCGATGAGTTGTTCCTCACGGGCACGGCGGTCGGCCTGGCGCCGGTGGTGCGCGTGGATCATCGCGGGGTGGGGGATGGCGCATTGGCGCGGTGACGCGGCGGTTGCGGCAACTCTACTTTGACGCGACGCACGGACAACTGGCCGCGTACCGAAAGTGGCTTCTACCGGTTTACCGGAACGGCCGAGCGGCTGAGCAGGATGAGGAGCGGCTGAAGGAAACGAGCTTGGCCTGAGCGAAGCCGGAACGCGATGAGACGGCTGACCGGATGTAAGCCCCAGGCAAGGAGGAAATAGGAATGATAACAACAAGCAGTGGTAAAGAAAACGCGTATGACGTTGCCATGGAGAACTTTGATACGGCAGCCAACGCGATGGGGCTCGAACACAATACGCGCGAGATGATCAAGTATCCCGAGCGCATGCTGACGGTAGCCGTGCCGGTGCGCATGGATGACGGCACGATTCACCGCTTTAGGGCTATCGCGTGCAGCACAGCACGGTACGCGGCCCGGCCAAGGGCGGCATCCGCTTCCACCCGCAGGTGACGCTCGACGAAGTGAAGGCGCTGGCCACATGGATGACATGGAAGTGCGCAGTGGTGAATATTCCGTTCGGCGGAGCCAAGGGCGGCATCACCTGCGATCCGAAGCACATGTCGCAGGGCGAGCTGGAGCGAATGACGCGCCGTTATACCAGCGCCATTCTGCCCCTCATCGGGCCGGAGCAGGATATTCCCGCGCCCGACGTCTACACCAATTCGCAGACCATGGCCTGGATCATGGATACCTACAGCATGACCAAGGGCTATTCGATTCCCGGCGTGGTGACGGGCAAGCCTATCAGCCTGGGCGGATCGCTGGGCCGCAATGAAGCCACCGGCCGCGGCGTGTTCTACACCATCGAGTGCGCGTGCGAGCACCTGAACATGCCGCTGAAGGGCGCAACCGTTGCCGTTCAGGGATTTGGCAACGCCGGCTCGATCACGGCGCAGTTGCTATATGAGGCTGGCGCAAAGGTGATTGCGGTGAGCGACTCGACGGGCTGCGTTTACAACCGCAACGGCCTCAATATTCCGGAGCTGATCCACATGAAAGCGCTGTGCGGCCATGTGGAGGGGTTCCCGGAGAGCGAGCCGATCCAGCCGCATGAGTTGCTGGCCTTGAGTGCGACATCCTGGTGCCGGCGGCGCTCGAAAACACGATCCATGCGGACAACGCGGCCGCGGTGCGCGCGCGCATTGTTGCCGAAGCGGCCAACGGGCCGGTCACGCCGGCGGCGGACAGAATCCTCGAGAGCAAAGGCATCTTCGTGATTCCGGATATTCTGTGCAACGCCGGCGGCGTCACGGTTTCGTACTTTGAGTGGGTGCAGGACGAGCAGCACCTGTTCTGGGAAGCCGCAGGATATTTACAACCGCCTCGAGCACGTAATGAAGACGGCATTCCGCGATGTGCTGAAGATTCACCTGGACCGGAACGTGCCGATGCGGATTGCCGCCAACATGCTGGGCATTGGCCGAGTGGCTGAAGCCGTGCAGATTCGCGGCATTTACCCGTAAGCAGTATTCGACGACACATCTCTGGCCCACCCTTTCTCTGCCGCGGCACAACGCGGTGGAGAAAGGGCCGGAGAGCACTGCCCACTGTTCATTTCGAAGATGTACAATCCTGCTTGAATTCGATTGCGGCGTCCGCGGCTGCAATTCATTGAATGTTCATCTAGACGAATTTCAATCAGATCAGAGGTCTTTCCCTGATGCAGTCGAAACTTCTATCCGCAACCATTGTTGCCGCCGCTTTTTGTTCTACTGCATTTCTTGCTGCACAGACCATCGATTTGCCTTCGAGCAAAGAGTTGATCGGCGAAGCTCCGGGTCACCCGCAACGGCTGAACAGCCTGCCGATGTCGATGGCGGTTTCACCCGACGGCCACTACGTGGTTACGGTGAATGCCGGTTATGGAACGTACGAGTCGAAATATCAGCAGTCGCTGGCAGTGTTGAACACGGAAACCGGGAAGCTTGCAGATTTCCCCGATGCGCGGACGTCGGTGCGCGCGAAGCAAACGCTGTACTCGGGTCTTGCCTTTAGCCGCGACGGCAGTCACATCTATGCCAGCATGGCATCAATGAGCGACCCGATGGGAGAAAACGAGGGGGACACGGGCAGCGGCATCGCGGTATACAGCTTTAGCGACGGAAAAATTGCTCCAGAGCGGATGATTCATCTGCCCATGGTGCATCTTGCAAACGGGCACACTACGCGACTGCCTGCCGGGAAGGCGAGCGATGAGGGGGTGCCATATCCGGCGGCGATTGCGGTTGTTGGCGAGGCCGGACACGAGAAGCTGCTTGTCGCCGAGAACCTGACAGATGATGTGGTGCTGCTGGATGCCGCAACGGGCGCAATTGAAAAGCGCTTCGATCTGGCCGAAAGCGATACCGTGCCGTCGACGTATCCCATTGCGCTGGCGGTTACGAAGGATGAGAAACGAGCATTCGTGGCGCTCTGGAATGCATCGCAGATTGTTGAGCTCAATCTAGCGCATGGCACGGTAGGCCGGAAGCTGCCACTGCTGAAACCGACAAGCCCCATTGCGCCGGGGACACACCCATGCGCGTTCGCGTTTTTGCCCGACCAAAAGACGCTCTACGTGACGCTGGCCAATCGCGATGCGGTTGCGGCAGTCAATGTTGGCGGGGGGCAGTTCCAGGTAAGGGGGTACTTTGACACGCGCTTGCCGGGGCAAAGCTACTTTGGCGCGGAGCCGGATGCGCTCGCGGTGAACGCGGACGGGAGCAGGCTGTATGTGGCGAATATGGCCACCGATGCGGTCGCGGTGATCGATACGAAGAAGCTGACGGCGAAGGTTTCGAAGACAGGCATGGTGGAGCCAATTGGATTTGTGCCGACGGAGTGGATGCCGATGTCGATGGAGTTCGTTAGCGGGCCTTCGGGTGGAAAGCTCTATGTTGCTACTGCGAAAGGGAAGGGAACCGGGCCGAACAACTTTCCGCAGCGCCCCGTGGAGGGCGAGCCAGGCATGAACGGGAGGCCCAATACATACATCGGGACTTTGCTCTATGGCTCGCTGGCGACGATTGACGAGAGTGAGATTTCGAACAATTTGCGGGAGTGGACGGCGACGGTGCTGGCTTCGAACCGCATGAAAGCCGCGCAGCAGCAGATCACGTTTGCGGGAGACACACAGGGAAGCGGCCATAGCCGTATTAAGCACGTGATTTACATCATCAAGGAGAACCGCACCTACGATCAGCTTCTCGGCGACCTTGAGCAGAACGGGAAACCGGTGGGCAACGGCGATGCCAAGTGGGCGATGTACGGCGAGGCCATCACTCCCAATGAGCACAAGCTCGCGCTGCAGTTCGGCGTGCTTGACAACTTTTTTGACTCCGGCGAAGTGTCGGGCGACGGCCACGTTTGGTCCACGGCGGCGATCGGAACGGACTACCTGGAGAAGACCTGGGAGCAGGATTATCGCGGCGCGCAGCACACTTACGACTTCGAGGGCGTGGTGGCGGAGGGCTATCCGCTGCTGCAAAAGATTCCCGACGTGAACGAGCCGGCCAGCGGATATTTGTGGGGCGACCTGGCCACACATGGGAAGAGCTATTACCACTTTGGCGAGTACATATCGTCGACATTTTGCGGTCAGCGAGACGTTGCAAATCCCACGCTCGGCCCGATGCTTGCGGGACCGAAATGTGCGCGCAAAGCGATTGAACCGGGCGAGGAGTTGCCCGCGGAATGGGGCGGCGGCGTGAACAAATGGCCGTGGCCGATTCCGGTTTTGGCCGACAACATTGCCACGAAACCGGAGTTGGTGGGCCACTTTGCGCCCGAAGCGCCGGACTTCAACCTGATGATTCCGGATCAAATCAGGGTGGACATTTTTATGCGCCACCTGAAGAAGTGGGTCGCCGATCGCGCGCAGGGGCACGACACAATGCCCAACTTTGTGATGCTGCGTTTGCCCAACGATCACACCGCGGGGACGCGGCCGGGCGGGCCTTCGCCCAAATCTTCTGTGGCAGACAACGATCTTGCGGTAGGGCGGGCGGTGGAAGCAATCTCGCACTCGCCGTACTGGGACGATACGGCGTTTTTCATCCTGGAGGATGATGCGCAGGCGGGCGCTGACCACGTGGACGCGCACCGCAGCATTGCGCTGGTCGTGAGTAAATATTCGCCGCGCGGGCCCAGCGGCGCGCCGTTTGTGGACAGTCATTTCTATTCGACTGTGAGCGTGGTGCGAACGATGGAGGCCCTGCTGGGTCTGCCGCCGATGAACAACAACGATGCATTCTGCTCGATGATCTCCTCGCTGTTCGCGGGACCTGGCGATCAGGCGCCGTATACGGCAGACTATTCTAACCGCGACAACGGGTTGATCTATACCGCGAACCCGAAGAACGCAGTTGGCGCGCGGGCGAGCATGAGGATGGACTTTAGCCACGCGGACCGCGCCCCGACGGAAAAGCTCAACGTAATTCTGTGGAAGGATGCCATGGGCAACGCGCCGGTGCCGGCGATGCTGAAAGCGCGTGTGAAGAACGGCGCCAAGGATGACGATGATTAAGGTGTGATCGGCTCCCACGTATCGGGTCGAATCCGGGTGATAGGATGGCTGACGGATTTGTGCGCAACGCGCGGGAGTGATCAACGATGAGCAAGCCTGTTGAATCCGGGAAAACGTCTTCTCTTGTTTTGAGCCTGATTGCGGTTTCAGCCTGTGTTATCAGCGTGGGTTCATTGCAGGCGCAGCAACCTGCCAAGCTCGCGATTCACTGGGACAAGGTCACGGTCGTCTCAAAGACCACGCCGACCCTGCAGGTGGTGGTGAACCCACCGCTGCGGCCGGGTCAGCCGCTGGGCGTGGCCGCCTACGAGGCAGTCAAGGAACTGGGCGCCAATTACGTCCGCTATGTGCCGTGGCTTCCGTATCCAAAGCTCGCCGTCGCCGAGCTCGAGCCGCCGACTCCGCAAAAGACATCCTGGGACTTCACACTTATCGATCCCATGACGAAGGATTTTCTGGCTGCAACCGAAGGCCACCCGACGGTAATGAATTTCAGCACAACTCCGGCGTGGCTGTGGAAGACCGACAAGCCGGTGACGTATCCCGATGATCCAAACCAGGTGGTCTGGAACTATACCCAGGGCACGGAGCTTCGTGATCCCACAGGCAAGGAATTGGGTGACTATTACGCCCGCCTCGTGAGTTGGTATGTGAATGGCGGATTCACTGACGAAAACGGCGTGAAGCACGAATCCGGCTATCATTACAAATTCCCTGTGTGGGAGGTTCTGAACGAAGGCGAACATGGAATGACGCCGGAGAATTATACGGCGCGTTATGACGCAATCGTCAGCGCAATTCACGCGGTTTCGCCTGAGACAAAATTCATGGGCCTGGCGCTGGGGACTCCCAACAATCCCCACTATTTTGAGTACTTCCTGAATCACGCCAACCACAAAGCCGGCATTCCGCTCGATTACATTTCGTACCATTTCTACGCGTCTCCGGCTAAAGAGCAGACCCTGGACAGTTGGCAGTACACGTTTTTCGATCAGGAGGCGGGATTCATCAATACCGTCCGCTATGCCGAGTCCATACGCAAGCGGCTATCGCCGGAGACCAAGACCGATCTCGACGAACTGGGTGTAATTTTGCCCACCGACAACAAGCCCGGAGACAATGTGCCGCCGCCGGCGGCTTACTGGAATCTGGCCGGCGCGCTCTATGCCGATCTGTTCATTGATCTCTCACGGCTCCAGATCGATATCGCCGGAGAGTCGCAGCTTATTGGCTATCCCACGCAATATCCCAGCGTGAGTATGATGGACTGGACAAACAACCAGCCGAATGCGCGTTTCTGGGTACTGAAGCTGATCAAGGATTCGTTCCAGCCTGGCGACAAACTGGTTGAAACATCCCAGGACTTGAGGGATGTAGCGGCGCAGGCGTTTGTGACGGCGGCGGGCAACAGGCTCTTGCTGGTGAACAAGCGGAATAGAGAATTTGCAATCCCGCTGCCCGATGCGGACAAGGCAAGCGCGGTCACCGTCGATGAAAAATCAGGCGACGGCCCGGCACGCAGCGTGACGATCGCCGGTGGCGCCGTGACGCTTGAACCGTTCGCCGTAACCGTGGTTAGCTGGTAGGCTCTTCGGGAAGGATAAAGACGAATGAGCCAGAAACGTTCACTCCGGGTTGGCCTTTGCGGAATTGGACTCGATGCCTATTGGAGCCAGTTTGCGGGCCTTGAAGAGCGGCTCAAGGGATATGTGGCGCGACTTGCGTTGCGGCTCAAGCGGCCCGGCGTTGAAGTGATCAATCTTGGCCTGATTGACACGCCTATGCGCTCTCGTGAAGCAGGCCACCAGTGCCGCCGTGAAGATATCGACGTGCTGTTTCTCTACGTCACAACCTATGCGCTGTCGAACACTGTGCTGCCCGTGGTGCAGCGCGCGGGCGTGCCGGTGATTGTGCTGAATCTTCAGCCCGAAGCGGCGATCGACTACAAGTCTTTCAACAAGCTTGCGGACCGCACGGCGATGACCGGCGAGTGGCTGGCGTTTTGCTCGGCGTGCCCGGTGCCCGAGATTGCGAATCTGTTTGCCCGCGCGCGCATTCCGTTCCACCAGGTCACGGGCGTGCTGGACGAAGCCGAAACGTGGCGCGGGATTGAGGAGTGGCTGGCTGCCGCGCGCGTGCGTTCGTCGCTTGCGGAGGCACGGCTGGGACTGATGGGCCACTACTACAGCGGCATGCTCGACATTATGACCGACGTGACGCTGGTTTCAATCGCGTTTGGGACCCATGCGGAGCTACTGGAAGTGGATGAGCTGAGTGCGCTTTGCGCCGGAGTGGACGAGGCTGACATTACACGTCGAGCGAACGAATTTCACGCCGCATTCGATGTGCAAGCGGACTGTCCGAACGAGGAGCTGCAGCGCGCTGCGCGCACTTCAGTAGCACTCGACGAGTTTGTTGCGCGGCATGAGCTGGACCTGATGGCCTACTACTACAAGGGCTCGGGCAACCTGGCGAATGAAGACACGATCAGCTCGATCATTCTGGGCACTTCGCTGTTAACGGCTCGGCACATTCCTGTCGCGGGCGAGTATGAAGTGAAGAATGCGATGGCGATGAAGATTATGGATCTGCTGGGAGCAGGCGGCTCGTTTACAGAGTATTACGCGATGGACTTCAACGATGACCTGATGCTGATGGGGCACGATGGTCCGGGGCACATCGCGATTGCCGAGGGCAAGACCAAGGTGCGGCCGCTTGAGGTGTATCACGGCAAGGTGGGCCGCGGGCTCTCGGTGGAGATGAGCGTGAAGTACGGTCCGGTGACACTACTGTCAGTTGTGGAAGATGCCGATCGGCGCTTCAAACTGCTGGTTGCGGAGGGTGAGTCGGTGGCCGGTGCGATTCTGGAGATTGGCAACACCAACAGCCGCTACCGCTTTCCGCTGGGAGCGCGCGGATTTGTTGAAGCGTGGAATGCGCAGGGCCCGGCACACCATTGCGCGGTGGGAGTGGGCCACGTGGCGGCCACGCTGCGCAAGGCTGCGGCGCTGATGGGCGTTGGATTCCAGCAGGTGTGCTGAGGGCGGGGTTCGTCACCCGGTTTTTGCGGCGGCGAATTCTGCATCGTTTCTTCTTTGGCGGTCTTTGCGTCCGGCCATTATCCTGTCAAAGGTAAATTCGCGTTCAGGGAGTCTTCCCCATGCCGCAAACTGTCGCTCTTCCAGGTGTCGAGATTCTCGCACCGGTGAATGAAAGTCATGCAGCCATTCTTACGCCGGAGGCGGTGGCGTTCATTGTGAATTTGCAGCGCACTTTTAATGCCCGCCGGAAGGAGCTGCTCAGGGCTCGGCATGAACGGCAGAAGAAGCTCGATGCCGGCGAGAAGCCGGACTTTCTAGTGGATTCCAAGCAGATTCGCGATTCAGCGTGGACGGTGGCGCCGCTTCCAACTGACATTCTTGACCGCCGCGTGGAGATTACCGGCCCCGTGGAGCGCAAGATGATCATCAACGCGCTCAACTCGGGAGCGAAGGTCTTTATGGCGGACTTTGAGGATTCGAGCACGCCGACATGGAACAACCTGATCGACGGCCATATCAATTTGCGAGATGCGATCCGGCGCACGATTACCTACTCCGATCCGGGCACGGGAAAACAGTACAAGCTGAATGACCGAGTCGCGGTGCTGTTTGTGCGACCGCGGGGCTGGCATCTTGAGGAGCGCCATGTGAAGGTGGATGGCGAGGCAATGTCGGGATCGATCTTCGACTTCGGCCTCTACTTCTTCCACAATGCAAAAGAGCTGCTGGATCGCGGCAGCGGCCCGTATTTCTACCTGCCCAAGATGGAGAGCCACCTGGAAGCGCGTCTGTGGAACGACATTTTTCTGCGCGCGCAGGAGAAGATCGGGTTGCCGAATGGGTCGATCAGGGCCACGGTGCTGATCGAAACCATTCTGGCGACATTTGAGATGGACGAGATTCTGTACGAGCTGCGCGAGCACTCCGCGGGGCTGAACTGCGGCCGCTGGGATTATATTTTCAGCTTCATCAAGAAGTTTTCCAACGATCCACAGGCCGTGCTGCCCGACCGGGCGCAGGTGACGATGACTACGCACTTCATGCGGAGCTACTCCAAGCTGGCCATCAAGACGTGCCACAAGCGCAATGTACATGCGATGGGCGGCATGTCGGCGTATATTCCGGTGAAGACCGACCCGGTGGCCAATGAGAAAGCCATCGCGCAGGTGCAGGCGGACAAGGAGCGCGAGGCCAGCGACGGACACGACGGAACTTGGGTGGCGCATCCGGGCCTGGTGCCGGTGGCGATGGAGATCTTTGACCGGCTTATGCCGCAGCCGAATCAAATTGCGAAGCAATTGCCCGATTACGGTGCTACCGCTGCGGACCTGCTGCAGGTTCCGGGAGGGCAGATTACTGAGGCCGGGCTCAAGCAGAATGTCGCGGTCGGGCTGGGATACCTGGAGGCGTGGCTGCGCGGGATCGGCTGCGTTCCGTTGTTCAATCTGATGGAAGACGCTGCTACCGCTGAGATCAGCCGCGCGCAGCTCTGGCAGTGGGCGCACAACAAGGTGAAGCTCAGCGATGGAAGAACGGTGGACGTGGCGCTGATTGAAGGCTATATCGCGGCCGAGCTCGCCAAACAAAAGACCGCAGTGGATTCTGTCCGGTTTGCCTCCTATGAAAAGGCTGCCGACCTGATGCGGGAGCTGGTGCGGGCGCCGGAGTTTACCGAATTCCTGACGCTGCCGGCTTATGAGCGCGTGCTGAAAGAGGAGCGTCTGGCTGCGGCGTGAGGGGGGGCCGGGTCACGCAACCCTCGGAGTATGTCCTTGTAGCTGGCGCCGGGCCGCCGGGCGCCGGTCTTTGTCTGGCCGGCGACCGGAGCTGCGGCAGTGGCCTCCTGACCGATTGGGCGACGTCTCAGCCAACGGTTCACAGGATGGGATAAACGGCGGAAAACTGCGCTTGAACTGCGCCTGGCGGCCTGGACTCCTTAGCCAAAAGCAACCCCAAACTGGTAGCTTGAAAGAGTAAGATGTTCATTCCCGTTATGGCTTCCAGTCCCTACTTTTCATTAGCGGTTTTGTTTGTTGCGGCGCTCGGGTTCGGTCTGGCTCCGCTGGGGCTGGCGTGGCTCTGGGCGAGGGTGTTTTCGCCGCCGAAGCCAAACCCCGTGAAAAACGCCATTTATGAGTGCGGGCTGGTGTCGAAGGGCGATGCCTGGGTGCAGTTCCGCTCGGCCTACTACCTCTACGGAATCATTTTTCTCATCTTCGATGTGGAAGCCGTTTTTTTGCTGCCCTTTGCAGTGGCATTTACAGGGCTGAGCGCGGCAGCCTGCGTCGCCATGCTGGTGTTTGTTCTGCTACTGGTTGAGGGGCTTGCATGGGCCTGGGCCAAGGGCGTGCTGACGTGGGCGTGAAACGCAGAGAACAGAGAACAGGGAACAGAGATTCGCTTGCGATGCGGCTATAGCCTGGAAGAGTGAGAAGCGAAGTTGCGAAGGTTTTGAATTATGGGGTTGTTTGTCCGGGAGACTGAAGAATTGCTTGGATAAGAGAAGGTCGGGTTCAGGCTGATTTCTAATCCAGGGGACTCGGGAGCGAAACGCAATGGCAGTCGACCAACAACTGAAGATCGAACTGGGCAAGCAGGGCATCTTCGTTACGACAATCGAGGAGCTTTACAACTGGGGACGGCGCAGTTCTGTGTGGCCGATGCAGTTTGGCCTGGCGTGCTGCGCTATCGAGATGATTGCGACGACCATGGCTCGCTACGACATGGCGCGCTTTGGAGCCGAGGTCTTCAGGCCGTCGCCGCGGCAGGCTGACCTGATGATTGTTTCCGGCACCGTGACCAAGAAGATGGCGCCGCAGGTGGTCCGCCTCTACAACCAGATGGCCGAGCCGCGCTACGTGATCGCGATGGGTGCGTGCGCAATCTCAGGCGGGCCGTTCAAGCAGGGCTACAACGTACTCAAGGGTATTGACCGCTACATTCCGGTGGACGTGCACATTCCCGGCTGCCCGCCGCGGCCAGAGGCGCTTTTGCAGGCCTTTATGACATTGCAGAAGAAGATTGACGGGCAGCATTTGACCGGCGAGGGACGTCCGCGTCATTTAGACGCCGAAGCGCAGGGCGAGTTTCCAGTGCCGGAGCAGGGCGCGCACGATCTCGAGCCCACTTCGAACAAAGGCGTGTGGCCCGTGCCGATCACGATTCGCTAAGAACAGGGACCAAGGGACCGAGCCGACCGGAAACAGACAGGGAACAGAGATTTGGAAATAGGGAATAGAAAACGGGGACTGAGGGGCGCGGATTGAAAACGGTGGAAGAGATCAAGGCGGCAATTGAGGCTGCAGTGCCTGGCGCGGGAGTTGAGCTCGTGCTCAACCCCAGTGTGAGCGCACAGCACTCGTTGCGCATTGCGCCTGGACGCGCCGTGGCAGTGGCGACGTTTTTGCGCGACGATCCTGAATTGGCCTTCGATTTCCTCTCCAACGTTACCGGAGTTGACTGGCCCGACAAAGAGATAACAGAAAAAGTTAAAGTAACGCATCAGGTTGCGAAAACGATCGATGGTGTTGAGCAAACGGTGGACGAGACGGTCGAAGAGGTTCGCAAGCACGTTGAGCCGGGCTGCCTTGAGGCGGTGTTTCACCTCTACTCTGTTGCGAAAAAGCATGGGCCGCTGGTGCTCCGGATGCGGACGGTGAACAGGACGGATCAGGTTGAACTGCCATCGTCTCACTCAGGTCTGGCGCTCGGCTGAGTTTCAAGAGCGCGAGGTCTTCGATCTTTACGGAATCGTCTTTACGGGCCATCCGGACCTGCGACGGATTCTTATGTGGGACGGCTTCAAAGACCATCCCATGCGCAAGGATTACGTGGAGCCGGACGATTTTGAATACGAGCCAACGCCGCACGATGAGGTGCTGAAGCGGGCGCAGGAGCGCAGAGACAAGGAACAAGCCGCCCCAGCGGGCACAACTCGCCCGCCGGGGGCCCGGCAGGAACGAGGGGACAAGGGAACAAAGGCCGGTTGCCGAATGAGTCTAGTGGAAACCAAGACGGAGAGAGTGGAAGGCTGGAACCGTGTGCCGGTGATTGCGCCGGACGGCGAAGGCGAACTGCTCGAAGTCGCCATGGGGCCGCACCATCCCTCGACGCACGGCGTGTTCCGCATGGACGTGACACTGGACGGAGAGCGTGTAATTCGGTTGAAGCCGGTGTTCGGCTACCTGCACCGCAATCACGAGAAGATCGCCGAGGGCGCCTCGTATCTGGCGTCGATGCCCTACACCGACCGCCTGGATTATTTTTGCTCGCTCACGAACAACTGGGCCTATGCGCTGGCAGTGGAAAAGCTCGTGGGCCAGGAGGTTCCGGAGCGCGCCGAATACATCCGCGTGATTCTGGCCGAGCTGACGCGCGTGCAGAATCACGCATCGTCGATTGGCTTTCTGATTCAGGAGATGGGCGCCAGCGGCACGCCGCTGATGTACGCCTTCCAGCGAGCGCGAGAAGATTCTCGACCTCTTTGAATCGCTCACTGGCTCGCGCATGATGTGCAACTACATGCGCTTCGGCGGCTGCCGCGTGGATGTTTCGCGCGGCCTGGCTGGATGCAACGCGCAAAGTCGTCGCCGGGCTGCCGCAGTTTGTGGACGAGTTTGAGGCGCTGCTGTGCGACCAATGAGATTTTGATGGCGCGGTGCCAGGGCGTAGGCGTTCTGAGGCCGGATCTGGCGGTCAATGCCGGAGTGACGCGGGCCGATGCTGCGCGCTTCGGGCGTCAACTACGACATTCGCAAGGTCGATCACTACGGCATCTACGATCGCTTCAAATTTCGCGTGCCGCTGGGCGATCATGGCGACATCTATGACCGCTACATGGTGCGCGTGCTGGAGATGCGCGAGTCGATCAAAATTCTCGAACAGGCGCTCAAGGACATTCCCGCCGGCCCGATCATGGACCCGAAGGCGAAGATTCGCGGCTTCAGGCCCAAGCCCGGCGAGGCTTATGGCCGCATCGAGGCGCCAAAGGGCGAGCTCGGTTTTTATCTCATCAGCGATGGCGGGCCGAATCCTTATCGTTATCGCGTCCGCCCGCCAAGCCTGATCAATCTGACGATTCTGGAAGATATGTGCCTGGGCCACAACGTGGCCGACGTGGTGTTGATTTTTGGCAGCGTGGATATTGTGTTGGGAGAAGTGGATCGGTGAGGCAGCTGCAGCAGTTCGCAATTCGCAGTTGTCAGAGTAGCTGCGACCGGTCGTGCACGAGTGAATGACTGACTGTAATAGCTGAAACTGAATTTGGAGGATCCATTGCTGGGTGAGGGCATCCTGAAGGGCATGGCGGAGACGGCGAAGAATTTCTTCGGAAGTTATGTCTCCGAAGAGCGGCTGACGACGGTCGAGTATCCGGAGGAGCGGATCGCCGACCGACGAGCAGCGCGCGTCTTTCCCTTCCTTGTTTACGACGGCGCCGCGAGTGGGAGGCCGGCCTGCGCTGCGTGGCCTGCCAGATCTGCGAGAAAGAGTGCCCGCCCAAGTGCATCTACATCGAGAAGTCACAAGGACAAGAAGCCCGACTGCGTGGGCAAGCCGCAGTTTTATCCGGCGCGCTTCGACATCGATATTTCGGTCTGCATGAGCTGCCAGATCTGCGTTGAGGTTTGCCCGTTTGAAGCCATCAAGATGGATACGGAGTTCGAGCTTGCAACCGACGACCGGTTTGGCGGACTTCTGCTCGACCGCCAAGCAACTGGCAAAATCGAATGAGTACTATCACTGGATTCATCCCGACTGAAGCCGGCGAGGTGGACGCGCGCCTGGCTGAGGAAAAAGCCAAGGCGGAAGCCAAGGCAAAAGCCGCGGCAGAGGCCGCCGCCGCCAAGGCAGCCGAGCTGCCGCACCAAGCCCAGCTGAACCTGCAGAAGCGAGGCAGACTAGCAAGTGGACGCAAGATCCTTCTTCGCGAATCTCGACCAGATCTTTATCCTTCTACGTGATTGGCTCGTAGGATTTTTACCCGTCGCGCTGCGCCCTGCCGCAGGCGTAGTGCTCGCCGTCATCGCCATCGTCTGCGTTTTCCCTGGACTCTTCGCGCTCACCACGGTCTTTGAACGTAAGGGGCTGGGCCGCATCCAGAACCGGATCGGCCCGAATCGCGTCGGGCCCTTATGGCTTGTTTCAGCCGGTTGCCGACGGCATAAAGTCGCTGACGAAGGAAGATATTGTTCCGCTGAGCGCGAACGCCGTGGTGCATTTCCTGGCGCCGCTCGTGCTTGTGGTCACGGTGTTTATGGGTTTCGCTGTGTTGCCCATGGGCCGCCACATGGTGCTGGTCGACATGGACGCCGGACTGCTTTTCTTTTTCGCAATGGGCGCGGCGACGGAGCTGTCGGTTTTCATGGCCGGCTGGTCAAGCCGCAACAAGTATTCGCTGCTGGGGGCCATGCGCGCCGTGGCGCAGATGATCAGCTACGAAGTGGTTCTGCTGCTGTCGGCTGTGTCGGTGGTGATGATCTCAGGCTCGCTTTCGCTGCCGAAGATCGTTGCCGCGCAGGACACGTACTCCGGCATCTTTCCACACTGGTACATCTTCACGCCGTGGGGTCTGGCTGCTTTTGTGATGTACGCCATTGCAGCCACGGCTGAGACTAATCGCTCGCCGTTCGATCTGCCTGAAGGCGAGTCGGAACTGGTGGCCGGGTACCACACGGAGTACTCCGGCTTCAAGTTCGCGCTTTTCTTTCTGGGCGAATATCTCGCAATGTTTTCCATCTCCGGGCTCGGCACAACGCTCTTCCTCGGCGGTTGGTCGGCGCCGTTCTCATTTCTAAGCTGGATTCCGTCGTGGATCTGGTTTTTCGGCAAGGTGATGCTTTCGATCTTTATCTTTATCTGGATGCGCGGCACGCTGCCACGTCTGCGCCAGGACCAATTGATGAACTTTGCCTGGAAGTTCGTATTGCCGTTCACGCTGCTCGATCTGATGGTCACGGCGCTGTGGCGCTTCATGGGCGAGGGGTGGGAGCGCTGGGTGGTCTGCACGGCGATTCTGGCCGCGGCCTACCTGGTGATGGGTCGCATCAGCATGCGCAAAGAACACTTTGGCCCCAGGAGCTACCGCTATGCTGAGTAGGAGATGCAACAGGTGAGCATAGTTTTCTATCTGCTTGCGGCGCTCACGCTGACCGGCGGCCTGGCGGCGGTGATGCTCAAGCATCTGGTTCATTGTGCGCTGGCGACCACCGTGGCATTCCTCGGCTTGGCGCTGCTGTTTCTACAGCTAGACGCGCAGTTTGCGGGCTTCGCGCAGATTCTGGTTTACATTGGCGCTGTCGCGATCCTGATTGTATTTGCCATTCTGCTCACGCGCGGTTCGGATCTGCCGAAGGATGGCGTCTTCAGCCGGACCTGGATTGTGGGGCTGGTGATTGCCGCTGGAGTTTTTGCGCTGCTGGGATGGGCCGTGCTGCAAAGTGTGGGCGCAATCCCGCAGCAAACCGCCGAGCCCGCTGTGACTGTGCACGACATTGGCAATGCGCTCATGGGCCGCTATGTACTGCCGCTTGAAATCGTCGCCCTGCTGCTGACCGCTGCTACTGTTGGAGCGGTGATCGTGGCCATGCACGAGAAAGAGAGGGCCAGATGACGACTCTGGCTTCGCCGCTTGCCGGTTATCTTCTCGTCGCGGCTTTGCTCTTCGCCATTGGCCTGGCCGGCGCGCTGGTAAGGCGCAATGCAATTCTGGTGCTCATCGGCATTGAGTTGATGCTGAACGCATCCAATTTGAATCTGATTGCATTCTGGCGCTACGGTCCGCACCCCGAGGCGCTCACCGGCATGATGTTCGCCATTTTTTCTATCGCCGTGGCAGCGGCCGAGGCCGCCGTGGGCCTGGGCCTTGTGATTTCGATTCATCGCCACACCAACACCGCTGAACTCGACAAGATCAACAGGATGAAGGGGTGAACGTGTGCTGATTCAAACCAACATCCTATTGATGAACCCCACGAGCGCGCCGACGCTAACGCAAGCCTGGATTGTGAGGTGGCTCTGGCTCATTCCTGCCCTGCCCATCGTCGCAGCCGGCATGATTGCATTCCTGAAGCAAGCGCGGCGCGGGCTCTCGGCGAGTTTAGCCATCGGCGCATTGAGCTCTTCTCTCATACTGTCAATCAGTGCATTGGCGCACGTGATCAGCGCCAGATCGTTGCTGTTCCATTTGGGCTTCAATCCGACTGTGCGCGACACCGTCAACTTTACCTGGATTCATTTCGGCAACTCCACTATCGATCTCGGCTGGGTGCTTGATCCGTTGGCCACGATCATGGTTGTGATGGTCAGCTTTGTAGGGTTGCTCATCTTCATATACTCCGTGGGATATATGGCCCACGACGAAAACTTCACTCGCTTCTTTTGCTTTCTCTCACTCTTTGCGGGTGCCATGCTCGGCGTGGTCATCTCGAACAGCATTCTGCTGCTGTTCATGTTCTGGGAGCTGGTGGGACTTACTTCCTATCTGCTGATCGGCTTCTGGTATCACAAGCCATCGGCGGCGGCGGCAGCCAAGAAAGCATTCATCACTACACGCGTCGGCGACGTTTTTTTTCTGCTGGGGATTGTCTGGCTTTTTTCCCAGACCGGCACGCTGCTTTTTTACAACAACGGCGTGGGCTCACTTGAGGGGCTGCCGCTTAACAACCTGCTCGCGCAGCACGCGGCATTCGGACTCAGCGCTGCCGGCGCGATCGGTTTGTTGATTTTCGCGGGCGCTGCCGGAAAAAGCGGCCAGTTTCCGCTGCATGTGTGGCTGCCGGACGCGATGGAGGGCCCCACACCTGTCTCTGCGTTGATTCACGCAGCCACCATGGTTGCCGCAGGCGTCTTTCTCATTGCACGCGTTTATCCCCTTATGCAAATCGGCGCCCTGCCCGGTGGAACCACCGTGGCTCTCACTGTTGTTACATGGGTCGGAGCGGGCACCGCGGTTTTTGCCGCGCTGATCGCGATCGCGCAAAACGATATCAAGCGCATTCTTGCCTATTCCACGGTTTCGCAACTCGGTTATATGATGGCGGGCCTCGGAATCGGCGGCATCGCTGTAGGCATGTTCCACCTGATCACGCATGCATTCTTCAAGGCGCTGTTGTTTCTCGGCGCAGGCTCGGTGATTCACGGCTGCCACGAAGAGCAGGATGTGCGGCGCATGGGCGGTCTCAGGTCCGACATGCCGCTGACGTTCGCGACATATGGAATCGGTATGCTCGCGCTTTGCGGGGTTCCGATTCTCGCGGGTTTCTGGTCGAAGGATGGAATTCTTGAATCGGCGCACGGTTGGAGCATCTCGAAGGGGCCGTACTATCTGCTGGTTTTTGGCGCACTGCTTACTGCGTTCTATATGACGCGCCAGGTGTGCTATGTCTTCTTCGGTTACTGGCGCGGGCACAAGACGGCGCACGAGAGCAGCACTGTGATGACGCTGCCGCTCACAATTCTGGCCTTCTTTGCGTTGACGCTCGGCCTCATCGGCACACCCGCGTGGCCGTGGTTCCACGGATTTCTAGAGGGCCGCGCGACAAAGATCGATCTTCACAGTTTGATTGAGCCGGGCTTCCTGCTACTCATGGCCACGTCGTCGCTGGTCGTATTTCTGGGCCTCGGATTGGGCTGGTGGCTCTATGGCAACAAGTCCCCGAAGCCCGAAGCGCCGGACGCTCTGGAAAAATCTGTTCCCTGGCTTTGGGGCCCGCTGCGCGACCGGCTTTATGTGGATGAGTTCTATGGCATGACCGTGATCGCCTTTTACGCATGGTGGGCTCGCGTAGCCGACTGGCTCGACCGGCGCGTGTGGGGCGGAGCCGTAGCAGGCGTCGCGTGGCTCTTCGGGCTGTGGGCGAAGTTCAACCGACTGCTCGATGTGTATTGGGTCGATGGCGGCTTTGACAAAACCTGCGAGGAGCTTTCAAGCAGCGGCGGTCTGCTGGCGCGTCTGCAGGATGGCCGCGTGCAGAATTACCTGCGTTTTCTGGCGGTAGCTGTGGTGGTACTGGCCGCAATTCTTTTGTGGAGCAGCCGGCCATGAACGAGATGACGACCGGATTCCCGATTTTGACGCTCATCACCGTGCTGCCGCTGGTCGGCGCTGCCATCGCGCTTTTTTCGGGGCGCCATGCGCGCGGCGTGGCGCTGATGACTGCGCTCTTCAGCCTTGTGATTGCGCTCATCATCTGGACGCGCTTGCCCGCCGATGGAAGCATTGGCCTTGTGGAATTGCATCCGTGGGCGGCTTCGCTCGGCATTGAATATCATCTCGGTGTCGATGGACTCGGCGCGCTAATGGTTTTACTTTCCGCCATCGTCACGCTCATGTCGGTGGACGCGGCCCATCGCGTGCACCATATGCCAGGACTGTTTTACGGCCTGGTGCTCATGCTTGAGGCGGGCCTCTTTGGATCGTTTACGGCTCTCAATTTTTTCCACTGGTTTTTATTCTGGGAATTGAGCCTCATCCCGGCATTCTTCCTGATCAAGTTATGGGGTGGTCCGCGGCGAGGTCCGGCGGCTACTCAGTTTTTTATTTACACCATGGCCGGGTCGGTGGCTCTGCTGCTCTCATTCCTCGCCATCTTTCTGTCAACGGGATCGATGGACTTTGGACAGCTTGCCGCGATGGCACAGAACGGCGCGCTGACACAAATGGTCGCGGCGCGCCTTGGTCCGGTAATGCCGTGGCTCGCGGTTGGTGTTCTGGCGGGATTTGCTGTGAAGGTGCCGATGATGCCCTTCCACACGTGGCTGCCCGAGGCATACGCTGAAGCGCCTTCGCCGGTAACGATGCTGCTGACGGGCGGCATGTCGAAGATGGGCGTTTACGGCCTGCTGCGCATTGCCCTGCCGATTTTTGGCGTGCAAATCGCCGCCATGCGTACGCCGCTGCTGGTGCTCGCTGTGATCACGGTGGTGATGGGAGCGTGGGCTGCTGCTGCGCAAAAGGATCTGAAGCGAGTGTTTGCGTACTCCTCGGTGAATCACCTTGGGTACTGCCTGCTCGCTATCTTCGCGCTCGCCATTCCCGCTGCGGGCGCGGCAGCACAGGCCAGCCAGGCTGCCGCGCTTAACGGCGTCATCCTGCAGATGTTCAATCACGGCATCACTGCGGCCGCGATCTTCTGGTTCATCGCGATGATTCAGCTCCGCACCGGCGGCCTGCGGGGAATTGACGATTTTGGCGGCTTACGGAAACCGGCGCCGGTGTTTGCCGGGCTCATGGGCATTGTGCTGTTTGCGTCGCTCGGCCTGCCGGGACTGAACAATTTCGTCAGCGAGTTTCTCATCTTCCGCGGAGTCTTTCCGCTTTCATGGGTTGCAGCTAGTGTCTCGGTGCTGGGCCTTCTTGTGACTGCCGTCGTGATTCTCACAGTGATTCAGAAGGTGTTCAGCGGGCCTGTGCCGGAGCGCTGGGCCAAGTTTCCCGATCTGCATCACAGCGAGCGCATGGCCCTGGCCCCTGTGATCGGCATTATGTTTCTGGTCGGGCTTTTGCCCCGGCTCATTCTCGACACCATTAACCCAACGGTCGTTCACCTGCTGGCGCACTGGAGATTTTAAGAGCGGTTCTCCAGTGTGCGTGGCGTTTTTTGTGTTGTGCAACGCGGGTTTTGCTTAAGGGAAAACCCCCAGAACAGAATCGGCTCCGATTGATTGTGACTGGAGAACTGCTGTAGATGTTGGCCTGGACGATCTACATTTCGTTTGCCGGCGCGCTGATTTCAGCACTGCTGCCGAAGGACAAGCCGGAACTGGCGCGATGGTTCGCGCTTGCGGTGGCCGCCACCGGTTTGGCGATTGCCATCGCGGGCTATGCGGCAGGCTTCGCTCAAGGCCGCATCGTGATCGTCGACGCGCTCTGGGTGCCTTCGATGGGCATCCACTACATGCTTGCTGCCGACGGAATCAGCCGCGTGCTTGTTCTGCTCACCGGCATCGCCGCCGTGGCGGGCATTCTGTTCAGTTGGAACATCGATCTTCGCACCAACCAGTTCTTTGCCTTTTATTTCGCGCTCATCGGCGGCGTGTACGGTGTGTTTCTCAGCTTCGATCTCTTTTTGCTATTTGTCTTCTACGAAATCGCCATCGTTCCGAAGTATTTTCTGATCGCTATATGGGGCTCGACGCGGCGTGAGTACGGCGCCATGAAGCTGGCGTTGTACTCGTTCGTCGGCTCGGCCATGGTGCTCATTGGCCTGCTTGCGGCGTATGCTACTTCGGGCGCCCACTCCACTGCGCTCATCGATCTGGCCCGCGCGGGTTTGCCGGTCAGCTTTCAGATGTGGTGCTTCCCGCTGGTTTTCGTCGGCTTCGCCATTCTCGCCGGCATGTGGCCATTCCACACGTGGGCGCCCACCGGCCACGTTGCGGCGCCCACGGCTGCCTCCATGCTGCTTGCGGGCGTGGTGATGAAACTCGGCGCCTACGGCTGCCTGCGCGTGGGTATTGGATTGTTTCCGCACGGGCTCGATCCGTGGGGGTTCGCTTTCCTTGGCATCGGCTCATGGCGTGACGTTTTCGCGTGGCTCGCGGTGATCGGCATCGTGTATGGCGCGCTGGTCGCACTGGCGCAATCGGACTTCAAATTTGTTATCGGCTATTCCAGCGTGAGCCACATGGGTTTTGTGCTGCTCGGGCTCATGACGCTGAACCAGATCGGCGTTGACGGCGCGGTGCTGCAAATGTTCTCGCACGGCGTGATCGCAGGACTGCTCTTCGCCATCGTGGGCCGGATTGTCTACGACCGCACCCACACACGCCAGCTTGCGGAGTTAGAAACGATGCATCTCTCGCGGCGATTGCCGTTCGCCGCATGGGCTTTTGTCGTCGCAGGGGTTGCGTCGATGGGACTGCCTGGCTTCTCGGGTTTTGTAGCGGAGCTGCAGGTGCTGGTGGGTGCATGGCGTGCAAACCCATGGTGGGCGGCGGTTTCTGGTATAGGGATCATTGTTGGCGTTGCATACGTTTGGCGAGCTTTGCAGAAAGCATTCTTCAGCGACGCTTTGCCGACGGCGCATGAACTGGAGACGGAGCAGGGGCACAAGTTCGCTGCGATCACCTGGCCGGAGATCGCGGGCGTAGCGCTGCTTGGTATTTCTACATTGCTTGTCGGACTCTATCCGCGCATTCTTCTGGACTCGATTGAGCCGGCAGTGAAGTCGCTGCTTGCGGGAGGGATGCGATGAACTACATCGATCTCTTCCGCGCCACGCTGCCTGAAACCGCTCTCGAAGTTGCCGCGCTGCTGGTACTGGTGGTCGATCTCGGATTTCTGCGCAAAACAGCTTTCAAAACGCGTGTCGCTGTTTCGGCGCTGCTCGGCGTGGCGGGATGCCTGGCAGCAGTTTGGGCAGTCTCGATCGCAGGGCCATTCAGTACGGGCGGCGATTTGCTGCTCACCGCCGGCGGTTCGGCTGGTGTTGCGCAGGTCGCAATCCTGGTTCTCACCGCGATCACGCTTCTGCTGCTCATCGACGCAGAGTTCACGCGTAACCCAGGCGAATATGTCGCGGTGGTGCTGATGGCTGCGGCCGGCGGCCTGATCATCTCCGCGGCGCAGGATCTGCTTGTCATCTTCACCGGCCTGGAGCTGTTGAGCCTTGGCCTTTATATCCTCACCGCGTTCGCGAAGAAGTCCGGCAAGAGCGCTGAAGCGGCTATGAAGTATTACCTTTTTGGCGGCATGTCGGCGGCATTCTTGCTGTTTGGGTTCAGTTATCTTTACGGGCTTTCCGGTTCGACCAGTCTGTATAAGGTTGTGCAGGAGTCGTACTTCTTGAGCATGTCCGGCGGGGCACCGCTGCTTTATCTTGCGCTGGTCATGATTGCCGCGGGCCTCGGCTTCAAAGTTGCCGCGGTGCCCTTTCATCTCTGGGCGCCTGATACATATGAAGGCGCTCCTGCTCCCGCCGCCGCATTCATTGCTTCGGTTTCGAAGGTGGCAAGCTTCGCACTGCTGATTTCCATTGGCGCAGCGATTCTGCATGCGTTTGACGGAGCGCATATCGTACGGCTCGTTGCATTCGTAAAGGGCACAGAACCGAAGTACCTGGGGCTGAAGGTTCCATGGTCTTTGATTTTGACTTTGCTCTCTGTCGCGTCGATGATATTTGGCAACCTGGCTGCCCTCGCGCAATCGAGCGTGCGGCGTTTGCTGGCTTACTCGGCGATTGCACATGCCGGCTATATTCTGCTCGGCCTCGCGTTTTTCTCGCGGACAAACATGAGTGCGGAAGCCATACTCTACTACATCCTCACCTACGGCCTCACGACCATCGGCGCATTCGGCGTGGTCGGAGTGGTAGAGCGCGCCACCGGCAGCGACAAGCTCGATGCATTCCTCGGCCTGCATAAGCGCAATCCGATGCTGGCCGCAGTGCTGCTTGTGCTCTTCCTCTCGCTCGCCGGCATTCCGCCGCTGGTTGGCTTCTGGGCCAAGTTCAATCTTTTTGCCGCGGTGCTGCACGTTCTGCGGGCGCGGTGCCGTTCACGCTGGTGGCGTTGGCAGTCGCGTTCAGCGCTGTCTCGCTCTACTACTATCTGCAGGTGCTCAAGCGCGCCTACGTGATGCCCGCGGTGGACGACTCGCCGATCAAGGCACATCCAATGACACTGATTGTTCTGCTGGGAATTGCTGTTGCTGTGCTCGTGATGGGATGCTTCCCGGCGCTGCTGCAAGGCTGGATTGCGGGCTTCTATCCCGGCATGTAGCACGATTTCGCAGAAACAGAATGGCCGCCAGAATGGTTTGTTCTGGGCGGCCTGCTGACTCGATACTTCGGCTGCCTTCCTGATAACTCGCGGTGAAGGGAAATCGAGTGAGAAAATTTCTTTCAGGGGCTAAAGCCCAATTGAATGTTGCGAGCATTGCGGCACGACTAAAGTCGTGCCCTGACACAAAACCCTTCCACCGATGACTGCTTTGCTATAACCTCGCGAACGCCGCTCGCCCTGCTGCTTTTTCAATACTTCACAATCGCCGTAAACGAATCCGGCTTCAGGCTCGCTCCGCCCACCAGCGCGCCGTCAATCTCTTCCTGGCCGATCAGCGCTGTCGCATTATCCGGCTTCACGCTGCCGCCGTAAAGGATGCGCATGGCGTCTGCCACTTCGGCGCCCAGCAGCTTGCCACTTCCGCGCGGATAATCCGGTGCGCCTCGGCAGCCATCTCCGGCGTCGCGGTCTTGCCGGTGCCAATGGCCCATACCGGCTCGTAGGCAATCACAATCGGCGCTGCAGCTTCAGGCGGTGATGCCCGCAAACGCACCCGTTATCTGCGTCTTCAGCACGCTCGCCAGTCTTGCCGGCTTCGCGCTCTGCCAGCACTTCGCCCACGCACACCACCGGCACGATGCCATGCTTCAGCGCAGTGTGCAGCTTCTTGTTCACAATCTCGTCGGTCTCGGCAAAGTACTGCCGCCGCTCCGAGTGGCCGATCAGCGTATGCGTTCCGCCCACAGCGATCAGCTGCCCGACCGAGGTCTCGCCCGTGTAGGCGCCCTCTTCGGCAAAGTGAATATTCTGCGCGCCCACGGCCACATTCGAACCCTTCGCGGCTGCAATCACCGTTGGCAGCAGCACCGGCGAAGGGAACAGGGCAATCTCATCGCGGGTGTGGCCGGCAACGAGCGGCAAAAACGCATCAACAAACGCCTTGGCTTCAGCAGGCGTCTTGAACATCTTCCAATTGGCGGCAATCAGTGCTTTACGAGACATGTTTCAGGAGTTCCTCAAGATCAATTTTAGCGGATCGAATTCCGCGATGCCGGGTGATGACGGGCACAGTGCGGATTGAAGCGGCCATCGCTGCAGAGAAAGCTTCGTGTAGCGGCTGGCTCTATGCGCCCGATCCAAGCACCGCAGTCAAATCGCCGGGCACTGCGCCTTTCAGGAAAGCAGCCCGATGATCGGGATCGCCAAGATCCATCGAGAAATGGTGCCAGACGCCATCTTGCAGCACTCCCATGTTCCAGGGCCCTGAAACCGAGTCGGAAAACTGCCAGATGATGTGGTAGCCATCCTCGTTCGTGAACCCTTCTCCGTCGGCCTGGATAATCGCGTCGCCGCGCTCCCAAAGTGCCGAGCGCAGCGCGTGCAGTGCGTTGCTGCCTTCCACCGTTTCCGATCCTTGCAGGTGCTGAAACGCATAGATCGTCTTGACTGAGGCCAGGTAATCCTCAAGCCATTGAACGCCGCTTTTCGGCTTGCAATCCTGAATGTCCTCGATGAAGTCCGCAATCTCATCCTGGCCGATCGAGCCATCCATGACGGGATTGCGTTCGATCAGCGCAACCTCGACGTCATCATTTCCGGAGAGCAGAAGAGTCTCCCATTCCTCTTCGCTTCCTTCTTCGATTGTCAGCCTGTACTCAGGGTGCTCCGCGCGAATCAACTGCGCGAGTTCATCGAAAGGAGGGAACTCTTCATCTTTCGACAGAACCCGCGTGTAGTAGCTCATGGTTTTCGGCCTCGGCTTTCAATATACCCATTCTTGCGGATGGAACGGCCAACAAAAGACCGCATCCGGTGCATTCACCGGACGCGGTCTCGCTGGAACTGCTTGCCATTTGGGCGTCTGAGGCGCGGTTACCGCACCGCAGGTGCTACTTATTCGTCAGCGCTTCAACGCCGGGCAGCTTTTTGCCTTCGAGGAATTCGAGGCTTGCTCCGCCGCCTGTCGAGATGTGCGTAATCTGGTCGGCTACGCCGGCCTGGTTGATCGCAGAGACCGAGTCGCCGCCGCCGATGATCGAAATTGCCGCCCGATTTGCGGCCACGGCCTTCGCAATGGCGTTGGTGCCCACGGCAAAGCGCGGAAACTCGAAGACGCCCGCGGGTCCGTTCCACACAATCGTTTTCGCCGTCGCAACAATTTCCTCAATTGCCTGCAATCGACTTTGGGCCGATGTCGAGTCCCTGCCAATCGTCGGGAAAATCAACCGAGCAATCCCATGCCTGCGTTTTGGCGTCTGGCGCAAAATTGTCTGCCAGGATATTGTCCACCGGCAGCAGCAACTTCACGCCCTTGGCCTTCGCCTTGGCCAGCGCCTCCTTCGCCATGTCGATGCTTGATCTTCTTCAACAAGCGATTTGCCGGTCTTAATGCCCAAGCGCGCGCTGAAAGGTGTAGGCCATGCCGCCGACGATCACCAGCGTGTCGACTTTGTCGAGCAGATTTTGAATCACGTCGATCTTGCCGGAGATTTTGGAGCCGCCTATGATGGCGACGAACGGTTTCTCGGGCGACTTCGAGCGCTTTGCCAAGATAGGTGATTTCCTTTTCCATCAGCAGGCCAGCCACGGCGGGCTTGAGGAAATGCGTAATGCCCTCAGTGGAGGCGTGCGCGCGGTGCGCAGAGCCGAAGGCGTCGTTCACGTAGACCTCGGCCAGCGAGGCCAGCGCCTTGCTGAACGCGGGATCGTTGGCTTCTTCTTCGGCGTGAAAGCGCAGGTTTTCAAGCAACAGCACCTGGCCCGATTCAAGCTGGCGCGCCATCTCTTCGGCGATCTCGCCCACGCAGTCGGGCGAAAAGGCGACGTTGATGCTCTCACCCAGTTGTTTGTCGAGCAGCTCGCGCAGACGCTTGACCACGGGCTTGAGCGAATACTTTGGATTCGGCTTGCCCTTGGGACGGCCGAGATGCGAGGCCAGAATGACTTTGGCCCGGTGCCGCAGCGCGTATTCAATGGTGGGCAGTGTGGCCACAATGCGCGTGTCATCAGTGATTGTCGAGCCATCTTCAGTGAGCGGGACGTTGAAATCGACGCGGATAAAGGTCCGCTTGTTGGTCAGATCGATGTCAGTAATCGAGAGCTTGGCCATGGTTTTGCCTTCCTTAGGAACAGTGGTCAGTGAGCGTGAATCGTGAACCGTGATTCGTGGACCGTGCCCAGTTTAAGTTGCGATAGCGCGAGCTTCAAATTCAGGAATCACGGCGTCCATTTCGATTTCAATGCGCCACGCGGGGTTAAGCAGTTTCGCAACCACAACCATGGTCGCCGCGGGACGAACCTGCGCGAAGAACTCGCCGTGCACGCGGCCCACGGCTTCCCAATCATCGACGTGGGTGAGATACATGCGCGTGCGGACGACGTGGTCGAGTGAACTGCCGGCTTCGGTCAGGGCCTCTTCGGCTATGGCAAAGATGCGGCGGGTCTGGCCGGCGGCATCTTCGTTCTCCGCGCCCACCGGACCTGTTCCCGCCAGATGCACGGCATTTCCCATGCGCACTGCGCGCGAGAAGCCGATGATGGGCTCGAAGGGCGATCCGCCGCTGATGTTGGTACGCATGAATCTTCAGAGATCAGAGAACAGAGATCAGAGATCGAAAACCCGGCGCTCGGCCCTGTTCCCCATTCCCTAATCCCTTTTCCCTCGTTTTTACAGGCCCTTCTTGGCCAGGAAGCCGATGAGGTCGACGACACGATTGGAGTAGCCCCACTCGTTGTCATACCAGCTCAGCACCTTGACGCTGTTGCCGACTACCTTGGTCAACGGAGCATCGACGATCGAACTGCGCTTGTCGCCCTTGAAATCGGAACTGACCAGCAGGTTCGAGTCAACGCCAAGAATGCCTTTGAGCTCGCCCTTTGAGGCAGCCAAAAATGCGGCATTCAGAGCCTCGACGGTGGTGGGCTTTTCGGCAATGTAGGTCAAGTCGACGATGGAGACGTTGGGGGTTGGGACGCGGATGGCAAAGCCGTCGAGCTTGCCGGCAGTCTCAGGAATGACCAGCTTGAGGGCCTTGGCAGCGCCGGTGGAGCTGGGAATCATGTTGAGGGCAGCGGCACGGGCGCGGCGCAGGTCCTTGTGCGGGAAGTCGAGGATGACCTGGTCGTTGGTGTAGCTGTGGATGGTCGTCATGATGCCGCTGACGAGGCCGGTGGTCTCAAGGACGACCTTGACGACAGGCGCCAGGCAGTTGGTGGTGCAACTGGCATTGGAGATGATGTTGTGCTTGGCCGGGTCATATTTGGTCTCGTTGACGCCGAGCACGAGGGTGATGTCTTCGTTGGTGGCGGGAGCGGAGATGATGACCTTCTTGACGGTGGCGCCGAGGTGCGCTTTGGCCTTGGTTGCATCGGTAAAGTGGCCGGTAGATTCAACCACAATCTGCGCACCAACCTCGGCCCAGGGCAGCTTGGCGGGGTCGCGCTCGGCCCACACCTTGATTTTTTTACCGTCGACGGTGATGAAGTCTTCGCCTGCGGAGATTTCATTCTTCAGGTTGCCCAGGATCGAGTCGTACTTGAGCAGGTGAGCCAGCGTCGCCGGGCTGGTCAAGTCGTTCAGGGCGACAAAATCGATGTCGTTATTACCGAGCGCGGCCCGCAAAACATTGCGTCCAATGCGGCCGAAGCCGTTGATTCCAACCTTTACTGCCATTTGCGATTTCTCCTTCTTGATGAATAAGGCTGATGGTTCGAAAACTCGGGTAGAGGGCGCCTGGAATGGCCTTCAGGGCAATTCCACCAAACCCTTGATCGTATCATCCGGGGCTGCGGTAGAAAATCAAAAGCGCCTTCGCTCCGTACACACAATTCCCTGCCGTTAGGATGAAGTTCCCACGTCGGGACTGTATGTGACGGACTGCACACAATTTGCAGCGACCTTGCCGAGTGTGATATTCGGGAGAATGGAAAGGCATTTAGCAAGGGTTAAAGGCAGCATGAGAAGACGCTCAAGACGAGGACCGAATACTTCAGAATCCACAGGCAAGATTGGCCAGGAACTCCCATCGAATCAACCAGCTCCGCTGGTTCCGCTTTATCCTGACGACACACCGCCCCGCCCGCAGCACGGCCAGCAACGGCCCCAGGAAGCCCGCCACGCAGCTCCGTCGCGGCCGCAACCGGCTGCAAAGCAGGAGTGGAATGTCCCACCCGGCTCGGGCCGCCTCGAGGTGGAAACTCAGCCGGAGATGCCGGCGATGCCCGCGCGTACTTCCGCTGAAGGAGAACGCTCGCCCACGGCGCCCAAGGGGTTTGTCGTTCTCGCTATTGGGCTGCCCGGCTCGGGCAAGACAACATGGTTCGGCCGCCGTGGCATCACGCCTCTGTCGTCCGATCTGCTGCGCAACATCCTGTTTGACGATGTGGAGGAGCAGCGCTACCAGGGGCTGGTGTTTTCCACGCTGCGTTCGCTGCTGCGCGCACGGCTTATTGCCCGCATGCCCGCGAATTATGTGGATGCAACCAACCTCTCTACCCACGAGCGCCGCCAGTGGATCAAGATGGCCAAGAGTTTCGGCTACGAGGTGCAGGCGGTGTTTTTCGATGTGCCGCTGGAAGTGTGCCTGGATCGCAACCGGCAACGCGACCGCTCGGTGAGCGAGGACGTGATGCGCAAGATGGCCGAAAAGCTCAAGCCGCCGGTGTTCGAGGAGGGATTCGAGAAGATCACTGTGGTGAGGGTGAAGAGCGCGGGGTAGCGGGCTGGACGAACGGCCAATCGATTTGCAAGCGGCGAATTCCCTTTGGGCGCTTCCCCCGGCCCTCGACACCGAGCCCCGGCTGCGCGGCACGCACGCTGACGTTCACGCTGCGGGCCGCGCGGTTTTATATGCGGTTGAGCTTGCTCTTGGCGATTTGACGAAGTGGACGGCTGGCCGGAGCGATGCCGAAATGCACGCGCAGCCGCTCGGCTTCTTATTTCGCCTGCGCTAGCCCCGCAACAACTGTGGCAACTTTGTCGAGGATCTGGTTCATGCCCTCCAGTTGGCCGCTATTTCTTGCGTTCTCCATGGATTCATTTCCAATGAAGGTGAGCTTCGTCTGGCCGTTTCCAAAATCCTCAAAGGTAACCACATCGTGCGCATCGTCCATAGCTTCATGCTCTATACCAAGTTGCGCCGCCTCAACCTTGTTTCCCTCCGCGTCAGCAAAGTACATCGAGTAAACAATCTTCTCGTGCAGAACGATCTCGAAGTACTCGCCGCCATTCCAGAACTCCTGCCCATCCGGCGCTCTCATGCAAAAAAGAAATTTTCCTCCCACGCGAAAATCCATCTTGCAAACAGGCGCAGTAAAACCCTTCGGCCCCCACCACTGCATCACATACTGTGGGTCAGTCCACGCCTTCCAAACCAACTGGCGAGGGGCATCAAAAACTCTTGTGACAACCAACCGTTCTGTCTCATTCACCGTGTCTTTTGTCATTTCTCACCTCAGCCTTTTTCATTTGATTCACAACCACATCCAGCTTGTCGAAACCCTCTTCCCAGAAACGGCGATAATCATGCGCCCAGTCGCTGACTGTCTTTATCGCTTCCGGCCTCAGCGCACACACACTCTCCCGTCCACGTTTCGTCTTAACCACAATCCGAGCGCGCACCAGGCAGGCAATATGCTTTGAAATCATCTGCTGCGAAAGTGCAAACGGTTCCGTCAGTCCATGCACGGACGCAGGTCCGTGTGAGAGTCGCTCGATCATCGTCCGCCGGGTCGGATCAGATAAAGCCGCAAATGTTGTACCCAATCTATCCACAACCAAATGGTAGTGGATTTTATCTGAATGTCAAGCGTGATTTTTGTAGTAACATCGGCCGCCCCAACGGTGAGTTCTCGGACGCCAATTCGATGGCACCTGGGAAAGGCTGGTATTCGCGGGCATCAACTTCCGCTTTGAGATTGGCGAAATGGAGCGGATCGGTATTCCAGGCCGATAGCGTAACGGGCCGAGTACGCAGTTGTGGAGTTCTGCCTGGATGGTCGCCAGTTGGGAAGTAACTCGAATTGTGGGACCCGGTGCAGCGCCTGGAAGCAACCGCAGATGCTTCGTCGGTCGCCACGGCGACCTCCTCAGGACGACGGCGAAAGGTCGGCGGAATTTCTGATTCGGGCATTAAACTACGTCCATGAGCACTTCCACAACCGTTTATATCGAGCCTTGGCTGCGCGGCACGCACACGGACGTCCCCGCCGCGGGCCGCGCCGTTCTGCATGCGCTCGAACTCGCTCTCGACGATCTGACGAAATGGACCGCGGGGCTAACTGACGCCGAGATTCACATGCAGCCGCTCTCGCTCCCGTCGATCGCGTTCCTGCTGCGCCACATCGCCGGCTCCGTTGACCGCATCCTTACTTACGCAGAGGGCGGCCAACTATCCGAAGAGCAGATGGGTGCGTTGAAGGCGGAGCAAGGCGAAGAAGGGAAGCGGGAGACGCTGGCCGAGTTGCTCGCCCAGGTTGAGGTTTCGTTCAACGATGCGGCTGAGCGCATCCGCGTCCTGGCGACGGCGAACCTAGACACACCACGTGCGGTCGGCCGCAAGCAGTTGCCCACGTCCATCGGCGGCGCGCTGATTCACGTTGCCGACCACACGCAGCGCCATGTGGGCCAGGTGATAACCACGGCCAAGGTGCTGAAGGCGTTGCGCGCTTAGAGGCTGTTCTGAACTTTCGCTCGAGCGAATCTCTGCCTACTGGGGCTGCGGCGAATTCTGATCGAGGTCGGCCCCCGCTTCAAGGTAGCTGCCCGGATTGACAGCGCTTGTCTGCATCAGGCGGTATCCATCGCGCGTTCTGATGTGATACTTCTGCAACTCCTTGCCAACCAGCTTCACGCTGATCCTGCGCCAGCCGCGATTGGGGTTGAGTTGCGGATAGTAACTGATCGAGTAGAGATGGCTGAGGTCTTCGCTGATGGACGCAAACGCCTGCTTTTCCTTGCGCCAATTCCCTGCAAAGTAGGCCTTGCCGCCCGTCGCTCTGCTCATGCGCTCGAACGCGGCGGAAGAGACGAGATCATCCTGGGCCATGCGCGTGCTGACGATATAAATAATCGTGCCTGTTGACTGCGCCAGTTCGGCCACGTCTTCAGGAGGGACGGAACTGGCGTTGTCAGGGCCGTTGGAGAAGACGACGATGGCTTTTCGCCCGGTCAGCGGAGCCGCATCCTTCACGGTCAGCAGCAGGCTGTTGTAGAGAGCGGCATCGTCTCCGGCCACGGTGCTGCGCACGCCGTTCACTACGCGGAAACGATCGGCGGTGAGCATCGTGCCGCGCGAGAGGTCGCGGCTGTAGGAATAGAACGCGATCTTGCTGGCGTCGTCCATTGACCGCACGAAATCGGAGATGGCGTCCTGTGCGTAGACGAATCCCCGGTACATGTAATTGCTTGTGTCGAAGAGGATGAAGACGTCTGCTCCGTTAAGCGCCGGCATCTTGACGGCAACCGGGTGCGGAGCGGGGCTTTGCACAGCAGCCTCGTTGGGAGCTTGCAGTTGATGGTGCGCGCCGGCGTCGCGGACAAATCCATTCCCTTCTTCAAAAGTGGAGATCTTCTCGGGAATTTTGTCTTCGGTGATCTCAAAGTCTTCCGGCCGCAGGCCGCCGATGTAGTTTCCCTTGTGATCTGTGACAGCAACATTGAGCTGCACGAGAACCACATTTACGCGCAGATGCGTTGCCTCATCCTGGGCCGCGAACTGCGGTTCACCGCCAACGAGGAGCAGCACGCTCAAGCAGATTCCGAGGCCTATGAAGATCCTATGTATCTTAATCATCGCGATGCGTCCCCTCCATTCGCCATTTCTTTATTGCTGTTGGGTGAAAATGCTGCCCTGACATTGATTCTGCCCTGCATAAACTCTTCCCCTGTCTGATTCATGGCACGCAGCAGCGCCGGCCAGTCGTCAATGCTGGTGGCGGAGATGTTCTCGACCATCTGGCGGGTCAATTCGGGAACGAGAATATTCAGCATCGCCGGTGGATAGCCCTTTTCGTCGGCGAGACGTGCCCAATAGAGGTTGCTGGATTCCCATGATTCGCCAAAAAGCCGGCTTGCGTAGCCGCCGGAAACGGGGAACGGCTCATCCGTGAGCAGCGCGCAGGAGTCGGACTCCGCCAGCGTTGGGTGGGGGACGCCAAAATCGCGCGAAATCAGTTGCGGATTCGTGGCCGCAGCGTCCTTCTTCGAGAGATCCTCCAACTCCCTGCCTGCTGGACCGGAGGTGGCAGCCTGGTCCGGATAGCGCTTGCGGAACTGCTCTTCCAAAAAGTAAGTATCGGAAGGCAGCACCTGTGCAATGGGCCGCGCCTTGACATCGCGATCTTGCAGCGCCTGTTGAATCTCCTCCACCCGTCCCCAATCCATGCGTTCAGAGAGGATGCCCATCACCTTTTGGCGCAAATCGGCGTTTGTGGTCGAAGCGTCCAACAGTTCTTCGCCGGCCCGTTGATAAAGGTCGGCCGCATGCAACTCCTGGCGACTTACATTCCACCAACGCGGCACGACTGCGTTCACAAGAAGTTCCGGCACCGTCTCTCTCCAGATAAGAGCCTGAATCTTCTGCGGGGAGATGAAATCCTCTTCGGTCAACGCCAGCACATAAGGCAGATCGGCAAGGGAGCCAATTAAATAGGCGCCGCCGCCGGCGGTAGCGCCGATACCAATGAGCGCCGGCGCGCCCCAAACCTCGTCGACACCCTGAATTGAAGACGCGGCGAAGTCGTGCGAGCGAACGAACAGCGGATTGCTGTGAAGCACCTGCGCACCGGGCGGCTCATAGTAGGCGTAGTTCAAGCCCACCAGCGTGTCGCGGAGGAATGGAGCAAGCCGCGCGCGAGCGGCTTCCAATTGCGCAGGCGTTCCGGGTCCTCGAATCACCTTGGTGAGGTCGGTCCGCACCTGCAACTCGGCATGGCGGCTGACGTAGACCGTCGGCGACCAGGACACGCGCTCACCAGCGGTGAAGATGGGTTGTGGCATCTCGAATTCGCGCAAGGCCCCGGCAAGCGGAAGCAAACTGTCGCCGATGGCTGCTCCGTGTGCCATTTCACCCAGGCCGTCGTAGAGGCCGAAGAGAGTGTCGAGCGATACGAGACGCTGGTCATCAAGTACGGAGCGGATTCTTCGCACCAATTCCTGATGGACGCGTACCGCCTCGGGATCACGCTGGGCGGGCCCTGCGAGCAAATCCACAACCTGGTCCTCGGTTGGGTTCGCGCTTCCGCCCGCGGCTGCGGTAATTGCCTGCAGCGATTTTCGTGCGGCATCGAAGAGATGGGATGACGTAGAGATTCCCTCATACGGTTGAATCGCGCCTTCCCACGATGCGTTCAGGCGGTCGGCGGGAATCTCTCTTTGCCGGTTAAGTATCTGCCAGATTCCGAGTTCGGCCTGAAACGCTCCCAGGGTGTTGGAGCGCAGCGTGGGATTCGGAATCCCGTTGATGCGATCGGCCGTGGTAATGAAATGTGAAACAGCCTCGTCATCCAACGAAGGGAACTCGACGAACAGGGAGTACCAGTCGTTGAGCTGATCGAAGTGGGTGGCCAGCAACCGCGCAGTTGCCTCCGACATGCGGTGTTCGGGCGCTCTTGCGCTGTCAATTGCGCTTAACTTGAGATAAACCTCCGACGGTCCCCCGACGGTGACCAGATTGGAATAGGCCACCAGAGCTTCAAGAAGGCGATCGGGGCTATCAGGAGCGCGAAAATGCCTGCCCGCGTCGTGCAGATGATGGCTCTTGTCCTCGCGGGTAAAGATCTCCTGCCAGAGAGCGAGGCTCCCAGGCACTTGCGGTTCGCCTGTCGCGTCCCATTGCAATCGAGTGAGCAGGAGCAGCAGATTCGAGTTTCTCGGGAAAACGCTTGTCGCCGCCGCAGGCACGGGCGCAGCCGAGCGATAGGCCGCGTAGAGGCGCTTCAAGCGATCGCCTTCCGCAAGATGGGCCTGCTGCGCTGGACTCAAACGCGACAGTGCATCAAAATATGCCGCCAGCCAACCCTGGTCCCTGGCGAGCAAATGGACGACAAACTCACCCGGGGAGTTGGGACTGGCTCCTACAAGCTCCTGCCAGGTTCGATCGGCGGCCGCGTCTCCGGGCACATCTACCGCACCATCATGAACACACAACCGGCTGCCATAAAAGTCGAGTACCGGGCCGTAATAGAGCAGCCTCCTGAGTCCTGGCGACTGAAAGACGGCGAGTCGAGTCTTCGGATCGAGACGCGACATGGCCGAATAGAGGCGGTCGACATTCTGGTCGTTGAGCAGTACGTCGAGCAGCGTGGTTCCAGCACGTTGCTTTTCGGGCACCACCGAGGTCCAGTCCTTCTCCGTGAAGAAGATTGGAATGTGGGTAGCCGGAAACTCATAGGTGAAGGGGACACCCTCCTGCAGGGATTCCTCCAGCTTGGTTAGCGGGAATCCTGAATCAACTGTGAGGAATGCCCGCTCGGCATCCGCAGTGATCAGTGAGGCGTCGCTATGAGTGCAGCCGTGCTCGAACCGGTAGCCGAGAATCTGAATCAAGGGTCCAACGTCGGCGCAACCGGTGACACGAATCATGCCGTCAGGTCCGGCCAGGGGACGCAGCTCCCGTGCCAGGTGGACATAGCGGTCAGCGAGCACCAGGAACTCGGTCCTTTTATCACCGACGTGACCGTAGAGAAAGGCGTTCCGGGCCAGCAATGGCAGCACATCGCCAGGAGCGATCTCCTGGCTGATGCCCGCCATGCGAAGGAAGTTATGCAGAGGTCCGGGAATGATGATGGTGTTCCCCGGCTGGCCTATTGCGGGTTCATCGCCCGTTGCTGCTCCCCCAGGTGATTGGGCAGAAAGCGGCGCTCCGACCGCGGGCGCTGAGGATGAGGCTGCCAGAAGCAGCAAGCCCGATGCAAATACGGCAAACAGTCGAAAAGGGAACTTCATGGCGAAAACCCCCTTTGGAATTGCAATGACTCTGCCCAGATATGGATTTGCCCGCGTGCCAGGCAGAACGCCGGCGAAAGCGGTTATGGAAAGCCGCGCTGCGTGAATCAACTTGCGTTGCGCCGCGTACACTTGATTCCCATTTCTTCTTACAAAATCAATGCGAATAAGTGGTCTTACTGGAATTCACAGTTTGTAGCGCGGCAGAATCTGTTGATGCCGGTCACCCAGGGGAGAAAAACCAAGGAGAATACACCACCTGTGACGGTGAGCTGTCCAAGTGTAGCCGAAGATTATCAGGCAACTGTGAGTCTGACTAGTCTTTTTTAGCAAAAAACACGGTACGTTGCGACGGCGAGAATTCAAGGTGCACCGGAATTGGTGCAATTCGCCGTGGGGGCCCACGGCGATTCTTCGGAGCGACAAACCAAAGTGATTGATGGGCAGTTTGACACCGGTGAAATGCTTGCAGGCGGGCCTCGCGGAGGGCTGGTCGGCCTTCCAACCGCGACGCGATATACCGGCTCCTGGCGGGATTGCCTTCCGGAGCGCCGGGCCATGCTCGGTCGCTACGCCCACCAATTTATGATGCCAGCATGGTCCCTGCAGAATCGCATCCACTCGATTGGTGGGCGATGGAGTATGGCATAAAGCCATTCGGCATCGCGGTCAGTTTTGTGCTCGTCGCCCTGCTGTGGACTTTTCTGCTGCAACACGTTATCGCCTATCCGTTCGTCTTTCTCTTCTTTGGCGCAATCATGGGCAGCGCCTGGTTTGGCGGATTGCTCGCCGGTTCTCTGGCCGTCATTCTCTCTTCAATCATGGTCACGTACTTTTTTGTTCCACCGCTGTTTTCGATGACGGTCGCGAAAGACTCGCAAAGTTTTCTGGCTGCATTCATTGTCTGCGCCATCGCCATCACGGTTGTGAGCTCGGCCCGAAAGCGGGCGGAAAATGCGATCAGGGTCGCGCGCGATCAACTCGAGGCCAAGGTTCAGGCACGAACGGCGGAACTTCAGAAATCAAATCATGAGATACAGGAGAGCGAGCGGCAGTTGCGCCTGCTTACTGAAGCCATTCCTCAGCAAATTTGGCGCGCCGACGCGACAGGAAGAATCGAATACTGCAATCAGCAACTGCTTGAATACGCCGGCACCCGGCTGGAATCGCTGCGGGGAGAAGCATTTTTTGCGATTCTGCATCCTGAAGATGAGCTGCTCTTCCGACAGGGCTGGCAAGCGGCGCTTGAATCCGGCGGCAAATTCGAAGCAGAGGTGAGAGTTCGCGGAGGGGATGGAGCCTACAGGTGGTTCCTGGTTCGAAGCATTCCACAGCGCTCGGCCCAGGGCGAAGCCATGAAGTGGTACGGCATTCACATCGATATTGAGGAGCAGCGGCGCGCGCAGCAAAGTCTGGTGTCGTCGCAGGAGGGGCTCTCGCGGCTCTCTCATACGCTCAGCATGGCGGAGATGGCGGCATCCATCGCGCACGAACTGAATCAGCCGCTTACCGCCGTGGTAACGAACGCCTATGCCTGCCGCGAATGGCTGCACGGCGAGCCCGCAAATATCGAGAAGGCATCGGCGAGCGCGGACAAAATTGTGCGTGAAAGCACTCGCGCCAGTGCGGTCGTCAGCCGGGTACGGGCGCTGTTCCGCAAAGAAGTTCTGGTGCGTGAACCGGTGGACATCAACAGCCTGATTCGCGAGCTTACGCGGTTGCTGCGCGATGAGGCGATCCGGCGCGATGTGTCGTTGCGGCTTGTTCTCGCAGAAGATCTTCCGCACCCTGAGGCCGATCCCGTTCAGATAAGGCAAGTACTTCTCAACCTCGCGATGAATGGGATGGACGCCATGGCGCAATCTCCGGCGCAGCGCGAGCTGGTAATCCTGTCGGAATGGCACGGTGAGCGGGAGATTCTCGTCACAGTAGAAGATCGCGGCCCCGGAATACCAGAAGGGATGGAGGCGCGCGTTTTTGAACCTTTCTTCACCACCAAGCCTGAGGGAACGGGAATGGGTCTCGCTATTTGCCGTAGCATTGTGGAGCAGCACGACGGGCGCCTCTGGGTTTCAAAGTCCGAGCGGGGCGGCGCGGCATTTCATTTCACCGTACGGACTCAGTCATGACAGGGAAAGCGCAATCCGGAACAAACGTATCGGAATCCGTCTTCATCATCGACGATGATGAATCCATTTGCGAGGGACTCACGAACCTCCTCGAGTCCGTAGGCATTGAGGCGCAGTCGTACCCGTCAGCTGAAGCGTTCATGAAAAGTTGGAATCGAGCCGCCGCCGGCTGCCTGCTGCTCGATGCGCGGCTGCCCGGAGTGAGCGGAGTCGAATTTCAGGAGCTGTTGAAAGACTCGGACATCGATCTGCCTATCATTTTTATGACCGCTCACGGTGATATGCCGATGGTGCGCAAAGTGATGAAGGCCGGCGCTGTGGAATTCCTCATCAAGCCCTTTAAGCAGGAGGAGCTTCTCCACGCAGTTGAACAGGCATTTGCCATTGACCGCGTGCGTCGCAGCGAGAACGAGATCGTTCGCTCCATCCGCTCTCGTATCGACTCGCTCACGCCGCGGGAGCGCGAGGTGATGCACATGGTGACTGCCGGGCTGCTGAACAAGCAAATCGCCGCGGAGTTGAACTTGAGCGAGATTACCGTGAAGCTTCACCGGCGCGGCGTGATGGACAGGATGAAGGCCGGCTCTCTTGCTGACCTCGTAAAGATGTGTGAGCGCGTGAAGGAGCCATCCTGGCAAGGTCCGCGCGAGTAAGTCAATCTACTTATTTGCAGCGGCTATACCAAGGTATAGGTTGTCATCGGTCCTCGATGGCTCTACGCTGCAGCTATACCACTCGGTGATTGATCGCAACCGCAGTGGAAGAACTGTAATCCCCGGCGCAGGCTTCAACGAGGCCGCCGCGTCTGCTGTCAACTGCCGCACCAGCACTTCCAAGTCAGATCGCTGTTCGCTGCGCTAAGGATCATCAACACAGACTCACCGTTCAGGATCACCTGAAACCGTCGAAGTCTATCTTGAGGAGTCACACTTGGGCACTCAGGCATTGTTCGTTGAGGTTTTGCTCTCTGGATTCTTCGCCATCGCGTGCTTCCGCGCGCGATCGGAATCTCCGAGTCTACATGGTTTAGCGCCCGCCAGGCTGCTGGTTCTTACGGATCGCCTGGAGCGATTGCGGCGCACTCGATGGCAGTGGTTTTGCATGGTGCTGCTCGTTGTTTTTCTTCGCACGCAGGCAGGCACGCCTCTGGTTGCAGAGGTGACTCTCCTCATTCAGTTCATCCTTTTTCTCTCTCTCCCAACGCAGAAGCCAGTATTGGTGCAGAAGCCGATGCGCGCGGTTGCAAGGCGCTCATGAACGATTTGCTCAACGCTGCGGGCTTTTTGTGGACAGTGCGCAGGAGAATGCTCCAGGGCGAATACTCCAGGGAGCCATTGCACCTGCTTCGGCTGGAATGGAAGGGCGGCACGGTGGATTGTGACTGGATGATGCGTCCTGCCGATGCGTGGGACAAGGATTTGCCCCGTCACTTGATGGAGGAGCACCGGACTTTGCAGGCCTTTAGAGATGCGCTGCAGTTACGGAACATGATCTTCGCTTCGTTTCCCGAGGTGGATTGCGCTGACTTGCGCATGTTTCGCGAAGGGGCGGCGGGCGAGCCGGTTCTGGTGATGGCGGGCACCGTGTACCGGCGCGACGAGGTGCTGGAGCGCGTGCCGTCGGTGGTGATGCAAGCCAGGCTCTGCGGATTTCGTTTTTCGCTGGAAGAAGGGGTTTTTGCCAACATGACCCCGGCTTCAGCGGGATGCTCCTGACCGGGAGTGTCGCGTATCGAGCTCGAAGGCGAGCGGCGAACGGAAGAGAAGCATCGATCGGGCGTAGTTTGGGGCGTTGATTCCGCGAGCGGGCGGGGTCGCTATTCGGGTGGTGAACAACAACTCAAGGAGGGCAGTTATGGCGGCATCAAAGTCGCAGGGTAGATCTTTCACGCTATTCCTGGCAGGGCTGACAGCAGTTTGTGCCGGAATGGCATACTCCGACACGGGCGTGGGCAAGATTTCGCTTGTCGTTGGCTTAGTGGCACTGATTTTTGCATTTGTTACATTCATCAAAATCAAGCCTCTCGAGGGCAGGACCGGCGAGGGGCCTCAGCCTTTCGCGCTCAAGGTTGCAGGAGTGTGCGTATCACTGCTGGGCTGGTTGGTCGTTCTGTTCGGTTTGCATATGACGACCAGCGTAGGCGGGCGGATGTTCACTTCGATCCTAGGAATTGCCGTCTCGCTTGTCGGCGTTTGTTATCTTCTGCCGGCGGCATCCAGCAAAGCTGCCATCTGGAAAGCGTAGATCGTATTTCCCCCGATCTATTTGGCCGATGACCAACCCAACCAATGGAGCCTGAATGATGAAAATCACATGGAAAGCACTCTCTTTATGCGCCCTGACGGTCGCAATGGTGGCTGGCACAGTGGCAGTATCCTGGGCTGACGCTCCTGTAGCCGCCACAACCGCGGAGTTGAAGGCCGACGCAGCCGCAGCGCCCAGCACAGCTACTCTCGCGAATGGCGATCCTGGTGGCTCAATCACCGGCACGATCAACGACGTTCCTGTGGCCGACTCCAAAGTCGGCGTCACGCTTGGTGATGTCGCCAACCAGGTTGGCCAGAACAAAATTGCGGTTAACTTCACATGGACCCTCATCACCGGCTTCCTGGTCATGTTTATGCAGGCCGGGTTTGCCATGGTTGAGGCCGGACTTTGCCGCGTGAAGAACGCCAACCACACCTACATGATGAACTTCGCCGTTTATGGATGCGGCCTGTTCGCCTACTGGATTATCGGCTTTGCGATCCAGATGGGAGGTGCAGCCGGGAACGGCAATCTCGGTGGCCTGCAATCGTTGGCTACCGAGCATGCAATCACTTTGTTCGGCACACATTGGGGCGTGTGGGGCGAAAACGGCATGTTCCTCGCCAAGCACACTTATGATGTGGGCGTCATGGTGATCTTCCTCTTCGAGATGGTGTTCATGGATACAGCCCTCACCATCGTGACCGGCGCATGTGCCGAGCGCTGGAAGTTCGCAGCGTTCTGCGTTTCGTCGGTGCTGATGGGCGCATTCACCTATCCGCTTTATGGCAACTGGGCCTGGGGCGGCGGTTGGCTGGCGCAGATGGGAACCAACCTCGGCCTGGGCAAAGGCTATTGCGACTTCGCCGGATCGGGCGTAGTGCACGCCGTTGGGGGATTAACGGCGCTGGCAGTGGCACTGGTAGTCGGTCCGCGTATCGGCAAGTTCAATCGCGACGGATCAGCCAACGCGATCATTGGCCACGACATTTCCGCTGTCCTTATCGGGTGCTTCATCCTGGCCTTCGGGTGGTTCGGCTTCAACCCCGGCAGCACGCTTGGCGCTTCGGCGGCAGGCTGCCTCCGCATCGGCTCCATCGCGGTGAACACGATGCTGGCCGGTTGCACGGGGACCTTCGGCGCCATGCTGTATATGTGGGTGACGAAGGGTAAGCCGGATGCTTCAATGAGCGGCAACGGAATTCTCGCCGGCCTGGTGGCTATCACCGCGCCCAGCGGATTCGTGAATACGATGGGCGCGGCCATCATCGGCTTTGTGGCCGGCGTGCTCGTATGCCTGAGTTGCGCATTCATTGAGAATCGCCTCAAGGTCGACGATCCTGTCGGAGCTATTTCGGTGCACGGAACATGCGGATTGTGGGGCGTGCTCTCGGTGGGTCTCTTTGCCGACGGCACCAGTAACTATGGTGGATCGTGGAACGGGGTGAACGGTTCGGTTACCGGCCTTTTCTACGGTGACGCCAGCCAACTGGTGGCGCAGATTGTCGGTTGCGCGACGCTGATCGGGTTTGTGTTCACCTTCAGCTTTGTCCTCAACTGGATTCTCGATGCCTTGATGGGGCAGCGCGTTTCCATTGAAACCGAAATCGCCGGCCTCGATCTTCCGGAGATGGGACAACTTGGCTATCCAGAATTCATGTTCCGTGCGGAACCGGAATTTATGCGTGCCGCTGAAGCAGCGGCGGTCGCGTAAGTTCGCAGCTTCGTTATCAAGCCGCTGAAGTGAGTGCTGTTTCGATCCGGGCTCACCAGGATGCAAAGCTTCACTCACGCAGCGGTTCAACTTCATCAAGTTTTGCAATGTAGCATTCTCCTGAAGCAGCAAGGCACAATTGACCGCGCCTTGCTGCCCCCTTTTTCAGAACCTCGGAGCACAGAACATGAAGGCATTGGCAAATCATTCCGAAATCCACGAAGAGTTAAACATTTCGATCCACCCTGCCGAATCGGGCGAGATCGCGCTCCCGTCCGCGCTCGACAGCGAGACTTCAAATCTGTTGGTTCGGATGTTTCGCGATCCAAGGATTCTGGAGCCGAGTGAGCGCAAATCTCTCGTCGCACAATTGCGAACAGCGGTTGAACTCGAGCCGCGCGTTCCCGAAATTCGCGTGCTGTTGGGCATGGCTCTCTCTGTCGATTTGCAGGTGCAGGAAGCGATGGAGCAATTGCGTGAAAGTACCCGCCAGGCTCCCGACTGCTTTATCGCCAGGCTCAAGTTCGGCGAGTTGCTGATGCGTTTGCGCATCTGCCGCCAGGCCGAAGAGGAGACACAGATGGCGGCACGGCTTGCTTCCAATGCCGTCCAGGCAGAGCTGGCGCGCAAGCAAGCGGCCGCGATTCGCGTGATGCTGCGCGAAGGAATTGAACGGGGCGGCTGGGGCAGCCTTGTGCCGCGTATCTTCCGTCCTCGCCGCAAATCCCGGCAGCAGAGTGTTGCGCCGGTTTACATCAGCGCAAAGTAGAACTTAAAGAAGGAGAGGATGTCCGCCACTCTGCAATTGGCGCTGCTGATCGCCATTCTTCTTCCGGCCGGCAAGATTGTCGCGGCCATCAGCACTCGTTTTGGAATTCCGCCCATTCTCGGCGAGCTGCTGGTCGGCGTCGCAGCCGGTCCCGGTTGCCTCGACATGCTGCATATGCACCTGTTCAGCGGCACGCCTGCAGCCGACGCCTTCTTACTTCTAGCGCAAATCGGCGGCTTTGTCCTGATGTTCATTGCCGGCCTTGAAACCGACATTGATCGCATGCGCGAAGCGAGTGCCACCGCCTTTCTTGTTGCGCTGTCAGGAGTGATTTGGCCATTCTTTCTGGGTGCGGGCGTGGCGCATTTTCTCGGCCTGCCCTGGAGCACCGCATGGTTTCTGGGTGGCGCGCTCACTGCCACCAGCGTATCCATCTCCGCGCGCACACTTATGGACGCTGGAAAGATGACGAGCCCTGAAGCCTCGGTCATTCTTGGCGCCGCAGTGATTGACGATGTGATGGGGCTCTTTGTACTGGCGTTTTTGGCCGCCTCATGCAGCACAACCCAGAACGCATTTGGCGTGGCGCCCATGATTTCCGGCTGGCTGCAGCAAAACGTTCCGCTTGCAGGCCGCCATCCGCTCATCGTGCAGATGTCGGTTATTGCCATCTGCGTGGCGGTCTTCTTTTTTGTGGCTTACGGAGCCGCGCAGAAGTGGGCAGATCCATTGATGCGCCTGTTCCGCAAACTCGATGTGAACGAAGCCGTCACAAGCTGCGTGCTGGCTCTGGTGCTCATTTACGCCGTGGCTGCCGAGTGGCTCGGTTCAGTGGCCGGAATTACCGGAGCCTATCTGCTCGGCTACGTCTTCGCGGGCGCAAAGCTGAAGGCGCTCATCGAGCGGACGTTCGCCGCAATCGGGCATGGGCTGCTCATCCCGCTTTTTTTTGTCTCCATCGGATTGTCGAGCAACTTCCGGGCGCTCGGAGGCCATTGGCTCCTGCTGAGTCTGATTTTTGTGGTCGCCGTTATCAGCAAACTGTTTGGCTGCGGCCTTGCCGCCCTCGGCATGGGAATGGGGCCTGTGCGCAGCTTCCGCATTGGCTGTGGCATGATCTCCCGCGGTGAAGTGGGCCTGATCGTAACCGCAATGGGCGCCAGCACGGGAATCTTCAAAGAGACCGAAGTTGCGGTGATGGTCGCTGTTGTTCTGCTTACGACGCTGTTCACCCCGCTTGTCATGCGCGGAGCTTTCCTTATTCCCTGTCCTGAAGACGACGCGGACGCAGAGGATCGTGCTGAAGAGGAAGTAGAGCAAGGCCAATCCAATGCATCTCAATTCTCCGCAATCACCGAGGCGCAGGCGGAAGGCTGAAGGCTGTTTGGTTCGTTTCAGCTGAATCGCCGCCCGGAAGCAGATTGACCCCGCGTGGCCGGGGCGGAGGTGCGTCGTGTATTTATATCGTGATACGATATATCTATATGCGATCCCAGCTTCCGGATCCACATCTCGACTCCTTGATGACGACGCTCGCAGGATTCCGTTATGAGCTTCGCCGTTTTCTTCGCTTCAGTGAGCTGGCCGCGGTTGCTGCCGGCTTGCAGCCGCAACAACACCAACTTCTCTTACAGGTGGCTGGGGCAGCAGCGTCAACTACAGTCACGATCGCCTTCGCAGCGGAACGGCTAGGCTTGCGGCATAACAGCGTGGTTGAGCTTGCTGACAGGTCTGAGCGGGAGGGCTTGCTGGTCCGCATTTCCGACGCGCAAGACGGCAGACGCGTAATTCTGCGGCTTACCCAGAAAGGGAAGCGGATACTGGACCGCTTGTCCGCCGATCATGCCAGGGAGTTGAACGAGCTAGCGCCGCAACTCATTATGGCTTTGGAGCACGTTGCGGCGCACGCACACCATCGCGCGGGCGTGTTGGCCAAATGAAATCCCGCCCTTCCGCACTCCGCGACTTTACAGTAGACCGGCGTGTGTGGCTGCTGACTGTTGTGGCTGCAGTAATTGGCGCCGGGGCAGCCGCTCTGGCGGTGTTTCTGTTGAGGGCGATCGCGCTCGCGACGAATATCTTCTATTACCACCGCATCAGCCTCGCGATGGTGGGTCCTGCCGGATCGACGGAAGCGCGTTGGGTAATGCTACTGGTGCCGGTGGTTGGCGGCATCATCGTTGGACTGATGGCCTATTACGGTTCCGACAAGATTCGCGGCCATGGAATTCCCGAGGCGATTGAAGCAATTCTGCTGCAAGGTGCGCGCGTCCCTCCCAAGCTGGCAGTGCTCAAACCGCTCTCGGCGGCCATCGCCATCGGTTCAGGCGGCCCGTTTGGAGCGGAAGGCCCAATCATCATGACCGGCGGGGCGTTCGGATCGCTGATCGCTCAATGGCTCAAGCTGTCGGATGCAGAGCGGACGACCTTGCTTGTGGCCGGCGCGGCTGCAGGAATGTCCGCAACATTTGCGGCCCCAGTCGCAGCAATCCTGCTGGCGGTGGAACTGCTTCTCTTCGAGATGCGTCCACGCTCGTTGGTGCCTGTTGCAGTGGCGAGCGTAGTGGCCGATGCTCTGCGCATTCAGTGGCTCGGCCCGGGACCGCTCTTTCCGGTCGAACTGTCATCGGGCATTCATCTGGGTCAAACGCTGCCGATCGCCGCGCTGCTGGGAATCCTGGTTGGCCTTGCCGCGGCAGGGCTCAGCCGCCTGATGTACGGCTTCGAAGATGGCTTTGAGTACGTCGGCGATCATCTGCATATTCATTGGATATGGTGGCCGGCAATCGGCGGCATCGGCGTGGGCATCGGCGGTTACTTTTTCCCGCGCGGATTGGGCGTAGGCTACGACAACATCGCCGAACTGCTGCGCGGCAATGCGCCGGTATATTTGCTGGTAGGGCTGGTCGTCGCCAAGTCGTTGATGTGGGCATTCTCGCTCAGCTCGGGAACCTCCGGCGGAGTACTCGCTCCGATTCTGATGATCGGCGCTGCGCTTGGCGAATCGATGGCCAGGCTCATGCATCTCTCCGGGGAGACTCAGGCCCTGTGGGCGTTGCTGGGCATGGGCGCAATGCTGGCGGGTTCATTGGGAGTGCCGCTGACCGCAATCCTCTTCTCGCTCGAACTCACACATTCACTGCCGGCAATGCTGCCACTGGCGCTGGCCTGCACGGTCTCCTATCTGGTCACTTCGCTCATTATGCCGCGTTCGATTCTTACGGAGAAAATCACGCGCCGCGGATTCCATTTGTCGCGCGAGTATGGCGTAGACCCGCTTGAAACCGTCATCCTCGCCGAAGTGATGACCCCGCAGACTGAAGCCTCCAGAGCAAGCGTCGATGAATCAGAGCTGCTGCCCGAGGTCTTTGTTTATTCGGATCAAACATGCCGCACGGTTGCAGAGCAGATGGCAACCACAGGTCTTTTGAGCCTGGATGTAGTGGATCGAAATACCGGGCAAATCTGCGGCCGCGTGGGCGCAACAGAGCTATTGACAGGACGCAAGAGGGCATTCCGGAGGGAATCGGAACGCTCGATTGCGTTTCAATCCGAATCACAACGCGAGGTGCGGAGCGATTAGCGTGCTCTTCGGGCGTTGCTCACCGGGAGTGCAGGCCACTGTGCGACTTCGCTGGCCTTTCATCTCTTGGTTTAAGCCGCTGATCGAGAAATTCTTTCAGCGCGACGGCATTGTTGCCTTCAGTGTTCTGCGCGCTGTAAAGCAGCGTGACCGTGCCTCTGCGTGCGGACTCAAGCAGCGGATGCCATGCCGCTGGATTCTTTTCGAGTTCGGCGAAGTAACGCCGGCGGAATTCATTCCACTTTTCCAGGTCGTGATGATACCAGTTGCGAAGCTCGTTACTCGGAGAGGCCTCCTTCAGCCATTCCTTCATAGAAAGAGCCTCCTTCCTCATGCCACGAGGCCATAGCTGATCCACCAGAAAGCGTTCACCATCGGATTTTTCTGCCGCTTCATATACGCGCTTGATTTGAATCATGGCAATTTCTCCCCGCGCGAACAAGAGGATTGGTTTCTGATACCGCGCGGCGTCGTCACCCCGGAATTCTAGCAGTTGAGACTTTGCTCACTTCGAGAGCGTGTGGGAGTTTCTCCAGACAATTGTGCCTACATGCCGGGGTGCGTCACATCGTTCGCGTGCGGGACAAGGTCCGTATAAACCGCGCGCGGTATATTGGTTTGCCAGTGGCTCGTGACTCTGGCGAACACGACCATCGCGAGAAAGATGTACGCAACGATGCCGGCGACAGCGATGGGGCCAACTGCGCGCCGGCGCCAACGATCAGCGGCGATCGCCGTACGCCTCGGGGGAAGCGATAATTGCAGCGCTCCCTCCACGGGGCAGGCGGCCACGCACTCCATGCATGCCGCGCACTCCGCTGATCTGATCTGCACCAGACGATCGACAGGCAGGCTCGCCGGGCAAAAGCGCGCGCACTTTCCGCAATCGATGCAAGTCACTGCATCGCGGCGGATCTTCACCGGGCTCAGCAGCGAAACGATTCCCATCAGCGCGCCGTAGGGGCAAAGATAGCGGCACCAGAAGTTCCGCACGAGAATTGAACCGAGAATCAGCACGCCGATCACGATCATCGCCGTCTCACCGATGCCGCGGAAGAAGTTCAGCATCTTCACATCGGCGATCAATCCGTAGGGCGTCTGCATGAAGCCTTGCAGCGAATCGGCCGACATGGCGCCGATGACAAAGAGAAAGAAACCGAGAAGCAGGTATTTGAGGCCGCGGAGTGGAATGTCGAGCCAACGCGGGATAATCAGATTGCCGCCAAAGACCTTTCTGCCCAGCTTCCACAAACACTCCGACAGTGTTCCCACGGGACACAGCCACGAGCAGAATGCCTTCTTAAGCAGCACGCTCATCAGGACAAATGCCATGAAGAGAAACATGGCCGCCGGATGAACGGCCGGAATGTGCCCGGTGAGGAGGAAGTACTTCGAATTCATAAGCCCGGCGATGGGTAGCCAACCCTCGATTCCAGCCGGCCGCGGCACACTGAAACCAAGGGCGCCGCCTTCGAAGGACCGCACCCACAGATAAAACTGGATCCCGAGCCAGCCGTTCAAGACGACAAACGCGCCCTGCGCCAGATGCCTGATGCGCTGCGAGCGATCAGGGGCCGCTCGGCGCACCGCCTTCTTTTTCTCCGTATGTGTTTGGATTGCCTCCAATACCTGTGTAGCCATGGTCCCAGTTCCTTCTCATTTTGAGGCTAGCTCCATGGACGCGGACGGAGCAGCGACTTTGGTCACACATGTGGAGTAAGTTCCAGAAGGGAACAGCGATTCCCGCGGAGTATGGCGCCTTCGATTTGGCCGGATAAATATCTAAAGGCGGTTGGGCCGAAGGACAGATATATAAGGAGTAGAGTGAGCGGTCTTGCGGCAGCCTGGACCTCAACCGCTACACGAGATCCGCCGCGGAGTTCGCGGACGATGCGGATTTCTCAACCTAAGTCGTTCACTGCGTTCGAATTATCAGAGATGTGCCCCATCTTCTCCTGCTTGGTCTTGAGGTAGCGTTCGAAGCTCTCCTGTGTAACTACTTCGGCCGACACGCGCTCCGCCACGGTGATTCCCGCTGCCTCAAGCGCAGCCACTTTGTCAGGATTGTTCGTCATGAGGCGTACCTGCCGGACGCCCAGCAGTTTCAGTGCCTCGGCCGGCAAGTCGTAGGCGCGGCAGTCGGCGGCGAATCCCAGTTGTTCGTTTGCTTCCACGGTGTCGAGACCCTGGTCCTGCAACTCGTAGGCCTTCAGCTTGGCCATCAGGCCGATGCCGCGACCCTCCTGTTGCTCGTAGAGCAGAATTCCCGCGCCCGCTTCAGAGATTTTGCTCAGCGCGAGCTCCAGTTGCAGCCGGCAATCGCAGCGGAGCGAGCCGAACACGTCGCCGGTGAGGCATTGCGAGTGGATGCGCACCAGCGGCGGCGCAGCGTGAATGTCGCCCATCACCAGTGCAACCAGGCCCTCCAACGCAGGGGCCGTTTCGCAGCCGGGTTGGCCGGCGGCCTGCACGCCCTCAAAGCCCAGAATGCGGAATGCTCCCCAGCGCGTGGGAAAGTCCGCTTCGGCGATCTTCTTTACGCTTTCCAGTGCCATGCATTCATTTTACGGGTCAAGCGTTCTGGCGGGCTGCGACCGCCCTCACACAGGCACGGCCTTCCTTGACAGCCGGTTCCCACTGACGATACCCATGGAGCATGGGCGAAACAGCAATCCCGAGCCGCGAGATCCACCCGGTCGAAGGCGAAGCCGCGCTCGCGACGATGCGCGTTTTGCTTCAGGAGTACTGGGATTCCTTCGGCTTTACTCCGTGCTTCCAGAACTTCGGTGACGAACTGGCAGGCTTGCCCGGTGTTTACGTGCCGCCCGAAGGCCGCCTCGCTCTAGCCACCATCCAAGGCGAGCCGGCCGGCTGCGTTGCTCTGCGACGGGTGGATGCGGAACGGGCGGAGGTCAAGCGCCTTTATGTGCGGCCGGACTTCCGCGGTTACGGCCTGGGACGCGCCTTGCTCCAGTGGGTCATGGCCGAGGCGCGTGCCGCAGGCTACCAGGAGATTGTGGGCGACACGATGCCGGTGATGCGCGACGCCCTGGCTCTCTACGACAGCGTAGGATTCGAGCGCGGGCAGCCCTATTCCGATCACCCCACGGAAGGCGCAATCTTCATTCGCTTCAAGCTTTAACGTCTGCCACAACCTCGCCCACTGCCAGCGCGGCGCGATACAGTGAGGGGGTGACGGATAATCTCATCTGGATCACGCTTCTCGTGAAGCTGGGCGTGGTGGCGTCGGTGGCCAGTGTTTTGGCTCGCGCCTCGAGCTTCCGGCGCCTTCTCTTCGCGGAAAAGCGTCGTCCCGCGCAGACTGCGGCGCTGCTCGCATTCTTCCTGGTTCCGCTCACGCTGGGCGTATGGATTCGGCTTGTGGTGCCGAACTTTCTCGCCGCCGACATCTCCTTTGAGACCGTGATTCTTATCGGGCTCCTGACTGGCCCGGGCTGGGCCATGCTCAGCGGCGCCGTCTTGTCGGTCCCTGCCGTCCTGCACCACGAGTATCTCGCGCTCCCGTTCGATGCCGCACTCGGCCTGGCTGCGGGCGCCATCGGCCGCATCGTAGAGAAGGAAGAGATCTGGTCGTTTACGCCGTTCGTCGATTTAAGTCTTTACCGCTGGATTCGGCGCAACGTCATCAAGCCGCGCATTGACCGCCAGATCATGCTCCTGGTTCTTATCGCGGCGATGGAGATGATCCGCGACTGGATCCATCACTTGTTTCCGCATCGCCTCTTCGCACTGGTCTCTGACGAGATTTGGCTGCAGGCCTTAGTCTGGGTCGCCGCGCCCATCAATGTGGGCATCGCGCTCAAGGTGTGGAACGCTCTCCGCGTGGAGATGTCGCTCGAAGAACAGAAGAGGCTGGTGCTCGAGGCACGACTTGACGCGCTGCAGCGTCAGATCAATCCTCACTTTCTATTCAATACGCTCAACTCCATTGCATCGCTGGTGCGCAGCAAGCCGGAGTTGGCGCGCGAGATGACCGTCAAGCTGGCCAACATTCTTCGCGCGTTACTGAAGGACCATGACAGCTACGTCCCACTGCGCGAGGAGCTGAGGTTCACCGACGATTACCTGGACATTGAGGTGGTGCGCTTTGGTGCCGACAAGCTGCGCGTTGAGAAAGATATCGATCCGCGCACGCTTGAGGTGATGGTGCCCAGCATCCTGCTGCAGCCGCTCATTGAAAACAGCATCAAGCATGGCCTGGAGCCGCGCATCCACGGCGGGACGGTCACGCTGCGCAGCCGCCTCGATGGCGATCGCGTTTCCATTGAGGTGGCCGACGACGGGGTAGGCATGACCGCGGGGCCTGTTTCCGCGCTGCGCCGCACGGGCGCAGGCATCGGCATGAAAAACGTGCAGGAACGGCTTGAGGTGCTTTACGGCAACCAGGCGCACTTCAACGTGGTCAGCAATCCAGGGCGGGGCACGCTGGTTTCCATTGAGATACCGGCAGTGCTGCCAGGGGCGCTCTGATTCGGCCATTCAATCGAGAGCAACAAAGTTGGGTCGGATCAGCAACTGCGGGCGCGGCGGGAGCGAGGTTCGACGATCAACCCTTCTTTTTCGCCCGGTCGGCCAGCCAAAAATCAAACTCCGCGGCGACGGTGCGCCCGGGCTTTCTGAACTCCCGATGCTGCTGCCTGAGGTAATTCTGAAACGCTTCGTAATCCTCGCCCGCGGGAGCAGGCACTTCTACAGGCGTTTCGGGACGCGCTTCAACAGGCACTGGCCTTTTCTGGCTCTCTCCACTGAATAGCCAGTTCGCCTCAAACGGGGCCAGGGCCGGCAAAAACAGGCTAAGAAGGCCGAAGAACGGGATATGATTCCGCGCGTATGCGAAGCCGAGCAGAAACGCGACAAAAGCCAGGTGTGTGCCGATCGTTGCAATCGGCGACATCGAAAGCGCCTTCCGATGTTCGGCGATTGCCACGAGCAACACGAGGTACAGGTGGTAGGAAATCAATATTGATGCATAGGCGGCTGCTGCGCCTGCCAACAGGTAATGGCCAATGACGAATCCGACAAGGATCGAGACAAGAAGCGCCGCAACCTTCATCGCAAGACTCCAATCTTTCTGGATTCCGGCATGATGATACTCATCTGGACACCCGGCTGAAGAGTTTCGGAAATCATACCATGCAAATTCTTCGTGGCCGCCAAATTTTGCCGCTGAATTCAGCCGGCCGCACAAGAACAGTAATGCGCACAGGTCGAATCGCCGGCCAGAATCCCGCGCCTTCATTTGTGGGGTGTCGCGCCCATTTCGAACGGCGGAGCTATAGCGGTTTTCGCAGCCGGCTCTGGAGTCATCTTGAGGCACGTGCTTTCCCGGCTGCGGCATTCCCGCAGGGCGCTTGCAGCGATTTTTGCTGGATGAGGTCGTCGACTTGTCTGAAGCCGATGGCCAAATCGTAGTTGTATCGCGCGGGCAAGGCAAAAACATAATGGGCGTTGCGCGCAATCTCGCCTGGGCCGATGGGCGCGGCACTAAATGCGTAACCATCACTCTCAGCCAGTTTCCATTGGGCCTGCGTGAAGATCATGATCGGGATGTCTTCGTAGGGATTCGCCTCAGTCCAGTTGGGATTGCGAATTCGCAACTGCGGGCCTTCGATGGTTGGCTTCTTCGGATCGTCGAGAGGAGTTCCGCTCCAATGTTCATTGATGACCGAATAGCCCTGCCAACTGCCCGGCAGGCTAAAACAGAAGCCGTACTGCGCGTTTCTGTAAACGATGCGCGCAGGCCAGCCTTCGAGAGCCATCACCGCGTAGCCTGTGGCCGCGTCGCTCATGAAGGGACCTGCCGGCGAATTCGGATCGCGGTTTTTGTTCAAGGACCACGCCGGCCATGCGCCCGTGGATTTGTCCTGATTGGCCTTGAGCCATGCGATGCCTTTTTCAATATGCTCTTCCGCGCGTGCGTCGGCGCGAGGGCCAGCGTCGACGGCCTCTTCCAGAACCAGCACGACCAATCCCGTGGCGCAGGCGTCCGGACGAGTGTCCTCCGGCGTTCCATCGATGCGCTTCCAGGTTCCCAGGTCGGCCAGGCTCCAGCCGCCGTCGGGTCGCTGCAGAGTGTAAAGGAGACCAAGCAGGGCTTCGCGTTGGGAAGTTGTCAAAAGATCGGGAAACCAATGCGATGCCCACAGCAGGATGAGCTTGTTGAGCAGCGGCTGCGCGTCGTAATGGCCACGAAGATAATCGTTGAGAGCCGCTACGTGGTCTTTCACGCCGTCGTCCTGCCGATAGAGATCCGGCTCCTTGCCCGCGGCCACAGCCATCATTGCGGCCCAGTAATACTCTGACTCGGGCGACTCCCAGGGGGTGAGGTGAAAGTTCTGCCAAACCCACGCACCGGCCGTGGGCCCGTCTTTGGATTGCAGCGCCCAGGCGTGGTCGAAGGCCATTCGGCTTAGGTCGCTTGCGGTTCCGGCTCGCGCGTCGGAGAAAGCCAGCATTACCGCGTTCAACACGGATTCGGCGTTGCGCGACTCCACTGACTTGCCGGGGCCTGAGTGCGCGTCGCTATAAAACGGCTGCATCTCGTCCCAATCGCGCACGCGCCTGGCGATGTTGCTCACCATCGTCTGTTCCGTGGCCGGCGCCTGCTTCTCACCTAACGTGCGGAACAACTCCTGCCGCGCCAGCGCGTAAGGAACCTGCGTGTGGCACGAAACGCAGACCGTGTCGTGGTCTCTCTTTGCATGGTCCCACCCCTGCCACCAGATTTCACGGCTGTCCAGATAGCGGGCGGCGGCCTGAGGATCCCAGCCCGCGGAGGTTGCGACTGCCTTGTCTGCCGCGTGCGGCGCAACGGCCGGGTACACCTGGCAGAAACAGCCAACGGACCCAACCAGAGCAAGGCCCAACCCGATTGCGGAGAAGATTCTTGTGCGTTTCATTGTTTAGACCGCCTGGGCTTGCAGTCGCCCCGAGCCATGGGGATGCCGGTGCATTAATTGGCCCGGCCTTTTGCACAGCATACGGTAGAAGGGCGCGCACCAAAAGGTTTTTTGAGACCGGCCTACCGGCGCTGCGTGCGGTTCCACGGGAAAGAAGAATCGCAACTATCTGCGCGGGTCTGGCGTTATGCTCAAGGAATGGTGCGCTTCACGGTGCTGGCCTCGGGGTCCAAAGGCAACAGCACATTTGTCTGCGGTGGGCGCACGCGCATCCTGGTCGATGCGGGCCTTAGCTGCCGGGAACTGTTCCGGCGCATCAGGCTGGCCGGCGAAGACCCTTCCACGCTCGACGCCATCGTGGTGACACACGAGCATCAGGACCATATCAACGGACTCGCACTTACCGCACGCAAACTTGGCATTCCGGTCTACTTTACTGAGCCCACACATCGCGCCTGGATGCGATGGCTGACACCGCGCCGCCAGATGACCTACGCGCAGTGGCTGGAAGTATGCCGCAAACAGGCCGCGGAACGGCAGGCGGAGATTGAAACGGTAACCGATGAAGGCGACCCGGAGGAGGCAGAATGCGACAGCCAGGAGCTTGCACTCGAACCTGCCGCGCCCACCGAGGGAGCTTCGGCGCCGCTATCCATCGCCCCGCCAGAAACGATTTCGGATGGCTCACTCTCAATGGATCCGACCCCAGCCGGTTCATCCCCAGATGGTGCGCCCCTCAAGGTTGATCCCACCTGGCTGCCTGCAGTCGAATACTTTCAGGCCGGCCAGCCATTTTCGATCGGTGACATTGAGCTCAGCCCCTTCACCATTCCCCATGACGCCGCAGACCCGGTAGGTTTCGTCCTTACCGCGGAGGGGGTGCGGTTGGGGTACGCGACAGACCTTGGCTACGTCCCGCCGAACGTCAGGGAGCAACTCAGGGCTCTCGATCTGCTCCTGCTTGAATCGAACCACGACCTCGAGATGTTGCGCGACGGGCCCTACCCCTGGTCGGTCAAGCAAAGGGTACTTTCCAGGGTCGGCCATCTATCGAACGACGCAACGGCCGATTTTCTCTCGAACGCCTACGACGGACAGGCTGCTTACATTATTCTGGCGCATCTATCTGAAAATAATAATCTTCCTGAGCTGGCGAGGGTTGCGGCCGAGCGTGCGCTGCTGGGAAGGGCAAGCCTGCTGGCGAACCGATTGTTACTAGCGGAGCAACATCAGCCGCTTTCTCCCATCAGTTTCTAGCCGGAACTGGTTACAAAAGAGTTACAATAGTAAGCAAGTCACGGCCGCAAATTCAAAGCAAGGGACGGGCCGGTACGAGGCGCCAGGAAGGTATGCATGGCGTTGTCTAATTGTTGGCGTTTAGCATCCGCAGGGGTGGAAAAAGCGTCCAATACTTGAGCAGCTTCCAGTCAGGACGAGGAGAGGGAAGCGCTGCAGTTTTACTGAATCTCTTTTTTGCAGGGTGAGCCTTTATGTCTACGGCAAGAAGCAGGTGTACTGACCGGGTCGTAGGCGCTATTCTGGCAAGCTGGCGATATGACATTTCCGGAATCTCTCCGGAGATGCGCCGCGATTACGAGCAACATTTTGCCGAATGTGCCCATTGCAGCGCGCGCCAAAGGTTCCACAGGAGCCTGGACGTCTCGTTGGCGGTCCTCACTTCGCTTGCAGCGCTGTTCTTCCTTTTCGCGCTGGCGGTTCTCAAGCACATCCGGCCATTGGAGCATGTCGCCTTCAAAGTCCTGGGCCTCGATATCTTCGACATGTACCACATGCTGGTGTCGGCAGGAATTGCGGGGCTTGTCTTCTCGGTGATTGCCATGGCGATGGTGCTAATGGCTACGCCCGCGCCGTCGTATCTGGGCGGAATTGCCGCAGAGCGCGCAAAGCTGATCGAGCAGCGCTTGCCCGCGGCCATCAAATCGCTGCGTCCGCGGTAACGCATAACTTACGCTTTCGACACGAGGCCTCCCCAAGCGGGAGGCCTTTTCGCGTTCTGGGTTTGCTGCGTTCGCGGAGCATGCAGATCGGCCGAATGGCGAAACGGAGATTCCGTATAATTGGATCGAATCGTCCTCGTAAAAAGAGATTCCAGCATAAGAAAGAGAGTATCGAGATGTATAAAGTTGTTTTGCTTCGTCATGGTGAGAGCGTTTGGAACAAGGAAAACCTTTTCACTGGTTGGACAGATGTTGACTTGTCTGAAAAGGGAAGAGAAGAGGCCACGCAGGCTGGCCGGCTCCTCAAGGAGCAGGGATTTTCTTTCGATATCGCCTTTACTTCGGTGCTGAAACGTGCGATACGCACTCTGTGGATCACGCTGGACCAGATGGACCTGATGTGGATTCCCGTCGAGCGCGACTGGCGGCTGAACGAACGGCATTATGGGGCTCTGCAAGGCCTTAACAAGGCGGAGACAGCAGCGAAATATGGCGAGGACCAGGTGAAAATCTGGCGCCGCAGCTACGACATTCGTCCGCCGGCATTGGAAGAGACAGATCCACGTTTTCCGGGGAAGGACCCGCGCTATCACAACCTAACGAAGCAACAACTTCCCCTGAGTGAATGCCTGAAAGATACCGTCGAGCGCTTTCTGCCCTGCTGGCACGAAGTGATCGCGCCCAGCATTCGATCGGGGAAACAGGTATTGATTGCGGCGCATGGCAACAGCCTGAGGGCGCTCGTGAAGTACCTGGAAGACGTTCCGGACGAGCAGATTGTCGATCTCAACATTCCGACGGGCGTGCCGATGGTGCAGGAACTCGACGACAGCCTGAAATCGATTCGTCATTATTATCTGGGAGACGCCGCGCAGATCGAGCAGGCAGTGAATAAGGCGAAGAGCACGGGCGCGAGTCGTTGAGGGACCAATAGCGCGCGCCATTCGCGTTGATTGGCTGGAGCCTAAAACTGCGCAGGGCGCGATTAACGCGCCCTGCTTCGCACACGATTGCAAACTGCTTGCCGGCTTAGTCGTTGTAGTTCAAGCTCTCCAGCCCAAGGTATACCGCGCCGGAACTGAGCTCCTCTTCGATGCGCAGCAGCTGATTGTACTTCGAGATGCGGTCCGTGCGGCTCACCGAGCCGGTTTTGATCTGTCCCACACCGGTGGCAACGGCAAGGTCTGCGATAAACGTATCTTCGGTCTCACCGGAACGATGCGAGATCACGGATGTGTAACCGTAACGGCGGCCCAGCTCGATCGCTTCCAGGGTCTCGGTAATGGTGCCGATCTGATTCAGCTTGATCAGGATTGAATTCGCAACGCCCTCTTCGATGCCGCGTTGCAACAGCTTGATGTTGGTGCAGAAGATGTCGTCGCCCACGAGCTGGATGCGTCCGCCCAGTTTGTCGGTCAGGATGCGCCAACCTTCCCAATCATCTTCGGCGAGGCCGTCCTCAAGCGAAACGATGGGGTACTGGCGAATCCAGTTGTCGTAGAAGCTCACCATCTCTTCGCTGGTCTTCTCGCTCTTGTCGCCTTTCTTGAAGACATACTTCTTCTTCTCCGCGTCGTAAAATTCGCTCGACGCAGGATCGAGGGCAATCGCGATCTGCTCGCCAGGCTTGTAGCCGGCCTGCTCAATGGCTTCAAGGATCAGTTCGATGGCTTCGCTGTTCGACTTGAGGGAAGGAGCAAATCCGCCCTCGTCGCCTACCGCCGTGTTGTAGCCCTTCTTCTTCAGCACACTCTTTAACGTGTGGAATGTCTCCGCCGCCCAGCGCAGGGCCTCGCTGAAGCGCTCTGCGCCCACCGGCATGATCATGAATTCCTGAAAGTCCACGTTCGAGTCGGCATGCGCGCCGCCGTTCAGCACGTTCAGCATGGGTGTGGGCAGCACACTGGCGTTCACGCCGCCCAGGTAGCGATAGAGCGGAACCTCGAGCGTCTGCGCCACAGCGCGCGCCGCAGCCATCGAGACAGCCAGAATCGCATTCGCACCCAACTTGCCCTTGTTCGGCGATCCATCCAGCGCAATCATCGACTGGTCAATCAGCCGCTGGTTCGCTGCGTCCATGCCTTCAAGTTCGGGCCCGATCACGGTTTCGACGTTGGATACCGCCTGCAGCACGCCCTTGCCAAAGTAATGGCTTTTGTCGCCGTCGCGCAGTTCCACGGCCTCATGTTCGCCGGTGGAGGCGCCAGAGGGCACAATCGCGCGGCCCATCGCGCCGCTTTCAAGAATCACGTCCGCTTCCACGGTCGGATTGCCGCGGGAGTCAAGAACCTCGCGGGCACGTACTGCAACAATCTCAGTCATATCGCTCCTCAATATATGGTGCTGCAGCCGGTCGTTCAGTTGGGGACGGCGATCCACGGCAAGGGCTTCTCCGGCGGCGCTATGAATGGTGTCCAAAAGCCCGTGCGCATGCACAAAATACCTCTCCGTCCAGCGAAAATAGCATCAAAGATAGTGTGCTTCGATCCTTTCGGATTCTAGCAAACCAGCCGCGTTTGCACTGTGTGGCGACGGTCACACGATGGTGCTGATGGAAGCATGCGCTTGCCGGTAACTCTTTTGATTCGTGCCACCAAAGGCACATGGGGATCACTACTAATTTGCTATTGTCCAGTGTCGCGTTACGCTTAATTTGGGTAGCTTTATGCGCGCGTCTCGACTGTGGCAGAGCGCGCAAAACTTTCCCCCTTCTACCGGGTTGGAATTGTGCAAGGAGGGCTTTGCGTGCGAAAGGAGACTGGAATGAAGCGAAACATTCTTGTGTACGCCTTAATGGCCGGAACCGTGGCTACGCTGGCAGCGCAGGAGGCGAGCCAGTCAAACCCGTACGAGGGCACTTCGAACCCTCCTCCCGATAGCATGATCACGACTCCCGCGCCGGAGCCAGCGCCCGCGCCGCAGGTCAAGCCCTCCCCCAGTCATCCCGCGTACGCGCAGTCGGCCGAGCAGCCTGCGGACTCAGCGCAGCCACAAGCGGTTGTGGAACCGGCTATGCAGCCTTCTGTGGCCATGCCATCACATGAATCGTTTGCGCCCGGTATGGCGGACGGTACTGATGACGGCATCGTTGAGGTTGCGCCGGAGACGCTCCCTCACCCCGCGCTGAATGAGCGCGCGAACTTGAACGATCCCGACGGCGACATCGTGCACCCGGCTGCGTTGCCTCCGGGTGTGCTTGGCCCCGGCGCTGTGATCCGTGCCCGTTTGCTCGATACCCTCTCCACAGGCCTCAGTCATCCGGGCGAACAGTTCCGCACACGCGTCGCTTCCGACGTACTGCAGGACGGCCAGGTGCTCATCCCTGCCGGCGCCGAGCTTGACGGCATCGTGGTTGGTGTTTCCACCGGTCACGCGGGTGGCCACGGTTCCATGCACCTGCGGCCTGAATCGGTGGTCTTGCCTGACGGCTCGCGCTACCGCCTTTATGCTCAACTCTCCGGCGCACCCGGCTCGGGCACGCGCGTTGGCAACGAAGGATCCGTCACTCCCGGTTCGCGCCTCAAGAAAGACGGTATTGAGTACGCGGGTGCGGTGGGTGGTGGTGCAGTCACCGGAGCGTTTCTTGGCGGACCCGGCGGCGCGCTGGCTGGAACCATCATTGGCGCGGGCGTCATCACTGCTCATTTGCTCATCAGTCATCCGCAGGCCACGTTGGATAGCGGCACGTACCTGCTCTTCACCCTGAACCAGCCGCTAAACCTCGTACCCGACAAGGCAACCGGCAACTAGTTTCTGCTGGAATGAAGGACTGGGATTGCGGCTCTACAAGCTAGCTTTCCCCGTCAGGAGGTTTTGCAATGAACTGTAGTCAATTGCAGGAACGGCGCACGACAACCAATTGGGAAAGAGCAACCCTACCCCATGCGGATGCAAGCGAGCATCGCGAATCTCCCCAGGCCGACGCTGGAAGCTGGCGTGCGGTCAGGTCTTTATCGATGGGGCAGTTCTTCGCGCCGTGGGTTGCGCCCCCACTCAAAACGTCATCCAACTGAGCGGCGCCGCGCACCGCGTTTTACACTGAGTAGCTGACGGCTAACAGCAGAAAGCTGAGAGCTGGTCGCTTGGCTGTCTATGGATAAGTTTGTCATTCGCGGCGGCAATCCGCTGGTCGGCACCGTTCACGTTTCGGGCGCCAAAAACTCGGCGCTGCCGTGCATGGCCGCGGCCATCCTCACCGAGGATGAGATCACACTCGAAAATATCCCGCAAGTACGCGACATCGAAACCGAGCGCCGGCTGCTGACCTCAATGGGCGCCGAAGTGGAGTTGCGCGAGGGCGAACAAAAAGACCGCACCACCATTAGCTGCCGAACTCTCTCCGATCCGGTTGCACGGTACGAGATCGTAAAAACCATGCGCGCCAGCTCGCTTGTCCTGGGCCCACTCGTTGCCCGCGCCGGCATGGCGCGCGTAGCGATGCCTGGCGGCTGCGCTATCGGGGGTCGTCCCATCGACCTGCACATCAAGGGCCTGGAGAAGATGGGCGCTACCATCGTTCAGGAACATGGATACCTTGAAGCCCGTGCAGCGCGTCTGCATGGCGCGCAAATCGTCTTCGATAAGATCACCGTCACCGGCACTGAAGATCTGCTGATGGCTGCTGTACTTGCCGAGGGCGATTCGTTGATGGAAAACTGCGCGCGCGAGCCCGAGGTCACCGATCTCGCCGCGCTGCTGACCGCCATGGGCGCTCAGATTGAAGGCGCAGGCACGTCCACCATTCGCGTGCATGGCGTGCCCGGCCTGCATGGCGCGCGCTACCGCATCAACCCCGATCGCATCGAGGCGGGAACTTTTTTGGTGGCCGGCGCAATCACCGGCGGAGACCTCATTGTTGCCAACTGCAACGCTTCGCATCTGGGTGCGGTCATCGCCAAGCTGCGGGAGGCGGGCGCGCACGTCGACGTGCTCGGCCCAGATGCAGTTCGCGTTCGCAGCGCCGAGACGTTGCACGCTGCCGACATTTCAACTGAGGAGTATCCTGGATTTCCCACGGACATGCAGGCGCAATACATGGCCCTGGCCACGCAGGCCGAGGGCGTCAGCGTGGTTCGCGAAAACATCTTCGAGAACCGCTTCATGCACGTGCAGGAACTCGTCCGCATGGGAGCGAACATCAAGGTCGATGGAAATTCGGCCACGGTCCGAGGTCCGGCGCGCCTTACGTCAGCTGCTGTCATGTGCTCCGATCTGCGTGCTTCCGCATCGCTGGTGCTGGCTGCGCTGGTTGCCGAAGGCGAGACGATCATCGATCGCGTTTATCACATGGATCGCGGTTACGAGCACTTCGAAGAAAAGCTGTGCAGCGTGGGCGCGCAGATTCAACGTCTTGGTAACATCTTCGCTCCCCGCGAGGAAAAACGCTCCGCTTTGAGCCAACCCGCATAAATGACTAGCATCCAACGGCTCAGGATCAACTACATCGCCGACAGTCTGGGGGCCGGACTTTTTCTTTCAAGCGCAACTTATCCCGCGCCCCTGAGTTGATAACATTAACCGTCCGGAAAAAGATTCCCTAATCCGGCACATCGAAAACCATGGAGGCAAAGTTTCCGTGAAAAAGACTGCACTGTCACTGCTTCTCGCACTCTGTATGGCGCCTGCAGCCGCATTGGCTCAGGTAGGAATTGTGGTCCGCGTCGCGCCGCCGGCGCCGATTGTCGAACACTATGGTCCGCCCCCGCATCCCGGATTCGTGTGGATCGATGGCTATCACCGCTGGGATGGCCACCGGTACGTGTGGGTCAAAGGCTACTGGCGCCGTCCGCCGCATCCAGGCGCCGTGTGGGTGGCCCATCGCTGGGAACATCGTAATGGCGGCTGGGTCATGGTCGAAGGTCACTGGCGGTAAAAAAGGAAACAGGCAAAGAGAAAGCGGGGCTTCGGGCCCCGCTTTTCTCATTGCGCCCGATTCTTGGCATTCTTTTCAGAATCTCCATGTGAGCAATCCTGCACAGCGCAGAAAAAACAGGGATGGTACAAGTGTCCTGAGTGCGGTTCGCGATGCACGCGCGACTCGAACGCCGTTTTGCTTCCGTGCTTGAGTTTTCGGACCACTCGCGGCATTACGAGACCATTCAACCCCTGGAGGGATTGATCAATCGTGAAGAAAATTGCATTGGCACTGTTGCTCGCTCTCACTTTGATTCCCGCGGCTTCCTTTGCGCAGGTTGTGGTTCGCATTGGACCACCACCCCCGATTCACGAACGGCGGAGCCGGCCTCCGGGAGAAGGATATGTTTGGCAAAGCGGCTACCATCGCTACGATCGCGATCACTACGTCTGGACACCCGGACACTATGAGCGCCCGCCGCATGAGGGCCAACGCTGGGTCGCACACCACTGGGTCCACCGCCATGGTGGCTACGTTTTGGTTGAAGGCCACTGGCAGTAGATCGAAATGAAAAGCAAGAAGCGGGGCGCAAGCCCCGCTTTTCCGTTCTCCGGTTCAATTGCTTTGCCAAGGTTCGCTTAGCGGATCTCGATCACGTCCGTCGCAGCCGCTGCCGAAGCTTCTGCCTGCTCCATCAGCTTTTCAGCCACAGCATAAAACTCCGCAGCCTGCGGGCTCTTGGGACCGGCAAGCGCGACTGGCAGCCCGCGGTCGCCGCCCTCGCGGATCGCGGGCACCAGTTCGATCGATCCCAGGAACGGAACGTTGAACTGCTTTGCCGTGCGCTCCGCTCCGCCGCGCGAAAAGATGTCGATTTCGTGGTGGCAATGCGGGCAGGTAAAGTGGCTCATGTTCTCCACAATCCCCAGCACATCCACATTCACCTGCGCAAACATCTCCAGGGCCTTGCGCGCGTCCTCAAGGCTCACATCGCTGGGGGTTGACACTACCACTGCGCCGGTCAGAGGCACCGTCTGCACCAGCGAGATGGCCACGTCGCCCGTTCCCGGCGGCAGGTCAACCACCAGGTAATCCAGCTCGCCCCAGTTCACCTGTTGCAGAAACTGCCGGATAATCTGGTGCAACATCGGCCCACGCATCACCATCGGCTTGTCGCCGGGCGAGATATAACCAATCGATATAGTCTTGATGCCGTGCGTGAGGTTGGGCTCAATCATATTGCCCGGTCCCACCTTTGGCGACTGCGACGAGCCCATCATCAGGGGTACGTTGGGTCCGTAGACGTCGGCGTCCATCAGGCCCACGCTCTTGCCCAGCTTGCTGAGCGCGATGGCCAGGTTGACGGCCACAGTGGTCTTGCCCACCCCGCCCTTACCGGAACCGACTGCGACAATCTTCGAAACGCCGGGCAAAGCTACCGGCGAAGGCATGGCGGGACCATGAGCCATCACAATTCTCCTCATTGAAGTTTACAGGAGCCGCGCATCATCTCCGCGCAGCCTCAAATCGCGACCTAGCGCTCGTCTCTCACCACCTGCGCCAGAATTGCATGCAACTGGCGCACGCCATCCGTCAGTGAGGCCGGCCCCGGCTGCAAAATGTACGTGGACTTGATCTCGTACACATGCCCGTTGCGCACCGCGCTGGTGCTCTCCCACCCCGGTCGCGAGCAAATCTGCTGCTTATTCACTTTTCGCCCGCACCACGAGGCGAAGATCACCTGGGGATCGCGTCGCACCACCTCTGCGGGATCGACGACGCGATCCTTTGCTTTTCCGCATCCACGCAACTCGGGAAAAATCACCGTACCACCGGCAATCTCGACAAGCTCCTCTACCCACGTAATGCCGCTGATCAGCGGGTCGTTCCACTCCTCGAAATAGACGCGGGGCCGGAAAGGAAACGCCGTCGCTGTCGCGGCAATCTCGTCCAGCCCGCCGCGCAGCCTCGCCACCAGCGCCGCGCCTTCCGCCTGCCGGTCCACAATCCGCGCCAGCACGGCGATCATTTCCAGGATTTGCCCGATGCTGCGCTGGTTGAAGTTCAGCACTGTCACACCGCGCAGCACCAGTTCGCGCGTAATCTCCGCCTGCACGTCAGAGAAAGTCAGCACCAGGTCCGGCTTCAGATCGAGAATTGCATCGAACTTCGCGTTGCGGAATGCCGACACGCGCGGTTTTTGCCGCGCCTCCGGCGGCCGTCGGGCGTAGCCTGAAACGCCCACAATCCGGTCCTGTTCGCCGAGCAGGTAAAGAGTTTCAGTTGTCTCATCGGTGAGGCAGACGATGCGGCGAGGATACTCGGTGGAAGTTGCCGAAGCACTACCGGTCGTCAAGGGAAGGGCGGCTGACATTAATAAATCCGTGACAACTGCGGGATGGCATCTGATGGCAGTTGGTCTTGAATAGCTTTCTACCTGCAAACTCAGGATGTGCCGGTTTGTCCGTCCGCCAGCGCTGCAGTGACCAATTTGGCCTCTTTGCGGCGTGCGCTCTCGCGTTCGCGATGCTCGCGGCGGCGCAGCGCATCGCTGTGGCGCCGCACCTCGTCCGGTGTCTCCGGCTTCAATTGCGGAACCTTCTGCAGGCGCCCGTGCTCGTCGACAGCCACAAACACCAGGTAGGCACTGGCCACGTGCGAAATCGCGCCCGTCCGTGTATTCTCCGCCCAAACCTTGACGCCCACTTCCATCGAGCTGGTAAATGCGCGGTTCACGCTCGACTTAAGCGTCAACAGATCACCCAATCGCACCGGCTGAATAAAGTCGATGTGGTCCATCGACGCCGTCACAACGTGCGTGCGCGCATGCCGGAAAGCCGCCATCGCGCCGGTCATGTCAATGAAGTGCATCAGGCGGCCGCCCAGCAGGTTACCCAGCATATTTGTATCGTTGGGCAGGATGATCTCCGTCATCTCCGATTGCGTGCTCGCCACCGACCGAACCATCGGGTGGGTATCCTGGTTGCTCATGCTGATTGCACTCCGTTCCTCTTTCGCTTCCTCTTCTCGCTCGCCCGATCATTATCCGGATACAATAGTAGTGGCGGCAGATTTTGCCGGAGGGGATGTTCGGCAGCGGGCGCCCTGTTCCAGTTTCGGCAATCCACGCCAATTACGCAAATCTTCTCGGCCCGATGCGTCAGGTTGGGCCGGATTTGAGCAGGATGGACAAGATTGCAGGACTGAAAGAGATTCTCGCCGCCGATCCCGGGAACAGCTTTGCCCGCTACGGAATAGCGATGGAGTTGGTAAGCAGGGGCGATAAAGTTGCGGCAATCGAAGAGTTTAAGGCACTGCTGGCCAACGATCCAAAATATACACAGGGCTATTTCATGGCTGCGCAAACGTTGGCCGCGTTGGGGAGGAAGCCGGAAGCGGTCGAGCAGCTCAAGGCGGGTATCAGTTGGGCTTCGCGCGATGGGAACAACCATGCTGTCAATGAGATGCAGGCATTACTCGACGAATTGGACCGGTAGCGGAATGGGAAACCAAAGGGAAGGGTCCGGAGCAGCGCAGAGAATTGGACTCGAGGTGCAGCGAGCACCGAACGGTTTTTTCTCAAACTGCGTTTCAGCTTTCGCCAGGCAATTTGGCGTCTAAAGGATCAACATGGCGAAATATTCGATTGTTGTGCCATTTCACAATGAAGAAGAAAACGTAACAGTCTTGTATGCCCGGCTCAAGCAGGTCATGGAGCAGGTGGGCGACTCGTTTGAGCTGGTTTTTGTCGACGATGGCTCCAACGACCGGACTTACAAACTGCTTGAAGAAATTGCCGCAGTCGATAGCCGCGTGCTTGTGGTTAAGCTGCGGCGCAACTTCGGCCAGACCTCGGCCTTGGCCGCGGGTTTTGACCACTCTTCCGGCGAGTTCATCCTGGCCATGGACGGCGACTTGCAGCACGACCCGAACGACATTCCCGGCTTTCTTGAAAGGCTCGACGAGGGATACGACGTCGTGTCCGGATGGCGCAAGATTCGCATTGACAACTTCATGTTGCGCCGCGTTCCCTCCGCATGCGCCAACTGGATTATGGCGCGTCTCTCCGGCGTTCCCATCCACGACTTCGGAACTACTTTCAAGGCTTATCGCCGCGAAGTGATTCAGAACATCCCCCTCTACGGCGAATTGCACCGCTTTATTCCCGCGCTGGCAAGTTGGTATGGTGCATCCATCTGCGAGATTCCCATCCGCAACGTGAACCGCGAACGCGGCAGGAGCCACTACGGCCTTGGGCGCACCTTCCACGTCGTCTTCGATCTCATTACGATTCGCTTCCTGCTCAAATACATGAGCCGCCCCCTACACTTCTTTGGCCCTTTGGCTGCCCTTGGGATTCTTGCCGGCAGCGCGATGGCGGCATCGTTGCTGGGCATGAAGATTGCCAATCCACAACTGGATGTCATGCACATCCACGGTCCCATGTTCGTTATCGCTTCGGTGCTGATCATTGCCGGCATCCAGATGCTGGCGATCGGCCTTCTGGGAGAGCTCACCGTGCGGCACTATTACAGCAGCCAGCGTCCCGCGGCCTATAGCGTTGACCGCCTCGTTCGCCTTGTCTCCGCCGACGAGCAGAGCCTCCTCTCGGAGCGTCAGGACGGCATGCTCTGAGAGCAGGGAATAGGGAACAGGGAATACCTACTTTTGGGTGTGCTTGCTCCTGCGGGCAAACTGAGATTGTTATCTTGGCCTTTACATTTTCTTGAGTGCCGCTTCCACGCACTACTCCCTGTTCCCTATTTTCTTGCTCTATCCCACCCTCAGGGTTGATCCTTATGCCTGTCATGAAAGCCATTCAGATTCAGGCCACGGGCGGGCCTGAGGTTCTCCAACTCGTCGACCTGCCAATCCCTGAGCCCGGACCGGGCCAGGTGCTCGTGCGCATTGAGGCCACCGGCGTCAACTTCATTGAGATTTATTTCCGCAAGGGCGTTTACAAGACCGCGTTCCCCATGATTCCCGGCAGCGAGGGAGCAGGCACGGTTGAAGAACTCGGCCCCGGCGTTACCGGATTCAAAGATGGCGATGCAGTGGCGTCGACCAGCATGATTGGCAGCTACGCCGAATACGCACTCGTCCCGGCCGCGCAGCTGGTCAAAATTCCCAAAGGCGTCAGCATGGAAAGCGCGGCCGCCGCAATGCTGCAGGGCATGACGGCGCACTATCTCTCCCATTCCACTTTTCCACTGAAGAAGGGAGACACCGCACTGGTGCACGCCGGGGCCGGCGGCGTAGGTTTACTGCTCACGCAGATGGCCGTGCGGCTGGGCGCGCGCGTTATCACCACCGTCTCCACGAAAGCCAAAGCCGGGTTCTCGCGTGAGGCCGGCGCCTCCGATGTGATTCTTTACACCGAGCAGGACTTCGAAGCGGAGGTCAAACGCCTCACCGGCGGAAAGGGCGTCGATGTGGTCTACGACTCCGTCGGCAAGACGACCTTCGAGCAGAGCCTCAACTGTCTCCGTCCCCGCGGCCTGATGGCACTCTTCGGGGCTTCCAGCGGCCCTGTTCCGCCGTTCGATCCCATTCAGCTCAATAGCAAAGGCTCGCTCTTTCTCACCCGGCCCACGCTTTGGCATTACATTGCCACGCGCGCAGAGCTTGAGCAACGCGCTGGCGACGTGCTCGGCTGGGCCGCGAAGGGCGAACTCAAACTGCGCACCGAGCACACTTATCCGCTGGCCGAAGCTGCCCAGGCGCAGATTGACCTGGAGGCGCGGAAGACAACGGGCAAAATTTTGCTGGTGCCGTAAGGAAGCTCTTAGCTGCTAGCTTCTAGCCGCCAGCTTTTCGTGCCGCTTCGCGGTGCGTCGAGAATAGAAGAGGATCGCAAATCACGCTTCCGAGCTAGCAGCTGGAAGCTGGATATCGAATGTCACAAATCTCCATCTTCCCGTCCGATCGCGTCTTCGTCCTTACCGGCGCGGGCATCAGCGCCGAAAGCGGCTTGCCCACCTTCCGTGCGTCCGATGGTTTATGGGCCGGATACAACGTTCAAGAAATCTGCACGCCCGAGGCCCTGCGGCGCAATCCCGCGCTGGTCTGGGATTTTTATTCCAAGCGCCGCGCCGACTGCGAAAAAGCCACGCCCAATCCCGCGCACATCGCCCTCGCCGAACTTGAAGCGCAGATCGAAGCGCGGTCTCAGGGCCGCTATTTTCTGTGCACGCAAAATGTGGACGACCTGCACGAGCGCGCCGGCAGCAAGAACTTGATCCACATGCACGGCGAGCTCGCGAAAGCCCGCTGTGAACGCGAGTGCGGCCGCCCGCCCGTCGAAGACCGCGCCGTTTACGCGAGCCTTGACGAAGTTGGCCACTGCTCTTGTGGAGGACGCCTGCGCCCGCACATCGTCTTCTTCGGCGAGATTCCGCTGGAAATGCCACGCATCGAGCAGGAAATCGCCCGATCCACGCTGATGATCGTCGTCGGCACTTCAGGCAACGTATATCCCGCGGCCAATTTCGTGCACTGGGCGCGCCAGGCCGGCGCGCGCACCGTCTACATCGGCCCCGAAGCTCCGCTCAACGCCGCCGCCTTCACGCACATCGTTGAAGGCAACGCCGGCCAGGTGCTGCCGGGACTGTTCGCAATGCAATAGGGCCCGGTCCTTTCGATTCTTACGCCTTCAGCGATTTCTTTGCATCCGCATACTGGCTGCTGACGAACTCCCAATTGATTACGTTGAAGAATGCACCGACGTACTCCGGCCGGCGGTTCTGGTACTTGAGATAGTAGGCGTGCTCCCACACGTCGATGCCGAGAATTGGTTCGCGCCCGCTGCTCAGGGGGCTGTCCTGGTTGGCCGACGTTTCCACCTGCAATTTGCCGTCACGCGCCAAAGTCAGCCATGCCCATCCGCTCCCGAACACACCGGATGCGGATTTTGAGAACCGATCCTGAAACTGGCTGAAGCTGCCGAACTGCGCGTCGATGTCCCTGGCCAACTCTGCTTTTGGAGCCGTGCCGCCGCCTTTGGAGAGGATCCGCCACCAAAAGGAGTGGTTAGCATCGCCTCCGCCCTGATTGCGCACAGCGGGGCGAATCTCCTCGGGAATTGCATCGAGATTGGCAACGAGTTCATTCACGCTCTTGCCGGCAAGTTCGGGATGTCCCGCAACTGCGGCATTCAGCTTGTCGACGTAGCTCTGGTGATGCTTGTCATGGTGCAGGTGCATGGTTGTGGCGTCGATGTATGGCTCGAGCGCGTCGTAGGCGTATGGCAACGGCGGAAGCATGAATGGTCCAGTCGATGTGGGCGGGGCCTGCGCAGCCTCTGCCCGCGCGAATGAGCCAACATTTGCCGTCTTCGTAATGGCAAGAACTCCCGCCGACAGTCCGAGTACCTTCAATAGAGAGCGCCGGTTCAGCATGTTTGTTCCCCTTTCTCATAAAGCCGCTCATTCAAGCGGCGGTTGTTTTGGCTGGCGCCGGTTGTCTTGCGGCGCCAGCCACGTCTGCAAAGAATTCCCTGTGCGATGACGGAATCGCACAGTTACAGTTCTCAGAAATGAAACCTGTATCTCGCCTCCACGGCAAACATTCGCGGATCGTTCCAGTGGAATCCGCCGATGGTCACCGAGTTGTCCAGCAGCACGCGGTGATTCGTCACGTTGATAGCCGTCGCCGAAAGATTCCAGTTCTCGCCGAGCGCATGTCCAATCGACGCGTCGAACGTAGTGTGAGCAGGCAAATTGTTTCCCTGATAGGGGCCTTCCCCTGAGCCGGCCAGACCGTTTGTGAACCCTGACCCGTAATACACGTTGGTCGCGAACCATGTGCGCGCGGGCAGGTTCGCCGTAAAGCCCGCGTTCAGAGTGTCGCGCTGGTCGTGGTCCACAGGGAAATAGTCCGGACCAAGGTCACAGGCCGGATCGGTCGCAATGCTGCACGTGAATCCGCCGATGATGTTGCCGCGCTGCTCGGCAATCTGGTTCGAGTAGCTCACGTGAAACTGCCCCCACCCCGCCAGGCTGGGCGAGCGCAGCGTCATCTCCCACGCGCGCACCAGCGCTCCGTCAACCGCAATGGGAAAGTACATATTCGATTCTCCGAGATTGGAGTGATCGAGGAAATTGTTCACTCGGTTCTTGAAGGTGTCTACATCCAGCATCCATCCTTTGTAGGGAATCTCGATGCCGAACTGGTGCTCCTCGTCGCGCTCGGAGGGCAACGGAGTGAAAGCATCTTCGCCTCCTCCCAAACTGCCGGCATAGTTCAGCACTGAGCTTGAGACAGTGAGAATTGGAGCGGGCTGAAAGTAGTGGCCATAAAATCCGCGCAGGACCCAGTTCAGCCGCGGAATCCGTACCGTTGCCCCAATGCGTGGGTAGATGGCCGTCTCATCCAATCCAGAGCGGTAGATGCTGAAGCGCTCGCCGCCCAGCAGCGTGACGTACTGGCCCAAACGCAGATGATCGGCGATATAAAACTCCACCAGTCCTGCATTGGCATTGGCCGGCGTGTTTGGTTGCGACGGCCCGCTGCCATCATTCACCTGTACGCCGAACAGATCGTTTTCCTTCTGGTAAAACGAATAGAGCCCCCCGGAAAAGCTATTCCATCCCGCTTCCAGGTGTCCGTCACCCTGGGCGCCCACGTAGTTCGAGTTCTGGTGCCACGTGGTAGCGGCGGGCAGGTCGGTGGAGCGCGAATCGTAGTCGGACTGGTTGAAGTGGTAGAACGGCGCCAGGGAAAACAGCGCATTGGGTGAAATGGTGTGCACCCAGTTTGCGATCACAAATGAATCGCGCTCCGTTTGCGCGTCGCGCAATCCATAAGAGCTGTAGTAGCCGGAGGTCGTTTCATAATCGTTGGGATCGGGGTCGTAAGGCACCTGGAAATAATCCTGCCGCAATTGTCCATCCACGCGCAGTTGATCCTTTGGCGTCTGGTTGCGGATCAACGAAACAAATCCGCTCTCGGAGTTGGTTGCGTCGTGATAGACGGCCGCAACCGGCGTTGCCAGCCCATAATTCGAGCGTGAGCCCGTGGCGCTTGCATACCACGCGGTCTTCTCGGAGTGGTTACCCAACGAGAGTTGCGCCTCGCCCGTATAGAGATTTCCACCATAAAGCAGCAGCTCGCCGTCGCGGTTGAATTCGAATCCGTTGCGTGGCAGCACGTCGAACACTCCGTACGTACGGTCGCCCACATCGGCGGCGTAACTGCCACGCTGCGTCTCCAGCGAATCGATGTCCTTGGGATCGATCTGCGGGCCTACGTTCGAAGCGATCTTGGTGTTGGGAATCTCCACTCCGTCAATCAGCCAGCTTGTCTGGTGGCCGCCGCGCATGTGCAGCATGTCGTGCGTCATATAAGCGCCGGGAACGTAATCGGTAATCATCTCCATCCCGATGGTGCGATCTGCCCCGGGCGTTTCTTCAATCATCTGGCTTGTGATCAGCGTGGTTGGCGTTACCGTGTCTGCCGCGCTGGCCGTGCCGCGCACGATTACGGATTCCGTGGCGCCGCTCACAGCGAGGGGAATATGCAAAATTGGGGCCGTGCCTGACGCTACAGTCAGCGCCTGCGTGGCAGTCTCAAAGTTCTTTGCTGCGACGATCAACTGGTAGACGCCAATGGGCGCCTGGGGCAATGTGAACTCGCCATTAGCGTTGGTTGTGGCGTGCAACTCGAAAGCTGAGTCCACTGCCTTGAGTGTTACCTCCGCGCCGGCAATTGGCCGGTGCTCGGGATCGTGCACAATTCCATGCACGGTGGCAAAGACGGTTGCCGATACAGGAAGGGAAGTGATGAGTAACAGGACTGCTGGAAGTAAATGAAGACAAAATCGGCGCATAATGAACAACCTCCTTACTGAACGTTCTTGAACGCAGGCAACCGCGCACCATCGCGGGCTCAGAGCACGATGCCTGGCCACGTTTGGGGAATGGCTGAAAACTGTCCTCGCGCCCGGCAGGGAAGAGCCGGGACTGCAGTGCCACGAGAGAACGCGTCCGCGCTCACATACGCGAACGGCACACGTCGGCCAGGGGATCAGGACAGCATGTTCAACCGGTAGTTAGCTGAGGGTCGATGCGGGAGGGCCGCGTCCGGAGTGGGCATCGCTGGGAATTGAGCGCGCCACCGCTTTTCCTGGGACTGGCGCCACTGTGCGCATCCAGGTGATGTGCAGGCTGGCAGCGGCTGCAGTCATGGCGTGGGCCGGAGCCAGCATGGAAAACGCGGGACCGTGATAGAGCGGGCAGGTCGAAGGAGCGGAAACGGCTGGCCTTGGATCGAGGGCGAGGTGTGCCCTCATCGCCATGATCTGCGCGTACATGGCGCAGTGGTGCGCGCCGTGCCTGCGGCAGCACGGCGGTAGACTTGCATCCTCGCTGCCGTCGACGAAGGCTGACAGCGGCCCGAACCCGAAGAACAGGATCAGGAAAATGGAGAAGCCGCGACGCATCTGGAACACATGCTAACAGAGAACGAACACTCTTCGGCGGTCATTTGTTTGTTGGCGCTGAACCGGCCCTGGCGGTCGAACCAAACAACGATCATTGTCGAATGGCGGCTGGTCCCATTCGGGTATCATCAAGGTGTTGCTTGGTTTCGCTCCGTCAACCCTCAGCAAAGGAAATCCCGGTGCCTGAAGTGCACGAATCCGCTTCGCCGCTCGAGTCTTCAGCAGCTTCTGCCCGTGAGCCGCGCATTGCGCACCATCTGCGCATCGCAATCTTCGGGTTCGGGACTGTGGGCAGCTCCGTCGCGCGGATCCTTGTTGAGTCAAAGCCGCACGGGCTTGAGCTTACTCATATCTTCAATCGCGGCGTTGCGCGAAAGCGCGCGAGCTGGGTACCCGCAAGCGTGCAGTGGAGCGAAGACGCCGATGCTGTCCTCACTTCCGATGCGGACGTGATCGTCGAACTCGTAGGCGGTCTCGATCCCGCCGGAGGCTGGGTGCGCCGCGCGCTCGAATCTGGCAAAAGCGTCGTCACCGCCAACAAAAAGCTGATTGCCTATCACGGTGTGGACCTGGAGCGCCTCGCCGCTGCGAAGGGCGGCCATCTGAAATACGGCGCTGCTGTTGCCGGCGGAATCCCCGTCATTCCCGGCCTCGAGCAGGGCATGGCCGGCGACCGCATCGAGCGCATCCAGGGCATCCTCAACGGCACCTGCAACTTCATTCTGAGCAAGATGGAAGGTGGCGCGGAGTACAGCAAAGTTCTGGCAGAGGCGCAGGCCAAAGGCTACGCCGAGGCCGATCCCGCTGAAGATGTCGGAGGCTTTGACGCGCGCGCCAAGCTGGCCATCCTCATGCGTCTCGCCCTCCGCGTGCAGGTGGATCCCGAGGAGATTGTGCCCCGGCCAATCACAGCTGTTACACCTGTCGACTTCAGTTATGCGCGCGATCTGGGCTGCACCATCCGCCAGGTCTCGCGCGCCGAGCAGGTTGAAGGGCACCTCGCGGCCACAGTTGGTCCCATGCTCGTAGCGTTGCGTTCGCCGCTTGCCTGGTCGCAGGGAACCGAAAACATGGTCATCGCCAGCGGCCATTATGGCGGCGACGTCGTCTTCTCCGGCCACGGCGCCGGCGGCCATCCGACGGCAGTTGCCGTGGTCAGCGATCTATTGGCTCTCGCCCACGGCTCGCGGCGCGTCGAAATTCCCGCTGCTCCGGCTCGTGTCGGTGGCGAGTTCGAGTGTCCCCATTACATCCGCTTTCTCGTCATCGACCGGCCCGGAATCGTCGCTGCCATCACCACTGCTCTGGCGAAAGAGCAGATCAACATTCGCGCCATCGTGCAAAAGGCCGGCTATCCCGCGGATGCGCTGCCCTTCGTCGTGACCGTCGAGCCGTGCAAGACCTCGGCACTGCAACGCGCGCTCGCTCCAATTCGTAAGATGGATTGCATGCTGGTTGAGCCTCTCGACCTGCAGATGCTGGAATAGAACGAACGAAGATTGGAAACTTGAATTGCGGAGGCCGGGGATGATTGGCACCAGCTATCGATGTGAAATTTGCGGCGAAGAGAGCGACAATCCAATGCGCTGGATTGTGATCAACTGCAACAGCGAGCAACTCACTATCTTCAAGTGGACCAAGGAAGCCGCCGATGCGCGTGGCGCGCGCCATTACTGTGGTGAAGCCCATGCACAGATCTACGTCAGCCGCTGGCTTGAGGCTGCGTGCTCCTGAGTTGCAGCGCTCAGGCCTCGCTCTTCGCCGGTCCGGTTGATTCGCGCACAACCAACTCAGGCTCCATCACGATCTCGGATGGGAAGGCCTTTCCCTTGTCGGCGATCCTCGCGAGCAACACCTTGGCTCCGCGGCGGCCCATCTCGCGGAGCGGCTGGCGCACGGTTGTCAGCGACGGGCTGGCATAGGCTGCGGAAAGGATGTCGTCGAATCCCACTACGGAGACATCGCCCGGGACGCTCAGTCCCACTTCCTTCAGCGCGCGAATGGCGCCGATTGCGGCAATATCGTTAAAGCAAAAAACCGCGGTAAATGCGCGCGTACGCTCCAGCAGCGTTTGCATCGGTTTGTAGCCGATCTCTGGCGCCATGGGGTGTTGTCCCGTTTTCATTGACCACCCCGCTGCGTCCATGCGGATCACCAACGCGGGGTCGAGCTTCAGATCGATCTCCTTTGCTACCTCCTGGATTGCCTCCCATCGGAACTCTGAGTCGGGAATAACGCGTGGCCCGCGCAGAATGGCAATCCGTCGATGGCCCAGGCCATGCAGATGCTTCAGGGCCTGCTCGACGGCCCGGTGATGATCCAGCACGATGTTGGTAACATTCGCATCCGCGCTGTGCGCCGAGATGGCCACCACTGGAACCGGCACCTCCAGTTGATCTACTGCCGTATTCAGCAGCAGAAAGCCATCTACCGCGCGCTCCACCAGCATCCGCGGATACTGTTCAATCAACTCCCGCTTCCAGTCATGGCAGGCGGTGAAATAGAAGTAGTGGGCCGCGGTCAACTCTTCTACCACGCCGCTCATCACGCGTGTAAAGTAGCCCTCGCTCAGGTCCGGCGCCAGCACTCCCACGCTCATTGAGCGGCTTTGCCTCAACGACCGCGCGAAGTAATTCGGCCGGTAGTTCAGCCGGTTCGCCGCCTCCACCACCCGGTTGCGAGTCTCCTGTGGAATGGACTTGGCGGAAGGTGAGTTATTCAATACGAGGGAAACCGTCGTCTGCGAGAGCTCCAGATGTTCGGCAAGCATGCGCAGATTCACATGCCCGGTTGGTGCTGTATCCTTTCCCTTGACCATGTGGGTGTTTTACCACGTTCACCGGCTGCGAGGATACCCTGTTTTCCAGTCAACTGAATCGATTTTCTTATCGGGATGCAAGCCGCAGCGGGGTTGGCGCCGCGTCCAGCAGGCCCGCTTCGCCCGCCGTGCTGCCGCAACTGCCCCTTGCGGGCAACCGGACCATTTTGCAGCACCCTCTACCCCTGCGGATTAACACAATTTCCATCCGTATGCGCTTGATTTTTCAGACTTGTAACCTGCTATTCATATTGGATCGTTAGCCTGATCCTCGATGGACGCCATCGTGCCTGAGATTCGCATCGCCCAACCTCAGCTTCAACCTGAACCTGACCCGCCTGCAGGGTCCGGCGCATCGGTCGCGACCCCGGTTGAGCATTCGGCGATTCGCCGTTACCTGCTCGCGCGCGGTAATTCCTCCATCGCCGATGGTGGATTCAGGGTGCTCATGGCGCTGTGCGGGTTGAGCATCTTCGCGATCGTCGCCCTCATTCTTTTTGAGCTGGTGCAGCGTTCCCAACTCACATTGCACACTTTCGGTTTTCAATTCTTCTGGAAGACCTACTTTGACGCGACCACCGGTCTTCCGTCCTACTGGGACCCGGTCAACGGCTACTTCAGCGCGTTGCCTTTTGTCTACGGCACATTGGTTTCTTCTTTGCTGTCATTGGTGCTGGCCGTTCCGCTGTCTATCGGTGTGGCCGTGTTCCTCACCGAAATGTGTCCCGGGTTTCTCCGCGCACCACTGGCGTTTCTCACCGAGTTGCTGGCCGCTATTCCCAGCATCATTTACGGATTATGGGCTGTCTTCGTTCTCGTGCCGCTGCTCCGCGAATATGTGAATCCTGTGCTGATCAAGGCGTTTGGCTGGACGGGCTTCTTCAATGACCAGAATCCCACAGGGCTGGGTTATTTCGCGGCGTCGGTGATTCTCGCCATCATGATTTTGCCGATCATCTCGTCGCTCACTCGCGAGGTAATGACGGCCGTGCCACACTCGCAGCGCGAGGCGGTCCTGGCGCTCGGAGCCACCCGTTGGGAGATGATTCGAATGGGCGTCCTGCGCAACGCGCGCATAGGCATTGTTGGCGCCGTCATCCTCGGCCTGGGCCGCGCTCTGGGTGAAACCATGGCGGTCACAATGGTCATCGGCAACACCCCTTCGATCAGCCGTTCTTTGCTGGCCAATGGCAGCTCAATGGCTGCCGTGATTGCCAACGAATTTACCGAAGCCGTGAGCGCGATGCACTTGAGCGCGCTGATTGAGATCGGCCTGGCGTTGTTTATCGTCACCATCATCGTTAACGCGATTGCCCGCGTGCTGGTTTGGGCAGTCACCCGTGGAACTCCTGCTCAAACCCGCTGAAGACGGAGAGCACGGAACAGGCAATATCCGGCCGGGAATAAGAATCTGGCAACTTGGAATCAGAAACGAGTCAAGAAAGCCCATAACAAAGAAACAGAAGTTAATGGCTGACAGCTTGAAAACTGGAGCGCGATGGAAGGCGAGAGAGTAAATACGGAATTCCGGCTGCGGACGCTCCTCCGCGGCTTGACTGACCATGCTGCCACGTTTCTGGCGGTGTTGTCCACAATTCTGGTCATTCTGCCGCTCGTCGCCATCTTCGTTTATCTCGTCCTCATGGGCGCCCATTCGCTCAATCTGGCCTTCTTCACACAGATTCCCAAGCCGGTGGGCGAATCAGGCGGCGGCATGGCGAACGCCATTATCGGCTCGGTCACACTGCTGGCTCTCGCCAGCCTTTTTGGAGTTCCTGTTGGCATCGGCGGCGGCATCTACCTGGCCGAATTTGGCCGCGGCACCAAATTGGCTAACGCCATCCGCTTCACCGCAGACGTCCTCAACGGCGTCCCATCCATAGTGATGGGCCTGGCTGCATACGCGCTCATCGTGGTGCCTCAGCATCATTTCTCGGCGCTCTCAGGCGGCGTGGCATTGGGCATCATGATGATTCCCACCGTCTGCCGCACCACCGAGGAGATGCTCCTCATGGTGCCAAACGTGGTGCGCGAAGCCGCTCTCGGATTGGGCGTTCCCAACTGGCGATCGGTGCTCTCGATTACGGTGAAAACCGCTTCGCCCGGGATCATCACCGGATGCATGCTGGCCTTTGCGCGTGTCGCCGGTGAAACCGCGCCGCTCATCTTCACTGCGTTGGGCAACGACTTCTGGAGCACCAGCCTCAACGAGCCCATCGCCGCTCTTCCCCTGCAGATTTATGTCTACGCCCTCTCACCCTATGACGATTGGCACAGGCTGGCGTGGGCGGGCTCGCTGGTTTTGATTGTTCTCATTGTGCTGGCGGTTTCTCTGGTGCGATTTGTCACCAGCCGCGGCGTTTTGAAAGGGGCAAGCTAAGTGGGCGTCGGCATCGAGGTTGCGAACCTGAACGCGTGGTACGGCACAAACCACACGCTGCAAGACATCACGCTGAACATTCCTGCCAACCACGCCACGGCGCTTATCGGGCCCTCGGGTTGCGGCAAAAGCACCTTCGTCCGGTGCCTCAACCGCATGCACGAAACCAATCCTATCGCGCGCGTCACCGGCACCGTCCGCATCGGCGACCTCGATATTTATCAGGACACCACAGCCGTGGAGCTTCGCCGCCGCGTGGGCATGGTCTTTCAGCGCCCCAATCCATTTCCGACCATGTCCATCTACGACAACGTGGCCGCCGGCCTCAAGCTTAACGGCTTTTCCAATCGCCATGCCCTCGACGAGATTGTCGAAAAGTCGCTCAAGAACTCGGCGCTGTGGGATGAAGTGAAGGACGACCTCAAAAAGAAATCCGGCGCCAGCCTCTCGGGCGGCCAGCAGCAGCGCCTTTGTATTGCTCGCGCCCTCGCTGTCGATCCTGAAGTGCTGCTGATGGACGAGCCGGCCTCGGCTCTCGATCCCGTCTCCACTTCCAAGATCGAGGACCTCATCTTCCAACTAAAGTCGCAGTACACGATTGTGATTGTGACGCATAATATGCAGCAGGCAGCCCGCGTGGCAGAGAAGACCGGCTTCTTCCTCAACGGCCGCATGGTCGAGTTTGACTCGACCCACAAGATCTTTACCAATCCTTCTGACAAGCGGACGGAGGATTACATCACAGGCAGGTTCGGATGACACGAATTCGCTTTCAACAGAGCCTGGAAGACCTGAAAGAGAATCTCCTGGTGATGGCCGGGCTGGCCGAGCAGGCTATCCAGCGCGCCATCGAGGCCTATCGAGTTCGCGACCTTTCCATCTGCGACCTGGTCAGCCGCAGTGAGATCGCCATCAATCGCATGGAGCGCGACATTGATCAGGCAGCGCTCGACTTGCTCGCCATGGAGCAGCCCATGGCCATCGACCTGCGCTTCATTCTAAGCGTTATCAAGATTAACGCCGACCTCGAGCGCGTGGGCGACGCCGCAAAGAGCATCAGCGACCGCGTGCGTCACATGGAGCGGTTGGGCGCGGTCGATCTCCCAGTCGACATTCCCCGCATGGCCGCGCTGGCGGAAGATATGGTGCGCAAGAGCCTGCAGTCGTTCATCGAGGCCGATGCTGAGCTCGCCCGCGGCGTGCTGACCATGGATGACGCTGTGGACCAGATGAATCGTTCCGCCTTCAAAGCTTTGACCAAGGTGATGGAAGAGCAAAGTCACATCGCGCCCCAGGCGCTCAACGCGCTCATGATCTGCCGGAGTCTCGAGCGTGTAGGGGATCACGCCACCAACATCGCCGAAGACGTCATCTTCTGGGTGCAGGGTGCTGACGTACGCCACCACAAAAGCGTCAATGCCGCCACCCCCCCTGCGGCGCCGACGCCAGCCTCGGCCCAAAGCTGAACCGGGCGCACGTTTCTCAGCAACAAAAAGCCCCGCATCGCAGCGGGGCTTTTCCGTGCTATCGCAAACAAGCTAGCGCTCTGGCGTCAGCCTCACGCCCATCGCATTGAGTTTAGTTCGCGCCGTGTGCGCCTCGGGGGTCTGAGGATGCCGCCGGACCAGCTCGCGCAGTTCGTCGATGCCCGCCTGTTTTTTATCCATTGCCAGCAGGGAATAGGCCTTGTGCAATTGCGCTGCGGGGGCCTTGGCGTTGCCGCTGAATCCTTCCAGAACGTAGTTGTAATCGTTGATCGCAGTCGCGTAGTCCTTCTGCTGGTATGCGATCTCGCCAAGGTAAAATTGCGCCGTACCGGCCTGATCGTCGAGCGGATAGTAGTGAACAATGTCCTCGAACTCGCTGGCCGCCACCTTGTACCGTCCCGCATCGAAGTCACGCTGAGCTGCCTGCAACGTCTCCTGCAGCGGCGGCGCTTGCGGCGCGCCAGGAGCGCTCGGCGCCGGCCCGCCTGCCGAGTTGGGCATCGACCCCGGCACCTGACCTGGCGCCTGTCCTGGTGCCATGCCTGGACCCTGCCCCTGCCCGGCACCCTGAGCAACTCCGGGCATCGCTGAGCCGCCCGGCGTCATCGCTCCGCTTTGCGCAGCCTGCGCCTGCTGTTGCATGGTTTGCAGTTGTGCCTGCAGATCCTGGACCGACTTGTCGAGCTTGGCGATGCGCGACTTCAGTTCATCCACCGAGTCGTTCAGCGACTGCACCTGTCCTGAAACGGTATCCACCTTGCCGCTGACAGCTTCACCCTGTGAGTTCAACTTCTGCTGCAAGGCGTTCACGGTGGAGTCCACCTGATTCGCGGCATCGGCCGTCTTCTCCGCGAGGTTTTGCATCACGCCAAAGTGCGAGTCCAGCGTCGATTGCAGCCTCTGCACCATGTCCAACAACTGCTGCACCTGCGTTTGCAGCTCCACGATCTCCTTTGAGACTGCGTGCGCCGGCACCGCGGCGGGAATAAATAGAAAAATCAATGCAGCGGCAGCAATAAGACGATTGCGAGTAACGAGCGCTTTCTTCATAGTTCAACCTTCCTGAATGCAACATACGGCAGCCCTGCCAGAAAGCGGGGCTGCCGCGCTGATGAAAATCCATTGTTCCGGCACAAGCTGAGGCCATTCATTCACAAGCCCGCTTCCTTCCGCAGGCTAGCCGGCTTGCTGAGTTGCTGCCTCTCCTTACCGGTCGATCGCGAATCCATCCCTGCGGTTCAACTGCCAGCACTCCTCGGTCGACTGCGTGCAGAACGGCTTCTCCTTGCCGTAGCTGATGATCCGCATCCGGTCCGCGGCCACGCCGGCCGTAACCAGCGCCGTCTTGGCCGCCTGCGCGCGGTTCTGGCCGAGCACCAGGTTGTACTCATCTGAGCCGCGTTCGTCGCAGTAGCCGCCGATCACAACCTTGATGTTTGGATGCGCAATCAGATAATCGGCATCCTTTGAAAGGGTAGACTGAGCATCGCTGCGGATATCGTAGGTGTCGTAGTCGAAGAAGATCGGCTGCACGTGAGCTTCGAAGTCCTGTTCCTCACTCATCGGCGTGCTTGGCACGGCGATGGATGGCGGTGAATTGACGGTCACCCTCGCGGATGCATCGGCAGTGCCGCCGCTACCGCGCGCCACAAGATGGTAAGTGGTCGACACAGACGGCGTCACAGTCTTCACGCCCACTGAAGGAACATCGCCGATGCCGTCAATCGAAATCGAGTTGGCGTCGGTCGTGCGCCAGTTTAACTGTACCTGGTCGCCAGCGGAGATCACTGTTGGTGTCGCCGTTAATTCCGCGGTCGGCGCTGGCGCGGTCGCGGGTGGAGCCTCTGCGGAGGTCGGCAACGGCTGCTTTTTCTTACATCCGGAGACGGCAACCAGACTTACAAGCAAAAGCGAAGACGTCAAAAGCAAATTACGTAGTTTCAAGGGGATACTCCTTCGTTAAAGACTCATGCGAATCGTGCGGACGATCGGGATTTCCTGTCACCCCGCGTGCCGCCATCGGCTTCCAGCACCCTTAAAATCATATTCCATCCTTGCTCAGAGACCGGTTACTACCAGGGAACGCACCCGAGCAAGTATTCTTCTTTCTCTTCCGCTTACTTCCAGCTCCAGTTGGGCATTGAATTGTCGCCGGAAAATGTGAGTTGATGCTGGTCGGTGCCATCGCTCAGCATCGTCCAAATCTGCGTACGATGGCCGATTTGCCGCTGGAACACAATGTGGCGCCCATCAGGCGACCAGGATGGAAAGTCGTTGATGCCGCTTTCGTGAGTCATCTGTTCATATCTCAGGCTGGCGATATCCATCACGTAGATGTCGTACCCACCCGGATCACCTGGTCCGTATTTGCGGTTCCAACTGAAAGTGAGCATGCTTCCGTTCGGCGACCACGACGGCGAGATGGCATAGCCACTGTCGGTCAGCCGATGAACGTTCGATCCGTCCTGGTTCATGATATAAATCTGCGGCTCTCCAGTCCGACCGCTCACAAACGCAATTTGAGTACCTGTGCGCGGATCCCAGCACGGCGAAACATCTGAACCAAACGGCGTGATCTGGTGAAGATTGCCGCCGCTCACATCCGAGGTCCAGATCTCCGGATGACCTGACCGCGCCGATGAAAATGCCAGCTTCATTCCATCCGCCGACCACGCCGGCGACAGGTTGCTTCCCCCGGCCGCGCCGCCCGGAAAGCTCACCATGCGGCCGAGGTCGAGTGAATACATACGAATAACCCATCCCACGCGTTCCAGCGTGGAAAAGGCAATTCGTGAGTTATCTGGTGAGATGCGCGGCGAGAGCGAAGTGCTGCCTAGATGGGTAATAGCATGCTGGTCGGCTCCGTCGTAGTCCATCACCCAAATCTCTTTGGAACCGGTGCGGTTACTCACAAAGTAGATTTTGGTCTCCGCAATGCCGTTGATGCCGCCGCCCAGCCGGGAGATGATTGCATCCGCGAACCGGTGCGCCACCGTTCGCGCCATGTCCTGGCTGGCCGTTTCGTTGTACTGCTGCGCCAGCACTTGCGGGCTGGCGCCATTGCGCGCATCGAACAGCCAGCCGTAAACCACCAGCCGGCCGTTGTCCACTGAGAACGCTCCGAAAGCTACCATGGCCGCGTTGGCAGGCGGCGCAGACCACTGGGTCAGAACCATTTCCTGCGGCGAGCCCGGGGTGGCCTGGGGCGCCAGGCTTTTTGACACCATGTCGAAGATGCCGGCGTTGCTCAGATCGTTGAAGAGGGTGGAATCAAAGACAGCCTTGAGCGGCGTCGTTTGCGGATCGCTTCCAACGGGTTTGAAGTCCGCCGCTGCCAGCCGGATGCGTTCATTGCCGAGGTTTGTCCCGGTGTGGACCCAATCTTGGGCGGATAATTGCGGCGCCGAAAGGTACGCCAGGGAAAGCAGAATCAGGGGGAAAACCCTCAAAATTGCCTTCATTCGATGTGCAGTCCTTCCTCTTGGCTAGCGATTTTTGCTCCCACGCCTCTCTGTGCGCGGTTTTCAATGCCGCCTGATCCTACGAAATATTAGATGCCCGATTTTTGCCTTTGGTCCCGTTCTCAAAGCAATCAATGTGCCGAATCAGGCAACAGACTGGACACTGACCAGTGACTCATAATCACTGTCTTTCAATACTCGCAGTAGTACGACACTTTCAACGTGCCTTGATTATAATTTGCCGGCAGATTGCCGAATGTATCCACGCGCTGCACGCCGCGCTCGCAAGACGCATCCAACGTAGGACTTCCGCTCGATTGATCCAGTTGCAGCCCGCTTACGGTGCCGTCGCGGTGAATTGTGAAGACCAGGAACACGCGCGCGCCCCTCGGAGTTCGCGGATCAACCTCACCCTTGTTCCAACTCTGCGCCATCTTCCGGTTGATCTGATCCACATACCACGGATACAGGCTGGCAAAGCTGTTGTCCCCCACCGTGGTCGGCCCGGTGGAACCGACCTGCATCTGGTGCGGCAGGACCGAACCTGCCTGCTCGCCGTATTGCGCCACATTTTGCTGCTTTGGCTGGGGCTGGTGCGGCTGCGTCTTCGGCGCGTTTTCTTTTTTGGGCTTTACCTGCTTGCCCAGAATCGGAATCGCCGTCTCATCCTGCTTGTGTTGTTCCTTCGGACTCGGAGGGGCGGGCGCCTGGCTCGGCGTCTCCGTCGCCAGCACATTCTGGTTGATCTGGTTGGCGGGCAGCGGCAAGGCGCTGCTCACCAGGTTCACCTGCATCGTTCCGCCAGCACCGGGGTTGCCCCACACGTTGTGGTGAAACAGCCCCAGAATCCATCCGTAATAAACAAGCAGCGCGGCCAGCACCAGGTGCAGAACAAGGGATCCGGTTGCCGGGCCCGCCGTTGGTTCCGGCGACAGTTCCCGCTCCAGGTGCTCGCCGCCCTCCAGAACGCTTTCCATAGCCTCTGCCAGCTCCGCTACTTCCCGCTGCCCGCATCCTTCAAGTCGAGAGGTTGCGTCACAATTGATACATTCGTAATCCCCGACTGCTTCACCGCATCCATCACGCTGGCGAAGGCGCCAAACGGCACCTGCTTGTCACTCCGCAAATAGATCGATTGATGCGATGTATCGCCGCCCGACTGGCGCAGCTTAACCGGCAGTTCGTTGATGTTGATCGGCTGATCGTTCAGGTAAACATTCTGGTCGCGGTCGATCGTCACCACCAGCCGCTGCTGCGTAATCTCTCTCACTGTCCGCGTCTTCGGCACATTCACTTCAATCCCACTCTGCAGCACCGGCTCGGTGATCATAAAAATCACCAGCAGCACCAGCACCACGTCTACCAGCGGCGTGATATTGATGTCCGCCAGCGAGCTGCGAGTCTGCCCTGAGTTCGTAGTGAATGCCAAAATCAATCTCCCGAACGGCCGTTGTCCCATTCAGTCCGCGCAGTATGCGGAAAAGGTGGGGGAACGATGCCGCCACTACTTGTATAGACTGCGCTCGGCCTCGCGCGGTGCCTCTGCAGCTACCCGCGGCGGCGGAGCCTGCTGCCGCACGGGCATCTCTTCAAGCGAGTTCAGCAGCTCGCGGCAAAAATCATCGGTCGCCGAAGCAAGAACCCTGATACGCGCGGTGAACTGGTTGTATGCCACCACTGCCGGCACCGCTACAAACAATCCCGCCGCCGTGGTGATCAGCGCCTCGCTGATGCCTGGCGCTACTGCTCGCAACGTGGCAGAACCTGCCTGCCCCAGCCCGTGAAACGCATCCACTACGCCCATGACCGTTCCGAACAACCCCACAAACGGACTGGTCGCCGCAATAGTTGCCAGCCACGTCATGCGACGCTCCAGCGACGTCACCGCCTCGTTGGCGGCCGTCTGCGCCGAGCGCTCCAGCGGTGTGAGGTTCCGCGGTGGACCCGACCCACCAGTCTGCCGCTTGTAGGTCTCGTAAACGTCCTCAAAGACCTGCGCCAGCGGGCTCGCGCTATAGTCCCCGGTCAATGCTGCGATATCCTGCAGGCGCGACGCCTTGCGGAACGTGCGAATAAATTTGCGGCTCTGCGCTGTGGCCTTTCTGAACGTGGATATTTTGCCCAGAATCACCGTCCATGAGTACAGGCTGGCTACCAGCAGCACCACCAGCACAAAGATGGCAACCGGACCCACGTTGCTCATCAAATCTGCCAGCGCCGTAAAGCCCTGTGTCGCCGGCGGCGCGCTCGCTCCGGCGCCGGCATCAGACTGCAAGAAAAACGCGAAGGCTGCAGTAAAAATGATCATTCACCTCAATTCCACGGTATCAGACGCCGTTCCACTACCCAAGTGACCGTGTGGATGCCTCCACGCCGGCGTTTGTTGCGGACGAAAACCCCCGAACCCCGCCGTTCATGCTATGCTGCGCTCGGATTCTCAATGCAAGGGTTGCAACCATCCACCGTGTCAGACGGAAGAAAAAATGCTCGTCGAGCTGCGCGCTGAAAACTACGCCGTCATAGATCACGCCATCGCCTCCTTCGGCCCCGGCCTCAACCTGCTTACCGGCGAAACCGGCGCGGGAAAATCCATCCTCGTCGATGCGCTTGCCCTCCTCATGGGCGGCAAATCCTCGGCCGATGTCGTCCGCCACGGCGCTGAAAAAGCCGTAGTCTCCTGCGTCTTTGAGTCCACGCCCGGCGCCGAATCGATCCTTGAAGAAAACGGTATCGATGCTGAAGGCGCCGACGTCATCCTACGCCGCGAAATTCTGTCCACCGGCAAGGGGCGCGTCTTCGTCAACAACCAGCCCGCTACCGTCGCCGTGCTCAAGCAGCTCGCGCCTGAGCTCGCACTCGTGCACGCGCAGACTGAGAGCCTCTCCAGTTTCGACCAGTCCCAGCAGCGCATCCTCCTCGACCGATTTGCTGGTATCTCCATTGACGCCGTCGCCGAGGCCCACGCTCGCTGGCGCGCCGCCCAGGATAAGCTCAACGACCTCCTTCACGGCGAACAGGACCGCCTGCGCATGGTTGACCTGTGGACCTACCAGCGTAAAGAGATCGAGGACGCCCATCTCGAAGCTGGCGAAGACCAGGCCCTCGAAACCGAAAAACGCGTTCTCGCCAACGCCGAAAAACTCTACTCTGCTGCGCTCTCTGCCTTCGACCAGCTCTATGAAGGCGGTTCCAGCGCCGAGGCCGCTCTGCGCGTCGCACTGCGCAACGTTGAAGAGCTGGCCCGCTACGACGCCCGCTTCACCGAATCCGTCCAGCAGCTCACCTCGGCCCGCGCCACCATCGCCGACATCGGGACTTCTCTCCGCGACTATGCCGAAGGCATTAATGCCTCGCCCGAGCGCCTTGCTGAAATTGAAGACCGTTTAGCGCTGCTTGATCGTTTGAAGCGCAAATATGGCAAGACAGTTGCCGAGGTCGTCAATTTTGGAGAAGATGTGGCCCAAAAGCTCGCCGAAGTCGAGGACCGAGACGAGATTCTCAAGGCGCTTCGTGCGGCTCTTGAAAGCGCGGCCAAGGAATACAAGAAGGCCGCCTCCGCCCTCGGCGCCGAACGCCAGACAGCCGCCACCAAACTCGCCAAACTCGCCGAGGCGCAAATCAACTCTCTCGCCATGAAGGTCCGCTTCCAGGTCGCCGTCGCATCGAGTGAAGAAGAGTCAGCGTGGACACCCTCCGGCTGGGACTCGGTCGAGTACTGCATCGCCACCAACCCCGGCGAGCCGCTCAAGCCGTTGGTTGAAATCGCATCCGGCGGCGAACTCTCCCGTGTGTTGCTCGCTCTCAAGGTCGCCGTCGAAGAAGGATCCTCATCCAAGGCCAGGAAAAAAACCACACCACGGACGCTCGTCTTTGACGAAATCGATATCGGCATTGGAGGCCGTGCAGCAGAGGCTGTCGGCCAAAAACTCAAGGCCCTCGCTCACGCGCAGCAGGTTCTCTGCGTCACCCACCTCCCGCAGATCGCCGCTTTCGCCGATCAGCATCTCGCCGTGGAAAAGCGCGAGGACCACGGCCGCACGCAGACGCGTATCCGCGTTCTCGACGACCGCGCCCGCACCCACGAGGTCGCCCGCATGTTGAGCGGAGCCAAAGTCACGGACACCAGCTTGCAGCACGCCGCGCAAATGATCGCCGGGAGCAGGTGAGGGGCAGCATTCCGACAGTTTCCTGATCGCAGCTTGATAAAACGCCTATCACACGGCCGTTTTTGCCATCTTCCTGAGGAGTCTCAGGGTTGCCCTGCAATCAGCAAGGGCCCGATGCGAACCACCTGGGAGGCGCAAATAGAGCGGCGAATCTGAAAATGCGCGAAAGGCGTGCATCGCACATTCCCAGCGAGCACTGATGCTTTCCAGCCTGTTTTGATTGAACGTTCGAGCGATCACTTCCCGGTCGAATCTTGCATTGAACGTGACAATCGTTTTGGCGTGCAGCGCCGCAGTGATCTTTTCCGCCTCTTGGGCAAATGACGGGGACAATCTTACTTCCTCATTCGTGATGCCATGAATTTCAATGACCTTCTTTGGAATCTTGAAGCGCGGCTTAAACAGGCTCCGATAGATAGGTCTGCCTTTCATGCTGAGGGCCACTAACTCAATCACTTCCACATTGGATTTGTTCAGTAATCCGGTTGTTTCCGTGTCTACGACAATCGCATCCGACTCAAGCAAGCGATTGGCCCAAAGGATTGCGTCCAGACGACTACCGACCCACGTTCGCGGATCATCCAGCCATTGCATGTGAATCTTGGTCTGCGGAATATAACGCTCGAGATAGCCGAGGTCGAGAGTGTATTTGATTCCGGTCCGATTTCCCCAAATCGCAAAGGCGTGATCGGAATGCGCTTTTGCCTGCCTTATGGTCCAACCATTCACCTGGGCGAGATGTGCCAGCGCTTCATCCGTGCGGCCGGCCGCATTTGCATAGCCCATATGCTTCGTCAGATGACATTTTGGACAGATGGGCAGGAGGCCGACAAGCCGTTGCACCCAATTCTCGTCGTCATAGTGCCACTCTTCGTGAAGGTGCAAAGTCTTCTGCTCGACTCCGCAATATGCGCACTTACGTTTGCTGTGGAGGGGCCGATCGGGGAAAACGCTGCTGAGAGGGTAAGGCAGAGATTCCAAAGCTCCAAAGTACCAGCGCAGTCCGTCCCAAGTGTCAGTCGCGACGACTGAGCGTACATTTCTGCCCCAATTCAACGGCGGGACCAATTCTATTGAGAGACGCTGCTTCTTGGTCATTAGTCGACCCCCTGATTCGAACCAGGCCGGGTGCGTCAGTTCTCGCCTTTGCGACCCGGGAAGCACGAACCCTTACGCCGCCGTCCGCTTCCTCTTCTTCGGTTCGGCGTTGGGCACCACGGTCCGCTCGGGCGAGCGCAGCAACTCCTTGAGTTTGTCAGGCAGTTTTGAGAAGGGAACAGCGCGAGAGAAATCCTCTTGGGTCAGCTCGCGAACCTCACCCTCATCATTCGTCAATGGCTTTCGGCTTGCCATACTTTCGCGCCTCCCTGTCATTGGCCTTTCTGAAACTGATCACCCGGATGCCACTGTTTGTCGGAATGAAGCAAATCACATGAAGCCGCTTTCCCAAATACCCGATCCCGACGATTCGGTTCTCTCCTCCGCGGACCTCACCGAAATACAAAGCTGAAAGGAAATCGAATTGCGCAGCCTCGTCGAAGCCCAGATTGCGCTCGCGTAGATTGCGCCCGTGTTTCTGTGGATCGTACGTAATTTCCACAACCTCGATTGTAACCTGAGTCGGCAATTTCGAGCCGCCAGGCGCACCCGCACGTTGAGCGGCGCCAAAGTCACTGACACCAGCCTGCAGCACGCTGCGCATATGATCGCCGGGAGCAGGTGACATTCATGGCTGCGACCTCGTCCACATGAACAAATCGTCATCTCCTCCGGCGGCTTACTCCGTCATACTCGATTGCGTCTGAACTCGGGACGCACTCTTTCCCCTCCGACCTCAAGGAGATCTCAGAATGTTTCTGCAGGTGCGGGGGCTCGCCCTTCAAGCGGCGGCCTCTTTGTGTGCTTTGGTCCTGCCGCTGGGGCTCGCGGCCCAATCTGCTGCGACCCCGTCCCAGCAACAAACGCAACAACAGCCGCAGAGTAGGCCGCAACCTTCATCGCAGCCTCAAACGCCCGCGACACAAAAGCCATCCGCATCGCAGCCCGAACTGCCCAATGCGCCGGCGCCTGCTTCGTCCTCACAGGAGCCATCGCTCTCCGATCTCGGTTTCACGCCGCAGCAAACGCAAGCCAATCCCAAATTGCAGGCTGAGCTTAACAAGCGGACGGAAATGCTTAAGATCCACCAGCGTCTCGGCCTCATCACACTCGCGCCCATGGCCGCCACGCTCATCACCGGGCCTATGGCCAAAGCGAAAGGCCGCAACGGCCAAACGATCACAGAGCCCTCCAACGCCAACCTCGATTTCCACGCTGCTCTCGGCGGCGCAACCGCGGCTCTTTACTTCTCCACAGCTTATTTTGCTGTCTTCGCTCCCAAGGTGCCCGGCTATCACAAACACGGCGCCATTCGCTTCCATGAGGCGCTGGCTTTCGTTCACTTTCCGGGCATGATCCTTACACCTATCCTCGGCTACGACGCTTACAAGCAGGAGAACGCAGGAGAAAAAGTCCACGGCCTTGCATCCCTTCACGGCCCCATCGCCGTCGCCACCGTTTGCGCCTACGGCGCGTCCATCGTTGCCGTTAGCTGGCCCATTCACCTCAAATTCTGGGAGAAAAAATGAACAGGGGATTCCTGCCCGCCGTTTTAATTGCCTCGCTTGCGTTCATTGTTCTGCATTTTGTCTATGCCCAGCCCGATTCCCAATGGGTCGCCGATCAATCCACGCTGACCTATCACATGTCGCATCCCATGCACGAAGTCGACGGAGTCAGCCACGCCGCGAAGGGCAAGGGAATTTGCCACGCGGGCGAATGCGATTTTCTCATCGCTGTCCCAGTCAAGTCCTTTGACTCCGGCGACACGAATCGCGATCTGCACATGATTGAAGCCACGCGCGGCGCGCAGTTCCCTATGATCGTAGTTCGCACTCGTTTTCCGCAGTCCGAAATCGGCGCGCAATGGATTCACGCCAACCTCGATGTCCAATTCGCAGGCCAGACCGCGCATTACTCTCAGGTGCCGTTTCAGCGTGTCGCGCAAGGCAGTGATGTGCACATTACAGGAACCATTCCGCTCACCTGTTCCGATTTCAAAATCGATCGCCCGTCCTTCCTCACCGTGCCAATCAAGAATGAGATCCCCGTCCGCGTCGACATGGTGTGGCACCCCATGTGATCGCGCGAAACCCCGTACCTTCCCCGCAGCAAAAAGAGCCCGGTTCCTTCTGCACTTCTGCCTCGCAATCGACAAGCTGAACGCCTACTTGGCGTTCGAGGACCGCCTTTCACGCTCACCATTAGCTCCGATAATTACCTAGGTAACGTAAATCCGCATTTTGGTTTGCTTTTGATAGGTGACTTCGATAACCTCGGAAGCAATTCACTGAGGTTTTCTGCGCCCAGGGCCCGTTGTCGTTGCGCGTTTCTTCCCCGGATTCCCCAACTCGTCTTTAGCATTTTCGGAAATGGTGTAAGGGCATTTAGGACATTCGATCCCAGGCGAGCTTTCGGGTTCAAGCGCCTTGGCGAGCGTTTTGACCGGACAGTATTTCCCAAGCTGCTTCAGGAGCGTCTATGCGAGTGCTTTGCTCACGCGGTCATCGATTCAGGCATGGCCTTTCTACCGTGTCACTCTTTATTGTCGCTTCGCTCATCGCGGGCTGCGGTGGAGGATCGATCGCCGTCGATCTGAACACAATCGCAGCCATCTCCGCGCCGACCAACACACTTCGAGTCAATCAGACCCTTCAACTCAGCTCCAAGTACATGGCCGCCGGATTGCCCATAGCCTTCTCTGTCAACGGAATCCTGGGCGGCAACTCCACAGTCGGCACCATCAGCAGCACAGGCCTGTACACCGCTCCCGCCGTCGTTCCCACTCCTTATATAGTCCAGATCACCAGCTCCATCGCGCAGGTATCCCAACGCGACTCCGGGTTCTGTTGCGGTCCAAGTGTGGAACCCTATCCCCGTGCTCAGCGGAGTAAATCCGGGCGGATTCTCCGAAGGAACCACGACTGTGATCGTGAATGGGTCGCAGTTTGTTTATGGCGCGCAGATCAACTGGAATGGCGTCCTCATTCCAACTACCTACATTTCCGCCACTGAGCTTGTGGCGCAAATCGCAGCCCCCAACCCAGGCACCTTTCCACTCACGGTCACAAATCCCGACCCAGGCTCGGCAAGCGCGCCTCCGCTTGCGTTGAAGGTTGGCCCTGGCCAAGTGGTGCTGCAGCTGGAGCCTAACTCCGGCTATGACGTGCGAGTAAACAACACACTCAACCTCGGACTCACGGTCAACGGCACCGACAATCCCGGCGTCACTCTGCAGGTAAATGGCATCGCTGGTGGCAATGCGATCATCGGCACCGCAGTCTCGAACAGCAACGGCTCCATTACCTACACAGCGCCGGCCGTCGTTCCCACTCCCAGCAACATCGTGCAGCTCACGATCACCAGCCTCGACAACCCCGCGGTTTCCATCACGCAAAACATCTCGGTGATGAATCCGATCCCGATTCTCACCTCCGCCTCGCCCATGTCGTTCAATCCCGGCTCGGCGACAATCGTGCTCACCGGCTCGCGTTTCATTACTGGCGCCCAGGTGCTGGTCAATGGGGCCGCCGCGTCCACTACCTTCAACAGCGGGAGCCAATTGACGGCGACCGTTGACCTGACCGATCCCGGCAATCTCGATCTGCAGGTTCTGAACCCAGCTCCCGGCCCCGCCACTTCGGCCGATCTCATCGCCACAGTCAACGGCACACCGCCGGTCCCGTCGTCAGCCCTCAGGATGCGGCGCGCTTTCTTGAGCAGGCTACCTTCGGCGCGACCGACGCCGACATTCGCAACCTTTCACTGATCGGATATCAGGCGTGGCTCACCGAGCAATTCGCCATGCCAGCCGACGCCGTCGGAGCCCGCAGTTGAACAGGCGCTGATCGTGAACAACCCGCCCTGTGCCTCAGGCGATGTCAAAGTGCAACGCCGCGCTGTTTGTGCAGAACAATGCCAACGAAGCGCTCGTGCAGGATGCATTCTGGCAGCAATCGATGACTGCGAACGATCAGCTTCGCCAGCGGGTGCAAATACGCCCTTACGCAAATATTCGTCATCTCCAGCAACAACACCACTTCGATTGAAAACATGCCGCGCGGCGAGGCGAGCTACTACGATATGCTCGGCGCCGATGCCTTCGGCAACTTCCGCCAGCTTCTGCAGGACGTAACTCTCAGCCCGATGATGGGGCAGTTCCTATCGATGCAGGGCAACGATAAGGGCAACGCCACCACCGATCCCGATGAGAACTATGCGCGCGAGGTCATGCAGCTTTTCACCATCGGCCTGTGGCAGTTGAATGACGATGGCACGCAACAACTTGGCTCAACCGGCCAAGCCCATTCCGACCTATTCGAATACCGATGTCAAAGGACTGGCTGCCGCATTCACCGGCTTCAGCTGGAACATTCCCGGCGACTCCAGCGACAACGCTTGGTCGAACTGCTGCGTTTATGTCGGCCCC
>CAWJBE010000012.1:0-191561 GCA_963841095.1 uncultured Acidobacteriaceae bacterium
GTAGTTCCTGTCGATGCAGGGCAATGACAAGGGAAACGCCACCACTGATCCCGATGAGAACTACGCGCGCGAGGTCATGCAGCTTTTCACCATCGGCCTCTGGAAGCTGAACGACGATGGCTCGCAACAGCTCGACGGAAGCGGCAATCCCATTCCGACCTACTCGAATACCGACGTCAAGGGACTCGCAGCGGCCTTCACAGGCTGGAGCTGGAACATTCCCGGCGACTCCAGCGACAACGCTTGGTCGAACTGCTGCGTTTATGTCGGCCCCGGTTACGGTGAAGAGTTACTGCCCATGCAGAGCTTCCCCAACCACCACTCCACGGTCGAAAAAGAATTTCTCGGCGTCACCATTCCCGCCTCAGGTAGCCCGGACCCGAGCGGCGATCTCAAGATCGCTCTCGACACGCTCTTCAACCACCCCAATCTGCCCGCGTTCTTCTCCAAGCAGATGATTCAGCATCTGGTCACAAGCAATCCGAGCCCGGCCTACATCAACCGCGTCGCCCAGGTCTTCAAGAACGATGGTACAGGCGTGCGTGGAAATCTGCAGGCCGTCATCACCGCCATCCTGCTTGATCCCGAGGCTCGCGACGCCGCCACGACCATCGGCAATCCGCAATACGGCAAGGTTCGCGAGTCTCTGCTGCGCTATACCGAGTGGGCGCGCGCATTCACCGCGCAATCGCGCACCGGCTCTTTCGACATTGGCAGCACTGAAGATCCGATCTACGGTCTCGGCGAAATGTGGCTCCGCTCGCCCACCGTCTTCAACTGGTTCGCCCCCGGCTACACTCCGCCCGACACGTCGATTTCTGCCGCCAGCCTGCTGGCGCCAGAGATGCAGATGACCAACGTTTCCACCGTTGTCGGCTACATCAACGTCATGCAAAATGCGATCGGCTCCGGCCCCACCTCGGGCCCCGATCATCTTCTCTTCCTATGCTACGGAGATGAGTTTCGCCGCGACGCCCGATCAGTTGCTCGATCGCATCAACCTGCTGCTCATGTCCGGCCAGATGTCGAGCACCCTCTACAACCAGATTCTCTCCGCCGTTACGGTTCGATCCCGATTCCCACCGGCGATCAAAACGCAATCAATGCCGCGCTTTTGAGCCGCGTGCAAACGGCAATCTATCTCACCGTGGCGTCGCCCGACTTCGCCGCGCAGCAATAGGAGCCAGCAATGCCTGCAAATGCAACCAGAATCCCGCCGGCAATTCCTCCGAACGGCTTCAATGGCCACAATGGCCGGCTTCTACGTGAGCCCGTTTCTTTCTTGAGCTCAACTCGCTCGCCGCCATGGCGCAGGGCACCAGCGGCTCAGACTATCGCGCCCTCGTCTGCGTTTATCTGCAGGGCGGCAACGATGGCCACGGTACCGTGATTGCCACCGATCCCGGATCCTTTGCCGCCTTCACCACGGCCCGATCGGGCGCGCCCGGCCTCGCTTATCCCATGGCAAATTTGCTGCCCATCACCCTCAAGACTCCGCAGAGCGGCCGCACCTTCGCGCTCAATCCTTCGCTCGGCGGACGTGCAAAATCTCTTCAACGCCGGCCGTGCGGCCATCGTTGCCAACACCGGCACGCTCATCACGCCTGCCACCAAAACGCAAATCAACGCCAACTCCGTCCCGCTACCCGATATCACTGTTTTCGCACTTCGATCAAACCGCCGCATGGCAGGCCATCGCTTCCAATCTCGGCAGCGGCGAGCGCGTGGGCTGGGGCGGCGCCGTTGCCGACGCCATCGAAGCCATGAACATGAATTCCAATTCCATGTTCACCTGCATCTCCACCGCCGGCAACGCGCTCTTTCTCGCCGGGCAATCTTCGTTTCAGCTCAACGTCACGCCCGCCGGTCCAATCCCCATCTACGGCCTCGTCGCAGCCGCCGTTCGGGCTGCCAGGCGGCGGCGAACCCGCTCAACTCGATCCTCACCGCCGATGAGACCAATCTCTTTGCCAAGGAGTACGAGGTCGTCATCAACCGCTCCATGCAGGCGCAAGCCGATGCTGGCAAGCGCCATGGCTCCCGCGGGCGTCGGCGGGGTGGCCAATCCGCCACAGTATCTCGATCCCATGACGAACATGCTGGCGGACAATCCGCTCGCCGCTTCCATGCAGACCGTCGCCCGCATCATCGCCGGCCGCGCCAGCCTCGGCGTCACCGACAAATTTTTTACGTGCAGCTCGGCAGCTTCGATACGCACGACGATCAGGCGGTGCAACACGCGCAAGCTTCTCACCCAGCTCGGCGCGGCCTTCGAATATTTCGATGGCATTGATGGTCAATATGGGCCTCGGCAGCCAGGTCACTTCGTTCACTATCTCCGACTTTGGCCGCACGCTCACCTGCAACAGCGACGGCACGGACCATGGTTGGGGCAGCCATCACTTCGTTGTGGGTGGCGCAGTCAACGGCGGCGACATGTATGGCCAATATCCCGTCGTCGGCGTCGATCAGGCCAATGACGTCGGCGCAGGGCGCCTCATTCCCACCACCTCCGTCGAGCAATACGCCGGCACGCTTGCCAGTTGGTTTGGCCTCTCTGATAGCCAGATCAAAACCGTCTTCCCCAACTTCGAATAACTTCGGCTCCAACCCGTACCTGGGCTTCATGGGGTAGCGCATAGTCGCAATTCGCAGATCGAAGTTGCTCTGCTGTTTCTTGCGCGCCCCGGCTGCGCGAGTCGAGGCCGCCTGCCTATTCGAAATCGTTTTAACTTCCGGCTAGCCAACAAACTAAGTTGATTGCTTCCATCTTTGGTTTGGCCGTTCTCAGGAAGCGATGAAACGGAAACCGAACAAGTTGCTCCGTCGTTGGGCCGATGGACAGGTTTCTGGTTTGAGTCGGTCTATAAGGATTTCCGCGTCAGTTGAGCGCCGCTATCCGTGAGTTTGCCTGACAATGGGACCAGTCTCGGTTTTCTCATCCAGGCAAAGGCCAGGTGAAGCTCGTCCGAGTTTTTTGGATGGAAACAAATGCAAAAAACAGAACCGGCAGGGGCGACTGCTCTGAACAAACTTGAAGGCGTGAACGCTCAAAACGAAATCCCGGTGAAGATTGGCCATAAGATAGAACTCGGCCCGATCCTGTTTCTGCTTGCCGTGTCAATCGTTCTGGGTCTTCCCATGTTGCTCAACGGACCATTAATCGATGGACACGACTCCCAGGAACACCTGAACTACATTAAGCACTTTTCTGAGCAGTTCTGGCATGGAGACCTATATCCGCGTTGGCTCATCGACATGAACGTTGGATTGGGAAGTCCAAGCTATTTTATCTATCCGCCACTCCCGGCTTACGTTTGTGTGCTGCTTGAACCTGCGGCGAAGGTGCTGCACTTTAACGCATTTAATGTTGCTGCGTGGCTTCCATTGTTTGGCTCTGGGTTGACCGCGCTCTTGTGGCTGCGGACTTTTGTAAGCAAATCGATAGCCGCTGCTTCAGCGGTGCTTTACATGCTGATGCCGTATCATCTCGCGATCGACATGTACCGCCGCTGCGCAATCCCGGAATGCTGGGCTTTTGCGTGGATGCCGCTCGTTCTCTATTTCACGCTCGGTGTCATTGCCGGCAAGCGTCGAGATTTGATTGCACTGGCGATGACATGCGCTCTCATGATATGCAGCCACCTGATCAGCCTGGCGATCTTCGCTTGGATTCCACTTGCGCTTGCGCTGCTTCTATCTCGGCGCGGCCACAGAATCCGCACTGCGCTTAGCGTTGTGCTTGCAATGGGGCTCGGCGCAGCGATTTCCTCGGTATATTTGCTCCCAGCCCTGGCCAATGCGCATTTCATCCCGGTCTCAAGATTGCTGACTCGCGACAGCTACCACTGGAATAACAATCTGCTGTTTCTCAACCGCGCACTCTTCATCCATTATCCGCAGGAGAATTTTGTGCAAACGGTTTCCTGGACAGTCGTAAGCATGATAGTGATCGTCGCGATCTGCGGGTTCTGGCTGCTTCTGCGGGGAGAGCCTCGTTCGAGGGTGCTCGTGGCGTTCTGGATCCTGGTGTGCTGTTTCTCCGTCTTCATGATGTCAAAAAGGAGCGGGCCGATATGGCATCACGTTCATCCGCTCTACGATGCCGTCCAATTTCCCTGGCGCTTCAACGGACTGCTATGTCTGGGAGCGCTTCCGCTCATTGCGATGTGTTTGTCTGACCTATCCCACAGAAGAGGAATTTTGAGGGCCGCCTTCTCCAGCGTTTTCATCCTGGTGATTGCCGGCTGGCTCTTCGCTTACGGAAATGTTTGGCGCCGTTACAAGGTGGACGTTGGGCCTGGGCCGAAAAAAGAGGCATATCTCGTCAACGACTACGATGGCTGGATGAACGCGTGGATACCTCCAGGCACAAGCGAGAGAGCGTCGATGATCGCCAGCAGTGGGCCAAAGGCCCGGTTCAAGGAAGGCGCCGGCACTGCGCAAGTTCTCTTGTGGAGTCCTCGGCATATACAGGTTGAGACGAACAGCCCAACAGGCGGATGGGTGATGGTCAACCAGTTTTACTATCCGACCTGGCAGGCCGAGCTGATCGGTCAAAGCAAGCGCGCCATGATTCGACCGGCAATGCCGGAGGGTCTGCTGGAGGTGCAGGTGCCGCCGGGGAGTCAGAAGATGCGGGTCGACATTCCCGTGAGCGCCCTAGAGTATCTGGGGCGATTGCTTAGCGTGCTGGGCTTGCTGTTGTGCCTGGTGCCAAGTCTCGCCGAGCGGGTTGGCAAATTCGCTCTCGGGCCGGAAACAAAACCATCACACGTGTCTCTGAATAGCTGATAGCTGAATGCCGCCTTTAGCGGCTTCTGTATAATCGCCGCAACTTTGTCACGGAGTTGCAGGCTTGTCAACGAAGAAAAGGAAATCGCCAACCGGCGAATCGTCGCCCAGACGACCGGGGGGAAACGGAACGCGGCGGTCTGCGGTTGTTTTGTCGCGGCGCGAGACCTTCGGCTTGTCGCCTGAGAATCTGCGCACACTGCGTTCGCTCAAGACGCCGGCGGGCATCCAGAGGTTTCTCGACGCACTCGAGTACCAGTACGCCGACACTGCGTGGTCTCCCGAACGCGCTCTGCGCGAGCGCAAGGGGCACTGCCTTGAGGGAGCGCTGGTGGCTGCTGCAGCCCTGCGCGTCAATGGGCATCCGCCGCTGCTGATGGATCTTGAGGCCGTGCATGACGACGACCATGTCATAGCCCTTTACCGTGAGGGCGGCTTGTGGGGAGGGATCGCGAAATCCAACTTCGCCGGCCTGCGCTTTCGCGCGCCCGTATACCGCACACTTCGCGAACTTGCGCTGAGCTACTTCGAGCACTATTACAACCTGCGCGGCGAGCGCACCTTGCGCTCCTACTCAAAGCCGGTAAACCTGGCGCGTCTTGACCGTTTGCACTGGATGACCGCGGAAGAAGACGTCTGGTTTGTCCCCGATGCCCTCATCGCTGCGCGACACTATCCGCTCTTTCCTCACAAAGTAGGGCGCGCGCTCCCGCGCCTCGATCGCCGCAGCTTTCAGGCGGGAATGCATGGCTGGGTGAAGCACTGAAGCCAAGCGCGCGGCGAGGTGTGGAGTTGCCGAACTGGCTCCCGGTCCCATGAGATGGGTACGCGGCGCCAAAACTCCACACATCGCACGATGACTGGTGGCTGAGGTCCGATAGCCGCAGCTCGATTTTTATTTCCCGTGCACCACGTGCCCGTGCCCGTCATGTTCTTCGTTGCCCTTGAAATTCGCAACCCTGCCAGGCTGCCTGTTGGATTCGGGCCTCTCTCCGCGCTTCGGCATCGGTCCTTTGTAGCCGTGATGAGGATCGAAGTGGTTGTCCACATGGCCGTGGAAGTTCGACGGTCCATGGAACCACGGCCCTGCGCCGATAAACACGCCCCCGTTAAACCACTCCGGCCCGTAATAGCCGTAAGGAGCGCAGGGGTAAGGCGCGTAGTCGTAGTAGCCATAAGGGCAAACTGGGGCTGCGCCAATGTGCACACCGATGCTCACCTGCGCGTGAGCCGCCGGTGCAGTCGCGGAAAAACAGACTGCGGTTACCGCAGCCACAATCAAAGCTCCCAACCTAGTTCTCATCGAACCTCCTCACTCACAGCACGTCATCTCTCCGTTTGCGCTGCGGCGTTGCTTCAAAACCAGCGGCAACTTGAAAGGGACATCAATGAAACGTGGATGGCGCAGCGGAAGTTAGATTGCGCGGGCAATTCTGCGTCAGGTTTGCGCCCGGTCCTCTGCGTAAGCCTGAGATGTAGGCCTACCGAAACCTGAGATGTAGTCCGCGCAGAAAAGGATGCCGCGCAGCGAAGGCAGGAAACCCAATACCCGCGCACAACCGCATTAAATCCAGAAAGATGCTTCGCCGACCTAAAGATATAGATGGGGAAATTTTCTGCGATTTGCTCACGTCGGCGAGGGAGGAAATAAGAAGCTTAGCGGGATCAGCTAACCGAACAATGCCATCACGATGTGGTTGACCGCGAAGGCCGCGCCGTAAGCCATGGCGAGCATGTAGAAGAACTGCAGGGCGGGCCACTTCCAGCTATTCGTCTCGCGATGCACGACAGCGATGGTGGATGTGCACTGCATGGCGAAGGCGAAGAAGATCATCAGCGCCATAGCGCCGCCGAGCGTCAGGTCGTGATGCAGCGCGGTTTGCAGGCTCAGTGCCTGGGTGCTGGGATCAGCGCCGTAGAGAGTGCCCATGGTGCTCACCATGACCTCGCGTGCCAGCACACTGGAGAGCAGGCCGATGCCGATCTTCCAGTTGAAGCCCAGGGGTGCGATGGCCGGCTCAATGAAATGGCCAAGCCGCCCGATGATGCTTGCAGCCAGCGCCGGCGCGGCAAGCGAACCGCCGGCGGTGTGCATGACGGGCAGGTGCGCCAGCACCCATAGCGCCAGCGTGACGGCAACGATAATGGTGCCGGCGGTCCTCATGAAGATGCGCCCGCGATCCATGAGGCGAAGGGCGAGCGAGTAGAGCGTAGGCATGCGGTACTGCGGCAGCTCCAGAATGAACGGCGTATCGCTCGACCTTAGGATGGAGCTCTTGAGCAGCCGCGCGGTGGTGAATGCGGCGACAAATCCGGCGACGTAGAGGCCGAGCATCACGAGCGTTCGCAGGCCGAGAATGCCGTGCAGGTAATAGCGATTGGGAATGAAGGCCGCAATCAGCAGCAGGTACACCGGCAGCCGCGCCGAGCAGGTCATGAACGGCGTAACGAGAATTGTGGCCAGCCGGTCGCGCTTGTTCTCAATGGTGCGCGTAGCCATAATGGCCGGAACCGCGCACGCGTAGGCGGAGAGCAGAGGAATAAAGGCCTTGCCGTTGAGGCCGATGGTGCGCATGACGCGGTCGGCAATGAGCGCCGCGCGTGCCAGGTAGCCGGAGTCCTCAAGAATGCCGATGAAGAGAAAGAGCAGCAGAATCTGGGGGAGGAAAACCAGTACCGAGCAAATGCCCTTCCACACGCCGTCAAGCAGCAGCGACTGCAGCCAGCCGATGGGCAGCAGCGGACGCGCGAGGTCGCCCATGCGCGCCAGCAGGTCGCCGAATCCGTCAGAGAGCGGCTGACCGATCGCGAACACCACCTCAAACACAGCCGATAACCACGAACAGAAACAGCAGCGGTCCCCAGATGCGATGCAGCAGCACGTTGTCGATCTTGCGGGTGTTTTCCGCCGAGAGCGGGGCCTGGTAACCAGTGCGGCGGCTGACCTGCGCCGCCCAAGTGTGCGTGCTGGCCGCGTTGCCCACAACAGGCAGAGTGAGCGGCTTCGACTTTTCGCCGTGGCCGTTCTGCTGATTCAGGAAGAGCGGAACCGCATCGAGGCCGGTGCCATGCACCGCGCTTATCTGCGCGACCGGAGCGCCGAGCTCGCGGGCCAGCTTGAGCGTATCGATTTGCCCGCCGCGCGACTCCATCAGGTCGCTCATGTTCAGCAGCACCAGCGTGGGCAGGCCCACGGCCAGCACCGGCGCGGCCAGCATGAGCTGCCGCGTGAGGTGAAGAGAATCCAGAACAAGCAGAACCGCGTCGGGCTTGGGAGTGCCCGGCATGAGGCCGCGCAGCACGTCCACAGCCACGCGCGCATCTTCAGAATATGGAGTAAGCGAATAGATGCCCGGCAGATCGATGAGCGTGAGGTCGTCGCGGCCAACGCCGGCCATGAGGCCCATGCGCTGCTCGACTGTGACGCCCGGGTAGTTGGCGACCTTCTGTCGCAGGCCGGTGAGGCGGTTGAAGAGAGTGGATTTGCCGGAGTTTGGGGGGCCGATCAAAACAACGGTGCGGAGCGACCCCTCCTGCGGCGCCGCAGGGGGCTCGAAGACCGGTGTTTCGCAGCAGGCGTTCATCTGGCGGCCTCAGCCATGCGGGAAGCCTCATCTTGCTGGACGTCGACTTGGGCAGCCCCGGCAGGACGCACCCGGATTGCTGCCGCGGTCTCATGGCGCAGAGCAATTTCAAGGCCGTCGACGGCATAAACTGTAGGGTCGCCGGCCGGTGCGCGGCGCAGAGCTGTCACCTCGGCATCGGGCACAAAGCCCATATGCATCAGGTGGTTCTGGACCGATTCAGGCAGGTCGAGGGCGACCACAACGCCCCTCTCGCCAACGGTCAACTCGCTCAGCACACTCACCCGCCGTTCTCCATGATGCCGCCCCCTGCGGTGGGGCAGCAGAAAAATACGACCGGAATGGTCGGAGTTCAGTATAGGACCAAATGGCCTCAGCCTGCAAACTGGATTTTCAGGGATCTTTGGATTGAACATTCCCATAGTTTGGCCTCCAGGGAAGGGCGGCCGGGCAGGAGTCCCCAGCCCTCCCCACCAGCGTCTTGTTGCTAACGCCGGCCCCTGGTAGACCCTCTGTTCAGTTCATCGGAACGATGATTCATTTCTAGCAGGGGGATTTTGGTCTGCAAGTGATCTAAATCACACTAGACGGGGAGATTTGCTTTGCCGGGGGCCGAAAATGGGTGGTAAAAGGGTTCCATGCCGCCTGTCAGTCTTCAGAAGCTCTCCGAGTTCCGCGCCTCGATCGCCCTGGCCGAGCCTCCAGCCGAGCTGCCGGCTCCGCTGGCGGCGCTTTGGTGGGACGCTAAGGGAGACTGGGCTCGCGCACACGGCCTCGTCGACGATCTCGACACAGGCGAGGGCATGGCCGTTCACGCGTACCTGCACCGCAAAGAGGGTGTGGAGTGGAACGCCGACTACTGGTACAGCCGCGCGGGGCGCAAATTCCACAGGCCGACGTTGGAAGCCGAGTGGGAGGCGCTGGTGGTGGGGCTGCTCTAAGGGCAGCAAGTCGGCAAGTTAACGAGTGAGCAGGTCAGCGGCTGCGGCAGCGCTCACAAAAAGCTCCATTTCCCATGACAAGACGTGCTAATCTTGCCGCGTGCCGGCGGCTTCCCAGCTTGAAAGGACGAGGACTATGCGCCACTCCGGCGTGGTGCGGGTGACGCACTGGCTCACCTTTGTCGCCTTCGTCGCGCTGCTGATTTCGGGCGGCGAAATTGTGATCTCGCATCCACGGTTCTACTGGGGCGAAGTGGGAAATGTGAACACGAAGCCGCTATTCGCGCTGCCGATTCCTTCGTCGCGCGATACGGTGCCCACACGCTACAACTTCGTTATGCCCGACCAGAACGGATGGAGCCGGTATCTGCACTTTGAAGCGGCGTGGCTGGCGGTGCTGGCAGGTCTGGTTTACGGGATCTACGGATTGCTGAGCGGCCACTTCAGGCAGGATCTGATTCCGGAGCGGCGCGACTGGAGCTGGCGCGCCTACCGTGACCGCATTGCGCGGTATCTGCACCGCAAGCCGCCAGATCGCGCGGAAGACCGATCGTATAACGTGCTGCAGCGGACCGCATACGTGGCCGTGATCTTCGTTCTGTTTCCGCTCATCATCTGGACCGGCCTCGCAATGTCGCCGTCGTTCACTGCGGCGTTTCCCTGGACGGCCGCGCTGTTGGGTGGGCGCCAGTCTGCGCGGACGATTCACTTTTTTGTGTCGTGGCTGCTGCTCTTCTTCCTGATCGTCCACGTGACGATGGTGGCGATCTCGGGATTCTGGCGGCGCGTGCGCGCCATGATTACCGGTTCCACGCGCGACTCCGGGGAGGCTCCATGAACCGAATCACTCGCCGCAGACTCATTCGCGGTGGCGCTGTCGCCGTTGTCGGCGCCGCAGGATTATCCGCGGCCGGCCGCATTGCCAGGCGCTACGGGCTGATCCCGCCGGATGACGGCGGAGTTTACGGCCCCGGCGAGACGCTCAGTTATGCGTGCCAGCGAATCTTGACGGTGCACACGCCGGCACGCGAGTTTCCGCGGAGCATGATCTCGAAGAATCCGTTTGCGAATGCCGTCGCGCCGCCCAACAACGAGTTCAAGCGGCTGCAGGCGGTCGGCTTCAGAGACTGGCGGCTCGTCGTCGATGGAACTGTGGCGCATCCGCTTTCGCTATCGCTCGCCGATCTGAAGGGTCTGCCGGTGCGAAGCCAGATTACCGAAGTGGCGTGCGAAGAGGGCTGGTCCTATATCGCGGAGTGGATCGGGACGCCGTTGAGCGAGGTGCTGCGCGAGGCCGGAGTGCTGCCGCAGACGCGGTACCTTGTGTACACGTCGATGGAAGAAGGCGAATGGGCGAGCATCGACATGCAGGATGCCTGGGACCCGCACACCTTGCTGACGATGGGCATGAACGACGGCGATTTGCCAGTGCCGTTCGGCGGACCGCTGCGGCTGCGCCTGCCTCGCCAGTTGGGCTACAAGAGCGTGAAGTACGTGAACCGGATCACAGCGACCGACAACATCAAGAAGTTCGGCAAAGGCCTGGGTGGCGTGGATCCCGACTCCGGCTACGCGTGGTACGCAGGGATCTGAAGCGGGCCGGCGCTTCACACGCAGCGAGGGTATCAGCAGCTTTCGCGATTGCTCCGTGGCCTATGTTTAGGGCGCTTCTTCGGTTCTGAAACCAGCACTCCGGATGACAAAACACTGGTCGGCGCCCTGCCGCTACTCCACGGACACATCGTTGCACCCTGTGAACATCGTTTCACAAAGTGGGATTTGCACCCCTCCCTGTGCCATGCATCACAGCGGCTAAGTGACTCAAAGATGAGACTCAAACGTGGCGGCTGATCCTCCTCAAGGGCCGCGCCGTGGAGCCAAGCGAATGAGTGAACTAAAGACTGTGATTATGGACGGGAACGAGGCTGCGGCCTCCGTTGCCTACCGGCTCTCCGAAGTCGTCGCCATCTACCCCATTACCCCCTCGTCGCCGATGGCCGAGTGGGCCGATCAGTGGCGCTCGGAAGGGAAGAAGAACATCTGGGGCGCGTTGCCCATCGTGGAAGAACTGCAGAGCGAAGGCGGCGCGGCCGGCGCATTGCACGGCGCGTTGCAGGCCGGCGCCTTCGGAACGACGTTCACAGCCTCGCAGGGCCTGCTGCTGATGATTCCCAACATGTTCAAGATTGCCGGTGAGCTGACCCCGGCCACGATGCACGTGACGGCCCGCACGCTGGCCACGCACGCGCTGTCGATCTTCGGCGACCACTCCGACGTGATGGCCTGCCGCTCGACCGGCTGGGCGATGCTGGCCTCGAACTCCGTGCAGGAAGTCGCCGACCTGGCGCTGGTGGCGCAGATCGCCACGCTCGAATCGCGCATTCCGTTCATCCATTTCTTCGACGGCTTCCGCACCTCGCACGAAGTGGGCAAGATTCTGCCCATCAGCGACGAGACCATCCGCGCGATGGTGGATGACAAGTACCTCATCGCATTCCGCAAGAACGCGCTCACGCCCGATCGCCCGTTCATCCGCGGCACGGCGCAGAATCCCGACGTATTCTTCCAGGCGCGCGAGGCCTGCACGCCGTTCCACGCGGCGGTGCCCGGCATTGTGCAGTCGGTGATGGACCGCTTTGCCGTGCAGACCGGCCGCTCCTATCACCTGTTCGACTACTACGGCGCGCCCGATGCGGAGCGCGTGATCGTGCTGATGGGCTCCGGCGCCGAAGCCGCCGAAGAAGCCGTGGACGCGCTGACGCGCCAGGGCGAAAAGGTGGGCCTGGTCAAGGTTCGCCTCTACCGGCCGTTCGACGCGAAGGCGTTTCTGGCCGCGCTGCCCACGACGGTAAAGTCGATTGCCGTTCTCGACCGCTGCAAGGAGCCGGGCGGCGCCGGCGAGCCGCTTTACCAGGACATCGTGACCGTGCTGGCGGAGAACGCTGCGAAGCTGCCGTTTGCCGCCATGCCAACCGTCATCGGCGGGCGCTACGGACTCTCGTCGAAGGAGTTCACGCCGGCGATGGTCAAGGGCATCTTCGACGAGCTGACCAAGGCCGCGCCGAAGAACCACTTCACCATCGGCATCGACGACGACGTAAGCCACACCAGCCTGAGCTACGATCCGGCGTTCTCGACCGAGGATCCGAAGACCGTGCGCGCGCTGTTCTACGGCCTCGGCTCCGACGGCACCGTGGGCGCCAACAAGAACTCGATCAAGATCATCGGCAGCGAGACGCCGAATTACGCGCAGGGCTACTTTGTCTACGACTCAAAGAAGTCCGGCTCGATGACGACATCGCATCTGCGCTTCGGCCCGAACCCGATCCGGTCGACCTACCTGATTACGCGCGCCAGCTTTGTGGCCTGCCACAACTTCAGCTTCCTTGAGAAGATGAACGTGCTGGAAGCGGCAATGCCGGGCGCGGTCTTCCTGCTCAACTCGCCTTACTCGGCCGCCGAAGTGTGGGACAAGCTGCCCCGCAGCACGCAGCAGGAGATGCTGCGCAAGAAGATCGAGTTCTACGTGATCGACGGCTACAAGGTGGCGCGCGAAGCCGGCATGGGCACGCGCATCAACACCATCATGCAGACATGCTTCTTCGCCATCAGCGGCGTGCTGCCGCGCGAAGAAGCCATCGAGCAGATCAAGAAGGCGATCAAAAAGACCTATGGCAAGCGCGGCGAAGCGGTGGTGCAGAAGAACTTTGCCGCCGTGGATCACGCGCTGGCGCATCTTGAAAAGGTCGAGTTGCCCGCGGCGGCTTCGTCCAGCTTCGATCTGACCGGCGCGATCTCCGATCCAGGCGCCGGAGTTTGTGCATGACGTGCTGGGTCAGATCGCGGCGGGCAAGGGCGACCTGATTCCGGTCAGCGCGATTCCTGCCGGCGGGGCGTTCCCCACGGGCACAGCGCAGTGGGAGAAGCGCAACATCGCGCAGTTCATCCCGGTATGGGACAAGGATCTTGTGCATCCAGTGCGGCAAGTGCGTCATGGTTTGCCCGCACGCCGTGATTCGCGCCAAGGTGTACGACGGCATGTTGGCCGACAAGGCTCCCGCCACGTTCAAGTGGGCCAAGCCGAAGTGGAGGGGCATGGAGCAGGAGCGCTACACGCTGCAGGTGGCTCCTGAAGATTGCACCGGCTGCGCGGTCTGCGTCGAAGTTTGCCCGGTGAAGAGCAAGAGCGACGCCAGCAAGAAGGCCATCAACATGGCGCCGCAGGCGCCGCTGCGCGAGCCCGAGCGCGAAAACTGGGAGTTCTTCCTCGCGCTGCCTGAAGTGGACCGCTCCAAGCTTTCGCACACGCAGGTCAAGGACCTGCAGCTTCTGCAGCCGCTCTTTGAGTTCTCGGGCGCCTGCGCGGGCTGCGGTGAAACGCCCTACATCAAGCTGCTGACGCAGTTGTTCGGCGACCGGCTGTACATTGCCAACGCCACGGGCTGCTCGTCGATCTATGGCGGCAACCTGCCCACCACGCCTTACACACACAACGCGCAGGGCCGCGGACCGACCTGGTCGAACTCGCTGTTTGAAGACAACGCCGAGTTCGGTTTTGGCATGAGGACCGCGCTCGACCAGCAGAAGGCATTTGCCGAGACGCTGGTGACGCGGCTTGCGTCGGCCATCGGCGCGGAACTGGTGGCCGACCTGGTCGGCGCATCGCAAAACACTGAAGCCGAGATCAACGCGCAGCGCGAGCGGGTGAGCATGCTGCGCGAGAAGCTGGACGGGGACGAATCGTCCGATGCGCAGCAACCTGCTGGCCATCGCCGACACGCTGGTTCGCAAGAGCGTGTGGATTCTGGGCGGCGACGGCTGGGCGTTCGACATCGGCTTCGGCGGCCTCGATCACGTGCTGGGCTCGGGCAAGAACGTGAACGTGCTGGTGCTCGACACCGAGGTCTACTCGAACACCGGCGGGCAGGCATCGAAGGCTACGCCGCGCGGCGCAGTGGCCAAGTTTGCAGCCAGCGGCAAGCCGAACAGCCGCAAAGATCTGGCCATGGAGGCCGTCAGCTACGGCTCGGTCTACGTGGCGCAGGTGGCGCTGGGCGGCAACGACACCCACGTGGTCAAGGCCTTCCAGGAGGCCGAGGCGCACGACGGGCCGTCGATCATCATCGCGTACTCAAGCTGCATCGCGCACGGCTACGATCTGGTGCACGGACTGGAGCAGCAGAAGCTGGCCGTGCAATCAGGCTACTGGCCGCTGATGCGCTACAACCCGGCGATTGCGCGAAGAGGGCAAGAATCCCTTCCAGCTCGACTCCAAGGCGCCGTCGATCCGGCTCAAGGAATACGCCTATCGCGAAGCTCGCTACACCATGCTGGCGCGCAGCAATCCCGAACTGGCGGCCGAACTGCTGAAGGAAGCGCAGGACGACGTGGAGCGCCAGTGGCGCGTCTACTCCGCCCGGGCCGCGATGCCGGGCCGCGGCGAGACGCCGCACATCGCGCCCCTGGAAAAAATCGAAGACAAGCCGGAAGAAAAACTGGCGGCCGTGGCTGCCGGAGGTGAAGAATGATCGACATTTCAATGCAGTATCTGGGCCTGAAGCTGAGCGGCCCAATCGTGGTCGCGTCCACGCCGCTCTCCGAGTCGATCGAGAATGTTCGCCACATGGAAGACGCGGGCGCATCGGCCATCGTGCTCACCTCGCTTTTTGAAGAGCAGCTTGGCGCTTGAGTCGCGCGCTCTCGACGAAGATCTGTCGCGCGGCACGGATTCGTTTGCCGAGTCGCTCGGTTATCTGCCCGAGCTCGACGACTACCGCATGACCCACGAGGGGTATCTGGAGCATCTGCGCCGCGCTCGCGAGGCGGTCGGCATTCCCATCATGGCCAGCCTGAACGGCGCCACCAGCGGCGGCTGGGTGCGCTTTGCCAGGGAGATGGAACAGGCCGGCGCGCACGCCATCGAGCTGAACACCTATCGCGCTGGCCACCGACCGCAGCCAGACCTCGGATGAGATCGACGAGCAGTTGCTCGAACTGGTTGGCAGCGTCTGCCGAGCGGTCAAGGTTCCTGTCGCCGTCAAGCTCTCGCAGTCGTTCACCAGCTTGCCCAACCTGGCTGCGCAGCTTGAAGAAGCGGGCGCGCGCGCCGTGGTGCTCTTCAACCGCTTTTATCAGCCCGACTTCGACATCGAAGCGCTGGAAGTGCGGCCCACGCTGCATTTCTCCACGCCGTCTGAGTTGCTGCCGCGCCTGCACTGGGCGGCGATTCTCTACGGCCACCTCAAGGTCGACATCGCCATCACCGGCGGCGTGCACTCCGCCGAAGATGTGCTGAAGGCGATCATGGCCGGCGGCAGCGTGGCCATGATGGTCTCGGCGCTGCACATTCACGGCATCGAGCACATCGAGCCGCGTGCTGGCCGACCTGCGCTACTGGCTGGAGAAGCGCGAGTACACATCGCTGGCCGAGACGCGCGGTTGCCTCAGCCGCCGTTCCGTGCCCGACACCTCGCCCTTCGATCGCGGCAACTACATCAAGACGCTCAGCTCCTACAGCCTGCGCCAGACGGTGGCGGCGTTTTAATTCTGTCTATTTTCTTTTTGTATCGGCGGTTGCGGCAGAGTGCAGCCGCCATTCTTTTGCGCAGAGCTTGCCGTCCGGGGCTTGCATGGAGCTTGTTTCACAAATCAGCTTGGTAATAAGGCCACGACTTCGAGTCGGGCCGGAAGACGCAGCGAAGTAAGGGGTTCTAACCCCTGCTGATTGACAATCGAAATCTGCCCATAACCATTTTTGAAACGCGCTTCTAGTTGGCAAGGAACCGCAGCACGGCTTTTTCCAATACGCCCTGTGCTCGGGGAAGAGCGGCTTCGACGCGGTCGCTGAATGCCTCTCCCAGTTCCGTCGATCCGGCGCCGACCGTGAGAAGCATGGCGTGGGCCGCTATGAAGCCATAGAGGCTTCGCGTCAGTCCGAGAAGCTCGTGCGCGGCCATGTGATGCGTGCCGGGGTGGCGCGCTGCAGCGTCTCCGTTTCCGCGATTTGATGCAACCGGGACAAGGCGAACCCGTCCGGGAACGGAATCTATCGAGGAATCCACAAAGAGCACGGAATTGGCGTCAGCAATCTCCTCCGCCAGATCGGGCGTCCATTGCTGGCGGGCTACAACGCGGACGCGGGCGTTTTCACTGAATCGTTCCGCGGCCCAACTGGCCAGGCACGGGCCTACGCCGTCGTCACTGCGCAGCGTATTGCCGCAGGCAAGAACGAGACAATGCGCGTTCGTATCCTTCATGTGAGCACTCTCCGGACGAAACCCTTCTCTGGTCTCTTGAGAATCATCCTGAATTACTGCGTAACCAATTAATCTCTCACAACCCGGTCGAGTACCTCGCCCGTGGCCGAAATCAGCGTGATCTCGAGCGGCATCTGTCCCGAGGCGTGCGTGGAGCAGCTCAGGCACGGATCGAAGGTGCGCACCACCGCTTCGACGCGGTTCAAAATGCCTTCGGTGAACTTGCCGTCCTTCACGTAGTGCTTTGCGGCCTGCAGCACGCCCAGGTTCATGGCCTTGTTGTTCTGGCCGGTGGCGATCACCAGGTTGGCCCAGGTGATCTTGCCGTTCTCGTCCACCTTGTAGTGGTGATGCAGCATGCCGCGCGGCGCTTCGGCCTGGCCCGCGCCTTCAAGGCGATTCACGCCGGCCGTGGCGCGTACATGCTTGTCGAGGATCGTGGATCGCTGAGGATCTCCTCGATCTTTTCTACGCCGTAGAGCATCTCCACCAGCCGCGCATGGTGATAGTGGAACGAGCTCTGCGACCGGGCCTGCGGCCAATTGCTTGAACTCGGCAAGCTCCTTCTCGGCCTTGGGCGTGCCCATGCTCTTCACGATGTTCAGCCGCGCCAGCGGCCCCACGCGATAGCTGCCCTCGGGATAGCCGAGCGGCTTGTAGTAGGCAAACTTGGTGTAGCTGTAGGGCTCCACCGCTTCGCCAATCACCTCAGCGAACCGGCTCGCCGTGATGCCGTCTTCGATCGTGTTGCCCTCGGCGTCGATCAGCCGCAGCGCGCCATCGGTGAACTCGATCGACTCGTCTTCGTTGATGAGGCTCATGTAATTCGACGGGAAGTTGGCGAAGACTTCGATCTCCGCCTTGAACGTGTCCGCGATCTGCTTGTAGGCGTCCAGCGCCAGGCCGACGTTTGCGTAGGCCTCCGGAATCATGGCCAGAATCTCGTCGCGCTTGGCCGGCTCGCAGCGGCTCGGTCACGCCGCCGGGCACCACCCATCCCGGATGGATGCGCTTGTCGCCGAGCAGTTCGATAATGCTCTGCCCGAAGCGGCGCAAGCGCCATGCCGGCGCGGCCCAGCTCCGGCTTGGCCGCCGCCACGCCCAGAATGTTGCGGAGCTTGGGATCGGACTCCATGCCCAGCAGCAGATCGGGCGAGGCGAGATAGAAGAAGCTCAGCGCGTGCGACTGCACCATCTGCGCCAGGTTCAACATGCGCCGCAGTTGCGCGGCGGTGTGCGGAATGCGCACCGACATGATGGCCTCGCAGGCCTTGGCCGAGGCAATCAGGTGCGAAACCGGGCAAATGCCGCAGATGCGCGCCATCAGGCTGGGCATCTCGTAGAACGGCCGGCCCTCAGAAAATCGCTCAAAGCCGCGCACCTGCGTCACGTGAAAATGCGCGTCCTCCACCTCGCCCTGGTCGTTGAGCTGGATGGTGATTTTGCCGTGTCCTTCAAGGCGCGTTACCGGATCGATGGTGATGGTCTGGCTCATAAGATCTCCGAATAGGCTCCAAACGGGTGAGCGCCGGAATATCCAGCGGCCCGCCGTTCACCAGCGCGGTCAGCGCGGTGTGAAATGTATCGGCCGAGGGCGGACAGCCGGGCAAGAAGACGTCCACCTTCACAAACTCATGAATGGGGCGCACGACGTGCAGGAGCTTGGGCACCACGACGCAGGGAATCTGCGCCTGCGCGCTGACGTTCTCAATGTAGGCGCGGTTCAGAATCGCCTCCGGCCCGATGGGATTGCGCATCGGCGGCACGTTGCCCGTGATGGCGCAGTCGCCCATCGCCACCAGCATCTTGCGAGTGGGCGCGGATCTTCTTGATCTTTTTCTCGTCGTCGACCGAGGCGACGGCGCCCTCAACCAGCGCGATATCCACTTCGTCGGGGAACTCCTTGGTGTCGACGAGGGGGCTGTAGACCACGTCGACCACTTCGGCCAGCTCCAGAAGCCGTTCGTCCATGTCGAGAAACGACATGTGGCAGCCGGAACATCCGTCCAGCCAGACTGTCGCCAGTTTCAGTTTGCTCATTGCGCTTCCCTCATCAGGTTCAATAGGGGCAGAAAATCGGGATACTTGGGATGATCGGAGCCGATCTTGCTCTTGTCGAAGAGAGCTCCGGTGGGACATACCTGCACGCACTTTCCGCAGCGCGTGCATGTCGACTTGCCCCACTCTTCGTGCAGGTCCGAGATGATCAACGAATTGGTGCCGCGTCCCATCACGTCCCAGATATGCGCGCCCTCGATCTCAGCGCACACGCGCACACACCGCGTGCAGAGAATGCAACGGTTGTGATCGAGAGTGAACCTCTCGTGGGACGCGTCAACCTGAAGCTCGGGATTGCGGTAGGGCAGGCGAACGTGCGTCAGACCCTGCTCTTGCGCGAGCGTCTGCAGTTCGCAGTGGCCATTGGAGACGCAGACCGAGCAGACGTGATTACGCTCGGCGAACAGCAGCTCGAGAATCGTGCGGCGATGCTTCTGCAGCCGCTCGGTGCTGGTGCTGACTTCCATGCCTTCCTGCACGGTAGCCACGCAGGCGGGCAACAGCTTGTTGCTGCCTTTGATCTCGACAAGGCACAGCCGGCACGCCCCCACGTCGCTCAGGCCGTCGAGATGGCAGAGCGTGGGAATGTTGATGTCGTTTTCGCGCGCCACTTCCAGGATCGTCTGGCCGGCGCGAGCGCTCACTTCCTGCTCGTCGATGACAAGAGTTTTGACGTCTGTTTCCGCGCTCATGCCACCACCTCGCTCTCAGACTCGCTTTCAAAATTGACCGCCTCCATCGTGCAGACGCCGGCCGCACAGCGCTTATGCACGATGTGCTCGATATATTCGTTACGGAAATACTTCAGCGTACTCAGCACGGGATTGGGCGCCGTCTGGCCCAGCCCGCACAAGCTTGTCTCTTTTACGGTGGAGCAGAGATCCTCGAGCAGCGCCAGGTCGTCCATGGTTCCGGTCCCGGTGCACATGCGCGTCAGCAGCGTGAACATCTGCGCCGTGCCCGCGCGGCAGGGAATGCACTTGCCGCACGATTCCGTCATGCAGAACTCAATGAAGAATCGCGCCACGTTCACCATGCAGGAGGTGTCGTCCATTACGATCATGCCGCCGGAGCCCATGATCGAGCCCATCTTCAGCAGTGCGTCGTAGCTCACGCCCACATCGAGCATCTCGGCTGGGATGCAGCCGCCGGAAGGCCCGCCCGTCTGCACGGCTTTGAATTTGTGGCCGTCCGGCACGCCGCCGCCGATCTCCTCGATAATCTCGCGCAGCTTGATGCCCATCGGCACTTCTACCAGGCCGGTGTTGGCGATTTTTCCAGTGAGCGCAAAGACCTTGGTTCCTTTGCTGCGCTCGGATCCCATGTTGAAAAACCACTTACCGCCATTACGCACAATCGGCGCGATATTGGCATAGGTTTCAACGTTATTGATGAGCGTTGGCTTGCCCCACAGGCCGCTTGATGCCGGATAAGGCGGCCGCGGCTTCGGTGTGCCGCGCCGGCCTTCGATCGACGCGATCAGCGCCGTCTCTTCGCCGCATACAAACGCGCCGGCGCCCAGGCGAATCTCCACATCGAAGTTGAAGGCCGTATTGCAGATGTTGTTGCCCAGCAGGCCATGGCGGCGCGCTTCGCGCAATGCGGTCGTGAGCCGCGAAACAGCCACCGGATACTCCGCGCGGACATAGATAAATCCCTTGCTCGCGCCCACGGCATAAGCCGCAATCGCCATACCCTCAATCACGCGATGTGGATCGCCCTCCATCACGCTGCGATCCATAAACGCGCCGGGGTCGCCTTCATCGCCGTTACAAACCACATACTTTGTGTCGCCCGCGGCCTTGGCTACCGTCCCCCACTTCAGCCCTGTGGGATAGCCGCCGCCTCCGCGACCGCGCAAACCGCTCTCCGTGATGCGATGAACCACGCCGTTGGGCGTCATCTCGGTAAGCACCGTCAGCAGCGCCTTGTAGCCGTCGCGGGCGATGTAGTCATCAATCTTTTCCGGATCGATGTAGCCGGCATTCTCCAGGACCACGCGCACCTGCTTGTCGAAGTGATCATTCAGATCGCATTGCAGCTCCGGCACCGGTGCGCTGCCCAGATTCTTTACAATCGCTTCGGCGTTTCCGGCATTTACGTGGTGGTAGAGCGTCTCCTCGGGATCGACGCGCACCAGCGGCCCATGCGAGCATGGCCCCATGCACCCGGTACGGCGAACCAGCACCTTCTTCGCTCCCGCCTCGGCGGCCTTCACCAGCGCATCCTTCAGCGCGCCTGCGCCCTGACTGGCGCACGCCAGATCCATGCAGACGTTCACTTCATAGTCATATTTCGCGTTTTCCTGCTGGACTTTCCTGGCGATCTGTTCGAGCTCTTCGACTGTCATTCCGCGGCCCACCTTTCCAGTTGCTCGAGCATGTGTTCACGCGTCATCTCGCCCACCACTTCGCCGTCGCACAGCGCCACGGGCGCGCGGCTGCATGCGCCCACGCAGCGCGCTGTCATCAGGCTGATCTGCCCATCGGCTGTCGTTTGCCCCTGCGCAATGCCAAGGCGCTTTTCCGCCGCGGCAATCAACTTGTCGGCGCCCTTGATGTAGCACGCCGTGCCCGCGCACACCGTTACCGTGTGCTTGCCCGGCGGCTTCAGCGTGAAGTAGTGATAAAACGTGACAACGCCATAGGCCTGGCTCAGTGGCACGCGCAAAGAAAGCGCTACAAAGCGGATCGCGTCGTCGTCAAGATAGCCGAACGACGACTGCACCGTGTGCAGCGTCTCAATCAGCGCATGACGGGCAAAGCCGTTCTTGCGCATGGTGCCGTTCACGATCTTCCATCGTTTGTCTTCGCTCGGTAGGGGTGGTGGCGTGAATGCTGGCACAATTCCTCCCTCGTGGGTGCAATCGCACGCGTTCATTCAATGCAGAGCGGCTCACTTCCTCCGCTTCGCCTGATGCCTATCATATTTGTACGCGGCGGAGCCCCCGGCAATCCGTGACAGCAGTCACGGGCGTGTGGGTCTATCCCGTTGAATGGTATTGATTTCGCCCGTACGGGCAGGATGTGATACGCGCGGTGCTTTCTGTGCTGCAGCGCGGTGTTACGGCGCACAGAATCAAGGAGGAACGGCGCAAAAATTGTGCGCAGGATCACCTGAATTGGTCAGGTTAATCGTCTGAGTTTCTTGACCGAAATTGCGGGAGAAAAGGGAAGAGCGGCCACGTCCAGAATCGAGAGGCCAAACTGCGCGGCTACTTACTCTTCTTCATCCGCAGATGATAGTCGCTGTAATCGATCGTCACCACGGTGCGGCCAAACAGAAAGCTGTCTGATTCGGCGCGGGCGTGCGTTGCCATGGCAACGCCATCAATATCTATATACTGGCGCATCATGTGTGTAGTGCCCGCGAACGGTGACGGGCTTTTTGATGCGACTCCGTCAATCTTCACAATGGAGCCGTCGCGCGCGTCTATCCACAGCGTCCCGTCAATCATGTTCGGAGCCTTCTGTTTCGGCGTAATGGCAAGCGCATAGCAGGCGCGCCCATTCAGCCACTGTGTTCTGTCCGACTCCAGCTTCATTTCGTAATTTGCCGACGTGAACCACGAACCGGCAACCTTGCTCGGATCGTTAATACTCTCTTCGTTCTTCAGCAGGGGATGCAGGCCGAACTTTTGCACAATCCCGGAGCCGCTTTGCGACAGAATGGTGTAGGTCTTGCCTTGACCCTTCTTATAGGTGTCCCGCACCGTCATCTCCGCGGTGGGATGTGACTCATCCCCGCCCCTGTAGACGGAGTAGTGTTCGATGTCGGTAAATCCCAGCACGTTCTCCACGCGGGCCGCCACTGCGGCGTCAACCTGTCCGATCACGGCCGCAGCGGAGACGGGTTGGGCGGAAATTGGCACACCGGCCAGGTTGACGCATGCCAGGGCCAAGACCCGGCCGACCACTGCGATGCGCAAACTGCCTTTCATCGCGAAGATTGTCTCATGGCTGCCGCGCGCTTCGGCAACAACGCAGTCAGGCACACAAGACAACTTCGCTCCCATTCCTGCGCCGTCGTTCGTGCCACCCGCTGTGCGTCAACCCGATGCGCGGGCCTCGTCATCTGCCTTGCGGACCGCGGCGAGAAACGGATACGCAGCGGGAGGGCTCTTTATCTGCCCGTCGAGTACGGCCTGCGTCGATACGTTTGGGCCGTACATGGCTCGCATCGCATCGGCGTCACGGGTGATCACAGCGCCGTGCAGCGTGAGCCCCGCAAATATTCCCTTGGCGCGCGAGTACGTCAGGATCTCGGCGTTCATCTTCCAATCGGTATCCGCGGACGCGTGGCGGCCCACAGGTCCGGCGGCGACCGATGCACCGGCGCCGACCTGGAACTTGCTTGAAAGCAGATCCTGCATCCCTTTGTCATTCTGGGCGACCATCACCAGTTGGATTCCCTCTACGCCGATCTGGAGACCCCAACTGCCGCCTGCGATGTTGAAGAATGCGGGAGCGCTCCATCCGTGCGCGGTACGGCAGGTAACAACTCCCTGGCCGCCCTCGGCGCCGAAGACGAATCCACCCTTCACCAGGTCAGGAACAACGGCGATGCATTTTGCATGCTCCATGACTTCATCGGGAATGCCCTTGTCCGGCGTGGCCATAATCTCTTGCAATACCTCGCTTGCCTTTTGCATGCGATCAATGGTTGCCTGGCGCGAATTGTCGGCCCAGCCCACGCTGGTCAGGCTGAGTGCGGCGCATAGTACAAAAATCCTTTTCATAGGTTTGACCCTGGGATGATATCTGCGAGCACAATCGGTCCCGCCCGCAGAAAAATTTTCGATCCTTCACGATCCGCACGAAATATCGGTTTCCGGCGCGACAGCAGCACCAGCACGGCCAAAACTTTGCCCGGCCGCTTTGGATTGGAAGAATCACGCTGCCTTTTGGTTGCCCGCTGCGAGCGCGCTCAAAAGTGACTGAGGGGCGGAAGCCGCTGAAATCGAAAGCGTTCATGCGCTATTCTTGACTGCGGTGCGAGGCGTGCAAATTGACCGACGAATCTCCTCCAGAACCAGAATTGCCGGAAGGGCTGGTGAGGCGTGAGACGCTCACCGTGCGCGGCGTTGTGCAGGGCGTTGGCTTTCGCCCGTTCGTCTACCGCCTGGCATCGGAGGAGCGTCTCGCTGGCTTTATCGGCAACGACACGGGCGGAGTGACGATCGAGATCGAGGGACCGGCCGAGCGCGTCGACGCCTTTCGCCGCCGCCTCACTGCGGAAGCTCCGCCGCTCTCGCGCATCGATAGCGTGACCCACCAGAGCGTTCCTCCAAAACGAGAAAAGGAATTCCGCATTGTCGCCAGCGATGCGCACGGCCAGGTAAGCACCGGCATCCCCGCCGACGCGGCCACCTGCGGCGACTGTTTGCGCGAACTGCTCGATCCGCTCGACCGCCGCTATCGCTATCCGTTCCTGAACTGCACCAACTGCGGCCCGCGCTTCACCATCACACGACGCATTCCCTATGACCGCCCGCAGACTTCAATGGCGCGCTTCAAAATGTGCGCGGCCTGCCAGGCGGAGTACGACGATCCCACCAATCGCCGCTTTCATGCGCAGCCCAATGCTTGCCCCGTGTGCGGCCCGCGCGTCTGTCTGGTCGGCACCAACGGAATTGAAATCCAATCCGCCGACCCGATAGCTGAAACCATCAATCGCCTCATGGCAGGCGAAATCATGGCCATCAAGGGCATCGGCGGATTTCACCTGAGTGTGGATGCGACCAGCGAAGCCGCCGTGATGCGCCTGCGCGAGCGCAAACACCGCTTCGGCAAGCCGCTGGCCATCATGGTGCGCGATCTGGCCGCCGCGCGCGCACTCTGCGAACTGACTGAAGCCGAAGAAAAGCTGCTGCTCACCTCCGCGCGGCCCATCGTGCTGGCGCGCGCCCGCTCTGGCAACGGCATCGCACCTTCCGCTGCGCCGGGAATTCCCTGGCTCGGTGTCTTTCTTCCCTACGCGCCCTTGCAGCATCTGCTCTTTGCCGGTAATCGCGTTCGCGCGCTCGTCATGACCAGCGCAAACTTAAGCGAAGAGCCCATCGCCATTGACAACGACGAAGCCCTGGCGCGTCTCGGCCAGATCGCCGATGCATTCCTCATGCACGACCGCGAGATTCTTCAGCGCTGCGACGACTCGGTCATGGCGTTGGTCGACGGGGCCCCTCAGGTCATCCGCCGCGCTCGCGGCTTCGTCCCGCTGGCCGTTCCATTACCCTTCGACTCGCCGCCGCTTCTTGCCGTCGGCGGTCATCTCAAAAATGCCTTTGCGCTGGCCCGCGGCCGCTTCGCCTACCAGAGCCAGCATTTGGGCGATCTCGAAAATATTACCAGCCTCGATTTTTTCCGCGAGTCGCTGGCGCACCTCATGCGTACTTTCGAAATTAAGCCAAAGGTTGTGGTCCACGATATGCACCCCGGATATCTCTCCACAAGCTGGGCCAAAGACTGGGCCGCTGAGCACAACTTGCCTCTGATTGCCGTGCAACATCACCACGCGCACATCGCCGCCTGCATGGGCGAGCATTCGCTCGACGGTCCGGTGATTGGCCTCTCGCTCGACGGAACAGGCTACGGAACTGATGGCCGCATCTGGGGCGGGGAAGTGCTGATTTGCCGGCTCGACGGTTTCGAACGCTTCGCGCACCTCGACTATGTGCCCATGCCCGGCGGCGAAGCGGCTATCCGTGAGCCGTGGCGCATGGCCCTCGGACATTTGCACGCCGCGGGTTTCGATATCGAGTCCGAAGAGATCTTGGAACGCGCGGGAGCAAAGAGGACCGAGGCGCGCGTGATGCGGCGGATGATCGAGCGCGGCATCAATGCGCCGCTCACATCCAGCCTCGGCCGCCTCTTTGACGCAGTTGCTGCAGTCGTACTCGGGCGGGGCGTGGTCGATTATGAGGCCCAGGCCGCCATCGAACTGGAAGGGCTGGCGGTCGACGAGCCCTATTCACTCGATTCCGCCTACCGAGTTGAATTTCTCGCCGGAGATTTGAATGCTCCAATGCCGGCGCGAATCTCGGCTGCGCCTCTGTGGCGCGAACTACTTGACGACCTGAGCGCCGGCGCCGGCAAATCCCTCATCGCCGCGCGCTTTCACGCCGGTATCGCTGCGGCCTTCATCCGAGCCGCGGATCTTGCGCGCGCTGCCACAGGCATTCAGCAAGTGGCGCTTGCTGGCGGTTGCCTGCACAATCGTCGCGTTGCCCGCTTGCTGCGCGCTGCGCTCCAGGGCCAGGGATTTCAGGTCTTCCAGCTTCGCAGCGTCAGCCCAGGCGACGGCGGGCTCAGCTACGGGCAAGCCGTCGTCGCAGCGGCAACCCTCGCAAAAATGCCCGGCTAACGGACGCTTCTCATCCCCGCCGTTCCGCTCGCGCCCAAGCCAGGCCTCTGCTCGGTTGCGGGAACTTAATCGTTAACTATATGGTGGATGTGCGCATTGAGCGAGTTTGGCAGGCGGGGGATTTTCGCGCAAACACGATTCGACCCAAAACTGATCCCGACGCAAGTACGCCCCCGCACAGGTGAAGGAGCAGAGAGAAATGCAACGAAGAGAGTTTTGCAAGTTGGTTGCGGCGGCCGCAGCGGCAAATGCCATTCCGGCTACGGGACAGTCTGCTGCTCCCGCGCAAGCACCCGCCGGTTTCAATAGCCTCCAAAAGTCTTATGAAGAGTTCTGCGCCATGCCGGCAGCCGAGCGTGTGTTTTACGCGCTGGTTGACGGAAAAATTGTCGAGGAAAAACTGGATGAAGCAACCTGGAAACCCACAGCGTGGGGTACGCCCCCTGAGCTTTCCGTTCCCGGCGGATCGTGGGATGGCGTTCCGATGCAGGCGCCTGTTGCTGGCCTCGACGGCGCTGGCCCATACAAGGCGAACTGGGAATCACTGCTGCAGTATGAAGCGCCTGAGTGGTACCAGGACGCGAAATTCGGCATCTGGGCGCACTGGAGCCCACAGTGTGTTCCCGAAGACGGTGACTGGTATGCGCGAAAAATGTATATCGAGGGCGACCCGCAATATGAGTTCCACAAAAAGCATTACGGTCCCACTTCGCGCTTCGGTTACAAGGATCTGTGCCCGCAGTGGACGCTGCTCAATTGGGAGCCCGATGAATTGATTGGGCTCTACAAAAACGTCGGCGCGCGCCTTTTTATCTCGCTCGCCAATCATCATGACGGCTTTGATGCGTGGGACTCGAAACATCAGCCATGGAATGCCGCGAGCATCGGTCCGCACCGCGACGTCGTTGGCGAGTGGGCGGCTGCGGCTCGCAAACAGGGGCTCCGCTTCGGAGTTACCGTCCATCAGGCGCGCAACTGGTGGTGGTTCCAGCCTTCGCACGGAGCAGACGCCTCCGGCCCGCTGGCCGCACTTCCGTACGACGGCCGCCTGACCACGGCCGAAGGCAAAGATCAATGGTGGCAGGGACTCGATCCGCAGCGGCTCTACAGCGCCAAGCATCCATTCGATGCGCTGCCCGATCCATCTTACGTAAAGAACTTCTACGACCGCACGCGCGACCTGGTCGACCAGCACGATCCCGACCTGCTCTACTTCGACAATCCGCTCTTTCCGCTCGGCTGGGGCGGCATGAGCATCGGAGCGTACTACTACAACCACAACCTGCTGACGCACGGCGGCAAAATGGAAGGTGTCATCAATGTGAAGAATGTGCCCGATCGCCTGGCAAAGGCTGTCGTCGCCGATTACGAGCGCGGCCTCACAAGCGGCATCATGCCCTATGCATGGCAGTCGGAGACGTGCATCGGGCAATGGCATTATCAACGCAGCCTCTATGACAAGCCGGGCGAGTACGGGGGCTATCTTCCGCCGCGCGATGTGCTGCATTGGCTCGTTGACTCAGTAAGCAAAAACGGCACCTTCATACTCAACGTTCCCGGCAAGCCCGACGGAACCATCGACAGCAAAGAGATCGCGGTTCTTGACCAGATCGCTGCCTGGATGAAGATCAACGGCGAGGCGATCTACGCCACGCGGCCATGGAAGGTCTTTGGAGAGGGCCCGAACGTGGTCGAGGCCGGAGCCTTCAAGGGGAAGAGCATCAGCAGCCTGGGGCCGAAGGATATCCGGTTCACGCGCAACAAGGCGAACACCGTCATCTATGCGATTTTCCTGGGTTGGCCCGAGGGCGAGGTGCAGATTGCGTCGCTGGGAACGGCGAGCAAGACGCAGCCTGGAAAAATCGACCATGTCGCGATTGTGGGAACAGACGCGCCCATCAAATGGAAGCAGACTGAGGACGCTTTACGCGTTAAAATGCTCGCGCAGCAAAGCCCTGCCGGTGTTTACGGAGTGGCTTTGAAAATCTCGCTCGCGTAAGCTGCTACTGCGCGTTGCGCTGCGGTCATCTCGATCAACTCTTGCGACGGCGGCACGAGCCGTGGGCAAGCAGTCGTTGCGGCAGCAACGTTGAGGAATTTGTCCTGTAGGGAGGTTGAGAACGATGGCAATGCGAAGAACCGCGCGGTCTTGCCTGCTGCTCTTCGCGGGCCTGACGAGCTTTGCGATGATGGTTTTTGGGGCGCGCGCGGCGGCAGGAATCGATGTTCACTTCAATCCGGTGTTGTCGATTCTTTACGTTATCTTGCCCGTTCTCAGCTGCCCGCTGCTGCTTCTCGCCCTGGTGTTCCGCAGGCTTTTTGTGCTTCAGCCGATCCTAGCCGTCGCTTTTCTAGCCGTCTACTCGGCATTGAATTGGAGAACCTGCGCGTCGTTCGGCGACTGCGGCAGCGTTGCCGCCACTGTCCTTCTAACATGCAGGACGCACTCTGTGTTGGCGTTCTTTGCGGTTGCACTCTTCAGCATGGCCGTGCTCATGCTGAATAAGCGCACGCCGCCTCAGTCATGACAAAAGTGATAGGCCAGGATGCAAACCGTGGGCTGCAAACTGAGGACCGAAGGCTTGCTCAGCCGGACAACCGCACCAGCTCCTGCGCTTCTTCGCGCGGGCCGAGGATCGACATGCGCGGAATGCGCCCACGCACCATCGCCACCTCGTCACAGCGGTGCAGCCGTGGGCAGGTCTGGCAGTCCTTGAAGATTTTGTCGGGCAGCTCGGCCTTGTCTTCCACGGTGCGAAAGCCGTACTTGAAAAAGAAGCCCGGAATGCGCGTGAACAGGCACACGGACTGGATGCCGTGCGTTTCCGCTTCTTCAATCAGCGCGCCCAGGATGCGGCCGCCCGCGCCCTGGCTCTTCGCCTCGGGTTTCACCACGATCGAACGCACTTCGCAGAGATGCGGGCCGTAAAGGTGCAGCGCCCCGCAACCGAGAAACACGCCGCCGTCTGACTCGGCAATCGTAAAGTCGCGAATGTTCTCGCATACCTCGGCGAAGGGCCGCTTCAGCAGAGTTCCGTCGCCTGAGAGCGAGTTCACAAGATCGTAGATGTTGGAGGCATCGTGCAGCAGCGCTTTACGCACCAGCATGAATGGCCTCCTCAATGTTGGGTTTCGCAATCGCCGCAATCCGTTCCGCCGCGGCATCGAGCGCCTTTTTCACGCGCGCGCGCGCCGTTCCGCCGGTCACGTCGTGGCAATCGAGCGTCGCTTCGAGTGTAACGGCGGCGTAGAAATCCTCGCCAAACTCATCGCCAAATTGGCGCAGCTCAGCCAGCGTCAGATCGCTCAGTTCGACACCCTTTTCCAAAGCATAGCGAACGGAGTTCCCGATCTTCTCGTGCGCGGTGCGAAACGGAACACCCTTGTGAACCAGATATGTAGCGGCGGCCATCGCATTCAGATAGCCCGACTGCGCGGCTGCCTGCATCCCTTCATAACGGAAGCGAAGCGCCCGCGTAAACTTTGGCAAGACCTCCAACATCCCCTCCACCGCATCGGCCACCGCGAACACCGGCTCCTGCGTCTCTTGCAAGTCTTTATTGTATGCAAGAGGCAGCCCCTTGAGTAGCGTGGAGAGCGTGGTGCACGCTCCCAGCAGCCGTGCGCTTTTGCCGCGCAACAACTCCGTGAGGTCGGGATTTTTCTTCTGCGGCATCGCGCTCGAACCTGTCGAGAAACTCTCCGGCAACTCAACAAACCCAAATTCGCTCGTCGCAAACAGCGTAATCTCCTCGGCGAAGCGCGATATGTGAATTCCGAGTGTTGACGCGGCCTGCGCAAACTCAAGCGCGAAATCGCGATCGCTAGTGGCGTCAATCGAGTTGGCAGTCGGGGCCCTGAATCCCAACTCGCGAGCGGCGATGGTGCGGTCAAGCGCGAGCGTTGCCCCGGCCACCGCGCCCGAACCGAGGGGGCAATAATTCAGCCGATCGGAGCAGTCCGTGAGCCGCGAAATATCGCGCAGAATCATCTCCACATAGGCAAGAAGCCAATGGGCTACGAGCACCGGCTCGGCACGCTGCAAATGCGTATAGCTGGGCATCGGGGCATCGGCCGCCGCACGCGCCTGGTCCACGAGAGCCTCGGCCCACCACGCAAGTCCTTCAACAAAGTGCGCAATCTCTTCGCGAACGTAAAGCCGCAAATCGGTTGCGATCTGCTCGTTGCGGCTGCGCCCGGTGTGCAGTTTGAGCCCGAGCGAGCCCACCTTCTCCACCAGCTTCAGCTCGACAAAATGATGAATGTCCTCGGCCGATGCGTGCTCGCGCATCAGCGCCTGGCCCGCCTCTGTTGCGTGTTCCGCTGCAATCGCATCCAGCGCTTTCCGCAGTTCCGCCGCTTCCTCGCTACTCAGGACACGCGCTGCGCACAGTGCAGCCGAGTGCGCCTTGCTGGCCGCAATCTCCTGCGGCAACAGCCGCCAGTCAAACGGCAGCGACCGTTGCCAGGCTTCGAATTGCGGATCGGCGGCCGAGCGAAAGCGGCCTGACCACATCTTCACTTTATTGCCTCTCTCTTCTCACTGCCCGCCGTTCACTGCCTGCTGAAAACTGGCAGTGTTTGCCAACCCGCCCAGCAGCAACAGCAGCAGCGCCTTCTGCGCGTGCAGCCTGTTCTCCGCCTGGTCGAAGACGATCGACTGCGGACTATCGATCACGCCGTCAGTAACTTCTTCGCCGCGCCTCGCCGGCAGGCAGTGCATGAAGACTGCATGCGCAGCTGCCTTCTGCATCAGGGCCTCGTTCACCTGGAATGGCCGGAAGATCGGCGCGCGCTTCGTCGATTCGTGCTCCATGCCCATGCTCACGCACACATCGGTGTAAACAGCATCAGCGCCTTCCACCGCCGCGTGCGCATCCTGCAGCAGGCGCAGCTCGCAATGATTCCGCTCCGCAATTTCACGCGCCACCGTCACAATTTCGATCTCGGGCGAATAGCCGCGCGGTGTAGCCACCGTGACATTCGCCCCTAACTGCGCGCCGGTCAGCATCAGCGAGTGGCATACGTTGTTGCCGTCGCCGACATACGTAAAGTTCAGGCCTGCCGCCGTGCCGAAATGCTCTTCAAGCGTCATAAAGTCCGCCAGTGCCTGGCATGGATGTTCAAAGTCGGAGAGCGCGTTGATAATTGGCACGCGCGAGTTGGCAGCCATCTCCGTGATGGTGTCGTGCGCGTAGGTGCGCAGCACAATCACATCCACCCAGCGCTCAAGGTTTCGCGCCACGTCGGCAATGGTCTCGCGCTCGCCCAGCGGCTGATTGGTCTGGTCCACAAAAATCGCATTCCCGCCCATGGTGTTCATGCCCGTTTCGAACGCCAGGCGGGTGCGCAGGCTGGCCTTCTCAAACATCAGCACCATCTGCTTGGCGTCAAGTGCGTGGCGATACTCGCGCGGGTTGCGCTTCACGTCGCGGCCCAGCTTGAGAATGGCGCGCACCTCCCCGCTGGAAAGATCTTCGATCGAGCACAGATCCTCGCCCGCCATGCGAGCGGCGGCTGCAAGCACATCCGGATCTTTCTGCACCGGAACGGCCTGCTCCTTGCTTTCCATGGTTGTTTTGCTACCCATGTTGGTGCCCTCCTGTGGGCGGCGCCGCAGTGTGCGCGGCGGCATGTTCGGTAAAAATCTCATCCAGCGCGGCAATCGCCGCGTCCACGTGCGCGCGTTCCAGAATGTACGGCGGCAGGAAGCGCAATACGGTATCGCTGGTGCAGTTGATCAAAATGCGACGCTTGAGCATCTCAGCCACGGTGAGCTTGGCCAGGTCCGCTGAATCGAGCTCGGCGGCGATCATCAGGCCCTTTCCGCGCACATCGACAATCGTCTCATGCCTTTTGGCGAGCCAGCGCAGACGTTCCTGAAAATAGTTACCCACTTGATTCGCATGCGCCAGGAGGCCTTCCTTCTCGATTGTGTCGACAACGGCGACGCCGACCGCGCACGCCAGAGGTCCTCCGCCGAATGTCGTTCCGTGCATGCCGGCGTGCATCACGCGCGCAACCTCTTCCGTGCAGAGCACCGCTCCCAGCGGAATGCCGCCTGCGAGCGGCTTGGCCAGCGTGGTTACGTCCGGCTGGATTCCGTAGTGTTGATATGCGCACCACTTGCCGGTGCGGCCCATTCCGGCCTGGATCTCGTCCACGATCAGCAGCGCTCCGGTCGAACTCGCCAGCGCGCGCGCCTCGGCAAAAAACTCCTGCGTAAGCGGCCGTATGCCGCCCTCGCCTTGAATTGCCTCAACGAGAATCGCGCAAACCTCGCTCGAAAACTTTGCGCGCAGATCTGCAACGTCGTTGAAGCGCACGAACTCAACGCCCGGAACTACCGGGGCAAACGGTTCGCGGTACTTCTCTTTGAATGTCGTCGAAACGGCGCCGAAGGTACGGCCGTGGAAACTCTGCTCCAGCGCCAGAAACTTCGTCCCGATCGTCGCGCCTTCGCTGCGCTTCAGTCCGGCATACGCGCGCGCCAGTTTCAGCGCGCCCTCGCACGCCTCAGTGCCGCTGTTGCAAAAGAAGACGCGATCAAGCCCGGTGCGCTCCGTCAGGCGCATCGCCAGTTCTGCCTGCCCCTCGTGATAAAAGAGATTCGAAATATGAATGAGCGCGCGGCTCTGGCGGGCAATCGTTTCCACAATCGCCGGATGGTTGTAGCCAAGGGCGTTCACGCCGATGCCGCTCAGCAGATCAAGATAGCGATCGCCCTTTTCGTCAATGATGTATACACCTTCTCCGCCTTTGAAGAGGACCGGGCTACGCTCATAAGTTGCAAGCAGCAGCCTGTCTTCCACGGCGCGAATTTCTTCGAGTTTCATCGCTCCAAAAACCTCCATTGGGTTTGCGAATGTTACGCCACCATCACTTCAGTGCCTTGCGCCACGCGCGAGCTGCACAAATCGGGCAAAAAGCCCGCAGCTTCGGCGGGCAAAATTCGCACCCGCTTCACGCCGTTAAGCAAAGCTTCGCGGCAGGCGCCCAGCTTGGGTAGCATGCCGCCGGAGATCACGGCGCTCTTGGCCATCTCCGCAATTTGATCGATCGAGAGCCAGCGCAACACTTCGCCGTTGGCTCCCTTCACGCCGGGAACATCGGTGAGAAAAACCAATGCATCGGCACGGCAGGCAACGGCACAGGCCGAGGCCATCTCGTCGGCATTGATGTTGTAATATTCGCCGTCAAAGCCGAGCGCCATGGAGCAGATCACCGGGACGCCGTTCAACTGCCAGATGGCTTCAATCCATCGCGGATCGCTCGCGGCAATCTCGCCCACAAATCCAAGATCGGGTACGGTGCGCTTCTTGCGCGCGCGAAAAAGCAATCCATCGCCGCCCGAAAGGCCAATCGCAGGCTGGCCCAACGCGCCCAGAGCGGCCACCAAGCTTTTGTTCACGCGGCCCGCAAAAACCATCAGCGCCACGTCGCGCGTCTCCGCATCGGTCACGCGCAGCCCGTCAATAAACTCACTCTGCTTGCCTAGCGCCTTCAGCGTTCGCGTCAACTGCACGCCTCCACCGTGGACCACCGCAACCTGGTTGCCGTCGCGCACCAGGTCGGCGATAGCCTTCGTGCAGCCTTCCAGCAGCGAAGGTGTTTCCAGGCCCGCGCCGCCCAATTTGATCACGTACTTCATTCCCGGCCCTCCGCGGCGAGTTTCATGCCAAACCTTCCGACTCGGGCCAGCCGAGCATCACGTTCATGTTCTGCACGGCCTGTCCGGCAGCGCCCTTCAGCAAGTTGTCGAGGCAACTCACAATCACCGCGCGCCGCCCGCTCGCGTCCAGTTGAAATCCAATGTCGGCATAGTTCGTTCGCACCGAGTATTGAATCTGCGGCAGCGATTTTTCGTAGAGCCGCACCATCGGGCTGCTGGCAAAAAACTCGCGATAGACCTGCGCCACGCTTTCGTGTGTCTGCCCGCTCTTGAAGCGCACGTAGATCGTCGCCAGAATTCCGCGCGGAATGGGCAGAAGGTGCGGCGTAAACACAATCTGGCACGCCGTCACGCCAATCTGCTCCAGCAGTTCGCCGGTGTGGCGATGCGTGAAAACTCCGTACGCAGAAAGATTGTCGGCCGCATACATAAAGTGCGTCTTCGCCGTTGGGGCTTTGCCCGCGCCGCTCACGCCGCTCTTGGCATCGGCCACAATGCCGTGCTCCAGATCGACGAGTCCCGCGGCAACCAGCGGCTTCAGCGGCAAAATGATTGACGTCGCGTAGCAGCCTGGATTCGCAACCAGCCGCGCTCCGGCAATCTGTTTGCGGTTCAGCTCCGGCATGCCGTAGGCAGCCTGCGCCTGCGTGGCGGCGGCCGCTTCGCTTCCGTCGTCCTTGAACGCATACACCGCGCGATTGGCCGCATCCGTAAGCCGCCAGGCCCCGCTCAAATCCACGACGCGCAATCCGTGCATCAGCGCTTCCGGCGCCCACTCGCGCGACTGCTCATGCGGCGTAGCGAGAAACAGCACATCGACGCCGCGGTCCGCGAGCAGCTCCCACGAGAAAGGCTCCATCATTAAATCGCCGCTCCCGTTGTCGCCCGCAAGCTGCGGATGAATCTCTGTAAGCGGAACGCCGCCGCGCGCGCGATCCTTCTCGTCCACGCGTCCGGCAAACACCGGAGGCTTGCCCTTGAGGCGCGGATGATGCAGCAGCAGTCGCGCCAGCTCGGCGCCTGCGTATCCCGTCACTCCCACTACAGCGGTTTGTACCTTTTTCGTCATGCTTCCAGCATCGCTTTCAAGCGGGATAGAACTTCCCCGGCGTGGCGTGGGTCCGAGCAAATCACCAGAACCGTATCGTCGCCCGCAATGGTGCCCACTACCTCCGGCCACTCTTCACGGTCCAGCGACGCCGCCACCGGCTGCGCGCCGCCCATCACAGTATTCAGCACCACCTGGTTCATCGCCTGGCGCACACGCAAGCCAAAGCTGTCGATCATCTCTGTCAGTGTGGGTGGCTGATCGTCTTCCGCCACATCCGCACCAGCGCCATTTCTATGGCCGTTGGGCAGCGAGTAGCCGCCGGGCCCCTTCGAAAGCTGCAATTCGTGAATGTCGCGCGAGAGCGTCGCCTGCGTCACATGGATTCCGCGGCGGCGCAGCTTGCGGCGCAGCTCGTCCTGGCTGGCGACGTGAGAGCTCGTCAGCACTTCGCGAATCACATTGAGGCGTTGAACCTTCATCTTCCGGTACCGTTCCCGTCTGCGGGCAAATCAAATGCGCGGTTCCCGGCCGGAAACCGCGCTTGAATAAATATACACACAAATTGGATAAGTATGCAAGCTGTGTTTTGAGGAAAACAATGCAGCATGCCCTGGGTTGTACATGGGGCGAATTGTGTGCGATTTTCAGGCCCCGATCATGCCGCGGCCGTCCGCCCGTCAGGAAACCGTCCAATACACCGCAAACCGCTGCCAGCTCCGGTTCAGCGGCTTGAGCGTCACGTCGCGCTGTCGTCCAACAGTCCGAAACGTCAACGTCTCGCCGGGAACCGGCTTGATCCACGCAGCAGGGTCCGGTCCAGCTTGCTTGAGCGCGGGCACTGCCAGCGCCGGCGCTTCTTGAATCTCCGGCCCCTGGTTGTGCTCCAGGTACTCGGCAAGGTCCTCCTTGGGAAACTGCCCGGCCAGCACCAGCGGCCCGTACAAGAACGCCTGTTGCGTACGATCGTCCGCCAGCGGTTCGGCGGTGAGGCGCATCGGCATCGTCAACTCGACGCGATCGCCGGCCTTCCATGCGCGGGTCAGCGTCAGATAGCTTCCCGGCGTCCCCGCAGCTTCCAGCCGTCTTCCGTTGATCGCCACAAAGCTCTCGCTGGTCGTCCACGCCGGGATGCGCAGGCGCAGCGTCCACACCGTTCCCGGCGCCTTCTCGATCGTGAGCTCCGTCCGGTCGCTCTCAGGGAAATTCGTCGCCTGTCTCAGCCGCACTCCGCGATCTTTCCAGTTCACCGTCGAGGCAAAGTAAAGGTTGACGAAGAGTGAATCGTGGTCGTGGAAATAAATTGTGTTGTTCAGTTTGGCAAACTCTTCCACCGCAGTGCCCGTGCAGCACCAGAAAGTGTCATCCTCGGTGCAGGTGGTCTTCCATGCTCCCGGCGCGAGCGACAAAAAATATGTCGTATGGCCCGTCTCCGGCTCAATCGCGCCGAGCCGGTGATTCAGCAAGTTGCGCTCGTAGTAATCGATGAGCCGGCTGTCGCCGCTCAAACCATAAAGGTGGCGCGCGAGCTTCATCATGTTGTAGGCGCAGCAGCACTCCTGGTGATGCGAGCTGACCGCCTTTTCAATCGCAAGATGATTCGGCTCGGTCAGCCAATGCTCGTTGTTGCTCGACCCGCCTGTCGCGTAGGTCCGCGCCTCTGAAACCGTCTCGAAGAAAAACCGGCTGACGTCGCCAAACCGGTAATCGGAGCTGAGCTCGTAGCGCCGGGCCGCGCCAATCACCTGCGGAACGTGCGTATTCATGTGCTGGCCCTTCAGCTCATCTCTTCGCAACGCCAGCGGCGTAAAGAAAATCTTCTTTGTGAATCGGTCGCCCGTCCGCGCCCAGCGGTCGTCCCCGGTTACGGCAGCAAGATTGTAGAGAACCTCATTCATTCCGCTGTACTCGGTATTCAAAATATCCTGCATGTGGTCTTCGCTCTTGGCCGCGGTCCACGCATCCACCCAGCCGGCCATCTTCACCACCACATCCAGCGCTTGCTCGTTTGCCGCCTCGGTGTTCATCTCCAGCAGGCCGGCCATGATCTTGTGCAGCGTGTAGAAGGGAGCCCAGACATTTACCCGCCTGTCGAGCCGGTCAAAAAGCTCGCTGGGGAACGCGCTCACATAGCCGTTCTCATTGAGCTTCGCCTGGCACTGCGCAATTCCCGCCACCAGCTCGTCAGTCTTCGATTTCACCGCAGCGTCGTTCGTCGCCGCGTACAGCAGCGCGCACGCCGAAAGATAATGACCCACAAAATGTCCGCGCAGTTCACACGTGGGAGCCTCCCATCCGCCCAGCGGCTTGGCGCTCGAGGGCAGCCCTGCCGTCACTCTGAAGTTGTGCAGCAGCCGGTCGTTCCCGAGGCGCATCATGTATCCGCGATTCCACTCGCGCGCCTGCTGCAAAGGCCCCGCTTCGAGAGAAACTTCGTCCAGACGGAACGGCCGCACCGCCGGCTGAATCTCGTTACGCGCAAAACGGAGCGGCTCCGCGAACGGCTCTGCTTCCACCACCGGAGCATGGCGGTTGTATTCGGCGTCGCTCTTCGGCGCTTTTTTTATCGGCGCACCACTCGGTTGCGAGGCAGTCGTCTGGCCGCGCGCCATCTCATTCGCATCTCCCAGCACCGCCGATGCGGCCGTCAACCCGATCGGCACCGCGGCAAGGCGCTTCGTAAACTCTCGCCGGCTTACTCTTTCCATAAAACCCCCGAATCGCTATGCAGCAAACGTTTACCAGTCTAGCCCTAAGACGAAACCTCTAGCCACACTTCGAGCGTTCCTACTTTAGATCGCGCCAGTTCGCGCCGAAAGCCAGATCGGCCACCAGGGGCACGCTCAACTTGGCTACGCCTTCCATTTCGGCGCGCACCAGCTTGCCTACATCATCGGTCTCGTCCAGCGGAACCTCGAACAGCAGCTCATCGTGAACCTGCAGCACCATGCGCGTCTTCAGCTTGCGCTCCGTCAGCTTACGGTCCAACGAGATCATCGCCAGCTTGATCAGGTCCGCCCCTGTTCCCTGCAGCGGCGTGTTGATCGCCGTTCGCTCGGCGAATCCGCGCTGGTTCGGGTTGCGGCTTTCAATGTCGGGAATCGGCCGCATGCGCCCAAACATGGTGCGCACAAATCCGTCTTTGCGCGTCTGGTCAAGCGTCTTTTCAATAAACGCTCTCACGCCCTGGTAACGCGCAAAATAGCGCTCAATGTAGGCCTTCGCCTCGGATTGCGCAATCCCCAACTGCGCCGCCAGCCCAAACGCCGAAATCCCATAGACGATGCCGAAGTTGACGGCCTTCGCCCGGCCGCGGGTCTCCTTATCCATGTTCTCGACGGGCACGCCGAACACCTCGCTTGCCGTGAGCGTGTGGATATCGATTCCTTCCGTGTAGGCACGCCTCAGCAAGGCGTCGCCGCTGAAGTGCGCCAGCAACCGCAGCTCGATCTGTGAGTAGTCGGCCGAAAGCAGTTGCATTCCCGGCGCGGCGGTAAATGCGGCGCGAATCTCCCGCCCCAGTTCGGTTCGTATGGGAATGTTCTGTAGATTTGGATCGACCGACGACAGCCTTCCCGTTGCCGTGGCCGCCGCCTGAAATGTCGTATGCACGCGCGACTCCGTATCTGCCAGCAGCGGTAACGCGTCAACATAGTTCGACTTCAGCTTCGAAAGATGCCGATATTCGAGCACCAGCTTCGGCACTTCATGCTTCTCCGACAGGAATTCCAGCACGTCCTGCGCAGTAGAAACCGACTTGGTTTTCCCGCGGCTCGGCGGGGCCGGCAAACCGAGATGCGTAAACAGCACCACGCCAAGTTGCTTGGGAGAGTTGATGTTGAATCGCTGCCCGGCCAGCTCGAAGATCCGCTCGCCTACGCGTTCGATTTCCCCGCCAAATCGCTTCGCAAGCCCGTCCAGCACGCGCAGATCGATGCGCACGCCGGCCTGCTCCATGCGATAGAGCACCGGCGCCAGCGGCAAATCGATCTCGGAGTACACGCGCGCCACGCCGGCCTTGTCCGCTTCTTCGCGCAGCGCGGGAGCGAGCGTATGAACGGCCGCGGCCGCCGCAGGCAGTGTCGACGGCGGCGCCTGGTTATGACGCGCAGCCACGTCGGCCAGCGACTGCGTCGCATGCGTGGGATTCAGCGCGTAAGAGAGCAGCATCGTGTCGTCAACCGGCCCGCGCAACGTCACGCCGACTCCGCTCAGCGTGTGCAACGCCAGTTTCAAATCGTGCACGCGCTTTGGCACGGCCGCATCTTCAAGCAGCGTGCGCAGCTCCGGCGTGAGCGGCAATTGCAATGCGTGTGTGCTATCGGCGCAAACACCCACGTTGAAGTGTGTTTTCTTGTCGGCGGCTTCCGCCACGTCGAGCAGCGACATTGTTGCCGGCGCATCATCCTCTGATTCCTCTTCAATCGGCTCCGCGGCATCCAGTGCGAACGCAAATCCATCGCGGCGCGCGGCCGCGAAAAACGCGGCAGTCTGCTCCGGCGTGGGCTCCTCAATCAACTCGACCGAAGTTCCGCCCGCCGCGGGCGCCAGGTCGCGCAGCATCGAAGTGAATTCAAGCTCGGTGAACAGCTCGCGGCACGCCTCGATGTCCGGCGGCTGCGTTTCCATTGCGCCCAGGTCGAGCTCCAGCGGCACATGAGTGTCAATCGTCACCAGTTCCTTCGACAGCAGCACCGTCTCCCGGTTCTGCTCGAGCGATTCGCGATACGCCTTGCGCTTCACTTCCGCGGCGCGGTCCAGCACGGCTTCCACGGTGCCGAACTCGCGGATCAGCTCCACGCTGCCCTTGTCGCCGATTCCCGGCGCGCCCGGAATGTTGTCCACAGAGTCGCCGCGCAACGCCATCACGTCCACAACTTTTTCCGGCGGCACGCCCAGCGTCTCCATCACCTTCTCGGGGTCGAGAATCAGGTTGTCTTTCTGCGGATTCAGAATCTTCACCTGCGGCGTCACCAGCTGCATCATGTCCTTGTCGCCGGAGACGATGAAGACCTCATGCTGCTTTTCGGCCGCCTCGCGCGCCAGCGTCCCGATGACGTCGTCTGCCTCAAAGCCCTCGGCCTGCAGAATGGGAATGCGCAGCGCTTCCAGCGAGCGCCGAATGTAGGGAATCTGCCGCCGCAAATCTTCCGGCATGGCCTCGCGCTTGGCCTTGTATCCCTCGTAGCTCACATCCTCAAAACTCTGCGTCTTGCCATTCCATCGCCGCAGCGTGCCAATGGCGCGCGCCCGCTCATCGCGAAACACCTCGCCGCTCACGTCGAAGACCGCTGCAAAATACTTTGGGGCAAAATCCTGGCGCAGCTTCTTGATCATGTTCACGAATACGTAAGTGGCCGCCGTTGGCAGTCCAGACCGCGTGGACATGGGCCGGCTGCGCTGCATCGCGTGATAAGCGCGAAAGATGAACGACATCGCATCGAGCAGAAAGACGGGTGGCTTGGCTTGGTCTGTCACGCTAGTGAGTATAACAGCGGGGAGCGGGCAGGGAACAGAGATTGCGGAAATGACCGAGGGCAGAGATCACGCGATCAACATGCAATCGCCGTAGCTGAAGAATCGATAGTGTGGCTTCACAGCGTGCCGATAGGCGGCCAGCACGGCTCGCGCCCTGCGAACGCGCTCACCAGCATCAGCAGGCTCGATTGCGGCAAGTGAAAGTTGGTGAGCAGCGCGCCAACAAGACGAATTCGAAGCCCGGCGAGATGAAGATTTCCGTCTCGCCGGAATGCGGCTTGAGCAGAGCCCGTCAGCTTCAAGCGCTGCGGCCTCCAGGGTCCGCACCACCGTCGTTCCAACAGCCACAATGCGCCGGCCTTCCGCCGCCGCGCGATTCAGCGCATCGGCCGTCGGCTGCGCTCAATTGAATACCGCTCGCGATGCAGTCGTACTTCGCTTCACGCGCTCCACGCGCAGCGGCGCAAACGTGCCCAGCCCCACATGCAGAGTGACGCGCGCAATCTCCACTCCCTTGCGCCCAACTCCTCAAGCATCTGCGGCGTAAAGTGCAGCCCGGCCGTCGGCGCGGCAACCGATCCGCGCTCGCGCGCGAAGACCGTCTGATAGCGCTCGCGATCCGTCTCCGCATCGTCGCGATGGATATACGGCGGCAGCGGCATATGGCCGATCTGCTCGAGTACGGCGAAAAAATCGTCAACCGGGGCAAACTCAAGCAGCCGCTCGCCGAATTGTCCGCGCTCCAGCACCTCTGCCTCCAGCGGAATGCTCGCCGACAGGCGCTGGAAACACCAGCCGCTCGCCGATGGCGACCTTGCGGCCCGGCCTCACCAGCGCGCGCCACTGGTTTTCGCCCGCCGGCTCGGTCAGCATCACTTCAATGCGGCCGGTTGGCTTCTCCCGTTCGCGCACCAGTGTGCGCCGCGCATAAGGCGCGCCGGAATCACGCGGCTGTCGTTCAGCACCAGCAGGTCGCCAGCGCGCAGGCAGCGAGCCAGAACTCGAAAAAGAGTCATCTCGCAGCGCGCCCGTTCGCACGATCCATCACCAGCATGCGGCTCGTGCCGCGTCCGCGGGCGGCTGCTGCGCAATCAGCTCTTCCGGCAGGTCGTAATCGAAGTCGTCGACACGCTGTTCCGCACTTTTGCCTTTTGGAGCAGTATGTTCAGGCATTGGATTTCCCGAAGTGTGCGAGCGCCCGCAGCCGCGCGCGCTCAATTGCCGCGTTCAGCTCCGCGCGCTTCGGTTCAAAGTCGTTCCGGCGCAAGGTCGGCTGGAACAGTCGGTCCAACGCGCCCAGCTCACCACAATGCGCGTGAAAGGCCTGGGCACAAGGAATCGATCCCATGAGCGCATTGTCCACGCGTGCTCCGGCTGCAAGTGAAAGGCGCCGATCCGCGCACCCGTCATTTGCGCCAGCTTGATGGGCCCCATCTTGGTCTGGTAAATCGGCCCGCGCGGCCCGTCGGCGGTAAAGATTGCCGGTCTTCCCGCTCTCAATCACTTCTTTCAATCCCAGCAGCCCCTCGCGCGCACCGCGCGAACTCGATCCGCGAACGGTCTTGATATCCGAACAGCTCAAGCGTTCGCGTGATCAGTTCGCCATCAAAACTGCGGCTGACGATAATGGTTGCGCCGGTGCGGCGGAAGTAGAAAGTGCAGGGCAGCACGCACTGGTGCCAGAAGCAAAAGATCTCAGCTCCGGCGCCCGCACCCATCGGCAGCGGCGTGGCGCCTTCTTCGGCGATCTCTCAAAGCGCCAGGTGCGGCCCACCACCCAAAGCAGCGCCCACACCGCGCGTGGAACAACGGCCAGGACGCAGCGCTGGTGAAAGGTGAATCGCTGGGTGCTTCGCGTGGTCACTCAGAAGATTCTAGTGTAAGCAGTCGCAATGCAGATCCTTTTACTCCGTCCGCCGCGGCGGGCTCCGCTCAGCGAGTACCGCAGCCAGCGCAGCAGCTCAGGCAGCGTGGCGCGCTTGCCGTACATCAGGATGCCCACGCGATAGAGCCGCGAAGCAAACCACACCACCGCCCAGATGCTGAAAACCAGAAGCGCGAGCGAGAGGGCGAGCTGCCAATAAGGAAACGGCGAGGCCAGCAAACCGACGCGCGTCACCATAACCAGCGGGGCGGTTGGCGGAAAAATCGAAATGGCAACTACCCAGGGTGAGTTGGGATTTTTCAGCAGGAAGGGCAGAATGATAAAGCTGGACCAGGCGGGGATGACGGCTAGCGAGATGTACATTTGCAGATCCTGTGCCGTCTCGCACGTGGCCGCCAGGCCCGAGAACAAAGCGCTGTAAAGGAAAAAGCCGAGAACGAAGTACACCGGGAACAGCACGCCTTCCAGCAGCGTGAAATGGATCTTGATCTCGCCGCTCAGTAGCGGCTCGAGCATGGCTGAGCTGCTAAAAAATACTGCCGCGGCAATCCAGATAGCGATTTGCGTCAGCCCGGCAGCGCCCACGCCGAGCAGCTTGCCGGCAAGCATATCTTCAGGGCGCGTGACCGCCAGCATCACCTCAAAGATCCGCGAGCTCTTCTCTTCGATTACGGAACGGGCGGTGTCCATTCCATAGAGAAGAATGGGCATGGTCATAAGAAAAGTCATCAGCATGGCCTTGTAGAAGGGCGTCATGCCCTGGCTCTTGCCGGTCTTGCCATTGCCTGCGATCTGCAGGGTTTGAATCGGAACGGTTTTGAGGAGTGATTGCACCTGCTGTGGCCTCAATCCCTGCTGCTCCAGGCGCAGATTCAAGAGAGCGGCGTTGACGGCTGAGCTCAGACGCGACGTATCCATTAGGTCGCCTGACGATTCCGAGATGTACGTAACGGTTGGTCTGTCCGACGTCGAATCCTCAATCGTCAGCAATCCATCAATGGATTTGTTCTCGATGCGCAACAGGAGATTGGCGCGATCCTGCTCGGTGAATGGGGCGACAGCTTCAACCGTATAGTGCGCGCGCTTATCGCTCAGCAGGTTGTCGCGAATATCCGCCGCGAGCGCAGGGCTATCGGCCGCGACAACAATATGGCTGCCACTGCGCATGTTCCTGCCGGCGTAACCGCTGATGCTGAGAAGGGCAACCAGAATCACCGGCACCAGCACAGTCGAGAGGCGAAAGGTACGGCTGCGAATCTTCTCAAGATACTCGCGCCGGGCGATCAGCAGCATGTTACGCATCGGCTTTGCCTCCCACGGTCTGGATGAAGATCTCTTCGAGCGATGGCTCAACCAGCTCAAAGCGGTAGATGGCCGCCATCGAAGCAGCCTCGTGCAAAAGCTTCTGCGCGTCGCCGTGCGGCTTGAGCCTGATCTCGGCGTGGCCGGAGTAGTTATTCGCTTCGGCAATCTCCGTGCTCTTCAGAAAATCGGCGTTGCCCTCGAACTCGACGACGATGTGGTTGCGCTCGTAGCGGCTCTTGATCTCGCGCACCTTTCCGCTCAACACCGCCTCGCCGTGATTGATGAGGCAGATCGCGTCGCAAAGCTTCTCCACCTGGTCCATGCGGTGCGTCGAAAACAGAATGGCTTTTCCCTGCGCTTTCAGTTCAAGCAGAGCATCCTGCAGCAGCGTGCTGTTCACCGGATCGAGGCCGCTGAAAGGCTCATCCATCACCACCAGGCCCGGATCGTGCAGCAGCGTGGCGATGAACTGAATCTTCTGCTGCATGCCCTTTGAAAGCTCCTGCGTCTGCTTTTCAAGGGAGTCGGCGATCTCCATGCGGCCGGCCCAACTCACAGCACGCTTGCGGGCCTCACCCTTGGCTACACCGTGCAGTTCGCCGAAGAAGATGAGCTGGTCCAGGACCTTCATCTTCTTATAGAGGCCGCGCTCCTCAGGCAGATAACCCACACGGTCGAGATTCTTGCGGTCGAATGGTTTCTCGAACAAGTCAATGCGGCCTGAGTCGGGCAGCGTAATCCCCATCATCATGCGGATCGAGCTTGTCTTGCCGGCTCCGTTCGGCCCCAGCAGGCCGAACATCTGCCCCGCTTCGATCTTCAGGCTCAAATCGCGCACAGCGACTTTGCCCTCGTAGGCCTTGGTCACTCCCGCGAGCTCAACAACTGGCATTCGCTCTCCTGCCGCTTTGGTTGTGGTTTGGGTTCATGGTCAACCGGGAATCGATATAGAAACACTTCAAGTACTGCGATCTTCAGAGCGCGGCGGCTCTGCAACCGCTGCAATGAGCAGTGTAGCAAAGGCGCATTCCGCCGGCCCTGTCGCCGGCGCAGAACACCGATTGCTCGCGCCAGACGTCCGAGTCTCCATGTATACTTTGTCCACTTCGGCCCCCCTAAGAAGAATCATTCCCTTGAAAGGTGAAACCCATGCCCAGTTATCTCGTGCAATGCTCCTACGCGTCAGATGCGCTGGCCTCTCTGATCGAGAACCCGCAGGACCGCAGCGAGCATGTGAAGAAAGTGGCGAAGAAACTCGGCGGCAAGATCAGCGGATCGTGGCTGTCGTTTGGAGAATACGATCTTGTGATGTTGATCGAAATGCCGGACAACATCAGCATTGCGGCCCTGGCGCTGGCCGCTGCCGCGGGCGGCTCATTGAAGTCCATGAAGACGACTCCGCTGATGAGCACTTCAGATGCGTTGGTGGCGCTGAAGAAAGCCGCAACCTCGGGCTACAAGCCCATTGTCGCAAAGTAAAAAGCGCCAACAGGCATGACTGCGCGCGCCGATGGGCGGTGATCGGGAGAGTTGCGTGCATTGCCCGAAATCGCCCCGGCCGCTACACGATAGATGACCGGCTCGAAATCCCCGTCCGCTACCGCAGCCTGCGCCGCACCAGATCCAGCGCCTGCTGGCTGGCCCACTCGCGCACGCGGTTGCGGTCGCCGCGAAACGTGCGCTCCACGGCGTCGCAGCCCTGCGCATCCGTCACAGCAATGTGAACCAGGCCCACCGGCTTCGATTCCGTGCCGCCCGTCGGCCCGGCGATTCCCGTTACTCCCAGTCCCATCGTCGCGCCCGTACGCTGGCGAATACCGTCCGCAAGTGCCTTTGCCACCTCGGCGGAGACCGCGCCGCGATCGGCGATCAGTTCCGCAGGCACACCGGCCATTTCGGTCTTCAGCTTGTCGGAGTAGACCACCACTCCGCCGGCAAACGATCGCGAAGCTCCCGGAACCGACGTGATCCGCTCCGCAATCAGGCCGCCGGTGCAGCTTTCGGCCACCGCCAGCGTGGCCTGGCGAAGCCCAAGATAATAGAGCACAATCTGCTCCAGCGAATCGCCCTGCGATGAGTACATCCAATCTTCCAGCGCCTCTTCAAGGCGTTCGGCCAGCTCATCCACGCGCGCCTGAGCCGCTTCAGCTGTTGGTTTGGAGCAAATGAGCGTAATCTGCAGATCGCCGGTATGCGCCAGCAGAGTCGTCTCAACGTCGGCGTATGGGGTGTAGATTGGCGCCAGCAGCTTATCCGCCTGCGACTCAGGAATCATAGCCGCCTTCAGGGTGCGGACGGCAATCACGCGCGCAGGCACGATCTGGCGCAGCCGCGGCAGGCACTCCGCATCGAACAGCGGCTTGCACTCGTGCGGCGGGCCGGGCAACAGCGCGATGAGCTTGCGATACCCGCCGAACGTTGTGTCGAGCCACTGGCCCGGCGCGCTGCCGTTCGCATTCGGCAGCAGGGTTGCTCCCTGCACGACATCAGCCTGCTTAAGATTGTTTTGCGGCATGGGAATACGCCATGTTGCCGCGCGGGCGTGCAGCGCCGCGACCTGCGACGCGTCGCGGCGAAGCGAGAGCGAGAGCGCCTCGGCCACGGCTTCGCGCGTCAGGTCGTCTTCGGTCGGTCCCAGGCCCCCCATCAGGATCAGTATGTCGGTGCGGCCCAGTCCAATGCGAATGGCATTCACCAGGTCCTTCCGCCGGTCGCCGACGATGGTCTTGAACCTGACCGTCACGCCAATGCCGTTGAGTTTTTCCGTCAGGTGAAGGGAGTTGGTGTCCTGGCGGTGCGGAGTGAGCATCTCGGAGCCGACGGCAATGATTTCGGATTTCATAAAGGCAGCAAGGTGTGGACAGCGAACAGTGGACAGACCTTAGAACAGCTTCAGCCCTTCCACTCCCAAATCCACATCATAAACGGCATCGTTGGTCGCCAGTACCACGGTTCCCAGGGGAGAGAACGCAACGCCGACCAGGTTGGTTCCAGCCAGCACCAGAGTCGCCTCGCCGTCGGCTGTCACGCGCACAAGCCCATGGCGGCCGTGCAGGCATGCGGTGAGGTAAATATCGCCCTCGCGCGAGATCGCCAGTCCCTGCGGCCGGCCCAGCCCGCGGTACCACGCCCGCGTATCGCCGTTCGGCTCAATCGCCCAGATCGCCTCGTTCGATGAGAGCGACGGCGCAGTCACAAACAGAGTCCCTGCGGCATTCACCGCCAGATGATAGGCGCACACGCTCGGCTCCAGCGTGGCATGCACAAAAATCTTGCGCTCAGGATTGATCTTGAAGATGGTGCCGCTGCGGTCGCCCACAAACAGGTTGCCCTCGGCGTCGAAGGCCGCGCCGGTCGCCACACCCATGCCTTCGGCATAGACGGTATACTCGCCTGCCGCGTCGATGCGATAAACGTTTCCCTCCGCGCGCGACGTCACAAACAGGTCGCCCTCCGGATTAAACGCCAATCCCGTAGCATTCAGAATGCCGGTGACAAATGGCGTGCCGCGGCCATCGGGGCTCACGCGCACAACCGAAACAGGTGTCTGCTTGCCTCGCTGTCCTGAGATGGTCGCGTACACCATCCCCGAGCGGCTCACCGCGGGGCTCGTCACCGGGTGCAATCCGTCGTTGAGCTGCCGCGCAATATGCAACGCCGCGGCGTTGGCTGCTCCTGCCGGGGTGCGCAGCTCAATAAGGCCCGTTGAAGCTTGCGCGGGCACGCTGAAAGCAAGGCGTGTGGGTCGGCTCATCAGCACATGGGCTGGTTCGCCATCTACATATACGGCGGGTAAACCGAAGGTGTGCGGGCCGAGATGGACCCCGGTCAACTCCACCTCGCCCAATGGCAAAGCAGCCTCGGGCCTCACGTCATCTACCCGGGGTAGCGGCAGCGTTCCAGGCGCGGATTGGGGAGTAGTCGGAGTCATAGCAGTTCCATCAAATCCAGATGCGCACCAGCGACGCGATACCCAAAGCATACAGGCCGGCGGCCACGTCGTCGAAAACGATGCCCCAGCCCCCCGGTAGCCGCTCCAGCCGCCGCACGGGGAACGGCTTGGTGATGTCGAAGAGCCGAAACAGCACCAGCGCAATCAGCCCATGGCGCCAGTCGGCGGGACTGCCCAGCAGCGCAATCCACTGGCCGGCCACCTCGTCGATCACCACAAAGCCTGGGTCAGTGCGTCCGCTTTCGCGCTCCACAATGGTTGCCGCGGGAACCCCTAGAATCAGCGTGAGCGCGATGGCGATGCCCAGCCCAACCAGCAGACTGCTTTGCGCTAAATGCATGCCCCACGCTGCCGCCGCCCACAACAGCACCGCGGCCACCGATCCCCAGGTGCCGGGGCCGGGCTTGCCGTAGCCCGCTCCAAAGAATGTGGCGACAGCCCATGCCCATTGTGTTTTGCGGATTGGGGCGGTAGTGGTGATGGAGGGCTTTGAGCTACTCATCGCCCGAGCCTTTGTTTTGCCCGCCCGCCAGGCCGCCGAGATCTTCCAGCACCTCCGGATCGAGAACCGGCGAGCTGATCTTGTAGACGCCCATCGCCCATTTGCCCAGGTCGATCTTGCGGCAGCGGTCGCTGCAAAATGGAAAGTCCTCGTCCGCGGGGCGCACAATCATCCCGCAGGTGGGGCATTTCAACAGCTTGGCGGATTTTTTCCGTCCCGGCATCAGATGCAATGCGGCCGCTTGTGAGCGCGACCCACATTTATGTTAGCGCGCTTGGCCGGCAGCGAATTCTATCCCGCGCGGGCCGTGCCCCGCTACATCCCTTTCAGCAGCTTCTCCAGCCGCTCCAATCCCTGTTGCCTCGCCGTCACGTTCGCCGGGTTCGTGTTTGCCGGGTCCTCGCCCGCGCGCATAAAGCCGTGGCCCGCGCCGTCGTAGATCACCGGTTCGTACTTCTTACCCGCTGCCGCCATCTCATCTTTGGCCGTGGGAACAGTGGCGGAGATTCGTGCATCGCTGCCGCCATAGAACCCGTACACGGGTGCCGTAATGTTCTTCATGGCGTCGGCAGGCGGCGGAGGGCCATAAAACACAAAGGCCGCACTCAGGTCCTTGCGCTGCGTGGCGAATGCGAACGATTTGCCTCCACCCCAGCAGAATCCCACCACCGCCAGCTTGCCGTTGGCTGCGGGAAACTTCAGCGCGTAATCGGCGGCCGCATTCAGGTCGGCAATCACCGTGTCGGGATTTAATCCCGACACCGCCTTGATCACCGCTTGCTGGTCGGGGAAGGCGCTGGATCCGCCGCCGTTCGGCCCGTCGCCCGAAAGCAGGTCCGGGGCGATCACAATGTAACCCATCGCCGCAATGTCGTCTGCCATGCTCCGCGCCCAGTCGCTCAGGCCAAAGATCTCGTGGATCATCAGAACCACCGGCGCCTTGTGGCTCACCTCGGGATACACCACATACGCATCCAGGGTGCGGTTGCCGTACTTCACCTTGTCCCATTCCTGGTGGCGCGGCGATTTGTCGAGCTTTTGCTTTGCCCAATCCTGGGCAAAGGCTGCGGACGAGGCCATGGCGAGCGTAGCGCAGAGGGCAAAAAGACCTGCCGCGCGGCAAGAGAACCAGTAGGCAGTGAAGGGAAGCCGGTTTTTCATGCGGGAAGTCTAGCAGAAATGTCAGGGAACAGCGACGAGAGAATCCGACAGGTCTCAGATCAGGAAACGACTTCACGGCCCGCTCCCGGCCATGCCGAAAGTGGGGACCTGCAATTGCCGTCCTCCCTGTCCCGCGCCGACCTCCCGACTCGCGTGGCAAAAACCGATCAAAACACGACAGTTTCTTGTTTCGCGTCCTTGCTATGATCCTCACACTCAATCCCGGCTTCAATCTTTGACTGGAGAAATATCGCGCCGGCCGCCCTCCCACGCAATACCAACTAAGGAGAGATCATGTCCAAAGTTACCTCCCTCGCTTTCGCAGTTCTCGCAACTGCCCTGTTTTGTTCTGCGCGCGCAACGCCAGCCCAAGTCTCCATCTCCTTCGGAGCGGAACCCGTGTGTCCTTACGGTTATTACGACTACGCTCCATATAACTGTTCACCCTACGGCTACTACGGGCCCGACTGGTTTAACGGCGGGGTATTTATCGGCGCTGGCCACTGGTTCCGCGGTCCGGGCCACTTTTCCGGCCATGTTGACAATCGCTTTGATCCACGCCACGGCTACAGGGGACCGATGCCTGGCCGCGGCGAAGAGGCCTTTAATCACTTCCACGGCAACGAAGCGCGCGATGGGCGGGGCCACGCAGGCCGCGCCGATCATGACGCGAACAAAGAACACGCTCTCCCCGGATATCGTGGCGGCGACCATCGCGACGATCACCGTTAAACCACGGTTGGGCATCGGCTCGTTCCACCTCCAACAAAAGACGGGACAAAGCCGCTCCCTAGCCGCAGCCCGCGATCACCTGAAAACAAACGGCTTGCTCTCAGCATTCAAGACACCGGGGTAGGCGGAAGTGGTCCCAGAAAGCAAACACCCCGGTCAGCCATGGCTTATTCCAAGGTCAGCCAGCTAACGGCCAGAGCTGCGGCTAGAGGCTGCCAGTATTCCACTGTCCCTAGCGTGGCTGCGACAGGTGGCTGCGCTATTAAGGCTTCGATTCGGCCAGCTGGCTCGATGGGCTGGGCCGCGGCGGAGCCAGTGCTTTGCTGATGTGCCGAATGGTGGTGCTGAGTGCGTGGACGACGCCTTGGCAGGTCTTCTGGAGCGCATTGCCGGTTGAATTCTGCGCGGCGGTGATGGAGTTGTCGGTCGCTGCGCCTGCCGCGGAGATTCCGTCCACTGTATCGCGGCCGCTGCCTGCAAGGGCTTGCTCGGTGGCACTGCTGATGGCAATGATTCCCTGTGAGGGATGTTTGCCGGCTTGGAACCAGGCAATCTGCGATTCAGGAAGCGTGTTGAGCCGCGCCAACGCCGTCGCAGGGAAATTTGACGTGGCCATCTTATCTGCGAGCGGCCATGCTGTTGAGGCAATGAAGAGGGAACCGTTCATGGGATGCCCCAGCTCGCCGAGGTTGACGATCTTTGCCGGAACAAAAGCGATCATTTTTTCGCAGCGATCGGCTCCGCAGCCCTTTTGGCAGAGCGCTTCGTCGAGATAGGAAGCATGCTTTCCTGGCGAGACCCAGATGGTCGCACCGGCCTCTTCGGCGTGCAAAGCGGATGCCTGGGCTATCTGGCTCACATCGCATACTGTGTTCTCATGCGCGGCAGCGTACCAGTAGAGCGCCTTCCATGTCGCCGACCGTAGATCGGCGCCCGAGGCCCGAACCAGGACCGCGACATGCTCCGTATCGAGCGGATGCCCGTGCCTTCCACAGTCGATGCGCCAAAGATGGTAGTAGTGAATCTCGGCGGCCGGAGCGCCGTCGATCATCTCCTTCTCCGGAAAAACCTGCCCGTAGATTGTGCCGTTCTCCGACTTCACCTCAGGAATAGGAATGTCCCGTCGAAACTCCGCGGGAACGTTGGAACAATCTCCCTGGCCGATGAGAAACCGCGGAGCGAACTGGACGAGCAACGCCTGTTCGAGCCCGTCGCTCAGTCCGTCCTGATCCGAGTCGACTTGGGATGGCGCGGCTTGCCGCGGAGATTGTCCGACAGACTGGGTGCCCGCAACTGTGAGCGAAAAAGCGAAAAGCACGGCTTCAACGAAATGAAGCCGCTGAGTGCGCTGTCGGAGCCGAGTCTGGGTCGAAAAGGGGATCATTGGGCCCTTTCAGGCAGGAAGGCCAATTGTCCGCTCATCCTGATGCAAGAGCGAGGTGACTCTGGCCGTGCCATGGTGGCGAACTGTGTTGATTATCACTCAAGTGCATGAGTGGATTCGTCGAAACGTCGCTGGCGGCCAATTCGCATGAAACTTTCGGTTTGTCGATATAATCCGATGTAAATGGGTCTTGATGCGCGCTGCTTGTCGTCTGGATGGGGCCAACGACCGTGCAAGTCCCGCTTGCACACGCTAAGCGCGTAGCGCATTCGCAAGAAGCAGATATCAAAGGAGTTCATGGGAATATCCACAGCCCTAGCAGGAGCGATCCGCCAGAGTGCCAGCGACAAGGCCTATAGACGGCTGCGCGCCGCGCCGCACATTCCCGAGCGAACGAATCTGCACGGAGCCCTGCGGTTGGCCGGCCTGTTTACGGCGATCACATTCCTGGTGCATTTCGTCAGCTCGCTTTGGGGATCGCACCTGGGCTATGGATTCTTCCGCGACGAGTTGTACTTCCTGGTTTGCGGGCATCACCTGGCGTGGGGCTACGTGGATCAGCCACCGTTGGTGGCGCTGCAGGCGCGGCTGGCGGAAGCGATCTTCGGCCTGTCGCCGACGGGGGTTCGCATCTTCAGCTTCATGGCCGGCGGCATCACGGTTGGCTTGGCCGGCTTGCTGACGTGGCAGCTCGGAGGGAGACGCAGCGCGCAGGTGCTAGCCATGATGGCGACGCTCGCCTCCCCCGTGATTCTGGGCATCACTAACTTTCTTTCGATGAACGCCTTTGAGCCATGCTTCTGGATGGGAGCGCTTCTGGTGGTGCTGCGGATTGCAGAGGGCTCGGCGCGGCCGCGCGCGTGGATACTGTTCGGGGTGCTCGCTGGACTGGGAATCGAGAACAAGGATACGATTGTTTTCTTTTTGGTGGCGCTGCTGGCCGGCCTGCTGCTGAGCCCTCAGCGGCACATTCTGTGGACAAAGGAATGCGCCGCTGGAGTTGCGGTGCTGCTGTTGCTGGCGCTGCCGAACTTTATTTGGCAGTGGGTCCATCAATTCCCGACCTATCAGTTCCTTGATACGGTAGCCCACACGGACAAGAACGTGAGACTGTCGCCCATTGAGTTTTTCTACCAGCAAATGAAGGTGGAGCTGATTGTTGCCGCGCCGCTATGGATTGGCGGAGTGGTGTGGCTGATGCTGGCGCGCAAGGCGCGTGAGTGGCGATTCGTTGGTCTCACCTTTCTGGTGTTTCTGGCCATGATGATGGCCATGCACGCAAAGAACTACTATCTTGCGCCGATTTATCCGGTGCTCTTTGCCGCAGGCGCGGTGGCGCTGGGTGAGCTGGCTCGGCGCAGATGGCCGACGATCGTCTATGCGGCATTTCTTGGCGAAGTGCTGTGCACGGCTTCAGGCCCCATAGTGCTGACCGTTCTGCCGCCGGACAAGTACCAGGCATTGACCAGCATTTATGGGCCGCAAAAAGTAAACTTCGACAAGTTCACTGGGCCGTTGCCGCAGATCCTCTCTGACCGCTTCGGGTGGCCGCAGATGGTGGAGGGGTTTGCCAAGCGCTACGATGCGCTGCCGCCGGATATCCGCGCGAAAACCGGGATCTTCTGCGACAACTACGGCGAAGCCAGCGCCGTGAACGTTCTGGGCCGCAAATATGGACTGCCAACGGCGATCAGCGGACACCAGAATTATTTTTATTGGGGATGGAACAACTACAGCGGGGAATCAATGCTGACGCTGGGCGAGGACGCGAAGCAGTACGAGGGGACCTACTCCGAAGTTGTCGATCTGGGACCGTTCGACGCGCCGTGGATCATGGACCGCGAGCGGCTGCATTACTTCTGGCTGCGCGGACGAAAGCACACGTTCGCCGAGGATTGGCCCAAGATCAAGTATTGGTATTGAGGCGGAGAGAAGAGAACAGTTCTCCATGCAGGTGACGCGCCAGCGTCCCGAGAGCTGTGTAAGGATTCAAAGCGCAAATTCACGCGATCGGCAGGCCTACGACTTCCAAAAAGGGGAGGGGCCGACCCACTGCATCTCGTAACGGTTCATGAAGTCGGCGGTGGCGGCGAGTGAGGGGTTGGCTGCTGCGTCGATGAAGTACTGCTCCATTTTGCAGGCGGGAGTGAAGGCGATGAGCATATGCGCAGGCGAGCCGACGGCGGAGAAGGTGTGCGGGATGCGGCGCGGAGCGAGGACGGACTCACCGGTATGTAAATGAATGCGCTGATCGCCAACTTGAAATGCGACTTCGCCTTCCATGACGTAGAACCACTCTTCCTGCGAAAAGTGAAGATGCAGAGCCGGGCCAGTCGCCGGCATGAGGTTTCTGTGCTCGATGATAAAGAGATTTCCGGCGGCGTCGGCGGTGGCGACTTTGAAGGCAAGCGAACTGAAGCCGAGAGTGCGTGGAGGTCCGAAGCGGTCCTGACCGGCGGCGACGGGGTGGAGAGTAGGCGCGGGTGAAGGCTCGGGAGACTGGGCGAGGGCTTCCCACCCTGACGGCAAAGATAAAGACGCCGCGAGAACAGGGCACCCAACGGCTGCGGATCTGAGGAAGGTTCGGCGTGGTATGGACATGCGCCGATGGTACGAGGAAGTGCTCGCGAATGAGAACAAAAAAGTGCGAGACGGTTCAGGATTTTTTGACGGCGAGGACGAGGCCGCTGGCCCAGGAGATGGGGACGATGTGGAAGTGCTCATGTGAGGCGAGGCGTTCGATGAGGGGCGGCACTTTTTCCCCATGACCTTCGGGCCATTGTGGCTGTGGGAGCAAATCGTCGATGACGTAGAAGCCGCCGGGCTTGACCACGGCAAGGGCTTCGTCGAGGCCGTCGAATTTGCCGCGGAGCGCGTCGGCAAAGACGAGATCGAAGCTGGCGGGCGGCTGTCGGACGAGATAGTCGACGGCATCTTCAAGGACGAGACTCAGGCGTGAATCGTTGCCGAGGATGCGGCGTGCAGCGGACTGAAAGCTGAAGTTGGTGTCGACGCTTACGAGGGTCGATGCGGCATCCATCCCGGAGAGCAGCCACGCGGTGCCGACGCCGGTACCAGTACCAAGCTCGAGCAGGCGGCCGCCGGGTTTGGAGGCGGCGAGCACGCGGAGGAGCGCACCAGTCTTGGGCTCGGAGGCCATGGTGAAATCGAGCTTCGCGGTTTCTGCGAGGATTTCGGCCATCGCCGCCGGCTCTTGGATGTATTGAAGTTCGTCCATTGATGGTTAGTTTAGCGGGAGGATTGGGACCAGGCTAGATCGCTGGGGAGATGATGCGGGCGACGAGGTCATAGTCGTGGGCCTCGGTAATTTGGGCGCGATAGAAGCGGCCGGTCTCGAGGGCGTCGAGCGGGCCGAAGTCGTTGATGTAGAGCTTGCCATCGATTTCGGGGGCATGGAACTCGGTGCGGCCCTCCCAGAGAAGGGGGGTTTCGGCGCTTTCGCCCTCGGCAAGGACAGTGAGATCGCGGCCTATCCAATCCTGTTTCGATTTGCGCGAGATGGACTGCTGATGGCGCATGAGGCGGCGGCGGCGCGATTCGATGGTGCGGCGAGGAACTTTGGCGTCGAGTGAGTGGGCGCCTGAGCCTTCTTCATCCGAGTACGAGAAGACGCCAAGCCAGTCAAACTTAGCTTCGGTGACGAAGTCGTCGAGAAGTTGAAAGTCCGAAGAGGACTCGCCGGGAAAGCCGACGATGAAGCTGGTGCGGAGAGCGATGCCGGGAACGGCGGCACGGACTTTTGCGAGGGTCTTGAGGAAGATGTCAGCGCCGGCGCCACGCTTCATGCGCTTGAGCACGTCGGGCGAGGCGTGCTGCAGGGGCAGGTCGAGATATTTGCAGATGTTGTCGTGCTTCGCGATGGTGTCGAGGAGACGACCGGTGATGCGGTTGGGGTAGGCATAGAGGAAACGGAGCCAGCGGAGGCCGTCGATGCGAGCGAGTTCGTCAAGGAGTGTGGCGAGGCCGTCGCGAAGGCCGAAGTCTTCACCGTAGCAGGTGGTGTCCTGGCCGATGAGAGTGATTTCGCTGACGCCACGGGCGACGAGTTGCTGAGCTTCGGCGACGACGGACTCGAAGCGGCGGGAGCGGAATTTTCCGCGGAGATTGGGGATGACGCAGAAACTGCAGGGGTGGTCACAGCCTTCTGCAATTTTGATGTAGGCCGAGGCACTGGGTGTGGAGAGGAGGCGCGGGGTGGTTTCGTCGTAGAGGTAGGTGGGCAGACTGGACGAAGCGCCGGCCCAGCTGTCGCGCAGGAAGCGGCCCTGACGCTCGCGATGGTCGCCTTCGCGGCGGCTCTTCGGGCTGTCGTCGTTTTGGTCGAGTGTGGTGTCCGGTGTTTTGTGGGTGCCGGAGAGTGACTCGCGACCAGGCAGGGTTTTGGCGTGGACGGTGGTGAGAATGTTGAAGGGTGATGGGGTTGTTGAGGGGGCGGGCGCGATGCCTGCGGCTTCGAGGATCGACTCGAGTTCGCCGGTGCCGACGACGGCATCCACTTCGGGGATATTTTTCTGGATTTCGTCGCGGTAGCGCTCGACGAGGCAGCCGGCGACGATGAGCTTGCGGGCGCGGCCAGCGGTTTTGTGGCGGGCCATCTCAATGATGGTGTCGACGGACTCCTGCTTGGCAGTGTCAATGAAGCTGCAGGTGTTGACGACGAGGATTTCGGCTTCTTCAGGGTGGGCAGTGAGGCGGGCTCCGGCTCGGTCGAGCAGGCCCATCATGACCTCAGAATCGACGAGGTTCTTGGGGCAGCCGAGAGAGACGAATCCAACAATCGGGGAAGACGTTTCGAGCGATTTTGTCACTCTCTGTATTGTACCGGGAGCAGAGAACAGAGAACAGAGAACAGGGACCAAGGGGCCAAGGGAACAAGGGACTGAGAACAGGGACCAAGGGGCCAAGGGAACAAGGGACTGAGAACAGGGACCAAGGGGCCAAGGGAACAAGGGACTGAGAACAGGGACCAAGGGACCAAGGGAACAAGGGACAGAGGACAGGGAAAGTTTATGGAGGAGGCAGGCCGCCCAGGTAGCGATCGGGCTCGACGGGCACCCGGTTGAGCAGTGCGGTGATGGCGGGATCGGGGAAGCGGCGCGCATAGGGCACGATCCACGCGATGTCAGAGCCTGAAATAACGCCGTTTTTCGGAGTGTCCTGCGGGACGCCAGACTTCTCGACGAAGAATTGGTTGTCAGCAAGTCCAGCTACGGTGCGCGAGACGAGCAGATGCAGCCGGGAGTTCGAGTAGGCGTAGAGGTCGTCGCCGTTGGCTGAGGCCAACTCGGCCATGGTGACCAGCGGCTCCAGCGCGAAGAGATGATAGTGCAGGGCGCGCTGGCCGCGGCCCATTTCAAGCGGCAGAGTGCCATCGGGAGCGATCTGATCGACGCCGAATTTGTAGGTGAAGATTCCCCAGTCATAGAGGCTGTGATCGTCAGCGGCGATGCCGGCAGACATGGTTGCGAAGCCTGCCCAGTAGAGATGATTGTTGCGACCACTGCTGGCGCCCTTTTCGTGCAGATCTTCGAAGTAGTCTTCGACCTGGCCGCCAACTTTTTTCATCCACGTCTTGAGAGTTGCGATCTGCGGGTTCGTGATGCCAAGGGCGGTTGGGCCTGCGGGCCGCACTTTGAGCCAGGCGACGGCGAGAGCGCCGATGGCCCAATTCTGCACGTAATAAGCTTGATTGGAGGACATGCTGCCAGTCATGGCATCGGCTTGCGCCTGCTGGAGAAGGATCTGCGCGACACAGGCGGCGGCCTGGCTGCTGCCGGAATGCTGATACTCATCGGCCGCGCGCACGGCAGCACCTTCGACATCGCCGAATGGTTTTGAGGCAGCCGCATACGCAGTGTGCCGCGCGGGATCGATGATGGAATGTTTCGAGTCGGAGTAGTAGTCGTAGGCGACGATGTTGTGGGGCAGCGTGGGAACCTGCGGGCAAGAATACTTTTCGCCAGTAAGCGCGACGGGATGCTGGTCCCAGGGCGAACGCAGAGATTCTTTGGCGCGGGCCTGTGCTGCAGGGGCAGCGAGGCAAGCGCAGACGGCGACGAGGGCGATCGCGGAGACCGACGAACCTATGGGGCGAGTGGGGATGGTAAGCATAGGGATCCGGAGCTTGCCAGAGCACCCAGAATAGCGCAAATGCCTCCGGAGGCTTTCATCAGCCTTTCCTTCACCGCCAGTGAGGCTTCCCACGCTGTTTACTGGTTGGTACCCCATTTGACCCTTCCCCGGTGTCCTGGATTCTTGGAGCAAGCCTTTCTTTTTCATAGGGATGCGGTTTCTGTTGTCCATAATGTCGTCAAACGATTGAAGTTATCTGCAGGATCGCCGGAATCAATGAGTTGCGGCGTGAAAAAGCAGAGAACAGAGAACAGAGTTCAGTGGTCCGTGGTCCGTGGTAAGTCGGCGGCTGCTTTGGTGATGCTATGGATATTGTGCGCCGAATGGGGGAATTAACCTGCAAAGAAAAACAGGGGTCATGGATCAGTGGTCAGGGATCAGAAAAACAACGACTTAGGGGAAAAATTGAGGCTCGATTGAGGGGGCCGGAGGCTTGACATCTCAAAACCTGGCAACGAGCCTGATGGCGGCGTTCCCGATTGTTCAGTGGTGAGATGTGGAAGCCAGGCAGCAGACTTATAAGACCTGAGCCACAATCTCGCCTGAAATCGCTGAATATCCCGATACAAACCGCTTTGGTGTGGTCGCAAGTCTCGCGCCAGATGAAACCGGAAGGCCGCGCACTATGATGTGTGTCGGCAAGGAGGGGGACAGCTTGGTAGTGTCTCAGTTTGAAATCCACAGCCCTTGCGCTCTGCCGGAACCGGGCCGCATACTTTGTTCATGGCAAATCGCCCTCGCGACCCGAATCAACTCGCCAAGCTAATCGTAGACATTGCCACGGGCGACGCGGAGGATACCGCGAGCGCAGCCAAGCGCAGCCCGTCATCCCGCAGAAAGGGTGGCTTAAAGGGTGGAAGATCACGCGCAGCATCCCTGAGTCCTGAACAGCGACAAGAGATCGCAAAACTGGCTGCGCGAGCAAGATGGAAGAAGCAGGACTAAGCCACAGCCTTCTGGGGAACTTTCCGCATGACTTCCCGCTCGGCAACGTCATCGGTATAGTCCAGTACAAGCTGAATCTGAGGCCGCTTCCCGCGATTGAAGTCGTTGTAAACATCGACATCAGTCTTTAGTTGAACGTTGTCGCCAATGATCTGTTCCCGGCGCTGCGAAAACGCCTTCTCCATGTGGTCGTGAGAGGCAAACCCCATCACTCCCCAAAATGTGTATTGGACTCCAGATTTGGACACACGCACTGCGTGGTTAACGCGATACCGGCGTCCCTGTTCATCCTCGGCATATTCCTCTCGCAAGGCCTGCGACATTTGACCAGCTAGAACGTCGTAGGGATCAACGTCCGGAAGATCTAGAAGCCCTTCCCTCACAGCCCACTCGACAGCTTCTCGTGCGCTAGTTGGCTTGTGGCTTCGTTCAGCATCGTATTTGTGCCAAACACTTTGGAGTTTTTCTGTTTTCGTCGGCATAGTTCACCTCAAAGGGAAACCGGAACTACTTGCCCCCAACCATCGGCAATCGCGCCCGGCAGCACATACTGGCGAACTTTAACGAGGTGCCGGGTTAGATAGTCCCATCTTCCCAAGCTTTTCCGAATTTGGCCAATCACAATACCTGGGTGACGCTGGAGGATGCGAGAAAACGCTATCACATCCTTTTCGTAATAGAACGGGTGCTTTCTGGCCAAGAACGAGGAGAGCCTGTCCGATGGAGCGCAGAACTCGGAAGCCGCCGTGTTTGCCAGTCTTTCCTCCTCATCAATTGAAGTGGCTTGACCATCCAAATCGGTGTCGATCTTCTCTTGTTCTTGGCCGTGTTTCAGTAGGACATGCTCAATTTCGTGACGCAGTACGAACCAAAAGTTGTCGATCCTGTCATGTTGCATAGAAAGGCCAATGACCGGCGATTGCCTATTAAGCCAAAAGCAGACTCCGTCGATCTTGGCGCTCGGAAGCTTTTCCACCACGATAAAACGCACGCCACATTCCATCAGAAGACGCGGCACATGCCTTGTTTCATCGGGAGAAAGCAATAGTTGCTGCAAGTCTGTAAGTGATGCGCGCAGCGACTTCTCGGAGTAAGCAGGGACACTGATCGACTGAGCAATTTGGCGAACTCGGAATAGCCACGCCAACTGAGCGGCAGGAATCTCTCGCTCCTCATACGTACTTTTCTTCGCAGCATGAGCCATGTAAGGAATCTCATCGCCAAAGAATTTGACCAACTGGGTCTCCAGCATAGCCGCATCAGTAGGTTCAATCCATCCCCTTTTGATCATTTCGCGGACTGGATACAGGCTCTGCATATTGCGTCGGAGTGCGACGCTCGGGTCCGGCATCCTTGCCTGCGAAAGGTCATACGCCTGTTGGAGGTTTGCAAAAAACTCAGGAGGCACATCGAACGCGATCCCGAAAGATTTCGCCATCTCGGGACTGATTCCGCGCTTGCCATTCAAAATCGGGTTGATCGCTTGCTCCGCGCACCCCAAGATAAAGGCAAGATCGCGCTGACTCCATCCACGCTCGTCCATTTCCTCCTTGATGTAAACACCAGGGTGCATAATCCAATTTGCACTCGCTGTCGCCATATCCATCCCCTCGTCAATCATGGTTCCAAACTCGCAAGATCGTCATTTTGTTCGGCGCACAAGCGGTATCGATTGTGAAGATTAGCCGAAACTGCTTGTTTAGCCGTATGGATCGTTCCTCGCCGTCCATTTTTTCGTAGTGAAGGCTCTTCCAGTTCCTCAATGTCCTTTCATCGGGCGCAGCCCTCAGAACTACTAATTTCTGTCTGAGGGAATTGATTACGGAGAGCGGAAGTCGCGTTTCGGTTGCGCGGTCAGTCTCAACAAGCGCCAATGTCTTGTCCCGAAACTCGACTTCCATTGTCCCTTCCGTCTTTCCTTAAATAGACTAAGCTACTGAAAGCGCGTTGTCAATAACTGCTTAACGTCATGCAGTAAACTGAACTTTGTGCTTGACAAATGATGCAAAGTTCATTATGCTGAATTCATGAACAGACTGCCTATCGCGAAGCGGGCTCAAATCATCCAGATGCTTGTCGAGGGTGCCAGTCTTCGCTCTGTGAGTCGGATCGCCGACGTTTCGATAAACACAGTCACTAAGCTCTTGCTGGACGTGGCCGATGCTGCCCATTCCTATCATGATCAGGCTGTGCGTGACGTGCGTTGCAAGCGGGTCCAATGCGATGAGATTTGGTGCTTTGTCGGTGCGAAGCACAAGAATGCCTCACCGGAGCAAAAGGCCCAGGGGTGGGGTGATGTTTGGACATGGACAGCAATAGACGCGGACACCAAGTTGTGTGTCGGCTATCTGGTAGGCGGTCGTGACGGGTGGTGGGCGAACGAGTTTATGCAAGATGTTGCCAGCCGCATCCGTGGCCGTGTCCAACTGACAACTGACGCGCACAAAGCGTATCTGCAGGCGGTCGAAAATGCGTTCGGAGCAGATATAGATTTCGCAACTCTCCAGAAGATTTATGGCGCATCGGATGAACCAGAGAAGCGTTACAGCCCTGCCACGTGCATCGGCTCTGACATGAAGGTTGTTTCTGGTGACCCCGATCCGGCGCACGTTTCTACCAGTTTCGTGGAGCGCCAAAATCTGACTATGAGAATGTCCATGCGCCGGTTCACACGGTTGACCAACGGCTTTTCAAAGAAGGTTGAAAATCATGCGGCTGCGGTCGCGCTTCACTTCATTCACTATAATTTCGCTCGCATCCACAAAACGCTTCGGATCACCCCCGGAATGGCTGCTGGCATTGCCGATCACGTTTGGTCGATGGAAGAAATTGCGCTTTTGGCAGCATGATAATCGAAGGAGGACCTAACAACAATGAGGGGTAAGTGTAGTCGATGTAAAGAGCAACTGACATCGGAAAACGCCTCGCCTGCTGTGGTTAGAAGCGGCTATGGTCGCTGCCGATCATGCGAGAGAAAGCACACCAAGGTACAACAGCGAACATTGGGTGGAAGATTTACTCAGGGAAAAACTCAGGCTAAGTTCAATGGCCACAAATGGGATTTGAGCTTTCAACAATACGCTGCGATAGTGGCTTCTGGAGAATGCTTTTACTGCGGTAAACCGTTGCCGACAGCGGCAGGTGGATTGGACCGCAAAGAAAATGCGGATTACGCCTGGGATGCCGTGTTGCCATGTTGCGGAAAACAGCCGAGAGCCAAGGGTCCACGAGGCTGCAACGAGACCAAGAGCGGTGAAATGGCACCGATTGTGCTGTTCGCCATCAGGTGGCATGAGAAATACGGCGAGTTGCCCACGGAACGGGATTTCCACGACAGATTGCGAAAGTTTGAAGCCGAGCGAGATAGGGTGTGTGGGATTATCAGCAGTTTAGATTCAGAGGGGTTAAAGAAGCTGAGGAGAGCCACGTCAGTTCAAGACTGCCTAAAGCCATTCGCCGGACAGAATTCAAACTGAGACACTACCGACAGCTTATATTACGGGGAAGGTGAATAGATGGACTGTCATATTTTGCAGCTGCTCCAATCTTTATGAAGCCAGCTTCTCACAAGTCTTTTCCAAATTCGCGGGCGCTTGGCGAGTGGATGGCTGAGAATCACGCCAGCGCAAAGGAGCTTTGGGTCAGGATTCATAAATCTGCATCAGGCAAACCCTCAGTGACCTGGGCCGATTGTGTTGTCGAAGCAATCCGCTACGGGTGGATCGATGGCCAGAAGAAACCCCTGGACGACAGCTCATTTTTGCAGAGGATATCGCCACGCAGGCACGGATCCAACTGGTCCAGCAAGAACCGGGAATATGCAAAGAAGCTGATTCAAGAGGGGCGCATGGCCCCAGCGGGACTGAGGCATGTTGAAGCGGCCAAAAAAGATGGGCGCTGGGAGAAGGCTTATGCCGGCTCCGCAGATATGGAAATTCCCGAAGATTTCCTAACGGCTTTGAACAAGCTTCCAAGGGCAAAGAAATTCTTTGCCACCCTGAACAGGCAAAATCTGTTCTCGATTTATTACCGGCTTCACACTGCCAAAAAGCCGGAAACGCGGGCAAAACGCATGGCCCAAATTCTGTCAATGCTGGAGAAAGAGACAAAGCTGCACTGAATACCGTTTACGCTGACAATCCGCTGATTTTATCGCCGAGATAGCCCACGGTCAGATTGACCGAAGCTCGAGTCGTCTCAATTGCCTCATCCGCGGACATGAAGGCCATAATCACGCGAACTCAATTAGGTCATATCGGCTGCGGGCCATGATCCAGTCTGTTCCTGCGAGATTTGAATCATTTGCCGGCCGATTTGCGTAGCCATTAATGAGTATGCGGCCTAGTTTGCATTTCTGACGGGCGGCGCGAAAGCGCGGTGTTCAAGGGCTGGCGAAGCTTCTGAGTCTAGAAGCTGCCTCAAAGATGGTCGTAGGGTTGAAAAGTAACTCCCTCAGGGGCTAAAGCCCCCGACTTTAACGGTGTCCAACGGCACGGCTGAAGCCGTGCCCTTTCAAAGCCAGTTTGTGAGACAGCTCCTAGCTGTCCTTGCGGTAGAGCAGATCACGAATAGCGCGGCGGCGCGCAGCGTTGACTTCGGCTTCGGCTTTGCGCTCGACAAGGTCGGCGGGATGCCTGGAGGCGGACTCGGGCTCGGCGGACTCGGGTTCACTGCAAGAAGGACAGCGGTTGGCGAAGCCGGGTTTGTCTGGTTTCAACTCAAATTCTTCACCACAAATGACACAGGTTTTGATCGGAAAGGCCATAACGAATCTATGGTAGCGAAGGTGCGTTGTGGAAATCGAGGGGGGAAAGGCAGGGACGTAGGGAATAGGGAGGGGGGGCAGTTCTCCGGCTGCGTGATTTCGAACATTGGGATCAGCGCGACACCCAAGGCCATGAAAATGCCGGCACTTTTGTCCGGGCCTAAAGGCCTTGCGCACGCACCTGCTTTTCAGCAGCCTAAAGAGGTTGTTACGAAACTCGGGAATTGAGTCTTGCATCCGTTGCAGGGGCTGAAGCCCGCATTGATTTTGCCGGCCTTAATTGGCACGACTAAAGTCATGCCCTGTTACAAAGCGCGTGAATGTCGAGTTTCGTAACAAACTCTAAAGGCTGCTGCCCCCTCCGTTTTTCAGCAGTCTAAAGGCTGCTGCTCCCTCCGTGTTGAATTGCTGCGTCATTTCACCGGGGCAATTTTCAAGGCTGGTCCTGCGACAAGCGCAGGACAGGCTGTGAAGTCGTGCCCCTTCAAAGTGCATTTATGTAAGCAGTTCCAGTGTGGTGTCTCTGAAGTTGCTTGTGAAAATCGAGAAAGGACAAATGCAGATTCCTTCGACTCACCACCCCCAAACTGAAAAGCGTTTGGGGCCCCTTTTTGCTCAGGATGACAGGTCATTTTATGTTGTGGATTTTACATACCAGACACCAGTGTGGTGTCTCAGAAACACGTGGCGAAAATCGAGGGTCCAGAATGCAGGTCTTTCGACTGCGTCCGCCGCGACGGACTGCGAGAAGATGACAGTGTTTTTTGTTTCGCGAATTTTAGCTACAGGACTCTAGTTGGCGAGGACGGCGCGGTAGCGAACTTTGCCCTTCTTCACTTTTTCGATGGCCTCGTTTGCGCTGGACATAGGAAAGTGCTCGGTGACGGCTTTGACGCCGTGGCGCGCGGCGACATCGAGCATTTCGCGCAGGCGATAGGGGCTGCCGAAGGGGCTTCCACCTATGGTGCGATTCCCCGAGATAAGCGGGAAGGCATGTACCGAAACCGGTGAAGGTGGGACGCCAACGAACCAGAGTGTCCCGTTGGGCCGCAATGTCTGGAGATAGGCGCCCCAATCCTGATCGGCATTGACGGTTGTGAGGAGGAAGTCGAGCGAGCCGGCCACTTCCTTCATGGCTTTCGATTCGCGGCTATTGACGAAGTGGTGTGCTCCGAAGGCGCGAGCGTCAATTTCCTTGCCCAGGGAGGTGGAGAAGGCTGTGACCTGGGCTCCGAATACGCGGGCAAACTGAATGGCGAGGTGACCGAGGCCTCCGATGCCGACGATGCCAACGCGGGATGAGGGATTGACGCCGTGGAGGCGCATCGGGTTGTAGACGGTGGCGCCACCGGTGAGCAATGGCGCGGCCTGTTCGCTTTGCAGAGCGTCAGGAATGGGGACGACAAAGCGGGCATTGGCGCGAATGCGATCGGCGTAGCCTCCGTGGCGATGGACGCAGGTGCCTTCAGATTCCGGGCAGAGGTTCTCCTGTCCGCTGAGACACCACTCGCACTGGCCGCAGGAGTTTGATTGCCAGCCGAGGCCGACGCGCTGGCCGACTACGAGGGAACGCACTTCGCTGCCGATAGATGCTACGGTGCCGATGATTTCGTGGCCCGGAATGAATGGATAATTGCTGATGCCCCAATCGTTGGAGATGAGGTGAATATCGCTGTGGGAGATGCCGCAGTGCGTAATCGCAATCTCCACCTCCTGGGCGCCGAGTTTGCCCGGATCGTAGCGAAGGGTGAGCAGTTCCGCGCCTGCGGCATGAGCTGCAAGACCTTGGATTTGAGCCATCTGTGCTCCGTAAGCCTCAACAGATTTTGCAACTGCACCGGCATGGTCCCCAAAACGCCGGTACACAAATTGGGGGGGAACGATGTTTCGTTGAATCTAGTTTAACCCGCCGCCCGGCTCGATGTGCAGATTGAGGACCTGGAAACCGCTGAGGACGCCGCCAGCGGGCGCCTCACCCATGATTTCAGCGGATTCGCCGTTGAGGCCGGCGGCTTGCGCGTTGCGGAGAGGCTCAAGGGCGTTGGCGACCGAGAGCGGCAGACCGGTGAGCGTTTGGCCTTGAATTTCGCCCTGCGTCTCCGGAGCAAGGAGGCTGACGTAAATTCGATCGGCAGGGTGCTGATTGCGCGCCTCGGTGAGGACTGTCGCCATATCGGGCTGCGTGGACGGAAGGCGGGGCTGAAGCAGAGTGCGATCGAGGGTTGCAGCATCGGAGATAAGAAGACGCAAGCTGCCGGGAGCAAGCCGGTCAGGCAATTTGACGGAGATGCGGACATTGCGGTCGGGCAACTGCCAAGGCCGAAGGGTGGCTTCGACCTGAATCGTATCGCCGGCGTGGACGATATCGGTTGAGATGAGATGGGCCTGCTGGAGGGAAACTTGAACGCTGCGGGGAACGGCCTGAACGTGGAGGCTGATTTCGCGCACTACTCCCTGGCGCGCGTCGTTGGCATAGACGCGGGAAAAATGTTCCCCGGCAAGAAGCGCGACCTGGAGCGACGCGGAGGCAGATTCTCCGGCCGAGGCCCAGACGTCAAGCGGAACAGGCGGAAATCCTGCAAGATCGACGTTCCCGGTGACGTGGTAGCTGAGGAAATCGCTGCTTTCATTGGTCTCAGTCAGCGAGTTGAGGAGAACGACTTGCATCGCAAGAGGAGTGATGGAAGGGAGATCGAGAATCTCGACATTGACTTTGCGCTGGCCACCAGGGGCATCGACTGTGACATGCATGGGAATCATGTGCGCCTGCGCGCCGAGAACGCCGCGGATGGCAGACTCGCGATCCTGAGTGAAGGCGCCTACGGTGACGCCGGTGTTGATGATCTTGAAGGCGTCAAGCGGCGAGGCCAGATGTGGTGACAACATCGGCGGTGGTCATGGGCAACGAAACCGGACCGGAGCCGAGGACGGGGTGACCGCAGGCGAGAAGCTGCTTGGGGTCGATGTAGGTGACGGTGCAGGTGGCGGCAACTTCGACGTCGCCGCGAATCAGCTGCATGCTGACAGCGGAGCCCGGCTCGAGGACAGGGCGCGCGGCGGAGTCAGGGGAATCGAGCGCGGAGGAGCCGGACGACGAGGATCCGCCGGCAGAGAGCGCTCCGCCGGCTGCGACGGTTTCTAGCGCGGTTCCAGCAGTGTGCTGCTGCCAGAAACGAATCGCCTCGGGGACCAAAACCGCTCATCACGAGCGGAGTCTCCATGGTCTGAAAGTTCATATCGCCGGAGGAAGGCGCGATCTGGGAAGCGGAGGCGGCGCCGGGCGATGGGTTCTGGCTGAGGGAGTTGGATTGTGCGTCGACAGGCGGTGAGAGGGGACGCGGGGAAATCGCGCACCTCGAGCATCTGCGCGATGGGCGTGATGCCGGCGATGGGATCTTTGCTGAATACGCCGATGCGGTAGGAGAGCGAGCCGAGGAGCTTGTTGCCGATGTAGACGGGGCTGCCGCTCATGCCGTCGACGACGCCGGTGTATTCCGGGCTTGGCGCCGCGGAGCTGGGCGAGAATCATGTCCTGGCCGGGGCCGCGCGCGCCGCGCAGAACGCCGAGAATCTCAACCTGCATGGGCTCGGGCGTGGTTCCCTGAAAGACGGTCCAGGCGGTGGCCATCATGCCGGGGCGCACCTGGCTGAAGGGAAAGAATCCCGCATTCGGCGGCGGACCTGGGGGGAACGAGCGGGCTGTTGCGAGGAGTCTGAGGGACGTGCCGGAGCAGCCGCAGATTGCGCCGCGAGCGTGCACGGCAGGGAGGCTGCAAGCGCAAGAGCAGACAGAATGAAGAGGGTGGGGGAAGCCCACCTGGTTCCCTTTGAGCAAGTTTCCACGTCTATTAGAGTATCGCGTGCCGGATGACCGCCGCATCGGTCAAGACGGGCGGTGCCGAAAGCAAGGCGAGTTGGCGGTTGACGCCGCGGGTTGGCGATGCGAATCGCGTATGCTTGTGAGCACGAGAGGTTGTCATGTTGATGCCGCAATTGAAGGTGAGAGTGCCACGCCGTCTTTCACTCGACCTGCTGTTTCTGGAATTTTGATGCTGGCTGCCGCGCCGCTTGGCCGCGCGGGAGCACAGACTGCGACGCAGCAGAGCCAGCAGCCTGCAGCGCAACAGCAGCAGACGGACCAGGCGCCCCCTGAGGCGGGAGGTCCGAGCGGCGACAATGGCGTGATCGCATTGCCGAAGAAGAAGGAAAGCACGGACAATGCTCCGCCAGCGCCTCCGGCTCCGGCGGAACCCAAGTTCAAAAACCCCGAGAACTTTCCGGCGACGAGCCTTCGCGTGGAGGTTCCCGAGGTGACGGTGGACGTGGGCGTGCTGCTGGAAAAGACACACCAGTTTGTGCCCGGACTGAAGCCGCAGAACTTCCGCATTTACGAGGATGGAGTGCAGCAGAAGGTGGAAGGGTTCAAGCGCATCGAGGCGCCGATCACGGTGCTGGTGCTGTGCGAGTATGCGGCACGCGGATTCTGGTTCAGGGTGAACATGCTGAATGCAGCGTGGGCGTTTACGCAGCAGTTGCGGCCACAGGACTACGTGGCGATGATGACGTTCGACCTGAATACGCATATTGTGAGCGACTTTACGCAGGACAAGCAGCAAATTCTGCAGGGCATGAATGAGCTGGCGAACGAAGTGTGGATGCCTGCCGCGTTCTCAGAGACGGACGTCTTCGATGCGCTGAATGAGTCGCTGGACCGGCTGTCGCGGATCGAGGGCGAGAAGTATATTATGCTGATTGCCACGGGGATCGACTCGATGTCGAAGCTGACGCTGGATCAGATTCTGAAGAGGGTGAAGGCCTCGCGCGACATCACGATCTTCACCATCTCGACGGACGGTTTTTTTGAGGCGATGACGCAGGGCACGGGAGGCATGATGGGCGGCATGCGCGACATGACCTACCTGCAGGCCGACAACCAGATGAGGACCTTCAGCGACCTGACCGGCGGCATGCATTTTGCGCCGCGGTTTGAGGGCGAGCTGCCCGACGATGTAAGGGCGATCAATGAGAATATCCGCTCGAAGTACGAGCTGGTGTATCACCCCACCAATGCGAAGCAGGATGGGACGTGGCGGAAGATTCGCGTGGAGCTTGTGGACGATGAGGGCAACCCGCTGCGCATGCAGGATGAGAAGCACAAGCCGCTGAAGTACGACATTATCGCCAGAGACGGATATCGCGCAAAGCAGGAAGTGGAGTAGGCGAAGCGAGCCCGTTTCGGAATGTGGTTCGTTTGCGGAATCTGCAACGCCGAGTGTGACTCCTGTCACCCTTGCACGATCCTATCCGCCACTATGATGAACAGCCGTAAGGCCCCGATGCCGACATGTCCGCGACTTATCAGCGGGAATGCGGATGAGGGAGTCATGCGAACTATTCATACATGGAGAAGACGATGGGATTTGTTCCAGTGATGTGGACCCTGTTTGGCGCAGCATTTTTGTTCATGGCCGCCGCCAGCATTTACTCGGCACGCTTAGCGAAGAACGAAGAGGACCAGCTCTTTCTGGCTGACTCGTCGAACCGCGCGAAATCAGAGCAGAGTGCAATCGCGGATCGGGTAGAGAAGTTCCAGCCGGTGAAGCGGACGGCAGTGGTACTTGTGGGAGCGATGGCCCTGCTTGTCGTGGGGTATTACATCCTCGACATGATCCGGCAGTTCAAGTAGGCGGGATACGCACGAACGGACTGCGCTCCGGTGCGGCCGATATGTGCCACCGGGAAAAGGGCGAAGACTGCCTATGCGGCGTCGCAAAAGACGTCGCCGAGCCAGCCGGACGCTCTACTGAATGAGATGAAGCTGGAGCATGATGTCGCGCACGTAATAGGCGACCACAAAGACGGTCATGGCGATGACCATCCAGCGCGCGAGACGGACCATGGGCTCGATTCTTGTCACCTTGGAGACAATAATCGCCTGGGCAGCCTTTTCGTGCGCGAATGAGTCGTCGAGGAAGATCTGATCCTCTTCATCTCGTGTGAGGCTGGTGCGGTAGATATAGAGTGCCGCCATGAAAACGACGAACGCGGCCCAAACGGTCCACATGACTGGGACAAACGCCATAGAGCACCTCCGTACGATTTTCTGGTCCCGGAACCGGCGGGGCTTTGGGGGGAATCCGCGGCTCGTAGGTAGAGGGGCCTTACGGCAGATCATGATAGTCCCGTTCGGATGCTGTTGGGAATGGGGATTTCAAGAAAATTCAAGTCCGTTCGTCGGGGACCGGGCGGTGAACGACGCAAAGGGTTTATAAGCCGCGACCTCCGGACGGCGAGCGCATCCAATATGAGGTAACCCGGCAGGGGCTTGTATCCGGGCGAGTAGAACGGTAGAGTGAAAGTGAACGAATGCAGCTCAACCCCCGAGGAGAAGATAAATGGCTACAACGACAGTTGCACCGACGCAAGAAACTGAAAAGAAAGCGCCTCTGATCCTGACTCCTCAGGCGATCACCAAGGTCCGCGAGATCATGGCCACCCAGGATCCGCTGCCCGCCGGACTGCGCATTGGCGTGGTGGGCGGAGGCTGCTCGGGCTTTCAGTATTCGATGGCCTTTGAGAACCAGGCTGGCATGATGGACAAAGTGTTCAGTTTTGACGACTTAAAGGTTTTTGTCGACGCCACATCGCTGATGTACCTGAACGGCTGCACGGTGGATTACGTGGAAACGCTGGAGGCGGCGGGGTTCAAGTTTGAGAATCCTCAAGTGAAGTCGACCTGCGGCTGCGGATCGTCGTTCAACGTGTAAAGGCAGGGACGCAGGAAATAAAGGCTCGCCATTTAGGCGAGCCTTTTTGTGTCTGTGGCCGCGATTTAAGAGGGGCTATTGCGGGGCGGGGACGTCGGGGGGCATCGGAGCCGGGGTTGGGTTGGGGCTGGAGCCAGGAGTGCCTGAGGTCGGGCTCCCCAAAGGCGAGGTGGTGGGGCTGCCAATTGGTGTCGATGTGCTGCTGGCGGGCTGGCCGATGGCACCAGTATTGCCGCCGCTCTGAGTTTGCATGTCGGAGAGCGGATCGAAGGTAAATTCCCACTCGTTATAGTGATTTTTCTTTTTGTAGACCAGGATCGATTGCCGGGGACTGGCCGGTGAAAAGCCAATTATGCCCGCACCGCCGAAGGTCTGGCTGCTTTGATCCGAGCCTGTTCCGGAGCCGGAACCCGTGGTTGGGCTGCTACCAGAGGCTGAAGTTCCGGTTGATCCAGCGCCGCCCAAGCTGGACGATCCCGTTAGTCCGGCGCCTCCGCTGGGAGTGTTGCCACCGCTGGGGCCCGTGCCTGCGATGGTGGAGGCGTTGCCGGAAAGAGGCTGGCCGAAAAATCCCATTGCAGTGGGCGTTTTGTTCTGGCCGAACATGACGGGTTTCCAGTCGTCCTTTCCGGTGATGGGGTCGATGTAGCGCTTGCGCAGGAAGCGAATGTTGTTGGTTTTGACGAGGGCATCGATATTGGGCGGATAGTTGTGGAAGCTCCGATAGTAGAGCTGGATGGCGCGGCGATATTGCATTCCGCGGTGGAAGGTTTCAAGGTCGCGGTCGCGCTGGATGGATTTGGCGATTTGCGGCGCGGCGGCGGCAAGCGAGAGGACGAGGAGAGCAAGAAAGAAGATGGCGATGAGGAGAACGTAGCCTTGTTCAGAATCGGATAGGTACGGACGCGGGCGGAGCGAAGCCGTGCTTTCCGATTGGGCGCTGCGGGAGGCTGGGGAAGGATTCATGAAACGCTGCCTCAGTTCGCCGACAGAGTGAGTGTCTGCGTGTTGTTGTAGGCCAGATCGGTGATCTGTACGCTGAGCGGGCGGATGATGCCCACTTTGAAGCGATGGTCAACAATGTCACCGGTATGGGCCATGAAAATGTCGTCGCCGCGAATGAAGAAGGCTTTGAGCACCTTGTGCTCGTCCTCGGAGTAGCCGAAGTATTTCAAGTCGATAGGCGGCGGCTGAGGCACCGGGGGTGGGCCAGCGGCAACGGGCGGCGTGATTCGGGCGCTTTTAATTGGTGTGGGGATCGGCGCGGGCGCGGAGTCAGCGGAGAAGATGTTTCTGCCGGTGCCGGAATAGACGACATCTTCACTCTGGGCGAGCTTGTCAAAGTGCAGCGTGGGGTCGATGCCGGCGTTGGTGAGCTTCTCGGCATCGTTTTCAGCGGCAGGGTTTGCCTTTGCGGTCGCCGGCTGGTTTGTGTGCGCCGCCGGCGCAGGAGGTGCGGGCACGGAGGGGCCTGCGAGGGAGTGATAGATTTCCCAGCCACCGACACTTAGAACGACGGCAAAGAGCACTACGACCAGAATGACCTGTCGCTTGTTTTCAGTACCGAGAGCGAGGGCCATGACTATTCGCCCTCCCTGGCGGCATCGGGTTTTTCGGGAGCGGATTGATCGGGCGGCGGTGTGGAAGGCAGACCGCTGGCCGCTGCGTCGGCAGGCCGGAGCCATGTGGAAACGCGCAGGCGGAGGTTGACCAAGCCGCCCTGCTGGCCGGTGAACGACATGGCGCGGATGATGAAGAAAGTCTTGTCGCGCTCGATGCTGTTGATGAAGCGCATGATGGCGGGATATTGTCCGCTGATGCCTGCATCGAGGGAGATCTCAGTGAGGTCGGAGCCCGGCAGGCCTTGCGTGTATTGCACACGTGAGAGGCGCACGCCGGAGGAGACTGCCAGATCTCCGATGCCGCCGGAGATGACGGAATAACTGGGAGGAATGCGCTTTTTATAGAACGCCTGCATTTCCTCCCTGGTTTCTGCCACGCGCTTGTCAAGACCGCGTAAAGGGGCGGTCTGGATTTCCAAGGCCTTCAACTGAACCTGCTTGCCGGCGAGGACATCGCCGGAGTCTCTGTCCATAGCGGTCCAGTCCATGCCGAGGCGGATGGAAAGGCCGACAGCAAGCAATAGCAGGATGACAAAACCAGCGATGTGCCAGGTAAGCGGAGAGACAAGGCGCTCACGCAGGGTTGCGGAAGATCCGTTGGCGCTCATTGCGGACCTCCATTTGTGCGAGGCGCATTGAAGTCGCCGGGCCGTGGTGTGGCGGATGTGGCTGGCCCGGTGTAGGGAGGGCGACCTTGCGGTTTGGGTGGTACGACGGGCGCGGCATGAGTGCGGCGAGAAGGCGTGGCGGCGGAAGATGGGTGAGACGAAGTTTTTACCGTGCCTTTACCAGGCGCGCGCTCTTCGGGTGTAGGCGGATTGTAATCGGCGAGCAGGTCGAATTCAAAACGATTGGAGGCACTAACGGGCTCCTGCCGCTGCGCGGGGCCGCTGGTGGATTCCGCGCTTTCACCGACGATGCGAGGCTGAAGGAAACGGCGGGAGCGCTCGAGGTTACTGACGAGATCGACGGTGCGGTCGCGGGGACCGACAACGCGCAGATGGACGGTGATGTGGCCATCTTTGGCGCGGATGGGCTCGATGGAAGTGACCTGAACTCCGCCGGGCAGGACGGTTTCCATGGCTTCCATGGCGAGAGTCCAGGAGAATGCTTTCTCATCGAAGAGCTGGTTGAGAGCTTCAGCCTGCGTGAGGACCTGGGCGTTGGCGGGTTGATGCATGGTGACCTCGGCCTGTTGACGCTCAGACTCAACACTGGCGATCTGGCCATCGAGCGAGTGCTCGCGGGCGCGGGCTGCTGCAGCCTGACTGTCGAAGAGGTGAAGTCCAATCCCAAGAAGTATGCAAACCAAGGCAAGCGCAGCCATGGCAATGCGCAGGCGCTTGAGGGCAGGGGCGAGATCGGCAAAGGGCCGGGAGGCGAGGTTGAGCGTGATCCTCATGCGGCTAACTTGCTCCCGCCAGCGCGCCTGCGACGCCGGCAAAACTGGTTTGAGGCAGGGAAGTCAAGGCTCCTTCGTCGGGCTTCGGCACCCAGTCGACAACTGAGAGTGAAGGATCGCCGACGCAATATGCGAAGTCGGCAGGGCTTTGGCTCCCCGCGTAATGGATGGCGCGCGGGCGCGATCCAAGCTTGTCTTCGTAGTAGGCAGAGGCGACAGCGATGCCGCGCTGAATTTCGGCGATGCGCTGGCGCGGGTCGGCGGGAAGGTCGAGAGCGCGATAGAGAAGCAGGTCGTGGCCGTTGGCGATGGTGGTGGTCATGGCGTGCGCGCTCAAGTTGGCGGCGAGGATCGCTTCCATGGGATCGACCGCAGCAAGAGCGGCAAGGCTCGATGGCAAAACGGCACCGGGTTCGTAGCCGGCGGAGCGAACGGCAGATTCGTACTCAGTAAGGATCGGCCCGGGCATGACCGCGGCGAGCACTCTGCACTCGGTGTCGTTCTGCGCCAGCACCTGGTAGCTGATACCTGCATGCTCGACATCGAAGGGGACCGTTTTGCGCAGGCGAAAGCGCACGATGGGGATGGCTTCAGCAGCCTTGGCGGGCATGGAATCGAAGTCGAGGACGAAGACGCGCACCAATGAGTCAGGCAAGACGACAGTGACAGAGTGGCTGCGGGGTGAAACTTCAGCGAGTGCCGAGCGAATGGCGGCGATGACGATTTCGGGCGCGCGGAGGTTTGGCTCTTCGATGCCGGGAACGAGCGCGCCGGCAGCAAGCGGAACGAATGCGTAGACATTGCCCTGGCCGGGCTCCGCTTTAGAACTGCGGGAAAGAGCGCCGGAGCGCGCCGCAGCCAGAACGCCCTCGGGCGCGATCTCGATGGCCGCAGGCGGACGGCCGCCGGGCTGAGAACTGGTGCGAATTTTGCTCATCATCGAAGGCACTATCTTGAGGCCTCAATAAATGTAACCTTGTTGATTTCCTTGAGTGTGGTAATGCCGCGGCGTACGCGCTCGATGGCCGATTCGCGCAAGAAACTCATGCCCTCTTTCTGCGCCTGCTTGCGTACTTCAGAGGTGGGCTTTTTGGCGAGGATCAACTCGCGGATGGTGTCGGTGAGATCGAGCAACTCGTGGATGGCGGTGCGGCCGCGGTAGCCGGTGCCGCCGCACTCCATGCAGCCTGCGCCCTCGCGAAAATCGAAGGTGCGCCACTCGGCTGGGTCCATGCCGCTGGCGAGGAGGATGTCGTCGTCGTAGTGAACGGTGCGGCCGCAGTGCTCGCAGATGGTGCGCACCAGGCGCTGGGCGAGGATGCAGTTGAGCGCGGAGACAAAGTTGTAGGCTTCGACGCCCATGTTGAGGAAGCGGCCCAGTACGTCAACAACGTTGTTGGCGTGGACGGTAGTAAAGACCAGGTGACCGGTGAGGGCGGAGTTGATGGCGATTTGCGCGGTTTCCTGATCGCGAATTTCGCCGACGAGAATTTTGTCGGGGTCGTGACGCAGGATGGAGCGCAGGCCGCGCGCGAAGGTGAGGCCTTTTTTCTCGTTGACGGGAATCTGCGTGATGCCGCGAATCTGGTATTCGACCGGATCCTCAATGGTGATGATCTTGTCCTCATCGCTCTTGATTTCGTTGAGTGCGGCGTAGAGGGTGGTGGTTTTGCCGGAACCGGTGGGACCCGTAACCAGCACCATGCCGTAGGGCTCGCGGATGTAGCGGCGGAAGCGGCGCAGATCCTCTTCAGCAAAGCCCACGACGTCGAGCGTGAGGTGCTTGAACTTTTCGCTCATCGACTCTTTGTCGAGAACGCGGAGCACGGCATTTTCGCCGTAGATGGTGGGCATGATGGAGACGCGGAAGTCGATCAGCCGACTTTTGTAGCGCACGCGGAAGCGGCCGTCCTGCGGGACGCGCTTTTCAGCGATGTCGAGCTCGCTCATGATCTTGATACGGCCGAGGATGGTGCCGTGGTGCTCCCGGGCGATGGGGGCCATGGCTTCCTGCAGAACGCCGTCGATGCGGTACTTGACATGGACCGAGTCGTCGTAGCTCTCGATATGAATGTCTGAGGCGCGGCGCTCAAGAGCGGTGAAGATGGTGGTGTCAACGAGGCGAATGATGGGGCTGATGTCTTCCGCATCGCTGGTGAGCTTCTCGATGGAGATGTTTTCGTCGGGGTTGTCTTCGCCAGTGAGCACATCGAAGGTCAAGCCTTCACTGGCCTCATCGAGAACGCGCTGCGACTGCTCGGTCTTCTTGAGGACTTCGTTGATCTGCGAGAGGGTGGCCACGCGCGCGGAGATGCGGCTGCCGAGCAGGCCGGAGATCTCATCGAGAACCATGAGGCGGGAGGGGTCGCTGACAGCGATGACGAGCGAATCGGCGCGCTGCTCGATGGGCACGAAGTTGTATCGGAACATGAGCTCGACCGGCACGGTGCGCAGGAGGTCATGCTGAATCTTGAAGTTCTTGAGATCGACAAACTCGGCATGATAGCGCCGCGCGAGCGCTTCAGCCTGAGCGCGCTCGTCGCCGTTGAGGGGCGATGGAAGCGGAAGGATAGTGGTTTCGGCCATGGGAAAAACCTCCTCGGTCACATCGCAGTGGTTTGCCCGAGCGAAAAGATGGGCAGGTAGAGCGAGATCAAAATGAAGACCACAACGACGCCCATTACGACAAGGATGGCGGGCTCAATGAGCGCGAGCGCCGCGGCAAGGGCGGTGGCAACGTCCTCTTCAAAAAATTCGGCGACGGAGTTGAGCATCTGAGGCAGAGCGCCGGTCTGCTCGCCGACGGTGATCATTTCAGAGGCGAGACCGGGAAAGACTTTGGTTCTGGTGAGAGATTCGGCCAGACTTTTTCCCTCGCTTACGGTGGTGACCGACGCAAGGACGGCTTTTGAGACGCGGCGCGAAGAGATAGACCGCGCGGCGGTTTCAAGTGAGGGTACGAGCGGGAGGCCGCCGGTAAGCAGCGTGGAAAGTGTGCGGGCGAAGAGCGCGACCTGGTACTTGATCCAGATTTTGCCGAAGACCGGCAGCTTGACGCGGACGCCGTCGACGGTGTCGCGGCCACGCTCGGTGATGGAGAAGCGATAGGCCGTGATGGCGATGACGAGCAGGGCCAACGCCAGCCAGACGATGTTGTGCTGCATGAATTTGCCAAAGGTCAAGAGGTCGATGGTGAGGGCGGGCAGCTTGCTGCCGAGCTGATCATAAAGCTGCGCAAACTGCGGCACGACCACCGTAAACATGAAGGTCAACAGGGAACAGACCAGCGTGAGCAGGACTCCGGGATAGATGAGCGAGCCGACCAGCTTTTTGCGCAGAGTGAGGGCTACCTTTTGGAAGTTGACGTAGCGCTCAAGAACTTCAGGCAGGTTGCCCGAGCGCTCGCCGGCGAGGAGCGTGGTGGTGTACATGAGCGGAAATCCGCTTTGCGCCTCGAATGCGGCCGAAAGCGCTTCGCCACGCTTGACGCGGTTGGCGACGTCGTCCAATTGGCTGGAAAGAGCGGCGTTTTTCTGGATCTTGCCGAGCATCTGGATGGAACCGAGGATGGGCAGTCCGGCGCGGATGAGGGTGAGGAATTGCTGGTTGAAGATGAGAAACGGCTCGAGCTTGACTTTGCGGCGGGAGAAGCCCATACCACCGCGCGCGCGGACCGAGTACACATGGTAGCCGGCGTGGGCGAAGCGTGTCCGCAACTCCTCCGCCGTGGCAGCCGTCTGCACTTGCTCCTGCACGTGGCCACGCTCATCGGCCAGCTTGATGACGAACTCTGCCATAGCTCCGCTTGCCAGTAAAAAGGATAGGCCTTTCCTGGGCGTATTTCTCAGAATTCAGGTTACCAGCTTGCGCCGCCTGTTCTCGTAACGGATAGACGCGAAAGGAGCAGGCAGCGCTCGGGCGGGCAGGGCTGGCGTCGTCTTGAGGAGAAACTCGCTCCGTTTGCGGCAGTGGTGGAGCTCTGCCGTCCGGTGGCCGTGGGAGAGGGAGCAGACGGGTTGCAAACTGGGAACTTCGATTTGACCATGAATACGTCCATCCTTGCCGGCCTTGTATCCTGATTGCACTCGCTTGCGGGATTGGCGATGGAACGCGACGAAGTGGTGCGAACGATGGACTGGGCAATCACGGGAAAGCCGAATGGGCTGGGACGGCTGCCTGGGGTGGGAGTGCGCGACAGGCTCTTGCCTGGGTTGCGCCGGCATTGGCGCTGGCTCTTAGGCGCGCTGGGAGCGGCGGCGCTGGGTGTGGCGCTGATTCCGATGCACTTTGTGCGGCAGCATGCGGCTGTGGTGACGCCGTATCCGCATGAGCTGGCGCAGGTGAGCTTTGCGGTGGCGGGCGATGTGATTCCACACGAAGCAGTGAAGGCCGCGGCCGCGGCGGCAGGCGAGGGTGAGCAGGGGTGGGCGGGGCTGTTCAGCGACGTTGCGGATGTTTTTGAGAGGGCGGATTTTGGGTTTGTGAATCTGGAGACGCCGGTGGCTCCGGAGCACTCGCATGGGACGAAGGCGTTTTTGTTCGATGCTCCGGTGGCGTTGCCCGAGGCACTGAAGGCGAGCGGGATCAAGATTGTGTCGTTTGCCAACAACCATGTAATGGACCAGGGGTGGGCGGGGTTTACCGAGAGCCGCGAGCATTTGCGCGATGCGGGGCTGCTGTTTGCGGGAACCAGCGACAACACGGCGACGGCGTGGGAGCCGGTGATTACCGAGGCAAACGGGATCAAAGTGGGCTGGCTGGGGATGACGCGGTGGTTGAACGGGAACCGCAATCCAGACAAGGACGATCAGCCGCACGTGAATTTCTTTCCGTATCCGGGCGAGGCCAACGGCGCGCCGGGCGCCGACGAGGCCACGGTGCTGGCCGCGGTGAAGGCAGCGCGAGCGCAGTGCGATTTGCTGGTGATATCGATGCACTGGGGCGTGGAGTACGCGACGGCGCCGAGGCCGGAGGATGTTGACCTGGCGCACAAGATGATGGAGGCGGGCGCATCCGTGATTGTGGGAGCGCACCCGCACGTGCTGCAGCCGATTGAGACCTACAAGACGCAGGACGGACGGAACACGGTGATCTTTTACTCGCTGGGGAACTTTCTTTCGAACCAATCACGCAGTTATGTGGATGGGCTGAATCCGGACTCGAATGGCGATCCGAGGGACGAGATGATTGGGCTATTTTCCGCGGTGCGCGAGGATTATGGGCCGGCAGGCGTGCGCGTGGAACTGGGCCACGTTGGCATGATGCCAGTGTGGGAGGAGAACAATCGCAACGAGATTGCTGCGGGACACGAGACAAAGCCGGTGATTCGGCCTGTGTTGATTGACCGCGAAATTCCGGTACTGCAAGCGCGGCTGGACGAGCTGAACAAGCTGGGGGCGGCAATGACGGACGAGCAGAAGAAGGAATTTGTTAAAGTAACAGACCGGCTGAAACTGCTGACGGATCGGCGCGCGCTCATTCTTGCGCGGGTGGGCGACGAGTACGTGGTGGCACCACCAGTTTTGCCGGCGAAGCCGTAGGGCCGACGCCGGTCGAACGCTGTTCAGTGAAAACTAAGGATTGCGCCTAATATCCATTGGCGACGAGCCACGCGGCGGTTAGGTCGAATTCGGGCTTCTTCGAAGCCTGCAACTGCATGGCGGCGAGTTTGACCAGGACGTCGGCTTCGATGTTCATGGGAGCACCCACTTTGAGGGTGTGGAGATTGGTGCGCCAATAGGTGAGGGGCAGGATGGCGATGGTGATCTCTTCGCCGTCAAAAGCGGCGATGGTGAGGCTGATTCCTTCGACGGCGACGGAGCCTTTGTGGACCATCCACTGGCGAAGATTTTCGGGGACGCGGACTTTGAGGGTCCAGTCGGTGGTCTGGCGGTCGAAGGTGGGGCTGGATTCGGGGATGACCGGGTCGAGCGCGGCCATGGTGCCTGTGCCGTCGACGTGGCCCTGGACGATATGGCCGCCGAGTGGACTGCCCGCGGCGGTGGGCAGCTCGAGGTTGACCTTGGCGCCGGGAGCAAGGGAGCCGAGCGAGGTACGGTCGAGGGTTTCCTGGGCGAGGTCGGCGTGGAAGAAGGTGGGATCGGGGTCGAGGGCAGTGAGGCAGACGCCGGAGACGCCGAGCGAATCGCCTTCGCGGAGGCGCGGAGCGATGCCGGGCGCTTCGACGGTGATGCGGCGAACGCCGCCGCGATCGGTGAGGCTGACGAGGGTTCCGGTCTGCTCGATGATGCCGGTGAACATGGATCAATGATAGGGAACCAGGGAGCCAGGGAACAAGGGAACAAGGGAACGAGGGAACAAGGGAACGGGATAAGAGACAAGAGGACTGAGCGTCACAGCTGGACCGGTCACGCGGTGCTAAACTCCCTAGCCAAATGATCGATCGAGGATTGTTGTGGCGCCAAATTCTGGGGTGGTCAGCAGTCGCTGTCTCCACCGGATTCGCGTGCATGTGGGCGTGGTGGGGCAGCAACGAAAGCTTTCATGAAGGCTGGTACTTTGCGAGTATTTGGCGGAATGTCGGCCTTATGTTCGTGCAGTACTTGAGTCCGATGTTGATCACGATGCTGGTCAGCGTGGTGGCTTTTCGTTGGCCGCGATTGGCGTTGCCCCTGATGGGGATCTCAGCAATTGCAGCGGCATGGTATTTCGGAAGTTTCCGCCTCGCCTCGGCTGCTGTTCTGCTCATTGCGATTCCACTGGTGCTGGTTGGCGTGCTCTACCACTTTGGCCGCGTCGAACCGCGCAGGTGGGCGTGGAGATGTTTGATAGGACTGCCGCTCTTGACGGCGATCGCGAGCAGCGCGTACCCAGGCTGGCTTGCGGTGCATCGTTTTGACGACGGCGACTATGGGATGCGGCAGATTGCAGGCAATGGCGTGACGCTGGTTTGGGCGCCGGAGGGGCCGGGTTGGCCGGAGAGCGGCGTCTCCTGGTTTCAGGCGGTGAGAAACTGCGCGGACCTGACAGCAGACGGCCGTGCTCTTGCTAGCTCACCGCAGAATACCTGGAGGCTGCCGACGGCGGATGAGACCGTGCGATCGCTGGTCTTTCGAGGTAACAATGCCGGCGGCACATGGGATCCGATACTGCATCGGGCGCAATACCGAGTCACGCCGGATAAGGACTCTCCACTTTGGAAGGTTCACTCGAAGGTGATTTATTGGTGGACGAGCACGGAGGCCGACGCAGATCGAGCGTATTACATCAGCAACAATGGGTACGTTCAACTGGTTTCAAAGCGGATCGGGCCGGGTTATTTGGCGTATCGGTGCGTGACTGAGGCCGCAAAGGTGGCGATGCATTAGCCCCGACACCACGGAGTCCGATGCAAGGAATCTGCGAGCAGGTCAGAACTTGATTGCGACGCCTTTTTCGCACATATCGCCGAAGAGCGAGAGAAGATTGGTGATTCCGAGGATCTCGCGAATCTGCTTGCCGAGATTGATGAGCTCAAGGCAGGAGCCACCGGACTTGGCCGAGACGTAGAGGCGGACCAGGGTGCCGATGCCCATGCTGTCGACAAACGCGAGATCGGTGAGATCGAGGATGATGCGCTTGCACTCGGGAATAAGGGGCTGAACTCTGGTGATGAGCACATTGCAGACGCCGGAGACGAGACGGCCGTGGCAGTGAACGATAGCCGTTGAGCCTTTGCGCTCGACATCGAGAGTGAGAGAGTTGGCAACTGCTGCATTCGGCATCTGATTTTTTCCTTGACGGGGATTGAGAAGGGGGAATGAGTCGCGGGATGATTGTCTCATAAAAAGACAGTGGTCAGTGATCAGTTGTCAGGGATCAGAAAGGCGGGTTAGCCGAACTGCGGAGTCAGGGTTCCAAGGTATGCGAACCTAGTCGGCGGCGGCTTCTTCTGGGGATCGTGTGGCGGCGAGGCCTGAGCCGCTGGTGAGGGTGCGCCAGGCAAGGAGAAGCTTCAGGCGCCAGCGGAGGATCATACCGAAGGCGAGGAGATAAAAGATGGCGCCGGTCTGTTCGAGAGAAAGGAAGCGGTCAAAGTATCCGCGGGCGAGGTAGCGCACGAGAGCGAGCACGATGATGACGGCGAAGAATGCGCTGGAGCGCTTCATCATGATGACGCCGTTCTGGAGATGGAGGTCGGAGGTGAGCAGCAGGGGGTAGGCGAAGATGATGGCGCCGATGAGAAAAGCGCCGAGGCCCCAAAGCCACGGAACGCGGAAGGCGGGGACAAAGAACATGCAGAATCCGGTGGCCATGCCGAGCGGAGGCATGATGATCTTTTTCAAGGTGACGGCGGTGCGGCCTTCGCGAACACGCCAGAAGAGCACGCCGACGAGGCCCACAAGGGATACGACGGCCGTGATGGCGGAGGAGGAGAGCATCCAAATTGCCTTTCGAAACGTTCGCGACTGGCAGGATGGCCCAAGGGGCAGGGCCGGAGGTCCACGCTGTCTATTTTAGACGATGCGAGGCGGGGAGTGCTTCACGGTTGCTGCACGGGCGGCCAGGGGTCTTTGAGGAGGGAACTGAGGCCGAGGTCGTTGCCGTAGCGCTCCAGCTCGACATCGGCCATGTGGACGAAGCTGGGCAGTCCGCGGAAGGCGGGAACCGCGTCGGAACCCATAATTTGCGGCGAGATGAAGAGGTGAAGGCGGTCGACGAGGCCGGCGGCGAGGAAGGCTGTGTTGAGGCGCGTGCCGGTTTCAGTAAGGAGGGTGAGGACGCCCTCTTCGCCGAGCTTGAGGAGGACTTTTTCGAGCGGGACGCGGCCGGCTTCGGCAGGGAGCACCTCGACGCGAACGCCGCGGGAGGTGAGCTCGCGGATGCGCGCCTCGTCGTGGGAGACGGTGAAGATGACGACGTCGTCTTGTGCGGTGGAGACAAGTTTGGAGTCGAGCGGCATGCGGAGGGCGGAGTCGAGGACGATGCGCTGGAGAGGGCGGCGGCGGCGCTCACCGCTGCGATCGGTCATCCAGGGGTCGTCGGCCACAACGGTGTCGACACCGACCATGGTTGCGTCAGCGTGCCAGCGGAGGGGCTGGACGGCGGCGCGAGCGAGTTCGCTGGTGATCCAATAGGGCGCGTGCGGGGTTTGATGCGCGGGCGGCGGTGCGATGCGCGCGTCGAGGGTCATGGCCACTTTCATGAGCACGAACGGACGGTGGTGCTGAATCCAGCGGGCGAAACCCTCGTTGAGGCGGCGGGCTTCGGCCTGGCAGGTGCCGACGGTGACTTGGATGCCTGCCGCTTGCAATGCTTCGAGGCCGTGACCGGCGACGGCAGGGTTGGGGTCGATGGTGGCGGCGACGACGCGGGCGAGGCCGGCCTGGATGAGCGCGTTGGTGCAGGGCGGAGTGCGGCCGGTGATGTTGCAAGGCTCGAGGGTGACGTATGCGGTGCCGCCGCGGGCGCGATTGCCAGCGGCGCGGATGGCGACGATTTCAGCGTGATCGAGGAGGTCGTACTCATGCCAGCCCTCACCGGCGAGCTGGCCCGCGCTGTCAAGGATGATGCAGCCGACGGCGGGATTGGGTGAGGTGATGCCGATGCCGCGGCGGGCGAGCGCGAGGGCGCGCGTCATCCAGTGGAGGTCGAGGTCGGAGGGAGTGGTCATGACACGATGGGAGGAACAATCAAGTTTACACGCCGTGAGGTGTCTGACCTCAGGGAGATGGGCTGCATGCCAAAGAACACCTTGACCATCGTATATTGTATCGATACACTATACAGATGATCAGGAGCTTCCGGCACGCTGGGCTGGAGGGTTTTTACCGTACCGACAGCAAGGCTGGGATCCAGCCGGCTCACGCTACGAAACTGCGCCGGCAATTGACATTGCTTGACGCAAGTACGTCGCCAAAAGACATGAATGTGCCGGGTTGGCATTTGCATCCGCTCAAAGGAAAGTTGAAGGATCATTGGTCTGTGCGTGTGAGCGGCAATTGGCGCATTACGTTCAAGTTTGAAGGCGAAGACGCTGTTTTGATTGACTATCAGGACTATCACTAGGGAGCAAAAGCATATGATGCATAACCCCGCACATCCGGGCGAGATCATTGAGGAATATATGGAAGGTCTCGGTATGAACGTTACTAGCCTGGCCGCACACCTAAAGATCACGCGGGCGAATCTGTCGCGCATGATCCATGGCAAGACCGGTGTATCGGCCGAGATGGCCGTGCGCCTTTCCGAGGCATTCGGGACTTCTCCCGAAGTGTGGATCAGGTTGCAGGCCAATTACGAGCTGGCAAAAGCCATGCGCGGCCGACGCGTCAAAATTGCGCGGCTGGCGGCATGACTTGAGATAGCGAGATCTACTTGCTGGGTTCGGGCTTGCGCGATCTCGGGTCCCGAAAGCAGAATCCGGGGCACCCCGCAAATGCAGGTCCTTCGACTCCGTCCGCCGCGGCGGACTCCGCTCAGGATGACAAATTTGCTTTTGTTCAGGATGACAAATTCGGTTTTGCGGTCAGGATGAGAGATTTGCTTTTAATTGGCCTTCCCGAATGAGTTATTCGAGCAGCGAGTCGACAAACTCTTCGGGGGAGAATTCGAGGAGGTCGGTCATTTGTTCGCCGACGCCGACGAAGCGGACGGGAAGGTTCATCTCTTTGGCGATGGCGACGGCGATTCCACCTTTGGCTGTGCCGTCGAGCTTGGTGAGGACGATGCCGGTGACTCCGGCGGATTGCGTGAACTGGCGGGCCTGCTGGAGGCCGTTCTGGCCGGTCGTCGCGTCCATGACGAGGAGGACTTCGTGGGGCGCGCCGGGAACGAGGCGGGCGGCGGTGCGGCGCATCTTGTCGAGCTCGTCCATGAGGCCGGTTTTGGTGTGGAGGCGGCCGGCAGTGTCGACGTAGAGCTCGTCGATGGAGCGGGATTTGGCTGCGGAGATGGCGTCGTAGAGGACGGCAGCGGGGTCGCCACCCTGTTTCGTTTTGATCATCTCGACACCGGAGCGGGAGGCCCAGACTTCAAGTTGCTCGATGGCGGCGGCGCGGAAGGTGTCTGCAGCGCAGAGGAGCACGGAGCGGTTTTGCGCGCGGGACCAGGCGGCGAGTTTGCCGCTGGAGGTTGTTTTGCCGGTACCGTTGACGCCGACGAGGAAGGTAACTTTGGGAGGCACCTGCGGTGCGGCGACCGGAGCTTGCGGGGCGCGGAGAATGGCGATCAGTTGTTCTCTTAAAAGGTCGCGGAGTTCGGCGCCGCCTTCGATGGCCTGGTGACGGGCGCGGTCGCGGAGTGCGTCAAGAATGGAGGTGGTGGTGGACACGCCGAGGTCGCTTGAGAGCAGGGCTGTTTCGAGATCGCTGAGGGTGGATTCATCGACTGTGCGGGTGAGGGCAGCGATGTCGGCGATTTTGGCGGAGAAGGATTCGCGAGTGCGGGAGACGGCCTGGCGCATGCGGCCGAAGAGGCCGGAGTCGTCTGGTTTTTCTGGTTCGAGGCTGCCAAAGAGGGTTTGGATCATCTGTTTCAGTTTAATTGGGGGATGAGAGGCGGGGTTGGCGGAGCTGGCGATTGGCCGCGCAGGAGCAGCGATCGTTTTCAGGCGGGCAAGGATTGTCCAGGGCCTGGAAGGGGCTGCGGAGAAATCCGCAAGCGAGGAACACCGTCGCCCAGCGGCTAAAGCCGCCTTCAATCTAGTGAGATTATGGCACGACTGAAGTCGTGCCCTTTCAAAGCATCGAGTTTTCTGCAGCCTTCCATGGCTCTGCGGTTCCATTCACTTGATGGTTGCTGCATTCCAGGGAGCGTGGGAGCACGTTCGGCGCGAATCGTTGGGGAGGGACAGGCGCATCCGATATTCTTGAAAGCAGGCCGCTTTCCCTGCTTCTCATACCCACCCTAGCCGCAAAAACAAAGACGCGGCGAGGATGGGGCACCCGCTTACGGATTGGAATTGAGGCTTTCGGGGGATTTCCGGCGCCTGCCGGTACGGGCCACCATGGCAACAGAAGGAAGAGATGACGAAGACAGCTACTCATGCACTGGAAAAGATTCTTGCCCAACGCATCGCCGTGCTGGATGGGGCGATGGGCACGACGATCCGCAACTACGGAATGAAGGAAGCGGACATTCGCGGGGAGCGGTTCAAGGATGCGAAAAAGGATCTGCTGAATAACGGCGATCTCTTCTCGCTGACGCAGCCGGAGATGATTGGAGACATTCATCGCAGGTTTCTGGAGGCGGGCGCGGACATTATCGAGACGAACACGTTTGGCGCGACGGGGATTGTGCAGAGTGAATTTTTTGTGGACGATCCGCGGGAGCGCGGAGGACGGAAGGATCCGGAGTTCTACCAGAACGTGGTGGACGATGCGTTTTTGAACGAGCTGGCGTGGGAGATCAATGAGCGATCGGCGCGGTTGTGCCGCGAATGGGCGGACCGTGTGAGCAACGAGACGGGGCGGCAGCGGTTCGTGGCGGGAGCGATGGGGCCGCTGACGGTGTCGCTTTCGAACTCGCCGGATGCGGACGATCCGGGGTTTCGAGTGGTGACGTTCGACCAGGTGAAGGGGGCGTATGCGCAAGAGGCGCGCGCACTGATTGCCGGCGGTGCGGACCTGCTGCTGGTGGAGACGATCTTCGATTCGCTGAACGCGAAGGCGGCGCTGGTGGCGATCCGCGAAGTGTTCGACGAGGACGGTAAAGAACTGCCGGTGATGATTTCGGCAGCGGTGGGACGCGGCGGCGAGACGATGATTTCAGGGCAGACGGTGGAGGCATTCTGGAATGCGGTGGAACATGCGAAGCCTTTCAGCGTGGGGCTGAACTGCTCGTTGGGGCCCGATTTGATGTATCCGTTTCTTGAAGAGCTGTCAGAGAAGGCGGATGCGGCGATCTCATGTTATCCGAATGCGGGATTGCCGAATCCGCTGTCGGCGACGGGATTCGATCTGGGACCGGCGGATATGGCGCAGTACCTGGGCGAGTTTGCGCGGGCGGGCCTGATCAACATTGCCGGCGGCTGCTGCGGGAATACTCCGGAACACATTGCGGCGATTGCGAAGGCAGTGGAAGGCGTGGCGCCGCGTGAGATTCCGGCGATGGATGCGGTGAGCGCCCGCGGCATTGAGAGCGCGGCATGAGATCAGGAAAGCGCAGCGCAGGGGCTGAAGCCCACAACTCATTAGCGGGGTTAACGGCACGACTCAAGTCGTGCCCTGACACTTTGTGCATCTTCGAGAAAGTTCTTCCTCAATCCGTAAAGTCGTGCGCTAACACGTGTCCGAATCTATGAAAACTTCAACAGAGACGAGGCCCTTGCGATTGTCGGGGTCGCAGCCGTTTACCCAACAGCTGGGCGTTTATATCGTGATCGGCGAACGGACCAATGTGGCCGGATCGCCGAAGTTCGCGAAGCTGATTAAAGAGGGCAGATACGAAGAGGCCGTGAGCGTGGCGCGCCAGCAGGTGGAGAACGGGGCGAACGTGCTGGACGTGTGCATGGACGAAGGCATGATCGACGGCGTGGCGGCGATGACGCGGTATCTGCAACTGCTGCAGAGCGAGCCCGAGGTGGCGAAGGCGCCGTTCATGGTGGACTCATCGAAGTGGGAGGTGATTGAGGCCGGCCTGAAGTGCATGCAGGGCAAGGGGATTGTGAATTCGATTTCGCTGAAGGACGGCGAAGAGAAATTTCGGCAGAGAGCGGCGGCGGTGCTGAAGTATGGAGCGGCGGCGGTGGTGATGGCCTTCGACGAGCAGGGGCAGGCCGCGGGGTACGAAGACAAGATCCGCGTATGCGAGCGGGCTTACAGGATCCTGGTGGACGAGGGATTTGCGCCGGAGGATATCATCTTCGATCCCAACATTCTGACGGTTGCCACGGGGATGGAAGAGCACAACAATTACGCGGTTGACTTTATCAACGCAACGCGCTGGATCAAGGCGAACCTGCCGCATGCGAAGGTGAGCGGCGGCGTGTCGAACATCTCGTTCAGTTTTCGCGGCAACAACGTGGTGCGCGAGGCGATGCACTCGGCGTTTTTGTATCACGCAATTGCGGCGGGCATGGACATGGGCATTGTGAATGCCGGGCAACTGGAGGTGTACGACGAGATTGAGCCCGAGCTAAAGGAACTGGTGGAGGATGTACTGCTGAACCGGAGGCCGGATGCGACGGAGCGGCTGGTAGCGCATGGAGAAAAGCTGAAAGCCGCGGGAACGATTGGCGGCGCGAGCGAAAAGAAGGCCGAGGAGTGGCGGAACGCAGGGGTGGAAGAGCGGCTGAGCCACGCGCTGGTGAAGGGAATCGACGAGTACATCGAGACGGACACAGAGGAAGCGCGCGTGAAGCTGGGCAGGCCGCTGCTGGTGATTGAAGGACCTCTGATGGACGGCATGGGGATCGTGGGCGACCTGTTTGGGTCCGGCAAGATGTTTTTGCCGCAAGTGGTGAAGTCGGCGCGCGTGATGAAGAAAGCGGTGGCGTATCTGACGCCGTTTATGGAAGCCGAGAAGGCGGAGATGGCGGCGGCCGGGCAGACGGTGAAGACGCAGGGAAAGATTATCCTGGCGACGGTGAAGGGCGATGTGCACGACATCGGCAAAAACATCGTGGGAGTGGTGCTGGCCTGCAATAACTATGAAGTGATCGACATGGGCGTGATGACACCTGCGGAGAAGATTCTGGAGCGGGCGAAGGCGGAGAAGGCGGATTTGATCGGCCTGAGCGGGCTGATTACGCCGTCGCTCGACGAGATGGTGCACGTGGCCTGCGAGATGGAGCGGCAGGGATTCAAGCTGCCGCTGTTGATTGGCGGAGCGACGACGAGCCGGGCACATACGGCGATCAAGATCGCTCCGCACTATAGCCAGCCCGTGGTGCACGTGCTGGACGCGAGCCGGGCGGTGCCGGTGACGACAAGCCTGCTGAGCGACGATGGCAAGGCGGAGTTTGTGGCGAAGCATCGCGCCGAGTATGAGGCGCTGCGGAAGGCGCATGCCGCGCCGCGAGCGAAGGCGATTCCCATTGAGATTGCCCGCGCGAGACGGACGCCGATCGAGTGGCGCGCCGAGGACCTGGCTGTGCCCGCATTTACCGGAGTGCGGGTGCTGGAGGATTTTCCGCTGGCGACGCTGCGGGAGTTTATCGACTGGTCGCCGTTGTTTCATACGTGGGAACTGAAGGGAGTTTACCCGAAGATTTTTGACGATCCGAAGCAGGGCGCGCTGGCGAAACAGATTTTTGCAGAGGCGAATGCGCTGCTGGATCAGATTATTGCGGAGAAACTGCTGACGGCGAGGGGCGTGTACGGATTTTTCGCAGCGAACGCGGTGGGCGACGACGTGGAGTTGTATACGAACGGTAAGCGCTCGGAAGTGCTGGAGCGGGTTCACTTCCTGCGGCAGCAGGCGAACCGGGAGGGGAGCGAGCCGTGCCGGTCACTTTCGGACTTTATTGCGCCGAAGGAGACAGGGCTGGCCGACAGCATGGGGGCGTTCGCTGTGACGAGCGGAGTGGGACTTAAAGCGTTGGTTGAGGAATTCAAGGCAAAGCAAGACGACTACAACGCGATTATGGCGGAGGCGATTGCCGACCGCCTGGCGGAAGCATTTGCCGAGTGCCTGCACAAAAGAGCGCGCGAGGAGTGGGGATACGGCTGCGGAGAAAAGCTAAGCGGCGACGATCTGATCAACGAGAAGTATCGAGGGATCAGGCCGGCGCCGGGATACCCTGCATGTCCGGATCACACGGAGAAAGGAACGATCTGGCGGCTTCTGGATGTACAGACGAAGGTTGGGATTGAACTGACGGAGTCGTTTGCGATGTGGCCGGGATCGAGCGTAAGCGGGTTCTACTTTGCGCATCCGCATTCGCGGTATTTCCAGCTGGGCAAGATCGATCGGGACCAGGTGCAGGATTATGCGCAGCGCAAGGGGATGGGTTTGGCGGAAGCGGAGCGCTGGCTGGGGCCGAATTTGAATTATGAGCCGAAGGGGTAGGGTGCGCGGAGACCGTGTTTCGAAAATGATTGTGTAGATTGCGGTTGTCATCGAGCGGGGGTTGCACAACCTGCGGAGAAAGTCACCATAGGACGGAAGATCGTCCCTCAGCGGCTAAAGCCGCCCCTCACTTTGCAGCGTTTACGGCACGACTGAAGTCGTGCCCCTTCAAAGCATCGATTTCCCTCTGTAGCCTATAACCTCTCTTGTGTTTCCTGCATTTTTCGTTCGGACTGAAGTTCTGCCCCTATTACAAGACAGTTAAAGATCGTGCGGAATATTTGCACTGATTTTGCAGCAGTTTGACCTTGCGTTCACGGCCTTGCGGCAATACTGGGCTCGTGATCCCGCAAGGCACACAAGAACATTCGTTGAAGCTGCCGGTTGAGTCGGCGCCATTGGTGGACACTGTCTTCGCGTCTGGTGTTGATGCGCTTCGATCGCAGGCGCCGGTTAACAATGTCCGCGCCGATGTTGGCCGGTACCGATTGCGGCTGGCGGAGACGAAAGAAGATCGCGAGGCCGCGTGCCGGCTGCGATTCAAAGTTTTCAATATCGAGTTGGGCGAGGGACTGGACAGCTCGTACGAAACCGGACTCGACACGGATCGCTTTGATGCGATCTGCGAGCACCTGCTGGTGGAAGACAGATTGAGCGGGCGGGTGGTGGGCACATATCGCATGCAGTCGGGCGAGACTGCGGCGCGGAATCTTGGCTACTACAGTGAGCAGGAGTTCAACCTTTCGCTTTATGAGCCGCTTCGGCCGGGCATTCTGGAGCTTGGCCGCGCCTCGATTGACCGCGAACACCGCACTCCCGAAGTGCTGATGTTGTTGTGGCGAGGGATCGCGCAGTATGCTACGGACATGGGGCTTCGTATTTTGCTCGGTTGCTCTTCATTAAATTCCAAAGACCCGACGGAGGGCTGGCAGATGTATCGCCAACTTGAGAATTTCAGGGTTTCCGCGGAGTTTGAGACGACGCCGACTGCAGCGTATGCGTGCCCTCCAGGAAGCTGCGATTTGGATCAGCAGGACCGGGACGCACAGCCGTCCTCCTGCCAGACCGAAGGATCGGCGCCCGCGCCAACTGCTGCAAAAGTTCCCAAGCTGCTGAAGACTTATCTTGCGATTGGCGCGCGCATTGCTGCGCCTCCGGCGTGGGACCGCGAGTTTGGCACCATCGATTTTCTGACGCTCCTGGATTTGAAAGTGCTTTCGGCTGCAGCCCGCAACCGGTTTCTGGCTCCACTGACGCAGTGACATGGCGGAGCGTCCGGCGCGCTGTGGCGCTGGCCTTTGTTTTGGCGTTTTGCATTGTTCGCTACTGGTGGGCGCGATTGCGCGGGCCGATGACGCTGGAGCGGCGGGCGCTGTGGCTGCAAGGGTCGGCGGTCGGCGTTTTGAAATGCCTGGACATCGGGTCGCATGTGGAAGGCGAACCGCCGGCATGCGGCCTGGTGGTGGCGAATCACCTGAGCTATCTCGACATCGTTATCATCAGCGCGGTGATGCCGTGCTTTTTCGTGGCCAAGATGGAGATCGGCGGCTGGCCGTTTTTTGGCAAAGCGGCGCGCAGCGGCGGAACGATATTCGTCGACCGATCGAGTTTGGCGAGCGCAATGAGCGTGGCAGAGCAGATCAGCGAACGGCTGAAGCTGCCGATTCCTGTGCTGCTATTTCCTGAGGGCACGAGCACAGATGGAGCGCAGGTGCTGCGCTTTCACTCGCGGCTGATCGATCCCGCGACCAAGGCAGGCGCACCGATCACGGCGGCGGCGATCCGCTACGAGATTGAAGGCGGCGTGGAGGAGCGTGAGCTGTGCTGGTACGGCGATGAAGCGTTCGTCACGCATCTTTGGAAGGTGCTTGGCGTGGCCGGCTTCTCAGCGCAACTGAAGTTTGGCGAGCCTCGGATATATTCTGACCGGCGCGTGGCGGCGGATATGACCCATGCGGAGATCACGGCCATGCGTGAGGCCGGCGAGATGGTTCTGCAATAAATTCAGCAGGAAAAATCAGTGAGAAGCTTTCAGGCACTTTGCGGAGTAGTGTCTCTGCCGGCGGTGCTTCTGCGCGAACTGTGGTGGAGGAGCGAAGGCTTGGGAATGCGTGTGGAGGCGGCGGGTCCGCCATCGATGACGAAATGATCTGCGATTTCAGGTGCGGCGGTCATTGCGGCTTTGTACGCTCAACGCACAGGCGCGCGGGCTTGTGCGCCTGGATGGAGACGGCGTGCTCATCAAGGCCGGCGGCGGTGCACATTCTCTGCCAATCCTGCGCGATGAAGGAGCGGGCGATGGAGATGGCGCCGTCGTGCTGCACGAAGGGATGCAGCCGCATGAGCTTTGCGAAGGCGCGAAAGAGGTGATAGGGAATGGGGGCGCGGGAGAGATCGTTGATGAACCAACCGAGAGTGGCGTTCTGCTCCATCCATTGGAGGAAGCGGACGATTTCGGGCTCGGAGAGGTGATGCGTGAAGAGAGAGCTGACGACGATGTGAACCGGTTTGGCAGGCGCGTAGGTGAAAATGTCGGCGGCAGCCCAATGGATGCGGCTTGAGGGCGGAGTGGCTTCAGCAGCGATGGCGACGGCGTCGGGATTGACGTCGAGGCCGGTGAGCTCGACCTGGATGCGGCGTGCGTGGGCCCAGCGCTCGATGCGGCGCAATCCATCACCATAGCCGCAGCCGACGTCGAGGATGCGAATGGGCTGCGCGACGTGAGCGGGGACGACGGAGCGGAGCCAACGGAGAAGCGGGCGGAAGGCAAGCAGCCAGCCGTTGACGCGGGCTAGGTCGCGGAGGCAAGAGCGCAACTGGTCGCGGCTGCACGGTTCATCGATCCACTCTGTGAGCTGCGCACGGAGACGGAAGTCGGGGAAGCGCGGCAGCGTGGATTCGTTAGACGGCATGAAAGAGCATCGTCTCCGCGGTGACGCCGGGTCCAAACGACATGGCGCAGCCCTGCTGGCCAGGTGTGGCGCGCTGCATGAGTTTTTCCAGAACAAACATGACCGATGCAGAAGACATATTGCCGAAGCGCAGGAGAATTTCGCGCGATACGGCGAGCGCGTTTGGGCCAAGTTTGAGACCCTGCTCAACGGCATCGAGGATGGTGCGGCCACCGGGATGGACGGCCCACAGGTCGATGGAGGAAAGCTGCTTGCCGCGCGTGAGCTGGGTATCAGCGGCTGCGAGGCCCTGGCGCAACTCGCCGGGAACTTTGCCCGAGAGTTGCATGTCAAAGCCCTGTTCACCGATGCGCCAGGTGATGAGGTGATGGGTGCCGGCAAGATTGAGCGCGAGAAAGTTGTCGATGGCGAAGCCTCGAGGCTGCGCGCTGACGAGATATGCGGCGCAGCCATCCGCAAAGACGAGGAAGGCAAGCAACTGCTCGAGATTCTGCGTCTCCTGCATGTGCAGAGAGCAGAGTTCGAGGCTTAGGAGCAGAACTTTGGCGTGCGGCTCGGAGCGAACGATGTGGCGGGCGGCCTTGAGGGCGTTGATTGCGGCGTAACAGCCCATGAAGCCGATCATGGTGCGTTCGACGGAGGGGTTGAGCTGGAGATGGCGGGCGACTTCGTAGTCAAGACCGGGGGCGTAAAGGCCGGTGCACGAAGTGACGATGACGTGCGTGATGCCCTGGCGTTCTTCTTCGGTGAGGGCGAGCTTGTCGAGAGCGCAGCGGGCCAAGCGCGGGGCAAACTGCTCAAAGGCCTGCATGCGGCGCGCCGTGGCGGGAAAGTTGCCGGCGACGTAAAAGCCGTCTGCGTCTCTCCATGTGCCGTCCGGAGTTGGGACAGGATGGACGAAGGTGTAGCGGTGCTCGATTGCTGACATGCGCGTCATGCGGCGGAAGAGATTTTTGATGGTGCCTTCGGGCAACATGCTTTCAGCAAAGGAAGCAAAGGCACGGTGCATGTCGTGCGGGGGAACCGCGGTAGCGATGCGGTTGAGATAGGCAGTCGTCAAAGTTACGCCTCCGGGGAGGAAGTTTGCACCGTGGTTCTATTTGGATAGCATATCGTGCGATACGTCATCCCGTGGCTGTTGGATGAAGGAATCGAGAGGAAAGAAACAGAGTATTGCGCGGTGGTCCGGGGAGAACCGGCGCCGGTTTTTGGGGGTATCAGAAGCGAAAGAGGTAAGAAGCCTTGACAAAGATCTGGCGGCCGTCGTTGAGCAGAGGGCCGGCGCGGGGCGGCGTGGTGTTGTTTGGATCGCATGAGCCGGTCGAAAGACGGTTGCACAGGCTGCGGTCAAGATTTTGCAGATCGTTGCTGTAGCCGATATAGACGGCGGTGCCGGGGTGCGGGAGCCAGGTGAGCAGTGCCTGTGAAGCCACCTGCCTGGTGCGCAGAAGCGAGGTCCGCAAAGGATTGGCAAGCGTGGAGTCGTACTCAACGATCACGCGTGCCGAGATTGAGCGTGTGAATTGATAGTTCACCCTGGTGCGCATGGTTTGGGATTCATAGACGAATGCGCCGTTCGAGACAGCATGATCGCGGTCGAGGAGGTAGGTGTTGTCGAATGTTAACGGCCGAATGGGCTGCACGGTAAAGAGTGCCGATACATTTTCCTGGTTCAGGAGGGAAGGCGCCTGGCCAACAACTGGGTTGTAGTTGACGTTGCCGCTGCGAATGGCCTGGAGATTGAAGTTGAGTTGCGCCCAGGGAGCGCCTTTGAGGACGAATCCACCGAAGTTCTCAGTGAAGTTTTTGAAGCCTGTGAGCGCCGAATAGTTGAGCGGGCTGACCGTATCAGAGTTTTGGCCGATGAGGGGCGCGATGACGATGTTGCGTGGCAGGAGCCAGAAGGGATCGAAGGTGGAATAGTGGAAGACGCGATTGCCCTGATGATCGAAGGCGATGTTCTGATCGGTTTCAAGGCCGAAGCTCTGATAGAACCGATTTTTTGGGAACCACTGATAGTTGGAGTGCAGGTGGTTGTTGCGGAAATTGGCCGATTGGATAAAGCCTAACTGTGTTTGAAATCCTGTGCTGATGTCGAAGTAATTGTCGTTCAAGTTGAAGGCGTGGCCGGTTCGCTGTACCTGAAGCGCAGCAGCCGGGCCAGCGGAATAGGCGGGCGGCGTGCCGCTGTCCTTGTCGCCCATGGTTGAGCTCTCGACCAACTGTCCCCAGGCGGTCCAGTGTTGATCGAAGCGGGCGGTGAAGTCGGCGCCGCCGATGCGGTTCCATCCTTGCCCGAATTCTTCGTCGGTGTAGATGGCGCCGAGACTTGAGCCTTCACCGAGATCCTGCGAGAAGCGGCCGACGGCAACGGTGGCGTGCTTGAGATAGAGTGGATCGTCGGGTGCGACGGCTTCGCCGGGCTGACGATCGTCGGTTGTGAAGAGTCCGATGTTGGTATGGTGGATTTTGCCCGTGACGCGAATTCCGTACTCCGGATGGACGATGGCGCGGGTGTAGATGAGGGTGATGGTAGTGGCGAAATAGTTAGCGTTCTCAAGAAAGAAGGGCCGCAGCTCAGGGAAGTAGACGGGAAAGCGCTGATTGACGGTGAACTGCGGCTGATCGGACTCCACGTCACTGAAGTCGGGGTTGACGGTTGCGTCGAGAACGATGCTGTCATTGAGGATGAGCTTGGCTTCGCCGCCGCTGGTGTTTTCGAGGTGGCGTGAACTGAAGAAGGGATTCGTCGGATCGATGTCGACGAGCTTGCGCTCATTTTGCGCGAGCACATAGGGATTGAGCTGAAAGTTGTGCGAGCCGGTAACACCCTCGAAACCGTGGAGGGTTCCCTCCTGGCTCAACACGCCGCTGATGCTGGCGGCTACCCTGGGCCAATAGTCCGCCTCAGAGTTGCGCGGCAGGTTACGCATGAAGACGACACCCCAGTCGGATTGACCGCTGTGAAATCGAAGACTGCGGAAGGGAATGGCTATGAGCGCCATCCAACCTTTTTGGGTTGTTTGACCGTCTGAATCCCAGACGGTGTCATAGCTATAGTCGGCCTGTGTTGCTTCACTCCATGAGGCGTCGGCCTGGACGCCCGCGGGATTCACCCTGAAGCCGATGCCGGTGCGGTGGTCGCGGAAGGGGTCGATGAGAACCGTGACAATATCGTCGTTGAGGATGTTCTCGCGGCGCGCGAGGTGGCCACGGATCAAGTTGGGATGGTCGTCGTAGCAGATGAAGACGAAGTAGAGGGTCGATTTGGTGTGCGCCATCCACACTTCAGTTTTTTCGGTGGCCGGTTCGCCGTCATTGGGCGCGTTCTGGATGAAATCGGAGACACGAGAAAGCCTGGAGCGAAGATCGGCGCGGGGCGCCATGTTGGGGAAGTCGGAGAGATGGAGAGCCTGGTCGATGAACGGGACGGAGATGTCGGTTCGCTGCGGCGCGGGCGCTGTGGCCGCAGGGTGCGCGGTACTCTTCGACGAAGCCGCGTGCAGGCTTGTGCAAGCCAGGCAAAGACATAGTCCGCTCGACCAGATCTTCATATCGTTCAAGTACGCCGGCGGCCTTGCTGCGGTTCCGAAACGGCTGCGTTCTACGGCGGCGCTCCAGGGCTCGTTGAATAAATCCCATCGCTGCCGCAATAACCCGCCTTCAGGGGCTAAAGCCCCTGATTTTACGTGCCGATCACGGCGCGACTAGAAAGGCTGCGGGAAAAGTCTCCGACAGATGAAAAACCGACCCTCAGCGGCTAAAGCCGCTCTCAATTTGCGGCGTTTACGGCACGACTGAAGTCGTGCCCTGACACTTCTTGCGACTCTGTCTGCGAGCTTTAGGTTCGTGCCCTTTCGAAACATAATTTACGCAACCGGTTCCAGGAACAAGGGTAGCTCGATCTGGAAGGATCAACCTGTGCGGGCTGGCACAGGAGGTTGTGAGAAGGGATTCAACGGGTTCGGCGGGAGATGCGCAGGGTTGGACCCCAGAACTTTGGCGAGCGCGGAATCGTATGGAATTCCGAGAGATTACGAATTTGCCGGAGGAGCGGCAGTGGAACCGCGCACGATGAGGCTGGTGGAGACCAGGAATTCGCGCTGCATCTGTGGATTCATGGGATCTTCAGCCTGCGTGCGGAGCGCTTCGAAGGCGGCGCGGGCGAGGTCAACGCGCGAAAGGCGAATGGTGGTAAGCGGAGGCAGGGTGAACTCAGCGAAGGCGACATCGTCGAGGCCTATGACTGACAAATCGTGGGGCACGCGCAGTCCCTCCATGTAAGCCGCGCGCAGGACGCCAATGGCGGTCATGTCGTTGGAGCAGACGATGGCGGTTGGGTGAGAGGTGAGCTTACGCAATTGCTCAAAGCCGGTTACGCCGCCTTTGAGGGTGTGGTCGCACTCAATGACCCATTTCTTTTGAACGGGCATGTCGGCGGCTTGCATGGCGGCGCGGAAATCATTTTCGCGTGTGATGGCGGAGTGCAGGGTGTGGGGCCCGGCGAGGAAGGCGATGCCACGATGCCCGAGCTCAACGAGATGGCGAACGGCGGCGTGAATACCTGTGGAGTAGTCAAGGAGAATGGTGCTGGCCTTCGGGTCGTCGAGCTTGAACTCGGCCAAGACAATGGGTACACCGCGGTGCACGATCTGGTCGAGCACGGGTTCTTCTTCGCCGAACGTCATGACGGCAACGCCGTCGACTTTGCGCTCTAACATGCGGCGCACACATGCGGCGAGCACATGGGGATCACTGTTGGTCGAGCTGACGAGAATCTCATAGCCGCGCGCCACCGCAATCTCCTCGAAACTCTGGATCAACTCGGGAAAGAAGGGATTGGTGATGTTTTCAACGATGATGCCGAGGAGGCGGCTGCGCCCCGAGACGAGTGTGCGGGCGTGGGTATTGGGAACGTAGTTGAGCTGTTTGATCGCGTTCCAGACGCGTTTGCTGAGACGGTCGCTGACGAGCGGAGAGCCGTTGATGGTTCTGGAGACGGTGGCGATGGAGACCCGCGCGATGGCGGCAACGGCGCGAATATCAGGTAGTTTGCCGGATGTGTTGCGGGATGCTTTGCGAGCCACGAACCAATCCTAATGCAGAGAGAGGGAATGCGACGGGGGAAAAGTGAGCTTGTTTTCCCACAGGAGGAGCAGTTGAGAAACTGAGCGCGGGGCAAGGCGAATGCCGGGCTACGAGTTCTCAGAGATGAGGAGGCGCAGGTCGCGCAGGTTTTGCCCCGTAGGGCCGGTGACGACGGAGTCGCCCAGCGCGGTGAAGAGAGGGCAGGCATTGAACTCGGCCAGCGACTGTTCGGGGTCGAAGCCGAAGACGCGGGCGCGGGCCACTGTGGTGGGATCGGCAATGGCTCCAGCCGCCTGAGTATTGCCATCGATGCCGTCGGAGCCTGCGCTGAGCACGGTGAGATGCGCGTCGGGATAGTTGGCGAGGTCAATGGCACAGGCGAGCGCAAATTGCTGGTTGCGGCCACCGGCACCTGGGGTGCGGTTAAGCGTGACGGTAACTTCGCCCACCGAAATGAGACAGAGCCGCTCGTGCTTTGCCCGGAAGGTATGGAACCGGTCAAGCAAGTAGCGCGCCGCGTCGGCGTAGTCCCAGTCGTCGCAACTGTTGTCGACCACGACGTGGTAGCCGGCATTGCGGGCGAGGGCGCGCGCGTTTTCGACCAGGTCGTGGCTGGAGAGGAGAATCTCAAAGACTGAATCGCGGAATGCCTCGTCTTCGCCGGACATATTGGTGGACGCAGTGATTTGGCGCGGGCGCGCGGCCTCGGCCCAAGGCATTTTAGGGAGGAACGATGGACGCCAGCTCTTGTTGCCCGGCGATTCAGGCAGGTCATTCCGCTCAAAGAATGCGCGGATGGAGGGTGGGAGTTTTTCTGCCAGGCCGTATTTGGCGATAAGCTCGCGCGCGTCGGCAACGGTAGAGTGGTCGGGCGTGGTGGGGCCGGAAGAGAGCGCATCGAGCGAGCGGAGCGGCACGTCGGGAAGCAGAAGGCTAATTTTTAGAGACTCCGGAGCGGCCAATGCGAGGCGGCCACCCTTGACTGCGGAGAAGTGTTTGCGCAGGATATTGATCTCGCCGATGGGCGCGCCTGAAGCGAGGAGCAACTGATGAAAAGCGTCAGTATCCTCGAGAGTGATTTGCGGGTCAATAGGCAGATCGAATATGGCCGAGCCGCCGCCGGAGATGAGGAAGAAGATCAGGGTGTCTTTTTTGGCCTTCCGCACAAGGGCAAGCGCGGCGCGCGCGGCGTTGAAGGAATCCTCATTGGGAACGGGATGGCCGCCCTCAAAATACCGGAACCGCCAGTTGCGCTTTGCAGGCAACTGGTTTGAGCAGCAGATGCCACGCAAACCCTTGCGGCGCTTCATGCGGTCGAGCAGGGTGTCGAGCATGGGCGCTGCGGCCTTGCCAATGGCAACGACGAAAATGCGCTTATAGGCGGAGAGATCGATTTCCGCGGGACCACTGCCGTCGGGAAGCAAGCGGCGCAAGGTGTTGCCCTCGAAGCTCAGGCGGCGGTCAAAGGCGGTTGCGATGTTGCACGCCTTGAGCGCGCCGGTAAAGATTTCGGTCGCGGTGGCGTGGAGAGCTTCAAGGTTGGTATTGCTGACGGTGTTCATTGCGGTTGCTCCTTCAACCAGCCGGCGAGGGCATTTTGCATGGGTTCGAGCCGATCGGTAAAGAAGTGGTCGGCGCCGGGAAGAAGGATGAATCGCGTGGGCTCAGCGGCAGATGCGATCACTTCGGCTAACTGCGCGGAGGGCGCAAACTGGTCACGATCTCCGCTCAGGAAGAGTTTGGGGATGGTTAGTTCGGAAAGGAAGGGATAGCTGTAAGCGGGGCCCTGGGCCTGTAGCGGCAGACCGAGAGCTGCGAGCGCGCGGACGTCGCGATGTTCTCGCTGCGGACTTGCGCAAGCACGGAGCGCCATGGCTGCGCCAAAGCTGAAGCCTACGACGACCAAGGGGAGGCGGAATTCGTGTTGGAGCCAATCGATGCCGGCGAGCACATCGCCGACCTCGGCTTCGCCGTGGTGCATGCCCTGGCTTAGCCCCGTGCCGCGGAAGTTGAAACGGAGGACCGGACAGCCGAGACCCCATGCCGGATCATTGAGGGCTTTCATGGCGCGATAGACAACTTTGTTGTGCAGATTGCCGCCGAAAACCGGATGGGGATGGCAGACGAGCGCGGCAAACGGAGCATGCGGAGCGCCTGTGTTCAGGAGCGCTTCAAGCCTGCCGGCCGGACCGTTGAGCACGACGCTGCGGATAGCGGCTCTTTGGGATTTCTGAGGCTGAGGGGAAGCGGCGGAAGAGGATTCTACTGCGGCCGGACTGAGTTGCCGCGGCGAAAGCCGGCCGTGAAAGTCGCTGGGGGAATACCGAGACTGGAGTGCTTCGAGAGCTGATACGCGGGGATGTGCCTCAACTCTGGAGGGTGCGTAAGTGGGGTTCATTCCACGCTCCATTCTACGCTCAAAGGGGTGATGTTCGGCAGGAGTTATCGGCGGCGATTACGGCGCGTGCGATATTCTGGCTGCATCATGAAAGATTTTTCCGAGCTTGAGCCGATCGACCCGATCGGGCTGACGCGCCAGTTATGCGAGATCGAATCCACGACCTACCACGAGGGCGCAGTGGGCGATTTTCTTGCCGGGTTTCTTGCCGGCCGCGGCTGGGAGGTTGAGAAGACTCCGGTAGCGCAGCCGGCGGAGAGCGGAACTGCTGGGCCGCGATGGAATGTGTATGGCGGACCTGCGGGACAGAAACCGGACCTGGTGTTTTCGACGCACCTGGACACGGTTCCTCCGTATATCCCGTTCAGCGAGGACGCTGAGTTCATGCACGGGCGTGGGGTTTCCGACGCGAAGGGGATTATCGCGGCGCAGATTGCGGCGGCAGAGGCGCTGCGCGCGGAGGGGTTTCGGATTGGGGTGTTGTATGTGAGCGGGGAAGAGCGCGATTCGGCGGGCGCCAAGGTAGCGAACATGACGCCGAAGGGCAGCCGCTTTCTGATCAACGGCGAGCCGACGGATAATCGCCTCGCGCTGGCGTCAAAGGGGTCGTTGCGGGTGGCGCTGCACGCGAGCGGCAAGATGGGGCACTCAGCTTATCCGGAACTGGGCGACAGCGCGGTGCATAAGCTGGTGCAGGTTCTGGCGAGGCTGCTGGCGCTGGATCTGCCGGTGACGGAAGATGTTGGCCCAAGCACGCTGAACATTGGACAGATTCATGGCGGGCACGCGCCGAACGTGATTGCGGACAAGGCCGAGGCTCAGGTGCTGATCCGACTGGTGGGTGATTCTGCGGCGGTGCGGGCAGCGGTTGTTGAAGCCGCGGCGGGCCTGGCGGAAGTGGATTTCACGCTGGAGATTCCGTTTGTGCGGCTGCGCGCAGTGGAGGGAGTGCCGACGATGGTGGCGAAGTTTACGACGGACATTCCGCAGCTTTCAAACTGGGGCGAGCCGTTGCTGCTGGGGCCGGGGAACATTCATGTGGCGCACACGCCCTACGAAAAGCTTGCGAAGAAAGAACTGTTGGAAGCGGTGGAGTTGTACATTTGGGTGGCAAAGAAGCTGCTGGGCTAGCTGGATTTTTGTTTTCGCCAAGCATCGTTAGTGGACGGCCGTTGGGTTAGCGGGCGGTTGCGGGGCGGGAGCGCTGGCGGGCAGTTGCTTTGTGAACTCGAAGGTGCAGGTGCGGCCGACGATGCCAAGACCCTGATCTCTCGCGCCCGTCCCCGTGGTGTCTTTGAATTGAGCTTTAACGTCGTAGCCGTAGCTTTCACCCTGATGAGCAAAGACGCCACGAGCGTATTCCCGCGAGGCGACGATGCCGTTGGCGGTGAGCTTGGCGCTGCCGTTATCGGCGACGGGGCCATCGATTGTGAAGTAACCGGGCTGGCCGGCGGTGCCTCGCTCTCCGTGAAGGCTGCTGCGCTGGATGACGCTGACAAATTTCCAAGTGTATCCTTCGGTGTTTCCTTTTGGCGGGCAGGTGAGTTTCGTAAGCCAGTTTCCGTCGTAGCGCTCAGCCCCAAACGAGGCGGCCGGTAAAAAGATGAGTGCGATTACTGCAAGGAGCCGGATCAAACGCATTGCATTCCCCTCCTGGGACGGGAATTCTAGCACCGGTGCCGGAGGGTAGTCGGTGACGAGTTCCAAAGCGGGGACTCGCGATCATGGTGTTCCAAAGGCGGATTGCAGAAGCCAAGCACCCGAAAAGCAGGCCGCATTGACACCGATCGCGCTCGTGATCTTCTCTCCAGGCGAGCCTTCGGCTTCGATTAGGCAAAAGACGCGCCAATCATTGCGCAGTAAGGCCGGAACCTTTCTCGTGCGGACTTTGGACGCGAGGATGCAGGGCGAAATCCATGGCGTGCATCTCTCGCGACCGGCCGGCGACGGTTTCAGGGCCGTGCGTTTGCCGCCGCTGCGCCAGCGGATCTGAGGGCGAAGTCAGCGTTGGCTGAGCTGCGATCCATGACCGGGTGCTGGTGCATGCCTTGAGCGGATACGCTCTGCGACACATCCTGCGCGACGGTGGAATAGACCTGGCTCAAGGGCGTTTCGCCTTTGCCGTTCTTCAGCACCTGGAGGAGATAGTAGGTGAAGTATCCGTGACCGAGCTGGTTGCTTTCAAGGGACTCCTCATTGACCTGGCTGGCCGCCATCACGATGCGGCCGGTTCCTTCAGTCATGTGCGCGAGCATGGCACTGGAGGGGGCAGCGCTGGTGAGCGTTGCCGTGGGTGCAGGCGTGGCAGCGCCCGCTCCGGCTGCGCCGCCGCTATAACAGGTGTCAAGGAAGACGGCGGTGCGGAGGGCCTTCATGCGCGTGGCGACGGCATTCGCCAGTTCCACCATGGGATATGCGGTGGCATACATGGAGTCCTCATCGAATGCGCCGGCGTTGTAAATCTCGGTGTCGTACGTGACCAAATAATTTGCTCCGGCCGCGTCCATGGTGCGGGGCGTGCCGTGGGTGGCCACATAAATCACGACAAGATCGTTGGGTTGCGCATGGCGCGCGATCCAATTCAGCTCTTCTTTAATGTTTTTTGTGGTGGCTTGTTCGTCGGTGAGGACATGGACATTGTCCGCGGGAAAGCCGCCGATGGAGGGATCTTCAAGAGTGGCGGCAAACGCCTTGGCGTCGGCAGTGGTGAAGTTGAGGCGGGGAATCTGAGCGTCGGTGAAATGGCCGATGCCGACAACGAGCGCCCATTTCTGCTGCACGGGTCCGGGAGCGGCCGGTGGTGCGGCGGGCACGGGCGTGGCGCCCGCATCTGTTTCGAAGCCGCGTGAAGCGGGAGTAGAGAGAACCAGGGGATTCAAGCCCTGATCGAGCGCTTCGGAGCCATTGAAGTGCGCCTTGTCCAAGGAGTAGTTGGCGAGCGCAGTGTGCCCCAGACGTTTTTCAACCAGGCTGCGGTAATACCAAGCGTCGCCCAGCTCGGGGCATTCGGAGACAGCGTGCTTGAGAAGTTCGAGTGCGTCTTGAAAAGCATCGGTTCCACTCTGCGGGGTGATGCGCTCGAGCGCCTGCACGACCAGGTCCTGACCGGCGCCGCAACGGATTCCCTGCGCGGGAGCGTTGGGACAGACAACCAGCGCGGTGGCGACCAGCGCCAACGTGAGGGTGCCGGATGGAAACAGAGTTCTCATCTTTCGGCCACAGGTCTTCCAGACGCCGAAGAACCTCGCGATGCGCGGGCCCTCATGGCGGCCAGGACGCGCGGGGTGACGCCACCTGCGCTGAGCTGATGCTGACCCGCGGGGCTAAGGTCGAAGTCGACCGCATCGGCTCCGCTGATGGCGTGAATGACGGTTTCTTCGTCCATGCCGGCCTTGATCATGGCAACGACCTGAGCGTCGGTGAGCCCTTTGTGAGCGGCGGGCCTGGCGGCAGGTCTCCGCGCAGCCTGAATCTTCATTTCGGCCCTGACGCGGGGACTGACGCCGCCGTTCAATAGAGCGTGCTCGCCAGCGGCGGTAAGGTCGAAGTTGATTGCGTCGGCGCCACGAATTGCGTGGATGACGGTCTCGTCGTCGACGCCGGCCTTGACCATGGCGATGACCTGGGCATTGGTGAGGCCTTGCGACGGAGCGCCAGCCGCTGCCGCTGGGCTGGGCGGCGTGGCATTTGAGGCTTCAAGGGCAGCGGCCTTGGCTCGCCGCTGATTTTCCTGCTCCTTTTCAAGCTCCCTATAGTGGGCGATTGCGGTCTCAATTCGCTTTTGCGGCTCGAGGAAGTACTTTTCGTCTGGCTTGGCATCGATGGCCTTGCCATAGTTGATTGCGGCCTGATCCAAATACTTCATCGCCGACTTTTCGTCTTCAGCTTGATAAGCCATTGCCTCATAAGCAACACCGATGTTGTAGAGGCGGTAGGCATCGTCCTCCGGCTTGGCGGAAGGTTGCGCGGTCTCAAAGGTCTCGAGGGCGCGCTCCCACAGCCCCGTCTCGGCCGCCTTATCTCCATCGTCAAGTGCCCCGCCCTGGCGTGCCAGAAAGACTTCAACGGTCTCATCGGTGTCCACAACATGTTCGGCGATTTGCTGGACGGCATCGAGAATCAGGCGCGACCGGAGCTCGGCCGGCGTAGGCGGGTTGAGGTCCTCACTTTTTTCTCCGCCTTTCATTCGGCTGAATGTGCCGGTAAACGAACCCATCATTCCGTGGGCCATGGAATTCCCCTGGCTGTCGAATTCCTGGTCATAGCTCGCGCTGACGTTGTCAGAGATCAACATCTGACCGGTGGAAGTTTTGGCTTGAAACGAAACGATCAGCTCTCCGGTAACGCGCGTGAACGTGGCTTGCTTCGTGGCGCCTTTACTGAGGTTGGAGAACGTCGGCTTGGCAAGCGTAACTCCAGGTGCGGTTTTTGAGGTGACGGTCGGCGCGGGATGAGAGTACTCGGTAATCTGGCAGGTGACGATGGTGTTCGGATTGTCGTCCTCGCGCAGGTCCGAATCGTCCTTCAGCAGCTCCGTCTCAAGGAGGGCCTGGAAATCGTAGGGAAGAGCGCCATCCTGATCGGCAGAGGTGACGTTCACTTTGATGGAGTTACCCGGCAGGTGCATCAGCGCGGGGAGCTTGCGGTGGAGAGTAACTTTCTCCTTGGATGCACCGAAATTTTGCGCGCCGGCCGGTGTTGCAACCAGCGCCGCGGTGATAAGAGACGCCACCGCCCAGATCTTCGCAGATTGACTCATATCGACCCCCGAAACCTTAAGAAGGACGCCGCCAGCCCCAACCGGGGGCGCCTGGCATTTCACAAGCATACCTAGAACACTGCGCGGACGTCTCCTACTTTTTCTTGGTGCTCGAGGAACTCGAAGAAGAGGAGGACGAGCCGCCGAGCAAGCCCGAAAGCGGGTTGGACGAAGTGCTTGAACTGGAGCAGGAGGCCGGGACCGCTGTGACTCCCACCCGCATGGTTGCATAGGTTACAGCGGGAACGGCGCTTTGCGCACGCTCAGCGAGCGGCAGGTTGGGATTGGCATCCTTGGCAATGAGGTAGCCTTGCACCACATCGAGATTGGGCAATGCCTGAGCCAGCTCATCGACGTGCCTCTGCGGAACCATGAGATAGTCTCCGGCGACGAGGCCAATGTACTGGGGCTCGCGATCGGGAGAGTTGAGAGCCTGCTGGGTAGCGACGGCGGTGGTGAGGTTGCCGGCCATGATGAAGCGGGTACGGTCTTCCCAATAGCTCAAAGCCTCAGTGAAGGTGCTGAGAGCGGGAACGCTGATGGCGGGCAGGCTGACCATGGGCGCTACAGCCTTGGCGCCTTCCATCATGATGTTCAAGGCCTTGATGAACATGGACTGAGCAGCAGCCCTGGATATATTGACGGACATCTTTCCCGTGCCTTTGGTGAGCAGGATTTTGCTGGTGCCCTGTGTGGCTTGCACGGAGCGGAAGCCCAAGTCGTCGAGTGAGATTTTGCCGGCCGTGTTGGGCGAGATGGATGCGATGGCCGCCCAGGCGAGCGGAGCCGCGATGTTAATGAGGGGGTGAATCTGGGTGGCATCGACGCGCAACTGCGAGGCTTTCAGATTGGTTTCACCGGTGCCAGGCCGGTACTGGGCAAGGGCAAGGCTGACGGAGACGTCGCCTTCGTGATCGAGCAGCTCACCTTTCTCGATGTCCGAAGCATAGCGGATGCGTTTCTTGTCCGGATTGTATTGGAGGTACTGAGTTTGGGCTTTGGGATCCGGAAGCTGATCAGTGGGACCGCGCGACGCCGACTGGGTGCCATAGTCGGGACTGTAGGGGTTCACGGAGTCGTAGAATCCGTTCCAGAAATCGTAGGAGTCGTGAGGCAAATCCTCGGTAGACGCCTGCGAGGCGGTGGCTTGCGCATCGAGCTGGGGAAGAAGCGCTGCGAGCATGCCTAGCGCTGAGGCGTCGGCAAGGAAGTGTCGTCGTGAAAGAGACATTGTGCACCCTCCATCTTTCGCCGGAGTCTTTCAATGAGCCGCCGGCTGCTCACGAGATCCATGAAGCCGCTGAGAGATGAAACCTAGTTTGGCTGACTGTTGGGAACGCTGTGAACGGTCATGAGGCCAATGCTCCAGTTGGTGGGAACCTCGCCTGAGAATCCGCGGGTTCCTCCGCTGGTTTGATTGAGCAACTTCTCCAAAGGAGAGGCGACACCTCGCGTGCCGCGCGAGGCAACCCCCTCAAAGTTCAGCACGAATGGATCGGCGAGCGGTTGCTCTGTGCTGAGCAGAACGAGCGTATCAACCCCATAGGGAGGGCCGATGCGCAGGACGGGCGCGCCGGGAAGGAAGAACTGGCGGCCACTATCGGCATCGTTGGGGAACTGATTCTCAGAATAGTCACGAGGATACAGAACAGTACCCTGGCCGTGACAGTCGATATCGAGCACATAGACCCAGCGGCGATCGATAATGCGGTCGCTGGATGCCAATGCCATCTTGAGGAGGTCGCCCTGGCGCGCAGCCTGATCCGCAGGAAGTGGCGAAGTACCCGTGGATGGAATCAGGGCCAGGGAGTAATACTCGTCGGGCGAAGCGTCAGCGGGGCTGTTGGCCAGTTGGAGCCAGCCATTCACCTTGGCGAGCAGCGAGGCGTAGTGGTTCAGCTTTGTGCCGGCCGGGTTGATGGCGGCTGCGCTGCCGATAGAGACCCAGTCAGTGCGCACGGGATATTGCGAAGTGGCGGAACAGCCGGGGCTGTGCGGGGGCGCGTTCGGGGCAGGCGGGCCAGCCGCAAGCTCGCTTTTGTGGTACCACGCATAGGCAGGGCCATCGGCGGTGAGAACACCGGCGAGCGCGTATTGGGCGGCGGCGAGATTGTCTGCATTCTGGACGGCGCTTTGGGCGTCTGCCGGCTTGAGTTTCTGAGCAAGCTCCTGCGAAGGCGGAAGATTGACCCAAAGTTTGGCGCCGGCGGGAAGATTTTGCTTGATGGTATCGGCGGTGAGTGTTGCACCGAGGGCGACAGGGGTGGGCGTGCCGGCCTTTTGCAGCGTCCAATGTGCGCCGTCCCAACTCAGGACGTGGGTCCACTGATCTTCGGCGGGATCGCTTACCAGAGTGGCTCCCGAGGCCTGGACCTGCGCCGCGGCGGCGAGAATCTGATCCTGGGTTAGATTGGATGGCCAAAGCCAGATGCGCAGCGGGGGATTATCGGCTGGAACCCACTTTGTCATTTCGAAGACATCGCCGGTGGCAACTTTGGCGCCGGCCGGGCTGACCACCTGAGCCGAGGAACGCGCGAGGCCATCCATGGCGGCGATGCGAAGGACGATTTTCTCGCCCGCCTTGTCAGGGACCATTGAAGTGAACTCGCTGCCGACCCCGAGCCCGGCGACACGGCCGATATCGAGCGAGATGGAGCCATCGTCGCCGGTTCCGAGCGCAGCGGCGCGGACTTTGTTTGATTTTGCCGCGACTCCTCCGAAGAGAGGTTGCTGGCGGCGCGCGGAAGTGGCATCGAGATCGGGCTCCTGATCGGGCACGTTGCTGCCTTCAAGCACGGCCTTGACGCGCTCGTAGACAAGCGAGGCGGGCGCATCGGCGGGCAGTACCTGCAACGCTTCGAGCAGCGCGGCGGTGAAGGCCCCATGCGGCTCGGTTGCCGTGCCGGTCGCGGGCATTTCCTTGGCGGTTTGACCTTGCTGGGCGGCCGAAAAGACCAGCGCCGGATTATCCGCGCGCTCGGTGGGCCCGGGACTCGTGTCAGGCGCCTGATCGATATCGCGGGGATCGAAGGCCAACTCGCGCTCGCGGTACTTGGGACCGATGCCGCGGCTGATTCCGCCGGAGTGGCAGCTATCGTAAATGACGGTGAGATGGATGCCCTTGTCGAGAGCCTCGTCGAAGATGTGGGTCATCTCGCGGTCACGGACGTCATAGCCACCTTTGTAAGCGTCAGAGGGGACCAGCGTGCTGTCGGCGTGCACGTACTTGCCGCTGACGAGCACGGTGAGCTTGTTGCCCTTGCTGTTTACACGCAGGGAGCCGTGGCTGGCGTCATAAAAGACAACGGTGTCGCCTTTTTGCGGAACGTCGACGAGGTATTTTTGCATGGCGGCGAGAATGCCGTCGTGTGTGGTTTGAGAGGCCGGCAGGACTGTTACGCCAGGGCGCGGGTCGGCCGGAGCGGGATCAGTGAGCAGAACGACATTGGTGGCGGGAAAACCGAATTTGGGGCTGGTGAGGAGGTCGGCCATGGCCCCCGCATCGTTTACGGAGCCATCGAGATTCTGAAAAGTCCCGAGCTCGCAGCGGCCATAGATGCAGCCGGCGGGGTGCTCCGCCGTTGTGCCGGCGGGCTGATAAGTATTGATGCCGATGAGCAGCGCGCGCTGAGCTTGCGCGAGAGCTTGCGACGCGACGAGCGCGCCGACCAAGGCAGGCAGGAAAACAAAACACGCTTTCATAACCGCTCCAACTGCGAACTGGTCCGGGCAACCCTCCAATCGCCCCGGTAAGGTCCGCGGTCTGCGCAATGGCGCCGCGTGTTTTGATCATCAGGAAACTGCCACGCTGCTTGAGGCAACCAAGCGTAAGGCTTGAAGTGTTGCTCCAATTTCTGCCGGTTAAAACGCAACGACCTTTCGGAAGTTGCTCAACCGGCGTTGCCGAAAAAGGCGCGGCGTAGCCCGTTCCCTTTGTTTAGTCGACGTAACTCCGCGTTCTGGAGTTTCAACCGGAGGGGTTTGCCTGCATGGGGGGAAGGCGTCGACCCTTACTTAAATTCGGCCGCAACGGGCCATTAGAGGAACGGCAAAAGTATAGCTCTCTGGTGCAGCAATCTAATCAAAAAATGTGGAGGCATGCAGGAGTACGAAAGTTTACACGGATGGTGCTCTGTGAGAAGAACGGAAAAATGAACGAATTGTCATCGTGCGGCGGCATGGGACGAGTGGTCCGCAAGAACGGGGCAGCGTTCTTGCGGAGATTCAGTTCGGGCCAGCGATGGAACGCATGGTAACTGCAACTGTGATCTCCACATTGACAGGGCACAGCAAGCCTGAAGGAAGCAGGGGCGAGTCGGCGGCGTATTGGTGATGTTGGACGGCGTTGGGGGCTTTGTCTGCGAGCAAAATGCTTCAATGCAGATCGGGGTAGGTGCGATACGCAATGCACTCGGCGTCGAAGAAGGTTCCACTCACGCGAGAAGTCTTAAGGAGGACCTCGAAGTAGGGGAAGTTTTTTGCGCGGAAGGTATTGCGAAGCCGTTCCATCTGGTCTTCCGAAGTGAGGAAGGCTGCTGCGGCGCCGGTTGCATCGGAATCGGTTCCGGCGAGAATGATGACGTGTCCAGTCCGGCTGGGGTTGGGCAGGTAGGCGATGGTGGCGTAGCCAATCAGATCGCCTGCCCCACCCGGCACCGTATAGATCGATTGTTCTCCCTGCTTCGGATTGCGGTTTCGCACGATTTGCTGCGAGTGCGCGTAGTCGTAATCGGTGACAAAGCTAAGCTGATTGTCGAAGAGATAATCCCATGGCACGGCTTTCTGGCCGCCAATCAACACCACATTGTTCCGTTTAACTTCATCCGCCGAGAAGTTGCGGGAGAAGGCCAGAAAATGGGAATCGGTCGATGGAATCTCTCCGAGCACGAGCTGAACAGCGCGAACCGCTCCAAATGTGACGAGGTTGTGATTCAAGATCTCGTAGACATCTTCTTTGCGATCGGCGCTCATGCTGGACGACTGAATTTGGCGCTCGAATCCGCGGCTAAGGTAGTCGCCGAGGGTAATGGGATCGTGGGTGATGTCTTCGACCACGCTTGCTGAGTCGTCGGGCAGAACAACATCCGTGGGCAGGTGCGAGTCAAGGAAACCGCTCCAGAAGGCGGCGACCGCCGGCTGGTTTTCCCACGGGTGAAGAGCGGCGCGCATGGAGCGATTCTGAATGAAGAGGACTGAAGACGCGATGGCAAAGGCGAGGCTGACCAGTGCCCAGATAAGTTGCGCAACGAATTGAGGGCGAATGCGGTCTGATGTTTCAATGGCCGGCTCGGGCTGGACTGCATGAGAAGATTCGACCGTTGTCGCTTGATGGTTTGGAACTTCAATGAGCCGACGATGAAAGACAGGCTTATAACTGCCGCGGGGAATGTCGAATATGAGCGGTTCCGCGGCGCCGGTCGTAGCAAAGTAGGATTCGATGCGCTTTCTCAGCTCAGTCGCATTGACGCGCACAATATTGTCGGAAGTGCGGTCATAGGAGTCAGGCCGGCCAAAGACTTTGGCGCCGATCTCCTGCTCGTGAATCTCCGGGCAGCCTTCTTTGAGCGACTGCCTTCCGACATAGAGCAGAAAACTTCGCAGGCGAGCCGAGCGAGTGAATTGCTCGCAGGCGGCCACGCGTTCGATCAGAGCTCGCCGCTCATCAACGCTGGGCAGATTCTCCAGAACTTCCCAAGCCGGATTATCCGCAACTGATCCCATTGACCCTGCTTCGATGTATGGTCCCAAGTCTAAACCGAGCGGCCAATCGGGGCAATGGATGGATGAAGATAGCCCGAAAACAGGGAGTGACGGCGCTCTTAACCTTTGTGATCGATTGCGACGGCATGTCGGCTATTATGCTGTTTAATAACGACTTATTATGGTTCTAGCGGTTAAGATGGCGAGCCTCTTCCGGTGAATTAACTTGCCATCTATTGAAAGCGTTCTCAAGAATGCGTATGAAACTCCGGCGGACTGCCGACTCCGCGTGAGCGCTGGGCGGCTATGCGCCAGCAGGAGACTGGAGCAGAAATCCAGGCCTTGCAGTGGAGATCGCACGGTTTTGAATTCTCGATAGCAGACCATCGGCCGCGAATGAGCGCGATGGCACAAATGAAGATACATAACGCACGACAACCTGACAGCGAGGACCAATATGGATGCAATGAAGAGGGCAGTGAATGCAGCACGTAAAAGCCTTAGCAGATGCACGCCATGGATGATCGTATCGATCATTTTGGTAGTGCTTTGCGGAGCGACAAAGAGCGATGCTCAGGCAAAATACCTGGGCGCAATCAGTGGCACGGTTGCGGATACGGCCGGCGGGAGAATTCCTGGCGCAAGCGTGGTGGCGACGGATACGGTGACGAAATTCGTTTCAAAGGTAGTCACGGACGGTACAGGCGAATACACGATTCCCTTTTTGACGCCCGATACGTATGAGGTGACGGTTTCGGCCAAGGGATTCGGCCCGCAAACCAAGACAGAAGTTGTGGTGACGGCAGGCGGCACAGCCGATGTTCCATTCACGCTTGTGGTTGGTTCAGCCACCACGACCGCGACGGTCACCGCGGATTCGATTCAGCTGGATACCGAATCCGGCCAGGTGGCCACGACGATCAGTACGCAACAGATTGTCGACACGCCGCTGATCGGGCACAATCCCTTCATTTTTACGACACTGGGAGCCGGAGTTTATTCGGGCCAGTACATGCAGTCAAAGGCGAGCTCGCAGGCAAACCAATTCAGCGGAACCGCTGTGCAGCTGGTGATTAACGGAATCAGCGGCCACGTGCGGCTGACTCTGGACGGAATGCCGGACGACCCGGCCGAGCGATTTTCGGGAACGAACTACCTAGGTTTTGTGCCTTCGATGGAGGCAGTGCAGGAAGTCAAGGTACAAAACACTTTGTTCGATGCCGAAGTTGGTCATGGAGCGGGTGTTGAGAACACAGTGCTGCGCGCCGGAACCAACCAATATCACGGGGCAGCGTATTACGTGTTCCAGAACACCTATATGGATGCGAATACTTCAGAGCGCGTTCCTACTCAGAATCTTGCAAAGGGGGCGACGCCGAGAACCAATGACCAAACGAGCCAGCCCGGATTTGTGATCGATGGCCCGGCATCGATTCCGCATCTTTATAACGCGCACGACAAGACGTATTTCATGGTGGCTTACGAGCGTGTGCAGGCGAAGCTGCCGATTACCTCGGTCGCCACTGTCAATGGAATTGTGCCGACTGCAGCCCAGCGCAAGGGAGATTTCTCAGCGTTGTGCACGGCCTTTACAAACGGAGTCTGCAACCCCGGAGCGGGGCAGCAGCTATACGATCCGACGCAGGCGACGGCCGCGAACGGCAACCGAGTGCCATTTTTGAACAATCAAATCCCGTCCAGCTATTTCACGGGAGCAGTGGGTGCGGCATTAATGGCTTTATTCCCGCAGCCGAACGCGACACCGACGACATCGTCGCCGAGCAACTATATTCCAACGAGCGGCTTTACATACGACGAGAAGTACTTCTCGATCGTCGGCAGAGTGGATCAGTCGTTCTCGAATACAAACAAAATGAACGCGTCGTTTTTCAAGGCGATTCTGAATCAACTTGTGCCCAACGACAACTTCCCAACGCCGATCGGCCAATCGGGCATGGACTATACCGTGTACCGCAATAACGTTGGCGGCCATCTACAGGATCTTTGGATGCCGTCAGCCGACACTGGCGATCGACACGCACATCGGGCTGATCTATCACCCGTTCGGCTTGGTCTACCAGGGCCTGAAATACAACTTGGGCTCCCTTGGAATCAATGCGAATGGCCTTGCTTATCAATCATTCCCAGGAATAGCCATTAGCGATCCGCTCGGTACCGGTAACAATCCCTTTTTGGGGCTTGCGGCCGGAGCAGGGGGGCAGGTAAGCACGTTTACGCTGATTTCGCCAGGCGCAGTGGTTTCAAAGACGCACGGAAAGCACAGTTTGCGTTTTGGCTTCGACAGCAACTTCGACAGGTACGATGTGCAGAACCCGCAAAGCGGATTTGGCACATTTACATTCAATCGCCAGTTCACACAGCAGAACTCGACCGCGGCACCTGCCCGAACGGCGAAATTTGCTCAGTCAACGGGGACAGCAACTCAGGATACGGGTTGGCTTCGATGTTGCTGGGCTATCCCTCAGCTACTTCGGGCGGATACTATGCCAATAACATTGCCTATGCGATGCAGGAAGTTTATTACGGCGGGTTCGTGCAGGACGACATGAGCGTCTCGCAGAAACTTACCCTGAATCTGGGATTTCGCTGGGATTCGAGTCGCCGTTTACGGAACGCTACAACCGCATGGTCAGCAGCTTCTGTACCACCTGCATGAATCCGATGCAGGCGCAGGTGACCGGCCTTCCGTTGCTTGGCGGCCTGCAATATGTCACCTACGGGAATCGCACGCCTTACCCGAAGAGCTACAGCAACTGGCAGCCTAGATTTGGCGGAGCGTATCAATTAATGAGGAACATGGTGTTGCGCGGGGGATTTGGCATCGTGTTTCTCAACACGCTGGAATCCCGATCAGCACCGGCTATAGCGCTTCAACAAGCTACGTAGCCACGACAGACAATATCCACCCTGCAAATAATTTGTCGAACCCATTTCCGTCCGGGGTGGTTCAGCCCACAGGGAGCTCGCTTGGGCTGGCGACTGCGTTAGGACAAGGCGTTACGTTTACTGATCCGAGCCATGTGCAACCGAAGGACGTGGAGTGGTCGGTGAGTACCGAATATCAGGCGCCCTGGAACGTGCTGCTGTCAGTGGCGTATGTGGGACAAAAAGAATCACGTGAGGAAGTGAACAAGTCAATCAACGGTCTGCCGATTCAGTACTACAACAACCTCGCGCAGTCGACTTACCTGAATACCAAGGTGGCGAATCCCATGTATGGTGCGGCGCTACTGCCTACCTCTTCATCGATAGCGACTGCAACGATTCTGCAGTCGAGCCTGTTGGTCCCTTATCCGGAGTTCACCGGCGTGACTGACAACTACGCGTCGGTAGGAGAGCAACTCTATAACTCGCTGCAAATCTCCGCTGCGAAGCGCATGAGCCATGGGTTGAGCCTCCAGGGGAACGTGACCTGGGACAAGTTGATGGATCAGAACTCCTATCTCAACGCTGGGCAGAACACGTTCAACCAGTTGTTCCGCTACCAGGACTCGAGTCCGACATGGATCGAGAATTTCATCGCGACTTACCAGATGCCGGCGTTTCTTCATTCCAATGTCGGAAAGATGATTGTCGGCAACTGGACGCTGAATACCGTTCTGCGCGAGACGAACGGCACGCTGGTCTCGACTCCGGGCGGCTACACGCAGATTGCAAATCCTCACCTCTCGAAACCGTCCTATGGTCAGTATTTCAATACCTGCTACCAGACCGTGAGCATTGTGAACAATCAACCTGTCTAGACAAACAAAGTTGGTACAGGCGCGTGCGCCAGCGCATCGTCGACTCCGGCGTTCCAGCAGAATCCTTCAGGATTCTGGCTTGCGACGATCGGACCGGACATGGAAAGCGTCCGATTCCACGTCCACCCGCTTCTGGATGCTTCACTGTTCAAGTCGTTCCAACTTCACGAGAACTACACGTTTGAGATCCGCGGTGAGGTGTACAACGTTGCCAATACGCCGAACTTCTGGAACCCAAGCACCAGCATCGGGGGCACTTCGTTTGGGTCGGTGGCGCCACACAGGCAAACGATCCGCGAATCCTTCAGCTCACCGGGCGCTTTAACTTCTAGTGCGAGCGCATAACTCCGTTCAGCGCCAGCATTAAGGGCAGGGAATGGAATGAAGACGAAGTTGAGAGGGCCTCAGCTGGGAAACCGGCTGGGGCCTTCTTTCTGTCGGGAGTGGGTTACCGCGAGAGACTCCGGCAATCCTTCTGTTTAAGCGCGAGGTCGGGTAGGGGCAGGTATCAGCGCGTTTTGTGCAGTTTATTTGTGGAGGTGGTAGCTAATTCCCGAAGTCCATGACATGACGTCAAGGCCGGGGTTGGATGGCACGACGAAGGCGTTGGATTGGTGATAATCGCCCATGCCCATGCGCAGATCCAGTTTCGGACTCAGCCGAATCTGAACGCCTATGTCCGATTGCAAACTGATGTTCACATAGCTTGCGTAGGGTGAGAGCGCTTTTTGCGAATAGATGAGGAAGCCGCCTTTCGCCATCAAGTACGGCTTGATTGCTTTGCCATCGCGCCAAAGCAATCGAAAGCCGACGGGCGTGATTCCGATACCCGGTATAAGGCGCTTGTTTGTCGTTTCCGGGGTGCCATAGTAAGTCAATTGTGCCGGTTCATCGAGGAGCACAAACGGCAGAAACTCCGCAACGTAATCCACCTGCGCCTTGAGAAGACAACCCCAGGAATGACGGTCGTATTCCACCCCAGAGGTAAATAGTTTGCTGTCGGAACCCTGGGCGAAGATCTTATAGTTGCCGAACGAACCCTGACCTTCAAAGATCATTTCGCTTTCGACGGGTTGTTTCTCACCCGCTTTCTTTGCCGCGGCTCTTTCCCTTTTGCCGACAGTGCATGGCGATTGCGCATGGGCAGGCGGGAAGACTGAGATGCCGAGTGCGGCCGGCAGGAAAAGGCAGACCAGAAAGAACTTTATGACCAACCTGCGACAACGAGGCTTGCGCCGGCTTGGGCTGAGCCGCAATGCGAGGGGTGCGAATTGAGTTTTGCAATTCAGCTTGATTGACAAGCGGTCACCTACGGACGACATTGAGAGATCCTGGGTCGGCCAGTGTCCAAAGTAAAGGATCAAAAAACGCGAGAAGCGCAAATTGTTCAACGGCGGCCCGAGTTACGGTATTCAGAAGTCGGCATTCAAAATCGCCAGACCAATCCAGTGGAGATACGGCCAAAGTAATTAGGCAAACCCGAGACATAGGTCGGTGCGGGGGCAGGGTACAGAAAGGATGCATTCTGCTTGAAATACGCGTATTGCAAATCACCCTGCACCCGGAAAGCGAAGTGCGGCGAAAGGGGCGTATCGACACCGCCGCCCAGGACAGCCGAGAACGATGCGGTATCGCCAATGGTCTTGTTCGCGCCCCAATTGGCGTTCACATTGCCTTCTCCAGCCATTGCCTCAACAAAAGCAGCTTCCTTGCCGAAGTTTCGTCCGTATTGTCCGCCAGCCATGACGAAGTACGGGTGCTCGGCCGCGCCCAGATTAGTGCCGAGATACTGAAAGGCATTGAGTTTAAATCGCAGGTCATGCCACGGAGGGATGGCAAAGGCGACTTCATACCCGTTCAGCGGCTGATGGGATCCGCTGACTCCATTGATTGAGTTGGAGAGGAAGCTGTAGCCTCCGTAGAGTTGATAGCGCCTGGAAAGGTCAGTTTGGGCGTGGAGGCTTGCAGCGAGACAGCAAACCACAAAGCACCCGAGAGTTCGATATAACATTAGACCTCTCAAATGACGCGAACCATCCTATTTTAACCCGCGGATGGCGGCAATTGGCTCGTTCATTGCGCGGCGAGAGACCTGCCGAGCCGGGGCTGCGCGATGATTGTGCGCCCTTATTTGCGCGGCCCAATGTCATTGCTTGACACCGATAGAGTGAAAACTCTACCTTTTCAGACTGCAATTTATTTCATTACCTGTTCGCGGGGAGTGGGGCGAATTTTCGGAGGCAGCGCTATGCAATTCGGGAGATTCTCGCTGGTTTCATTTATGTTTGGTGCCCTTGTATTGCGCGCGCAAACGCCGCCCGTGCCGGCCACAGCGGTGCCGCCAACGCCTAAACCCTTGCCGGCGGTTGTTGGCGGGATTCCTGTGAACTACGACCAGGCGAAGGTTGGCAGCTACACGTTGCCGGATCCGCTAAGGCTGAGCAACGGCAAGCTGGTGAAGAATGCGAAGACCTGGTATACGAAGCGGCGGGCAGAGATCGAAGAGATCTTTGAGACGCAACAGTATGGCCGCGACCCAGGGCGCCCGGCGGAGGAGAGTTTCGACGTGACCGACAAAGGCACGCCGGCGCTGGAGGGAAAGGCAATTCGCAAACAGGTGACGATTTCGTTTTCCAAAGACCCGAGCTGGCCGAAGATTCACCTGCTGATTTATCTTCCGGCGGCTGCCGGGAAACCTGTGCCGATGTTCTTCACGATCAGTTTCGGTCCGAATCAATGCGCCACAGACGATCCGGGCATTAACCCGGAAGAGGTTTGGGATCCACGAACAAATACGAAGGTGATGCCGCCGAAGGACCGGTGTTTCTTTGGGCGGATTCCGGTGGGCAAATTTCTCGATGCCGGCTTTGGTGTCGCAACGTATTACTACGGTGAGCTAGACCCGGATTCTATGAAGGGATTTCCAGACGGAATTCGCGCGCACTATTTGAAGCCTGGACAGACGGAGCGCGGACCGGAGGATTGGGGATCGATCGCCGCGTGGGCGTGGGGCATGAGCCGCGTGGAAGACTACTTTGAGACCGACCCGAGCATCGATGCAAGGCGAGTTGCGATCCACGGGGTTTCGCGGTTGGGCAAGACAGTGATGTGGGCGGGCGCACACGATCAGCGGTTTGCTGATGTGATTGCGAGTTGTTCCGGTGAAGGTGGCGCGGCGCTGAGCCATCGCGATTATGGAGAAACGATTGCGCACCTGACTGCACCCACGCGCTATTCCTACCAGTTCGCAGAGAACTACGCGCATTGGGCGGGCTTTCCGGATAAGGCTCCGATGGATGCGAATATGCTGATCGCTCTAATCGCGCCACGGCCACTGCTATTGCAAACGGGAAGCACCGATTATTGGTCCGATCCCAAGGGAGAATTTTTGGCGGAGGTTGCGGCAGGGCCGGTTTACAAGCTGCTCGGCAAAGATCCCCTCGACACCGACGTGTGGCCGGCAGCGAAGGTTCCAATCCTGCATGATCTCGCATATTCCATGCACGAAGGCGGTCACGGGATGGTTCCGACTGACTGGGATGTTTACATCGAGTTCCTCAAGATGCATTTGCATCCGGAGCAATGACGGCAGTGGGCCGCGCACCCAATGAGGCTGGACCAGCGATATTTTGAAGCACGGGGTCGCCACCGAGGTCATTGGATCGATGAAGAGCGCTGGTGTCGTGGCTTTTCTAAACGTCTTTTTTCCGAAGAGGATCATTCCAAGTGATTCTGCTAACTCGTTCTGAAAGGGATGCAGAGAAGTGATTCGAGGGTAGGCAGGAGAGCGAGTCAATTCTGCGTCTTCTCTTCGTGGTACTCCGTCTCGGTATTGATCGCCCAGATGTTGTCTTTGGTGGTTATGCCACTGAGAATGTTGTCTACCGCTGTCATGGCAGTCAGCATTGAGTGATCCTGGTTGTTGTATTTATGCATGCCGTTGCGGCCGACCAGGAAAAGATTCTCGAAGGTATCTGTGTACTTGCGGATCACATCGAAGCGATCGTAACTGCCGAAGTAAGCTGGGTAAGTTTTGGGAACGCGGACGACGTGTGCGTCTTCGACATCCTCGGCCTTCAGAATGCCAATACGGGAGACCTCTGAGATGGCGAGTTTGATCATTTCTTCGTCGGATAGTTTCCAGATAGCGTCGGTATCGTTGCAGAAATATTCGAGGCCAATCCACGCTTTATCCGGGCTCGAGACCAGCCACGGGCTCCAGTTGTTGAATATCTGCAGGCGACCCACGGATACATCCGGTTCCTGAATATAGATCCAGTTGTCTTTAAGCAGGGAGCCGTCTTTTTCGGCGGTGGCAAGCCTGCGAGCGAGCAGGCCAACGGTGATGAAGTCCCGGTACATTAGACCTTCGCTAACTTCGACGACCTCCTGAGGCACTTTGCCAGAGATGGCGCGGATGAGATCGCGCACCGGCATCGTGGAAAAGAAATAATCACCGGAGTAGGAGGTGCGCTGGCCGGCCTCGTTTACCCCTTCGACGGAGACAATGCGATTGCCGTCAACGCGGATGCGATCAATGGAGGTACCCAAAATGATTTCGCCACCGTCCGCGCGGATGAGTTCGGCCACATGTTCCCAAAGTTGACCGGGACCGAGCTTGGGGTAGAGGAACTTTTCAATAAGTGAGGTCTCGACCTGCTTTTGCGCAATGCTGCTGGAACGGCCGAGGGAAAAGGTCTTCCTGAAGAAGTGCACGACCACACCTTTGAGCGAAAGCCCCTTGATACGCTGCGCGCCCCATTCCGCGCTGATCTGGCTGCAGGGCACACCCCAAACTTTCTCGGTGTAGGACTTGAAAAACGTGAGGTAGAGCTGCTTGCCGAAGCGGTTGATGAGGAAATCCTCGAGCGAATGCTCCTGGCGTTGAGGCAGAAGCGCCGACCGCATGTAGCTGAGGCCGCAGCGGACCGTCCGAACTGCGCCCATTTTGCGAAGCGTGCCGAGCGTGAGGCGAATGGGATATTCGAAGAAGCGGCGGAGAAAGTAAATGCGGCTGCGGCGTTGACGTACGAGCATTACGAGGTCTTGCGTATTGGGGTCGGGCGGTGAGGTTGCGGCCGGAACCGATCGCTCCTGGCCTTGATAGCGAAGCTGGCCGCCATCACCGGCGCCGGCCTCAACCGGCATCATGGCGAGCCACCACTGCATCACCCGGTCGGACTTGGAGAAGAAGCGATGGCCGCCGATGTCCATGCGGTTGCCCTTGTATCGAACGGTTCTGGAGATGCCGCCGATGTCCTGGCCGGCTTCAATGACGATGGGCTTGATTGCGGAACGCCGCTGGAGCTCGATTGCGGCTGTAAGTCCGGCAGGACCAGCTCCGATAATGATCGCCGTGCCTTGCATCATGACAGAGCCAAGCTTCTCCGGATCAGTTGTTGGGAAGGGGCCAGATGCTCGCATCAGTTCGTTGCGTTCCGGGCACCATCAATCATATCCACAGCAGTCTAGCGCATGGCGTGATGAAAAGGGTCGAAGTTTAACGCGCAGAGTTCCTGAAGTAACAATTTAGAGGTCTCGGCCAACTTCGTAGCGCTTATCGGCCGGCAAGCCGAATGGCAAACGACGAAGGTGACTAATCCTGCGCAGGCCATCGCAGCATTTTCACGATGCCTTACGCAGGCATCAGCCAGCCGAACTCGGCACGACGCTGATAGAATTCCGCACGAAGCTATTTATTGCCACAGGGGGAAATCTATGGAAAACGTTGATCTCAAGGATCCAGGCCGCCGCGGGTTTCTGCGGGTCGCGCCAGCAGCCGCGGTTGCAAGTCTCACTCTCGCCGGTATGCCGCTGTTTGCCGCATCGGCGGCAGCGCAGGATGCTGCCGCGGAGGGCGCGGGTATCCAGGTGTTTCGCGCAGAGGAGCTTCACGCCGATATCGAGGCGCTAGAGGCAAATCCGGGCAACAAGAGCCTCGTGAATCAAAAGAGTTTCGTTATGATGCTTACGACCGAAAAGGCAAAAACGGCGGCCGAGTTCGAGTGGCATGATGGCCGCGACCACGTCTTCCAAATTATCGAGGGGTCCACTGTATACGAACTGGGTGGATCGCCGAAGGGTGCGCATAGCAAAGGGCCAGGTGAGTGGCTGGCGCCTGAGTCGGTGGACCACAAAACGATCACACTGAACAAAGGCGATATGCTTGTGGTGCCGCGCGGCACGCCGCACAAGCGGAGCACGCCAGTGAGCGTGACTTTGCTGCTGATTTCACCCCAGGGAAGTGTGAGTAGCTAGGAATGGTTGCATGAACCCTATCAGAGCCGCAATGAGGCACCCCCAGGGGCTAAAGCCCCATATGCAATTCGGCCTCGCGCGGCACGACTGAAGTCGTGCCCTGACACGAAACGAATTGGTGAAACTCGCTGGCGAGGGCACAGAAGGCGGATCGTAGCTCCGGGCTACAAACGGAAAGCTAGGTCCTAATTTCGGCTGCGCATTTTCGAGAGCAGCCGGAGCATCTCCAGGTAGAGCCACACGAGCGTTACCATGATGCCGAAGGCGGCGTACCACTCCATGTATTTGGGGGCGCCGTAGCTCACACCCTGCTCGACAAAATCGAAGTCGAGCACCAGGTTGAGCGACGCAATGGCGACAACAAACAGGCTGAAAGCGATGCCGACGGGACCGGCTCCGTTGACGGTGGTGAAATTGATGCCGAAGAAGCCGAGCACGATTTCAAGCAGATAGAAGAGCATGATGCCGCCGGTAGCTGCGATGACACCGAGGCGAAACTTCTGAGTCACCTTGATGAGGCCGGACTTATAAGCGAGAAGGAGCACGAACAAAGTGCCAAAGGTGAGGCCCACAGCTTCAAAAGCGATGCCTGGGTAGCGCGCATTGAAAACGGCAGAGAGCCCACCCAGAACGAGCCCTTCAAGCAGGGCGTAAATCGGCGCCGTGAAGGGCGACCACTCCTTTTTGAAGGCCGTGATGAAGGCAACGATGAGCCCGCCGAATGCGCCAACCATCACCAGCGGACCAACAGTGCTGAAGTCGCGGGTCTGCAGGAACGAGTTCCACGTCCATGCCGCGGTGGCGACGGCGCAGAGGAGCAGTATGCCAGTCTTGTTGACGGTGCCGTTGAGCGTCATGCGCGCTGAGGCATCGATCAAACTGCCGCCGTACTGACTGCGGGCAGCGTCGCTGAAAGTATTCTGGCCAAGGGCCGGATTCGAGGTTTTGATCAATGCCATCAGGTATCTCCGTTATGCAAAGCGGGTGGGGATTCGCCGGGCTCAGGCACGAGAGCTGACCCGCTCACTCCATTTTAATTCGGTTGAGGCAGGTTTGCAGGAGTCTGGCGATGTTTTGCGCACTCAATCGAACGAAGGCACGCTGTGCTTGCTCTCGTAGCGAGAGACAGTCGTCATCAGGTTCTCTATTGCATCCACGGGCTGGATGCCACCACGCGCGCCTGAGCCCATACAGTTCATCGCCGCCGCCGCGCAGGAGAAATCGAGCTGCCGTTCCAGAGGCCAGTCCTGCATCAATCCGTAGATGAATCCGGCGCGAAAGATGTCGCCGGCTCCCGTGGTGTCCACCACCGGAACGCAATAGGCGGCGCTGTGCAAGAGCTGTTTGCCATCCCATGCCAGCACGCCCTCTTCGCCGAGCGTGGCGGCCGTGAGGCGGCATCCATACCGAGCCTGCATGCGGCGGAGCGAGCGCTCGAGATTCTTTTCATCCATCAGGCGGCACGAGAAATCGCAGTTGACAAGCAGGTAGTCGATATTGGCGATCAGGTCGTCGATGCCGGGATAGGGGTCATCAAGATCGGCGGTGACGGGGATTCCGGCCTCGCGGGCCCAGCTTGCGGCCTGCGTTGCGGCGGCGGTATCGTGCCCATCGACGTGGAGCAAGCGCGCGTTCACGATCCACTCGCGCTTCAGCTCTTCCGGTTGCAGGACCATGGTTTCATTGCGCTGGCAAAGGACGGTGCGATCCCCGGCGTTATCGACCAGGATCACGTTGTGCAGGCTGAGTGCGCCCGGTACAGTGACGATCTGCGCCTCGGCGCCCACGCGCGCGAAGGCTTCGCGGTGCAGCTTGGCGGCGGCGTCATCTCCGAACTTGCCCACGTAGCGCGAGCGCAGTCCCCAGGTCTGGCACGCGACCACAGTCGAAGCAACTTGTCCACCGGGCATAACGGCGCGGTCACAATACTCGACCTTGGCGCCACGATCAGGAAAACTCGCGAGCGAAACAATCGTGTCTGTGGCGTTGAGGCCTACGCCCACCACGTCCACCTGGGGTAAAACAGTCATTCCAACATTGTACTGGGAAGGCGAGAAAACCGGTTGTGCTCTGAGACACCGGGAGCTGGGGATGCTGTAGGCTCAAAGAAGTATTCTTCTCCTTCTGGACCTTTGTCGTGGCACAGACAGCAAGCTCATCTTCGCGTCCATTTCGCCACCCGCTCCGCGGCGGCCCCCTGTACTGCGACGGCGTGTCACTTGAAACGCTGGCAAGGCGCTTCGGGACTCCGCTCTATGTCTATTCGGCCGACCATATCGCCGGGCGGCTTGAGTTGTTCCAGCAGGCCCTGAGCGGCAGGGACCACTTGATTTGCTATGCAGTGAAGGCCAACTCAGCGCTGGCCATTCTGCGGCTGCTTGCGGCGCGGGGGGCGGGGTTCGATATCGTCTCCGGCGGGGAGCTTGAGCGGGTGCTTGCCGCCGCGCCCGAAGCTGCCGGCCGCGTGGTCTTCTCCGGAGTTGGCAAGACAGCGGCGGAGATCGACCTGGCATTGAAGGCGGGGATTCTGGAATTCAATGTGGAAAGCGAGGCTGAACTTGCGCTTCTGGCTGATCGCGCCCGCAAACTCAAGGTTCGCGCCCGCTTCGCGCTTCGCGTGAATCCCGACGTCTTTGCCGAAACGCATCCCTACATCTCCACCGGCCTGCGCGAACATAAATTCGGAATCGACATCCGGCACGCTGCTGCGATCTTCAAAGACGCGGCGGGCAGCCGCTGGCTGGAGGCGCACGGGGTCAGCGTGCACATCGGGTCGCAGATACGTTCGGCGGATCCATTTGGCGCTGCCGTTGAACGGGTGGGCAAGCTGGTGACGCAACTGCGGCGCGAAGGCATTGCTTTGAAGACGATTGACGCCGGCGGGGGCCTGGGGATCGACTATCACGGCGGCGTTTTTGACGCAGCGGCCAAAGTGAACGAGTACGCGGTGGCACTGGCGCGGGCACTTGGCGGCTTTGACGGCCGGCTACTGATCGAGCCCGGCCGGTTTCTTGTGGCGCAGGCTGGTGCTCTGGTGGCGAGGGTGCTTTACGTCAAGCGCAACGGCAAAAAGACATTCGTGATTACTGACGCGGCGATGAACGACCTGATCCGCCCGGCTCTCTACCAGGCGCATCACGAGATTGTTCCGGTGCGACCGCGGACAGGGAGGGCTCGGATCGTCGATGTGGTGGGCCCGGTATGCGAGTCAGGAGACTTCTTCGCGCGCGATCGCAAGCTCGCTCCGGTCGAGGCGGGCGACCTGTTAGCTCTCCTCGATGCCGGAGCGTATGGCATGGCGCAAAGCTCCAACTACAATACCCGTCCCCGCGCGGCAGAAGTGCTGGTGGAGGGCGGAAAGGCACGGCTGATCCGGCGCCGCGAGACGATGAGCGACCTGCTTGCGACGGAGCTGATTTGAAGGTTGGCTGGGAAGTTACTCGCGCACGCCCGAAGCATCAGCGAAACCCGCGTTCTGCGTGGGAGGGATAGTACTGGTCGGCGGGGGCGGCGTGAAGTGGCCACTCTGCGCATTGATTGCGGTGGAATAGTCGGGACCGAGGCCGAGCTTTTTGAGGGCACGGGAATCAGGCATCAATTTGGTCTGCCATCCATTGTCTGCCTGGAACTTCTGCATGGCGGCGATGGTGGAAGCGTCCCAGTTGCCGTCTGCTTCACCCGTCAAGTAATGTTCGCGGATGAGAGCATCCTGAATCTGAGTGACACGCTCCGGCTCAATGGCCTGCTGGCCGCGCACCCGGCTTGAATGGTGCCGATGATGCGAAGATTTTGAAGCAGTGCTGGAGCGGCCGCTCGTAGGAGAACGGTGCACATGCGCTGCGAAAGCAGGAGGCGCAAGGAGTGCCGCGGAAATCAGGGACGCCAATGCTGCATGAGATAAAAGCACTCTTATACCACCTGAATAGAATGTAGGAATTTCGAGAATACTTCGTAAAAGTTTAACCAAAGATTGGTAATGCGGCAACCTGAAAATGGGCTGTACGTTACGAAAGGCCCCAACTGGGGAAACGAGCGCCAGCGGCGAACGATCGCCGCCGGCGCTGTCCCAGACCAGCTATAACGTTCCACCAATGACATTAATGCCCTGATCAGGATGACGCGGGTCGACCACCTCGAAGACCACATCATCGCCAGTCTTGAGCTTGCTTACGACCGCATCGAACTGGTCCTTGTTGGGGGTAGGCTGCCGATTTACGCGCGTGATGACCAGCCCTGGCTCCAATTGCTGCAAGTCGGCGAACGAACCTGTCCGCACCGAATCAATGAGCACGCCTGAGGTGTGCAACTTGGCTGCCATCGCTGGAGTGATCTCGTGGACGACGAGGCCCAACTTGGCCTCACCGGCGCCTGCCGCGTTTTCCGGGTTGTTTTCAGGCTGCGGATTATTCAAATCGGCAAATACCTTGTCGCGATCGCCGATTGTCACGGTGGCGTCTTGCTGCTTTCCGTCACGCAAGAAGCCCAGTCGTATGGTGGATCCGGGCCTGCGACTGGCGATTTCGTTCACAAGGTCATCGCCATCCTTGATGTTGCGGCCGTCGATGGTGGTAATGATGTCGCCCTGCTTGAGGCCAGCCTTGTCGGCCGGTCCGCCAGGCTGCACCTCCTGGACCAGAACTCCATTCTTGAAGCCGTAGACGCGATTGACGGCGCTCGACAAGCCCTCACGGAACTGGATTCCAATGGAGCCGCGCGTGACCTTGTGACTGGGACTGATCAGATCGTTGTAGATAGAAACGACGGTATTCGACGGCATGGCGAACCCGATTCCCTGATAGCCGGCCGACTGCGTGTAGATTGCAGTGTTGACGCCGATGACTTCGCCGTTCATGTTCAACAGAGGCCCGCCGGAGTTGCCGGGATTGATAGCCGCATCAGTCTGGATGAAGTGCTGGAACTGGCCGGGGGCGCCCTGGTCGATGGTCCGGTTTTTGGCGGAGATGATTCCGGCAGTGACAGTTTGCGCGAGAGCAAACGGGCTGCCAATGGCTTCAACCCAATCACCCACCTGCGCTGTGTCAGAGTTGCCCATCTTGACGGTAGGCAACGGAGTACTGGTGTCGATCTTGATTACGGCAAGGTCTGTGGCCTTGTCGAAGCCGATCACGCGGGCTGGGCGGCCCAGGTCGGTTGTATCGGGATCCGTGGAGAGCTTGACGTAGATCTTGTCGGCTTTGTCGATGACGTGATCGTTGGTGATGATGTAGCCCTTGGAATCGACAATGAAGCCCGAGCCCAGAGACTCCTGCACCTGACCGTTGTCGCCGTCATCCGGTGCCTGCCCCCCCTGACCACCAAAGAAACGATTAAAGAAGTCCTGGAAGTTGTCCGGCCCTTGTTGCTGATCGTTGTTCTGATCGTCACCGCCTGGATTCTGCTGATTGGGCATCGACTTGAAATGGAAGGTGCGACTTCCGCCGTTGGCCGATTGCTTGGGGAGAGTCTGGGTGTTGATGTTCACTACAGCTGGGCCGACCAGTTTGGCAATCCTGACAAAGTCGTTGGGGGGAGTCGGTGTGGTTACGACTTTAAGGGGTGTGGCATCGGCGCTGTTATCCTGCTCCGCCTGTCCACTGACACCATGGGCGGCAAACGATCCGGCCACAATGACTGCGGTGAGCGTGGCGAGCAACATAAATGTTGAGGCAAGACGGCGCGAGCGAAGCCGTTCCCAGAGCTGTTTCATAGAGTCAATGACCTCGTAAGGCGCCCAGGCTGTCGACCGGCACAAAGATGGCACCAACTCTTAGTATAGCCATCTAAACGCCCTTCGGCTGCGCCTTGCATCTGCGCACATGCACACCTGCACGTGTGGCGCAAAAACCGCGCTTTAGCAATTAGACGCGGCGCAAAGCGAAAGGGCCGCAAGCACAGGGCGTCCTGGAGGCGGCTATTGGTCGGCAGCCCATTCCAACATGGCCAAGGTGAGCAGGAGGACTCGCTTCAAAGCGAGTTCGCGATCTTTGGGCGAGTACCATTCACGGAGCGTGTGAGCTTCGCCGCCCTCGCCGCCTGCGCCCATGGATAAAGCGGGCACACCGAGCGAGAGCGGGATGTTGGCGTCTGTGGAGCCGAGGCGGAGGTCGGTGCGCAGGCCCAGGTGCCGGTCGACGGCGCGCAACGCGGCGAGCAACGAGGAGTCGTCGGGCAATTTCGCCGCTGGGCGGTCGCCTATGGTTGAAATTGCGAAAGACAAACGCTTGCGCGATCCCGCTGTGGCTTTTGACTTGGCGTTCCAGTGTTCCACGGCATCTTCAACGGCACGGTGCAAGGCGACTTCGAGGCGCACGAGCTGGTCAGGGTCGGTGGAACGGAAATCGATGGTAGCCTGCGCGCTTTCAGGAATTGAATTTACGCTGATGCCGCCATGTATTGTGCCGAGGTTGAGAGTGGTGCCTGGATCGAGGGGCAGTGGGGTATCGGCGAGCTGGGCCAGGGCGAGGGCAAGAGCGGCGATAGGGTTGGGCGTGCCGGCATCAGTAAAGCTGTGGCCGCCGGGGCCGGTCACTGTGACTTGATGGCGGCGGCTGCCGAGGGCTTGGGTGACGGCCGCATCCGCGCCGGGTCCGTCGAGAACGATGTGGGCGGCGATGCGGCCGGCCAAGGCGCTCTGCTGGTAGACGTGACGCACGCCGCGCAGGTCACCTTCGCCCTCTTCGCCGACATTCCCAAGCACGATGAGCGGAACAGGCAGCTCCACGCCTGCATGCAGCAGGGCGCGAACGACGGCGAGCATTCCTGCTACGCCGGCCGCGTTGTCGCAGGCGCCGGGGGCGATCAGACGGCCGTCATCGAAGACCGGGTTGATTGGCGTTCCGACGGGAAAGACGGTATCGATATGCGCGGAGAGCAGAATCACCGGCCCAGTGCTCTCCGGGGGCAGATGAGTGGCCGGAAGGTTTCCCAGAACGTTGCCGGCGGCGTCGATTCGCACGTCGCTGAGTCCGAGCTCAATGAATCGCTCGCTCAGCCACTTTGCGCGCTCCTGTTCGCCATGAGTGGGCGCGGGAATTGCCACCATTTCCAACTGCCAGTCCATGATGGTCTTGGGATTTCCATGGAGCCAGGCGAAGGCGGCGTGAATCGACCGCTGTCGCGCGAGTGCGGTGACTCGCGAGAAGGCTGAGGTTGCGAAGAGGAGCGGCATGTCCAGGATTTCAGAGTAGCAGCATTGCGCCCAAGGGACTGGTTGGGACGAAGCGGCCCGCCGATCCGGTCATCCTGTCGTAAGCCGCCGCATCAACAGCGACTGCAAGTTTCGCCGGCCATCGACGATCAGGTAGACGACAACATCGGATCCTATAACCTCGTAGATGACTCGATATGGCTTAAAAAAGATCTGGCGATATTCGGTATGCATTGCCGGCGGTAACTCGCGCGTGCGCGAACCGCGAAAAGGAAGTGCCGCAATGCTCTCGGCCGCTTGTGTAAGGCGATCGAGCACGTAGTCTGCTTTTGCCGGCGCGTCATGCTCAGCAATCCAGTCGTAAATCTCCTCGAGGTCACGCAACGCCGCGTTCGTGATGAGCACCCGGTATTTCATGGTTGCTGCGAGCGCGGCTTCATTTTGGCCGTTCGCACGGCCTTTCGATCATCGGCGCGCGACGGAGGGATGGGCGAACGGCGCCGGTTACGGACGGCGGTTATGGCATCAGCCAGCGTACGCACCTCGCCAGCCTCAAGCTGCTTCTTGCCAATAGCAAGGATCTGCAAGAGCGAGAGGGACTCGAGAGATTCTTCATAGGAATGAACATCGACTAAAACGGCGCGCGCCTCGCCGTTCTGGGTGATGATGATCGGCTCGCGTTCTTCGGCGATACGGTCCAAGAGCTCCGCGGCGTGCGATTTGACGTAGCTGATGGGTTTAATTTGAGTGGAGAAGCGCATAGAGAACCTCCAAGGCAGCCATGACAAGACCGATTATAGATCTTATGAAGTATCAAATTCGGATTTTATTTGGTCTATCAAATATCGAAATCATTCAAGTTCACGATATTCAACCGAATGGAGAAACAGTCCTCGCGCGGGGGCAGTGGGGCCGGCAGCGGAGCGGGCGCGAGCTGCAAGGATGGCGGGAATGTCGCCGACGGCGAGGTGGCCGCGGCCAACATCGAGCATGGTTCCCACCAGGTTGCGGACCATGTGGTGCAGAAAGCCGTTGCCGCGGACGCGATAGACGAGCAAATCGCCGGCGTCGGTCTTTGCGCTGCTCCCAAGCCGAGGAAAAGATGGTGCGGACGGCGGATTTGACATCGTTAGTCTGCGGCTGAGATTGCTTGCAGTTCTGGCACCGAGGTCGAGGCTCCGCGTGCGCGAGATCGGGATCGGTGGCGGCGAAGCTCAGGAAGTCGTGCTCGCCTTCAAAGAGCTTTGCTGACTGCTGGAGCGCGCTCGAAATCGAGGGGCCAGGGAAAGCATAGACATAGCGAGCCAGAAAGGGGGGGCAGAGGGTTGCAGTGAAAGATGCGGTATTCGTAAGTTTTGGCGATGGCTGAATGGCGCGCATGAAATGAGTGCTGGGCACGGGCTTTGCTTCGAGGATGCGGATGGAAGCGGGGAGCGTTCGATTGAGGGCGCGCTGCAGATTTTCGGGTGGGATGGGGGCGCGCAATGCGAAGCTGGCCACTTGCGCGAGGGCGTGGACTCCGGCATCGGTGCGGCCAGAGCCCTGGGGCAGAGGTGATTCGCCTGTGATTCGGCCGAGAGCCGCCTGCAATTCGCCCTGGACGGTTGGCTGGCCGGGCTGCACCTGCCAGCCCTGGAAGCCAGTGCCATCGTAGGCGAGGGTTATTTTCCAAGTCTGGAGAGGAGATGCGGGTTGGTTCTGGTCGCTCACGGGAACCGCTGGTTAACAGGGTACCCGAATGGGGCTGAAAGCACGGTTTGAAGGGTCACACCTGCCGCGCAACGAGCGCGGTGGCTCCCGCCGGTACCCCCGGGAGGTATCCCCTACCCCCACCCACCCCTATTTTGTAAATAAGTGCAGGTATTTCAATGGTTTAATGTATGCCGTCGGCTGTGGATCGAACAATCTGTTGGGGTTGTTTGCAGATTCGTCAGCCACAGAGTGGTTAACATCGCACCTTGAGATCTTCGCACAATTTTTGGTGCAATCTGGCTTCCAACAGCGGGACGCCGCAACTGAAGGTTCGCCGCGACGCTCGAATGGCCTTTAGTTGCACTTGGCTCGGAGCGGCTCGATCCGGGCCTGAACTCGCCGCAGCGAGCGGAAAGACCGCTGATAGAAAGAAAGCCGTCCCTCAGCGGCTAAAGCCGCCGTCAAATTGCCTCGTTTACGGCACGAGTAAACTCGTGCCCTGACACTTGGTGCATCTTCGAAAGAGCCCTTCCGTTTGTTGCGGCGAATGAAGGCCCCGATATTTAAGGTGATTTTCAGGCTAAAAGCTCCCTGTTTCCTCCGTGACCGGTGCTTGCAATTGTGGCGAGAACTGCCACTGACCCTTTCGGAAACGCTATGTGTTGCAGCATGAATCAAGTTTAGCGAAATGGGGGGAATTACCCTGCAAACAAAACTGGGTTCATGGAGCAGGAGGCAGATGTAAGAAAAACAATGACTTGGCTCGGAATTGGCGGCCGCGTTAAGACGGCGAGGGCTTGACAACGACGCGGGGCGGCTGGGAAGCGGACGGGCGCGCGGGTTGAATTGACGTGGAGGGGTTGCGAAAGATGGGGGATCAGGAGTATTTTACTAACCAGTTAGTTAAATTAAGATTTGGCTTCCAGTAGTGTCAAAACCGGCTGTTCGGGGCGTTGGCAGCTTGGCTGGCGGTGAGTGGGAAGGACATGCGGGAGTCTTGGAGGCAAAGGCGGAGGCTGGAGCGGGATTGGTGAGTTCGATCGCAGAGGCGGAACGCGCCTTGAGGACAAAGTGCCCAGGCTTTGTGAGCCTGCCGCCGCACCATTCGAATCTGCTAAGGGCAGGCTTTGAAATCAAGCCCTTTGAGAAAACGCAATTGACGCAACCGATTGTGCAACAACTACGGGAACGAGCCGGGTATCGACTTCGTAATCATCAATGAAGCTTTCAGACTGACGCAACGGCGATAATCGTTTTGAGAAACCATTTGCATTCAGGGCGGATTGAGTGCCGTCTTAAGGCGTAACGTTTCGCGTGCCAGGGATTGTGTGGAGAAGAAACATGCTTTGTGACAGGACGTATATAGGCGATGTTCGGCGGGGAACCGCGCACAGGAAAAGCAACGAGACACGACAGGCCGGAGGGAAGCGAGGGTTCGCGGGTGAACGCCTGCGAGCCATGGCAGCAGTTCTGCTGACATTGACGGCGACGATGCCGCCCGCCTACGGGCAGCAGATGGGAGCAGGTTCGAACGGTCCCGACAAAGCGGCGTCTCAGTTGCCGGTGGCTCCGACACCGATGCCGACGTCGGCGATTCCACTGCGAACTTCTGGCCGCGACTATTCAAGACCTTTCGGCACCTGGATTGGCGATCCGATCAACGTATACCGGCCAACGACGATTGCGAAGGCCAGCTTTCCGAATTCAGTGCGGCTTTCCGATCTCGTCAAGGACGGCAAGATCTACCTGAGCCTGTCGGACGCGATCGCACTGGCGATCGAAAACAACTACGACATTGCCATCGCCCGCTACGACCTGGACATCGCCGACACGGACATTCTGCGCACCAAGACGGGCGCGGCGCCGCTGGGCGCGCCCTCCGGCCTGGTGACCGGCACGCTGGGCGGCTCGACCTCGACGCTGTCAACCGGCGGTGGTCCGGGCGGGACGACGGTCGGCTCGGGCGGCGCGGGTTCCGGCGCTTCCGGATTGACGCTGACCACTGCCGGCGCAGGACCGACGCCGGAGACTCTGGATCCGACTGCGACCGGAACGGTTCAGTTTGAGCGGGCGCTGGCACCGCCAGGTGAATACGCTCTTTTCCGGCGGCCTGACGAAATTGAGCACCAACACCAACCAGTACAACTTCACCTACAACCAGGGCATTTGTTACCGGCACGCACCTGGCCGTATCGTTCAACAACCCGCGAATCTCGACGGACAACCCGTTCTCGGATTACAGCCCTGACCTGTCAGTCGGTCTTCAAGGCCACTGTGACGCAGCACCTGCTGCAGGGCGCGGGCATCTGGGTCAACAAGCGCTTCATCTACCAGGCGCTGAACAACCGCCGCATCACCGACTCGTCTTTCCGCCAGCAGATTCTCTACACCGTGAACCAGGTGGAGACCATCTACTGGGGGCTGGTGCAGGCGTACGAGGATGTGCAGGCCAAGGAGCACGCGCTGGACCAGAGCAGCAAGTTGCTCGGCGACAATCAGCAAGCAGTTGGAGATCGGCACCATGGCGCCGCTCGACGTGGTGAACGCCGAATCGACGGTAGCCACCGACAAGCAGGCGCTGATCAGCGCGCAGAGCGCGCTGAACTACCAGCAGCAGATCATCAAGCAGGCGATCGCGCGCAACCTGAACGATCCGGCGCTGTCGGCTGCGCCGGTGATTCCCACCGACCGCGTGAGCCTGGAGCCGATTCCCGAAGAGAGCCAGCCGGTCGAGGCGCTGGTGCAGGAGGCGTTCCAGCGCGGCCGGAGCTGGAGCAGGCGGTGCTGACGCTGCGCAACGACGAGATCACGCTCAAAGGGCGCGCGCAATGCGCTGCTGCCGCACGCTGGATGTCTACGGGTTCTATGGCTCGAGCGCAGGCTGGGCGGCTCGCAGAGCCCCGATTGCATCAACTTTTTCAGCGGCAGGAATTATGCCTCCGGGGACTTATCCGACGGTCGGTTACGGGTCAGTGCGTGCAGAACCTGTTCAACAGCTCGGCGCCGGACAAGGGCGCGGGTTCAACCTGACGATTCCGATTGCGCAACCGCGAAGCGCGAGTCGGTGCAGGAGCGGTCGCTGATGGAGTACCGGCAGGCGGAGTTGCGGCTGGAGCAGCTTTACACGCAGATCCGCATGCAGGTGGTGAACGCGATGTACGCGCTGACCAACGACCGGGCGCAGGTGCAGGCGGCTCAGGCGGCGCGGGACTATAACCAGCAGAGCCTGGACGCCGAAGTGAAGAAGCTGCATCTGGGCGCTTCAACCACCGCCAACGTGCTGCTGCAGCAGCGCAACCTGGCCATGGCGGAGGACAACCTGATCGCGGCGCACGCGGCCTATGCCAAGGATCGCGCGGGCCTCTACCAGATCCTGGCTTCGACCTTGCAGCATTACGGAATCAACCTGACTGAAGCAGCGGCAGGGAAATGTGACCGACCACGCCGGTCGTTCCTGGAGTGAGCCGGCAAAGCCGGGGAAGGAGCCGTCAATGACGCCTCCGGCGACACAGGAGCATCCGATACCGGCCGCGCAGTAGGTCTCGATGCATGACTTCGAACCAAGCGATGCCAGTCCCGGCTCAAGTGGCCGGGCCGTTTCATTTCGAGCACGAATTGAAGCGTCGGGCAAAAGCGAAAGCTGTGGAAAGGCGCTACCGCTCCGCCACCTGATCCAGCAGATCGAAGAACTCAGGGAAGCTGATGGCGGCCGATTCGGCGCCCTGAATCAGCGTGTCGCCTTCGGCGCGGAGCGCGGCTACGCTGAAGGCCATGGCGATGCGGTGATCGCCGCCGGAGTCGATGGTGGCGCCGTGCAGAGCTGCCCGCCGGGGACATCGAGGCCGTCTTCGAACTCCGCGACCTCGGCGCCCATGGCGCGCAGATTCTTTGCCACCAGCGCGATGCGGTCGGATTCTTTGACGCGCAGTTCTTTTGCGTCGCGGATGCGAATGCCGCCGCTGGTGAAGGGAGCGATGGCGGCGAGCACGGGCAGCTCGTCAATGAGTTGCGCCGCGAGCGCGCCGCTGACTTCGGTTGAGCCAAGGCCTTCAGCCGGAGCCGAAATCTGCACCGTGCCGACCAGTTCGGCATGCTTTTCTTCAAGATTCAGGACGTTGATGCGCGCGCCGAGAGCGGTGAGCACGTCGAGCAGCGTGGCGCGCGTGGGGTTGAGGCCAAGCGAGTCGAGCGACGAGGCTGGAGCCGGGGAAGAGAGCGGCGGCGCAGAGGAAGAATGCGGCGGAGGAGAGATCGCCGGGCACGGCGGCATCAATGGCGTGGAGCGATTGCGGGCCGGCAGATGGAGACCGAATCGATGTCCGCGTGAGCGTGGCGCCGAAGGCGCGCAGGCCAAGCTCGCTGTGATCGCGGGTGCGGACGGCTTCGCGAACAGTCGTGGCTCCGGCGGTTTGCAGGCCGGCAAGCAGGATGCAGCTTTTGACTTGCGCGCTGGGAACGGGGGTTGTGTAGTCGATGGGCTGGAGCGGTGCGCCTTCGATGGTGAGAGGCGCGTGGCCGTCAGTGAGCGTGAGGCGCGCGCCCATGGATTCGAGCGGTTTGCGAATGCGCTCCATGGGCCGGCGCGAGAGCGATGCGTCGCCGATGAGGGTGAAGCGGCCTGCCTGCGGCGCGAGCAGGCCGGAGATCATGCGCATGGTTGAGCCGGAGTTGCCGCAGTCGAGCGGTTGCGTGGAGGGAGTGACGCGGCCGCCGACGCCGGTGATTTCGACGGATTCGTCGCCAGTGCGGTTGACCTTTGCGCCCAGGGCCTCCATGCAGGCGAGGGTCGATGCGCAGTCGGCGCCGGTGGAGAAGTTGGTGAAGCGCGAGGTGCCTTGGCAAAGCCGCCGAGCATGGCATAGCGATGGCTGATGGACTTGTCGCCGGGCAGACGAAGACTGCCAAGGACGTTGCGAGCGGGGCGGATGACGCGTTCTTGTGCGGCGATGGGCAAGGTGACTCCGGGTGAAACAGGGAACAGAGAACAGAGAACAGAGAACAGAGAACAGAGAACAGAGAACAGAGAACAGAGAACAGAGAACTTTCGACAGCTCACAGCGGACAGCGGACGGCTGAGCTGACCTTTTGAGTTTATCGAATTAGGGTGACGGAGTGCGGTGGGTGCGTTCCGGTGGCGCTCGCGGATCTTCGTAATCGGAATCTGTAATTGCGCGAGAAGTCAAGAGACCGGTTTCCCAGCCGGCCGAGAATTTCGTACAATGGGTCGCGATGGAGACTATCTTACTTATTTCCGGCTTAACCTGTTCGCGCTGGCGACTGGTTCGACGCGCCTGGATGCATGCAGTTGTAGCTAGCCTTCTGGTTTTGAATGGAGCGGGCGCTGCGATGGCGCAGCCGGCGTTTCCGCTGCACACATCGGGAAGATTCATTGTAGACAGCAATGGGACGCGCGTGCGGCTGAACGCCTTCAACTGGTACGGCGCGGAGGGCACCGACTTCGTAGTCGAAGGCCTAGAGGCGCAGCCGCTGAACAGCATCGTGGCCACCATCAAGGGTCTCGGCTTCAACGCCGTGCGTCTGCTGTGGTCAAACCAGATGATAGAGAGCAACCCGGTGGTCGGCAATTATGCGCTTACCGCCAATCCGAGCCTCGAAGGCGAAAACGCTCTCACCATCTTCGACACTGTGGTAATCGCACTCACCAACGCCGGCATCATGGTGATCCTCGACAATCACATGAGCAACGCCGGGTGGTGCTGCAGCACCACCGACAACAACGAACTCTGGTACAACGCCGACTATCCGCAGGCCAAATGGATCGCGGACTGGCAAATGATGGCACAGCGCTACCAGAGCAATCCGTGGGTGATTGGGGCCGATCTGCGGAACGAGCCGCGATCGCCGGCGACGTGGGGAGGCAGCGCGGCGGACGATTGGCACGCGGCCGCGGAGCTAGGCGGCAATGCGGTGCTCAGTATCAATCCCAATCTCCTCATTTTTGTCGAGGGCGTGAATTACGCGGGCGATCTTTCGGGCGTAGCCACCTTGCCGGTGCAACTGAACGTGGCCAACCAGCTTGTCTACGAGGCGCACGACTACGGCTTCTGGTACTCCAGTTCGACGATGACCAGCTACAGCACCTACGTGAACACCATCACGCCCAAGTGGGGCTACCTTGTCACCGGCGCTAATCCGCAGCCGCTGTGGGTCGGCGAATTCGGCACCTGCAATTCGGCCCTCACCTGCGTCAGCAGTTCCAGTTCCAGCGAGTTCGGCTACTGGTTCAGCATGGTCACGAGCTATCTCCGGCAAAACAATCTCGACTGGTCCTACTGGGCCATCAACGGCACCACGGAATCGGGCAACGGCGGCGGATTCGGGACTGTTGAGGGCTACGGCGTTCTCAACCTGACCTGGAACGGCAGCGCATTGACAGCACTCACGTCGCGCCTGCAGAGCATGATGGCGCCGGGCAGCGCCAACTTCAGCCTGATTCCCGGGGGGACGGCCCTCACCCTGGCGCCCGGCGCCAGCGGACCCGTGACAGTCGCAATTGTGCCGGAGAACGGCTTTACCGGAACCATCAATCTAACCTGCGCGGTGAGCGGACCTTCCGGTGCGGCGAATTTGCCAACGTGCAGCGTGCCCGCGACAGTGAGTGTTACGGGAAGCACCGCGGCGAGCGCGGCGGTTTCAATTGCGACGACGGGAGCCGGGGTGGCGCGCAATTCTTCCGGGGCGGACCGGCGGAGAGATGTTTCGCACGAGGCGGGCGGAGCGATTTTGGTTTGCGGCGTGCTGCTGATGGGGAGTTTTCGGCGGCGGCGCAGAGGCTTTCTTCGCACGCTGACCGTGATATTGTGCGTGATCGCTGCGGGAGGTTTTTCGGCTTGCGCCGGCGGGAGTGGAGGTGCCAGCTCGAATCCCGGAACGACGGCTGGGGCGTACACAGTCACCGTGACCGGAAGTGCGACGGGAGTGAGTGCAGCGACTGCGCAGATCGCGGTGAACGTGCAGTAGGGTTTGGCGAATGGCTGGCGCTTGGGAGCCGGCAAGCTACCAGCTATATGCCGCCAGCAGAACGGGCGGTCCAGCCTGGCCGCCGATCACATTCGTCTTCAGCACAACTTCAAGGTTCTTATCTTCCCAACCTCTCGGCAAGATTCCGGCGAGTTGTTCCAGATCCCGTGGCGACTGTACAAACTCACCCGCCGCTGCTGTCCCGAAAGGCCCGATCCCGGCGATCACCATTACGGGTCCTTCCGTGGTGGGGTCGTGAAACCGCGCCACGATGGCATAGTCGGTGGTGACGGAGAGGAACGGCTTGGAACTGTCCAGGACCCAGCCCGTGGGCCGATGATTTGCCGCATCGTCGATGCTTTCCACTCCGACTGCATTGGGCGCAAACCTGAAGTGAAACCGCAGTGGGTTTGTGAGGCGCATCGTCCAGTCATTATTGATGGCGCCCACCAGGACGATGGGACGCGCGCGAATGTCTGTCAGGCTGGTTTCGGGCGACTCCTTCACCTCGTAAGCCTTGCCGTGATTCTCGAGAACTCCCGAAAGATGAGCAAGCGCCATGGCGATCGAAACCGAGACGTGGTGATAGGGATTGGTGATGTGGTCGCTGAACGTGGTTTCCACCGAGGCCGGTTGCATGTTGCTGGGGTGGGTGGTTCCCAGCACGATCAGCACCGGGCGAGGCGCATTGAACAAGGGGTTCCAAAGTTTCAAGAGGCAAGCCTCGCCAGTTCCCGAGGCCTCATGATAGAGATACCCCGCAATTCCGCCCCCTGCCAGCAAGACTCCGGCCAGGCCGTAGAGCATGGCGTGAAACAGAGCTCGGCGCGACTGCCTGACCTTGGCTGAGGAGGTCGATCGCTCCGGGTCTGCATTGCGGTCGGCGGGGTCCTGATTGCGTAGCAGGAATTCGGGCGCATAGGAGCCGAGCGGCAATTCGATTTGCACGCGCGAAGCATGGCCGTTTTCGTGATAGAACTGTGCGATTCGCTTCCTGACCTCGCCGGCGCTGATGCGCACCACGGGATCGGCATTGGTGTCATAGTTCGGATCGCGGCCGAAGACCTCAACGCCCAGCGTCCGCTCCTTCAAATCGCCTAACCGGTCCTCAAGCGCGGCATCGACCACGTATCGCAGCAGGGCCGGGTAGCGTTTGCTGCCGCGGAAGTGATGACTGGAGAGGATCGCCTCCAACTCCTGCAAAACGAACTGCCGTTCTTCCGCAGTGGCAGGCATCCAGTGCGTCGCCGTGTGCCCGTTTTCTGATCCTGTACCCATTCAAAAGTCCACTTGCGCCCTTGCGGCCGTCTCCTTATCCCTGTCGCAAAAGCCCGTCGCGCCGGGAGAATACGTTTGCCCGTAAACACCGAGCGGCTTCATTCGTGCATCAGTCGATCAATGCATCACCACGTCACCGCGGAGATGAAAATCGGCGGACCCGCATTGACGCCGATCACGTCTGTCTTGATCACCACTTCCAGGTTTTTGTTCTCCCAGCCGCGCGGCAATTTCGCGGCCAGCTCCGCGAGATATTGCGGCGACTGCACAAGTTCGCTCGCGGCTTCAGTGCCATAAGGTCCCAGGCCGGCAATCACCATCACCGGTCCCTCCGAGTTGGGGTCGTGATAACGCGCCACAACTGCGTAGTCGGTGGTCACGGTGCGATAAGGTCTTTTGAAATCGACTGACCAGTCTAGTTGTTGCGGATTCCGCGCGTCCCGGATGCCGGCTACGAAATTCTCGTAAGTAAGGTAGATCCTGAGGGGTCTTAAGAGCCGCAGCGTCCACTCATTGTTCATCGCGCCGACGAGGATGAGCGATCGCGAACGGATATCAGTGAGGCTGGTTTCTGTAGCCTCTTTGATCTCGTAATCCTTAGCGTGCTGATGCAATACTCCACCCAGGCGGGCGAGCGCGATCGCGCTCGAAAACGAGACATGGTGATAGGGATTCGACATATGGTCGCCAAAGGTGGTTTGAGCAGTTTCAGGCGCCATCTCATCGGGGTGGCTGGTTCCCACCACGATCAGGACCGGCCGCGTCGATTGAAGAATGGGGTCCCAGAGCCCCTTCGCAGCAGCCGCGCCGCCGTCCGCGGTGTGTTGGTAAAAGTAGACGGCTGCCGCGGCACCCAATAGCAGGAGCGAAGCCAGTCCGATGAAAACCGTGCGGCGAAGATGCCCTCCCGCGTGAGTATGGTGTTGCGCAAGCGCTTCTACGGCAGGCCTGGTTTCGGCGCGCGGCTCACGGAGCAGGAATTCGGGCACATAGCTGCCGAGCGGCAGTTCAATCTGGACGCGCGAAGCGTGGCCATTCTCGTGATAGTACTGCGCGATCCGTTTGCGTACTTCACCGGCGCTAAAGCGGACCACCGGATCGGCGTTGGTGTCATAGCCCGGATTCCGGCCGAAAACTTCAACTCCCAGGGTGCGCTCTTTCAAGTCGCCGGAGCGGTCTTCGAGGGCTGCGCTGACAACATACCTGAGAAGTGCCGGGTAGCGCTTGCTGCCGCGAAAGTGATAGCTGCCAAGGATGGTCTCCAACTCATTCATGACCAGTTCATGATCGGCTGCCGAAGCAGGCATCCAGTGCATCGTGGAGTTCGCGCTTGCAGACATCGATAAGGTCCCTATTACGCGGTAGGGACGTAGCATACACCCAAAATGCAAGAGTTGTCGCGGGCAATTTCCGGCCGCTGTATTTGTGAAGCCGAGCCCAATTACCGGCCAGGAATTAACTTGTAAACTATTGATAATAAATATTATATACGTTAAATTCACGCCGGGAAAATAAGTAACATACGGTATTAGCCTTGCGCAATCCCTGCCCGAAGAGAAGAATTCGCGCGGTTTGAATATTCTCAAACTCCGGCGATCTGCGATCTGGAATGGGAGCGAGAAAGTTCGTGTGTTCACCTGTTCTCCGCCGGAAAACAAAGGTTTGAACCAGGGATTTGAACCGGGAAGTTGATTCACCCATGGAGGCACCAAAATGACGCTACACAGAATAATGAGACCCATGATCGGGTTCGTGCTTGCTTTTCTTGTGCTTGGGTTTTCCCATGCGCTGCTGGGGCAAGCGGTGAACGGCACACTACTGGGGACGGTTCTTGACACAACCGGTGCGACGGTCGCGAATGCCCAGGTGACGGCGAAGCTGACATCGACGGGTGCGATTCACGTGTCGGAGACAAACGGAAGCGGGAACTACACCTTCCCCGACATGCAACCCGGCGTCTATTCGATCACCGTGAACGCAAAGGGGTTCAAGAAGACGCAACAGGACAACATCAACCTGCTCGCCGACACATCACCGCGCGTCGATTTCACGCTGCAACCCGGCGACGTGTCTGAGACGGTGGTTGTGACTACGGCGCCCCCGATACTGCAGACCGATCGCGCCGACATCAGCACGAAGATTGAAGCGGCTACCATGACGCAATTGCCGTTGACGACCAATCGCAACTACCAGTCACTTTTGAACATTGTGCCGGGCGTGGCGCCGCAGGTCTTTCAACATTCGCAGTTCTTCAATGCGGCGGACTCGCTGCAAACTGAAGCGAACGGCATGCCGCGCGTCACTAACCTCTACCAAATTGAAGGCATCGACGACGATGAACGGACCGGCCTGCTGCAAATACTGATTCCGCCCGCAGAGGCCATTCAGTCGGTGGACATTTCGACGAATAACTACGAAGCCGAGCTTGGCCGGTCAGTAGGCGCCATCACCAATGTGACGCTGAAGTCGGGGACCAATAGTTTTCATGGTTCGGCGTTCGAATACGTTGAGAACAACGACACCAACGCTCGCTCCTACTTCGCCGGACCGCTCGGCCATCTGTCGTACAACTACTTTGGCGGCAGTGTTGGCGGGCCCGTGATCAAGGACAAGCTGTTTTTCTTCGGCGACTATCTGCGCACGATCGACCATGAGGCGATCAGCAGCACGTTTACCATTCCCGATGCCCGTTATTACACGGCAAACGGCAGCGGAAACGTCGATTTGAGCGCAGCGCTGGTGGGGACCAACTGCGCGACCAGTTCCACGTGCAAGGGACAAATCTTCGATCCGGCCACGGGTGACGGTTCTACGGCGCATCCGCGTACGCCGTTCGTGAACAATCAGGTTCCCTTCAACCGCGTGAACCCAGTCTCGCTTACCATTCTGAAAGACTTGAATGCAGCGGCGGCGAAGTATGGGAAATTGAACTCGACTTTGCCCCTGTCAGCTCCGACCAACAACTACACAACGAACCTGCCCTTTACGAAGACTTCAAACAGCTACGATGCGAAGGTGGATTACACGCCGACGGAAAAGAACCACCTGAGCGGACGGTTCAGCTATCAAAATACAGCGACCTACCAAGCGCCGGCATTTGGGGCGTTTCTGGGAGGGCCGGCAGGCGGCGGCTTTGAAGCGAATGGCACACAGAATACCTACAGCACCGGGGGCAACTACGATCGCGTCTTCTCACCGAGCTTTTTCACAGAAGTCCGCGTGGGCGTGGCTCATCTGCGGAATTCCGCGAACCCCAACGATTTTGGGTCCAATGACGCAACGACCATCGGAATTCCGGGAGTGAACATTGCGGGGCAGCAGTTCACCAGCGGACAGGTCGGGTTAACGATCAACGACGGCTTCTCCAGCCCCTTGATCGGTTATTCCGCTTCGGTGCCGTGGATCCGAGCTGAATCGAACATCGACACCGTGAATAACTGGACCAAGGTGAAGGGCAATCACACCATCAAATTTGGCGTCGACATTCGCCGTGTGCGCGACGACCTCTTGCAGGATCAGACCTTCAGTCCGCGCGGGGCATTCACGTTCTCGGCCAACCAGACCTCGGAATCAGGGGCGAGCACAAACGCGATCAACGATATTGCCAGCTTCCTGCTGGACCAGCCAAGCCAGACGGGCCGCGACCTGAATACCTTCTTCCCGTGCTACCGGCAATGGTGGATCTTTGCGTTTGCCGCGGACAAGTGGCAGGCGTCGCCCAGGATGACCGTGGACTACGGTATTCGCTGGGACTTTTATCCGCCGGCGACACCGAGGATCGCAGGCGGCTTTGCGAACTATCTCCCGACAAACAATACTATTGTTCTAGCAGGCCTGGCGAGCAATCCGTCCAACATGGGGATGCAAACCCGCTACAAGAACTTTGCCCCGCGCACGGGATTTTCCTATCGCCTCACGAACGATACGGTCGTCCGCGGCGGATTCGGCATCAGCTATACGCCGTTCACGGACAACACGTATGCGTACAACTACCCCATCCGCGCCAACAACAGCTATCAGCCTGCGGGTGGTTCGGCATACACACCAGCGGTGCTTGCAGATGGAGTTACGGTAGCAACGTTCCAGGCGGGCTTCCCTGCGCCGGTGCCGGTTGCGATTCCCAGCAACGGCATTATCGCGGCCAGCACGCCGGCGCTGATCAGCCAGGTCTACACCTACATTCCACTGACCTTCAAGAACTCCTACGCAATGGCGTGGAACGTGACCATACAACAGTCGTTCCGTGGCAACTATTCGATGCAGGTTGCGTACGTGGCAAACCATGGCGTGGATATGAATCTGTCGCAGAACATCAACCTGCCGAGCACTTTTGGCGGCGGCAATGCGTCTCTTCCGGAGAACTCGACCGCGTTCACGGGCGGCGCCACGGGACGAACGGCGGCGACCAACGAGTACTTCCTCGGAGCATCCTCAAACTATGACTCGCTGCAGGCGCAACTTACCAAGCGCTTTTCAAGCGGCTTCAGCCTCACATCGGCATTCACATGGGGCAAGTCGCTTGACTACGCGACAGGCGGCGATGATAACGGCGGCATGATTTACTACATCAACTGGCGCAGAAACTATGCTCCGGCAGACTTTGACCGCGCCAAGAACTTTGAACAGACGTTTACCTACGAGTTGCCTGCGGGCCGCGGCCATGCTCACTTCAACACCGGCGTCGCCGATGCTGTTTTGGGCGGATGGCGGCTGAGTGGAGTGATATCCATGGTGTCAGGCTTGCCGTTCAGCGTTTATGCAAACGGCGGCACGCTGAATACGCCGGGTGAGGCGCAGACAGCGAATATTACTGGCAGCATGCACGTTTCGCACGCTATCGGCGCCGGCAAAGAGTGGTTCGACCCGACGGTCTTCAGCCAACCCACCGGCTGCCCCGGCTCGACGACGCCGTGTCCGAATCCGGGGCTCGGCAATACGGGCAGAAACCAGTTCCGCGGCCCCGGCTACATCCAGGACAACTTCTCACTGGCAAAGAAATTCACCATTTACCGCGAGACGGCCCTGGAGGCGCGCATTGACGCCGTCCAACTCAGCAACTCGCCGCAGTTCGGCCTTCCAAATGCAGGCAGCGGCAACATTATTACGGCGTCGAATTTCGGTCAGATTACGAGCACCCTGGGTAGCGGCCAGGGCGCTGTGAACGGCATCGGCGGCGGCCGATCGATGCAGGGATCGATACGGTTCACTTTCTAAAGTTGCTTGAGGTTTGAACGATGCCGGCCATCGCGTTATGCGGTGGCCGGTTTTTCTTTGCTCGATGTCTTGGGCCAGATGGACTCGGCTCTTGGCTATTGTGGTTTCCCAGGTCTCAAAATCGAGACCTGGGAAACCCAATGCTGGTGCGGAAGCGAGCGGTATGAGAGCTAGCGAACGCGGAGGACGATGATGGTTTCGTCGTCGAAGCGGTCTTTGCTGCCCTGAAAGCGGGCGACGTCGGCGAGGATGGCGTCGGCGATTTCGATCGCGGGCAGCTCGCGGCTGGCGCAGAGCAGGCCGGCGAGGCGGTCTTCGCCATACATCTCTTCCTTCTCGTTTTCGGCGTCGAGAATACCGTCGGAGACAAAGACGATTGCGTCGCCGGGCTGCGTGGCAACGCTGAACTCCTCATAGACAACATCGGGGAACATGCCCAGGGGAAAGCCTTCGGCTTTGACAGGGATGGACTGTCCGGCGCGGCAGAAGACGGGTTGGATTGCGCCGGAGTTGGCGACCTGGAGTGTCTGGTTGTCATCGTTCCAGAGCGCGAAGAGCATGGTGACGTACTGCGACTCGAGCTTGCGCTCCTGCAAGGCGTCGTTGAGGAGGCCGAGCATGGCGGCGGGGCCCGGCTCTTGCGCCGCAGCAGCGCGCATGATGCCGCTAACGAGAGCGGCGAAGAGAGCAGCGGGCGCGGCTTTGCCGCTGACGTCGCCGAGCACGATGGCGGTGCGATTGGCGCCGTAGTCGAGGAAGTCGTAGAGATCGCCGCCGATGGTGCGGGCGGGCAGAAAGCGGACGGCCATTTCGGCGTGAGGATGCGAAGGGGCCTCGGGCGGCAAAAGGCGGAGCTGGACTTCGCGGGCCATGGCGATGTCGCGCTCAAGCTGGCGCTCCTGGCGATGCACGGCCTGATAGAGGCGGGCATTTTCAATGGCGATGGCGATCTGCGCGGCCAGGGTGGTCAACATGCGCTCGTGCTCTTCATTGAAGAAGTTCGGGACGGGTGTGCTCGAGGTCGAGCACGCCGATGACGCGGCCTTTGTAGAAGAGAGGGACGATGAGCTCCGAGCGGGTCTCGGGGTTCATGGGGAGATAGCGCGGATCCTTGTTTACATCGGGCACATTGATGGTGCGCCACTCGCGCACCGCGGCGCCGACAAGGCCGCTGCTGATGGGAATGCGGCGCATGGGCGCATGGCTAAAGCCGAAGCGCCAGGCGTAGCGGGTGATGAGGGACTCGCCTTTCTCGTCGAGCAGCATGATGGTGAACATCTGGTAATCGATGAGGCGGCGCAGGAGCTGGCCGATGCGCTCCAGAAGCGGATTGAGATCGAGGATGGATGCGAGCTCGACGGCGATTTCATTGAGGACTTCAAGCGTCTGCGCCTGGCGGGAGACGCGGGTATAGAGGCGGGCATTCTCAATGGACTGCGCGATGCGCGAGGCAGTAAGCGTGAGCACATGAAGGTGCTCGGGGCGGAAGAAAGTCAGGCTGCTCGCTTTCCATGTCCATGACGCCGATGAGGCGGTTTTTGGCGATGAGAGGAACAGCCAGCTCGGATCGTACGTCGGGGTTGGCGGCGATGTAAAAGTCGGCGGTTGAGACGTCGTTGAGCATGATCGGCTGGCGCGTGAGGGCAACCTGGCCGACGACGCCCTTGCCGACGGGAACGCGGGTGCGCTCGACCTGCGGGGTGTGGCCGATTTGGAAGCGCATGCGCAGCTCGCTGGGTGCGGTCGTTGAGCAGGAAGATGGCGAAGATGCGGTAAGGGATGACGGCGCGAACCAGCTCGGAGGTTCGGCTGAGGAGGGTTTGCAGGTCGAGCGTAGTGTTGAGAGCGTCGGTGAGACGCATGAGGTAGGCGACGTCGGCAGGCTCGATGCGCGCGTTGATGGGGTCAAGGAGCGCGGGGGAGCTGGCGGGGTCGGCGGGACGGTAATCGCCTTCAAACTCGTGTGTTGGGGGCGGCGATGGCGGAGTGGAGTGCATAGGGGTCGAAGGAATGATAACGCAGAAAGGCAGGGAAAAAGGGAACGAAGGAACAAGGGGTGAGGGAACAGAGAACAGGGACCAAGGGAACGAGGGGACAGGGAACAGGGAACGAGGGAACAAGGGAACGAGGGACCAAGGGACCAAGGGAACGAGAGAACCAGGGAATGAGAGCGCAGATTGTCAGGCGGCGCCGAGTTCCTGGAGGATTGCTACCGAAGATGAGGAGCCGATGCGGTTGGCGCCGGCTTCAAGCAGGGCGCGGATCTGGTCGAGGGTGCGGATGCGGCCGGCAGCTTTGACGCTGCAGCGAGCGCCTACTACGCCGCGCATCAGGGCGACATCGGCGGGAGTGGCTCCGCCGGAAGCAAAACCGGTGGCGGTGTTGATGAAGTCGGCGCCGGCCTGGATCGCGATCTCAGAGGCGCGCAGCTTTTCCTCCATGGTGAGGAGGCAGGTTTCCAGATTGACTTTGAGGACGACGCTGTGATGATGGGCCACGGTGACCACGGAGTGAACCGTGCGCTGGACGGCCAGATGGTTGCCGCTTTTGAGGAGGCCGATGGGGAGAACCATTCCGAGCTCGCGAGCACCCAGGCGGATGAGCGCCGAGGCTTCGTGGCGGAGCGTGGAGACGAGGGAAGCGCCGAAGGGGAAGCCGATGACAACGCCGACAGGAATGCCGGTGCCGGCGAGCAGATTTACCGCGGTGGACGCCCAGACGGGGTTGACGATGACAGAAGCAAAACGATAGCGAGCAGCCTCGGCGCACAGGTTTTCGACCTGCTGGCGCGTGGCGTCGGGCTTGACCAGAGTGTGGTCGATGACAGCGGCGAGGGACTGCCAATTGGCGAGAGTATTAGCAGTAAAAGCGGCGGAGTCGAAGGTGCCGTAATCAAAATCCAAGTCAGGTACCTGGGCCGTGCTGGAAACAATCATCGGGGGAAGCTCCTTGCTTGCAGCAGGCATCGCTCTTGGGGCGATTGCCGAGGTTTCCGGGAGACGAGTATACGGCCCTGCCGGAGCCGGGGCCAAATGAATAGATGCAAAAGTTGGCGGGTGAGCCTAACGATGGTGCAAACGATTGTGTTATGAGTGCTGCTACACCCTAAGGGTTTTGACCTGGTGCCATGATGCAGATATCGGGCAGGTTGCGGTAGCGCTCGCCGTAGTCCATCCCATAACCGATGACAAAAAGGTTGGGGATGGAGAAACCGACGTAGTCGGCCTCGATTTTCTCGATGCGGCGGGAGGGCTTGTCGAGCAGCGTGGCGATGCGCAGGGATCTTGGGATGCTGCTGCAGAAAGAGCTTGCGCAGATAGGCCAGCGTGAGGCCGGTATCGAGGATGTCCTCGACGATGAGGACGTTCTTGCCTTCGATGGGCTGATCCAGATCCTTGATGACCTTGACGGCGCCGGAGGAGCGCTGGCCGTTGCCGTAACTGGAGACGGCCACGAAGTCGAAGGTGGCGTCGGCCTGGATGGCGCGCGAAAGATCGACGAGAAAGAACGCAGCTCCCTTGAGCACGCCGATCATGACCAGCTTTTCACCGTTGAGGTCGCGGGTGATTTGCGCGCCCATTTCGGCGACGCGCTCGGCAATTTGCTGGCGGGAGTAGAGGACGTCGAGGCCCTGGTAGGTCATGGTAGCCATGCACACAGTATCGCGCGAAATTCGATTTGGACAAACTGTGTAAATCGGGGGCGGAATTGGAGAAGCAGCGAGTCATGGGAGTAAGGGCCGGATATATTGGAATGCCGCGACCCAGGGACGCCCCGGTACACTATCGGTGTCCTGTCGGGCCAGGAACTGGCTGCGTCTATGCTGTTTGCCGATGAGTAGTTTCGGAGCGGGCGAAGAAATGGGAATGATTGGCTCACGGCAACCCGGAAGACCAAGAAGATGGGGCTGGAGCGGAAATAAAGAACCGCAGCGGGTGATGCCGATCGCGACGGGCAAGGCTTCAAGAGACGCGGTCGATTGTGCCACTATCGGTATTTCGAGTTTTCATTGCTCTGACTCGAATTTCTGTGCAGAGCCTTAGAATGAAACGAAAACTCCCAGGCCTTTTGTTGCTGATGATGATTGCGCACGGCGCGGCCGCAATGGAGCCGGTTTGCTCGCTGTCGGTTCCCGTTCTACGGGTAAAACGCGCCGACATTTTCACGGATCAGCAAGAGCAATGGCTCGGTGAGGCACAGGCCGACATGATCGAGCCGCGCTACACGCTGCTGCCCGCCGGTGATAGCACCTACCTTGACGAAATCGGACAGCGGCTCCTGAAACAACTTCCTCCGACATCCATCCACTACACATTTCGCATCTTCGAGTCGCCCGATCTGCGTGCATTCTCGCTGGCCGGCGGGCATGTATACATCAGCCGCAAACTGATCATGGATGCCCTCAACGAGGACGAGCTTGCCGCGATGCTTGCGCAGGAAATCGGCAGGATTTATATCCATCATTCGGCATCCTCTGTCACGCGGCGCATGGAGATGCTTCTGCATGTCAAGAAGCTTGGTGACCGCGCCGACGTGTATGACAAGTTTGAGCGCATGCTGAACATGCCTCCCAACCAATCCGCGTTTCTTGATGGATCCGAGCAGGAAAGCGACGAGTTGCTTGGTGATCGCGTCGGCATGTATGCCATGATCAAGGCCCACTACGATCCGAAGGCCTTCGCCACTTTTCTCGATCGCGTCAATAACAACGGCGGTTTCACCGGCAACCTATTCACCGACGCTTTTGATTTGACGCCCCTCATCAGCGTGCGCGTGCGCATGGCAGACAAGCTTGTCTCCTCGCTTCCCGGAAGTTGCCGCGATCCGCGCCCCGTGTATCGACCGGGTTTTAAGCCCTTTCAAGAAGACATTCAGCAGCAGCGAATCAACCCCATCGTGCCCGCCACTGCGGGGCTCACCTCGATTGCTCTGCAACAGCCCATCAGTCCGGCGCTGGAAAACGTCGTCATCAGCCCCGACGGGAAGTATATTCTCGCCCAGGATGCGTACCAGATTCACGTGCTCTCTGCCTCGCCGCTCAAGTTGCTTTTTTCTGTCGATGCGCTCGAAGCAGAGATGGCCCAATTTACACCGGACTCACAGGGCCTTGTCTTCGATTACAACGATCTCCACGTGGAGCAATGGCAGCTGGCCACTCGCAGGCCGTCGGATCTTCAGGACTTTGTTGACTATGCGGGATGCGTGCAGACGAGCCTGTCGCCCGACGGCAATGCGGTGGCCTGTGTGAGTCAGTTTGGAGACTCCGTCTGGCTGAAGCTTTATGACATCCATAGCGGCCAGATGCTTTATCAGAATCTGCATTTTTTTGATAAGGATGCCGACATTAGTAATTCCAACGCCCACATGACAGCGAATTTTCAGGCGCTGATGCGCTGGTCTCGCGATGGCCGCTATTTCGTCGCCACATCGGGCACCGCAGCCATGGCTTACGACCTAACGAATCACGCGACGGTCCGCCTGGAGGGCGCTCTTTCGCATCTGGCGCAGGAGAGATTTGCATTTCTTGGATCGGACAAGATGGCTTCAACCTGCGACTGGAGCACTAAAACCGGAGGCGCCGGCGAAACGTACACCATGTGCTACACGACGTTTCCGGGCGGGCAAGGACTGAAGAAATTCCAGTTGCCGGCCGGCTGGCTCGCGAGCGTAGCAGGAGGAGATCGCCTGCTCTTCGGACCGCTTGCCCACTCCGCCGCTGCGCTTCTCGATCCGGCCAATGAACGGGTCGACGACGAGTTTCTCGACGAGACGGTCGATGTGCGCGGCGACGAGTTGGCTGGTGAAATTCCCGATGGCGGCATCCAGGCAGGAAACGTGCGCGCGAATCCCCAGCGCGTCGCTTTGCCGGTTACTCCGCTCACGACAATCGAAGCCAGCGCCTTTAGCCCGAATGGACGCTACCTGGCTGTCTCCAATCGGGCGCGTGGGGCGGAGTGGGATCTATCGACCGGCAAGCGGATATCTCTCGCCAGGCCGTTCCGCGCCGTTGCCATCGACGATACCGGCAAACTTGAGGCCGCACAGATCCCTCACGAACTCATTCCGTCGGTCGATGTCAGCATTGACAAGCTTACGCACAAGTATGTTCCCGGGCTATCTCCGCTCGTTGATCCGATGCAACTTGGAACCGTTCTGATCCGCTTTAAGTCTCTCAGCCCTCTGCAGTTCATGAATAGCGATGTCAGTATGGAGGCATACGATGCGGTGACTGAAGCGCATCTCTGGTCGAAGACCTTTCAGGGGCCAGTTCCGGCGATGGTTCAAGCCGACGGCGACAAGACTCTGCTTGTCACGGATCGCACGAGTTGGAGCGGCGGCGGGAAACTAATTCACACCTCCGATCTGCCCCGCCAGTTCATCAACCCTGCGGGAACTGTCGTTGCAGTGATATCGAACCGTACGGGTAAACCTGAGCATGTTCTTTTCGCTCCCCAGCTTTCTGTGGGGAACGGGCAGGGCGATGAACAACCCGCAGGGTTGTTTGGAAGCCTTCTGGCGGTTTGCGGCAGCAACAACGATACGACCGTCTATCGGGTTTCAGACGGCGCCCGCGTTTTAGCCTTCTTCGGACGCGCCCTCGCCGGGGACGACACTCTCGGCATGGTCGCTGCGACCAACCGAATTCAGGAACTGAACATTTACGATACCGCTCACGGAAAACTGCTGGCGCACTACCTGCTGGATCAGGCGGTGATCGCCGCACGCTTCGTGCCGGAACGCAAACAACTGCTCGTGCTTACAGCTACACAGCGTGTGTATGGCATTGATCTTTCAGGGCTCTCGCCCGGGAACTAACTCCGGCGCAGACTTTCGCATCCAGTCCCTTCAATCCATCCTGAGTTTTTGCGGCGCCTGGTTTCGCACAGCCTGCGATGGCGGGGCCGGGCGGAAGCCCGACGCATTCGCCTGTGAGCTGCAACCCTGCGGTTAGATCAAGTGAATCAAGCGATAAGAGAGTTTTGCCGGGTTGAGGAGGGTTGACCGGCGAGTCGGAGATCGCCGACGGATGAAGATTCGCGCGGCTGCGGCGCGGGCGGGGCTGTCGGCGTTGGCGGAGGCTGAGCGAGCCCATCCTCTACCGAACCGCACAGGGCGGGGGAAAGAGCGGGGCAACCGCAAGGCAGCGGATTGCAGCGACCGCACGTCTATACTTAAAGAGCGATGCTTCCCTATCTTCATCTCGGCTTTTTCAACCTGCCCACCTTTGGTTTGATGCTGTGGTTTGCGGCTGTGGCGGGCGCGTTTGTGGTGGACCGCGCCTTCAAGCGGGAGGGCCTGACGGGCGATGCGGTGGGGATGGTGGCGATCGCCGTTGTGGCAGGCATTGTGGGCGCGAAGCTGTGGCACGTGTTCGACACGCCTTCGGAGTTCCAGGCCATCGGCTGGGGCGTTTTGTGGGATAACGCGGGGTTCGCGTGGTATGGCGGGCTGGTCTTCGGCATTTCGGCGCTGGTGCTGCAGGGCGTGCGGGCGAAGATTGGCGCATTGCGCATGCTGGATTTGTGCGCGCCCGCGGCAGCGATTGGCTACGGTGTTGGGCGGATTGGGTGCTTTCTTTCCGGTGATGGCTGCTACGGGATTGCAATCAAGCCGGTGCACATTTTAGGGGCTACGTTTCTGCCATGGGGAATGGCATTCCCCCGCGGGCTCGAACCGATTGGGGTTCCGGTTTATCCGACGCCGCTTTACGAGCTGGGGGCGGGGTTGCTGATCGGATGGTTCCTGTGGCGGAGGCTAGGAAAGCCTCATGCGACGGGAGCGATTTCGGGGCAGTATCTGGCCCTGACCGGCATAGCTCGCTTCCTGGTTGAATTTATACGGCGCAACCCAAAGGTTCTTTGGGGCTTATCGAATGCGCAACTGGCAAGCGCCGGGGCGGCGGTGGTGGGGATCGCGCTCACTCTGTGGGCGGCGACGCGGCGAGCCGCGGCGAAGGAAGAGACGTCGGTGGCTGTGGCGAAGCCGGCGTAGCATTTCAGTGGTAGTTCCTTCGATTCCTCGAAAAGTGCCAAAGAGCCGGGCCTGAAGGCCTGACAAATCCAACATCTTTCAGGAGGCTGAAGCCTCCTGCTCCCTCCGTAATCTCCGATTTGCACCCTTAGTATTTAGGCAGTCTTTGGTGAATCGAGATCCGGCAGCTGAACCCCCAAGAAATTCCTGAGAAATATCGTTCGGCTGTGAGTGATTAGGGTCACAACGGCGCTGCACCCAAAAGACAAAAGGTGATTTGCAACACATGTGACGGCGGGCACAGCCAGTCGACCTTTGTGCTGCGTAACTTCGGTCACATTAACCGGCAAATCCCATGGTTGCCTTTGCCCTCCTGATGATTCCTGGGGTTTGCCGGTGAAGTAGCGTGAGCGAGGTAGGCATGGGTCAATCGATTTGGCAATCAATGGAGAAGAAGGGCTACAGCCGCAGGGATTTTCTGCAGTTCTGTACCGCGGCCGCGGCCATGACCGGGCTGGGCAAGACAGGTGTCGCCCAGGTTGTTTCCGCCTTTGAAAAGAAGGAAAAGCCGGCTGTGGTGTGGATGCACTTTCAGGAGTGCACCTGCTGCAGCGAGTCGTTCATTCGGTCGTCGCACCCTATTGTGGCGGACGCGCTGCTCGACGTGCTCTCGCTGAACTATACCGAGACGCTGATGGCGGCTTCGGGGTTCCAGGCGGAAAAGAGCCTGAGCGACACAATCAAGAACAACAAAGGCAAATATATCGTGCTGGTAGAGGGCGCCGTACCCACCAAGGATGAGGGCGTCTACTGCATGATTGGCGGCAAGACCGCTGAATCGATTCTGCAAACTGTTGCCGCGGATGCGGCGGCCATTGTGGCCTGGGGCAGCTGCGCATCGAACGGCTGCGTGCAAGCGGCCAAGCCGAACCCAACCGGAGCAACGCCGATTTCCAAGCTCGTGGACAAGCCGGTGATTAACGTGCCGGGCTGCCCGCCAATTGCCGACGTAATGATGAGCGTGGTGACGCACCTGCTGGTGCTGGGACAGGTTCCGGCACTGGACAGCCTGGGCCGGCCCAAAGAGTTTTACGGGCGCCGCGTGCACGACACCTGCTATCGCCGCCCGAACTACGATGCCGGGCTCTTTGTGGAGTCGTTCGACGACGAGAATGCGCGCAAGGGATATTGCCTTTACAAGATGGGCTGCAAAGGCCCGGTCACTTATAACGCCTGCTCCGTGGTGCGTTGGAACGAAGGGACGAGCTATCCCATCCAGTCAGGTCACGGCTGCATTGGTTGCAGCGAAGAGGGATTCTGGGACAACGGCCCGCTTTATCAGCATCTGTCTTCGTTCCCCGGCTTCGGCATCGAGAGCACGGCCGACACGATCGGCACGGCCGTGGGAGTAGCCACGCTGGCGGGAGTTGCGGCCCATGCGGTGGTGACCAACATACGCAAGCGCAGCGTGATTGCGGAAGTTCACGCAGAAGACCAGAAGGAGTCGTAAAGAGCCATGGCAACACGCGTAGTCGTCGATCCAGTAACTCGCATTGAAGGCCACCTGCGCATTGAGGCGGTGGTGGAGAACGGCGTCATCACGGACGCATTCAGCGCCGGCACCATGGTGCGCGGCCTGGAGAAGATTCTGATCGGCCGCGATCCGCGCGACGCCTGGGCAATCACGGAGCGGGTATGCGGCGTGTGCACCACGGTACACGCGCTGGCCAGCGTCCGCTCGGTTGAAGATGCGCTGGGCATCTCAGTTCCGCCGACGGCCGAGCTGATCCGCAACATCATGCTGACCACGCAGTACGTGCAGGATCACGTGATCCACTTCTATCACCTGCATGCGCTGGACTGGGTGGACATTGTGAATGCGCTCAAGGCCGACCCGAAGAAGGCCGCGGAGCTGGCGCAATCGTTCTCAAAGTGGGACAAGAACACGCCCGCATATTTCACCGCGGTGCAGGACAAGATCAAGGCGTTTGCGGCCAGCGGCCTGGGCATTTTCGCCAACGGCTACTGGGGGCATCCGGCCTACAAGCTGCCGCCCGAGGTGAACCTGATCGGCGTGGCTCACTATCTCGACGCGCTGGAATGGCAGAAGGAAATCGTCAAGATTCATGCGGTGTTCGGCGGCAAGAATCCGCACCCGAATTATCTTGTAGGCGGCGTTCCTTGCTCCATCAACGTGAACGAAGTGGCGGCCATCAACTCCGAACGGCTGAACCTGGTGTCGCGGCTCATCAGCCAGGCCGACGAGTTCGTCAACGAGGTTTATATCCCCGATCTGCTGGCCGTGGCTTCGTTCTATAAGGACTGGGCGAAGTACGGCGGCGGCCTGACACAACTATCTCAGCTACGGCGAGTTTCCGACCAAGGGCTACGGCCAGACCGGAGTCGTTCAAGTATGCGCGGGGCGCGGTACTGAATCGCGACCTGAGCACCGTGCACCCGGTGAATCCGCGCGATTCGCAGGAGATCAAGGAGTACATTGCGCACTCCTGGTACACCTACGAGGGCGGCAACGATGTCGGCATTCACCCGTGGGCGGGCGAAACGCAAGATCGAGTACAGCGGCCCGAAGCCGCCGTTCGAGACGCTGGAGGGCTTCGACAAGTACTCGTTCCTGAAGACTCCGCGCTGGAAGGACAACGCGATGGAAGTGGGTCCGCTGGCGCGACTGCTGGTTTCGTATGCGGCCGGACACGCGGATGTGAAAGAGACTGTGGGCGCCGTGCTGGGCAAGCTGGGAGTGCCGGTGGACGCACTGTTCTCAACGCTGGGACGCACCGCGGCGCGCGGCATCGATGCGGCGCTGGCGATGATCTGGCTGAAGGAGTTCTACGGCGAGTTGATGGAGCGCGTGAAGACCAACGAAGTATCGACGTTCAACGGCGAGAAGTGGGATCCGAAGACCTGGCCGGCGGATGCCGAAGGCGTGGGACTGGTGGAAGCTCCGCGCGGCGCACTGGCGCACTGGATCAAGATTCACAATGGCGCCATCGACAACTATCAACTGGTTGTGCCGACGACCTGGAACGGTTCACCGCGCGATGCCAAGCAGCAGCGCTCGTCGTTTGAGGCCGCGCTGATCGGCACGCCGGTGGCGAATCTCGAGCAGCCGGTGGAGATTATCCGCACCATCCATTCCTTTGACCCGTGCCTGGCCTGCGCCGTGCATCTTTACGATCCGCAGGGAAAGCACCTTCACCAGGTTTCATTCGAGTAAGGGCGATGAGCACACAGAGCACTCAAGTAAAAGATGTGTTTCGGTTGAACGGCGGCGCGCCGGTCGAGTACCGGCGCGTGTATGTGTGGGAGATGCCGGTCCGCGCTTATCACTGGATCAACGCGATCGCGCTGGTGCTGCTGTGTATTACCGGCTACATGATCGGGCGACCCATGCACCTGGAGTACTCGCCGGAGGCGTACCAGCAGTACTGGTTTGGCTGGGTGCGGTTTATCCATTTTGCTGCAGCATACGTTTACGTCTTCAATTTTCTGGCGCGGCTGTATTGGGGATTTGTGGGGAACAAGTATGCCAAGTGGAACAACTTTTTCCCGATCACGAAGAAGCAGCGGCAGGAGATTGTGGACGTCATCAAGACCGACGTGCTGCAGACGAAGATGCACGGCGAAATCTCTACGGGGCACAATTCGCTGGCGGCGTTCATTTACTTCCTGACGTTTCTGGCGTTCGTTGCGCAGTCCATCACTGGGTTTGCGCTGTACTCGAGCATGAGCCACTCCTGGCTGCCGCGCATGTTTACATGGATTGTGCCGTTACTCGGCGGCGAGATGGGTGTACGCTTCTGGCACCACCTGCTGTTGTGGTTCTTTGTGGCGTTTATCATCGTGCACATTTATCTTTCGTTCTATCACGACTATATTGAGGGACGCGGTACGGTATCTTCGATCATCGGCGGCTGGAAGTTTGACAGGGTGCCAGAAGCAGGGAACGAGGGACCGGGGGGGAACAAGGGAACGAGAAGACAGGGACCAGGGACGCAGGGACCAGGGACGCAGGGACTAGGGGACGTAGAGACTAGGGAATTGGAGAACAACACCTGAGTTCCCTATTGTCCTGGATTTTCCGACTTCACTACGGTAACGAGGGGTGTTGGTGGGCTCTGACAAAAAGACGCTGGTGCTGGGTCTGGGCAACGTGATCATGGGCGACGAGGGCGTTGGCGTTCACGTTGTGAGGGCGCTGGAAAAACACACGCTGCCGGCTGGCGTGGAGTGCCTGGATGGCGGGACGGGCGGCTTCATTCTTCTGGAGCCACTGCAGAATGCCGACCGGATCATCCTGATCGATGCGGCGGCCGACGGGAACCCTCCCGGAACCGTGACGCGGACGACACCGCGATTCTCGCGAGACTATCCGCCGACATTGACGGCACACGACATCGGTGTGAAGGACCTGCTTGACGCGTTTTACATGCAGGGAGGGACGCGGGAGGTGATGCTCTACGCCATCACCATCGATCCGCACCAGGCGATCTCAATGGATCTGTCCGATGGCTGCGCGAAAGCGGCGCAAGTGGCGATTCACGAGATTCTTGCGGAGCTGGGCGCGATGGCGGCCAAGGCCTGATTGCAGGGGCTTGATGAGCGGGACAGGTGTCTATGCTGGCGCCGACGGTTGCAATTCGGACCATTTCGGTCTACTATTATTGTTATGGAAGGGATGACCTGTTGTCGCTGCTGTATGCTGCTCGCGCGGCACGGGTGACCTGGGTCTGAACTTTACGAGATAGTTCCAAGGTTTCTAGATGCCCGCGTCGCAGCTATAGCTGCCGCGGGTTTTTTAATGCTCTCAAGCAAAGGATGATATGAGCGAGAATCTTCCCCTGAAAGAGACCAAAGCGCAGCGCGACGGAGCGACTGAAGCGCGAGAAGAACCCGTGGGAGGCCTTCGACGAGGTGCGCGCGTTTGCGCGCGAGGGCGGTCGAGCGTAGTGCCGGAGTGGGCGTCGGCTCTACTTCAAGTGGTGGGGCATTTACACGCAGGGCGACGGCGTGGGCGCCACCGGCGGCAAGGGCGGCGAGGGCCTGGCCACCGAGTGGTTCATGATGCGCATCGGCATTCCGAACGGCGATTGTGACTTCGCAGCCAGCTGCGCGCCATCGGCGGCATTGCGCGGAAGTATGCGCGCAACCTGGCCGACATTACCGTGCGGCAGAACATCCAGCTTCACTGGCTGACGATCGAGTCGCTGCCCGAGGTGGTGGACGCGCTGGATGCGATCGGGCTTTCGCCCAAGGGCGCTTGCGGCGACGTGGTGCGCAATGTGACCGGGTGCCCGCTGGCCGGGGTTGCGGCGGACGAGCTGATTGATGCCTCGCCGATTGCGCAGGCGATTGCGACACGAGCTGACGGCGAATCCGGACTTCTACAATCTGCCGCGCAAGTTCAAGATTTCGGCGACGGGCTGCCCGTCGTGGTGCACTTATCCCGAGATTAACGACATCGGCGCTGACGGCCGTGGAGCGCGACGGCGAAGTTGGCTACTCGCTGCGGGTGGGCGGCGGGCTTTCGAACGAGCCGCATCTGGCGGTCGGCTGGATGCGTTTGTGCGGCCGCGACCAGGCGGTTCGCGTGGTGCGCGGCGGTGGCGGAGATCTTCCGCGACCAGCAGGGGCTGCGCGAGAGCCGCGACCGCGCGCGGCTGAAGTACCTGTTTATGCGCGAGGGCTGGACGCGCGGAGAGCTTTCTCGACGAGCTGCAGCGCGAGCTCGGATTCACGCTCGATCCGGCAGTGGCCGAGACAGGTGCCGGACGAGATCGCTGCGCGATCACGTGGGCATCCATCCGCAGCGGCAGCCGGGGCTGGCTTATGTGGGCGCAAGCGTGCTGCGCGGGCGCATGACCGGCGAGCAGCTTGAGGCAGCGGCGGAGCTGGCGGAGCGGTTCGGCAGCGGATCGCTGCGCGCGACCGTTTCGCAGAACCTGGTCATCGTGGACGTTCCGTACGCGAAGACGGGGGAACTGGCGCGCGAGCTGGGGCAGATCGGGCTGCACGTGGAGGGCTCGACGTTCTGGCGCGGCGCGGTTGCGTGCACGGGCACGGAGTTCTGCAAGCTGGCGATCACGGAGACCAAGGGGTTTACGCGCTGGCTGGTGGATGAGATGGAAGAGCGGCTGCCGCAGTTCGACCAGCAACTGAAGCTGCACGTGACGGGCTGCCCGAACGGTTGCGGCCAGCACTGGATTGCGGACATCGGGCTTGAAGGGCAAGAAGATCAAGCACGAGGGCAAGCTGACCGATGCGTATTACTTCTGCCTGGGCGGCGCGGTGGGCGCAGCATGCGGGCATTGCGCGGCCGGTGGGCTACCGTTGCCCGGCGCCGCTGGTGCCTGAGGCGATCGAGCGGCTGCTGCGGCATTACCTGGGCGGGCGGCAGCGTGAAGAGAATCTGCGCGCGTGGTTTGCGCGGCACACGAACGACGAGTTGCGCGCGCAGCTTGCCGGCGAAGTGCTGGCGGCGGTGGAGCGCGATCTGCCGGCGGGGCGCGTGCCGCATGGAGTGGAGTAAGAACAGAGAACAGGGAACAGGGAATCAGGGACCGAGGAAGCGACGCGATGAGTTTGTTGCCGATCTTCCTGAAGCTGGAGGGGCGGCGAGTGCTGCTGGTGGGCGCGGGAACGGTGGCGCTGGAGAAGATCGGCGAGCCTGCTGCAAGACGGGCGTACGGCTGCGCGTGGTGGCGCCGCGGGCGCGGGCGGAGATTCGGGAGCTGGCTGCGGAGGGGAGGCTCGAATGGGTGCGAGCGCGAGTTTGAGCCGGCGGATCTGGACGGCAAGTTCGTCGTGATCGCGGCGACGGATGTGCCGGAGGTGAATGCAGCGGTGTATCGCGAGGCGCGTAGCGCGCGGAATTCCGTGCAACAGCGTGGACGATATTCCCAACTGCGACTTCTTTTTTGGCTCGGTGGTGAGCCGCGGCGAGTTGCAGATTGCGATTTCGACTGCGGGCGAAAGCCCGGCGGTTGCGCAGCGGCTGCGGCGCGAGATCGACGAGCAGTTGCCGCGAGGATCTGGGACCGTGGCTGGCGAAGCTGGGCGAGACTGCGGCGCGAAGTGCTGGCGACGCACCGAGCGGGCGAGGAGCGGAGGCTGCTGCTGCACGAGCTGGCGCAGCGGCAGATTTGCGATTCAGCATTGTGCGCGACAAAGCAGTTGGCGCGGACGGGAAGGGAAGCGGCGCGCGCGGCAGCGGGGAAGGTCATATCTTGTCGGCGCGGGGCCGGGCGATCCGGAATTGCTGACGGTGAAGGCGGTGCGGCTGATCGAGAGCGCGGATGTGATTCTGCACGACGATCTGGTGCCGCAGGCGATTCTCGAGCTGGCCGCGCCCGAGGCCGAGATTGTGAACGTGGGCAAGCGCTGCGGCCCGAAGACCATCACGCAGGAGGAGATCAACGCGCTGATGGTGGAGCATGCGCGCGCGGGGCGCAGCGTGGTGCGGCTGAAGAGCGGCGATCCGCTGCTGTTTGGGCGCGCGGCCGAAGAGATGGCGGCGCTGGGCGAGGCTGGCGTGCCGTTTGAGATTGTGCCGGGCGTCTCGGCGGCGTTTGCGGCTGCGGCGGCGATTGGCCGCTCGCTTACCGATCGCGACTGGGCGTCGAACGTGATTTTTTCAACGGGCCATCATGCGCAGTCGCACAACCACGCGGCGCTGCCGGCGCTTGAAGACGCAACGCGCGTGGTCTACATGCCGGGGCGGGACCTGACGCTGCTGGCGGCCGAGTGGATGGCGGAGGGACTGCCCGCGGATTTGCCGTGCGCCGTGGTTTCGCGTGCCGCGCAGCCGGACCAGGAGGTGGCCTACACCACGCTGGGCGCACTTGGCGAGACTGAGCCCGCCGCGGCGCCGAGCCTGCTGATTGCCGGATGGGCGGTGCGGGAGCGCGCATCGATGGGTGAGCTGATCGCGAAGGCGGATGCGTTTAGAGCGTGAGTTCGAGGTTCCTCGCCGCCGTGGTGTGGTGAATCTGAAGTTCGACGAAAAAGTAGGCATCTGAAAATGCAGGTCCTTCGACTTCCGCCGCAGCGGACCGCGGCGACTCGCTCAGGATGACAGCTTGTTTTTGATGCGAACTTTAGTCCCAGGACACTCGAGCCGGTCGCATACGACACTCAAGTTGGTTGCATCGATGGTTCGGGGTGGTTCAAGAAATCTATGCAACCCGTTCTAACAGGCGGCAGGTACACGATTCGCGACGGAACCTGCATTGAACCGAATTGCTGAGGGCGGCATAAGCGGCACCCTCAGCCTGGCCTATACGTCGATACACCCTATTTCATGCTGGCGGGCGGGGTCATGCCATTCATGCGCAGGTATTCCACCATCTGGCCGTACTCGTCGTAGGTGTGCATGGCGATGAATGCGGCTGCGCTGGCGTGAGTCATTGGTCCGCGGACGCTCTCGAAGGCGTTGGCCGGGGTGAGCGTGGCGATGGACTTGTGCACGAAGTCGAAGGAGGCCTGCAGTGCGGCGACGATCTGATCTTTGTCAGTGAGTTTGGCCAGCGATGCGGGATCGACATCGGGCTTGAGGCCGCCGACGCGGGTGCCGAGTCCGTAGTTGGCCTGCGCCACGTGAATGCAGAGGCCGGCGAAAGTGCGAACGCCTGTGTACTCGGTTTTTTGCGAGGGCACAAAGATGGCCGCGCTGGGCGCGAAGGTGAATTTGTCAGCGGGCATGGCCTGGACGAGACTCATCATGGATTTCTCGGGAATGTTTAAGAGCGCGTCGAAGGTTTCAGCGGGCGCGACCTGCGTGCCGGGAGCAATTTGCGATGCGCCGCCCATTTGCGCGTGCGCGGCCGAACCGCAAAGAGCCGCGGCGAGAGAGAACACCAACACGTGTTTGATTGCCATCGTGATCTCCTGAATTTCAGAATCGTTTTGTGGTGCGTGGGGATTGAAGCGGTGTGGCGAATCGAACGCCATGGCCGCCGCCGGGCCCAATCGCGAGGGGCCGGGTCCGTACAGGATAAGTAGAACATGTACCCCCCGGAAGGCAGGGACCAAGGGAGCAAGGGACCAAGGGGTCAAGGGAGCGAGGGACCAAGGGGTCAAGGGAGCAAGGGACCAAGGGGTCAAGGGAGCGAGGGAACGAAAGGGCAGGGGACAGAGAACAGAGAAAAGAGAAATAAGAAGAAAAGAGAACAGGGACCAGGGAACAGGGAACGAAGAAGGAGGCCCACCTTGGCTGCAAGGACGACGATGCGGCCAAGGTGGGAGACCCGGAAGGCGGGAGCGACGGTTATTGCTCCATGACGACGACGGCGGAGCGGGCCGGGATGTGCAACGAGCCGGAGAGCGGTTGGGCATCCGATTCTTCGGGCGTTGCGGTGACGAGAGTGCCGGGGCTGGGCAGATCGAGTTTGGCGGTGACGGCTTTCTGCTGCTCGAGGTTGACGACGATGACGGCGCGCTTGCCATCGGAGCGGCGATAGACGGTATGACGGACGCGGCCGTCCGCAGTGACGTCTGCGCCGATGTTATCGCGGAACTCGGCGTCCCAGACCCATGCCTTGTATTTGCGGCGGAGGTCGTCGACTTTTTTGCCGTAGGCAAGAGTGAGCGGAAAGTCGGTGAGAGGCCCTTGAAGTTGTATGGCTCGTAACTCAATGATGTAGCGATACAAGAGGCAGAGGTTGACTTCGTCGCGGGCATCGAAGCCGCGGACAGCAGCCATGAGCGGAATCTGCGGATCGATGTAGCGCAGGGCGTGGCGTGTTCCCCAGCCGATGCGGTAGTAGCCGAGGACGTAGTAGGGCATGAGCCAGTCGCCGGGGCCCTCGCCGGCGAAGAGGAAATCGGTTCCGGATTTTACGCCGCCGGGGAGAAAATACTTGGGATCGGTTTTGTCGGCGGCTTCGCGGAACTGCTTGACGAGGGGGATATCGCCGCCGTACTGATAGCCGGGCGGAGTATAGCCATGATCGGCGCTGAAGCTGTAGAGGATGCCGTTGTGCTGGAGGACTTCGTCAAAGAGCCAACCGGCAGCGCCGAGCTGGACGGTCTTTTCAAATTCGTGGGTGGCGATGTCGCGATACTCCTGGCAGCAAACGTCCATGATGGCGCGGCGGCGATTGTCAATGCTGGCTAGCTGGGTTGGGGTGTCGTAGCTGAAGCCGCCGGACTCGTATTTGTTGCCGAAGGGGTCAGTGCACTCGTACTCGTAGAGGACCTCCTTATACCAATCGGTAGACATGTCAGCGAAGATGGGCTTGCCGAAGAGAATCATTTTGACGCCCTTGGCCTGAATTTGCGCGATGGCGTCGTGAAGCTCATCCCAGGTGCCTAAGCCGGGATCGGTGGAGAGGGAAGGGCCGCCGCCGTCCTGGCCGCCGAGATTCCAACCAACGAGCTGGATGGCGCGGACGCCATTGTCGGCGCAGGCATCTCCGTATTTGAGGAGGTCGCGATAGGGAATGGAGAAGTCCTGTTCGGCGCCGTCGATCTGGAGCTGCTGCCAGGAGTGAACTTCCTTGACCCATGCTGGAATGCTCGGCGTAGCGAACCAGGTGGCGCGCCATGCCCTGTAGATGTCGAGGCCAGCGTGCCAGTCGCCGGAGTAGGGATGCAGGACGACCGGCGCGAGATTAACGGACGTGTGCGGGTGGTTGAAGACGAAGTGGCAGGTGCGGAATTCGAGATGGACGGGCGTGCCGGCGATTTCGTCGGTGCGCGGGACGTCGTTTGTGTTCCAGTCAATGACGCCGGGATGCTGCTCGAAGGTGAATTGGAGCAGATAGCGAATGGCGGGATCCTGAATTGCGACGTAGATCCCCTGCTGGGGTGACTGAATGAGGCAGAACTGGCTCTGGTTGGAGTTGAGATTCTTGGTGGGATACCGGACTCCCCAGTAGCCGAGCTCGTTGGCGAACTGCGGATAAATCTCGGTGGTCTGGAGTGCGCCGGTCCACATGTGGTGGGCGTCCATGGTGGTGTCGGGCGTGGGCGGGTTGAGGTCGCCGAAGTAGGGATAGTCGACGGTTTCGACGGGCAGGGAAGACTGGTTGTCGAGGATGGCGTCGAATGTGAGCGCGCCCTCTTTGAGCGTAACTGTGCCGGTGAAGGTGATGGGCAAGACGCCGGCGTGCTCGCTGAGCAGGTTGGTCCACTGAATCTGAACCTGGCTCGGGGTAATCTTTTCGACGCTTTTGGCGCGCTGCTTGCTACCGAGGATGAAGTTGCAGCGGCGATTGGGCATGGGAGCCATGAGGCGGAACGATTCGCCAAAAGCCGGGCGGCGCTCGATGTCCCAATGCGTGGACTTGCTTTCCATGCGGGTAAGCGCGCCAGAGACGGGATCGAAGGCAACGAGAAGATGGTCGTCTTCGAGGACGACTTCTCCGGTAACGGCGGCGGCCTGGGCGGGGCTCATATCTGCGTTTTCAGCGAGTGCGGCCAGTGCGGTAAGGCCAGCGAGCTTGTTGAACGTTCTTCTGTCCATGATTGTCCTCGGTTCGGTTTGGGAGTGCGCGAGTGAGAGACCGGTCTCGCAACGGGATGGTAGCGGGCGGGGGGCGGGAGTGTCAATACGGCAGGGAACGAGGGAACGATAAAGCAGAGAACAGAGAACAGAGGACAGAGAGTAGAGAACAGAGACATTGAGGGTGCGCGGGTAGAGTGAAGAGATGGAACAGTCGCAGGCCAACTGGCGAGGAGAGCTGCGCGCGATGGTGGCGCTGGCTGTGCCGGTGGTGCTGAGCGAGCTGGGCTGGATGGCGCAGGGAGTGGTGGACACCATCATGGTGGGGCGGCTGGGACCGGCGGCGATTGGAGCGGTGGCGCTGGGCAACGCCATCTGCTATACGCCGTCATTGTTTGGCGTGGGGCTGATGCTGGGGCTGGACACGCTGGTGGCTCAGGCCTATGGGCGCAAGGACCACGACGATTGCCACAGGTGGCTGGCGCAGGGAGTGTACCTGGCGGTAATTGCCGCTGTGCCGATTATGGCGGCAATCTGGCTGGCAAGCTTTGGATTCGCCCGGTTCGGAATAGCGGCGGTAGGTGGCCGCTCCGGCGGCAACTTATTTGCGGCGGCTGAACTGTGGGGCACGCTGCCATTGATGCTCTATGGGGCGGTGAGGCGGTATTTGCAGGGCGTGGGCCAGGTGCGGGTGATTACGTTGACCTACGTGCTGGCGAACCTGGTGAACTGGTTCGGAAACTGGGTGCTGATCTACGGGAAGCTGGGCATGCCGGCGATGGGGGTGAATGGGTCGGCGCTGTCGACGGTGGCGGCGCGCGTGACGATGGCGGTGGCGCTGCTGGGGTTTGCGTGGAGATACGAGCGCAAGCGCGGGCATCCGCTGTTCAAGCACTGGGCGGGGCCGCAGATAGCACGGCTGAAGATGCTGGTGCGGCTGGGAGCGCCAGCGGCGGGGCAGATTCTGCTGGAGGTGGGCGCGTGGAACCTGGCGACGTTTGCGGCCGGATATCTGACGCCGGTGGCGTTGGCGACGCACCAGATTGTGCTGAATTACGCGAGCGTGACGTATATGGTGCCGCTGGGGATTTCAGCGGCAGCGGCCATCAGCGTGGGCCACGCGATGGGTGCGGGAGATGCGGCGCGGGCACGGCGCGCGGGATGGCTGGCGCTGGGGCTGGGCACGAGCTTTATGCTGCTGGCGGCGACGACTTTTGTTTTGTGGCCGCGGCCGCTGATCGAACTCTACACGCGGGATGCGCAGGTGCTGGCAGTAGGGCCGACGCTGCTGGTGATTGTGGCGGCGTTTGAAATGTTTGACGGGATCCAGATCGTGTCGACGGGAGCGCTAAGGGGATTGGGAGAGACGCGGGCTCCCATGATGGCGAACCTGGTGGGGTATTGGGTGCTGGGACTGCCGCTGGGATTTTTTCTTTGCTTTGGATTGAAGTGGGGAATCTACGGGTTATGGATCGGGCTGACAGCGGCGCTGGTGGTGATTGCGCTGACGGTGCTGGTGAGATGGAAGAGGGATTCGGAAAAGCAGGTTTTAGCTGCTAGCTCGTAGCCGGTAGCCGGTAGGTTCCTCCCTACCCTGGGCGCGAGAGACAAAAAGCTCGGCTGGAATGAGGCACTTCGGACGGGACATTTGCGGTCGGTTTTCCACTGTTTTGGCGACCAAAGATGCAACCCTCAAAAAGCCTTCTGCGGAGCCCGGATTGGGCAACGCGCGGGTTGCGTTCGCGTGCTGAAAACAAAGTGGTTGCCGAGGCTGGTGCCGGGAGAGGCAAAGGGGCTTGCGGAGGCCGTGCGCGATGAGATTACCTTCGATGCGAGTAGTGAGACGATCGACATAAGAAGTGACTATAATCACATGTGGGGCGCAATGAGCCGGGGACTACGGAACGCTCAGTCACGCTCAGAATCTTCCGGAAGGGAATCCCGCCACATGGCGACAGGAGACCTGGCCCTGGGTCAAGAACAGGGCGCCCGCAGCGCAACTCAGCGCATCGTCAACGACTTCAGCATCATTGTAGCCACGGTGAATGGATCGGGGTCGCAGTCCGCCAACAGCGTGCTGCTGAAGAGCATTTTTGGGATGGGAGTTCCCGTAAGCGGGAAGAATCTGTTCCCATCGAACATCGCCGGTCTGCCGACGTGGTACACGATCAGAGCCAGCAAAGACGGGTACGTGGCGCGCAAGCACGATTCGGATGTGCTGGTGGCGCTGAATCCCGAGACGGCGCGCGAAGATATTCTGGCGCTGCCGGCGGGCGGCGTGGCGATTTACGAAGAGAACCTGAACCTGAAGCAGTACCGCGACGACGTGGTGTGCTATCCGGTGCCGTTCGACAAGATCACGGTTTCAGTTTGCTCCGAAGCCAAGCTGCGCAAGCTAGTGAAGAACATGGTGTACGTGGGCGCGGTGGCGCAACTGCTGCATATCGATCTTGCGGTGGTGGAGAGCGGGCTGCGCAAACAGTTTGCCAAGAAGCAGAAGGTATTCGACCTGAACTATGGGGCGGTGCAGGCGGGCTTTGACTACGCGAAGGCCACGTTTACCAAGCATGATCCGTACTTTCTGGAGCCGATGAACCAGACGAAGGGCAAGATCATCATCGACGGCAACGCGGCTTGCGGCATGGGGGCGGTGTTTGCGGGCGTGACGGTGGTGGCGTGGTATCCGATTACGCCGTCGACCTCGCTGATTGAGGCGACGACCGACTTGCTGAAGAAGTTTCGCGTGACGCCTGAGGGCAAAGCGACCTTTGCGGTGGTGCAGGCCGAGGACGAGCTGGCGGCGATCGGCATGGTGCTGGGCGCGGGCTGGGCGGGAGCGCGGGCGATGACTTCGACGTCGGGACCGGGCATCTCGCTGATGGCCGAGTTTTCAGGGCTGGGCTACTATGCCGAGATTCCGGGCGTGTTCTTCGACGTGCAACGGACGGGCCCTTCGACGGGAATGCCGACGCGTACCTCGCAGGCCGATCTGCTGTCGACGGCGTTTTTGTCGCATGGCGATACCAAGCATGTGGTTCTGCTGCCTGGCTCAGTGAAGGAGTGCTTCGAGTTTGGCTACGCTGCGTTCGATTTGGCGGAGCGGATGCAGACGCCGGTATTTGTGCTGACCGATCTGGACCTGGGAATGAACAACTGGATGTCGGAGCCGTTTGCGTATCCTGACAAGCCGCTGGATAGGGGCAAGGTGCTGACAGCCGAAGATCTGGACCGGCTGGGCGGTTTTGCGCGCTACCGCGACGTGGACGGAGATGCGATTGGGTGGCGGACGCTGCCGGGGACGAACCATCCCAAGGCGGCGTACTTTACGCGCGGCTCGGGACACAACGACGCGGCGGGTTACACCGAGCGGCCCGGATGAGTACCAGGACAGTGATGGACCGGCTGGCGCGGAAGTTCGAGAATGCGCGCAAGCTGGTTCCGGCGCCGGTTTTGACGAAGGGCGGAACATCGAAGATCGGGTTTCTTGGCATACGGTTCCACCGATTTTGCGCTGCGCGAGAGCCTGGACCAGATCGAGAAGGGACATGGGCAGAAGGTGGACTACATGCGCATTCGTGCGTATCCGTTTGCGCATGAAATTCACGATTTTGTGGCGAGCCACGAGCGCGTGTATGTGGTGGAGCAGGACCGCGATGCACAACTGGCGAGCCTGCTGAAGCTGGATTTGCCCGCGGATCAGGTGGTGAAGCTGCGCAGCATTCTGCACTACAACGGATTGCCGATTGACGCGCAGACGATCACCGATGAGTTTGCGACGAAGGAGGGCCTCTAATATGGCTACCGCAACAGCGAGTGGGGCCACAGGCCCGAAACTGAATCACATTGGCCTGCCGGTGGTGGAGTACCGCGGCGGAAAATCGACGCTGTGCGCCGGCTGCGGCCACAATGCGATTTCAGAGCGGATTATCGACGCGATGTGGGAGATGGGCGTAGAGCCAGAGCGGGTGATGAAGATGAGCGGAATCGGCTGCTCGTCAAAGAGCCCGGCCTACTTTATGAATCGCTCGTTCAGCTTTAACAGCGTGCACGGGCGCATGCCGAGCGTGACGACCGGCGCTGTGCTGGCGAATCGCACCATGAGGGCATTGGGTGTTTCCGGCGACGGAGACACGGCTTCGATCGGGATAGGACAGTTTGTCCACCTGATGCGGCGCAACCTGCCGATGATTTACATCATTGAGGACAACGGCGTTTACGGATTGACCAAGGGGCAGTTTTCGGCAACTGCCGATATCGGATCGAAGCTGAAGACGGGCGTGATTAACGAACTGCCACCGATCGATACATGCGCGATGGCAATCCAGTTGGGCGCGACGTTTGTGGGACGGTCCTTCTCCGGCGACAAGAAGCAACTGCTTTCGATGCTGAAGGCGGCCATAGCGCACCAGGGGACGGTGATGCTGGATGTGATCAGCCCGTGCGTTACGTTCAACGATCATGAAGGCTCGACGAAGAGCTACAAGTTTTTGCAGGAGAACGACGAACCGATTAACGAGATCGGGTTTGTAGCCAGCTTTGATGAGATCGAAGTGGATTACGATTCGGGTGAAGTGTACGACGTGCAGATGCACGATGGCTCACAACTGAGGCTGCGGAAGCTGCTGGAGGATTACGATCCGACGAATAAGGCGAATGCGGTGCGCACGTTGATGGAGGCGCACGAGAAGGACGGGATCCTCACCGGCGTGTTCTACATTGAAACGCAGAAGCCGACGTTTATCGATCAGCTTGGCATCGTTGATGAACCGCTGGCTACGCTGCCCGAGTCGGTGACGCGGCCGCCGAAGCAGGCGCTGGATAGCCTGATGGCGAATCTGCAGTAATGCGTTGCGGCGGATAGGAATCGCGGGGGTTTTGCGCGGCGTTCAGGACGGGACGTTGCGCTGTGACTCAAGTGAATGCAACGCTGAGGCGTTTTTCAGATTCAATGCGATGGTTGCTCAGGGGCGAAAGCCCCTGAGTCTATTTTGGGGTGTTTTTTGTCATGACAGAAGATCGTGCCGGGCGACACGACTCCACCTCAAAGGCCGTTTTTTGCACGAGCAAACCCGGCGCCCTTGAAAGACTCATTCAATTTGAGACGCTACCTTCCGGTCAGGAGGCTTTGCCGCGCAGCATCTGCTCGGCGCGAAACCAATCTTCCTCATGATGCCCATGCTGGCCGCCACGCTCGGTCCAGAATCGATGTGCAAGCAGAGCAACCTGCTCGCGCGAGATGCTGATTTCAGTAACTTTCGATGAGGCGCCATTGGTTGCGCCGTTGGTTTTGGTCGCAAGCTTGCCTGGTTTGGCGGCAAGTTTGGGTTTTGCGCTCGTTTTCTTGACACTTCCAGCCATTCGATATCCTCCTGGGGGTTAAGGAATCTTGTGGATTCTGTCAGGGCCTGTTCCGCTGTGAAGGCGGTGTCTTGTCAGGGAAGAACCACTGCACTTTTGCGGCTCCGGTCCAGACCAATCCGATAAACGCTCGGGGCCAACGAACAAGCCGTTCCTTTCTATGATAACCCGACATGGATTTGAGAGCCAGATGGATGCGGAGCGCGAGGAATCTCGAGCGTAAAGGTTCCGGGCGCAATGATGGTGCATTTGGGATAAGAGCGCTGACGTCGTGTGATTGATGGGCAACGTGATTCGTAGACGATCGATGGCGGAGAGGCGAAGTTGCATGGAATTTTGCACATGGATTGATCTTTGAACGTGTAGAGTGATTGCTATAGTTCTGAGAATTCGGATGACCCCTGCAATCGATACGACAGCGCTTACGCGCCGCTTCGGCGAATTTGAAGCCGTTAAGAACGTAAACCTGCGTGTGGATGCAGGACAGTTCTTTGGATTTCTGGGACCGAACGGTGCAGGCAAATCGACCACGATCAAGATGCTGACCGGGCTGCTGGCTCCGACATCAGGCAACATTCGCATTCTGGGCGAAGACCTGCAGGCCAATTCCGCGGAGATCAAAAGGCAGATTGGCGTTGTGCCGGAGGGGATGGCGCTGTTTGGCCGCCTGACCGCGGAAGAGTATCTGCGTTTTGTGGGGCGCATGTACGGCCTGGACCGCGCCACTACTGTGCAACGCACGCAGGAGCTGCTGGACTTTATGCAGCTTGCCGGTGAAGACAAGAAGCTAATCACCGACTTCAGCCACGGAATGCAGAAAAAACTGGCTTTGGCAGCGGCGGTGATTCACGGGCCGAAGGTGCTGTTTCTTGACGAGCCGTTTGAAGGTGTGGACGCGGTTGCTGCAGGCACATTGAAGGCAATGCTGCAAAGGATGATTGCGCGCGGCGCCACTGTGTTTCTGACGTCACACGTGCTGGAGATTGTGGAGCGGCTTTGCACGGACGTCGCGATTATTCATCGCGGCGAGTTGGTTGCGCAGGGGTCGCTTGCAGAGCTGCGCGCGGGCGGAGGGCGCATGGGACGCGCGGAAAGTGCGATGGAAGCTGCGCCGGTGGGCGCGGAGCAGCGCAGCCTGGAAGAGATTTTTCTCGAGATTGTGGGGACGGATCGCGATGGGAACCCGGCGGCATCGGCTCCAGAGCAGGAACTGTCATGGCTGGGATGACGGCAGAGAGCGAAGTGCACGCCCGGATGCAGCCAATTCCCGCGCGAACACAGTTGCTTGCGGTTGCATGGTTGCGTTGGCGGATGTTTGTGAACAGCGCGTTTCGCCGGCGGCCGACTACGGCGGGCCAGACAGCGGGCCTCGTGTTTGCAATCTTATTGAGGGTCATCGCGTGGCCATTCATCGCGCTGATGGCCATAGGTCCAATTGTGGGCAGCGGTTTTCTGGCATGGGCGGCAATCGCCGAGCATCGCGAACAGAACCTGTTGCCATTGCTCGCGGGCATCACGCTGCTTTGGCAGTTTGTGAGCATCAACGGCGTGAGCATTTCAGTTTCGACCCTGCGATTCGATCCATCGTCGCTAATACGCTTTCCGCTGCGATTCGGGCGCTACCTGATATTGCGGACTGCGCTGGGTTTGCTGACACCAAGCACGATTGTGGGTTGCCTGGCGCTGATGGCGGCGGCGGCAGGAATCGGTATAGCAAAACCGGCGCTGGCGTTGGCGGCAGTGATGGTGCTCGCGGCTTACGCCCTGATGAACATTTTTTTGACGCGGATGATTGAGGTTTGGATGGAACGCTGGCTGGCGAACCGGCGGTTCCGCGAAATCTTCGGCATGCTGATGGCGCTGTTTGCGGTGAGTGTGCAGTTCCTGAACTTTCAGCATGCACCACTGCACGGCCATTCTGCGGCGCATAGCTGGATGCTGGATTCCTTGCATGGATCCGAGTCGTATTTGAATTGGCTGCCGCCCGGATTTGCGGCGAATGCGATTCTTTTGACGGCGCGGCCGCTGACAGCACTGGCGCAATTTGCAGCTTTGCTGGCGAGTACGGCACTGCTTGCGGCTGTTTTCGCGCTGCGACTCCACAAGCAATTTCTCGGAGAGTACCTGAGCGAAGGAGCGATCCCAGGCCGGAAAACGGATTCCGCAATGCTTGCGAAGGCTCGAAGAGAACGGCACGAAGCCCGTCAAACGAGTGCGGCGCCGCAAACCGCGAGCCCAGGGTTTCCTCCGATTGTGGGAACGTGCCTGCGCAAAGAGTGGCTTTCGTTTCGCGGAAACGGATCGCAACTGATTGGGTTGCTGACTCCGCTGGTGTTTGTCGTGATTCTGAACCGGACGGTCTTTGCACGGCATCCAGCGTACTTTTTGCCAGGGGCGATTGCGTATGTGCTGGTGGGCGTGCTGGCGGGGCTCTACAACATTTTTGGGGCAGATGGTCTGGGCGTGCAGATTTATTTGCTGGCGCCGGTTCGCATGCGCGACGTGATTGTGGCCAAGAACCTTGCGAGCCTGGTGCTGATTGTTGCTGAAGCGGGGCTTGCGTGGATTCTGGTTTCGATGCTATCGCACGCCCCGATTCCGCTTGCAACGCAAATTGCCACCGGGTTATGGACATGCTTTGTGATTGCGACCAACCTTGCATTGGGGACGTTGCGGTCGATCCAGGCGCCGCACAAATACATCCCAGGCCAGACGAGGCAGAGGCGCGGGACTCCGACGAATCGCACGAGCAGCCTGCTGATTCTTGTGGTTTTGTTCGGTAGCATGCTGCTGCAGATTCCGGTTGTGCTTTTGTGCAGCTACCTTGATCAGCCGTGGCTGGCGGCGTTTATCTTCGCCCCGCTTGCGCTGGTGGCGGTGTTGGCGTATGCGCTACTTTTGCGGAATGCAGAGAAACTGGTGATGAATCACCGGGACACACTGATCGAGGAGCTGTGCAAGGCGTAGGCTGCTCGAGGCGGCGATGGGAGCAGATGCGGTTGCTGACGCGAGGTTAAAGCTGCCACCAGTCAAAGAGCGACATGCGAGGGTAGTAGAGGCCGGCGAGGACTGGCGCGTCGACACCATAAAGATTGCGGAGAACCTTTGCGTAAGCTTCGATCTGCGGCGCGAAGACTCGGCGCAATCCAGGTAGAGCCGATGCGGGATCGGGCATGTCTTCGTGCGCAGTCTTGTAATCGACGATCCACCAGGAGGAGTTGGAAGCGGAGTTGGCGGATTGCGGAGCGTGCCCGGCTCGGAAGACGCGATCGACCTGGACCGTGCGGATGACGCCGTTGACAATACCTGTCCAACGGACCTCGCTTGCGGCGTCGGCGTGTGGAGCGAGAATCCAATTTCCCAGAGGATCGGCGGCGGCGTGGAGCGCGATTTGAAGCGCCTGCGCAGCGATGCGTTTGGCGCTAGTTGGGTCGACGCCGGCAGCGCGGACCTGGGCGGCGATGCGCGGCTCGAACGGAGCGAGAAGCGTGGGGATAGCATGCGATGACTGCGAGGCGAGGAGCTGTGCGAGTTGCTGAAGAAATGCGTGAACGGCGAGGCCGAGCGCACGCGAAAGCAGTCCGCCCTCATGGCGCTCGTAGAGGCGGCCGGCGCCGACGAGAGCGGATTCAGGAGCGGTTTCGAGTGAGTGGGGGTGTGCGGCGGCAAAGTCGGATGGGAGGCGGCGGAGAAGCGCTGGGAAAATTGGCGGCACGGTTGAGCGCAGATTGACTGCCGCCGATGCGGCGAGAGAGTCGATGGTTGCAGGCTCAGCGGTCTGGGCGATTTGTGCGCGCCAGGCGTCGAAGCGAGCACGAATTTCGTTTTCAAAAGCGGGCCAGGCGGTGGCAAGCAAACTATTGCGCGGGTCAGCGAGGGTGAGGGAACCGTCCTGTGCGGTTTTGTACGAGGGGCGAGCGAAGAGACGCAGTTCTTCGCGGGCGCGCGTGGCGGCGACATAGAGGATGCGGCGCGTTTCCTGCGATTCGCGATCGCCGCGGACGCGGTCAACCCACTTTTTGGCTGCGCTGCTTTGGGCGCCCTTGGATTGGAAGGGCGCGACGAGAAACTCGGTGATTTCGCCGGAGTCGCCGGGATCGGAGCCGGGCGGTATACCGAGCTCGAGCCAGGAGAGCATTTCGTGTTTGGAATGCCTGGGACTGACCTGCAGATCGGGCACAATGACCACCTCGAATTCGAGGCCCTTCGATTTGTGGATGGTCATTAACTGTATGCCGCAGTCGCTATCGGCGGCGGGGTCAGGCTGCGCGGTGAGTCTCTCGAGAGCCGCATCGAGCGCGGATCCGAGGAGATCGGGTTCACCCTGCGGCAGGTTGTCGAGGCTCTTCCAAAACAGATCGAGATTGGCGCGCGCAGCGGCGTCGGCGCATTGCGCGCCGCCGAGCCGGAGCCAGACCTGCTCGAGCCAGGTTCCGAGAGCGGCGGCAGGCTGCGTGGAGCGAAGGTGCGCGGTGAATTCGATTGCGCGCTGCAGGCGTTCGATAGCGACCTGGCCGTCTGCGCTGAGGAGCGATTTGCGCTCAGTGAGCAGCACCGGAATGGGGCGCGCGAGGAGGTCTGCGTTGTCGGCGGAGACGAGGGCGTAGAGGTCGGCGAGAGAGAGGCCGCACCAAGGCGCGCGCAGAACGCCCAGCCACGATACGCGGTCCTGGGGGTTGAGGAGCGCGCGAGCAAGCGAGAGAGCGTCGATGATTTCGGGGCGCTGCTGCAACTCTTCAAGCTCGACGGCGCGGAAGGGGATTGCTGCTTCGCGCAGTGCGAGTGCAATGGGCGCAAGTGATTTGCGAGCACGGCCGAGGACGGCGATGCGGTAGTTCTGTTTCTTGCTCGAACTGTTCTTGTTTCTTTCGTTTTCTGCGCGGGCCTTCTCTGCTTGCGGAAGGTGGCTGCGGATGAGCGCGACGATCTCCTGAATCTGTTTTTGGTGTGCTGCTTTGCGCTCGGCTGCATTCGCATCCCTTGGATTGGGGCCGGAGCCGCGGGAGTTTGCGCGCGAGGAATTGGGGATGAATTCGAGATGAAGGTTCATGCGTGGAGCCGGCTCGGCAACAAGATGCAGACCGGATTGCGCTCCGCTGTTTCGCGCGGGCACGGCGCTGGTGTAGGTGATACCGCTGCCATCGTCGACGGCAAAGATCTGGGCGAATGCGTCGTTAAAGCTTTCGACCAGCGGGGCCGCGGAACGAAAGTTGGCCTGAAGAAGAACGGAATCGAAGAGCAGGGGTGGATCGTTCGGGATTTCAAGGCCGATGCGCTCGACACGCGGAAAAAGCTCTGCGTCGGCATCGCGAAAGGAATAGATAGACTGCATGGGGTCGCCGACGACGAAACAGGTGCGGCCCTCGCGCTGAGACCAGGCAGCGATGAGATGCGCGAGCAATTGGTGCTGGCGGCGGCTGGTGTCCTGAAATTCGTCGACGAGCAGGTGGCGGATGCGGTCGGCGACTGCTAGCGCGGCGTCAGTGGGGAAGCCGTCTTCGCTTTTGAGGACATTGAGCGCGATCTGCGCGACCTCAGTGTAGTCGGCTGCTGCTGATTCGGCGAAGACGACGCGGAGCTCGGCCGCGGCATGACGGAGAACCGTGAAGCAGGCGCGAACGATCTGCCATTCTTCATCGGTGTAGCCGGAGGGCGGGAGATTGGCCGCGGACGCGAGGTTGGACTCGAGCGTGGGGACGGCGAGGAGGCTTGCGATCAGGTTGAGCAGCCGCGTCTTTTCCGCTTTGCGCTCTTTAGGAAAGCCGAGGCTGACGTTGACCTGCCTGCGGAAGGCGCCATCGTTGGTGAGCAGCAACCTGGCCAGGCACATGTGCGCCTGACGCGCTTCTTCGAGCGATTCGAGTACGTGAAACGGAGCTGCGGGAAATTCGGCCAGCTCCGCCAGTTCCTGATGGAGCTGACCGCCGCTTTGCTCACAGGCGAAGCGGGCAAGGGCGAGAGCTTCTTCGCGCGCGCCGGGAGCCTGATCGATGAGGGCACTCAGCGCAGCGAGCCTGACCTGCACTTCGCGGGCGAAGGGACGCTGCAACTGTTCGCGCAAAACGTCCCAATCCGGATCGCGGTCGAGGACGAAGCCGTGCATCCAGCGATCGCGCTGCGCGAGCATGGCGACAAGCTGGGATTCGAGATCGGCCCAACTGTTGTCGCGCCAGAGGAGCAGCAACTCGATGGCCTGGCGCAGGGCCGGATCGCCGTTGTCGATTTGTTCGAGGGTTCGGCGAGCGGCTCGGCGGTAGAGCTCCGTGGGCTGCTCGCTGATATCGAGGGTTCCGCCGAGGCCGGAGAGGAGCGGCTTTTGCAAGGCGAGTTCGCGGCAGAAGGAGTCGATGGTAGAGATGCGGAGTTGTGCGGAAAGATCGAGGAGGTTCCAGCCGAGGGCCTGGGAGCGAGCAAGCGCGCGATGGGCGAGGGCTTGCATGGAGAAAGGATTCTCGCCGGGAGCGCCGGTGAATTGTGCGGCATTTTCGATTTCAGAGAGGATGCGGTTGCGCATCTCGTTGGCTGCGGCTTTGGTGAAAGTGATGGCGACGATTTGACCGGGGTCGTCGACTTCGCCGAGGAGGCGGAGGAATCGGCGTGTGAGGAGATCGGTTTTGCCCGAGCCGGCGGGCGCGCGGACAAGGATGGAGCGGTTTGAGTCGAGGGCGCGCTCGCGTTCGGATTGATCGGGAGGCTGATTCCCTGGCGGTGCGTCAGGCATCGGCGGCCTCCTCATTTTGGCCGTCATTGCCGGCTTCGGATTGCGGCGGATTTTCCTGGATGCGGCAGAGAGCCTGCAGGCCGCAGCGCTCGCAGGTCTCGGGGTAGTCGCGCGGGTCAACGTTGGCACGGCCGTCGAGGAAGTCACGGGCGAGCTGGGCGATGTAGTCACGCCATGCGTTCATGTCGCCGGGGGTGAGGGGCTTTTTGACCAGGTCGCTGTTGCTGTTGAGATTGGGCAACAGCGTCGCCCTGGCGTCAGTCACGCGGCCTGCGAATTCGCGATGGGTTTCGCCGGCACGGAGCTTCGCGAAGACGAGCCCGCCGAGCGGCTGATTGGGCGCGAGGGCGAAGCCGGCGTAGAGCGGGAGTTGCACGTCGTCGGGGCGAGGGAGGTCCCAGGATTTGGAGGAAACGTCGCCGGATTTGTAGTCGATGACGAGGAAGGTGCCGTCGTTGAGGCGGTCGATGCGGTCGAGACGAAGGCGAAGTGTGAGGCCATCGATGGATACAACAGCTTTCTCCTCCGTTTCCTCGACCGTGAAGGGCATACGGGTGGATTCATAAAGAAGCCACTCAGTAACGAGGCCGGTAAGGCGCGATGCTTCGAGGGCCAGATATCGCTGCGGCATGCAGTCGCGCGCGCGAGCTGGCATTTCGTCACGAAGAACGCGGCGGACGTGATCTGCGACGAAGGCGGGGAGATCGGGAACGGCAAGAAGTTCCGCGTGCGAGTGGATGCCGTTTGGCGGACCGGCCCAAACCGAGTGCAGCACACCGTGGAGGAGTTGGCCGCGCTCGGAGGCGGTGAGACCGGCCTCGGCCGGCTCCCAAGCTTGCGCGGCGAGACGCGCGGTGGCGAAGGCTTTGAAGGGGCATTGCGATTGCGCCGTGAGAACGCCGGAACCGCCGGGCGCGTTGCCGGGAGAGAAGGGAAGCTGCGATACGTCTTGAACAGAGAATGTGAGCGGGGCGGGGATGGGCGGCGCAAGAAGCTCGGACGGCAACGGCAACGGCTGGGCGGCGAGCTGCAGGATGAGCTTGGACGGGCGCGCGGCGGAGACGGCGCTCTCGGAGCCTTCGCCCTGGCGGGCGTAGCTGAAGTGAACTTCCGACGCGGAGGCGAGCAGGCGGCGGGTGATGGCAGCGGCCAGATCCCAATCGAGCTGCGCGGTGGCGTGGGGCATTCCAGCCTGGCGCTGGACTGCGATCGGAATGAGGGGATGCGTGGGGCCGGCGGCGGGCCAGGCATCTTCGCCGGCGCCCAGAAACCAGATGGCGTCGGCGGTGAGACCGGCTGATTCTGACGGGCCGGCGATGAAAACGGGCGCATCTTCGGATTCGGGGGAGAAAAGTGTTTCGTCGATGGCGCGAGTGAGAGCGGCGAGAAAATCCTTCCACTCGATGCGCTGGCCATTGAAGCCGAGCGAGGCGCACTGGTCGACGGTTTGCTGCCATCGATTGAAGGCCTGATATTCGGCGCTGGAGAGCGGGCGGGCGGTGGACCAGCCTGCCAACTGAAGCAACTGGGGCACGAGCTCAGCGCATTCGAGTGGCGAATGGGTGTGGCGCTTGAATTCCTGAAGGCGGCGCTGGGCTTGCGTGAGGCGGGCGGCCCACTCAGCAGGCGGCGGTTGGCCGGGGTTTTGGCGAAGCAGATCGGCGAGAGGCCAGCGAGAGCGCTGCAGGTTCTTTCGCCGAATGGCGCGCAGGAAGGCCGTGAGCGCAAGCGATTCTTCGGGCGAGGCGGAGTGGCCGGAGGAAGCGAGCCAGTCGAGTTCGTGCTCGGTGATTGAGCCGTCGAGCCAATGGAGCAGCAGGCCTGCGCTGCGCGCCAGAGCGATCTGGCTGAGTGGCACTCCGAGGGAAAACTCGATGAGGCTTGTGGGGTTGGAGGCGCCAGGGCCGGGGTGCATGAAGCGGAGAAACGCACGTTCGATTTCGCCGCGGCGCCTGGGCACATCCTGTGTGACGACGAGCAGGCGCGTGTGAGGATTGGCGGTGAGTTTGCGCTGACACCAGAGCGCGCAGGCGGCAAGCTCCGAAGCCGGATCGGAGGATGCGTGAAAGTGAATGTTCGATGCGGGTTCGGCAAGAGGCGCTTGCGTGCAGGCGCCCCAGGCAGAGAGGAGATCTTTCTGCGTGGGGAGGATGCGGTCAAAGCCGGCAAGCAGCAGGGGCGCGCGGGGGGCTGTGCCGGAGGCGAGTGCATCAGGCAATTTCTGGGTGAGGTCAAGCGGCAGGCGGGCGGAGCTGATGAGACCACCAGCGCGGCAAGCTTCATCGAATGCCGAGAGCCAGGCGCTGAAGGCTGCTGCATCCTGATCCCAACCACTGCGCGCGGACGCATTCAAAAGCCGGGGGGCATAGGCACAAAGCAGGCTGTGCGCCTCCATGGCCATGGCAGCCAGGCGATCGCGTGCGCCGGCGAGTTGCGCGAGATGGGGCGCGGCGGAGGCGATGATTTCCGCCCACAGTGACTGCTCCTGCAGGGAACTGAGGACGAGGCGGCCGTCGAGGATGCGCTCGCTCCATTCGGCGCGGACGAAGGTTTGCCAATCGAGAATGTAGGGCGCCGGCCAGGCTGTGAGCCCTTCGGCGCGGCGGGCGCGATGGAATGCCGCTGTGAGGGAGCGCGCGGCGCGTTCGCTGGCAGTGACCACGAGGCCGCCGTCGCGCAGCCACGCATCGATGTCAGCAGCGGAAATTTCCCCCATGCCAGCGTTATACGCTGCAGGGCGGGCAGGACGCCAACGGCGCTGCCGATACGAATCCGAAAGGTGGAGAAAGCGCCTATACTTGTAACCAAATCAAGCAGAGAAAAGAAAGGTGGCTTGCCGATGAAGGGACTCGAGCGGATTGTGCCTGGAGTTGGAATTTTGGTCTTATTGTTTGTGCTGGTGGTTGCACCCACGGCCCAAAGCAAAGCGCAGAGTGCATCCATCTCGCCGGGAAGCATGACACGCATTGGAACTGTCGATGAGCGTTTCCAGTCCTATAACATCGAGGCCGTTGAAGTGACGGGGGGAAGGTTCTGGAAGCCCTATAGCCAGCCAGAAGGCTCCGCCAAAACAAATGCAGGCGGGGGCGGGCCGGCGATCCCCGGCGGCCTTTCTCAGTCGCTTTTCGAGTATCGGCCGCCACTCGATTTGAGCAACGCCCGCTTGCGCAAGCTCGCCGCCGCCCTTGGCCCGGCGTATGTGCGGGTGAGCGGAACGTGGATGAATTCGACATTTTTTCAAGATTCGGATGATCCGGCGCCCGCAACGCCGCCGAAGGGCTTTAACAGCGTGATGACCCGAAAGCAATGGAAGGGTGTGGTCGAATTCGCACGCGCAGCGAATGCCAGAATCGTGACTTCATTTGCCGTGAGCGCAGGCACGCGTGACGACGCGGGTGTTTGGACAACGGAAGGGGCGGGAAAGCTCGTGGCGTACACGAAATCTGTTGGCGGCAACATTGCGGCGGCGGAGTTTATGAATGAGCCGACTTTTGCCGAGATTGGCGGCGCACCGAAAGGGTACGATGCGCAGGCCTACGCGAGAGACTTTGCTGTGTTTCAGAAGTTCGCCAGGGCGGATGTACCCGGCATGATCATTCTTGGGCCGGGTGGCGTGGGCGAAGGAACAGCTATGGTGCCGCCGAACATGCATGCACTGCCAACGGCGGAGATTTTAGCTGCTACCGGGCCGGTCTTCGATGTTTTCACTTATCACTCCTATGGAGCAGTCTCAAGCCGGTGCGGGGGCATGGGCTCGGCGCTCAACACAACGCCGGAGGCGGCGCTTTCGGTGGACTGGCTGGGGCGGAGCGCGAGCGCAGAGGAGTACTACGCCGCAATCCGTGACCGCTTTGAGCCGGGGAAGCCTATTTGGAACACAGAGACGGGGCAGGCAGCCTGCGGCGGGGACAAATGGGCGTCGACGTTTCTGGACAGCTTTCGCTATCTCAATCAACTTGGCAGCCTGGCGCGGCATGGTGTGCAGGTGCAGATGCACAACACTCTGAATGCGAGCGACTACGGTCTGCTGGATGAGACAACTTATGAGCCACGGCCTAACTACTGGGCAGCGCTCCTGTGGCGCAGGCTGATGGGAACCACCGTACTCGATCCGGGGCCAGCGCCCGCAGCCAACGTTCATGTGTACGCGCAATGCCTGCGCGGCAAGAAAGGCGGAGTAGCTCTTTTGGTCATTAATGCTGACCGTGCTGAATCGCAAACGATGACGATTCCGATTGCGGCTACGCGCTACACGCTTACGAGCGAGAAATTGCTGGATGAGCATGTGAAGCTGAATGGGGTTGAGCTCCAATTGGGCGATGGGGATGCTTTGCCGGTTCTCGATGGCGCGCATGTGGCTGCCGGACAAGTGGAGTTCGCGCCAGCAAGCATCACGTTTTTAGCTTTTCCCGGAGCGCACAACGCGGGTTGCCGGTAGGGCGAACGTGGTCAGTCCACGGGTTGTACACTAGTGTTTGTTATCGAGTTCCGGGAAGCACGCCGGGACAATCAGCAGCTAACTCCAAGGTTTATCATGCGCATTTTTTTTGCAAGCGCTTTTCTCGCACTGGCCTTCGTGGCCGGATGTCACTCCAGCCCGGCACCTGGAAGCGAAGGCTCCGCGGCGTCGAATGTCACGGTATACAAGCTGCGCGGGAAGATCGTTTCAACCGATGTCGCGCATGGGATTGTGATGGTGGATCATGAGGCCATTCCCGGCTTTATGGAAGCCATGACGATGCCGTACCAACTGAAGGATCCCGGCATTGCCAGCGACTTGCACCCCGGCGACACGATTACGGCGGACGTACTGGTGTCAAAGGGATCTGAACAAACGGTGGTGCTGGATCATATTGTTGTGATCGCGCAGGCCAAGCCGGATTACAAGCCGGCGGTGTTCTACCATGTGCCGGCGCCGGGAGATGCGGTTCCGGATTTCACGCTGCGCAACCAGGATGGGCGCGCGATTCATCTGGATCAGTTTCGCGGCAAGGCGTTGCTGCTGACTTTTATTTACACGCGCTGTCCGCTGCCGAACTTTTGCCCGCTGGTGACACACAACTTTGCGGTGATCAATAAGCAGTTATCGGCCGACCCGGCGGTTTATGCGAAGACGCATTTGCTGAGTGTGACCTTCGATCCCGATCACGATACGCCGGCGCGGCTGCGTGCCTACGGCGCGGAGTATATCGGCAGCGACGCGAAGAACGCATTTGCGCATTGGGATTTTGGCGCGCCGACGAAGCCCGAACTGCTGAAGATGGCGAAGTATTTCGATGTAGGGATCTCACAAGGTCCGGATAACACGATTACGCATACGCTTTCGACGACGTTGATTGGGCCGCAGGGCAAGGTGGCACAGTTTTATCCCGGCAACGAATGGACGCCGGATCAGGTGATTGCGGATGTGAAGAAGCTGGAAGGGAAGGGTAGCTCGTAGCTCCTGGCTGCGGGCTTGACCGGGGCGAGGAGAATTTTGTGTTATCCCACCCTAGCCACAAAAACAAAGACGTGGCCAGGATGGGGCACCCAGCAGCGCGGTATCTGGCAGGATGAGCTCCTGCTATCCCAGGTCTCATCCGCCGCGGCGGACGAGACCTAGGGCACCCAGAGTACTCGAAATCTGTGGATTGAAAACAGAAATCGATGGATTGAAACAACAATTGAACGAAAGTAAGGAGTGAACGATGAATTACGGGCTGAAGATTCGCAAGGATGGCGAGCTGGATTTTCTGGCGTTGGGGGCATTGATTCACCGGCTGGATCCGGGGATCATTCCGTTTCGCAAGGCGACGGAGTGCAAGATTCATGTGAGCGGCGGCGAGTTTAATGTGGCTGCGAACCTCTCCGATTGTTTCAAGATGAAGACGGCGATTGTGTCGGCGATGGTGGATTACCCGATCGGCGACCTGATTGCGGAACGGGTACGCGCCATGGGCGTGCGGCCGATTTACAAGCACTTTGAGCATAACGGCGCGACGGGACCGAACATGGCTACCGTTTACAGCGACCGCGGCGCGGGCGTGCGGCCTCCGGTAGTTTTCTACAACCGCGCGAACGAAGCGGGCGCGATGCTGAAGCCGGGCGACTTCGACTGGAAGGCGATCTTCAAGCAGGGCGTGCGGTGGGTGCACTGCGGCGGGTTGTTTGCGGCTCTTTCGCCCACGACGGCGGCACTGGCCGCGGAGATGATGAAAGAGGCCAAGGCGGCGGGCGCGGTGACGTCATTCGATTTGAACTTCCGCGAGAAGCTTTGGAAGATTTCTGGCGGCATCGACAAGGCGGTGGAGACGATCGGCAAGATTGTGAAGAATGTGGACGTGCTGATCGGCAACGAGGAGGATTTGCAGAAGGGCCTGGGGATTCCAGGGCCGGATGTGGCGGCAAAGTCGAAGCTCGATCCCAGCGTGTTCTTCGGAATGATCGACCAGGTGGTGAAGAAGCATCCGCAAGCGAAGATTGTGGCGAACACATTGCGCGAAGTGCACTCCACGAACCGGCATAGCTGGAGCGCGGTGGCGTGGATCAATGGCAAAACGTATGCGGCGCCGACAGCAGAGCTGGACGTAGTGGATCGCGTTGGCGGCGGCGACGGATTTGCGGCGGGATTGATCTACGGCCTGCTGACCGGTGAAAAGCCGGAGGATGCGCTAAAGCTGGGCTGGGCGCACGGCGCGCTGCTGACGACGTTCATCGGCGATACGACGATGGCGACGCTGGATCAGGTGCGGGCGTTTGCGAAGGGCGGATCGGCGCGGATACAGCGGTAGCGAGAAAGTGGTCAGTGATCAGTGGTCAGATTCGGTGGTGAGATGCTAGATGCTCGCCAGAGCCGTCGCCGGTGGCGATTGAATGCTGACCACTGACAGCTGACAACTTGCAACTGTTATTCTTGCCATGCGAAGAGATGGAGGGCGGGCATGGCAAAGGTAACGATTGTTTTCGGTGTTTTATTGGTCATTCTCGGGTTGGTGGGTTTCTATGGGACTGGGGCCATACATCACACGGCGCTGATTCCCATGTGGTTCGGTCTTGCGCTCGGTGTCGGCGGTTTTCTCGCCATCAGTCCGAGCGAAAAACGCCGCAAGATTTTCATGCACATTAATGTGACCGTGGGCCTGGTGGGCCTGATTGGCGCAGTGGTTGTGGCCCTGCAGGGTTATGGCAGCGCGAGGGCAGCAGGTCTCGAGCCCGACTACATCGCGCTCGCAGCGAAACTGACGATGGCCGCGTTGCTGCTGATTTACGTGAATCTTTGCGTACGCTCGTTCATCAAAGCTCGTAGATCAAGACAGGAATAGTGCATGAGCGCACTGCGCGGTGGTGGAATGGGCATGGGGTTGCGCGCGGAACGCTCCGCGCATGGGCGCAGTGCGCGCGCAGGCCAGCCCGAGGTTTCAAAAAGCAAGCCTGACCTGAAGAAACTCTGGCCGGAAATACGCACGCTGGTGGCGCCGCGCAAGTGGCTTTTGCTGGGCGGGCTGGTCCTGATGGCCATCAATCGCCTGGCTGGATTAGTGCTGCCCATTACTGCCCGACCGCTGATGGATACGGTCTTTTCGCGGTTTCATCCACGGCCTGATCTGCTGCCTCGCATCATTGCTCTGGTGTTTTCGGCGATGGTGGTGCAGGCGATTACTTCGTATTCGCTGACGCAGTTGCTTTCAAAGGCCGGTCAGCGGCTTATTGCGGAGATGCGGCGACAGGTGCAGCGCCATGTGGGGCTGCTGTCAGTGGCCTACTACGACGAAAACCGCACCGGCACGCTGGTGGCACGCATCATGACCGACGTGGAGGGCGTGCGCAACCTGGTGGGTACCGGGCTGGTGGAGTTCGTCGGCGGCATACTGACAGCCGTGCTGTCGTTTCTGTTTCTGTTGCACTTGAGTGTTACGGTCACGGTGACGGTTTTTTCAGTGATGGGAGTATTTGTTTTTATCCTGCAGTACGGATTCAGAATCATTCGCCCGATTTTTCGAGAGCGCGGCAAGATTAACGCGGAGGTCACAGGACGGCTGACCGAGTCGCTGGGCGGGGTAAGGGTGATCAAGGGGTACCACGCGGAGGAACGCGAGGCGGGGGTATTTTCCGGCGGCGTGGAGAGGCTGCTGCAGAACGTGATGAAGTCGCTGACTATGACTAGCGTGCTGAGCGCAGCTTCAACGACAGTGCTGGGATTGGTTTCGGCGATTGTAATGGCCCTCGGCGGCCACCTTATTTTCAGCAAGACATGGAGCGTGGGAGTCTACTTTCAATACAACATGTTCCTTGCGTTCATGATTGCGCCGGTATTTCAGATTGTGAATATCGGAACGCAGTTGACGGAGGCATTTGCAGGATTGGATCGCACCCGCGAGCTTCTCGGCGAGCTCGAAGAAAACCAAAGCCCTGGCCGAACGGTGAAGATGCCGCCGATCGAGGGGAGGGTGGAGTTTGACAAGGTGGAGTTCGCCTACACGCTGGAAAAGCCGGTCCTGCACGGCATCAGCTTCAAATCTGAGCCGGGCACGGTGACGGCGCTGGTGGGCTCTTCAGGATCGGGCAAGTCGACGATCATCAGCCTGATCTGCGCTTTTCATACGCCGGTGAGCGGGCGAGTGCTGGTGGACGATGTGGACCTGGCAACGGTGGATTTGAGCAGCTACCGTTCGCAACTGGGAGTGGTGTTGCAGGAATCGTTTCTCTTTGACGGCACGATCCGCGAAAATGTGATGTTCTCGCGGCCGGAAGCTACGGAAGAGCAGTTCCAGTTTGCTTGCCGCACGGCGCGCGTTGACGAATTCGCGGAACGTTTTCCTGAAGGCTACGATACCATTGTGGGCGAACGAGGCGTGAAGCTCTCAGGCGGGCAGCGGCAGCGGCTGTCAATTGCGCGCGCGCTGCTGGCCGAGCCACGAATTTTGATTCTTGACGAGGCGACGAGCTCGCTCGACTCCGAATCAGAGGCAATGATCCAGACCGGGCTGCGCGAGTTGATGAAAGGGCGCACGACATTCGTGATTGCGCACCGGCTTTCGACAATCCGGCGCGCGGACCAGATCCTTGTGGTGGAGGAAGGGCGCATTGTAGAGCGCGGCAATCACGAGGAACTGTTTGCGATGGGCGGCCGGTACTACGACCTCTACACGCGCCAGCACGGTTTGGAAGCGAACCTGTTTCTTGCGCCGGGCGAGGGAGACAAGGTGAGCGAGGTAGAGGAGTAGCTGTGCGCGTGACAGGAAGACACGGCATGGGCCGGCGGCGGAAGGCGTTCAGCGGACGGCAAATCTGATTGAAGTGTGGCGTTTCACCTGTTGACGAGCGTCCCATCATTTGAGAAGCTAGAGATGGACTCAAAGGACGGAACAGAGGATCAACATGCGAGACGCAGCTCCGCAAGGCACTTACAAAGTGCAAGCGCTCGACCGGGCTTTTGCTGTACTCGACTTGCTTGGTGAAAGCGAAACGCCGCTCGGGCTGGCGCAAGTAGCAGCCAGCCTTCAGTTGCACAAGAGCACGGCGCATCGCTTTTTGATGGTTCTGGAGCGGCACCGGATGGTGGAGCGCACCGCAAACGGCAAGTTCCGCCTTGGCCTGCGGCTTTTTGATTTCGGCAATCGCGCAATTGAGCAATACGACTTGCGGGACCGGGCGCAGCCGCATTTGCGGCGGCTGGTGTCCGAAACAGAAGAGACGGCTCACCTGGCGCTGCTGGAAGCGGCGCGAGTGATCTACATTGACAAGATTGAGCCAACACGATCGGTGCGGATGATTACACGAATCGGGGCAAGCAATCCCGTGCACTGCACGTCGGTGGGCAAGGCGATGCTGGCATTTTTGCCGCAGGAGCGCGTGACTGAAGTTCTGCGCCGAATTCGCTTTGAGCGAATGACGAGTCGAACGATTGCGACACCGGATGCGCTGCGCGCCGAGCTTGAAAAGACACGGCGCCGAGGCTACGCCGTTGATGACGAGGAGCTTGAAGAAGGCTTGCGCTGCATCGCTGTGCCGGTACTGGATGCGCAGCGATTGCCGGTAGCAGCAGTGAGCGTTTCGGGACCTTCGTTCCGCGTGACCGCGCAAAAGCTACCTTCGATCGCCAACCATCTGCTGCAATGCGTGCGCGGAATCTCACTGGACATGGGGTATATGCCCTCAGGGCGGGCTGCTCGGGCTGCCGTGGGGGACTGAAGCAGAGGAAATCCAGTTTGAGCCGACGAGGATGCGGACGAGTTGGCATGTCTGTGAAACCGCGAGTTTCTGATAGACTCAAGGATGTTGCAACCGCGAGAACGAGCCACGTCGCTGGACACTTTTTTGGGCTCTGCGAGTTCTTGTGGGGACGTAGCTCAGTTGGTTAGAGCGCTGCCTTCTAACCGGCTACCTTTGGAATCAGTAAGATAACTCCTTGGTGTCCACGATGGTGTCCACGCTTTGATAAGCTATGGCCCAGAGGAGGACTCTTTGGATGCCCACTCTCAAGCCCCTCGGCACACTTCTCAACGCTCCCGATTACGCGGACCGCGTCAACCTCATCAAGAAGATCAAAACTGCTGACGGGTGGCGCTTCGCACCTGTCGTTCCTGAAGCCAACGGACGGCTCAAGGATCGCGTCCGCATCAACGGCCAGATTGAAGTCCATCCCGAAGGCGCCTACTACATCGAGTGGCGCGTCGGCGGCCGGCGAGGGCGCCGCTATCGCACTGCCGTTGCCAGAGACGAGGCTATCGACCAGGCCCGCCGCAAGGCCATCGAACTGCGCGCCATCCGCGACGGCCTCATAGCCGGTCCCGAGCCGGAGCCGGAGGTTGCGCCCAAGACGACAATCGGCGATGCCATCGACGCCTATCTCCGGTATGTGAAGATGCAGCGCAAGCCTCGCACCCATCTGACCTATCGCTACACGCTCGACACCCTGCTCCGTGCCGCTTACAAAAAGAAGTACGTCGAGGACGCGACCCGAGACGACGTGCTCGACTTCATGACCTACTGCTATGAGCTCGGGTTGGGCGCTCGGACCGTCTACGACAAGGTCGTGACCGTGCTACAGCTCTTCAAAAAGCATGGGCGCAGCGGCTTGATGGAAAAAGGCGACTGGCCCAAGTACGTCGATGCCATCCGCCCGATCTATGAGCCCGAAGAGCTGATAGCGATGTTCAACGTAGCGACCGAAGACGAGGCCGACCTGCTTAAATTTATCCTTGGCTCCGGCTTCCGCGACCAGGAGCTCCGTTATGTCGCGTATCTGGACCTCGACTTCCGGCATCATCTGGCGCGTGTGACGGCCAAAGCGAAGTGGGGCTTCACGCCGAAGAACTGGGAGGAGCGCACCGTGCCCCTGCCCGCGGGGTTGATGGAACGTCTGCGCAAGAGGAAAGAGCGGAAGAAGGCAAGGCCGCACGATCTCGTCTTCGGCAATACGAAGGGCCGCCCGGACAGCGAGATGGATATGGTCGTCAAGCGCGTCGCAGAACGTGCGGGCCAAAATTGCGGACAGTGCGTGACCGAGCACAACAACAAGTGCGCCGAGGGACCGTACTGCATGAACTTCTTCCTGCACAAGTTCCGGCACACCTTCGCCACGAACCATCTGCGCGACGGCGTGGACATCCGCACCGTGCAGAACTGGCTCGGCCACCGCGACATCCAATCGACGATGGTATATCTCAAAGGTGTCCGGTCGAAGGACGCCGCAATGAAGGTCAACAGCGGCGAACTGGCTGCGTTGGTCGCCTGAGTCCCGCCTAGAATGCGAAAAGCCACCATCGCTGGTGGCTTTTTAAACATCTGGCGCTTTGGGGACCTGCAGGCAGTGGTCACACCAAAACCTATGAATGCATAAAAACGGCGTGCTGGTCGCGCCTTACGAACTTCGTATCACTTGTCGTTTCGCCGTGCCGGCTGTCGTCAAATGTCCGAAAAAGCCGAGGATGAGAAGCCTATCTACGTTATCGATATGGAAGTAAATTCGCGCATATTGTCCGTTACTGAAGAGCTTGACATGTGGAGTGATGTCGATGCTCTTTCCGCGATACGTGTCTTCTCTCTCTTTCATCATCTTTTTCTGGCCTTTCGTCTGCTCTCCCTCCGTCATCGCCAATTCAAAAGTACTAAGCCGCTCGAACTCTCTTGCGAAGTCATCATGTCGCTTCTCAAAGAGCATCGGCCATAATGTATTGCACATATGCCACATTGCGTTCCAGACTTTGTCCACGTCGCTAAAAGGATCATCTCGCAGACTGGCAACTGCTCTCTCGGTAAAGCAAAGACGCAACGGAAAAGCGGCACCAAAGAATTCACCACAGGTGAGTTTTGTCTGAGGAAGTTTGGAAAGTGAGAGAAAAGCCGCCTGTGCTGTCGAGATATCTTGAACACCTCGCCGCAAACGGTCATTCTCAGATTTAAAGAAATTACGTTCACCTTCAGCCTTACTAATGACCTCTTCCTTGGCCGCGGACTGTGATTTCCATGCCGTCACTTGCGTTTGTAGTTCTCGATTCTCTCTTTCGATTTCCTTGGTATATGTTTCGTAGTTTGCCTGAATCTCTTCCGCTGTATCCGCGGAAGTCAGCCGCTCTCTAAGTGATTGGAGTTGGCGTTGCGTCTCGAATCGGTCAATGTCGTCAATACTGCGTACTTGAGCAGCTGACATGCTAACCGCACGGATCGAGAGCGACCTGATAAGGCCAAACTGGAATTGTTCTTGACCAGTGATTCTAAGAAAGTCGGACTGAAAATACCGATGTCTAACGGAATCAGCCCCCTTCTGGAGGTCTAAACCTGGCATATAAACTCTTAGCATTCCATTCCAGCATTGATATTCACGCGGCAATAATCGCTCGGTGAGCTTGTCTGTCCAACTCGATTCCGCCACGTAGACGTTGGCTAGACCTGCAAGTACCCACGCCAATTTATCGGCATCAATCGCCGCCTCTCCGGACTGATACTCTCGGGAGACATAAATGATCGGGAGCTTCCTCGATTGATCGGTGAGACAAGCCATGAAGTCTTCCGTCGTTCCGTCCGTGAGTTCAATGGCCTTGGTACGGAGCGGATTAGTATCCAAAAAACAACGGAGATGGGATGTCCCAATAACTTCCTTCACAAGAAACGGAGAGGAGCTTTGCGGGTCGGTCAAATCGACTCCCACGTGTCCAGGAAGCCGATAATGACTCACACGCACCGCGAAAGTTCTAGCGCCACCCTCGTCGGTCGAAACAGCGACATCGGTACGCCAACGTCGATATCGAGCCTCCGCCTTGCCAGCATCAGGATGCTCATATCTTAGAGCCCAGTGGATAGGCTCTTGATGAGCGCCGCGGAGGCTCTTGACCTGGACGCTAACTTTACGGTCTCCCGCTGGCGACCAAGTCCCTTTGTTATAGATCCATGGCTTCTTCAAGTAAACCGCATCCTGCCCTTTGTACGTCCGCATAAGCCATTTCTGTGCGCAGGCGATGCACGTCTCGATTGTTCTTGCAGGCGTATTCTCGTTGAAAACCGTAAACTCACAGCCAAAGTGCAGGCTGAGGTCAAAGTCGCTCACCGGATGGCATAGGAGATCTCCGAGGATATCCTCGCAATATTAGCAGGATGACTTCGGCGAGCCACCCAAACGAGGCTAGGCTGCATTCGATGCACTCCGGCAAATGCGGCCTCTCGCGAGAATCCTTCTTGGTTGGCTGGAGTGGTCACGATACTTCAGACGCAACCAGTTTGCGACCTCGTGGGGGTCGAAACGAACGGCGCCACCGACGCGGAAGCTCGGGAGTTGACCCCGCGCGGCCATGCGATAGATGTGTTTATCGTCCACTCCCAATATGGCCGCAAGATCAGAAACCTTGATGGCGCCACTCCGGGCTTCCAGCTCTTCAATCAGATTGAGTTTCACGCAATCCCTCCAGGCTATTTATTCAACTTGCCCGTTCCTGACGATCCAGCCATGCATTCAGGTCGGAGGCGCGGAAACGCCACATTTTTCCAACGTGGGAGCCGTGGATCTCGCCACGCCTTGCCAACTTCTGCAGGGTTTTGCGATTGATGTCTAAAAGCTGTGCAGCCTGGTGACTGTTGAGGAGCGGTTCAAAATCAGATAAGCCGAATGAATGATTGTCGACTGAGCGAGGGGGAAATTTCGCGAGCATGTGTGCCATTACCGACCTCCTTTTCCAGAGAATGCCCCAAAATTCCACAGGCGTCCAAGACCTTTTTCGTCAAGACTGATGCTCGACAGGCATCAGGAAGGCGCATTCAGACACCTCTAGGAATTAAAAGGAACAACCAGATGCGTAGGTCCGCCGTATGCTTTTGTTGAACGCCTATGCGCAAAGCGAATTGGAAAACATGGGTTCAATGGTACGAGTTGACCGGAGGGCAGCGCGGAACCATTGAAGAATTCAGGGAACTTCTCAAGAAATACAACCGAAGTTCTCTGCTGATAATGTGCGCCCAAGTGAGCGTTGCATTCGCCTACGGCCCTGAGGCGGAAACAACGGCCAACGACGAGTTGACGAAACTGTGGATCCGCATTCTGTTCACGCCCGACGTGGTGCCGAAGATTGAACAGTTCTACAAGAATGGGCGTTTGATCTTCTTCCAAGGGCAATTGCGGTTCATAGCCGCCGAAATACTCCGGCTTGGCCCCGAGACCGACACAAACCTTCCTCCAATCGAAAATCTTGCGCTGGGCGAAGTTTTGCTGCGCGCTTCAGAACTGATGTATTTCAAGCACGACGATCAGAAGGACCACTTCGATCAGTTGGCGAATAGAGTTTCACAGTTCCTTCCGATCTATGAGGTCGATTCGCCGACCGACACTCTCCTCTTGCTCTTGCGGTTCCACATATTCATTACGATCAACATCCCTCGTTTGCCGCCGGAGCGACAGCTGTTCAACGTGGACCAAATGTTTCTAGAACGATTTGCAATTGAGCTCAGAACGTTCGCGTTGCTTTTGAAAGCGTTCGAATATCACGCGCTCATGATGCGCTGGGATACGCAGCCGTGGAGAGGATCAGCCGACTGCGGTCTACGCAAATCCAACCTGAAGAATTCGACGGTTCCCGATGATCTTCTCGAGCGCATGTTCAAAGAAGTCTCATTCTCCTGGGACACGCTCAAGCAAGCGAAGGAAGCCGTTGGATATGCGGATTTCGACTTCTTGAAGGATCAGCCCTACTTTAGCCATAACGGTGCGCTTTATTGCCTGGATTATGAGTTCGCAATGGGGAAGCTGGAGAGCGCGGCGATATGGCGGATCGTGAGAACCCTCAAAGGAAAAAAGGGAGATGAATATCTTGGCTTCTGGGGCTACGTCTTTGAAGACTACGTCGCGTGGCTCTTTCAGATATATGCCAATCCGAAGTTCGACACTGTAATCCTCTCGCCACGATATGCTGATAACCCTTCGAAGGAGATCTGCGATACGGTCGTTATTAGCGGATCGACTGCGATTCTGATCGAGAGCAAGCTCGCGACCTGTAGATCGTCGATTCGATATTCTGGCAAATTCGAGCTGATGAAAGAATTTCTCGAGGAGAGGCTTGTGAAAGAGGTTGGAGTGAACCAGCTGAGAAATGCAATTGATCTTCTGACGGGCTCATCAGTCTCGGTTCCTGCCTGGGCGAAGCGCATTACGAAGTTCATTCCGGTGATCGTCACGCGGGATGACATCGGATCGTGCTGGTTCGTGAATGCCTACCTTAATGATCGATTCGAGGAAAATCTGCAGCGTAAGAAGTACCGGCCGCACACAATCACGAAGCTTGTGAGTATGAACATCGGGTCGCTCGAGAAGTGCATGAAGGAGTTGAAGCGCCGATCATTCAGTGAGGTTCTCGAAAGCAGAATTCGCGCCAACAAAGACATGATCTGGACATTCGACAAGGCCTGCAAATATGTCGGCCGCGGCCCGGCCCGTGGACTGCCGGAACATGTTGTTGCTCTTGGGCGCTTCAGCGAGGAGATGATCGCCGGCCTCGGAATTCACGATTGACATCCAATCAGCTCAAATGCAGAAACGCCGCTCGGACCACACGTGACCTTACGCGCTTCGTGTCCGCGAAGAGTTCCCGGAATGCGGGCGAAATGCGCATTTTAGGCCGCGCGATGAGGGCAAGCACATAAGCGATAGCGATTGTCTCGAAGTGAATCCAGGCTACGTGGTTGAAGGCGGATTTCACGTAGATTGGCCCGTTGCTCTCTCGGAAATGAGAGTCGTTGTAGTTTGGCCTCGAATGAGCAAATTCGGACAAGGCACTAAAGATACGGCGTACATAGCCGCCTTGCATAGCAATCCCTCTCGCGGCCGAATTCTTGTGTGCAAAGAGGGTATCGTTCACCGTTGACTTCAGATGGGATTCGAGGGATACCGCGCCGGCAATCAGCCCATCACAGGCCGTGCCGAGACCGAGTTGCAGTTTGCCTTTCCGCCAATTCCGAAACTCCTTCTTCTTGCCGCACACCTCCGCCCAGCACCCAATAGCGACCAACTCCAGCACATTTCTCATTCCGCCCACCGAAAAGCGGTAATACCCAGTGAGGCAGTTGTACAGCGCGGCCTGTATTTCGTCGTTCGCATCCAGCATGACGGGGGACATGCTCTCACGGTAAGGCGGTAGTCGCGTCGAAAAGGTCCATGCCGAACTTAGCCCGTCTAATTGGGCAAGAGCTTTTCCATGGTGATTCGACGTGCGAATGGCAACATCATCCGGCAGTGTCACGATGCTGCGCCAGACCTTTTCCTCAATCGGGTCGGACGGGGGCGGCTGAAGCTTCTCGGCTAGTCCGAAGTCACTGCGGACAAGAACCTTTCGCCGGGCACGGAAGTCGGTGATGGGAAGATATCGTGACATCGTTTGGAATCGACAATTGAATTCCCATTTGACGATAACAGGCCGAGTCGTTCATTGACATCAATGGGCCGGGTCGGTTCAGGTCTCTTGAAGTCGATGTAATCGGGGTGTGAAAACCTGGCGGACTCTCTAGAAGATTTGATCTAACCGCCTGATCTCTGGCATTATTGGCCCAAGGGTAATGGTGCGCATTGCGATTCAGAGTCTCCCCCACTCTTCGCATCGCTACCGGATTGCTCCTGGCTGTCCTGTTGGGTGTTGTTGGATATCACGTCCTCCGTTGGAGGATTCCGGGCTCCTCAGAGGCGTTGCTGGAACAAGCCGACGAGAAGTCGTGGGTCAACAACTGGATCGCAGCAGAACCCCTCTACCGACAAGCGGAGCTTGGATTCATTAGGAATCATGAGCCATCGAAGGCTCTGTACGCACACGTCAGCGAAATTCCCGCCCGGAGTGAATCCTCGATTAGCGTTCCGGCTCAGCTTGCGGAACTGACAGCGGATCTTTCTCTACCACAAGCCCAGGACCCGGAGACAAGACTTCGCATCCTAACGATCCTCGGGATGCTGGAAGTGAATTACGATTCCGCGATGGCGCGAGCCACCTGGGCGCAGGTCGAAGCTCTCGCCAGGCAACGACATCACTACTTGCTCGCGTCCAGGGCAATTGGCGAACGAGGAATCGCTGCATTCCTGCTCGGAGACATTGCCACTGCGAAGAAGAACGTAGTCAAGGCATGGACCGTGGCCAAGGTTGCTGATCCTGCTGCTCACATTCGATACGCGAGTGTGTACGGCACTGGTTTGGTGGAACTGCAAAAGTACGGCGAAGCTCTTGGACCGCTCGACGAGGCAATTAAGGTGTCGAAGGACAAGCCGGATGTTGCGTATCCGACCATCGCAATCAATGCGAAGATCGAAGCTTTGAGCGGGCTGGGGCGCAATCAAGAAGCACTGGCATTGGCTTCTGAGGCGATGCAACGAGCGTCTAATTACCACCTGGCTGGACATCTCTACGAGCTCTATCAAGCCAGAGCGGGTGTTTACGGACGAATGGGCCAATGGGATCGAGCCGCAGATGACTACTCGCGCGCCATCCAATATGCGAAGCAGTTGTCGTATTGGCGAGGCGTGACTCAGGCGGATGGGTTACTTGCCAAGGCACACCTGCAACGGGGGGAGTTGCAACCGGCTCTCGCAGCCGTTGACGAAGCAATTGAAGCCAACAAACAGATTCCCGATGAACTCTATTTTGTGCCGCGGAATCTCGCGATAAAGGCGGAGATTCTGGCGAGACTTGGAGATGCCA
>CAWJBE010000013.1:0-515556 GCA_963841095.1 uncultured Acidobacteriaceae bacterium
CGGCGGAGTTCTAACATTAAGCTGTGAGATAGGATGAATAGGAGTCAGCGTGACACATTTCTCGATAGATATTTGCTTTTGTGAGTTGCTAGAGTGTGAGTCGTGTGTCCCATGTGCTGAGATGCATGCTTCCAGTGCCAAATCCCAGTCCCTCGCCTTGCCAGCCCCTCCATTTCCATGCTGGCGCAGCCACATTCCCCCATTCAATGGCTTGGATTGGCATATGAGTGTGTTCCTATTGCTCACCATGAATGACCATGGTCATAAATCAGCCTTTTTGGTGGAATGAGTTGTGCAGTTGGGGTTGAATACTGTGCTTAGGTTAATCAGGAAAAAAACATTGCCATTACATCTCCAGTTGCTCCATTGCTTTTTGCATGTTTTGCCGTTTCAAATTGCTGTGTGTGACTTTTGTTGTTTCAGTTGTTGCTGTTGGACTGCAGTCAAACGAGCTGTGAAGAGCTGATACCACACTACCAAAAGTTTGTGTCCTTGTGTACGTATAAGATCTTGTGGTTTCACAAGCTCAATCTGTCTTCCTATCATGGTATTATATGTGTTTTGAAACAAGGGTGTTCATCTTCAAAGTGATTCTTATCATTTGTTATTGTGAGGTGTAGGTTTTATGCTCAAACTGAAATGTTGTGAGGAGCCCGAAAATCGGTTCATCAATTCCGTGGCTTTGCTATGAAATATGTTTCTTTCCCGATGGCGTTGAGGATTGAGAAACTCGGCCAGGAGGAGTCGCCGTTGTTGGAGTTCAGAACACTCGCAGAGGCGGCACCATCGTCGTCGCCATCTCCCAGAGGCAAACACCGGCCGAGACGGATTGTGCGGATTGATGGTCTCGGATGGAATCTTCATCGTTTGGTGAACCATGAATTCATGCGTGTGCCTGCACCACCGCCTTGGTGAGTCCAGAAAACTTTCAGAAGAATTCGCACTGCTGGTGTGGCCAGATTTGTTCGATTGGGCTCCGCTGTCACATCATCGGCCGAAATCCTGTTGCATTTCCTCTTTGTCGCATCATCCGCTTTTGGAAAATGAAGGACTGCTGCATGTCCTGCAGGCTGGTCAAGTCCGCTTTGTCCTCGAGCGATGGCTGTTTCCGCAGTCGGCGGGAGTGTGGGGCATCGCCATCGGTTTTCGAAGAAGGCACACCATGGCCTTCCTGCCGGGCTGGTGTCTTCTCCGCTGTGTCTTGATGACCTTCTGATGCTTTTCTTGTTTGGGCATCGAAATAAAATGTCATCAGGGGTCCTCCACAAGGTATGGGCTGCCGCACTTCGGGCATTTCTTTGTTACGGGCTTCAGGTTCGAAGTGAAGTCGCACTTGGGATAGTTGGTGCAGCCCCAGAAGACGTTTCCGCGTCGCGCTCTGCGCTCGGCCACATCGCCCTCGCCGCACTTCGGGCACTTCATCCCTTCAATCAAGTTCTGCTTCACGTATTTGCACTTGGGATAACCGGAGCAGGAAACAAACTCGCCATACGCTCCCTGGCGCAGCACCAGGGGCTTGCCGCACACCGGGCAAGCCTCGCCCGTCGGCTCTGGAGGCTTCTGCTGTTGTTTCGAGCTCAGCTTGCGGAAGGTCTTGCACGGCGGATCGGCGTTGTAATCCGGGCAAGCCATAAACGGCCCAAACAACCCGCGCCGCATCACCATCACCTTGCCGCAGTTCTCGCAGTACTCCTCCGTATCGCCTGCCTCCTGCGCCTCGGGCGTGTTCAGGTCCGGCTTGGCGGAGATGTTCTCTTTCGTGAAAGTGCAGCTCGTGGGGTCCTTCTTGTTATAGGCCGAGCACGCGTAGAACGTGCCGAACTTTCCCCACTTCAGCAGCAGCGGCGAACCGCAGACGTCGCACTTTTCGTCGGTCTTCTGCTCCATCCGCTTGATGTTTTCCATCTTCTTCCCGGCATCCTTCAACTCCTGCTCAAAGTAGTCGTAGAAGCCGTTCAGCAGATCGGTCCACTTCTCCGTGCCTTCTTCAATATCGTCCAGCTCCGTCTCCAGCTTGGCCGTGTACGCGGTGTCAAAGATGTAGGGGAAGTTCTTCACCAGCAGATCGCACACCACCACGCCGATCTCCGTTGGATAGAAACGCCCGCGCGATCCGCCGTGTTTCACAACATACTCGCGGTCCTGGATGGTATTGATGATCGAGGCGTAGGTCGATGGACGCCCAATGCCGCGTTCTTCAAGTTCCTTCACCAGCGAAGCTTCGTTATATCGTGGCAGCGGCTGCGTAAAGTGATCCTCAGGCAGCAGCTCATCCATCTCCAGCGTCTTCACGCCATCCAGGCTGGGCAACCGGTTGGCCGCCTCGTCATTCTCGTCTTTCTTGTCCTCTGAAACTTCGTATACCTTCAAGAATCCGTCGAAGCGCATGACCGAGCCGCTCACGCGGAAATCGTAGGTCCTGCCGTTCCTGGCCGAAACCGCGGCGATATTCGCCGTCGTCACGTCATACACTGCGGGAACCATCTGCGAAGCGACAAAGCGCTTCCAGATCAGCGAGTAGAGCTTGAGCTGTTCGTCGCTCAGGTAGCGCGCAATCGACTCCGGCGTGCGCGAAGCATCGGTGGGCCGTATGGCCTCGTGCGCATCCTGCGCATCCTTCTTGCCCTTGTACACATTGGGCGAATCCGGCAAATACTTTTGGCCGAGTTGCTTCGCAATCCACTCGCGCGCCCCGGTAATGGCCTCCGGCGCTACGCGCGGCGAATCGGTGCGCATATAAGTGATGAGGCCCGTTGTGCCCTCGTCGCCAATATCCACGCCCTCATAAAGCCGCTGCGCCACGCCCATCGTGCGGCGCACGTTGAACCCCAGTTTGTTCGCCGCATCGCGTTGCAGTTGGCTGGTGATAAACGGCGCCAGTGGCCGCCGTTGCTGCTCGCGCGCCTGCACGCTGGTAATGGACCAGCTTGCCTTTTCCAGCGCGGCCACCACTTCGTCCATCGATTTCTTGTCGGGCAGCGCGCTGGAGATGAACTGATCTTTGCCGTCCTTGTCCTTGCCGTTGGCCACGCGCGCCGGCTCGCCGCCAATGCCGATGAACTTTGCCTTGAATTTCTTGTCGTTCTGCCGCTCGGGGTGCAGCAACGCGTCCAGCGTCCAGTATTCCACCGGCACAAATGCGCGAATCTCGCGCTCGCGCTCCACAATCAGCCGCAACGCCACCGTCTGCACACGCCCCGCCGAAAGCCCTCGCCGCACCTTGTCCCAGAGCAGCGGCGATATCTGGTAGCCCACCAGCCGGTCGAGCACTCTCCGTGTCTGCTGCGCGGCCACAAGATTCTCGTCGATGTCCCGCGCGTGTCCGAAGGCCTCCTGCACGGCCTTCTTTGTGATCTCGTTGAAGGTGACGCGATGAATCTTCTTTCTCTCCTTCGCGTTGGTCCCCAGTTGCAGCGCCAAATGGTGCGCAATGGCCTCGCCTTCGCGATCCGGGTCAGGCGCCAGATAAATCTCGTCGGCCTTCGCCGCCGCCTTCTTCAGTTGTTCAACTACTTTTTCCTTGCCGGGAGACACCACCAAGTCCGGCTCAAAGGTCCGCTTCTTCAGCTCGACGCCAAGTTCGTTCTTGGGCAGGTCCATGATGTGCCCCACCGAAGCGCGCACCTCGAAGCCCTTGCCCAGATATTTTTCGATCGTCTTCGCCTTCGCAGGCGACTCCACGATCACCAATGCTTTGCTTGCTGCTGCCATTCCTTTGACCCGGTTTCCTCTCTCGAACCTTCCATCACTGCGACCCGCCGCTAACCTTCGATGCGGGACTTCTCACCTGGGTCGCGGCTCACCGTTTGACTCACCAACCGGCCTTCCGTTTCGCCCCAGGCAGCTCAATCTATGCTGCTGCGTGGCCCTCTGCTCGCCGGTCTCCCTAAAAAATCAGCCGCAAGTGTTGCACCCTACCACGGAATGCCTTTCAATTTCTAGCGGCGAGAAGCATTTTTCTTCGTCAAGCACCCTGAATCTGAATGCGAGAAGCCTCGTCGCGGTCTCTAAACCACCGCAATTCCATCCCTTTGCATCAATAGAGTGAAATGCATCCGGAAGGTTACTACTTGTCGCCCGAGGCTGGACGGGCGAATCGGCAAATCCCTTGTCAGTCCCGTGGCCATTTAACCATAAGCACCCCGCCATTCATCCTGCCGCTTCGCTCGCGACCCAGGACATCGACTGGCGATCGACCGACCGCTGATCCCAGTTCCTACAGCGTTCGAACATAATTCTTGCCAGGCAACTGCCGTACGCGACCTGCCATCTCCAATTCAAAAAGCGCTGTAAACACTTCGGACGATGTGAGTTGTGTCTCCAGCAAGTCCAGAACCTCATCGATCTGCAGGCTCTCATCGGCCCGCAGCACCTCAAGCACCATGGCTTCCTGCGGCCGCAGCACCGGACCAGCCAGTAAGGATGCCCCAGCCTCCGGTTTGGATGCAGCCGGCGCCTCCGCCTCCAGTTCCTGCCGCACCTGTGAGGGCAGATCTTCCCACACGTCTTCCCAGGTTGCCACCAGCTTAGCTCCCTGCTTTATCAACGTGTTAGGCGTCCACGAGCCCTTGTTCGTCACGTTGCCCGGCACCGCATACAGGTCCCGGTTCTGCTCTGCTGCGCACCGGGCGGTCACCCGCGTGCCAGAGTTCTCGCTTGCCTCCACCACCAGGACCGCGACGCTCAGCCCGCTCAGGATTCGATTTCGCCGCGGAAAGTTCTGAGGCGCCGGAAACGTCCCCATCGGCACCTCGCTCACAATGGCTCCGCCGGCTGCCAGAATCTCCTCCGCCAGCTTTCTGTTCTCTTTGGGATACACGACGTCGATGCCCGTGCCCCATACAGCAACCGTCGGCATCCGCGCCGCCAATGCGCCCCTGTGAGCGCAGGAGTCGATGCCCCTCGCCATTCCACTCACAATCAGCAAATGCCGCGCCGCCAGATCTCGCGAAAGCAACTCCGCGATACCTGTCCCATACGGCGTCGGATGGCGAGTTCCCACCACCGCGATCGCCGGCCGGCTCAGCAATCGCGCGTTGCCGCGAACCCACAGCACTGGAGGTGGATCGTAAATCTCCCGCAGCCGCTCCGGATACTCCTGGCACGCATAGCTCACCAGCGTTGCGCCCTGCGCCAACACGCGCGCCCACTCCTCTTCCGCGGCGCGGCGCGCCTTGCCGTCAAAGATGAACTGCGCCGCCTCGGCGGGAAATCTAAGCCCTTCGAGCTCTGTAAGAGTCAGCGCGAAAATCCGGCTCGCGTACTTCAGTTGCTGCGTTGCGTCCAGGATCCGCTTTGGCCCCAATCCCGGAGCCAGCGCGAGTGCCAGCCAAGCCAGCCGATCCTCATCCAGTGCCACCGCCTTCGCCTTTTCGGCTAGCGGCGGCGCAGGCGTCGCACCCAAACCACTGTCTGAAATCTGTACAGTGTCCAAAATTCGCACACTCCCGTTCTCTTCTCAGAAAACAAACACAGCTCATGGGGATGTGCGCTCAAATTACCGAAGTGCACGCTTGAAGTCAAGGAAGCCGGTCACGCAGCCGTTCCCTCAAGCCGCTCGCGCAGCCAGGCCAGCATCGGTGGAGAAATGCGCTCCAGTGAGACGAGGTGGAAGTGTAGTTTTTCGCCCGGAATCACATGGTCGTGCCCGCCCAGCCCCACGGACGCGTCCATGCGCTGCTCCGAAAGGCTATAGGAAGGCTTTTGTCCGCCCCACGGGCTTGTGGCGCAGCAGAGGCAAAGATCGGGACGCAGGCAATTGAGGACGCTGTTTGACTCAAAGATCACGCCGCCCGGCTGCGGATGCTCCTCAAGAATCTGCTGCACAATGGCGCTCAGCTCGGCGTCGCCCGCGGTCACCAGCAGCGCGCGCCGCGCTCCGGCAGCGAGGTAGCGCGCCGTGTCGGTCTCCTGCCCCGCAACAATTTCTTCCCAAATCGGAATCGCCTTGCCGTGAGCATGGCTCGAGATTTTCACTGCGATCCACGGAATCTCGGGCAGCGCGCGAATCAGCCCGCAGATCAGCGACGTCTTCCCCGCTCCGCGTCCTCCACCGCCCACAACAATCACTGCCATCGCGGGAATCTCCCAGTCCCTAGTCCCTGGTTCCTACGTCCTTAGTCCCTTTCTTTTTCGCCAGCCTCGCCAGCGTCGCCTGCTCGCGCAGCACCTGCTGCAGCGGCCGCGCCGGCGTGCCCCAATGCACAGTCCCGGGCCTCAGGCCCTCGTTGGTCACGGTCTTGCCGCTGAAGACGCCCGCCTGACCGCCCAGAATCACGCCCGGGCCAACATGCGCATGATCGCCAATACCCACCTGTCCCGCCAGCACCGCGCCTTTGCCGATTGTCGACGAGCCTGAGATCCCCGTCAGCGCCACCAGGATCGCGTCCTCACCGACGTCGCAGTTGTGGCCCACGTGAACCAGGTTGTCGAACTTCGCTCCTCGCCGCACCCGCGTCTCGGCCAGCGCGCCGCGATCGATGGTGCAGTTCGCACCGATCTCCACATCGTCTTCAATCACCAGCGTGCCCTGCTGCGGAAACTGCGTGTACGCCCCCGTCGCTGCATCGCGCACGTATCCGAATCCGTCCGCGCCGAGCACGACGCCCGCATGAAGCATGACGCGATCGCCGATCGTCGTGCCTGGATAAATCACCACGCACGGATAAATGCGGCACTGTTCGCCGATGCGCACTCCCTCGCCAACCACCGCGCCGGCCTCAACTCTCGTCCCTGCGCCAATCTGTGCACCATCGCCAATCACCGCGCACGGTCCAATGCTCACATCCGCGCCCAGCGTCACATCCTCGCCGACCACCGCCGCAGGATGAACGCCGGTAGCCGCCAATGCCGGCGACAGCAGTTTTGCTGCGCGAGCAAACCACAGCCGCGGCTGATCGGCCTCGACAACCGCAATCTTCGGATTCACCCCGTAGCTCTGCAGGCAGCCAGGCTTGACCACAACAGCGCCGGCCGGGCTTGCCAGCGCTTCGGCGGCAGAGCTCGCGTCCTCAGCGAACAGCAACTCCGTCGCCTTCACGCGATCGCGGCCGTTCACGCCCGTAATCGTCGTTCCCGCATCACCCTGCGCAATCTTCCCGCCCAGTTTTTCAATCAGCTCGCCTATCATCATCGTCATCCGCCCACATACCGATCACTGACCACTGATCACTTACCGTACAGCCCCGACTCACCCGCCGGCCGCGTCTTCCATCTCCGATGAATCCACAGCCACTGGTCAGGATAGCGCCGAATCCACTCCTCCAGAATGCCGGTGCAACGCCGCGTGCCTTCCAGAATATCGGCAGCCACATCGTCGGTATGCGGAATCGCGACCTCCGGGCCAAAGCGCAGAACATACTTCCGCTCATGCTCCTCCCAGAACATGAACCCCGGCAGCACGGCAGCACCGGTCTTGCGCGCCACATGCGCCAGCCCCGTCCCGGTGCACGCGGGAATGCCAAAGAAGCGCACAAACTCTCCCTGCGGCGGCGTCATATTCGTGTCCATCAGGATGCCGACCGTGCCACCCTCGTGCATCGCCGTCAGCAGCCCACGTCCAAATTCGTCTTTGTAAAGCACGAAGTTGCCGTGCAGGCACCGGATCGCGTTCACGTACTCATCCAACCGCCGATTATCCAGCCGCCGGATGACCATACCCATCGGATAGCCCATCAGCGAGTGGTAGAAGCTCGACAGCTCCCACGCCCCAAGATGCCCCGTCATGATCAGCACGCCTTTGCCGCGCGCCTTCGCCGCCAGATAGTGCTCCAGCCCCTCGGTGCGCATCAGGTCTCCAACGTTTTCCCGCGTGTAGCGCGTCATGCGGCAGAACTCGACCAGTTGCCAGCCCAGATGTATGTAGACGCGCCGCAGAATCTTCGTTCTTGTTTTGGCGGAAAGTTGCGGCAACGCCATGTGCAGGTTGCGCACACCCACGCGGCGCAGGCGGCTGAAGCTCCAATAAACAGCGACGGCAATCAGGACGGCGAGCCGACGCGCAAGCCCGCGCGGCATTTTGCCAAGGCAGCGCGCTACGGCTACCACCAGCCCGTACTCAAGATTTTCCCGCATCGGTTGAGGCAAGGAGTAGTTTAGCCGCTCGACGCGGCCTGTGCAGCCGCGGAGCAACACACACCGCATCCCATCCTGTCCGTCTACGTGACAGAGAGAATGGGCGCGGGGTTGTGAATGTCTCTTTGGATGGCGGAATGTGGCTTAGTGATCAGCCTTCGCCTCAACAAAGTAATGGGCCACGTCGCGGACGAATGGTACCGCTCCGGGCGGAACGGCCACATCACCCTTCAGGATTGAGTCGAAGCCGTGAGGAGTGCCGTAATACGTTGTGGTGTCATCCTGGTTCTGGCTCACGCTGGTTCCGTCCAGGTCGATGCCGGCAAAGATGCCCTTGTTGCGCGAGTAGCTGAGCAGCTCTGCGTTCATCTTCCAGTCCGTAGATGCCTGACCGGCGCGTCCCACCGGGCCCGCTGCAGCCGACGCATCGGCGCCAATCTTGAACTTGTTCTTGAGCAGATCCTGCATCCCGCGATTATTCACGGCAACGAGAACCAGGTCCGTAGCCTGGCCGCCAATCTGGAAGCCAAACGATCCGCCAGCCATGCGGATGAAGACCGGCGCGCTCCAGCCATGGCCCGTGCGGCATGTGACCACACCCTGTCCGTACTGGGCACCGAAAACAAACGCGCCCTTGATCATTCCGGGAACCACCGCAACACACGTCGCCGAGCGAAGAATGTTGCTCGGAATCGTCTTGTCCTGGGCGCTCATGATCTGATCCAGGACGATCTTGGAGGAGTCAACGCGGGCCTGCAAATCTTCCCGCGAAGATGCAGCGAAAGCCGTAGCTGTGAGCAGAAAACTGAGGCAAATCGAAACAATCGTCTTTTGCATATCCATGTCCTTTCCATACCGTTGGCATTCTGCCGCGAATACGGGAACTGTGAGTTGGAGGCATGCGTCATGCCGTGAGTGCAATCGGGCCGCCGAGGTCAGGGAAACGATCGGCCCGCCGTGGAACGCCGAAACCTCCTCGAACAGCCTACAGCATCCGAAAGATGAACCCTCTTTTCAACCTGTGCATACGCTGTGCAAACCGCCACCCAGGCACGGTGAACTCTGCCAGTGCGGCGTTGACGTTGAGGCGGCATAACCCGCAGCCTCCCCTAGGAGGCTGTCTTTTCAGATGCATGGATTGGTTGGGGGAGGGCTGATTCTTGAAAACGTAGATCGGCTTTTTGCAAACGACTACAAAAAATAGGAGTTCCCAGGCTTCATGGAAACATGCTGCCTGGGAACTCCTTTCCCCAGATCTGCGTTGTTTCTGATACAAGAATGTGGAAAAGAAGGTAATCGCACAAGAGTACTTAAGGGTTATGTCTTAAAGTAACCTAATATATCGCTAATCAGTAACTTTCTCACGCATTACCACTAAACCCGCGCCACGAGCGCTATCTGACTGCAACAATGGGCGATTCAGCGCAGACATGGACAGCTTGACGCGGTTATCGACGCCGGTTTTGCGCATCAGCCGGCCGACATAGGCCTTCACCGTGCGCTGCTCAATGCCCAACCTTGAGGCAATCTCCCGTGTCGAGTGTGCCATTGTGATCAGCTCCAGCACCTGTTGCTCCCGCGGTGTAAGCTGCGAGCTGCCCGACGCCTGCCTTGTGCTCGGGGTTTTGAGGAGACGATCGATGACCCGGCATAACAGTCTTCGCGGCGCCCAAATGGAGCCCGAAGTGACCACCCCGATCGCCAGGCGCACGAGACCGGGGCCAGCGCTTTGTCCCAGATACGCCCGAGCGCCGGCAATGATGGCATTCAAAACCAGCTCATCGTCACCCTCGGGCCCAATCACAATCGAACGAATCTCCGGCCGCGCGCGGCGAATGGTCTGCAGTTCTTCAAGCCCCCCCGAGGACGAATGCAGATCGACGACAAAGTAATCAATGTCCTCCAGGGCGAGAAGTTCAGGCAGGGTGCCGATCACGGGCACAAGCTGAGCCTGATCCTCCTGCGCTGGCAGATCGAAGATGCTTGCCAGGCCGGCAACCCTCACAGGCTCACCCGCGGGAACTCCAATGCGAATCGGTTGGGGACTCGAGCCTTTGACAGTCATTGCACCTTCATCGGTATTCGGCTGGAGAACTCTGGACGGCGTGAAAGAACCGCTAAGGTCAGCGAAATTGCATCCAGCAGCGCTTCGGAATCTATTCATTCCGGTTCGCGAGCCGAAACGCTTCAGAGTTTGGGGAGAACGATTCCCTGCTGCTTTTGATATTTGCCCTTGCGGTCAGCATAGCTGGTCTCACAGGGCTGATCCCCGTGGAAGAACAGAATCTGACACAGTCCTTCGTTGGCATAAATCTTCGCCGGTAGAGGGGTGGTGTTGGAGATTTCCAATGTGACAAATCCCTCCCACTCGGGTTCGAACGGCGTTACGTTCACTATTATGCCGCAGCGCGCGTAGGTGGATTTACCAACGCAGATCGTCAATACGTCTCTGGGGATACGAAAGTACTCAACCGAACGCGCCAGAGCGAAGGAATTCGGTGGAACAATCACCGAATTTGCCTGGACCGACACAAATGACCGCTCGTCGAAGGCCTTGGGATCGATGATTGCGCTGTTCACGTTCGTGAAAATCTTGAACTCATCAGAGACTCTCAAATCGTAGCCGTACGACGAAAGGCCATACGAGATGACGCCTGCAGCGACCTGCTTTTCGCTGAAGGGCTCAATCATGCGGTGCTTGGTGGCCTGTTCCCTGATCCAGCGGTCGCTTTGTATCGACATGCGTCTCCTGCTCCGAAGGTGTGAGTCGCTCCGCTCAATTGCCGGTTCTGGCTTGAACTCGAAATCTCATCTTAAGCAACCGCCATACCTGATGACAATCTCCGTTGTCCTGGGCCGGCGCGAGCTTGCCCAAAAGACGATTTCGGGCAAGAAATTCACACATTTCGTTTTCCCCTGTTTCCTATTCGGGGCAAAGCCTGTAGTATGAGCGGTGTAGGTCGTAAGGCGACCTCGAACCACTTCCCGGCGAGCGAGGAGACTCCATTGATCAAGCAGGACATCGTTCACAACGTGGTCGAGCGTACCGGTCTGTCACGCACTAAGGCAGAGGCGGCAGTGGACACGGTCTTCGAGGGCCTTAAGCAGGCTCTGGCGGCCGGTGAGCGCATCGAACTCCGCGGATTTGGCGTATTCAGCGTCCGCGCCCGTAAAACCGGCATTGGCCGCAATCCCCGCACCGGAACTGAGGTCAACATCGCCCCCGGCAAAGCGGTGCGCTTCAAACCCGGCAAGGAACTCCATTCCCTCGAATCTGGCGCTGGCAGCTAGCGCGAAATTCAGTCTGGGATTCGTTGGCTTGCTCTGCTGCTGCAGGCGTTTGCTCAATGCGTAGTCGTTGCGACCGGCTCCCTTGCGAATTCGCAAACGCATATAGCGCTGCTGATCTGCCTTTGCGCTAACTCCGCTCGCTCCGCCAATTCGAAAGAGTTTTTCGCGCCTTTTCTTGGCGCGAAGATGCCGAAGGCGGCTGCCCCACCGCAGGGGTTTACATCAGTCGCAGCGCGTCAACATCCACAACTAGATTCCGCCGCGGCACGCCTGCTTCCGCGGCGTGTGCCAGCATACCGCGCAGCGCGGCGTTCAGTGCCTTACGCGACGCAGCCTTCAAAATCATGTGAAAGCGATAGACACCCTTGATGCGCGCAATCGGCGCAGTGCATGGCCCCAGCACGCGTATGCCTTCCGGCGCGGCTTTCTGCAGATGCTTACCCAGAACCGCAGCCCACCCCGCCGCTTCTTCCAGCTTTTGCGACTGCACCAGCACATTTGCCAGCGCGCCAAACGGCGGGTAGTGCATCCATCGCCGGTACTTCAATTCGCGTTCGGCAAACGCCGTGTAGTTGTGCGCGGTGGCCGCAAGAATCGCGTAGTGATCCGGATAATAAGTCTGCACCACCACGCGTCCCGGCAGTTCGCCGCGCCCCGCTCGGCCGCTCACCTGCGTCATCAGTTGGAAGACCCGCTCGGCGGCGCGAAAGTCCGGCATCGAGAGCGCGTGGTCGCATCCCACCACGCCGACCAGTGTCACGCTATGCACGTCGTGCCCCTTGGCGATCATCTGCGTCCCCACAAGCAAATTGATCTCGCCGTTGTGCAGCCGCGCCAGCAGCCGCTCCAGATCGTAGCGCCCTCGCACCGTATCGCGGTCCATGCGACCGATACGTGCGCCGGGAAAAATCTCCGCCAGCCGCTCCTCGCCCTGCTGCGAGCCTGCTCCGAGATAGTAGAGATGCTCGCTGTTGCACTTCGGGCAACGCGCCGGCACAGTTCGCCGGAACCCGCAGTAATGGCACTCCAGCCTCTGTCCCACGCGCGCTTCTCCCAGGTCTTCCGCAGCCGTCTTGTGATGCGTCAACGCAATCGCGCAATTCTGGCACTCCAGCTTTTCGCCGCATGACCGGCAGATCACCGCAAACGAATAACCCCGTCGATTGAGCAGAATCAGCGCCTGCTCGCCGCGATCCAATGCTGTCTTCGTCTGCTCGACCAGAGACCGCGAGAAAATCTGATCCTGCCCTGTTTCCTGGAACTCGCGCCGCATGTCGATCAGTTCCACTTCGGGCAGCGGGCGATTCATCACGCGATCGCGCAGCTCGATGCGCGCGTACTTGCCCCGCACCGCATTCTGCCAGCTCTCGAGCGACGGTGTCGCTGAGCCCATCACCACCACCGCCCCGGCCAGCTTCGCGCGCATCACAGCCACATCGCGCGCGTTATAGCGCGGCGTCTCCTCCTGCTTGTAGCTCTGGTCGTGCTCCTCATCTACCAGAATCAATCCCAGATTCGGCACGGGCGCAAAGATCGCTGACCGCGTTCCCACAACAATCGGTGCTTCACCCCGCCGGATGCGCCGCCACTGCTCGCTGCGCTCTTCCGGGGTTAGCGCCGAGTGCAGCAGCGCCACCTTTTGTCCGAAAGCCTGATCCAGCAGCCCGGCCATCTGCGGCGTCAGCCCGATCTCCGGAACCAGCAGAATTGATGTCAACCCGCGCTCCAGTGCCCGCTGCATCGCCGCAAGGTAGACCGCCGTCTTCCCCGACCCGGTCACCCCATAAAGCAAAATAGGATGAAATCCCCCCAGCTCTGTGACGATGGTCGCCAGTGCCTCAGTCTGCGCCTCATTCAAGCTCCACGGTGCGGTTGCCGGCGTCAGGCCTCCCAGGCGAAATGCCTCGGGCCGCTCCTCGATGCGCACCAGCCCGCGCCGCACGAGCGTTTGCAGTGTCGAGGAAGGCAACTCGCGCCGCCGCAACTCCGGCAGCGGCAGCTCGCCGCCGCAGGACGCCAGCTCTGCCAGAATCGCCTGCTGCTTTTCCGTCAGCGTGGGCAGCCGCGCCTCGGGAACCAGCACGGCAAACCGCTCCATGCGCCGCGCATCCCGTTCAGCAGCAGCCGTCTCACGCGCAATCCATTTCTTGCGAACCATGCCGGCCAGCACCGCCAGCGAAGCCGCCGTCGCGGTACGCAGCGTTGACACCCTCACCGGCTCGCCCGAAGCCAACCTTTCCAGCACACGATGCTCGATGTCCTGGTTTTCTGCTGAAACCTTGCCGCGCCGTTTCGTCGGTGCGCCGGATCTCGATTTTGAGATCTCGGGAGTTCTCCCCATCACCGTCCATGCTTTCCGCCAGCACGTCCCGTCCCAGATCCGTCAGTCGGTAATACACCGTCCTCCGCACCTCCGCCGCCAGCGGCAGCATCGCCCGCAGCACCTCGCCAAGCGGCGCCAGGTAATACTGCGCAGTCCACTCCGCCAGCCCCAGCAGATGCGCGCTGAGCAGCGGCTCCTCGTCGAGCACGGCTTCCAGATACTTCACTTCCATCTCTGAGGGAGCCTTGGCGTCCAGCGCCGTCACCACCCCGATCAGCTTTTCATTCCGGAAGGGCACGATCACGCGTGCGCCACGCTGAGGCAACTGGCCATGCCGGATCGCGTAGGTAAACGTGTGGTCCAGCGGCACCGGCAACGCGACTTCGCAATACGCAGGCATGGGAGACAAGATTCAGTGTAGGGGATGCGCCAACCCGGCGACGGGGCGGTAACAGATCCACTTATGATAGAAAGGCGCCCACGACAGCGGGGCCGAGTCCAGCTCCGGCCCCACTGTGCGGCAAAAGGCTTCACCATGCCCTACAAGCTTCACACCATCGGCAAACGCGAAGAACTGCGCGCCACCTTTGATCAGGTCGCGCAGCAATACGACGAAAACCGCCCCTCCTACCCGCCTGTGGTCTTTGACGACATCGTTCTCATCTCCGGCGTTACCACCGAATCGCACCTGCTCGAGATTGGCTGCGGTACCGGCCATGCGACACAAGTCTTCGCCTCCCGCGGTCTGCACATTCACGCCCTCGAAATGGGCGACAACATGGCCGACCTCGCTCGCCCGCGGCTCGCATCGTTCCCTCACGTCGCCATTGAGATCGCCGACTTCGACCGCTGGACCAGCGCAATCCGCTACCACCTCGTCTACGCGGCAACTTCCTTCCACTGGCTCAACCCCGCCACGCGCGAGCAGCAGATTGCCTCGCTGCTCCACCCTCGCGGCTGGTTCGCCATGTGGCGCAATCGCCATATCCGTAACGGCTCCTCCGACGGCTTCCTCGACGCCGCTCAGCCCATCTACAACTCCATCGCTCCCGAGCTCGTCCAGCATCGCGCCACCCTTCCCGGCCCCCATGATGTCGTCGAAGCTGAACGCGAGGAACTACGCTCCGGCCTTTTCGAAGAGCCCGTCACACGCGTTTACTACTGGAGCAAGGGCTATAGCGCAGTCGAATACGTCGCCATGCTCAACACGCACTCTGACCACCAGCTTCTACCCCCGGAGCGCCGCAGCCAGCTCTTCAACCAATTGTCTGCACTCATCACCGAGAGACACGGCGGTTCCGTCACCAAGGACTACGCAACCGTGATGCAAATGGCACGCCTGCGCGGTTAACTGACCGCAGATCTGGGTGCCCCACCCACGCGGCGTTTTTGTTTTTGCCGCTAGGGTGGGATTGCGCACCTTCAAGACCCGGGGAAGCCCAGACTCCATCCGCGGCTAAATAAACTGAAGGCTGCGCGCAAACGGTCAAAAGCTGATCAATACCTCTGATCTCTGTTCCCTGTTCTCTGTTCCCTGTCTTTAATTACAATTCATTCCTGATGACACCCAAACCGTCTCGCTCCGCTCCAAAGCCTTCAGCCTCCAAGGCATCGCCCGTCACGCTCTCCATCGATATCGGCGGCTCTGGCATCAAGGCCATGCTGCTGTCGCCTACCGGCAAGCCGCTCAGCGAGCGCGAACGCATCGACACCCCCGCTATTCCCACGCCGCTCGCCGTCCTGCGCGTGCTCGAAAAATTACGCGCGCGCCTGGCCAACTTCGATCGCGTCTCGGTCGGTTTTCCCGGCGTCGTCAAGCACGGAATAACATTCGTTGCCGTCAACCTGCATCCCAGATGGGCCAACTTCCCGCTGCAGCGCGAGCTTGAAAAGCGATGGCGAAAGCCGGTGCGCGTCGCTAACGATGCGTCCGTGCAGGGTTACGGCGCCATCAAGGGCAACGGAGTTGAATTGCTCTTGACCTTCGGCACCGGCATGGGCTCCGCGCTCTTCACCGATGGCAAGCTGTGCCCCGGCCTGGAGCTAGCGCACCATCCCTGGCGCAAAGGCAAAACCTACGAGGACTTCGTGGGGCGCCGCGGCCTCGACAAATACGGCAAGAAGCACTGGAACAAGCTCGTCCAGGAGGTCATCGAGCAAACCCAGCGGCTCTTCAACTGGGACCATCTCTATCTGGGCGGCGGCAACACAAAAAAGATCGATATCAAGCTGCCGCCGAATGTCTCGATCGTCTCCAATGAAGACGGCATCCTCGGCGGCGTCGCCCTCTGGCGCCAAGCCTAGCAACTCGTACTGAGACTGAGTGGTTTTGTAACGGCCCGAGCGTAGCGCCGGTCTCCAGACCGGCTGTTGTGCGGATGTCCACTCCCACACACGCCCGAGGATCATTACGAACTCAAAAGATCATCGCGATGAACCCTATAAGTCATCTTCTTCGCGTCTTCTCAGCGACCACGTCCAACCCTCGCCTTCGATTGTCAGCGAGTCGACGCAGGATAATGCTTAGTATGTTGACCTTAATAGTTTTTATTTTGAAATCATGTTATTCTATACATAGTTTTGATTATGAAACTACTATCCGCAACGCGTAAGGGTTACCGAGCCGCCGGGAGCCGGCGGAAACTCGTTCGCCTCGTCAGCAGATTCTTGAGCGAAATGCATCGCCACGATGCCGGTCGCACTTTGCCCCTGCTGCATCTGGCAAAGCTCAACACCCCACAACTGGCCGTACTCCAATTTGTCCAAATGCCCCGCACGGTCTCCACAATTGCCGATCACATCGGGCTCTCCCGCCCGGCAACAAGTCAACTCGTGAACAAACTCGTTCGCCGCCGCCTTGTTCGCCGTTCAGAGGGCGCCGCGGACCGCCGCGAAAAGCGCATTGTCCTCGGTGCGCACGGCGCTGCTCTCCTGGGACGGATCGATGCGGCCCGTATGGCCCGATTCCAGGCATCCCTAAAGGTTTTGTCCGATCGAGTTGCGATTCGGCTTGCGAAATCGCTTGCACTGGCGGTTACTGCTATGGAACGCAGCGGCGCTTCATCATCGGACCCTGTCCGCTCTTAGGCGGGTGATTCCATGAATCCCAGCATGTTCCTTTTGATGAATCTCGCGCTCTCGTTTTATCTTGTGGGGGCCATCTGGGCTCATGAAGTGGATATCTTCAGGTCATGGCAGCTCATCGATGCGGCGAACTTTCGGCGTATCCAATCGACTCACTGGCACAAGCTTCCTTACTGGATCTTCATCCCACTTGGTTTGGCCCTCGCGGGATCGATCGTCCTTGTCTGGTACCACCCGGCCACCTCGCCAGGCTGGGCTATCTGGGGAAACCTGGCTTGCCAACTCGCTTCCCTTCTCCTTACCGCAGTGTTCTGGGGCCCGTGGCAGGCGCAGTTGAGCAAGGACGAGCGTGGTCCAGCGAGTCCATTTCTCCGCGAGATTCTGGCCACGCATTGGGTGCGAACGTTTCTCATCACCGCGTATGGATCAATCCTGCTCGCATGGGCAATCGGCGTGTGGGCATAAACTATGAGTCTGCGTAGACAAACATCTCGTAACCCGTTGGCGATCTTCTCCGGACAGCTCGCAATGCGAACGCTCATTGTCTGGCTTGCTTTTGCCTCAATTCCGGCGTGGGCCGGCCCGCCAAAGAACGTCACTCTCAGTGGAAGGGTGATCGGAGCCTCTGGCCGGCACATCATCTATGTCGCGCTTTGGAATGAAAACGGCTTTCTGAAGACGCCGGTGCAGCGAATTCGAATCGACCCTCAGCAAACTCCAGCGTTTCAATTTCAAATTCTGCCCGGCCGATGGGCGCTTAGCGCGTTCGAAGACGAGAATGCAAACGGAGTTCTCGACATGGGCGCCTTCGGACCGAAGGAACCGTCCGGCTTCTGGCGTCCCTTCCACGCATGGCGGAAACCGCGCTTTGACGATGTGGCAGCGGAGATCGATCAAAACACGTCGAATGCCGATATAAAGCTGAGCGGCAATTGACGGGCGACATAAGGATCGGCCGCTTCGGCACGATTAGCTCCGCGGCGGCGCCTTCAGCCCCAGCTCCTTCATCGCGATCTGCAAATCCGCCCACGCCTCTTTCTTCTGTCGCGGATCGCGCAGCAGGAACGCCGGGTGATAAGTAACAATCAGGCTCATGCCGCGAAACGCGTGCACGCGCCCGCGCAGCCCGGCCAGCGGTTGCCGCGCGCCCAGCAGATACGTCGCCGCTGTCGCTCCCAGCGCCACCAGAACCTGCGGCCGCACCACGTCAATCTGCCGGAAGAGAAACGGCGAGCACGTATTTGCCTCTTCAGGCTCCGGCGTGCGGTTGCCCGGCGGACGGCACTTCACCACGTTGGCGATGTAGCACTCTTCCCGCTTCAGCCCCATCGCGGTAATCATGTTGTTGAGTAACTGTCCGGCCCGGCCCACAAACGGAAGTCCCTGTGCGTCCTCGTCGGCGCCCGGCCCTTCGCCCACAAACATCAGCCGCGCTGCAGGAGAGCCGTCGGCAAACACGATCGTGTGCCGCGCTTTGTGCAACGCGCAGCGCGTACAATCGCCAATGTCTTCGCGGATGAGTTGCAACGCCGCGGCGCGTTCTTCCGGTGGTACGGCGTCAATTTGCGCAGGCGCAGAAAACCCCTTGCGTGGTTTGATGGCAGGTTCCTCTCCGAAAAAGTTAGCTTGGGCGATTGGCGCAGGCGATTCCGATTGCGCAGAACCCGACTCCGCCATCGGACCTGAAGCAGCATTTGCAATCTGCAGTTCGTCTGCGGTCGCTGCCGCATCCACTTGCCGCCGATAGAAATCCGTCAGCCCCAGGTCGCGATAGAACCGCAAGCGTTCTGCAAGAGCTTCTCGGGTTGCGGGATTGAGTGCGCGCGGCAAAGGTCCTACTCCACAATGAGCTGGTGGCGGCGCGTCGCCGTAAAGACATCGGTCTCGTCGAGCATCCGGTCATGGACAGACTGCTTTTCACTCGCTTCCACGTCCCGCTCTTCGTCGAGTTCCACAACCACGGGCCGCGGCCGGCGCAGCGCCAGAATCTCATCCAGAATGCGATCGGCGAGCTGGCGCTTCGGCATCTCGGGCAGTTCCACGGCTGTAGCCTGCGTCAGAAACGTCGCGGCATTGGTATCGGCATCGATGCCCATGCCCTCCCCGCCAACGTCGTTCACCACGATGGCGTCAGCCCCCTTCTTCAGCAGCTTGGCGCGGCCATTCTCCATGCGGTTTTCGGTCTCTGCGGCAAAACCCACAATCAGTTGCCCCGGCCTGCGCCGCCGCACAACCTCGGCCAGAATGTCCTCAGTCGGCGCAAGTTCAAGCGTCATCGGACCCGTGCGCTTCAGCTTTTGCGCAGACACACTCATCGGCCGGTAGTCAGCCACCGCCGCGGCCTTGATCACAAGCGTTGCCTCCTTCATTCGCGCCAGCACGGACTTCCGCATCTCTTCCGCGGTGGTCACTTTCACCAGTTCGCATTGTGCCGGAGTATGCAGGCTCGACGGCCCGCTGATCAGGATCACCTTCGCGCCGCGGCTGCGTGCCGCTTCCGCCAGCGCATAGCCCATCTTGCCGCTGGAGCGGTTGCCGATAAAGCGTACCGGGTCGAGCGCCTCTCGCGTGCCGCCGGCTGTCACCAGCACTACCTCGCCCGCCAGGTCGTGCCGCCGTCCCAGCGCGCTCAGAACCGCGGCCGCAATCACATCCGGCTCGGCCATGCGCCCCGCGCCCACCATGCCGCATGCCAGCTCGCCCGTTCCCGGCTCCACTACACGCACGCCGCGCTGTCGCAGAATTTCAAGGTTCGCCTGCGTTGCCGGATGGTTCCACATATTCACGTTCATCGCCGGCGCCACCAGAACCGGCGCGGTCGTGGCCAGATACAGCGTTGAAAGAAAATCGTCGGCGATTCCGTGGGCAAACTTGGCCAGAATGTTGGCCGTCGCCGGAGCCACCACCAGCGCGTCGGCCCATTGCGCTTCGGCAATGTGGTCAATGCCGTTCTGCTCGGCGGCGTCTTCGCCAGCCTCGTGTCCTCCCACAGGCTGGTGATGACTTTATGCCCGGTAAGCGCTGCGAAGGTGAGCGGTTGCACGAACCTCTGCGCCGAGGCGGTCATCACCACATGCACTTCGACCGCCTGGCGCTGCAGCGCGCGCACCAGCTCCGCCGCTTTGTACGCGGCAATCCCGCCGGAAACGCCCACAGTCACTCTCATAGCTCGATTGTAGTTCAGCTCGCCTCAATGCGATTCGGTCAACCCTGATCAGAGTTCAGCGCAAAACACACCAATCCCGCACTCGCTGCTGCGGGCGGTGCAAAAGCTCAATTAGCTCAGCAGAATGGGGACGGCGGGACCTTCGACCAGCGGCTTGGTCACCTCGACTTCTTTTTTCACGTAAGAGATCTTGCCGGCGTCGATCTCGTCCTGCGCGATGCGGCAGGCCTTGTTCGAATGCGTCGGGATCAGCGCCTGCGAGCCGTTCTGCAACTGGCGCGCGCGGCGAGCCGCGACCAGAACCTTGCGATAGTTCGAATCGAAACTGGTCTCAATCGTCATCGGAGTCATCTCCAAAGGGAAGTTGTTGCTGGCCGGAGGCGCCGTCGATGCCAAAAGCCTCCAGCACAGGTTTGAGCCGCTCCTGCGAGTTCGATTGCAGGCAGGCCGCGGCGACCTCCAACACCCGGCGGGAACGGTAGGCGATGGGTTCGCCATTGCGATAGAAACGCTCGGCCAGCACAATGGCTTCCAGTTGCGCTACCGCCCGGTCGAGAACGTCATTGATCAGAATATAGCCGTACTCGCGATAATTCTCAATCTCCCTGCTGGCCTCGCCCAGCCGGCGGTAGAGTTCGCCCTCGTTCACCACGCCTTCGGCGCGGCTGCGGTTGCGCAGGCGCGTGCGCAGAACCTTGGGATTGGGCGGCAAGCACAAAGATGCTCACCGCCTCCGGCATTCTTGGCGCGCACCTGCGCCGCGCCCTGCACGTCGATGTCGAGCATCAGGTCGTGGCCTGCGGCAAGCGCCTCGTCGAGCGACTGGCGCGCCGTGCCGTACAAGTTGCCGAAGACCTCCGCGTGCTCCAGAAACATTCCCGGCGTCGACCATGCGCTCGAATTCTTCGCGCGTGGTGAAGTGATATTCGCGTCCGTTCTCCTCCGAGCCGCGCGGCGCGCGCGTCGTCCAGGAAACCGCGAAATCGACTCCGCTCACCTGCTTGCGCAGTTCGCTCACCAGCGTGCTTTTGCCCGAGCCCGAGGGCGCCGAAATGATAAAAAGAATTCCTGCCACAAGTTGTCGATACCTTTCCTCTCAGTCTAGTATCATGAGTCGTGCCTCTGTCTCTACTGTTCCCTGTTCCCTGTCGCTGTCTTACTCCACGTTCTGAATCTGTTCGCGCGCCTTTTCGATCTCCGCCTTCATGGCCAGCCCAAGTTCGGTAATGCGCATTCCCTTTCCGCTCACGCCGCCGGTCTTTGAGAGCAGCGTGTTGGCCTCGCGGTTCATCTCCTGCAGCAGGAAGTCGAGTTTCTTGCCCGCCTCGCCGCCGGCGCTCGAGCAGTTCGCGAAAATGCTCGATGTGCGTGGTCATGCGCGCCAGTTCTTCGCTGATGTCGCTGCGCTCCACAAGCACGGCCACTTCCTCGAGCACTCTCTGCTGGTTGAACTCCGGCCCGGCGGCCGCGGCCAGCCGCTGCGTCAGCCGCTCCTGGTAGCGCTGCTCGATCTCCGGACGCAACTCCGCCACGCTGGCAGTGGCTGCGGCAAGCCGGTCCAGCGTGCCGCGCAGAATCGCCGCCAGGGCTTCGCCTTCGCGGGCGCGCATGGCTTTCAATTGCTCGAGCAGCGGAACCGTCTGTTCCAGAACGCTCGCGGAGAGCGCCGCCAGATCGTCGTCCTTGCGTTCTTCGCCCTGCAATGCGCCGGGCAGACGCAGCGCCGCATTCAAATCCGGCTCGCCCTCCAGCCCGTGCTCGCGCCGCGCCGCGTCAAAGGCGGCGAGATAGCCCGCAATCAGCTCGCGATTGAATCCGGCCTTGGTCTGCGCGTTGCGCTCGACCGAGAGGGTCAAATCGACGTGGCCGCGGACCAGGTTCTCCTTCAGCACTCGTGCGCAGCTCCATCTCCAGCGCGTCCAGGCCCGACGGCAGCCGGAACTGCAGATCGAGAAAGCGATGATTCACGCTCTTGACGGTGAGCGTGTAGCTGAGCTGATCCTCATCGCCGTGCGGCACGCGAACCTGCACCCGCGCAAATCCGGTCATGGAAGAAATGGCCATGCTTACTCCTGCGCCTCCGGTACGAGCGCCGGCTCGCCGTCGAATGGCAGGTACTGCAGCCATGGTCCGAAGTCTCGGTTGGTCGCGGCATGTCGATGAACTGCAGTTGATAGAGCCTTTGATAAGTCGGCGACGTGGTCAGCAGTTCATCGTGCGATCCGATCGCGGTAATGCGGCCGTCCTCGAGCACGGCGATGCGGTTGGCGCGGCGGATGGTGGAGAGCCGGTGCGCGATCACCACCACGGTGCGGCTCTGCATCAGGTTGGCCAGCGCCGCCTGCACCAGCGACTCGCTCTCCGCGTCGAGCGCCGAGGTGGCTTCGTCGAGAATGAGAATCGGCGCGTTCTTCAGGATGGCGCGCGCAATGGCGATGCGCTGCGCTCGCCGCCCGAAAGCCGGAATCCCTTTCTCGCCGATCACGGTCTCGTAGCCCTGCGGCATGCGCAGGATAAAATCGTGCGCCAGCGCATTGCGCGCCGCCTGCTCCACCAGAGACGGCCTTCGCGTCCGGCTTGCCCGTAGGCGATGTTGTTGTGCACCGTGTCGTTGAAGAGAATCGTCTCCTGCGTGACCTGCGCCACCTGGCGCCGCAGCGAAGCCAGCGTCAAATCGCGCAGTCGTGGCCGTCGATGAGAATGCGGCCGGAAGTCACATCGAAGAAGCGCGGAATCAGATTGACCAGCGTGGACTTGCCTGCGCCGCTCGGCCCCACCACGGCCAGCACTTCGCCGGCATTCACCTCAAGATCGACGTTGTGCAGAATCTGGTGCTCGCCCTCTTCCGTCGAGTAGGAGAACCCAACATTCTCAAACTTGATGGACTGGCGAAAGCGTGTCAGCGTCGCCGCGTGCGGCCGCTCCACCACATCGTCCTTGGCGTCGAAATAGCCGAAGATGGAAGCCGATGCGCCCATCGCCTGCTGGAAACTGTTGTAGAAGAGCGCGAACTTGCGCACCGGATCGTAGAGCTTGAAGAGCAGGATGATGAAGGTGGCGAAACAGCCCCAGCGTCATGTGGCCGTGCTTGATTTCATTGCGGCCGATCAACAGCAACATGGCGATGGCCACTGCGCCGATGGAATCCATGAGCGGCGAACTGATGGACTGAATGCGCACGCTGCGCAGGTTGGCGCGGAACAGGCGCTTGGCCGCATTCTTGAAGCGCAGAATCTCCCACAGCTCGGTATTGAACGCTTTCACGATGCGGTTGCCGGTCACGGTTTCGTGCAGAATGTTCTGAATCTCGGCCAGCTTGTCCTGGCCGGTGCGCGTGCGCGTGCGCACCTCCCGGCCGATCTTGCGCGCAGAGGTGATCACCACGGGAATAAACAGCACGAGCGCCCAGCTCAAGATGGCCGCCCAGTGCGATCACCAACGCCACTGTCGCCAGAAAGGTGAAAAACTGCTGCAGAAAATCGCCCAGCACCGAGCTGAGCGCGGTCTGCACGCGGTCCACATCGTTGATCAGCGTGGAGAGAATGGTGCCGGTGGGATTTTGATGGAAGAAACTGCGACGAGCGGCGCATGATGGTTTCGTAGAGATGATTGCGCAGGTCGGTAATCGTGCCGAATCCGGCGTAATTCACCAGATAGGTGCCAGCGTAATCGCAGAGGCCCTTCACAACCGTCGATCCCACAAGAGCCAGCGCCACAACATTCAGCACGTTGTGAATGTGCATCCAGGCGAGGCACCATCTGGTGAAGATCGAACTGCCAGCGCGGTGGAGCTTTGGGGAACAGCGGCAGAGCACTTGAAGTGCTCGCGGGCTTAAAGACCACGCCCAGAATGGGCACAAACAGCGCTACGCGCAATGTATCCAGCAGTCCCACGACAGCCAACAGCACACGCCCGGCAGCCATTCCAGCGTGTAGGGCAGCCCATAGCGCAGCAGGCGCAGGAAGTTCTTCATGCGGCTCGGCCTGCCTTGCCCGCGCCGGGCTTGGATCTGCTCTGCAATCGACTGTGGGAGCCCATCAAAGTATTGTATCCGGGTCCAGCGCAATGCGCCCCTCATTGCGCCTTCCGTCAAATGCCGGCCAGACTCTTCTCAGTCACGATCTACCGCCGCATCATCACGCCAACGGATTGCTATCATAGCCAAGTGATTCACCCGGCAAATCAATCGCTGCCCGGCGCCCTGCGCACCGTCTTCCTCGACCGCGACGGAATTCTGAATGAGAAGATGCCCGAGGGCCAGTACGTCACGCGCTGGGAAGATTTTCATGTGCTGCCCGGCGTCCCTGACGCGCTGCGGCGCCTCAACGACGCCGGCCTGTGCGTGATCGTCGTCTCAAATCAGCGCGGCATTGCTTCCGGTCTTTACACCCTCGCTGACGTCGACTCGATCCACGCAGCGTTTCAGCGGCATCTCAACCCGTCGGGCGCGCGCATCGACGCGTTCTTCGTCTGCCCGCACGATCACGGCCAGTGCAACTGCCGCAAGCCGCTCCCAGGGCTCTTCGAACAGGCCTTAGTGCAGTTCCCTCACATCACCTCCGCCACCAGCGTGATCATCGGCGACTCGCTCTCCGACATCGAGTTCGGCAGCCATCTGGGAATGAAGACAATCTTTATTGAAGGCGACCCGCAAAACCGCACGCCTCATGCCGGCGAAGCTGCGAAGCTGGCCGACCTCCGCTTCGCGTCACTGCCCCAAGCCGTTGACGCACTGCTCGCAACGAGCTGACTCGCCTCAACCACCTTCAATATTTCTTCAGATCGACGATCGCCTTCAAAATCGTCTCCGGCTGTGGCAGGATCGCATCTTCCAGCTTCGGCTGATACGCAACAAAGGTGTCCATCGACCCGATGCGCCGCACCGGGGCGTCCAGCTCGTCAAACAGCTCATCGGCAATGCGCGCCGCAATCTCGGCGCCGTAACCCCAGCTCAACATGTCTTCGTGCGCTACAATCACGCGATTGGTCTTGCGCACTGACTCGGCAATCGCCTCCCAGTCATAGGGATTCAGCGTGCGCAGATCCAGGATCTCCACATCAATCGAATGCTGGCGCTCGGCTTGTTGCGCAGCCTGCAGCGAACGCGGCACCAGCGCGCCATAGGTCACCAGCGTCAAGTCCTTGCCGGGACGAACCACCTTTGCCTTCCCAAACGGAATGGCGAAATCCGGCCCCGGATACGCTCCTCGCCCGTACGTCTCGCGATAAAGGCGCTTGTGCTCCAGAAACAGCACCGGGTCGTCGCAGCGAATCGCCGTGCGCAGCAGGCCATTTGCATCCAGCGCGTTCGATGGGAACACCACGCGCAGCCCAGGAATATGCGTGAAGATGCTCTCGCCCGATTGCGAGTGGTAGATGGCGCCGCCGGTCAGGTAACCGCCAATCGGAACGCGAATCACTGCCGGAGCTTCCCAGGTGCCGTTCGAGCGCCACCTCATCAAGGACAACTCATTGCGAATCTGGTGCATAGCGGGCCAAATGTAATCAAAGAATTGAATTTCTACCACCGGCTTCATTCCGCGTAATCCGTACCCTACCGCGCGGCCAACGATATTGGCTTCGGCCAGCGGCGAGTTGAACACGCGCGCCGACCCGAACTCTGCTTGCAGACCGGCAGTCAGTTTGAAAACGCCGCCCTTGCCCTTGACCTCCGCCAGCGCCTCTTCGCGGCTGGCATCGGCCACGTCCTCGCCATAGACCACGATCCGCGGGTCGCGGCGCATCTCATCGCGCAGGCACACATTAATCAAATCGGCCATGGTGCGCGCCAAAGCGGCCCTTTTGCCCTGCCGACGCATCTGGCTCGTTCGCCTTTACCGCCGGTTCCGGTCGTTCCGTTGCAAAGGCTGCCCGCGTCGGATCCAGATCCTCTGAGTAGACATGCGTGGTAATTCCCGCCACTTCGGGCAGCGGAGCATCCAACGCGCGCACCGCCGCTTCCGCAGCTTCGCTCTCAAGTCCGTGCTCCAACTCCTCCATCTCCGCCGCCGTCAGCACGCCGTCGCCAATCAGCCGTGTCCGCATTCTTGCAATCGGATCGCGCATCGCGTCGGTCTCGCGTTCAGCCGCGCACCGGTAGAGCTTGTCATCGTCTGAGAGCGAGTGAGAGTACAACCGCACGCAATGTCCATGCACCAATGCCGGGCCAAGGCCCGCGCGGCAGTGCGCCGCCGCCGCCTGAAATGCCTGCATGCTCACCACGGGATCGTTGCCGTCCACCTCGGCGAAATAGAAGTTGGGAAAGTTGGCCACCAGCCGCGAAATATTCCCGCCCGGCGTGTTCACCTCCACGGGAACGCTGATCGCGTAGCCGTTGTCTTCCACGCAGAAGATCACCGGCAGCTTCTGATTCGAAGCCGTGTTTATCGCCTCCCAGAACTCACCCTGCGATGTCGATCCTTCGCCTACGCAGGCCAGCACCACCTCGTCGCCGTGAAATTCCACGTCGTGAAAGGCGCGATAATCCCCCGCGGCCTTCGCCGCAGCATCAGGGTTGCGGCTAAAGAATCGACCGGCTTCTGCGCAGCCCACGGCATGCAGCAACTGCGTCGCCGTAGCGGAAGATGTGCTTACAATGTGCAGCGGGCGGCTGCTCCAGTGCGTTGGCATCTGCCGCCCGCCGCTCGCCGGATCGGTGGCCGCGCCCACAGCCTGCAACATCATCTCGTAAGGCGTAACGCCCAGCGCCAGGCACAGAGCCCGATCGCGATAGTAGGGGAAGAACCAGTCGTATCCAGGGCGGAGAGCCAAGGCCGCGCCCACCTGCAGCGCCTCATGGCCGGCCGCCGAAATCTGGAAGAAAATCTTCTGTTGGCGTTTGAGAAGGATTTCGCGGTCATCCACCGAGCGGGAGAGAAACATCAGCCGGTAGATCTCAATGATCTGCTGTGCCGTCAGCCCCTCCGTGGCCGAATGCGTTCCGGACACGCTGGTGCTGGAAATTGCCACTTCCATTCCGGTCGACCCCCATTGCAAAACCGCGGAACAGGAGACTCGTATTCAGGATTGGCCGCAAAACCCAATCCCGGACACCGCCTCGCTTGATTGTAACAATTCGGCAGGCGCATGCGGCCTACAAGATTCGTCAGGAGATCCAGACCTGCCCTGCCCTCGCCCGGCAAGCATCCGTCAACCGCCAGCCATTCCCGGCGCCATCCAGGCCCTTAGTGCAGCGGATACATAATTGTAGGCGGCGGCAGCGTCGACTGCGGCGCCCCAACGGCCGTGGTCATTCGCTCCTTTACGTTGCGCGCCAGTTTCTCAATCTCTGCAATCTTGTGCAGTTGCTCGGCTGTCAGCGAATCGGATTTTTGGGCGGCTACCTGGGCGTTCAGCTCGCGGGCCAGCCTTAGCAGCTTGTTCGCGTCGGCAACCATCTCCTTTTGCCGCTCAATGTTCAGTGCGCGCATGCGGCGCTCCATCATCACTGGGTCGTAGTCAACGCCTGAGTCCGTGCCCATGTCCGCGCGTGGTGAAAACGGCGGGTGCATGGTGCTTTGCCCGCTGCCGTTCCCGTTTGATGATTGAGAATTTCCCGCCCGCACACTAGCCAGTACCAGCACCGCGCATACCGCCGCGCACAGCCACCACCTCACGCGGCGCATTCGCTCCTGCGGCAATTCGTGCCCCGCCTCACGCATCTTGCACCGTCCTGGTCGCACGTCGCATGGCTGCCTCAAATCTATCAATCTCCAAGCCTCACCTTGCGCGCTAACTCCTCAATCTCGTCCGCCTTGCGCACAACAGTTACTGAAAGCATGTCCTTGGTCGACTTGTCGACCTCTGCCTTTAGGGCCGTCGCCAACTGCAGCAAATCGGCGCATTGCTGGTCGATCGCCCGTTTGTGCGGATCGCCGGTCATCGCCCCAGTTGGCTGCTCATTCGACGGGTTCGCTGCAGCCGCATCGTGCGCAGCTACGTTCTTTTCAGATGTCGCGGAAGTTTTTGGCGGATCGATCGCCGGTAGTTGAAAGGTCGCCTGTGCCTGCACATTCGCGCCCGGCAGCCAAACGCCAGCCGCTAAAACCAGGGCTGCGAAACAGGTCAATGCACAAACCCATCCCGCCCACCTCTTCGCCCGGCTTGCGAAGCTTGCCGCGCTGCCACTGCGAACTGGACAGGTTGACCTCATCGCCTTGGAAGGATTGTGCCGGAAAAGCGAATCGGGATTCCGGCCGTTCCTGCGCACAGTCTAGTCTAGTATGAGGAGTTTTTGCATGTCTCTTTTTCTCTTGGTGGCACATTTTTCCCTCGCCATGCGCCTGGACTGGCTCCAGCACGGGAGTTTCCTGGGCAAAGTGCTTGACGAGTGGACCGACGATAGCCAGGAATTCCTCCACACCAAACTGCCCCGCCTCATTGTGATCGGAATTATCGCCTTTCTGCTCAGTCGCTTGCTGCGGGTGATTACCTCGCATGTCACGCGTGCGGCCGAGCGCAGCGGCACTGGCCCGGCGCACCTTGCAGAGGTCAGGACCATGGCCGGCGTCATCCGGGCCACCGGCCTCGCCATCATCGCCCTCATTGCAGGCCTGCAATTTCTTGACGCCATGGGCTTCGACCTCGCCCCGCTCCTGGCCTCGGCCGGAGTCGCAGGCATCGCCATCGGTCTCGCGGCGCAAAACATCGTCAAGGACATGTTCAACGGCTTCCTCATCCTCGTCGAAGGCCAGTTCAGCGTCGGCGACACCGTGCCCATCGCCGGAGTGAATGGCGTTGTTGAAGCACTTACTCTGCGCAAAACCACCGTGCGCGACGCCAACGGAACTCTCTACGTAATCCCCAACTCGCAGATCACCACCGTGGCCAACCTCAGCGCAGGTTATTCCGTGGCCACCGTCAACGTCAGCGTCGATTACTCCGCCGACCCCGACGAAGTGGCAAAACTACTTAGCCAGATCGCAATGGAAATCCGGAACAGCGACCAGTTCAAAAACCTCTTTTTCGCTGACCCGCAAGTTCTCGGCGTTGACGCAGTCAAAGGCTCGCAGATCATCTTTCCCGTCGTCTTCAGAACCCGCGCCACCCAGCAATACGCCCCCATCCGCGAGTTCCAGCGTAGGGTCCGGCAGGCCCTTTTGGATCACGACCTGCTGCCCGGCGATCCCAACCGCGTTTTTAAGCTAGCAGGCGATCAGCCGTCCATTGGCATCCAGCAGCAGGCCGAGCCCGCCGCGCCACTGCACGATCCAACCACCCTTAAGCCGCAGGAGACCAATCCGTTCTCAGGTTCTTAACGATCCTTCGGCATCGTTCATAACTAGGGTGTATCGACCTATACGGGTAGGCAGCGTTGCGCGGGAAAATCCGGCCAGACGAAGCCGGGGTCCCCAGCGACAGGCCTTCGTCGCTGGGGTAGGAAGCCGAGCCCGAAGCCTGTGGCGGGTCCACCGTCGAGGGCGAGAATGAAGTGTGGCCGGATTTTAGCCGCAACCCAGGGCTCCCGGCATGCGGTTCTTGCATGCTGGGATGGAAGCCGAAGGGACAGGGCCATTTTTCCCCAAATCTTCGTCCCTCGTCGCTAGCAGACGCCCGGTATGCGTCGCTCCTCATTCCTCGATCTGAGAAAAAATGGCTCCCGTCGCTGCCTACCCGTATATGTCGATACACCCTAGTGAGAGTGCTCAAGCGCCTGCAGCAGTTCTTCCACCTCGGTCACCGGCGGCAAACACGTACGCCCCCTGCAAACCAGCGCCCATGCGTCAACCCCGCTCGGCGCGGGCACATGCACCACCGTTTCCTGCAACGCCTCGGGCAATCCGCCACCCGCCAGCCGCGACGGCGCAATCCGCATCACTGTCTTATTCACTGCAAACCCCGCAACCGCCGTCGCCTCCAGCCGGTCCGCATCCGCCCCCGTGCCCATAACCACCACCTGCACGGGATCGAGAAGTAGTCGTTCAGCGGCGAGCCCGTAGCTGCCCGCGTACAGCCCAAAGTGCTCCACAATTCCCGCAAAGCCAGCCAGAGCATTTTCCGCGATCTCGCGGTAAATCTTGCGCCCGCTCAGGCCTTCAAGCCGCAGCAGCGCAGCAGCGGCCGCCGGATTGCCCGCAGGCGTCGGCGCGTCCTGCAACGGTTTGCGCCGTGCCGTCAAGGCGCCCAGCGGAATCTCCGCCGGCACTGCATTGAGCGGCGCCGAGGTATCGAAGAACCCTCCAGATGTCGCGTCTTGGAATTGCTCGATCATCGCATCGGCCAGTCTGATCGCCGCCTCGTAATACTTCATTTCGCCGCTCGCCATCCACGCATCGACGCAGGCGTTCACAGTGAATGCGTAATCGTCCAACGTGCCCGGTGCGCTCTCCTGCGGGGCGAGTCCGTCCGGATAAGCGATCACGTGTCGGAGAGCCGTCTTGCCGTCCCACGCCTCACGCAGCAGCCGGTCTATCGTGCGCAGAGCGAACTCCCGTTTCTCGTCCATGCGCAGCACGCGCGCCGTCTCCAGATAAGCCGTCACGGCCATCGCATTCCAACCGGTATAAAGCGTGCGATCCACAAACGGCGTAGTCCGCTGCGCCCGCGCCGCCAGCAACTTTGTGCGTGTCGCATCGCGAAGCACGCGCAGCGACTCCTCGCTCGCTCCACAAACTGCCGCCATCTCCGCCAGCGTCTGCTTCACATGCAGCACATTCTTCGACGGGTTGTGGTGCATGTCGCCCAGTTCGCCAATATCCCAGTACTTCGCCGCGAACTCCAGTTCCTCGCCACTCAAAACAGCTCGCAATTCCTCCAGCGTCCAGGTAAAGTAGTCGCCGTCGTCGTCCAGGCCCACATCCGCATCCTGCGATGCATAAAACCCGCCGCGTTCCCGATCCGTCAACGTCGTGTCGAGCCAGGCCACAATCTCGCGCGCCGTCTCAAGAAAATCCTCGCGCACAAAACTCTGGTAGCCGTGCACATAATTGCGCAGCAGCTCGGTATTGTCGTAGAGCATCTTCTCAAAGTGCGGCACGCCCCAATGCTCGTCCACGCTGTAACGGTGGAATCCACCCGCAAGCTGGTCGTAGACTCCCCCGTGCGCCATTTTTTCAAGCGTCATGGTGAAAGCCTCGCGTGCCCGCTCATCGCCTCGGTTCACGGCTACTTCTAGCAGCAAATCCAGCGCCGCCGGATGCGGGAACTTCGGTTGCGATCCGAAACCTCCGTTGCGCGGATCAAACTGCGCCACAATCGACGCCGCAATCTTGTCCACCAATGCCAGGCTCAATTCGCCGCCACGCCCTGAGAAGCTTTCGTTATGCTCGATGGCAGCCATCACGCTGCTCGCCGTCTCCAGCGCTTCGTCGCGTTTTTCCCGCCACACCTGGGCCATCGCCAGCAGCACGCGACCGATTCCTGGCCTTCCGTATCGGTCTTCGCGCGGAATATACGTTCCGCCAAAGTACGGCCGGCCATCGGGAGTCAAAAACGCAGTCAGCGGCCAGCCGCCCTGCCCGCTGATCGCAGATACCGCAGCCTGATACCGCGCATCCACATCGGGCCGCTCATCGCGATCCACCTTCACCGCTACAAAATTCTGATTGATGAGCGCGGCCACTTCCGGATCTTCGTACGATTCCCGATCCATTACGTGGCACCAGTGGCACCACACCGCGCCAATGTCCAGCAAAATGGGCTTGTCCTGAGCCTGCGCGCGCGCAAACGCCTCCTCGCCCCACGCATGCCAGCGCACCGGCTGGTGCCTCGCAGAGCGCAGATACGACGACGCTGCATGTTCAAGTTGGTTGCTGTTGCCAGTGGTTGGGGAAGCGGCCTCGTGCATGGTGTGAGAATACACGGGCTGCGTCCCGCCCAGCCACCGCGTGCCCTCAGCTCTTCTTCAGCTCGCTCTCAATCGCCGCTATCAGCTCGGGAGCATCCGGAGCCGTGTCGGGCGCAAAGCGCTTCGCAACCTCGCCCGTTCGGCTCACCAGGAACTTCTCAAAATTCCATAGCAGCTCCGGCTCCGCCAGCGTATCGATGCCGTAGCCCTTCAGTTTTTCGCGCCAGGTAGGCTCATTGAGAGTAACGGCCTTGGGTTGCGCGTCAATTAGCGCCGCATAAAGCGGATGCTTTTCCGGTCCCGTCACCGTGATCTTGCTGAACAGCGGAAACTTCACGCCGTAATTTGTCGAGCAAAACGTCTGGATCTCCTCATTCGTTCCCGGCTCCTGGCTCTTGAAGTCATTTGCAGGAAACCCCGCAACCACCAGGCCCTGACCGCGAAACCGCTCATACAGATTTTCCAGGCCCTCATACTGCGGCGTGAGGCCGCATTTTGAAGCAACGTTGACAATCAGAATGACCTTGCCCTTGAAATCGCCCAGCGCTGCAGCCTCGCCGCCGATTTTCTTGAGGGGAATATCGTAGATAGATCCGGACATGAAGAACTCTCCTTTATATCCCTATCCTATCGAACCGCAACGTAGCCTCTTTCCACCTCCGGCCTACTCAACAGTCCAAACGATCTACGCGGCCCTTCCAAGCCGCTCTCTGTTCTCTGTCTTCACTGCACAAGCTTGATCGGCGCGCGCCAAAACGCTGCCTTCTCTGTCGATGGGTCGAGCACCGTCACCTGGCAGTCGTACACACCTCGCGGCAGCTTGTCCACGCTCAAATCGAAACTCAACGGCATCGTGCCCAGTTCGCGTGTAGCGTCCGGAGAGATCGACTTTGGCTGCGTCTCAAACACCTTCTTCCCGCCCTGGTACAAGCTCACAAACGCAAACAGCGGCTTCGGCTCCTCTGTCTTTTGCCCCGCTGCGGCCGCCGCCCGCGCCCCCGCCGACTGCTTGTATGCCTGGAAGTAAACATAAATCTGGTGGCCGGTTCCAAACACCCGCGTCACGCTCGGAATCAGCTTCATTCCATCCTGCACCAGCGGATTCACCGCATCTTCTTTCGCCCGATCCTTTCCCTTCCCGCGTCGCTGATCGCATCCCTTAGATCCACGCGCTGGCTGCTCAGACGACCGCGCTGATCGGTACCCGCTCCATCACTTTATTCAGATCCGGAATCACAAAAGTCGTCTGAAACGTCCCGATCCGGCCCGTCTCATCGTCCCGCGCCAGAAACTTGATCGAGTATTTGCCCGGCAGCAGCGTGAACCCGGTGTCGTATTCGATCGGCCGCTTGCGCCAGCTGCGCCGCCGTCTCGTCACTCAGCTTGATGTTCATGTTGTCGCGCACATTGCTGCACGGTCGTCCCGCCGATCAAGTCTTTGACCTCGCCGATAAAGTCGATCAGCGTATGCTCCGCGCCGCGGCGCTTGGCCAGCGCCAGCTCCCGGCCCGGAATCTTCACAATCACATGGCACAAAATATTCCGCGCGATTCAGTTGGAAATAATCGATCTCCATCGCAATCGTCAGATCGGTAATCGGATCCTCAAGCATCAGTGCATCTTCAAGCTGCCGTTCCTTGATCCACGTCATTGAATTTGCTGAAGACCTTGTCCGCGTAGTAGCCCTGCCGGTAATCGAGCTTCGCCTCCTGGTTGTTCGCGAGCGAAATCTTGATGCGCCGGAACTTCCCGTTCTGCTCGCTATTCGTTGTGTAGTAACCCAGAATGTAATAGTCAGAAATCGCCTGCTGCGCCTGTACAATTCCGCGGTCAGGTCGTTGTTATCGAGGAACGCCTTCCCGCCCGTGTCGCTCGCGATGCGAATACAGCGTGTCCTGCGACGACTGGAAGTTAGTCGTCAGTTGCTGCGCTGATCCTCCCGTGTACATCGACTGCCCGCCTGGTGAACCCTGTGTTGCATCGCCCATGCGGCGCTTGCGCCACCAGGCCACGCGCATCCACCGTCCAGAATCTCCACGCCCGCCTTGATCGCCGCATCCGCCGTGGCATGCATCTGTGCCTGGTTGTCGATGCCGTTCAACCGCAGGCCGCTCGCGAAATAAATCAGCGACTTCTTTTCGCTCACCTGCCCCAGCATCCTGGCCGCTGTCTGCAGTGCGGAAAGCTGGCGGTCGGTGTTGAACACATTGAATTCGCTATCGTCCTGCCCAAAAGCCGCGCCCGTATCGGCGCTGCTGGCGTCGTCGACGCTGTCGGCCGATCCCTGCCCTTCGCCAACCACCATCGTCTCCAGAATGCTCAGCAGCCGGTTGCGGTCCGCCGTAAAGTCCTGCAGAATATCCACTGATCCGCCGTTGTAACGCATGATCGACACCAGATCCGTCCGTCGTCATCTGCGTGCGTACAAATTGCTCCGCCGCCGACAGCGCGCGCAGCTGGTCTGCCGGCGGCATCGCCGTCATGTCGAAATACAGCGCCAGCAGCCGACGGTTCTTGTAGCGCTCGCTGTCCATCGATCTCCGGCGCAATTTGCGTGCGCGCCAGGCGGTTGTACATCGTGATGTTTTCATTTCTGCCGTCTCCAGCGGCAGCGGCTTGGCCGTCTCGTTCAAATCCTGGTGCTCGCAAAAGCTGGATCGTCTGCGGCGCGCCGTCTTCTGTCAGCACAAAATCTTTCGCGGTCAGCCCATGAACGAAGTTCCCCTGCTTGTCCTTCACCGTGACGGCTTCAATCACCAGCTGCGACTTCACCGTCAGCGTAAAGCTCTGCGTTCGGCCCGGCAACTTGTTCTCGCCCATCTGCTGCGGCACGCGAGCCCGGCAGCAGCCGCCAGCAGAATCGCAAGGGCCGCCAGTCTCCGCATCATTGCCACCTCAAATGCATCGTCAATTGCAAACTGCGCATCGGGTTCGTCGCCGCCGGCTGGCCGAACTGCGCGTTGCTCACGTCGTTGATCCAACTTGAAAACGTGGCGTGATTGAACGTGTTCGTCGAGTTCACCACAACGTCCAGGTACATTTTCCCGTGCGGCCGGAACGTGCGCGCCAGCGAGCTGTTCAAAGTAAATTGATCCGGCCCCGTAATCGAATCTCTGCCCGCCGTCCCCCATTGCCCGGCTACCGGCGCCGCAAACGCCGCCAAGTTCAAATGGGCATTCCCTTCTGAACTGTAAATCGGCGCTCCCGTCAAATCCGGCCGAATAATGTTGTTGGATCCCGTGCCTGGCACCGCAGCCGGATAAAGCGGTGTTTCCGGCAGCCCCGTTCCGAAGCTCACATTCCCCAGCACCGTCCACTCTTTCAGAATTCTGCCGCGCCAGCCGCCCAGCAATGTGCCGCCTTCGAGTCCCTGCCCACTGGTGTACTGCGCCTGCACGCTCACCAATTGGCGCTGATCGAACGTCGACAGTGAGCGCTCTGCTCGCGGATCAAGCCAGTTCTGCGCGACAGCCGCTCCCGGTGTGGCTAAGTTCGCCGACTGCGCCTGCCCTCCGCTGCTCGCTACTGAATGGCCCTGGCCACCCAGGTACGCGTCGTCGTCAATCGACTTCGAATACGTGTATGCGAGCGACGCGGCAAATCCTCCGCGCAGCCTGCGCCGCAATTGGATCTCTCCGCCATTGCGGATTGAGTTTCCGTTCGAAGTCTGATAGGCAAATCCCACCGGGCAGTTCGGGCATGGATTCGCTTCGCCCAGCGGATAGGTGTTCGGCAATATCTCCTGCGGCCCGTGCGTTCCTTTCACGCCGGAATAGGTCGCCGTCATCTGCAAAGCAAAGGGCAAATCGCGCTGCACCGCCAACTGCCATTGCTGCGCATAGCCAACGCGGAAGTTCGGGTCGATGCCGAACGTATCGCTCGTAATCGACGCGCACGGTGCGAACCCGTTGGCCAGCGTCAGTGGGCATGCCGCGCTGTTCTGCACGCTCAGGCTCTTTGAGAGCGGAGCCTGCTGTGCCATCTGCAGCACGATGTTCTGGTAAACCGAAGTGTCCGGGTAAATGCCGTAACCCGCGCGAATCACAATTGTCGAAGCAGGAATCGGCCGCCAGCTCATGGCGATGCGCGGCTCGATCATGTTCCGGTCCGGCCGCAGCAGCGAGCCCGGATAATGTGCGCCCGTCACAGATCCCACCGGGCTGCTGCCCACCACTGGCGCAACTGCCCCAAACCCGCTCGCCACATCCAGGTTCACCAGCCGGCCAAACAACTCCGAAATCGGCGCGGTGTAGTCCCACCGCACCCCCGCATTGATGGTAAGAATCGGCAGCACGCGCCAGTCGTCGTTAAAGTAGACCGCGTACACCGGCTCGCGAAAGTATTTGTCCGCATTCCCAAATGCGATTTTGCTCGTGTCGGGCACGCCAATCAAAAAGTCCGCCAGGTCCGAACCGCTTCCCGTCCCCCCAGCTGTTGCCGCGCCGGTAAATGTAAATCCGCCGCGCGGATTCTCCTGGAAGTTATCGTTATACTCCCGCTTGGTAAAATCCACCCCCGCTGAAATATTGTGCTTGCTCCGGTAATACAGAATCGAGGCAGCAAATGCGTCCGAGCGGTTGCGGTTGAAGGAACTGTTGGCGTCGCTAAGTCCCGAAAACCCCGACGAAAAACCCAGCCCCGGCGGTCCCCAATTCGCCGCATCCTGGTCGTTGCCGTTGATGCCAGCAGCGCCTGAAACATTCGCATGATTCGCAAAGTTCGGCGTCCCCTCTGTGCGCAGCCGGCTGAACGTATAGCTGCTGAACACAAACAGTCGCGGCTTTAGCCGATGCGTCCAGTGAATGTTACCGTTGATGCCCAGGTTCCCCGTCTGATCCACGAAGCCGAAGAGATTCACACTGTCCGAGCGCGTGCTCTGGAACCCAATTCCTCCGTAGAGCTGGTCCTTGCGCCCCAGGCTTTTGTCGAGCCGCGATTGCAGCGAGTCCTGGTGCGCGTTGTTCAGCACCGCAGACTGATAGTTGTAGTTCGCCACATCGGCAATATTCGGCTGCGGATAAAGCTTCAGTAACGCCGCCGCTTGCGGGCTCACCGGCACCTGGTTATTCGCGTACGGCGTCCCCGTCGCGGGATTGTAGACTGTCACCGGCTGCCCCAGCGCGTTCGTCAAACCGGCCAGGTTGCCGCTTCGCTCAGCTTGCGTTGGCACCAGCCCGGAAAGCACATTCGAGTTGCTGTTGCGCGTCCACTGGTAGGACACAAAAAAGTTCGGCCCGCGCGGCAGCACTCGCGGAATCCTGATCGGCCCCTGCAGCGTCGCCACTCCAGTGAATTCGTTGAAGGCCGGCTTCGACGGCTGAATGCCGCTCAGCGAAAACTGCCGCGCATCCAGCGCCGAATTCTCTTCGATCACGGCAAGTCCGCCCGTGTACAGTCCCCTGCTCCCCGCGCGCGTGTTGCCGAATGCCGGGTTCGTCGCGTAAACCGACGTCGCCGCGTTGTTCACGCTTCCCTGCACCAAAAACCCATCCGCGCTCTGCTCATTCTCCTCCGGCGCCTTCGGCATTGCCTGCGCGCCATTCGCCGCGCCGCCTTGCGCCGCCTGCCCCGGTTTCTTCGCCGGTGCTTCAGCGGGCGCAGGTGGTGTCTCTGGAGTTAGCAGTTCCGGCTGCGCGTGCGCCTCAATCTTCCCTTCGGGCAGCAGCTTCATCTCAAACTTCGCCGCGGCCAAATTCGGCGCGATCGTCACTTCGGCCTGGTCCGTCGTGAACAACTGCATCGAAACCTTAATCGTCCACACCCCGTCCGCCAGATCGTCGAACTGGAACTCCCCCTGCTGATCGGTAATGGCCGTCAGCGTCTTCGTCCCCTGCGTGGCCGTAACCGTCGCGCCCGGCAACGGCAACCCTCCAAACGTCACCTCCCCGCGATACGGCGCAGCCGACGCAACCGCAATGAACGCAAGCCAGGCAAGAACGCAAACAAAATGTCGAATCCAACTCATTAGTCTTTGTCTTTTCTCTCTGTTCCCTGTCTTTTCAATTCTCCGTCGGCACCCTGTCTACATGATCGATCACAAACATCTCCACCGGAACCATCTGGCTGACTAACTTGAGTCCCAATTGCTCTTCAATTGCGGTAGAAATTGACGGCAGCGAAGAATCAGCCCCGTCCATCGGCGCATACTTCAAATCGATATCGAAATTTCCCTTCAGACCTGTCTGATCCACTACCGGCTGGCCGAGCGGAAGTTGAAGCATGCCAGCCAAATCGGCGACGCTCCGATTCTGAGCCCGGATTCCGTCTTTCAGAATGTACCCAAACCCTGCTTCGTTCTTGCTCGCCTTCAGCTTTGGCCCATCTTTGGCAACCATGAGCGCATAGCCTTTGCGGCCTTGCGTCTCACGATGAAACGCCAGGTGGAATCGTTCCTGGATGAGCTGTTGAAGAAGCGGCCTCGCCTGCTTGTAACTCAATCCCACGTCCCCATCCGGTCTTGCCGAGATTTCGTAATACTGCCTGTCGAGCCAATCCGGCCCTCCCGTGACGCGGTTCTGATCGACCCCAAATGCCCACGCGATTGCAAAGGGCAACGTGACCTCGCGCATAGTGAAGAGACCCGCTCCAGGCGGGCTGAACGGACTTCCCTCCAGAGGAACAACGTCCTTCTCCGGAATCATCCGAATGGAAGCCACCTCAAATCTGGCAGGAGTCCCTGCCCCATCTGCACTCTTACTGTGCACAGGCGCCGCACCACCGTCCCGTTGACTCCGCGCCCACGCCCTCGCTCCTCCGACCCCAATCACTGCGAGCAGTCCCAGCGCGCAACCAATTTGTCGAATCCGTCCCGCCATGCTTTTTCTGTTCTCTGTTCCCTGTTCCCTGTTCTCTCCGTCCCTAGTCCTTGCCTTCTCGGTCCCTCGTTCTCTTGTTCCCTCGTTCCCTGTCTCTTTCAATTCGCCGTCGGCTGCTCAATATGATCGATCACCACCACATCCACAGACTGTTTCTGCGCCTCAAGCTTCAACCCCAACTGTTCCTGCACAGCCGTAAAGATCGACGGCCCTACCGGCTCCTGCGTCTGCGCGCCATCCGGCTGCGGCACTCCACCCGGCGGCCGCATCATCGGCCCGTTGCCCATGGCCATGTCCGGCATAAACGAAAGCGTGAAATCGTATTTCCCCGTCAGCCCTGTCTTGTCCACCACGGTGCCGCCGATCTGCTGTGAAATTAATCGCGCAAGACTCTCCATCGTTGATCCGTGCGCTTCCATCGTCATTCCCTGCGACGACATGCGCATCATCGTCCTCGGCCCTCCTTGCGGCCCCCCGCCACCTGGCCCGGGTGTCGCCCCCGCGCCCCCTGACGCGCCGCTCGCGCCGGGAGGCGGCGGAGGTGGAGGATGCCCGTTCAGCCAATTCCCACCGGGCCCCATCTCCGGTTGCGGCGCACCCGCACCGCTTCCCGCCGCCGACTCCTTCAGCTTCGGCCCACCCTTTGCCACCACCAGTGTGTACACCTGCAATTGCCTCGTCTCGTGGTGATATTTGAGGCCGAAACGGTCTTCGAGAACCGGTAACAACATCGCCGATCGCTGTTGCATGCTCAGCGCCTTCAGCTTCGGCGCATCCTCCGGCGCAACCTTCGCCTGAATGTCGTAGCGCGCCGACTTCACCCAATCCGGCTCGTTCAGGATTCGATCATCCGAAATTCCAAAGGCCTGCCGGACGAGCATCTGCAGCGGCACTCCGTCAGCCTGGAAGCCGTCTGGAGTTGCAGAAATCCCAATCCGCATCATCATGCCTTCGTCCTTATGCGTCTTCACCGAGACCACATCCCACGCCGGCAGCGTGGCCGCAGCAGTGGGTTGCGCTGCATCGGCTGGCGCTTGCCCCGCATCCGCACGGCCGGCGGCAGCCGGCGCAGCCGGAGACAGAGGAACTGCCGCGCTCGGCTGCGGCCGCATTCCCCGCGAAGCAAGAAAACATCCGGCCGCAAGAATCAGGACCATCCACTTCTCGCGATGTAATCCTGGATTGTCCATTCCGTGCGAGACCCCAAACCGAGATTGCTATGGCGTTGAATTGCCGGGGAAAACCGGTTTCTTGCGCTGGTTTCTGAAAGACGTCAACTGTGAGACGTCCGCAACTTCGTTTTCGTTCGTAGCCGCAGCCGAATTTTTTTCACTGTGCCTGCTAGTGGACACCGGGGCAGGCTCCACAAAATCCATCTTGAAGGCCGCGCCTTCACAGCCTGCCGCTGCCTAAGTCTCTGTTCTCTGCCCTCTGCTCTTTCAATTCGGCGACGGTTTCTCTATATGATCAATCACGATCACATCGTCCGGAGCCTTCGTCGCCGTAATCTTCAACCCGAGCTGCTCCTGAACCGCCGTGTATAAACTTGGCGGCGCATTCGGATTATCACCGGCCGCCGGAGGCTGCGGAGGCACGGCCCCGCGGAACTGCGCAAACTGCGAATCATCCGGCGTCCACTTCAAGGTGAAGTCGTACCTCCCGGTCAATCCCGTTTGATCCACGACTGGCCTGTCGGTCACGGCTGACTGCATTCCAAAAGCAAAGTCCTTCATCGACATGTTGATCACGGCCAGGTCTCCGAGGCCTCTGAATCCGAAGCCCTGCGGATCGTTTGGTCCCGCAGTGGTCGCTTTCATCTTGGGGCCGCCAGGGGCAAGCTGGATCGCGTATACGGGAAGCTCCCGTTGTTCGCGATGAAACTTCAACGCGAACCGGTCGACCAGCAGTGCTTGCAGTATGTCGCCCATCTGCTTTATGTTCGGCCTTCCCGGTACATTCGGTACTGCATCGATGTCGTAAAGATCAGTCGCCAGCCAGTCTGGCGCGCCAATAATTTGCTTTGTATGAAGCCCGAACCCAATGGCAATCATGTCATTCACATCGAAGTTGAATGTTCTGAAATGCCCATTGAAACCAAACCCCTTTCCTCGCGCTCCAGGTTGACTGGGCTTGATGGTGGCCACATCGAAGCTCGGATGGGCATCCGCCGCCATCGGCTTGATCGGTTCAGGAATCGGCCACGCCGCATCCTCAGCGGTGCGCTCAAGGTTGAGTGCGATCGGAGTCGGTCCCTGCGTCCAGGTTCCGGTAATCGTCTTGCCATCGGGGCTCATCTTGCCTTCATACTTGCCGCCGATCGCGTCCAACGCGAACGAAAGCGTCCCATCCTGAAACGTGGTCTTCGACGCAACAAATGGCTGCCCGCCCTGGTCAATGCTGTAAAAAGCCGCCTTAAAGCTTCCATCGCCCGCTTTCGTGATCTTCAACTCCGTCCGCAAATCCCGGCCCGCGTGCAGAGTCCCCTGCCATATCCCCACGATGTCCGTAGTAGACGCGGCTGGCGCAGCTCCACTCTGCGCCGCCGGGGCAGCACTTTGCGCCGCGGCCGGCGGCGCGGCCCCGTTCACCGCACTCGCTATCGCAAACGCCAAGGCTGCAAAAACCGCCAGCCCGGTCAACCCTATCCTGCTGAAATGCAGCTTGCACCCCACGCTGTCCGATCTCATTGCAGAGACTCCTTTTCCGCTTCCCCCTCTAAATCGATTCGAGAGACGCCAAACTGCGGTCATTTTCTTGAATGCGACAAGGATACATCGGTAAGACGAATCTACGTGCAGGATGTTTCCCGCGGTCCCCAGCATTTTCGGTACCGGTCCCCCGCCAGACCCCGTAGCCTGGGCCCAGTTGCTCAACGAACCCGTCGCTGATCCCTACATCTTTGGTCCCTGTTTTCTCGTTCCCTCGTCCCCTCATTCCCTTGTTCCCTCGTTCCCTGCTCTTCAGTTTTCCGACGGCCGCTCCACATGATCGATCACCAACACTTCTACCGGCGCCTTCCGCGGCTCCAATCTCAACCCAAGCTGCTCATCGAGCGCCGTCAACAGCGAAGGTCCTGTCGCATTCATTCCTGCTGCGCCTTGCGCAGTCTCACTTGCGCCCGCCCCGCTCAACGCTCCACCGCCGCCTTCCATCGGCGTCCATTTCAGTGTGAAATCGTAGATCCCCTTCAATTCCGTCTTGTCCACTACCACGCGTCCGCCTGCGTCGGCCCTGCCTGAAAGCCAGCCGGCAAACATATCCATCGACGCGCTCTTTGCATTCAGCTCCCCTCTCGATCCGCCCCACAACCACGGCATGTGCTCTTTTCCCGTCGCGGTGGCCGTCAGTTTTGGCCCATTCCTGGCCACCACCAGCGCATAAACCGGCAGAACTCTTTCGCTCGTGCTCACCTTCAGCGTGAACCGGTCCGCAAGAAGCGATTGCACCATGAGACGGTATTGCTCGAATCTCTCCGTGGGTGCCAGCTTCTGCAACGCGACCGCATCCGCATCCGCAATCTTCGCGTTAATGTCGAACCGTTCTGAGTTGGTCCAATCCGGCCCCTTCTCCAGTTGATCGTCCGACCTCACGTCATACGCGAGCTTGATGAGATCGGCGACCGTTGCGCTCTTTGCATTAAATCGACCCTCGGCAATTCCAAAATTCGTCAGCCCGCTGTTGCCGTCGCTCGGCTTCACCGTCGCCACTTCAAACGCCGGCGCCTTCCCATTCCGCGGATGCAGCAACAGCGCCCCCGCTTGCTGCGCGGACACCAGTCCACCCGCCGCAAGCGCAACCACCAAACCGTAAATCGCCGCTCTCACTCGGCCGCCCTTCATAATCTCCCGCGCTCTTCTTCGTAATCTGCATTCACACTTGCACTCATTGCGCGCAATCCTCTTCGCCTCCACTCTCTGCTTCCTGATCCCTGCCCCCTGCTCTCTTGTCTCTGTTCTCTAGTTTTCCCCCGGCCGCTCCACATGATCAATCACCAGCACCTCCACCGGACCCCTCACCGGCTCCAGCTTCAATCCAAGCTGCTGCTTCAACGCCGCGCGGAATGTCCCGCCGGTTTCTCCGTTATCGGGCTCATTCCGGGTGTCTTCCGGCGTCCACTCCATCCAAAAGTCATATACCCCCTTCAAGCCCGTCTCATCGATCACTGGCCGCGGCACCACCACCAGCCCCGTCTGCGTCGCCATCGACTCCGCCAGCATCGCCAGCGGCACATCGCGCCCGCCAAAGCGATGCGCCGCCGTCATACTTGGCACCAAATGCGCAATCATGCCGCACGCAATCGGCAGCGCTGCAAGCAGTGCAGCCGGCTGCACCCCCGCTGTTTCCTTGCTTTGCCCCTCGCTGAACGCCGTCGTCGCGCAGTCGTCGCTCGCTGGATGTTGTCGCAGTTGTGGCCCCAGCTTTCCTGCCGTCGCAGGCACCAGCGCAAACGCCGGAGCCTCACGCGTCTCCCAGTGCACCGCCAGCTTGAATCGCTCCGCCAGCAGGCTCTGCATCATCAGCCGCATCTGGTCCTTTGTCGCCATTCCCGCCGCGCGCGCTTCAATGTCATAGTGGTCGTTCCTTACCCAATCTGGCACGTGCAATCCAAGCCCGGCATAAAAGTCAAACCGCAGCGCCAGCTCCTGCGTCCCGCCCAGCTTGTACGCAAACACGATGTACCGCAGCAGCGGCAAATTCTTCGCAGAAAACAGCGTGCCGTTGGGAGACATGTTGTCATCTTTATTCATCACCCAATACGCGTTTCCGTTGTCGAGCGGAAAATTACTATACGATCCACCGCCGCTCTTGTTCTCGCGTACGCTCGCAACGTCAAACTCCTGCTTGCCTCCTGCCGCCTTCACCCAATCCTGCGCTGCGCTTTGCGCATGAGCCTGAGTTCCCAGGCATGCGAAAATCGCTGCATCAAGAAGGAGCGCACCGGCAACAGCGAGCCGGCAACGCCTGCCATCGGGCCTGCGCATCATCTCTCGAACCTCCACATAGGCAGCTGTCACTGACCCCTATGTAGCATTCTACGTTATTGCCTGTCAAACGCACCCGTCCTGCAGAAAATGCGCCGCAGTCCAAACCGCAAATCAGAAGGACAACGCAACAAATCGCCAACAGGCAAAACAACCCCAACCTTTTCCCTTAGACACCCGCGCAACTCGCTTTGTTCCTGGCAATCATTCTCATCTGTTCTCTAACCCTAATTCGCTGTCGGCCTTTCCATCCCATCGATCACCACCACATCCACCGACTGCTTCTCTGCCACCAACTTCAATCCAAGCTGCTCCTGCAATGCCGTGAAGATCGACGGCCCGTCGGCTTCCGGCGGAGGGCTATCACCCCCAGCGCCGTGCGGCAGTACCACGCCCCGCATGCTCTCATCCGGTGCAAACTCCAACCTGTAATCGTATGTGCCCGTCAGCCCCGTCTTATCCACAACTGTGCTGCCGATCTGCAGCGAAATCCAGCGCGCAATCGACTCAATCGAAGCCCCATGCGCCGAGAGCGTCATCCCTTTATCGCCGACGCTCAAGCCCATGCTCGACTGGTGCCGCTCCGGCGCCACCTTCGTTGAATCGCCCGCAAGCGTCGACGGCGTCAGCTTCGGCCCGCCCTTTGCAACCACGAGCGTATACACCGTCGGATTCCTCGTCTCGTGATGAAACTTCAGCCCGCATCGCTCTACCAGCACCGGCAGCAGCATCTCCCAGCGTTGCTGTGGTGTCAGCCCCTTCAGCTTTGGCACATCTTCCGGCGCAACCTTCGCATCAATGTCATATCGCTCTGCATTCACCCAGTCTGGCTCTCCCAGGAGCCGGTCGTTGGTCACGCCAAAAGCCTCACGAACAATCATGTGCATCGGCATCCCGCTCACCGAAATCCCATCCGGTTTTGTATCGATTCGAATCATCATCTGGCTTGGCCCGTATGGCTTGATTGACACCACATCGAACTTCGGCAACTTCATCGTGCCGTGGGGCGCTTCGGCCAAGCCCGCTGAGTTCGCGGAACCATTCTGCGCGCGCACCAGGCCAAGCATAAGCGGTACTGTCAATGCCAGCGCTCCCGCCATCGCCAGGAGGAGCCTTCTGCTGGAGCTTAGCTTCCGTGCGCCCTGCTCCGTCATGATCCGCACAATCCGCTTCTTCAAATCAGCGCCCGTCACCCCCGCCACGCACGCCACCGGCGACTCCACATAAAACGTGCGCACATTCAGAATTCCTTCTGCATAAACTTCGGCCTCGCCGCCCGCCTCCACCACTCCTTCATCGCAAGCACGTTCCCGCTCCTCAATCAGCCGCGAACCAATCCACCACACCGCCGGATGAAACCAGAACATCGCCTCAACAATCATGTGCAGCGCAAAGGTCAAATTGTCGCGCCGCCGCACATGGCACATCTCATGCGCCACAATAGCCCGCAACTGCTCCGCCGTCAGCAGCTCCAGAATCCCCTCCGGCATCAGCAGCACCGGCCGAAAGATTCCAAAAATCCCCGGCTCCATCAACTCCGCCGTACACATCACAGGCACATCCACCGCAAAACCGCTCTTGTCATCCTGAGCGAAGGTCGCCGCGGCGACCGAATCGAAGGATCTGCGGTTGCTTGTTTTTAAAGCCGCCCGCTTCGCGCACCAAACCCTCCACCATCCCCGCCCAAACCGAATCGCAACCACCAACGCCCCGCAGGCCCACACCGACAGCAGCACCACCGGCAGCCAGTTCGCATGCTGCGCCACAACCGGCGAAGCCGTGCCGAGAATCTGCGCCTGCGCAAACGGCTGCGCCACCTGCTCCATCACGTTCACAACCGCCGGCCGCACAACCACCGGCGTCACCATCAACGACCGCAGCCACTCCCCCGCCGTCATCAGCACCGAAAACGGCAGCAGAAACTTCACGCTCGCCGCCATCCACACCCAGTACCGCGCCCGCGCATGATTCTTCCGCAGCGCCCACGCCAGCACCCACGCAATCCCCACCACCACCGTCGACTGCCACAGATGATTCACCACCGCCGCCGTCCAGCCCTCGCTCCAAAACGCCGCGACCGCCATCAATGCTTCTCCTTTCCGGAAAGCTTGCGCAACGTCCGCTCCGCATCTTTCACGTCATCCAGAGTCAGCTTCCCTGTCTCCACCAGGTGCACCATCACCGGCTGCGGCCTTCCGCCAAACACCGCCAGCAGTTCGTCGATCATCCGCCGCTGCGCAGCATCGCGCGAGATCGCTGCCGCAAAGAGATGAAAATTCCCCACCTTCCTCACGCGCCGCACCACGCCCTTCGCCTCCATCCGGTACACGGTGGTCTGGATCGTCGTGTACGCAGGCTTGCGCTTCGCCGGCAGCGAGTCCAGAATTTCGCGAATCGACAATTCACCCGCTGGCGCTTCGCCCTTCCCCCACAGCGCCTCCATAATTTGAAACTCAAGTTTTGAAAGTTTGGGCGTGCCCACACCGACCTCCTATCTGTGTAGGCATAATTACTACATGAATAGTAGATTGTCAAGACACTACGGCCCGCATCTTAAAAACCATCTAAATTCTGCTGATGTAGCCGCGCCTTGGTCTACTTCGCGGCGCGCGCCCGCGGATAGCCCTGCCACACATACTCCAGCGCCTCCGGCAGCGTCTGCTGCTTCACGCGCGGTCCGTATGCCCCGCATTGCGCGCAAACACAAACTGGTAGTGATAGCCCTTGGCGGCCAGCACCTTCGCCATATTCTCGTTCGCAACCACCCAGTCGTGCATGTTGTCGCGCATGTATTCGGATTCAGAGTTGTCCCGGTCGCCCACCTCCATCCAGATGCGCAGCGGCTTCGCGCGGACTGTTCGGAATCAGGTGTTCGTGAAACTCCCACGCGCCATGCGGCGTCTCCGGATTCGACGGCCACTGCTGGTTCACATAGGTGCCCGAAAAAGTGAGAACGCGGTGGTACAACTCCGGGTGATACCACGCCATAATCAGCGCGCACGAGCCGCCCGAACTTCCGCCCATCGTCGCGCGCCCGTCCGGATCTTTCGTCAGCTTCACGTTGTACTGCTTCTCCACCAGCGGCAGCACTTCCTTCTCGACAAACTCCGCATACAGGCCGGACATCGTGTCGTATTCCAGGCCGCGCTCGCTGCCCTGCGCATCGCCGCTGCCGTTGCCGATCGAGATCGCAATCATCACCGGCACCTTGTGCTCCGCAATCAGGTTGTCCAGCGCCGTGAACAAGCCCCGATCGGTCCCGTCCGCCCCCACAATGAACGGCGCAGCCGTCCCCGGAACATATTGCTTCGGCACATACACCGCCACTGCGCGCGTGTACGGCGCCGGATGGCTGGTGGTCACCACCATCTTCGCCGGATCGGCGGGATCGGGCCGTGCCAAATCGTATTGGCGTCCCGCGCAATGCCCGGATAAATCTTGCTGTCCGCCGAGCTCATCGTGAACTCGTACACCGTCCCCTGCGGCACGCCCTCGTGCACCGTCATCTCCGGCGCGGGATTGTGCGTCGGGCCGATGATGAAATTTCCATCCGCATTCGCCGGAGGAACCGCGCCATCCGGCAGCTCTTTCGCCGCAACATATCCCGGCGTATGCGGATCGCGCGTCGGCGGCGTCGGCCGCGCAGGCCTTGCCGTCGTGCTCGGCTCTTGCGGATTCACTGCTGCACTCGGTGGTTGCAGATTTTCTGTCGTAGCCGGCGCCTGTTGATTAGCCGTTGCAGCCGGCGCCTGCGCCGCAGCCAAACTCAACCCTGCAATCAAAGCCACCAGGACCGCACCATTCGCCACGCGCAGCATCGCAGTCCTCGCCATCAAATCCAAATTCTGCATTTCCATCCTCAACGCGTCCTGCATCACGACTCCCAGATTGTAGAGGAATCGGCCGGCCACAACCGGACAATCAGTCGCAAAAAATGCTTGACGCTGGCCTTCGGAATCCGTAGAGTAGGCCTCATAGCTAGAGTATTGCTTCTGTTTCCCTGCCCGGATGATCCGGTCGCAGCCTGCGTAAGGTGGCGAATCGGACTGCAATCTTACCGTGAGAGAAACCTCCCTCAACCGAGCATCGTCTCGGGTCTCGGTCATTTTGCGCGACCGAACAAGCCACATTTGAGTCAGCCGCACATCCCCACGTGCCGGTAGATGCCGGATGCGAGCGGTGGCCTAACTTTGCCGCATGTTTGCACCGGTCTTTCGTTTCACCGGGTCCGGGTTCGTCGCACGACGGACCAGCATTCTGAGGAGGTCGGAGATGCTTTTCCGCATCGCTTCATTGGTTGCCTTTGGTTGCTCCGCGAATTTCTTGCCGGCCAATGCAGAGCCGGTATCCGCTCGAAGCCAGGAGCGAACCGGCATGACGTCAGTACCTTCGTTCGCCGGCCTTCCCTTTCTTGCCGCCTCCCAACGCACAACCCGCAATTCTCAACTGCGAATCCGCGTCGCAATGATCAGGCTTTTTGTAGTTTTGGTTCTGATCGGCGCCGCCTCGTTTGCGTCTGGACAAACGGCCCATTTCGACGGAGCCCAGACATTTTCTATCTCTGGTTGTTACACTCCGGGCGGTTTCTGTTTCGGCACGGACACCGTGTCGATCGCAGTGGACGCAGCGGGGGACATAATATTCACCAGTCAAAACGGCGCCCTCGCACAGATGATCAACGCGTCGACCTGCACTTATAGCGGCCCAGGAAGCGCGCTGTATGTCTGGTTGGCGAGTACCAAAACACTTTATATATTGGGCGGGAACCAGGGCGGCTTGAACGCTCCGACGGGCCTGGCATTCGACTCTTCAGGAAATCTCTATGTACTGGATTCATCTACGAGTGCAATCTACAAGTTCCTGGGTGCAAACGGAAGCATTCAGATTGTCTCGACGTATGGGTCCGGCGCACTTGCCAATGGGCCGTATATGGTCGCGCAGGCTCCGGGGAATGGATGCGCTGACGGCGACATGGCGATGGACGCGTCTGGCAATCTGTATTACACCTCTACAGCTGCGAACACGGTGAATGAGATTCTGGCCGTAAATGGAGTGATCCCTCCATCGCCGACGATCACTACCCTCGGAAGTGGATTCGATGCTCCAGCTGGAATCGCCGTCGATAGCAACGGCGATGTGTTCGTTGCCAACGCCCTGAACAATACCGTGAAGGAGATGGTTGCGGTCAACGGAAGCATTCCCGCTTCGCCGACGATCAGAACCCTTGGCAGCGGATTTAATCTCCCCGTGGGGCTCGCCCTGGACAGCCAAGGCGATCTTTACGTAGCCGATGACGGTAATAACGCGCTAAAAGAAATTCTTGCCGTCGACGGCAGCATTCCTGACTCGCCAAACATCCGGATCCTGGGGACCTATAGCGAAGTCGAAGCTGTGACCCTCGACAAAAGCGGCGATATCTTTGGCGGCGGTTCCCTCAATAACGGAGCCAATCTCTTTGAACTGACGCCAAGCGGCGCGAATTTCGGACAAGTAAACGTCGGCGCCACCGCCCCGGCAATCCCGATGGTGTTTACCTTCGACACCGCCGGAACCCTGAAAGGAATTTCGGTTCTCACCCAAGGCGCATCGGGACTGGATTTCTCCAATGCCGGCTCCGGCACATGCACCGTGAACACCACGTATTCGGTGGGTCAGAGTTGCACCGTTAGCGTGACCTTCGCGCCTAAATTCGCTGGCCTCCGCATGGGCGCTGTTGAGTTATCCGGCTCCAGCGGAATCATCGCGACCGCTTACGCCTCCGGAATCGGCACCGGCCCGCAGATCGCCTTCGAGCCAGGCGTGATCACAACCCTGGGCGGCGGCTTCGGAAACCCCTTCGGCGTCGCAGTCGACGCAAGCGGCAACATTTATGTCGCAGATACCAGCAACAATGCTGTGAAGGAGATGCCTCCTGGCTGCGCCTCCTCCAGTTGCGCCACCTCGCTGGGCGGCGGCTTCAAGCAGCCATTTGGTGTAGCGGTGGACGGAAGTGGTCAGGTTTATGTGGCCGACACATACGATAACTTGGTCAAGGAAATGCCTCCCGGCTGCGCTTCATCCGGTTGCGCCATTTCGCTGGGCGGCGAATTCAAGTCTCCTCAGGGCGTGGCAGTCGACGGAAGCGGCAACGTCTTCGTTGCCGATGCCGGCAACAATGCTGTAAAGGAGATGCCCTCCGGATGCGCTTCGTCTAGTTGCGTCACTACGCTTGGCGGCGACTTCAGCTTTCCCTATGGCGTAGCTGTTGACGGAGCTGGCGAGATATATGTCGCCGACACATACAACGGCGCAGTTAAGGAGATGCCCCCCGGCTGCACTTCCTCGAGTTGCGTCACCACACTGGGCGGCGGCTTTAGCTTTCCCTCGGGCGTCGCGATCGACGGGGCAGGTGACGTTTATGTTGCTGACTCCGGCAACGACGCGCTGAAAGAGATGCCTTCCGGTTGCGCTTCGACCAACTGCGTCACGACTTTAGGCGGCGGCTTTAGCGCCCCGCGTGGCACGGCCGTTGATGAGAGCGGTAACGTCTACGTCGCCGATTTCGGCAACAGCGCAGTGAAGGAGCTGAATGCCGCCGCACCGCCCAGCTTCAACTTCCCCACCGCGACAGCGGTTGATTCAACTGACACTGCCGACGGCATCCTGACCGCGCAGGTCTTCAACATCGGCAACATGCCCCTGGTCTTCTCGGGTCTTACTTACCCCACCGACTTCTCCGAAGCCAGCGACATGAATCCCTGCACAAATTCCACCAGCCTCACCGCAGGCCAGGAGTGCGACATCCCCGTCGAGTTCGCTCCGCTGGCTCCCGGTTCGCCCTTGAGCGAGAACGTAACCCTGACCAACAACAACCTGAACAAGGACGCAACGTGCAGCAGTCCATCCCGCTCAGCGGCACAGCCCAACCGCCGACGGCCACGACAATGTTTTCACCCTCGCCCGGCAGCACACTCACTGCGGCCTCAACCACCTTCACTTGGAATGCCGGCCTCACCGGCATCACAGCCTACTATCTCTGGATCGGCACCACCCCGGCGGCTACGACCTGGCCAACAAGGGGCCCTTCTCCAGCACCAGCGCGACCGTCACTCTGCCCACCAACGGAGCCACGATCTACGTGCGGCTTTGGACATTCTTCAACGGCGGCGCGACCCAGCTTTACAACGACTACACCTACACCGAGGCCACCCCTGCTGCAGGCGCAATCGACCATCCCGTCGCCGAGCAGCACATTGAACACGGCTTCAACCACCTTTAACTGGAATGCAGGCGCCGGCGGTGTGACCGGATACTACCTCTGGGTGGGCACATCGCCGGCGGCTACTGACCTCGTCAACGCGGGGCCGTTCACAGGCACCAGCGCCACCGTCACTCTGCCCACAAACGGAGCCACCATCTATGTGCGCCTCTGGACCTTCATTAACGGAGGCGCGACACAGATCCACAACGACTACACCTACACCGAAGCCGGTCCAGCGGCAATCACCAGTCCGGCGCCGGGCAGCATGCTGACTTCCGCTTCGACAACCTTCAACTGGAGCGCTGGCCCCACCGGAACGACCGCCTACTATCTCTGGGTTGGCACATCGCTTGGAACCGCCGATCTCATCAATATGGGTCCCCTCAGTGGCACGAGCACCACTGTCAATCTGCCCACCAACGGAACCACGATCTATGTCCGCCTCTGGACCTTCGTCAACGGCGGCGCGACACAACTCCACAACGATTACACCTACACCGAGGCCGGTCCAGCGGCAATCACCAGTCCAACACCGGGCAGCACGTTATTGTCCGCTTCGACCACCTTCAACTGGAGCGCTGGGCCCGCCGGCGTGACCGGCTACTATCTCTGGATCGGCACATCGCCCGGCACTGCCAACCTCATCAACATGGGTCCTCTCAGCGGCACGAGCGCGACCGTCACCCTGCCCACAAACGCGGCCGCGATTTACGTGCGGCTCTGGACCGTGCTCAGCGGCACCACTTTCCTCTCGAACGACTACACCTACACCGAGGCCACCCTCGCTGCAGGTGTAATCACCAGCCCATCAAACGGTGGCACGCTGATGCCGGGTCCGACCACGTTCAATTGGAGTGCGGGCTCCGGCGGCGTCACTGCCTACTATCTCTGGGTTGGCACATCGCCCGGCACTGCCAACGTGGCCAACATAGGGCCCATCTCCGGCACCAGCACGACCGTGAACCTGCCCACCAACGGGAGCCCGATTTACGTGCGCCTCTGGACCTTCATTGACGGTGGTGCAACCCAGCTATACAACGACTATGCCTATACAGAGGCGCCTTAGCCGCTGCCCATTCTCTCTTTGCTAGAGCGTGCTGCAGCGGGAGCCGGCTTCAACCCGTAAATCTAACCGAGCTCTGTCCCAGGCTTTGCCAACACTCCCGCGTTACCAAACGCAGACCAGTCTGCCGTAGAGACAACAAAAGGAAAACCGCTTTTCAACAAGCGGCATGCTGTCAAAATGCAAACTGTTTCACCCGAGGGGTGCTCCCCACCGCATGTCAAGCTTCGCGCCTCTTCAGTTCGGTTGCTAATTCAGCACTAAGTCCTTGGTTTTCTGATCCTTGACCCCGGTTCCCTGGTCCCTGTTTTCTTTGCAGCCTATTCCAGCACTTAGGCGCACAATATTCATAGCATCGCCAAAGCAGCGGATCACCGATCTCTCTTCTCTGTTCTCTGCTTTGCAGCACCGTAACTCGTTTGCTATCTGGATTCTGCAGGCAACTCTAAACCTGCCTATAAGAGGCAGCGATAGTCGCTGGCAATCGAATGAAAACAAACGGCTTATTATCAGAACCCAGGCAGGTGGGGATAGGGAGGAAGGGGGAGGGGGTATGCACCTCGGATGCAGCCCGCAAAATCGCTCGCGGGTGGCCCCGCCGTTGTCGCGTTTGTTGCGAAAGGGTGGGAGACCAGGTTCTTCGCCTTCCACTACTGTCAGCTTGCCTGCAGCCGGATCCGCACTTCTTTTCCGGGCGTCATCGTCACCATCAGCGGAAAGGCCTCGAATCCCGGAACCAGGTTGAAGGTTTTCTCTTTGAAAGCAGCATCAAAGCCCGCGCCCGCATCCGTGTGCACAGTCGCCGTGCCCTTCGTTTTAACCACGCGAATCGTCTGCGTATCCACTTGCTCTGCACGATCTGCGCCCTGGGCGATCACCGGCACAATCAGTCGCAGCGTTCCCGCACTGGAAACCTCGCCGCTCGTGCTCGCTTCGATCTCCATGCCCGCCTCGCTCAACCGATAGACGAGGTGATACAAAATCTCTCCCGCGGGAACAGGTTTGCGCGACGCGGTCAGCATCCTGCCTTGCGCATCGAAGACGATCTCGCCGCCTTCATGGCGCGACGTCAGCACCGCTTTGAAGTCGTTCAGATTCGTATACGTCTCGCCGTTCACATACTCGATTCGCGGCGTCAGGTCCATGTGCCTGCCATCGCGATACTGCTGCTGATTGGCAATCTCCACCATCAGATACTCAGTCATGCTCGCGGTCAGTACCGGCCCGATCGTCTCGTGGTACAGCATCGATAGCGCGCCACCTGAAACGTGCCCGCCGCCCAGATTTCCCGCGCCCGGCTGCACATGCTCCGAGTACTCCCAGTCATATTCGGTGACGGTCGCTCGCCACGGCCCGATCGCCGCCAGCTTCGTCCCGATCGGCGCAAAGCTCCTCAACCCATACGCCTCGTCGCGCGGCAGCTTCGGCCGCTCCGCCGCCTCGGCGCTGAAGGTCCCGCGATCCAGCACGGTTGCCAACGCCTTGGCGTGCGTAAACGTGTGGTGGATGCACGGCAAATCTCCGTGCTCAAAGAACCCCGGTCCCCCATAAAGCAGTCCGTCGTGCGTACACGCCGCCATCAACTCCAAATTCCGACGTGCCACCTCGCGAAACTTTGGCTCGAACTTCGACATCAGCACAAAACCCGGCTCGCAACCGTCGCTTGTCCGACTGCCCCACCAGCTCCACTTGTAGTTGCGCGTCCCCCAGCTGTTATCCCATGCCCCATCAGGCAGCATAAACTCCATGTACGTCCTCATCGCCGCCACCACTTGTTCCTGCACCGCCTTGTCATCGGCCAGCAGGCTATAGAGAGCCAGCGACGGCAGCGACTCCTCCACGTTGTATCCCAGATCGACCGGCCGACAGCCCTTCGGCGAAAGACCCTGCAGCGGATGCCCTTCACCGAAGAGAAATCCGTCAGGCGTAAACTGGTTCATCACCTGGTGCGCCAGCGCACGTGCCCGCTCTGCATAGTGTGTATCGCCAAGCACCTGCCCGCTCAACTGGAACGCGAGCGTAGCTGTCACCGGATAATTTACGTTTCCCGTCTCGATCGTGATAAATCCGTCCAGGAACTTCGCCGCTGCCGCAAGCCTATCGGTCCACGTCGCTCGCGTGGCCGCATCCAGCACAACGCCGTGATGTTCCAGTGCCTCCGCCAGTGCGATGGTGTGGAACACCGTGATTCCCTGCCAGGTGCTGAGCGTAACGTCATTGACCCAACTACCGTCTGCACGGCTCACCTGCGCCTGCGACCACTCGTGCACCAGCATTGCGGCCCTCACGTATTTGGCCTCGCCCGTTGAGTGCGCCATGCGCAGCAGCGGATAAACGGCGTCGCCGCATCGCCCATGTATCAGCACGCAAGCTGGACACAGCAGCCCGCCATAAAGCGCGGGATAGCGAAACTCCGTCACCTGCCGTGCCAAGAGGCCGTCACACCATGCCCTCAATGTCTCTGAGTAGAGGCGCTCCTCATCCGACTGTGCGGGACTCCCCGGCACCCCTTGCGCGCGCCCTGCCATTACACTCAGACCCGGAAACATCGTGCTAGCGGCCCAAACAGCAGTCCCACCAGCCGATCGCTGTAGCAACTCCCTACGCGTCATTCCGTCGCCAGTTATCTCTCTCTTCATGGGAGAAATACTATAGCGGTTTCATGCCTGATGTATACGTATCAATTTTCGGGGTTCCAACAGACGGCGCCTGTTCGGCTTGTGACTCCTCAACCGCTACCAGCTATGCACTGCCACAATTGACGGTGCTCCGGTCTTTCCATCGATCACATTCACCTTCAGAACCACCTCGATATTCCTGTTGCCGAACCCGCTCCCAAGCTGGTCCCTCAGCAACCCAAGGTAATGAGGGCTGGTGGCAAATTGTGCCGCCGCTTCAGTACCATTCCGGCCGAGTCCGGCCAGGGCAACCACCCAGCCGTCGATTGTGGCGTCGCGGAACCGTGCTACCAGAGCATAGTCGTCGGCGCTCGAATAAGGAAGCGAGCTGTCGCGTTCCCATCTGGTTCCAGGATGCATCGCGTCGACGATGATTTCATCTGGACCTTGCCCTTCCACAAAGTGAAAACGCAGCGGCCGAACGAAACGAAGTGTCCATTGATTGTTGTATCCGCCGAGCAAATCCACCGAATGCTCGCGCAGATCCGGTAACGACGTAGTGGGCGCAGACATTAATTGAGTTCCCGCCCCGAAATGCTCCGCCACACTGGTGACCTGGGCAATGGACGACGCAATTTGCATGGAAACGAACGTGTAGTCGATGTCTTTTCCTGCTGTTTGCACGCCGGAGTAATTTTGGGGCGCAAATACGGAACTCCCTGTGCAAATAATCATCGTTCGCTGATCGCGCAACAGAGGCGCCCAAAATGCGTCCACTTCCGATTGCGGCTGCGCTGCGTGAGACTTCCACCAGAGCCCGCTAGCAAATGCGGCCGCGATCAATAGGGCCAAGGCCCCCAACTGAAGGAGTCTCGAAGTAAACCTGGGGCGTACGGCGACCGGACTCACACCCGGAGTCAAATGGCTCGCATCAACCGCTTCCAGCGCTAAAGAGGCTGCGACACGTTCGTGCACCTCGGCACCCGGAAGCGCGAATGTTTCTGTGTCGTGAAGATATGTCGACCCTAAATCTGGATCCTCGCCCGCCTCTTCATGGCCGTCGTGGCCGTGCAGAAATTCAGCGACATAGGAGCCAGCCGGGAGCGAGATGCGGATACCGCTACTGCTCCCGTGCTCAGAGTAGTAGAGCAGCAGCCGTTTGCGCACTTCACCAGCGGTGTAGCGCACGACAGTGTCAGTGTTCGTGTCATAAGTGGGAGGCCGGTCAAAGACTTCCACACCAAGCGTTCGCTCTTTCAATAAATCAAGTTTGCCGGCGAGGGTATTTTCGACAATATGCCGCAGAAGGGTCGGGTACCTCTTGCTGTTGCAAAAGTGCGGGCTGGCCAGGACCGCTTCTAACTCCCGTAGAATCGCTTCACTGTCTTGCTTGCTCTGCGGGTGCCATGCTTCACGTGTTGCATGGGCTCTATTCATGATTTCCACGCATCATACTCGACTTTTGCACTGCTTTCAAGAACGTTTGACACACCGCGCATCAGGGTTATAACTGCAAGATTCTAAACAGCATCACAAATTGCTTCAGGGGCCAAACGGTGAGTCACTTGCCAATTCTACGGGCATTTCTGCTAGAAGGTTTGCTGGAAGAAAGCACCCTGCTTCTGCGCTTCCCCGAAAATGCAGAAGCACGTGTGTTTGCATTGTGCGGCTCCGTCAAGCACTTCAGTGGACGAAGCGGGCGCACTCCGGGTTCACGTTCGCCGAACCCGGGTAAGTTCGATCGCAGTCGACGCGCCCCGACTGGAAAACAACCTAGTTCGAAAAGCTAGACCGGTTTGCTCGCTCAGCCGGGATTCGGCCGTTCTGCGAGCAAGGCGAAATCGAAACCGTTAGCGCTGACATGCCTAATTTCGAGCAATTTTTTCGTCAAAGAAGGCAACGATTTTGTTGGGATTGGCATCCCCCGAGCGTTGGGGAGGTCGATCCGCTCGGGGCAGCACTCTGCCCCACCATCACACATTCTTCAAATCCCAATGAAGGCCAAGACTGAAAGACCGGTCGAACTCGCAAGGGGAAGAACGTCAATAACCGATTCAAAAAAATAAGTTCGATGCCCTAGAGGAGGAATTCTGATGAAGAGCATTGCAGTTTGCCTGTCAAAAGTCATACGCAAAACAAACGCGCCCCGAATTGCACCGGTGGTTTTCGGATTGCTCGCCTGGGCCGCCATCGCCTTCGCCCAGAGCGGCGCCGGCTCCATTCAGGGCACGGTCACCGACCCCACCGGAGCTGTCATTCCAGGCGCTCGAGTCCACGTCGTCAACAAGGCCACAGGAGTGGCCATGGATTCGAAGACCAACAACGTCGGTTTCTACCAGGTGCCGGGGCTGAACACGGGCACCTATGCCGTGTCTATTACTGCGCCAAACATGAAGACCTATAACCAGCACGGTCGAGGTGCTGGTGGGTCAGAACCTTTGAGGCGATGCCTCGCTGACCACCGGTTCGGTTACGCAGCAAGTCACAGTCTCGGCAAACACCGTCCAACTGGAAACCACTGACAACGGATCGCTCACGTCAACCCTGGAAAACGAAAGAATCAACAATTGCCGATGAATGGGCGCAATATCATCACGTTTGGTGAATGAGACCACGCCAGGGCTCGAAAACTGTCCCGAGTCCATTCCTGCGCCAACGGCCAGGAGGGCCCCTCTACGGAATACGAAACCGATGGCGCCACCTTGACCAGTCGCGAGTTCGGCGGCATGCACATGGGTTCGCGGCAGATGGTCGACCCGGATTCGATTCAGGAAGTGAGTGGTGATCGACGAAGGCGGCGGCGCGCAGTATGCGTCCCCGGCGACAGTCATCCTCAATACCAAATCCGGCACCAACCAGTTGCACGGCTCATTGTTTGAAACTGCGCGCAACAACGCTATCGGTATCGCCCGCGGCCGAAACAACCCCTCCAACTATGTCGCGCCGCAATATATCCGCAACGAATTCGGCGCATCTGTGGGCGGTCCCATCATCATTCCTCATCTCTACCACGGGAAGAACAAAACATTCTTCTTCTTCGCCTACGAGCGGTATTCGCTGGCCCAATCCCCTTTCCAGAATGAAGAAGTGCCGACCCCGGCGATGCAACAAGGCGATTTCAGCCACGCCACCAACAGCTCGAATGTCTTGCAGGAGCTGTACGATCCGGCAACCACTGCGAACAGTGCGGCTTGCCTCGAGCCCACGACCGTGGGCACCGCTGCGCCTGCCAATCCGTACTGCCGGAAGAGCTTTACCACGGAGTACACTGAGGGTCCGGGCGCGGGTCCCGCAAACTGCAATGGCGACACCAATTGCATTCCCGCCAACGAAGAAGCGGCCCTCACCAAGACCTTGAATGCCATGGTGCCGACCACTACGGGCGCGAACGGTGTTCTTAACCCGTCCATCAGCCCGGTAGCCGCAAACAACTACACCGGGACGGTAAGAGAACTGAGCGTCGAGCCGCAGATCACATGGCGTCTGGACCAGGTGTTCAACGAAAACAACCGGGCGTACCTGCGCTATACCCAGAACCAGACCACCGGCTACAGCCCGCGTAACGACCCGGGCGAGGCCTCGTACACCTTGGCAACCACCGCGCCGGGCGGGGCGTCCATCCCGGCGCTGGCCAGCGGCGTCTCTTACAACCCTAACAACGTATATGCCACCGCACTCGGCTACACGCATGTATTCTCGCCGACGTTCTTTTCTGAAACCGTGCTGAGCCAAACCTGGATTGGAGAGCACAACTACGCCGGCGGAACTCCGAATGCGGACTTCGAAAAGGAACTGGGGCTACCCAATAACTTCGGCGAGCCTGGCTTCCCCGAGATCACCGGCAACTTCGCCGAATTCGGAGGTACGCAATTCCAGTACAGCGTCACCACGACAACCTACAACGTAGACGAAAATCTAACCAAAACACTGGGCAAGCACCAATTGCAGTTCGGAGGCCGCTACCGATTCGAGCACTTCGGTTCGGTGCCCGACGAGGTTAAGGATGCCTTTGAGTTTGGCGATTACGCAACGGCGCTTCTGAATCCCTCCACTTACAGTTCCTCTGCCGCAACAGCGTACACGGGCTCGGGCCAGGCCAACGCTGACATGTTCCTGGGCGCAGCCTACTCCTACAGCAACAACATCGAACCCCCTTATCAGCACCTCCACGATATGGAGATCGACGGCTATCTGCAGGACAACTACCGTGTGCGCAACAACCTCACCCTCAACCTCGGCCTGCGCTGGGAAGCACATCCAGCCATGTGGGAAGGTCAGGGCGCCATGATGGGCTTCGACCTGAAAAACGATGCGCTTGTGACCTCCGGTACGCCTTCACAACTCATCTCTGAAGGGTTGACCACCCAGGCCGTCATCACCAACGACATGCTCAACGGTATGAAGTTCGAAACCCCGAGTCAGGCTGGCCTGCCTCCCATGCTGGTGAACAGTTACGACTTCACCTTTAGCCCACGTGTGGGATTCGCCTACCAGCCGAATGGCAGTGCGGGCTTTGTGATGCGCGGCGCTGTGGGCCGATATATCTATCCTGTCCCGATTCGCGAGGAAGCCCGCTTAATCAACCGCAACAATCCGTTCACCGTCGGTTATTCCGAGAGCTATACCAGCACCAACTACACGCCACATTCCAATTACATGATGCTCTCCGCACAAAACAACTCTCCAACATTCACCTACTCCACGACGACGCCGACGACGGGAAACGGTACACCAATCATGGGCCTCAACACCAGTGGCATCATCAATAGCACAAGCACCACTGCGATCACGCCCGGATCGAGCATCGTCAACATCAATCCCGATAACCCGCCCTCCTATGTCGATGAGGCGAGCTTCACGCTAGAGCAACCGATGCCATGGAATTCCGTCTTCCGGCTCAGCTACCTCTACACGCACGGAACCAATTTGAACAACTCTTTCTACTACAACGACCATCCTTCTACATACAGCTGGGAGGTCCAACAGGGCTCTGAGACCCCTGCTAATCCGGGGAGCGCGGTTTCACCCTATAACTCAAGCACCGGTGAAGGCCCTTATGACAACCTCACCTACGGCTCTGGAAGCTACCAGATCCAGAAGTCCGGCTGGTCAAACTACAACGCCCTCCAGGCCGTCTACCAGAAGCTCTACCACAGAGGCTCTGCCTGGCAGGTCATGTACGTCTGGGAGAAGAACCTTCGGTCGGGCGGCGATTATGGCGGCGAAAATGCAGACGACGTCGAGCCCTATTCCGACTTCGTGAACTCCTATGTTGGCAACTGGGTCGGCGCTGGCGCGAATACGGTGTCGGTTGGGCCGGCCGATGCCGGTTCCGCGCTGCCGGGCTCTCCGAACCTTCCGCCCCCGCCGCCCGCCGGCACCCAGCCGTGGCAGTACTACAGGGCCCTCAATCGCTGGGAGAACTACATGGTGGACACCAACACTCCTCCCCAGCACCTGCAGTTCAATGGCCTGATTGACCTCCCATTCGGGCGCGGCAAGCGCTGGCTGAGTAATGTCAACAAGCCCTTGAACGAAGTGGTGGGCGGTTGGCAGCTTGCCGCCGCAGGCAATTTGACTGTGACGGACTTCGCCATCACAACCACGAATTGGGGGCCGACAAGCAAGCTGGTCAAATACAAAAAATCCGCGCCGATCACCGATTGCACCAGCGGACAATGCGTGAAGGAGTTCGAATGGTTCAACGGCTATGTCGCCCCCACGGCGCTCTCCGGTAACACCTGCTCGGCGGGATTATCGAACACCGTTTCCGGTCTACCCAGCAGTTGGTCGTCCTATCAAACGCCCCTGGACACAACCTGCAGCGCTCCCGTTGGCGGCAAAACCCAGACAGACAAATACTATGGGGATAATGACGTGGCTATGAGCGGGGTTACCGGAGTTTCATACCCAGGAGCGAAGGCACAGGCAAATGGCACTGTGATTGGGTACGGCATCCAGCCAAGCACTGCCGACAATGGCGCTTCGGAGAGCTCGATAGACGTCGCCAATCCGTTCGCCCACACTATTCTGACCGGGCCGCTAAACTGGGGCGTCGATGCTTCGCTGTTCAAAGTTTTCCCCATCAAGGAATCCATGGACCTGCGCATCAATTTGGACGCCTTCAACGCCTTCAACAACCAGGGCCTGGCTAACCCCAGCGGGACCACAGGCGAGACTTGCGTCCAGGCTGGTACCTCAGTTTGCAGTTCGCACAATACGCCTCGCCAGATACAAATCTCGGCGCGCTTCAACTTCTGAGTACGCCATCGATCGGTTTTGGAGGCCTGGCCAGATCGTCGGCCAGGTCTACTTTTGCCGCCCATTTGCGCCTGACGACGCAAATGGGCGCATTCGTCCGGTAAGACTGTTGCCAAATCACAACAAGAAGGAAATCTAGATGCGCAAGCATTTCTCTGTTCTCACGTCCCTCTGGCTCTTGCCGTTGCTCGCCGCACCCATTGCGCTGGCTCAAATCTATGTCTCGCCGCACGGCGATGACGCACATAATGGCACTGCGGCCCGTCCCGTGCGGACCCTCCCGCGCGCCCTTGCGCTGAGTCACACCACGAACGATCGCCGCATCATTCTTAGCGGAGGAACTTATCGCCTCACCGAGCCGCTGCATCTCACGCCCGCCGACTCCGGAACCCAAGGTCACGACCTCGTCTTCGCCGCCGCTCCCGGCGAGCAGCCGACCCTCAGCGGAGCCGTGCGCATCGTACATTGGCGACTTCTCGATCCCTCACGCAATCTCTGGAGCGCTGCCGTCCCTGACTCCGTGACCAACTCCCGCCAGTTGTACATTAATGGCTTTCGCGCCACACGCACGCGGGCACGCGTCCCAGTCGCCCTCACTGAAACCCCAACCGGCTACGTCGCCGCCGGCGATGCAATGGCCTCATGGAAGAATCCATCTGATATCGAGTTCGTCTACACGGGCGGCAACAGCGTCTGGTCCGAGCACTCTGAAGGCCTTGGCTCGTGGGATGAGCCGCGCTGCCCCATCGCTTCCATCAACGGCAATGCCATCACCATGGCGCAACCTTGCTGGGGCAACTCCACTAAGCGCGTCATGCTTCCCAGCGGCGAGCGCACGGCGAATCTCGTCGGCCCCATGAGCGTTGGAAAACAACCTGAGTATGTCGAAAATGCCTTCGAATTACTGGGGACACCAGGTCAGTTCTACTTCGACCGCTCTGCACACACCGTCTACTACGTTCCGCGCGCCGGCGAGGACCTGCGTACCGCCGATGTCGAGATGCCCGTTCTCGAAGCGCTAATTGATGCCACAGGCAGCGCCGCTGCGCCCGTCGAGCACATCGTCTTCTCTGGCCTGCAATTCTCCTACGCAACATGGCTCGGCCCTAGCAGCAAAGAAGGTTTCTCTGAGATCCAAGCGAATTATCAGGTCACCGGGCCCGACGGTTATTCCCGCCAGGCACTTTGCACCTTGGTTCCCAATGGCACATGCCCGTATGGCGCGTGGACGCCTGAGCCTGGCAATCTCAATCTCCGCTTTGCTCACAATATCCAATTCCTAGATGACGCATTTATTCATCTCGGCGCGGCCGGCCTATCGCTTGGCGATGGCGCACAGAATGACGTTGTCCGAGGCTGCATCTTCGCTGATATCTCCGGCAATGGCCTTGAGTTGGGCGGCGTTGACACGCCGCTTGCGCCAATTTCAGAGTTCACCGCCAACAATCGCATCGAGAACAATTTGTTCCGCAATGTCGGAGCCGAATATCGAGGTGGCATTCCCATCGTCGTTGGCTACGCGCGCTCCACGCTCATCGCGCACAACCAGATCGACCACATCCCTTACGCGGCCATCTCCATAGGATGGGGTGGCTGGCCCGACAAGATCCGCATGGCGGGCCAGGCCAACAACTCCGCGCAGAATGTGGTGAGCGACAATTTGATCCACGATTTGATGATTGTGCTCTCAGACGGCGGCGGAATCTACACGCAAGGCCTTACAGGCAAAGACCTCGCCGACGGCGAAAAAGTAACCGGCAACGTAGTCTATGACCAATACAGCTCCGGTCACGAGATCTACTCCGATAACGGATCGTCGATGATGACCATCCAGGGTAACGTGATGTTCAATACCAATCACGACAATTGGGGCTCGCGCCATCGCGACTACTACGACGATAACGCCGGAAAGGTCTTCGATCCGCTGACCATCGAGGACAACTACTGGCAGCAGGGCGACGCAGACTCATCCAGAGAGAACGTTACCGAGTCGCACAATCACCTCATCGCCTTACTCGCCGAAGTTCCCCATGCGATTCTTGACCAGGCCGGCCTGGATTCCGCCTTTAAAGCGAAGCTCGAATCACGCTATGCGCAACTTCTTCCCGCTACCCGGCCCGAGCCGCCCAGCCGTGTCGCCGCGGCGCCCGGCAACGGATTTGCTTACGTCACCTTCAGCCCGTCCGTTAACGACGGCGGCCGTCCTGTTCTCTCCTATACCGCCACCGCATCTACAGGCGCCAAGACTACGGTCACAGCCGCGGAATTCCTCAAGCTCGCCTATCTGCGTGTTCCCTCCCTCGCCAACGATCAGCCAGTGACCTTCACCGTCTCCGCAGCCAACGCCATTGGAACCAGCGCTCCCTCAATGCCGTCTTACACCGTCACGCCCGAAAACCGCACCGTCACGCCACCTTCTCCGCCCTTGGGAGTTTCCGCACATCCCGGTGACCACGGAAATGTCAGCATTCACTTCCAGCATCCTGCGCTCGACCACAAAGGCGAAGATTCCGGTCCCATCACCGCTTATGTCGTGACTGTCGAGCCCGGCGGCAGGAGGGTCACTTTCACCGGCCGCAACATCATCACCCTGGACGGTCGCCACACCACCTTCAAGGTCATCTCCGGCCTCAAGCCCGGCACCTACACATTTCGCATCGCGGCCGTAAACGAAGCCGGAGAGGGCGAAGCCGCAACCACCGCGCCGGTCGTAGTGCCTTAGAGCAGAATCGCCTAGCAGGCGGGATTCATCACATAAGGAGCAGTCGTCTCTGCCTTGGCCAGAGTGCCGGGCGGGGAAGGTGCCTGCACGGCAATCGTCTCTGAACGACTAACCTCGCTATCATATGAACAAGGGACAAGATGCCACCCGCAGCAACCACTCCGTCGCCCCCTGGCGCGGCAAACTACAACTCCATCATCATCGGCGTGCTCGCCTTGCAAGGCGACTACGAGGCGCACGCCCGTGCGTTCTCCAATGCGGGCGCGCGCACATTGCTGGTACGCAAGGCCGAGGAGTTGGCGGGCATCGACGGACTGGTCATCCCCGGCGGCGAGTCCACCACGATGCTCAAGTTCCTGGAGCAGAATGGCTTCTTTGATGCCCTCGGCAAGTTCGCTGCCACCACGCCCTGCTTCGCCACCTGCGCCGGCTGTATCCTGCTGGCTCGCGAGGTGTTGCATCCCAAGCAGCGCAGCCTCGGCGTACTCGACGTCACCGTCGAACGCAATGCCTACGGCAGGCAGATTGACTCCACGATCCTCACTCTCCCGACCGAGTTGCCCGGCGGTCCACTGGAGATGGTCTTCATCCGCTCACCACGCATCACCCGCGTGGGTCCGGAGGTTGAAGTGCTTGCCCGTCGCGACGACTTCCCTACCCTGGTGCGCCAGAAACACTTGCTGGTAGCCACGTTTCATCCCGAGATGACCACCGACTCACGCGTGCAAAGGCTGTTTCTCGACATGGTCGCCGCGCACAAGGCTCGATAAGAGCCCAGCGTTCCGTTTCGGCGTCATAGAATTCCCGCCTCGAAGACGCAGCAACTACGGCTACCTCATGAGTAGCGGAAAAGTGCCTTGAATCCGTAGTCCATGTGCTGCTGCATATGGCAGTGGAAGAGCGTTAGCCCGGGCTGGTTGGCGGTGAAGTCCACCACCGCCCGGCCGTAGTATGGCACCACCACCGTATCCTTGATCAGGCCCGCTGTCGCCTTGTCATTCACCGACTTGATCTCCCACACGTGCCGGTGCATGTGCACGGGATGCGAGTCGTCAGTACGGTTCCGGAATATCAAACGGTAGCGCACGCCCTTCTGTAGCACGAACTCGCTTTCATGCGGATAGGGCTTGCCATTCACGAGCCATAAGTTGAACTTCCCCGCCCCGCTGGGGACCTTCTCGATGACCATCTCGATGGTCTGCTGCGGAGCCGGCCCGGCCGCCGCGTTGCTACCAAAGATCGTGTAATCCCATGGCGTCGTGGGCGGATCGACCCACTGCGGCTGCCGGTGCTGATCCGCGTACTCCACAATGACTCCAAGGCCGGATTCTCGAATAGGCTTGTCGATCGCGCCCAAAATCCAGACCCCCGGGTTGTTCATCTCCACCTCGACATCGACGCGCTCGCCCACCCCGACTAAGATCGAATCGAGCGCCTGCGGCGTGGGCACCGGATTCCCATCCATCGCAATCACTTTCATCTTGTGGCCGGCCAGCGCAATGCGCCGATTCTCGATTGCGCTCGCGTTCAGGAAGTGGATCAGAAGCTTCTGCCCCTCGCGTACGCGAATGGGGTCGCCCGAGCCCAGAGCCTTGTCGTTAATCGAGTAAGTAACCGACGTTACCTCCAGGCCGCCCGGCGCGGTGTTCATGCTTGCCATCGGAGGCTTCTCCGGCAGCGGTCCATCATGAGAGTCGTCGTCATCGTCGTCTTCCATGAAGCCCGGTGAAGAACGGCTCCCAGTCGCGCAATGCCAGGAACAACTCCTGGTCGTAGTTGCCGGGATCGTTGCCGCCGTCCACGTAGACAAATCCGAACTGCCCGGTATACGTGCCCTTTTGCAGGTCGTCCATCGACATAACGTGCGAGTGGTACCAGCGGCTGCCGGCAGGCCCCGGCGTTAACTGGATGCGGCTGTGGCCGTGCGGCAGGAACGAACGGCGAACCCTCCTCCTCCGCTCCATCCACGTCGGGTGGAATCAACATTCCGTGCCAGTGCACAAGCTCCGGCGTATCCGTGTCGTTTATTATCTCCACGGTCACCGGTTTGCCTTCGCGCATGCGCAGCACAGGGCCGGGCGCCGTGCCGTTGTATCCGATGGTCGAAAGGATGCGTGCGGGATCGAGCTCAACTGTAACCGGCGCAATGCGAACGTATAATCGGCCTTTCCCCCCGGCGCACCTTGCGGCATCGCCATGCCTGATTGAGCGCCCGCTCCATTCTGCGCCGGGATTCAGTGCCCCGATCTGAGCATTGCCACGCAGACTTCCCGTCGCTGCTTGTGTCAAAGCCATTCCGCCAAGTTTAAGAGATCCCGTCTATTCACAGCCCTGCCCGCCAACGTCCGCTTGCATGCATCGTCTCACGCATCAGATGATCGCGACAAGGCCAAACCCGGCGCGCACCCGCCTGCAACCAACTTTTGGCCGGTTTCGTCTATAACATCAATCAAGGCATCCTGGGTTTTTGCGCGCGGTCCCCTCCGCGGAGGTCCCAATGAAGCTCATAAGGTCGCACTCGTGACCGTCGCCGCCGTTGCATGCGGTACAGGGCTCTGGGCCTTGCAGCGCACGGCGGACTTCGGCTTCGGCAATAACGACTCGCCCACCAACGTCAAAGCCGAGTTCTACTGGTCGCGCCTCGCCTATACCTCCAGCATGCAGAGCCTTCGGCGGATTTGGCGGCTACGGGCACCGCGGCTGGAGCTCCTGGTCGCGCGACTATCCCAAAGCCGACCGCCAGTTCCTCATCGCCATGCACCGGCTCACGCGCATTGACGGCCGTCCCACCGAGCAGGTAGTCACTCTCGACTCTGACGACATATTCAACTATCCGTGGATCTATGCGGTGCAGGTGCAGAACTGGACCTTTACCGACGCCGAGGCCAAAGCGCCTGCGCGAGTACCTCCTCAAGGGCGGCTTTCTCATGGTCGACGACTTCCACGGTACCGAAGACTGGGAAAACTTTATGAATGGCATGCGCCAAGTGCTGCCCGACCGTCCCGTCGAGGACCTGCAAAGCGGCGACGAGATCTTTCATACCCTCTACGACATCGACGACAAAATGCAGATTCCCGGCGAGCAGTATGTCTGGACGGGCCGCACATACGAGAAGGACGGCTATCAGCCCAAGTGGCGCGCCATTCGCGATGACAAGGGCCGCATCATTGTCGCCATCTGCCACAACATGCACCTGGGCGATGCATGGGAGTGGGCTGACGACCCCAACTACCCTGAGACATTTGCCTCCATGGCCTTCCGCGTGGGACTCGATTACATCATCTACGGCATGACGCACTGATCTTTCAGCGGTGCGATTGAGCGGATTTCGAATCGGCAGTTCCAGCCGCCTTTTGGGCTTGCCGACGAACCCGAGGACTCGAAAGAGAAATGTTTCAGTTCCTCTTCAAGTACCCGAGCACGGTCTTCATCAAGGGGCGGTTCGTGCTGCTCAGCGCGTGGCCTGCATGGTTGCTGCCTGTCTTATCTTCGCGGCTGCTGGCGGTCTCGCGTTCCTCATTCGTTCGCGGCTGCGCAATGCCGCGCCTAACCTGCGCAGCTCGCACGCCGTTACCATCTGGGCAATGCAATCCGCGCTGATCGCTCTTATCCTCTTTCTTCTCTGGCAGCCAGCCATTTTGATCTCGAGTTGAATTCGCAGCAGAACATCATTGCTGTCGTCGTTGACGATTCGCACAGCATGGCAATTGCAGACAGCAACGGCAAGTCACGTGAGTCCGCGGCACTCGCTGTGCTTGAAGGTGGCCTCCTCGCTGGCTTGCGCAAGCGCTTCCAGACGCGCATCTATCGACTGGGAAGCCGTCTCACGCCCGTCAATTCCTTACAGACAATCACGCCCGTGGAGCCCGCCACCCACATCGGCGACAGCCTGAAGCAGCTGGCAGACAACACCTCGGATCTGCCCATCGGCGCAGATCTTCTGCTAAGCGATGGTGACGAGAACTCCGCAGGCATGGGTGGCTCGGGCATCAGCCTCGATGCTCTTCAGGCGCTGGCCAATCGCCGGCTTCCGGTGCACACCATCGGCTTCGGTAACACAGAGCCTGCGCACGATGTCGAAATTGAAGACGTCAGTCTCTCCGCCACCGCAGCCGCGAATGCGCGCGTGTTTGCAACCGTGAGCTTGACGCAGCACGGCTACGAGGGCCAAAAGGCAAGGCTCACCGTACGCGATGGCAGACAAGACGCTCGCTGAGCGCGAAATTACCCTCGCGCCCGACGGTCGCATTCAGACCGAGCCCCTCTTCTTCCCCGTCGGTGCCGCGGGCGCAAAGAGCCTCAGCTTTTCTGTTGACTCTCTCCCCGGAGAAGAAAACCTCGCCAATAACGCCATCACGCGCCCGCTTCTGGTCAGCGACGCAAAGCGCCGCATCCTATACATCGAAGGCGAGCCACGCTGGGAATACAAATTCATCCGCCGCGCTGAAGACGACGATCCTACCGTGCAGGTCGTCTCCATGCTCCGCACCAGCGAAAATAAAATCTATCGCCAGGGCATCAGCGATCCCAGTGAGCTGGCCGACGGCTTTCCCGTGCGGCCGAAGATCTCTTCGGCTATTCGGGCATCATCATCGGCTCTGTTGACGCCGATTACTTTACTCCCTTGCAGCAGGAGCTGCTGCGCGAGTACGTCGATCGTCGCGGCGGCGGCGTTCTTTTCCTCGGGGGCCGCTCGTCGCTTGAGCGATGGCGGCTGGGCCGCTTCAAGTCTGAACGATCTGTTGCCTACATTTCTGCCCGCGGGAAATCACAACTTCCATCGCAATCCCGCGACGGTGGAGCTGCACTGCCGAAGGTGTCGATTCGCCCATCACGCGCCTCCTCGACGATCCCGAGAAGAACGCGCGAGCGCTGGAAGAAGCTTACCTATCTTGCCGACTACGAGGATGCCGGCTCACCCAAGCCCGGCGCGACAGTACTCGCGAGCATGAATGCCGGCCATCGCAAGCTGCCGCTGCTCATCACTGAGACTTACGGCCACGGACGCACCGCCATCCTCGCTACAGGCGGTACGTGGCGCTGGCAGATGAGCGAAGCCCTCGGCGACCCTTCGCACGATCTCTTCTGGCAGCAGCTTTTGCGCTGGCTTGTTGCCGAGTCGCCCGGCCCCGTAACTGCCTCCATGCCGTCGCGCCTGCTCATGGATCAGGGACAGGTGCAGTTAACCGCGCAAGTGCACGATCGCCAGTTTCAGCCTGCCGCTGGCGCGCATGTCACGGCGCACATCGTCGGACCCGAAGGTGTGACGTAACGATCGACCTGACGCCGTCCGCAAGACACTCCCGGCGAATATCAAACGGACTGGACGGCCGAGAAGCCCGGTACATATCTCGCCGAAATCACAGCTGAATCGGCGGACAGATCCGCCCGCAAGCCCTGGGCAGTGACGTACTCACCTTCCAGCGCGAGGACGGAGTTGCAGAGAACTTTCACACCGCGCAGAACCGGCGCTTGCTCGAGCAACTCGCCGCCCAAACCGGCGGCCGTTATTGGAAGCCGTCGGACTTGAAAGAATCTGCCGCGCGATATCTCGTACTCTGAAGCCGGCATCTCCGTCCGCACAACGAAAGAGCTGTGGAATATGCCCATCGTGTTCCTCTTGCTTCTGGGGCTTCCCATCGCCGAGTGGCTGCTGCGCCGCAAGTGGGGTGTGCTATGAAGCGCAGCATCTTGACGATGATGTTCTTCGCTTTGGCTCTCCAAGCGCGCGCAGCCACTTATTACGTCATTGTGGCTGGCCTGGGCGGCGAGCCCGACTATGAACAGCGCTTCACCGCAGAGGCCAACGAACTCAGCCGCATCTTCAGGGACCGACACCACGTCGGCGCACGTCACACCCTCACCGGCGCACAGTCGACCGCGGCCCAGTTCCGCTCGACGCTTGCCGCGGTCGCGCGCGACGCCAAGGCAGACGACGATTTTGTTCTCATCCTCATCGGCCACGGCTCCTTCGACGGCGTCGAATATAAATTCAATCTCGTCGGGCCGGATCTGACAGCATGCTGAAATCGCCGCACTCTGCGATCGCGTTGCCGCGCGGCGTCAGCTTATCGTCGATACAACCAGTGCCAGCGGCGGAGCCATTGCAGCTCTCGTGCGGCCGGGACGCGCCGTGATCGCAGCCACAAAATCGGGGACGGAGAAGAACGCAACCGTCTTCGCGCGTTATTGGGTCAGGCCCTCCAGGACCCTTCAGGCGATACCGACAAGAGTGATTCCATCAGCGCGATGGAAGCCTTCACTTACGCGGCAAAGAAGACCGCCGAATTTTATGACTCGCAGAAACGCCTGGCTACCGAGCACGCCGTCTTCAATGACACGGGCGCAGGTGAGCCGGTGCGCGAGGCCGGCAACGGCCAGGGAACTTTCCTCAGCAGCTTTACTCTGCTGCGGTTCGGTACAAGCCAGCAGGCCGCCAACGATCCCGCCAATGCACGGGCTGCTTGTGCAGAAAGAGGATCTGGAACAAAAGATCGACACGCTGAAATATCAAAAAGCCGCCATGGATCCGGCCGATTACAAGAAGCAACTCACGGCTGCGCTTGTCGAGTTGGCAAAGGTGCAGGAACAACTCGATCAGGGAGTTGCCAAATGAGGCGTCTCGTTTCCATTTTCGCGCTTCTGCTGGCCTGCGCAGCGCTCGCTCGCGCCGCCGTTCCGGCTGACTGCTGGGCGCTGCGTAAGCACGGCGCGTCCGCAAAGGCACAAGACTGTTTCGAGTTGCTCACGCGCAGCCCCAGCGCATACGATCGCGCCGAAGGCTTCTGGGGACTCGAACAATGGGAGCAGGCGAACTCCGAGTTTCGCCTCGCCACGCAACCCGCCGACAGCAACCCTCTCTACAAAGTGCGCTGGGGAATGCTGCTGCACGCACGCTTCAACGACTCCGATGCGGCCGGTCTCTTTCATGAAGCCCTCGCGAAAGATCCATCCAATGCCGAAGCCTACGTCGGACTCGCCATCATCTCTGCGGATGGCTTCGACGGCCAGGCCGCAGCGTATCTCGCCAAAGCCATCGCCCTTGATCCAAAATCCGCCCAGGCTCATGAGATTCTCGCGGATCTCGCGCTCACCAACGACGACCGCGACATGGCGGCAGCCGAAGCCGACAAGGCCATTGCCCTCGAAAATGATGCGCTCGATGCAATGGCAATTCACGCCGCTATCGAACTACTGGCCGATCGCCTGCCCGACGCTTGGTTCGCCAAGATTACCGCCATCAACCTCGGCTACGGCGAAGCCTACGCATCCGTAGCGCATCAACTCGAACTCCACTATCGCTACGAAGATGCGGTCACCTACTACCGCAAAGCCATCGAAGCCGATCCACAACTCTGGTCTGCGCATTCCGCGCTCGGAATTGACCTCATGCGTCTGGGCAAGGAAGACGAGCCATACAAGGAGCTTGAGCTCGCCTACAACAATGGCTATCGCGACGCTGCCACCGTCAACAGCTTGCGCCTGCTTGACAGCTACAAAGACTTTGACACCTTTCGCGACGGTGCAACCATCATCAAGCTCGACAAAACTGAATCTGCACTGCTGCTCCCCTACATACAGCCGGAGTTGCACACAATTCTCGCCACATACGAGAAGAAGTACCAAATGACGCTGCCCGGTCCGGTTCAGGTCGAGGTCTATCCCAATCATGAGGACTTTGCCGTGCGTACCATGGGCATGCCGGGCCTCGGAGCATTGGGCGTCACCTTCGGCGAAGTGGTCGCAATGGACAGCCCCTCAGCGCGCAAGCCCGGCGACTTCAACTGGGGCTCTACACTCTGGCACGAGATGAGCCACGTCTTCATTCTCACAGCCACCAACCACCGCGTGCCGCGTTGGTTTACTGAGGGTCTGGCCGTGCACGAAGAGGGCCAGCATTCACCCGAGTGGCGAAACCGCGTCACGCCCGATGTCCTCATCGCCATTCGCGACAAAAAGCTCTTGCCAGTTGCTGAACTCGATCGCGGATTTGTGTTTCCCGACTATCCATCGCAAGTCATCGTCTCCTACTTCCAGGCCGGAACCATCTGCGACTTCATCGGCGAGAAGTGGGGCGAGGGCAAGTTGCTCGATATGGTCCACTCGTACGCACGCCTTCAGACGACGCCTCAGACCATCGTCCAAGACCTCGGCCTCACGCCGGAACAATTCGATCAGCAGTACCTTGCCTGGATCGAACACAAATACGGCGCGGAAGCCGCGCACTTCGACGAATGGCGCGAAAAACTCAAGGCGCTCGACACTGCGGCAGAGCACAAGGAATACAACTCCGTTCTGCAGCAAGGGCCTGCCGTGCTCGCTTTGTATCCCGAGTATGTTGATGAGGCAAACGGCTACGAGCTAATGGCCGAAGTGGCGGCCTTGGGGGGCGACGCCAAATCGGAGATGGCGGCCCTCACTTCTTATGAACACGAAGGCGGCCAGTCGCCAGATCTGCTAAAGAGGTTGGCGGCACTGGAAGAATCGGCGAGCCAACCGAACGACGCTATCGCCACCCTCGAGCGCCTCAATTACATCTATCCCGTCAAAGACGAAGATCTGCATCACCGTCTCGGTGATCTGCTTTACGCGCAAAAACAGTTCGACGGCGCGATTCGTGAGTACAACGCGGTGCTGGCATCGAATCCCGTCGACAAGGCCGGCGCCGAGTTCAATCTTGCGCAGGCCTATTTTGCCGCGGGACAGAAGGACAAAGCCGAAGACAGCGTGCTGGCCGCGCTCGAAGCCGCGCCCGGTTACCGTCCGGCGCAAAAGCTGTTATTGGAACTGCAACAATCGCCCTCAAAACCGAACTGACGAGGAAGGAAATCAATGGCCTCAATTGCCGGATTGAATCAGGACGCAGTACTCCTTCAGGAGCGAATCGATCGCTTTCACGCGGTGCGCGAAGGAATCCTCAAACAGGTGCGCGAGGTGATCGTCGGCCAGGAGGAAGTCCTCGACCAGATACTCATCGCCATCTTCGTCGGCGGCCACTGCCTTCTGACCGGCATGCCCGGCACTGCGAAAACGCTCATGGTGCGCACTATCGCCGATGCGCTTGGCCTGCAGTTCCGACGCATTCAATTCACGCCCGATCTTATGCCGTCTGACATCACGGGCACCGACATCATCGAAGAAGATCTCGAAACCGGTCACCGTAAATGGACCTTCGTCGAGGGGCCGATCTTCGGCAACATTCTGCTTGCCGACGAGATCAATCGCACCCCCCCCAAGACGCAATCCGCTCTGCTTGAGGCCATGCAGGAACACTCCTGCACTGTACGCGGCCACCGCTACGATTTGCCCGCGCCATTCTTCGTACTCGCCACGCAGAACCCTATCGAACTCGAAGGAACTTATCCCTTGCCTGAAGCGCAATTAGACCGGTTCCTCTTCAACTCGATCCTGGGCGACCTGAGCGCCGACGACGAAATGAAGGTCATCGACCGCACCACAGCAACGCGCGTCACTGACGTACAAGCCGTAACTTCCGCCGAAGATCTGCTCGACTTTCAGCAACTCGTTCGCATGGTGCCCATTGCAGAAACACTCGCGCGCTACGTGGTGAGCTCTGGTGCGCGCAACGCGTCCCAAGAGCGAAAACGCACCCGATTTCGTGAAGAAATACGTCAACTACGGCGCCAGCGTCCGCGCCGCGCAATTCATCGTGCTCGCCGCCAAGGCGCGCGCGCTTTCGCACAAACGCTATCACGTCACCTACGACGACATCACGTCGATCGTCACGCCCGTCCTGCGCCATCGCATCCTGCTCAACTTCCATGCCGAGTCTGACCGCATCGATACGGACGAGATTCTTACCCGGCTCATCGCGCAGTGCAAAGAGGCCCAAGGAGAGTTGATGCAGCGATTTCTCGATCCCGAAGTGCTGGCCGGCATCTCTTCGCTCGACTTGCTGGCGAAGACGGTCGTAGACGGTTTTGTTGCCGGCCTGCATCGCTCGCCCGATTTCGGCTTCAGCCAGGAGTTCGCAGAGTACCGCGCCTATACGCCGGGAGACGATCTGCGTCACGTCGATTGGAATCTCTTCGCCCGCACTGAGCGTTGCTATCTGAAGCGCTATCGCGGCGAAACCAACAGCCAGCTCACCATCTTGCTCGACGCGAGCAATTCCATGCAGTACACCTCGGGCCCCCGGTCAAAATGGACTACGCGCGCTACATCGCCGCGTCGCTCTTCTATCTCGCCATCCGCAATCAGCGCGACGCGGCCGGCCTCATCGTCTTCGACGATGAAGTCCGCGAGTACATCCGCCCCTCCACGCGGCCCGGTCAGCTTGCACGGCTCTTCGCAGGCCTCGAACACGCGGAGCCACAGGCGCGCACCGATTTTGCCAAGCCGCTGCGGCACTTTCAAAACTTCCTCCACCGGCGCGGCATCGCGATCGTGATCTCCGATTTCTACGAGAATCCCGAGACCATCGTCAACACCATCGCTCCGCTGCGCTTTCACGGACATGAAGTGGTGTTGTTCCACATTCTCGATCCGCAGGAGATCCGGCCGGTCATGAAGGGGTCTTCGATCCTTATCGATCTTGAGACGGATCAGAAGATCGAAGTTGTTCCCGACTACGTGAAGACCACTTATCGAGCCAAAATCGACGCGCACATAGAAGACCTCCGCTCGCGCACCCTGGCCGCGGGGATGGACTACCAACTACTCGTTACCAATCAACCGCTCGATACGGCGTTGCGCGAGTATCTCACCCTTCGGCAGGCAGGTAATTGATGGGATTTTTGGCCCCATGGTTTCTCGGTGGATTGGCGGCGCTCGGCGTGCCGGTCTTCGTGCACCTGCTCCGCCGTCATGTCACTACGCCGCGCCCGGTCAGTTCGCTCATGTTCTTCGAACGTGGCATACAAAGTTCTACACGCCATCGGAAACTGCGCTATCTGCTGCTGTTCGCACTGCGCTTCGCACTGGTACTGCTCGTTGTGCTCGCGTTCGCCAATCCCTTTGTCCGGCGCGCCGCTGCCGGCGCCAACGATCGTATGCTTCTCATCGTCGCTCGACAACTCCTTCAGCATGCGCGCCGGCTCGCGATTTGCCGATGCGAAACAGCAAGCTCTTGCAACGCTCGCCGCAAAGCCACACGCACAAAGGGCGCAAGTCATCGCTCTTGGCGGCCGGCTTGAGGCCCTTACGCAGCCTATTGCTGACGACGCCCAATTGCGCGCGGCTCTCGAAAGCATTCAGCCCGGCGATGGCCATGCGAGCTTCGGCGAGCTCGGACGCTATCTCCGCACGATGACCGAAACTGTCCACTCGCCCATCGATCTTCATCTCTTCAGCGACATGCAGCGGTCGGCGATGCCGGCCAACTTCGCTGACATGGTGATTCCTGGGAATGTCAAGCTGATCCTGCATTCCGTCGCACCGGCTGCCGCGCCGCCTAATTGGACGGTCGAAAGCGTAGACGCGCCAGCCGAGCTATCCGATTCCAAAGATCCCAAGCGCTCGCACGTAGAGGCGGTCGTTGCCGGATTCGCCACGCCAGCAGCAACCAAAACCGTGTCGCTGATTGTCAACGGCAAAATAATCGCTTCGCGAAAAGTCAGTATTCCGGCTGGCGGCCGCACCGCAGTTAACTTTGCACCGCTTGATGTGGGCTACGGCTTCAACCGCTGCGAGGTGCGTATCGAGGGTGGCGATTCTTTCCCCGCCGACGACGCCACCGTCTTTTCGGTGCGCCGATCCGATCCGGAACGCGTCCTCTTTGTCCACGCTGCTGGCGATACGCGCTCCGCTCTCTATTTCGGCGCGGCACTCGACGCAGCAGCGCACGCCTCCTTCGTCCTGCAGTCCGTCGCCGCGGAGCAGGCCACCGATCTCGACCCCTCGAAGTTCGCCTTCGTGGTCCTCTCAGACACAATGGCGCTACCTTCAATCTTCGAGCACGCGCTTTCCGCTTATGTTGTGAAAGGAGGAAGTGTGCTCATCACTCTCGGTACCTCAGCCGCGCACATTCAACGGATTCCGTTATGGGGAGGCAATATACGCAGTGCGCATGACTACGCACGCGACGGCAACACCGCCGCAATCGGCCAGGTCGACTTCAGCTATCCTCCGCTCCAGCAACCAACTCCCGGCCGCGACAACGGGGGCTGGGCTGAGGTCAAGGTCCTCTATGCCGTGCCGGTCGATCCCGCGCAGGCCCGCGTTACGGCGCGACTCACTGATGGCACACCACTTCTACTCGAAAAGCAATCTGGCGAAGGCCGCATCCTCCTTCTCACCTCCGGGCTCGGCAACGTGACCAACGATCTTCCGCTCCATCCTGTTTTCGTCGCGTTTGTCGATCGTACTGCGCGCTATCTCTCCGGCGACGAACAGTTGAGCGGATCACGGATCGTCGATTCATTCGTTCAATTGCGCGCGGACACTGCACCCGCAGGCGCAAGCGGAAGCGTCGAAGTCGTCGATCCAGATGGCCGCAGGCCGCTTTCCTTGAGCGAAGCGCGCACTGCGCAGTCTCTTCGCTTGCAGCGTGCGGGCTTTTACCAGATTCACTTTGCCAATGGGCGCGTTGCTGTCATCGGCGTCAATCCCGACCGGCGCGAGTCCGATCTTCAGCCTATCCCGCCGGATGTCCTCGCGCTCTGGAGTGGTGGTTCCTCGGCCGCGCCTTCGCTGGCGGCCGCTCCTGCTCCAGACGAATCGAGATTCCGCGTCGTAAATCTATGGTGGTACGTTATGCTGCTTGCATTGGTAGCCGTTTTGGCGCAAACGGTGGTCGCCAGCGGGTACATGGGCACGCAGCGGGAGGAACTATGAGCAACTCCAGCGAGCTCAATTCCTACATAACATGCCTTCGGCGACGTCTGCGCTTGGGAGCATGGCTTCGCGGCACAGCCATCTTCACCGGCGCGGCGCTCACGGCAACGGTCGTACTCGTGCTGGTACTCAACTATTTTGCATTTCCCACACATGGCGTTTCAGTGGCGCGGTCGATCATCTTTGTAGCGCTCATTGCGACTGCAATCCTCGGTGTCGCTTTTCCCCTTGCGCGCCTCACTCGCACTCGAGCCGTCCGCCAGGCTGAGGCCGCCAATCCAGATCTCGAACAGCGCCTAACAACTTTTCATGAATCCAGCGCAAAAGAGACCGGCCCGTTTCTTGAATTGCTCGCCGCCGATACACTCCCGGTCGTACAGCAAACAGAACCGTCTTTCCTGGTCCCCGACAACCGCTTACTCGCACTCGGCGGCGCAGCACTTGGCTCTGTCGCTGTTCTGCTTTGGCTCATCGCCGCCGGACCCGGCTTCCTCGGCTATGGTGCGTCCCTCATCTGGACCGGACCCAAGCAGAACGCCGCCCCACTCTACTCAATCGCCGTCACACCAGGCAATATAACCGTGCGTCGAAACAGTGACCAGCTCATCGTCGCGCATGTAGCAGGCATGAAACCCGACAAGGCCCAGCTCTTCGCGCATTATCAGAGCGCAACTGGATGGGAGCGGGTTGCCATGCAAGCCGCGCCGGATGCGGGCAACGGCGCCGCTTATCAGTTCGTCCTCGCCGGATTGCCTGAGAACGTTGAGTATTATGTTGCTGCGGGACCGCTTGTTTCTCCGCACTACAAAGTCCGTGTAGTCGACCTCCCGTCCGTCAAGGAAATTCACGTTACCTATCGCTATCCGCAGTGGACGGCGATGAAGCCTGTCATCGAGGAGCACTCCGGCGATTTGCGAGCCATCGAAGGGACCGATGCGCAAATCGAAGTCGAAATGGATCGACCTCTGCACGATGGTCAGCTCACCCTTGACGATGGCCAGACCGTTCATCTCACAGGCGGCGCGGGTAACAAATATCAAGGCACTATCCACATGGAAAAGGACGGTGCGTACCACTTGGCCGCAACCGATGAAGGCCAGCCCGTCCGCCTTTCTGAGGACTACTTCATCGCGACCGACAAAGCCAATCCTCCACAAATCGCCATCGACCGTCCGGCCGGAGACTATCGCGCCACTCCAATTGAAGAAGTCACACTCGGCGTCAAGGCAGCAGATGACTTCGGGCTGCGGGACATGCACCTGCACTACTCGGTAAACGGTGGCGCTGATCACGATGTGAGCTTGCTAAAAACTCCCGGCGCAAAGACAGCTGACGGCTCCTTCATGTTGCCCCTCGAGGACTTCAAGCTCGTGCCAGGCGACGTTATCAGCGTCTACGCCACCGCGCGCGATGGGCACAGCGACGCCCGCACCGACATCAGCTTCATCCAAGTCGATCCTTTCGAACGCGACTTTTCGCAGTCACAACAGAACGGAGGTGGAGGAGGCGGTGGTGGCGGTGGTAACGATCAGACCGAAATCTCCAAGCGAGAGAAGGAGCTAATCGCCGCCACCTGGAAGCAACAAAACGACAAAACAGCAACCCCAAAAGATGCAGCGGCGCAAGGGCAGTTCCTCTCTGACGCGCAACAGAAGCTCCGCGACCAGGTCAATGCGCTCTCCCTCCGCATGCAAAGCCGCGACATCTCCCAGGCCAGCGAGGAGTTCACTGAGTTCGACAAGGACATGCAGGCTGCTGCTGCGCAAATGGCGCCTTCGGCGGACAAGCTAAAGGCTACGCAGTGGAAGGATGCGCTTCCGCTGGAGCAGAAGGCGCTGCAGGCTCTGCTTCGCGCTGAAGCCACTTTCCGTCAGATTGAAGTAGCCTTTGGCCAGCGCGGAGGCGGTGGTGGAGGGGGAGGCAACTCCGGCCGCGACCTCGCCAGCCTTTTCGATCTTGAGTTGGACACAGAAAAGAATCAGTACGAAACAGCGCAAAGCGCTTCGCCTGCCGAACAGCACCAGAAGAGTATTGAAGATGCCCTCGAAAAGCTAGATGCTCTGGCCAAACGGCAAGAAGATTTAGCCAATCAGCCCCACAATCCGCAGCAAAGTTTCCAGGAACGTTGGCAACAGGAAATGCTGCGCCGTGAGGCCGAGCAACTTCAGCGTCAAATGGAGCAACTCGCTCGCGACGGCCAGCAGGGCCAGCAAATCGGACAAGAATCGAGTGATTCCGGCGCCTCCTCTTCCGATCAATCGAATTCGCAGCAAAGCTCCTCGTCGCAGAGTGGCGCTCAAAGTCAAAGCGATTCGCAATCGTCGCGCCAGCCGGCTCGCTCTCAATCTCCAGGCTCGCCGTCGGGCCAATCGACAGATCAGCGATTCCAACAGGCACTCAACCGGCTCCAGCAGGCAACCGACAACATGAAGCGCGGCGACTCGGCGCAACAGAACGCCGAATCCACGCACGAGGCTGCCGACCGGCTCCGCGACGCGGCTAATCTTCTCTCTGGCACGCAGCAACAGCTTGCCTCGGGCAAACTGAGCTCCCTCGCGCGCGACGCTGGCCGCCTCACGCAACAGGAACGTGACCAGGCCGCGCAAATTGACAAGCTAGCCAATCAACAAGACGATTCCGCATCCAGCGGTTCCAACTCCGCCGACTCCGGCACACCCGATCTGCAAAGTGCACTGGCTCGCCTTCACGAGCGCGACCAACTGGCCGCAGAGCGCCAGCAACTTTCCAACGATCTCTCCAACTTGCAACAAAACATGCGCGACACCGCCCGCGACATGGCTCCCAATCAGCCTGCCGTCGGGCAAAAACTGCGCGATGCACTCACGGAGATGGACGAATCCGATCTCGATAACCACGTGCAGAGAACAGCGGACTGGCTGCGCAGCGGAATCAATCCCAATTCGAATGGCACTGAGGGTGAGATCGCGCAAGGACTCGCCAAGCTGAGCCAGCAATTGCAACAGGCGCAGAGCGCGATGAGCCAGACCAAGCCCAGTCAACGTGGCACAACGCCTGGTGACGCTTCGCAGGCGCTCGACCAAATTGAGCAACTCCGTAGCCAGCTTGAAGCTCTCGGAAGATCGCGCGGCGGTAACAACGGCCGACCCAGCGACGGTGACCAGATTAATCAGCGCAACGGCCAGCAGCCAGACAACGTTGCGGGCCACAACCGCAGCGAACAACAGCCGGGCTCGAACCCGCAACTCGATCAGCAACGGGATTGGTCCTCGGATCAGCAGGCACTCTCCCGCTCTGGCCAACGTGGCGGCAACGGCACTACATTTGGCGAAAACCCTGGCGACCGTAACAGCGGCGGCTCAAACGGCGACACACGTAATGGCGGCGGCGCAAGCGGCACAGTTAGGGGAAACTTCGACACCGGGTATAACACTCCCCGCGCTCGCGGCTCGGGTCAACCCGCACCGGCCGACTCATCCGGCAATCCAACCGACACAGAGCGTACCTTCGAGCAGCGCATGAGTGAGCTCAACCAGGTCCGACAGATGGTCGGCGACGATCCGCAGGCCGCCAAGGACGTCGCGGATCTCACCCGACAAATGCAGCGCCTCGATCCCAACCGCTTCCCCGGCAACCCGCAGATGGTTGAGCAAATGCACCAGGAGATTCTCAACTCAGTCGACAAACTCGAGCTGCAATTGCAGCGTGACGGTGCTTCAACAGATGCTCGCACGGGCAAGCCCGACGCCATTCCCGCGGGATATCAAGACTCCGTCGCCGAGTACTATCGGCGGCTCAGCAAGAATCCTTAGCGGCTCTCAACGGTCCGCCTTGAGCTGCCCCTTCAGGAACTTCAACAAAGCACATCATTTCAAGCGCCCGCGCCGCGGCACTCTTATCTGCGCCGTCGCTCTTACGGGACATTTAAGCCATGCCAACGCTGTAAGATGGAAAACCGTGGCCATAATCACTCCGATCAATCCCCGCTTTAATCCCAACGTTGGCCGGTTAATCGCCTCCAAGCCTCTCGCCCGCTTTGGCAGTTTGGCTGTGCTCATGCTTGTCTGCGCATGGTATCCATCAAAAGCGTATGCACAAAACTGGAAATCAGGCCAGGACTCACCAGTTCATGACTCCGATCGTTTGTACTCCGTGACTGGCAATCCGATTACCATCGAGAACGCCCGGCTTTCGCTATCATTCGATCCTGGCACAGGCGCTCTATTGTCCTTCACAAACAAAGTAACCGGCTGGCATTGGCAAACAACACCCGCCCTCGGCGAATCCTTCAACTTGTTCGTGCCCACGGCCGACCGCTCCTACAATCCCGTACTCGGCGTCCGTAATCACCTGGCGACGTTCGAGAGATCGGCCGACGGCCAAACCGTCACGCTGGTTTGGTCAAATCTCGAGAGCGAGTACCAGGGCAGGCTCGACATCACCCTTCGAGGAACAGTACGCCTTGAGGGCGACAGCGCCCGATTCCAGATGACGGTCACGAATCATTCGCCGCACACCATTGCCAGCCTAAGCTGGCCCATTATCGGCTCAATCGCGGAGCCGCAATCCGTGATGAAGCTCTCGACGTGGAACTACGGAAACTTGTCGGTTCTTCCGCTCTGGAACCCGGCATCCCAGAGCTCCGGTTACTACGGCACCAACTATCCGACCAGAATTATGGATGGCCGCTTCGTTCTCGTCTCAACTCCGTCTCAAGGCCTCTATGTCGGCGCGCACAATGCTGACGCAAAAGAGAACGTGCGATTCATCTTCGAAGTAAAGCCCGGATTTGAAGATTCCTACGGGAACAGCAATCCGAAGACCACGAGCATCAGCGGCCATCCCGTTCGTCTCACGATGCAGGTGGTGCACTTCCCATTCCTCAATCCCGGAGAATCGGGTCCGCTCGCGCCCATTGCCCTGTCGCCCTATCGCGGCGATTGGCATGCGGGGGTGGACATTTATAAACGCTGGTTGACCACATGGTTCCACCCGCTTCCCATGCCAGCATGGGCACAGGACATTCACGCGTGGCAGCAACTGCAGATCAACTCGTCGGAAGACGATCTGCGCACCCGATATGTCGACCTTCCACGCCGCGTGGCCGACGACGCGAAGCACGGCATCACCGTTCTCCAGCTTGTAGGCTGGAATCGCGGGGGCCAGGACCGTGACAATCCGACCGACGATACCGATTCGCGGTTGGGCACAACCGCTGAGCTCAAAGACGCTATCGCCCAAATTGAGAACATGGGCGTACACGTGGTTCTGTTCGCCAAATATGCCTGGGCCGATACTTCAACCGATTGGTACAAAAAAGAGCTCTACAAGCATATGGCAACCGATCCCTACGGCGATACCTACACCTGGGCGGGATACAGATATCAAACTCCGGAGCAGCTCGCAGGGATCAATCCTCGCAATCTGGCAACGGCGTGCCCCAACGATGCAGCGTGGCGCGAGATTCTTGCGCGGGAGTTCCAAAAGGTGATCGACCTCGGCGCCAACGGCGTGTTGCTTGACGAGGCGCAGCATCGCCACAGCTCGGACTATAACCTCTGCTTTAATCCCAATCACGGTCACCATGTGCCAGCGACCATCTGGTCAGGTGACATCGCTCTCGCCAATATGTATCGCGAGATGATCCGTGATTCCCTTGGTGAGAAGAATTTCTTGTTTTCCGGTGAAGAGCCTGAAGACGTCCTGGAGGAGGCCTATTCCCTCTCTTACCTTCGCATCAATTCGGGTCATATCCCAGAGGAGCGCTATGTGTTTCCGTTTCGGCCCATGATGATTGCCCTCACAGGATTTAACGATCGGGAGATGATCAATCGCGCCTTGATGGATCGCTACATCATGAGTTATGAGCCGTTCAACTTTAAGGGCAACATCCAGGATTTTCCGTTGACCATGGCCTACGGCGAAAAGGTCGACGCTCTCCGTAGGCGCTACCGGGACTACCTGTGGGATGCGGAGTTTCACGACACACTTGGCGCAAGCGTAGAAGTATCCGGCGCACCTTACAAGGATTACTCGGTGTTCGTCCGGAGTGACCGGCGACGCGCAGTCGTCGTAACCAACGACAATGCAACGAAACCAATTTCGGCGGCAGTGATGCTGGACGCGCCGATTGCCCATTCCATAACCTGCGCGAGCCCCGAAGCTCTGGAGGCTGTTCCCTGCGGGGCAACCGTAAATATTCCCCCACGCTCGGCAATCGTGCTGATGGAACAATGAGCGGTTGCGAAGGTTACGGGAAACAATAGAACCGCAGCCGCCGTCGCGAATGATCGCCGAAAAGTAAAGTTATTAACGCCAACTCGGCTAAGGATGTTTTCAAGCATGATCAGGAGTTCGATATCCAAGTGGATCTGGGCTTTATCCCTCATCTGCATCGCGCCGGCTTGGCCTTTGCTGGCCGCCGCGCAAGAGCAGCCGATTCCAGTCGGTCTCGATGCTTATCGGCAATGGGATCACTGGCCTGACCAGCGGATCGGAATGCGCGCCTACATGCGCAGTACCTACGATCGCAGCGGAGGCAACGAGGGCGCCGATGCGTCTCACTTCCTTTATAAGCTCAGCGACGACTTCAATGTGACGTTGGACGTGGAAGGGCCAGGCATCCTCGTCTTCAGCCGTTACAATCACTGGCACGGCAGCCCCTGGCACTATGTCGTCGATGGAAAAGACCACGTCGTCAAGGAGACGACAACCTCCGATCCCTTCCATCCTGATCCGGCCTCAGAGATCCTGCCAGCAGCCGCCTTTCCGGCTGCATTGAACCCAACGTGGATGACCACCAAAGGCTCGGACCTCATTTGGACGCCGATTCCCTTCGAGCAAAGCTTTCAAATGGCTTACGCGCGAACGCACTATGGTTCCGGCTACTACATCTTCGACAAATTCGTTCCAGGCACTCCCCTTTCAGCACCGATTCGCGCATGGGATGAGAACCCGGTGCCCACCGACGTGTTGGATCTCATCAAAAAGTCCGGGTCCGATATTGCGCCCACAATTGGCGTGAAACAATTGAGCGGCTCAGTCGACATTCCCGCGCAAGGTTCCGTGCAGTTAGCCATGCTAAAGGGAAAAGCGGTCATTCGCGTTCTCAGCTTTTCCATTCCTCGATCGTCAGCCTTCGCTTTCGAGAGAGTCCATTTGCGCGCCACTTGGGACGGTCGGAAGCTGTCGTCGATCGACGCTCCCATCTCCCTGTTTTACGGTGCAGGTACGCTTTTCAATCGCGATAACCGGGAATACCTGGTCAAAGCTTTCCCCGTGAACATCCGCTTTACAAATGATCGCATCGAGTTGGCCTGCTACTTCCCCATGCCATTCTTCCGCTCGGCACGCATTGAGCTTGAGGGCGCAGGTACGCCGGTCAATGGCGTGCAATGGGCAGTGCGCACTATGCCGGAACTCGAGCCCACAAATCAACTTGCTTACTTTCACGCGACATATCAAGACATCCCCGATCCAGTGCTGGGGCAGGATATGACACTGCTCGATACGCGTGGAATTGAAGGCGCCAAGAATTGGTCCGGCAGTTTTGTGGGCACCTCGTTCATTTTCTCGCATGATGCAAGGCTCAACACACTTGAAGGCGATCCACGGTTCTTCTTTGACGACAGCCTCACACCGCAAGCCCAGGGCACGGGCACCGAGGAGTGGGGCGGAGGCGGCGACTATTGGGCACGCGGAATGTACACGAGCCTCCCCTTCGTTGGACATCCGGTCGGAGCGCCCATAGCCTGCACAAACAATTCACCGGAACGGACAAATTGCGATCACGGTCAAGTTCCTGCGATCCTCAACGACGAAGACAAAATCGAGTCGGCTTATCGTATTCTTCTCGCGGATCTATGCCATTCGGAAAGAATGCGGTGATTCGCATGGAGCACGGCGGAACCGACGAATCAACCGAACACTATGAGACCATTGCCTATTGGTACGGTCTGCCTTCACCTTCGCTCGTGGAGACTGATCGACTTCAAATCGGTAACATTGCGGACGAGCGCGCTCACGGCTACCTCTCGCCCCAAGCGTCCGCTCCATACACAATCACCTCACGCTACGAATGGGGTGTCGATATCATTCACGGCAAGGAAGTGATTCCTGAAACAACCGACACAGGCCGCACAACGATCACTAGCTCGGAATTCCGCCTGCACATCCTTCGAGACAATCTCGGCGTCATGATTCGCCGCAAGCTCGATTACGCATTCCCTGACCAGCGGGCCAAGGTGTACATTGCCGCCGATCCCAATTCTCAATGGAAATTCGCGGGCATCTGGTATTTGGCCGGTTCCAACTCGTGCGTATATTCGCATCCACGATCGGAACTCGGGCCGGCTGAGCACACGATCGAAACCTCGAATCGCCGCTTCCGCGAAGATGAGTTCCTCGTAGGACGCGACCTCACTCGCGGCATGAAGAACATATGGGTCCGCATTGAATTCACACCGGTCAACCGGCCTCTGTTCCCTGGCGCACCCATGCACGAACAGGCATGGAGCGAGATCAGTTACACGGCTTATAGTTTTGTCTTGCCTTCAGCTCGTCGGTAAGGCATCCGGTCGTCATAGCCGAGCCTGGGTTGCTGTGATATCGACCGCAAACTCACCCCATTGTTGCATCCGACGCGGCGCCCCAACCCCGCATCGAAAACCGTGCTTCCGATATTCCACGACAAAGTCTTCGTTCTGCAGCCATCGAAGAAATCGCCACCTTCTTGTCTTCCATTCCAAGGCCGATGCGTATCTAGCGCCTTATCCTACGTTGCCGGCTCGTCCAGTTCGAAGGGTGTTGCCGCTCCCCAGCCCATTCAGCTTAACGTAGAAGTGTTAGCGGATGAGACACCGGTGACTGAGCAGCAAAAGCGTACGCGGCCACCTTGTTCGGCGTCGTAGGTTGCGCTCCACTAGTTTTTCATGGCGGACGAGCAACTGGCCCAGGCCTTACTCCTAAGTGGAGGGACCATCCATATTGTTAAGCGTAGATGCCGCGCTGCTTGATGGTGAAGGCTACGCGGTCAATCGCCAGCATGTACGCCGCGATGCGGTTGTTCACGCCGTGGGCCTCGGCGTAGCGCACCACGTCGTCAAAGCTGTCGCGCAAGAATTGTCTCCAACTGCTCGTTGACCGTCGATTCCTTCCAGAAGTACCCCTGGCGGTCCTGCACCCACTCAAAGTAGCTGGCCGTCACGCCGCCGGCGTTGGCCAGAATGTCGGGCACGATAAAGATGCGCTTCTCGGCCAGAATCTCGTCGGCCACGGCAGTAGTGGGCCCGTTGGCGCCCTCCACCACGATGCGCGCCTTGATCTTGTCGGCGTTGCGGCTGGTGATCACGTTCTCCGTCGCCGCGGGAATCAGGATTTCGCACTCAGAAACCAGCAACTCCTCGCTGGGCATGGCTTCGGCGCCGCGGAACCCGAGAATCGTATTGTTGCGGTACTTGTACTCGAGCAACTGATGAATATCGATGCCGGCGGGGTTGTACAGACCGCCATCGCGCTCGGCGATGCCCACGATCTTGTAGCCGTTCTCCTGCATCAGCCGCGCGGCATTCGATCCCACGTTGCCGAATCCCTGGATGATGACGCGGCAGCCTTCGACCGCCATATTCAGGTAGCGCAGGCTCTCGTCGCATACCACCATCACGCCGCGGCCTGTCGCCTCAATGCCGCCCTTGCGAGCCGCCCATATTCAGCGGCTTGCCCGTCACCACGCTGGTCACGGTCTGCCGCATGTGCATGGAGTAGGTGTCCATAATCCATGCCATGGTTTGCTCGTTGGTATTCACGTCCGGCGCGGGCACATCCTTCTCCGGCCCGATGAACTCGATGATCTCCGACGTGTAGCGGCGCGTCATGCGCTCCAGCTCGCCGCGGCTCATATTCTTGGGATCGCAGATGACTCCGCCCTTGGCGCCGCCGAAGGGAATATTCACCACCGCGCACTTCCAGGTCATCCAACTGGCCAGCGCGCGCACTTCGTCCAGCGTCACATCCGGCGCGTAGCGAATGCCGCCCTTGCACGGGCCGCGGGCGATGTAGTGCTGCACGCGGAAGCCCGTGAACATGTCGATCATGCCGTTATCGAGCGTCACCGGAAAGTGCACGATGATCTCCCGCGACGGCGAGCGCAGCACCTTCCACAGTCCTTCATCCAGATTCAATTTGCGCGCGGCAAAATCAAAGCGCGCGTTTTGCGCTTCCCAGGGATTGATCTCCTGGTCAAGCGTCACATTGCGTGGATCCAGTTGCCATATCGATTTCTCCATCTCTTCCGCGCTTCCGCCCTTTCGAATCGGCTGCAGACTCCGTCTTCTCAGCATATCGGTGCGGCGGCGAATCTGTCACAGTTTTCGCTCGTATCGAGTACGACTCGGCCGCTTCAACCGGCCATTCCGCCATCTCAGCTCCGGCGGCGCGTTGGGACAGGCCAACCACCCGCGAACCCAAACCTCAGTGAGTCTAGGCTTCGCGCGTCCGCGTCAAGCCGAGCCGAACCTCGTCAAGAACCCCGCGTTCCCTGCACCGCATCCCCGTTGCGCCTCGTCTTCGAGCCCCGATGCGGAAGCCCCGCATCGGACGGAATCCTGCGAGCAGTTACACTGAGGCTGTGAAAGCCTCTTCCCGCTCAGCCCAGCCCTAGCCGCAAGGAGTTCCTGGCGCTGGCCCGGACGCACACGCTCGTCCCCGTTTGCCGCACGCTCATGGCCGACCTCGAAACCCCGGTTTCGGCCTTCCTGCGCGCGGCGTGGCCTGAGCGCGAGTGCTTTCTGCTGGAATCCGTCGAGGGCGGCGAGCAGGTGGGCCGCTACACCTTCATCGGCCTCACGCCCTTCAAGCGCATCGTGGCGCGCGGCCGCGAAATCGCCATCACCGAGGGCCGCAAAACCACCCGCATCGAGGGCGACATCTTCGCCGTGCTGCGCGACGCGCTCGGCGGCCACAAGCCCGCGCGGCTGCCGGGCCTGCCCCCGTTCACCGCCGGCGCCGTCGGCTTCTTCGCCTACGATGCCGTGCGCCAGATCGAGCGCCTGCCCGCGCTCGCCAAAGACGAGCTCGGCATTCCCGACGCCTGCCTGCTCTTCTTCGACGAGGTGCTGGCCTTCGACCATGTGCGCAAGGAGATCTGGCTGATCGTCACGGCCGATGTCTCGCGCGGCAACGCCGCAGCCGCATACGATCGCGCCGTCAAGCGCCTCAACAAACTGGAAAAGCGCCTCGCCAACCTCTGCCCGACGCTGTCCCCGCGGAAACCAGGGAAGCCCGGCAAGCTCAAGGTCAAGCACCGCACCGCAAAGAAAGACTTTCTGGCCGCCGTCGCGCGCACCAAGGAGTACATCCGCGCCGGCGACATTTTCAGGCCGTCCTCTCGCAGCGCTTCGACGTCGAGCCCGGCGTCGACAGCTTCCAGGTCTATCGCGCGCTGCGCACCGTCAATCCCAGCCCTTACATGTTCTTTCTGCGCTTCGCATCCGGAGGGGCCGCTGGGCGCCAGCGCTGCCGTCCCGACCGAAGAACTCCTCCAAAAAGTCGAAAGGCTCGGAGTCTCCGCTCCTCGAGCTGGCCGGCTCGTCGCCCGAGCTGCTGGTCCGCGTGCACCAGGGCAAGGTCGAGTACCGGCCCATCGCCGGCACGCGCCGCCGCGGCGCCACCGAGGCGGAGGATCAAGCCCTCGCCGAAGAGATGCTCCACGACGAAAAGGAGCGCGCCGAGCACGTGATGCTCGTCGACCTGGGCCGCAACGACGTGGGCCGCGTCAGCCAATTCGGCAGCGTCAAGGTCGACAAGCTCATGTTCGTCGAGCGCTACTCCCACGTCATGCACATCGTCAGCTCCATCGAAGGACGACTGCGCCCGGAGCTCACCGCCGTCGACGCGCTCCGCGCCTGCTTCCCTGCCGGCACGCTCTCCGGCGCGCCCAAGGTCCGCGCCATGGAGATCATCGAGGAGCTCGAGCCCGCGCGCCGCGGCACCTACGGCGGCGCAGTCCTCTACGCCGATTTCTCCGGCAACCTCGACTCCTGCATCGCCATCCGCTCCATGCTCTCCATCGGCGGCAAAGGCTACGTGCAGGCCGGCGCTGGCATCGTCGCCGACTCCGTTCCCGAGCTCGAACATCAGGAGTCCATCAACAAAGCCCAGGCCGTGATCCGCGCCATCGAGCGCGCGCGGGAATTGTAGGGCAACAGATGCGCTCTATCCCCTGCTCCCTTGTTCCCTGTCTTTGTTAATCCGCCCCAAACACGCGTTTGAAGAATCGCCCGACTCTGCGAAAGAATCCGGGCTTCTTCTGCGCGCCCGTCACTTTGGCCGCCGGAGTCGCAGGCGCCACAACAACCGGCGCATCAGTAGGCCTCGGAATCGTCACCATTTGCTGTGCTTGCTCTCCGCTGTTATATACGAGCGTCGTAGCCGCCTCGTCGTTTCCCGCCGGACGCTTGATCCCTGACGCCGGTGTCTTCGGAACCGGTGTAAAACCCTCGCTTTGCGCTAGCGGAAACTCGTTCACCTCAGCCTTAGGCGAGGGCGGGCAACCGCACGGTTCTTTTTCCTGGTCCACTACCTGGTGAAGGCTGCCGTGCTCGAACATTACTCGCTGCCCCGGCTGCACGCGATACACGCCGCCATCAAACACGCTGGTCACAACCACGTAGGGCGCATCGGTCCCGGCATTGTCCACGCAGGTGTCCCCGTCGTCTCCCAGCCGCACTTTCAGGTCTGTCGCGCTTGGCCCGCCGATCAAAATGCGGAAATATGGTGTCAGTAGCGTGTCGGCATTGCGCTCGCGGGCTGCGCTCGCCGCAAAGCTCATCTCTACCGCGCCATGATCCAGCGCAATCAGCAATCCCGGAATCTCGCCCGCAGGTGAGTTCGCGTCCGCCGCGAGCTTCACGGTGCTCGAAGCGCAAACATGAAGTGTTCCGCGATACGGCAGCGTGACCTGGGCCGTTCCATCGCCTGCCGTCACGGTGCCATTTGACGTCAGATAGGCTCTTCCATTCCACGCCTGCAGCGGCCCCGCAACCGACAGTGCCGCGCCAGGAATTGACTTGTCGAGTGGAACGATGGCGACTGGAGGCGTATTCAACACAGGAGCCTGCCCAGACTGCGCGGTCCGCTGAGTTGGCCGTATTTTCATCGGCAGGCGCGGTTGCCGGAGCCTGTCCCGATGCCGGTGCGCTCTGACCGCGCGATACGCCTGCCGCGAGGAAAACCGCGAAGAACGCCAGAACGCAAATCCACTCCGACCCGCGCGGCATGATCGTTCGGCGAGTCATAGTTTCTGTTGCAAGCTGCATGAGCTACATGTCCAGAAAGTTGCGGATCATCTGGTGGCCGCCCTCGGTCAGCACGCTCTCAGGATGGAACTGCACGCCCTCCACGGGCAGACTGCGATGTCGCAGGCCCATGATCACCGTGCCGGACCGATTTGCTTCATGAGTGTGCGCAGTCACTTCAAGCTCCGCCGGCAGCGACTTCTGCTCCACAATCAGCGAGTGGTAGCGAGTGCAGGTGAGCGGCTGGGCAGACCTGCAAAAACGCCCTTGCCGTCGTGCTCCACCGCGCTGGTCTTGCCGTGCATCAGCGATTGCGCGCGGACCACTTTACCGCCAAACGCTTCGCCAATCGCCTGATGGCCCAGACAAACACCAAGAATCGGCGCCTTCCCTGCCATGTGACGGATCAGCGGCACCAGAATCCCGGCTTCATGTGGCGTGCATGGCCCCGGCGACAGCAGAATCCGCTCAGGCTTCATGGCTTCGACTTGCTCGGGGGTCAACTCGTCGTTGCGGCGCACCACGACCTCAGCGCCCAGCTCGCCCAGGTATTGGACGAGGTTGTACGTGAACGAATCGTAGTTGTCGAGAACGAAGACCATCGTGAATTCCAGTGTAGCGCGTGCAGCGCCGCAAAGAAATCCGCCATTCTTCACTTACCGTGCCTTCCGCCGGCGCGCCGTCAGTTGCGCCCCATCCTCCGGATCTGCAAAACTGGCAAGGTCAGTAAACATGGTTCTCCATTTCCTCATCCAGGGTCGCGTTCAGGGGGTCGGCTTCCGCTGGTTCGTGCAGCGTGAGGCCAGCGAGCTTGAACTGCGCGGCTGGGTGCGCAACACCGAAGAAGGTGACGTCGAGATCGTCGCAGCGGGCTCGCCCAATGACCTCTCCGAGCTTCGCGCCAGTCTCCGTTGCGGCCCGCGCGGCGCCCGCGTAGACCGCATCGTGGAGCATCATCTCAATGAAAACGAAGTCGAGAGCCTCACCGCCTTCCAAATCGACGGCGCATGGTAGCTCTCGGCCACTAGCGATAGACTGGGAGCTGACATCTGGTCACAGACAACTGAAATCTCAGAACTGGAGCCGAGCACCGTCATGCCCGAAGTCGTAAAGCCCGTCAACATGGAAGACTTGAAGAAGTTGGTCCGCACTGTCCCCGATTTTCCCAAGCCGGGAATCCTCTTCTACGACATCACCACGTTGCTGAAGGACAAAACAGGCTTCGCGCAGCTCATTGACGCGCTCGCCGCGCATTACATCGAGCGCAAAATCGACCTGGTGCTGGGTATTGAAGCCCGCGGATTCATCTTCGGCCCCGCGCTGGCCTATCGTCTCAACGCAGGCTTTGTTCCCGTGCGCAAGCCGCGCAAGCTGCCTGCCCCCGTGGCCCGTGTTACCTATGATCTCGAATACGGCTCTGATGCGCTAGAGATTCACGTGGACGCTATCGCGCCTGGGCAAAATGTTGTGCTCGTCGATGATCTGCTCGCCACCGGCGGCACCATGGAGGCTACGGTAAAGTTGGTCAAGCAGTTAGGCGGCCAAATTGCCGGGCTCGGTTTTGCCGTCGAGCTCGATTTCCTCAAGGGCCGCGACCGCTTCAAAGAATATGACGTCTTCAGCCTTCTCCACTATAACGAATAGCTTATTCTTACGGGTTTGTTCGTCAACGAATCATTAGTCTCAGTGGCCGCGCTAAATTGCGTCTTCCGGCACTTCTTCCGGCTTCTTCGCTTCGCCTCCTGCGGCAGACTCCTCTTCGAACATCAGCGCATCGGCAAATCGGTAGCCAACGTAAACATCGGTTAGCAGATAAAGCGGATTGGATGGGTCGTCTTCAATTTTCTTGCGCAATTGGCGGACGAACGTGCGCAAGTATTCCACCTCCTCGCGGCACTCCGGACCCCATACCGCGGTCAGCAGTTTGGCATAGCTCACTACCCGGCCGGCACGGCTCATCAGGCAAATCAGTATGTCAAACTCCTTGCGTGTAAGGCGAATGCTCTGCCCGCGCTTGGTTACGCGGCGCTTCACCGGCTCCAGCCGGATTTCGCCGATCTCAATCGGAGCATCTTCGGGCCGGGCAGGCGCATGCACGCGGCGCACCGCCGTGCGAATGCGTGCCACAAGCTCTCGTGTGCTGAACGGTTTTGTGACGTAATCGTCGGCGCCCATATCCAGCGCCTCCACTTTGTCCTCTTCCTCGTCGCGCACCGTCAGCATCAGCACGGGCAGCCGCGGCGCAAACGCGCGAATCCGCCGCAGTGTCTCAATGCCGCCAATCCCCGGCATGTTGATGTCGAGCAGCACGGCGTCATATTGGGCGGCGCGCAGCACTTGCAGCGCTTCCTCGCCACGCGACGCCTCCGACACCTGAAAACCGAGTTCCACAAGCGGAGGACGCAGCGCCCTGCGAATGGCTGGCTCGTCATCGACTACGAGGATGCGAATAGCTTGCTGCATCGTTACAAACCCTCTTTCTCCGTTATGTGCGGAATTGCGGCAAAGAACGTCGTGCCCTCATCTTCATCGCTGGTTACCCATACATACCCGCCATGGATCTGCGCCGCGCGCTTCGCCACCGACAATCCAATTCCCGTGCCAGGAGCCCGATTCGAATAAGTCGAGGAGCGATAGTAGCGGTCGAAAATACGCTCGCGGTCCGCCATGGGTATCACGGGCCCGTAACTCTGCACGGAAAAGATCACCTCCGCTCCCGCAATCAACACCCGGATCGTGATCGGCGTGCCGAAGTTGGAATACTTGCACGCGTTATCGACGTACTGCGTCAACATCATCGCCATTAACTCGCGATCGCAGCTCAAAGCGAGGCTCTCGTCCTCGATCTCCACCACCACCTTCACGCTGGCTAACCGATCCTTCAGGGCTGCCAGAACCTCTTCAATCAGCGTCCCCACGCTCACCTGGCCAACGTGGATTGCAACCTCGTCCGCATCCAGGCGCGCTGTCGTCAGCAGCCGCGTTGTCAAATCGCCCAGCAGGCTGGTCTGCTCGTCGATCAGCGCCACAAGGTCCGCTTGCCCCGGCGAAAGGTGTCCCATCTCTCCTAATCCTGTTGAAGCTGCACGAATGGCTGTGAGCGGCGTCTTGTATGCGTGTGCAAGGCTGTCCAACACCGTGGCCCGTAACTGCTCTGTGCGCCGTTCGGTTTCAATCCGGCTTTCATTGGCAAAGGCACGATAGCGGTCGAAGGTGATCGCGATCAATGACGCAATGGCGTTGTTTGTCAGCGGGCCGGTTTCGCCGCGTACCACGAGGCTGCCTATTGGCACGGTCCCTAAGCGCACCACGCGCCGCCCAATTCCGCTTTCCGGGTCGTCGTCTGAAGTCTCAAAGTAATAGACGTTCTGCGCCATCTCTTGAGGGTCCAGATTCCAGAATCCTGCCTGATACACCTCGTGCAAGTCGGCGTCGAAAACCGCAACTGCTTCCAGATCGAAAATCTCATGTACAAGTTCGGCCAACTGCTGGCCTGGCTCCATGTGGAGATCCATTTGCAGTGTCCGCCGCGTGAACTCGTACAGGTTCTCCATCTGACCGCCACGAGATTCGGCCTCCCGCGCATGATCAGTAACTCGGGCTGAGAGCCGGCTGACGGTGAGCGCCACCATCACAAACACCAGCAGCGTCACAGAATTTGCCGGATTGGTTGCGCCTGCAAATTCCGACTCTCGCGCCGTGAACCAGCTCTGCGCCACAACCGCCGTTAATGACACCACCGCGGCCTGCCAAAACCCGTACAGCAGCGCAGTTGGAACCACGATCAGCAGGTATAGCAGCGCCGCCACAGGCAGCAGCCAACTGGACCAATGAGTCAGCGCCGCCACCAAAACCACGGCCGCCACGCCCATCGCACACTCCAGCGTGAACATAAGCAGCCGCGAGGCGGAGCCGCGCGAACGCCCAAGCCGAAGCACCGAACGCGCTGGATAGCTCAGTGACAACCGGGAACTCACCTTCCATTCACGAGGTCAAAATGGGCGCCTTCCGGGCATCGAAACCTAAACAATCGGGCAACGCGACTGCCTTCACCCCCCCAACCTTCCACGTCCTGGGAATCGTCCCGGGGCAACGTGGAATTGCTCTCAGTCGGCTAGGTCTAAGCAGGGAAAAGAGAATTCTATCAGGTCCCCGCCCCCCTTTCCCCGCTCTTCGCCTCACTTGCCGATCGGCCCGAAAGGACACAAACGGTGCAAGAAATCGCATTTCAACGCAACGTTTTCCCGTCGGAATTCTCTTTTCCCTTCCTCACGCAATCCTCATGCGTTCCTCATATCTTCTTTATGGCTTGTTTGCATTACTAATCTCAGTTCGTTTCAGCAAAACTGCAGCGCAGTCCTCTTCAGCGCGATAGTCAACTTTGCCCTGAGCATTCTGTCCCCATGCGTACGGAATGCTCGATAACCGCGACGTGCTATTTCCCCTTGCGGCGCGGGAGCATAGAACGCCCAATTGGGCCAAGTCCACTTTCTTGTTATTCCCAAACTTTCTTGGAGGTATTGTATCGATGCATTCGAACGCGAAGCTCATTCTTCAATCGATCGCTGGAGCCGCGATTTCCGTCGCGCTCATGGCCGGTGCGCAGACTCCCGCCGCTGCACCTGCGTCCTCATCTTCTGCTTCGGCGGCGCCGGCACAAAGCCCGGCTCCCGCCGCTCAAGCCCCAGCCGCTCCCGCAGCGCCGCCCACCTGGAGCGTCGGGCCCATGGATCTTAGTGGGTTTATCGACGGGTACTATAGCTTCAACTTCAACCGTCCAAACACCTACTCGACGGCTACGATCAGACTCAACCAGCTTTACAACTTCAACGACAAGACGGATCAGTTTGAACTGAGCGCAGCCAAGCTCACGCTGAACCACGATCCCGATCCAATCGGCGCGCATGTCGACTTCATCTACGGCCGCACCAACGATTTGATCAACGCCGCCCCAACCAACAGCAACTCCGCCGCTCAGCTCCCTTACCTCGAGCAGGCATTCCTCAGCGTCAAGCCTCCCAAGGCCAAGGGTTTCGAATTGGACTTCGGTAAATTCGTCACTTCCGCCGGAGCTGAAGTCATCGAATCCAAGGACAACTGGAACTATTCGCGTTCCCTGCTGTTCGTGAATGCCATTCCCTACTGGCACTTCGGCGCGCGCACTTCGATGCCGGTGTCGAAGACCGAAACGATCGGATTCCAGTTGGTCAACGGCTGGAACAACGTCTCCAAGACCAACGGCGGCGTCACCGGCGCGTTCACCAGCGCCTACGTCAAGCCGAAGGCCACCTGGAACCTCAACTATTACGTCGGACCCGAGAACTCGAACACCACAAGCGGACTGCGTAACCTGATCGACACAACAGTGCTGCTCACGCCGCCCGGAAAGTTCAACATGTACATCAATTACGACTACGGCATGAATCAGGATGCCGTCGCCGCACAAGGCGACACCAAGCTCAATACCTGGCAGGGCGTGGCTGGCGCCTTCCACGTTCAAGCAAATGGGAAAAATGCCGTGGCAGGCCGAGTCGAATATTTCGACGATGCGGACGGTTTCCAGACCGGCACGGCGCAGCACCTGGTTGAGGGCACCTTCACCTATGAATACAAGTGGGTGGAAGGCATGTTGATGCGCATTGAATATCGCTGCGATGTCTCCGACAAGAACTACTTCCACAAGCTGGCCAGCCAAACAAGTGACCAGCAGCAGACGCTGACCGTTGGCTTCGTCGCATTCTTCGGCCCCAAGCGTTAACGCCACTTCTTCCTTACGTCGCCCTCACCGGATTACCGGCAGAGTCGCGACGCCGCTACAGACTTGGGGGTAGGTCAATCGTCGTAGTGAAAATTGGCCGCCCCCTCTCAACTCACTTAAACCTCGATCGAAAGCTCGCCAGACACCACACCGTAACTGGATGTGGATAAATTCCCGGCCAACGACCGGGAGGTTCCAAACGAACTTCAAATCTCAGGAGAATGCTCATGGCAGATCAGAAAGCACCTCAGATGCAGGCCACCCTGGGCCTTACCGGGCTGACCGCAAACGCAATGGCGCTCATCGCTCCCGGCGCCTTCCTCTGGCTCACCTTCTTCATCCAGGCAACTACGGGCGTCGCGGGTCAGCCCTCTACCGCGCCAGCCATGTGGCTGGGCATCTTCGTCTCCCTCCTGCTTTGTTTGGCTACTGCGGTGTCCTATGCCGAGATCTCCAAGCTCTATCCCGGCACCGGCTCCAGCTATTACTACGCCGAGCAGGCCATGCTCTCGAAGGACGCGGCCTTCAAGTACGCCCGCATCGCCAAGTTCATCGTTGGCTGGGGCTCGCACCTCTACTACTGGGTCTATCCCGGCGTGATGGTAGCCGTCACCGGCGTCTTCTGCGGTTACGTGGTCGGCTTCCTCTATCCAAACTTCATGAGCGGCTCCAATCCCGGGCTGCTCTTCATGTCATTGGTCGCGGTGGTCTTCTCCTTCTTCATCGCCTGGATCGCCTCCAAGGGCGCAGGCGCATCTTCCGCCGTCAACATCGCCATCAACGTGATTCAAATATCTGCCCTGGTCATCTTTAGCGTTTTGGCCCTCGGCTACCGCGCCAGCCATCCGTCGGGTACGCCCGGCTTCCAGTACGACAATCAGACACTGGCGACCTACACCTACCAGTTCGCGACCAATCCCAAAGATGGCTCCATCATGCGCGATGCCAGCGGCACGCCTCTGCCGCTCCTCGGAAGCGACGGCAAGCCCGAACCGTTCGTGATCACCTATCCAGCCACGGACTCGACAGGCAACATGCTTGCACACCCGACTGCTGCTTCGGTCGTAGGCGTGCATAAGTGGAGTTGGGTGTTTATTCAGTCCACCGTCGCCATTCTCATTCTCGTCGGCTTTGAATCGGTCACCTCGATGGGAGGCGAGGCAAAGAATCCCACCAAGCATATACCGATTGCCGTCATCGCTTCGCTCCTGATCCAAGGACTGTTCTGTTACCTCTTTGAGTATTTCGCAGCCAATTACTTCCTCAATTCGGGGTATACGATGCAAAGCGCTGCCAGTTCCGCCGCGCCGCTGGGCGACATGATGATCATCGTCGGCGACCAGCTGCTCGGCCAGGGCCACGGAAAGTACTTCATGCTGGCTGAGGCAATCACAGTCTTCTTCGCCCTCATCGGCACCACCCTGAGTTGCATGAACACCGGCGCCCGCGTCACCTACGCGATGGGCAAAGACGCTGAGGTTCCGGAGCACTTTGGCATGCTGCACGCAGAGTCTTTGTCGCCGCGCAAATCCATCTGGACCCTGGCCTGGATCTCAGCGGTCATCGGCGTCATCGCCATCTCGCTGATGTTCGGCGACGCCGGCGCCCCGACTGACGCCGCAATCGCTGCTCTGCCTCACGGCATCTTCTCCAGTTGGGGCTACCTTCCGCACGACACCCTGGCCAAGTTGCCCAACTCGCTCCTTGCCATGACGCTCACCTCGAACTTCGGCACCTTCATCCTTTACGGGCTCAGTTGCTTCCTGTGCATGGTGGCCTACCACAAGCGTCCCGACCACAACTTTCTCATGCACACACTCATTCCTGCATTTGGCCTTGTCGCCAACCTAACCTGCATGGCCTTCTACGTAGCCGGCCCGTTCTTCAACCTCGGCACTAAGATGGAACCATTGACAGCGCTCGGCATCTCGGCAATCTGGGGTATCTACGGAGCGATTTACTTCCTCCGGTCTTCGAAGGCCAAGGGTAAATCTGTTCTTCTCGAGTCGAAACAGCAAGCTCTCTAAGCAACGCGTCAACTGGTCAAAATTCTGGGTGGATCCTCTCTTCAGCCTCCTATGAGAGGCTGAGGAGAGGCGGCCACCCGATCATTGTTTTCAAACTAAGAATTCAATACTTTGAGGGAACAGCATCTCGGCCGCGCAAATGCACGAGATGCCACATGCGGCGGCGCATATGTTGGACGTACAGTTCGGCCAGGCGAGCGACTTCGGCAAAGTTCGCACCAACAACGAAGACGCCATGGGCTCCTTTATCCCAGTCTCGCGTCAGCAGGCTCGCTCCCACGGCTTTCTCTTTGTGGTTGCCGATGGAGTCGGCGGGCTTGACCTTGGGGAGGTCGCCTCGAACACCGCTGTTTCTGTCATAACCGGGGAGTTCGCAAAGGCACAGTCTGGTGCAATGCTCATCAGTCTGCTGCCCAAGCTCATCCAGCAGGCAAATGCCGCGGTGCACGATTGCACCCTTTCGCCACAGCATCAGGGCAAAAAAATGGCCACGACCCTCGTCGCCTGTGCCCTGCGTTACGACCAGGCAGTGGTCTCCCACGTTGGAGATTCGAGGTGCTATCTGGTCCGCAACGGCCGCGCCCGTCAGGTCACCCAGGACCATACGCTCGTGAACGAGCAGCGGAAAATGGGCCTTATCTCCTCTGGAGACATTGCCACTTCTGACTCCCGCCATGTGCTCATCCGGTCGCTGGGACCAGAGATGTTTGTATCGCCCGATACCACCGCCCTCACCTTGCTGCCGGGCGACATTCTCGTGCTCTGTACTGATGGCCTCCACGATGAAATGAGCGACGCCGAGATCGCTTCCATCGCTTCGCAAAAAAAAGACGCTGCTCAGATTGCTCGCGAGCTCGTCGCCCGCGGGGTCGAAATCGATGGCGGCGACAATACCACCGCGCAGGTGATTCGCGTCCGTTCGGTGGAACAGGTTGGCATGTACCGCGGCCGGCCTTACAGGTTGCCTATATGAATGCGCCCGGACAACTGCTTTCTTGGACTCGCGGACCCTCGTTCCTTTGTTCCTGCTTTATAGATTCCTTACTGTTTCCTGATCCTCACTGGGTACAGTAAAGTGAGACGTGGTGGTGCGCACGATGAGTTTTTACGACGCCCTGGAGCCAGGTAGTCAGGTCGATTCCTACCGTATCGAAGCGCCGGTGGCGCGCAGCGGCATGGCAACTATCTACCGCGCATCCGACTCGCGCAACAACCGCACCGTCGCCCTCAAGATTCCCCATCCTGACATGGAAGCCGATCCTATCCTCTTTGACCGTTTCAAGCGCGAGGCGGCCATCGGCGAGCGGCTCAATCACCCCAACATCATGAAGGTTTATGGAGACGAGCAGCGTTCCCGTATCTACATGGTCATGGAGTGGTGCGACGGGCGCCTCCTGCGCCGCGTCATCGACGAAGGCAAGCTTCCACAGGACCGCGCCATCCGCATCGCCTCCCACATTCTCGAGGCGCTCGACTATATCCATGCCAACGGCGTCGTCCACCGCGACCTCAAGCCGGAAAACATCATGGTCGACGACCATGACAACATCAAGCTCATCGACTTCGGCATCGCCAGTGACTCGTCCTCTCGCCGCCTTACCTATGCCAACTTCACCGCCACGCTAGGCACACCCAACTACATCTCTCCCGAGCAGGTCAAAGGCAAGCGCGGCGACGGCCGGTCTGATGTCTACTCCGTCGGCGTCATCCTCTACGAAATGCTCACCGGCAAGCTGCCGTTCTCCGGCCCTTCACCTCTGGCCGCCATGAACGACCGCCTGCTCAACCACCCCGTCCCCCCGCGTGTGGCCGATCCCTCCATCTCCCCGCAGTTGCAGGAGATTATTTACCGGGCCTTGGAGCGGGATCCCAAAAACCGGTATGCCAACGCCCGTGAGTTTCTCCACGACCTCCTCCACCCCGATCAAGTCGGAATCGAGGATCGCGCTGAGCTGCGAGACTGGCAAAGGCGCAAATCTCATCTTCCCCGAAAAATTCTCTATTACGCTGCCTTGGCGATGATTCCAGTCGTCATCCTCCTCCTTATGGTCCTCATTGCACATCGGACCTGACCCCTGTTTTCCTCACACCTTGCTCCTGGATCTTCATAAAATCCTTATGCCTAAAGCCTTAGGATTCACTTGCATACTAGAAAACCCTCATCCTTTCTAAGGAGATCCATGGCAAAGTACAAACTTGAGTACATTTGGCTCGACGGCAAAAAGCCCATCCCGGAGCTGCGCGGCAAAACCACGATTAAGGACTTTGAGAAGCCTCCCACTCTTGCTGACCTGCCTCTGTGGGGTTTTGACGGCAGTTCCACCATGCAGGCTGAAGGCAAAAGTTCTGACTGCATCCTGAAGCCCGTCGCGCTTTACCCCGACGCCTCCCGCAAGAGCGCCTATATCGTTCTCAGCGAAGTCATGCATCCCGACGGAACACCGCACGTCTCGAACATGCGCGCCACGGCGGAAGACGATCCTGATCTCTGGTTTGGATTCGAGCAAGAATACTTCCTCTACAAGGACGGGCGCCCCCTCGGTTTCCCTGAGAGCGGTTTTCCCGGCCCCCAGGGACCCTACTACTGCGGGGTCGGCTACAAATATATGGGCAGCTTAGCCCGCCAGATTGTCGAAGAACACCTCGACCTCTGCCTCCACGCCGGCATCAACCACGAAGGCATCAATGCCGAGGTCGCGAAGGGTCAGTGGGAGTTCCAGATCTTCGGCAAGGGTTCGCACAAGGCCGCTGATGACCTTTGGACCGCGCGTTACCTCATGGCTCGCCTTTGCGAGAAATACGCGGTCGACCTCCAGCTCCACTGCAAGCCGATCAAGGGTGACTGGAACGGATCCGGCATGCACACCAACTTCTCAACAAAGCACCTCCGCGAAGTTGGCGGCAAGCCGTACTTTGAAGCTCTCATGAAGGCATTCGAAAACCACATCGCCGCCCACATTGACGTCTACGGCCCGGATAACCATCTGCGCCTCACTGGTCATCACGAAACTCAAGCCATCGACAAATTCAGCTTCGGGCTCTCCGATCGTGGTGCTTCCATCCGTCTGCCCGTTAATTTCATCAAAAATGGTTACCGTGGCTACCTCGAGGATCGTCGTCCAAACTCTGAGGCCGATCCTTACCAGATCGTCTCGCGCATTCTCAAGACTGTGAATACCGTTGCTATACCGGCGGCGGCCTAGACAAACCTAAAATCCGGTGCTTGCTGCCGGAATGTTTTCCAAACCCCGGGGAAGCAGAGAAGCGCTCGTCGCTTTTCTGCTTCCCTTTTGTCGTTTTCAAGTCTGGTTGCTGCGCTTCGGGCGCTGGTGGTAGATTTTTAGGGGGAAAGTGGTACCCTCTCACCGCGCTGACAAAATGCCTGCTCCCTGAGCGGCGTCGTGTTTACCGTCGCTCCGGTCAACAGGGTTGGCAGCGCGCAACCTTGAAGCCAAAGTCGACAGGATGAACCGGGACGCGGCCCGCAAAACTCCGCGAATATCATCTGTCCTGCTTGACTGATTCGCAGTGAATCAAGGCTATCTCAGAGTCCTTCCAGGGGTGCGATTTCCCTGGAGAAACTTCGTTCCAATGGTCTTGTTGCAGTCATCATCACGAACCACCGTTCGCAGCCAAAGAAAGGAGTTCCATGTCTACCGACTTACGGAATTTTCTCGCCCTCTCGTATGAGGAACTTGAAACGCTTAACCTGCAAGCCAAGGCCGATCGCACCAAGCGAGTGCCCGCCAGTGATGTCCGCGAAAAACGCCTCAAGTATCTTACGGACGAGAAGCGCATCAAGGCCGTCACTGTGCTTTTTTCCGATCTTGAGGGCCGCCTGCACCTGCTCGACTACGATAAGAAATTCCTGCTGGGCGCGCACGAAAACCTGACCTTCGACGGCTCGTCGATTCGCGGATTCACTGCACAGAAGGAGAGCGACCTGCGCCTCTTCGTCGACTGGGCCTCCTTCTACTGGGTGCCCGCCGACGTCTTCGGCAATGGCAAGGTGCTGGTCTTCGGCGATGTCATCGACAAGGACGGAAGTCAGTACTCGGGTGATATGCGCGGCGTTTTGAAGAATTACGCAGACAAACTATTCAAGGAGAAGAATTACACCTTGAATGCGTCCGCCGAGATCGAAGGCTTCCTCTTCGCCGGTAAGGATGCTGAGCAGAAATACCACGAAACGAAGAAGTTCGAGTTCATCAACTCCGGCGGCTACTACCACGTTCTGCCGCTCGATCCGTTGCGCCAGTTCATTGACACTGCTGCTGAAGTCGAGCGCGCCATGGGCTTCCAAAACGAAAAAGACCACCCTGAGGTCGCGCCCAGCCAGTTTGAAATCAACTTCAGTTACGCCGAGGTGGTCGCTGCGGCCGATCAAATGCAGCTCTATAAACTACTGTGCCGGCAAATTGCCAACAACATGGGCTTCACTGCTTCTTTTCTGCCCAAGCCGATCGTGGGCGTGAATGGCAGCGGCATGCACACCAACGTCTCTGTCTCCAAGGGTAAGACCAATCTTTTCTGGGATGAAAAGGGCGAAGAGCAGCTTTCAAAATTCGGCTGGGACTTCCTCGACCGCATCCTGACCCATGCCCTCGACCTCTGCCTGATCTTCAACTCCAGCGTCAACGCCTACCGCCGTCTCGACCCGCACTTCGAAGCGCCGAATCAGATTCGCGCTTCGGCAGTCGATCGTGGCGCCATGATCCGCGTGCCCATCGGCAACCATCGTTCCATGCGCACCGAGGTGCGAGCGGTAGCGCCGGACGCTAACCCCTACCTGGCGCTCTACGGCATCTTTAAAACCGGCATCGACGGCGAGATCTCCAAGGCAAAGGATCTGCGTGCCGGTGGCCGGTACCTGCCCGACAATATCCAGAAGGCAATCAACGACTTCAAGTCCTCGAAGTGGATTGCGCAGGTTCTGGGCGCAGATGTCCAGGGCCGGTATGCAGATCTGAAGCAGGCTGCCGCGAATCGCTCGCCGCATGATCTCGGAACCATCGTCAAGGGCTCTGAGGTCCAGTTCCACCATTCGGTCTACAATCAGTCGCTCTGGAATTTGTTCTAGGCGGCTCTCAGCAATATGCAAAGGCCTAATCTCTCATTAGGGAGATTGGGCTTTTGTCTTGTCGTCAGGCAGTCCTTGCGACTCCCGCTTCAATCTCCTCAGTCAGCGCCTGGGCAGCATCGATGCACTCCTCGCGGCTCACATCGCGGTGCGTCACCAGGCGAATCGCATCCGGCCCAAACGCGCCTGCTAGCACACCGCGCGCCTTCAGCCGTGCCGCCAACTCCGCCGCCCCCGTTCCCGCCGTCAACCGGAAGATCACAATATTCGTCTCCACCGTCTCGAGATCGATCGCAACGCCCTCGGTATTCTTGCCAGCGCCTCCGCCAGCAGCCGCGCATTCGCGTGATCTTCACCCAGCCGCAGCGGCCCGTCTTCCAGCGCGATCAGCCCCGCCGCCGCCAGAACACCCACTTGCCGCATGCCGCCGCCTAATGCTTTGCGGTAGATCCGCGCCCGCGCAATCAGTTCCGCCGAGCCCACCAGCATCGACCCCACCGGCGCGCCCAATCCCTTCGACAGGGAGAACATCACCGTATCGAACCCGCGCGTCAGCGCCTTCACATCCACTCCCAGCGCCACAGCCGCATTAAAGATGCGCGCCCCATCAAGGTGCAGTGGTAGCCTGCCGCTCCTTCGCACCTTCCCAAATCTCTTCCAGCACATCGACCCGCGTGACACGTCCGCCGGCCAGGTTGGCTGTGTTCTCAATCTCAATCAGCCCGGTCGCTGCGCGAAACCCTCCGTACGGATTAATCGCGGGCTCAATGTGCTTCCATGTAAGGGTTCCGCCCTCCGCCTGCACGGCGCGAATCAGGCAGCCGGAAAAGACCGCAGTCGTCGCCATCTCGTAGTCCAGAATGTGCGCCCGCGATTCGGCAATCACTTCCTGGCCGGGTTGCGTCAGCAGGCGGATTGCAATCTGGTTGCCCATCGTGCCCGTGGGCACAAACAGCGCCGCCTCGCGCCCAAATACCTCCGCCGCTCGCTGTTCCAACAGATTGACCGTGGGATCTTCGCCGTAAACATCGTCACCCACTTCAGCCGCCGCCATCGCCGCGCGCATCTCGAGCGTGGGCCGCGTCACCGTATCTGAACGCAGATCGATAATCCCAGGCAATCCTCTCCGCCTTTCTGTTGGTCTTATTGCCGAACGAGTCCCCAATTCGATGGAACCAGGCAGGTAATCTCTCTGTTCTCACGGTATCTGCTTCATCGGTAGCTCCATCACCGGCGTCTGCTTCCCATCCTTCTCCGCAACGCCCACAGTCCGTGAAAATTCGCGCGAATCCCCGGCTGCGCCTTCAGAAACGCGCTCATCACCGCCGTTGCCTCGGTTCGCAGCGCAGCAGGATCGGTTACGCCCGTCGATTGATAGACCACGCCCAGGTCCGGCTCATGCAGCGCTGGATCCAGCACCACCGACTCGATCTTCCACGTCCGATCGCCATCCGGCAACGACAGCGGAAATGCGCTTTGCGGCGACGGCGAAATATCCGACTGCTCCTTGCGCAGCTTGTCGAGATTCGGCGAAGAGAGAAAATCCACCGGCAGCAGCAGATAGTGTGCCGTCTCGTAGCTAAACCACGCGCTCCAGGGATCTACGCTTGGCCAATTGTCGCCCGCGTACCCAGTACCACACGCCATCGTGTCCGTCGAAGACTCCCGGCCTGATCGTCAATCCTGCCAGCTTCCACTCGGTTGCCGTCCCATCCCACGCCAGAACCAGCCCCATTTGCCCGGCCAGCGGCGCGCCGGCAGCGTCGGCGATCACCACGGCGTAGCGCCCCGGCGGCAGTGCGTTCATGTTGATGGTCACGGTAAGCGATCCCGTCGAGTTCGAGCAGAAGAACTGCGTATTCTGCGGTGCCGTCTGGTCGCTCGCGTCCAGCAGATACACGTTGCGCAATTGAAACTGTCCGCCCTTCACCAGCAGCCGCACCCTGATCTACAGCCGCGCGAATGCCATCCCACTGCGATGCTTCCTCGGGCAGCAGCTCTGCCTGCAGGGTGGCATAATCCTGTCCCATCACGGCGCTCGCCAGGCGGCCGGCAATGGTCGTCAGCGCGTCGCGATCCAGCGACCCGAGTTCTGCCTGCGAAGTGCAACTCACCGCCCGGCTTGCTAACGGCGCCAGCAGCAACGCCGCGGCCGCCAAAATCCTCAACTGCAACCGCATTCCTGCCAACTTCCTCCCTGACCCTTGAAACCCTTTCGAGCGTCCTGGGGTCACTGCTAGTCTAGTACAGTGTGCGGCAGTGTATTCCGCTGCCACAACGCGCAAGCATGTGGCCGAGTGATGCACTTTGCCGCGGCCTGCTTCCATCAATGAGGTGATTCCGATGCGAACACTCGCAACTCCGCAAGCGGAATCCTGGCGTGGCACCCTTTCGCGTCTCCGCTCTCGTCTACGAAAGCGCCGCGCCACCTCGATATCCCTCTTTGCCGCAACCCTGCTTCTCCCGCTGCTGGCCGGCGCGTCGCTCTCCGCGCAAACTTCACAGGTTCCCGCATCCATGCCCGCGCAAAAGCCCGCCTCCACATCGAAGGACTCCCGGACAGTTCAACCGGCGCCCCAACCGCCCACGGCGCCAACGCCTGCCGCGCCCAAAGCTTCCGATTGGCCCGCGAACAATCCTCCTCAGAGCGCTTCCGTCGTCCTGGATAGCCACGGTCTCACCGTCGTCGCCTCCAATTCCAGCCTGACGCAGATCCTGAAGGAAATCTCCTTGGAGACGGGAGCGAAAGTTGAGGGCATGAACAAGGATGAGCGGATATTCGGTTCGTACGGCCCGGGTCCTGCGCGCGATGTGCTCTATCAACTTCTCGACGGCTCCAACTACAACGTCCTCATTGTCGGTGACCAGCGCCAGGGCGCACCGCTGCGGGTTGTGCTCACTCCTCGTACCAGCGGGTCTTCCCACGACGCCGGCGCCGTCCCGAGCCCGCCAAGCGAGCAGGATAGCGGGGTCGAAGAGATTTCGCAGGAGCCGCAACCGGAGGAGCCGCCGCCGCCGCAGGCGCAGCCTGCTCCCGGCATGCCAGTGCGAACACAGCAGCAAATGATTGAGGAAATGCAGGAAAGACAGCGCCAGCTCGAGCAGCAGCGCCAGCAGCAGCAAAACCCGCAAAACTAAAGTGCCGCCAAGCCGGGTCCTTAGCCTTGCCTAAGTTTTTATGATTGAATGCTGAAAGTTATTGGTTCACAGATGAAAGTCGAAAACTGCTAGCAGATAGCTGCCATTACGACACACGCGCGGTCTCCGGCTCTGGTTTTACCCCGGTCCGCCGGCGTCGCGGCCGCAAGATCGCAAAGCCCACGCGCAGAATCGCATAAGCGGTCAGAATGCCGAACCCCAGTGCGGCCGCTGTCGCACAAATCAACATCGCCAAATCCAACAAACCTGCCATCCCTGCCGCCTTAAAGATTTAGATGCGTTCTAGCTGCGCCTACCATTTCCTGCCGCCTCATGCAGGCCATCGCACGTCCTTGCGTTCGCCTATGCGATTGTCGCAGAAGATTCGCCGCGTTGACCCTGATTTCTATTGACCAATAGAATACCCTCAGGGTGTTGTGCGCGGTGACTCGCCTCACTCCACCTTTTAATGGTCCCTCCGGTCCTTGACTGACCCAATCATGTCCATCACTCACATCTCGGTGCGAGGGGCGCGCCAGCATAATCTGCGCGACATCAGTGTGCGCATTCCTCGCAACGCCCTCACCGTCGTCACCGGGCTCTCCGGCTCCGGCAAAAGTTCACTCGCCTTTGACACCATCTACGCCGAGGGCCAGCGCCGCTATGTCGAAACGCTTTCGGCCTACGCTCGCCAGTTTCTCGACCAGATTGAGCGCCCCGACGTCGACTCCATCGAAGGCCTCAGCCCTGCCATCTCCATCGAACAAAAAACCACCAGCCGTAGCCCTCGTTCAACAGTAGGCACCATCACCGAAATCTACGACTACCTGCGCCTCCTCTATGCCTCGATAGGCACCCCACACTGCCCAAATTGCGGCCGTCCCATCGCCCGCCAGACCGCAGAGCAAATCGTACAGCGCATCGTCGAACTGTCCCGCGGCGAACGTGTCACCATCATGGCGCCGGTCGTCCGAGGCCGAAAGGGTGAGTTTAAGGATCTGCTCGATCAGCTTGATCAGCAAGGGTTTCGCGCACGTGTCGATGGCGAGATGCGCGACCTTTCTGAGCCGCTTTATCTCGATCGCCGAAAGAACCACACCATCGAAGCCATCGTTGACCGGATCCTCCTCAAGCCGGTCAGCTCCCAGGAGGGCAGTAAACCTGACTCTCAACCCGGCAAGCCCACGAGCCCCGCCGACAAGTCTTCATCCGCGAGATCGAAGCCTTCCGTCGAAAAACGCCTAGAACAAGCTGTCTCTAAAGCCCTTCAACTCGCGAATGGCCTTGTCCTTGTCGCCTTCAATGCCGCGGACGAGCAGTTATTCTCCTCCTCCATGGCCTGCCCCGACTGCGGTCTCGACGTGCCCATCTTGGAGCCACGCAGTTTCTCTTTCAATTCCACTTTTGGTGCATGCCCGGAGTGCCACGGCCTCGGTTCGCTTTACGACTTCGACCCTGCCAAAGTCATCACTGACTGGTCCAAGCCGCTGCTCGATGGCGGCCTCGGTCCTGGTTCCTCGTCCCAGTACCTCGTCAAGCTCATTCAGCTCGCCGCCGAGCGCTACAAGATCGATCTCGACACTCCTTTTGAAGATCTGCCGCCGAAACAGCAGCACATTCTCGTTTACGGCCCGCCCAAAGGGGAAGCGCCGCGCACCGGATTCCACGGAATCCTCAGCTACCTGCGCAACAACGTTGAAGACGCCCGCAGCGAGGGCTATCGCGAGTACATGATGAGCTTTATGTCGGCCGCACCCTGCCCTGTTTGCCGCGGCAAGCGTCTTCGCCCTGAATCGCTCGCCGTCAAAATTGGCGGCCTTTCCATCGCCGACTTCACCGCACTCCCGCTCAACCGCGCACTTTCGGCGGCTATCAACCTCAGGTTCACTCAGCGGGAAGCGCTCGTCGCTGAGCGCATCCGCGGCGAAATTGCCGAGCGCCTTGAATTCCTCTGCGCCGTCGGCCTCAGCTACCTTTCGCTCGACCGCAACGCCGCCACGCTCTCCGGCGGCGAGGGTCAACGCATTCGCCTCGCCACGCAAATTGGCTCTCGCCTCCGCGGCGTCCTGTATGTCCTCGACGAGCCCTCGATCGGCCTCCATCAGCGCGACAACGGCCGTCTGATTGAGGCGCTTGAAAAACTCCGCGACCTCGGCAACACTGTCCTCGTCGTCGAGCACGACGAAGAAACCATCCGCCACGCCGATTACGTCCTCGATCTCGGGCCCGGTGCGGGCCGGCTTGGCGGCTATGTCGTTGCCCAGGGCACGCCGGCACAGATCATGGACTCGCCGGCCTCGCTCACCGGCCGCTACCTCAGCGGAGCCGCTACCATGCTGCAGCGCGCCGATCCGCGCCCGCTCACAGGCAAATGGCTCGCCATCACCGGCGCGCGGGAGCACAATCTCCATGACCTCGACCTGCGCATCCCGCTTGGCGTCATGACGGTCGTAACCGGCGTCAGCGGCAGCGGCAAAAGCACGCTCGTCAACGACATCCTCTACCGCTCGCTCGCCAAAATCATCTACGGCTCGCGCGAGGAGCCCGGCGCTCACGACACCCTCACCGGCGCAGAGCAAATTGACAAGGTGGTTCGCATCGACCAGTCGCCCATCGGCCGTACACCCCGCTCCAATCCGGCCACTTACACTGGCGTCTTCTCGCCCATCCGCGATCTTTTCGCCATGCTGCCTGAGGCGCGCGAGCGCGGCTACAAGCCGGGCCGTTTCAGCTTCAATGTTTCCGGGGGCCGCTGCGAAGCCTGCCAGGGCGACGGCCAGCGACGCATTGAAATGAACTTCATGCCCGACGTTTACGTGCAGTGCGAGGTCTGCAACGGCCGCCGCTACAATCAGGAAACGCTGGCCGTCAAATTCCACGGCCACTCCATCGCCGACGTTCTCGATCTCACCATCGAAGATGCCCTACCCCTGCTCGCCGATGTGCCGCAGGTGCGCCAGAAGTTGCAAACTCTCGTCGATGTCGGCCTCGGCTACGTGCATCTCGGCCAAAGCGCCACCACCCTCTCAGGTGGCGAAGCGCAGCGCATGAAGCTGGCCCGCGAGCTCTCCAAGCGCCAGACCGGAAAAACCCTCTACCTCCTCGATGAGCCCACTACCGGTCTTCACTTTGACGATGTGCGCAAGCTTCTTGAGGTTCTTCACCGCCTTGCCGACCTCGGCAACTCGGTCATCATCATCGAACATAACCTCGACGTCATTCGCAACGCCGATTGGGTCATCGATCTCGGTCCTGACGGCGGCGAAGACGGTGGTCACATCGTCGGCGAAGGCCGCCCCGCCAGGATCGCCGCCACACCGGGCTCCTATACCGGCCAGTTCCTCGAGCGTTACTACAAATCAGCCAATGGCCGCCTCGCCCCTGCCGATTCCCCTGAAGATAACGCCCCCGATTCGACCGCAAATAGCGTGGGCTCTCAGCAGCCCGTCGCAACCAAATCCGATTCAACTTCCGCGCCGCATGCCAACGGCAAGCGCCCGCATCCAAAGAATCAAGCCGCTGCTTCCTCACGCCGCGAGAAACGACCCAGACCTTCATGAATAGTCCGCCGGACCACGAACCAGACCATCCCCAGGATTGGCCGCAAGAACACGCCGGCGAACTCGCCCCAGTCTTCGCGCCCGAGCCATGGCGCCCTGAGTCTGGTTCAACACCTCAAGTGCCGATGTTCCTCGCAATTCCCCGAGCCGCCACCGCCACCGGCGCGCGTTCCGCATCTCGGGCACGTTTTATTTCTCCTGCTGGTAATCGGTCCTATGGGGCTTCTCGCCACCGGTCTGCTCGTGGCGCTCGCCCTCCACGAGCATCTTTTTGGCGTTTCCACCACCAAGCAGGCGGTCGCCAACATTCACTACATCCTTGGCAGCGAAGGATTTCTTTACATCTTCACCCTCGGCGTCTCCTTCTTCGTCTTTCCCATCTTCTGGCATAAAAGTCTGTTTGCCGGATTGCAATGGAACGCCGCAACGGCTGTGCGCCTGCGTTGGCGCCTGTTCAGTGCCGCTATCGTCTGCTTCTTCATCGCTGTCCTGAACGGCGAGCTGATGCCCGGACCCGCAAATTCACCGATCGAGACGGTATTTCGCGCCCCAGGTGCCCCCTGGCTGCTCTTCGCCTTCGGCGTCACCTTCGCGCCATTTTTTGAGGAATCCTTCTTTCGCGGATTCCTCCTGCCTTCGCTCTGCACCGCCTATGACTGGATCACTGAAAAGACTACCGGCGCACCCGTCCGCCCACTCGGCCCCAAGGACCATCCGCAATGGTCCTTCCCCGCCATGATCGTCGGCTCCATCGCCACAAGCATCCCGTTCGCATGGATGCATGCTCAGCAGACTGGATACTCCCTCGGGCCCTTTCTTCTGCTCGTCGGAGTCAGCATCGTTCTTTGTGCGGTGCGTCTTTACACACGCTCTCTCGCCGCAAGCGTCCTCGTCCACGCCTTCTATAACTTCCTCCTCTTCTCGCTCATGTTGATCGCCTCCGGCGGCTTCCGCCACCTCGACAAAATGTAAAACGCAGCCCGTAACCGGGAGCCAGTAGCTCATAGCTCGCCGCTCTCAGCTCCTGGCTATCGGCTCCCCGCTTCCGGCTGCCAGCTTAAAATGGTCTCGATGACCAGCCCCACCCACGCCCAACAGTTGATCGCCCTTCTCGCCCGCTTGAGCTTCCGCCTCGGCCAGTTCAAGCTCTCCTCGGGTGGCACCAGCGATTACTACGTTGACTGCCGCACCACCACGCTCCACGCCGAAGGCGGCCGCCTCACCGGCCACGCCATCCTTGAATTGCTTGAAGCAAATACAATCGATGCCGAAGCCGTTGGCGGCCTTACCATGGGCGCCGATCCCATCGTCTCCAACGTCGCCACAGCCAGCGCGTGGCGTGCGCAAGAAAGTCTAGACGCACCTCTGCTCCACGGCTTCCTTGTGCGCAAAGCCGAAAAGGCTCACGGCACCGGCCGCCGCATTGAAGGCTTCTGCCGCGACGGGGCTCGCGTGGTCATCGTCGACGACGTCTGCACCACCGGAGCGTCCACCATTGCCGCTATTCAGGCCGCGCAGGAGGCGGGTATGGTGGTCGCCGCTGTCGTCTGCATCGTCGAACGCGAAGAAGCCGGCGGCCGCCCCGCCGTCGAAGCCGCCTCGGCAGGCGCTCCCTTCCTGCGTTTATTCACCGCCGGCCAGGTCCGCGCAGAACACGTGAAACAGCTTTCCACTGCTGCATCTTGACCGCGCTCCCGCTTAGCCAAACAAAAAGGCAGACCCCGACTTGAGGGCCTGCCTTGTGGCGTTCTATGAACCCGCGTTCAGCGCGCTGAACGCGCTCATTATTCTTGTGGAACTGTTGATGCCTGTCCGTTTGCCGGCGGATCTGACTGGCCCGTGGTTGGGGCAGCAGGTTGACCTGCGGAAGCTGAAGGCGTGCCGCCCTGAGCGGCATCAGGGCTCATATTTGAGAGCAGCTGTACTTGCACGCGCCGGTTCTCCTTGCGTCCCGCAGCCGTATCGTTTGACGCCACGTACTGATCCTTCCCGATCCCGATCAGATAGAAGCGGTGCGGGGCGATGTTGTACTTCGCGGCCAGGTATTGCACCACTGCGTCGGCGCGGCGCTGGCTCAGGTCGTAGTTGTACTGCGCGGGGCCGCTTGAATCCGTTCCACCGGTCACTTCAAGAATGTAGCTTTTTGCCGAACCCAGATTGCCGGCAAACCCGTCCAGTTGCGACTTGTCATCGTTGGTCAGCGCGGCCTTGTTAAAGCCAAAGGTCACTGATACATTAGCCACCTGCTTGTAGCTGTCCAGTCCCTTCACCACGCTGTCCAGCGAGTCGGCGCGGTGCGCAACATCGTTTGCAGCCGTGTCGGCCGCGTTCGCTGCCTGGGTGGCACTCTGCGCGTTCTGGTTCGCCTGGTCCGCGGAGCCTTGCGCCTTGGCGATTCCCGCCTGCGCGCGATCGTTTACGTCGTGAAGCTGCCGGTTGTTCTCTGCAGTTTTTTGGTCCAGTTGGTCGGTGTGGTCGATGATCGGCCCTGTCTGCGTGCGCACATAATTCTTTGTCGCGCACCCCGTCACACTGAAGATCATCACCGCCGCAGCCGTTAACGCAAATCCAGATCGATGCATGGTCATTTTTCTCACCTCTCCGCTCCTGCCAGTGCTCTTGCCGCACGCCCGGCAGCGATGCATGGTTCCTCTGCCTTTTGAGAACTGCACGCCGCGATCCATTCCCTGGCCTCCGGGTAAATACTTGAAAAGACGCTCCCTTCCGTTGCCCCTGTGGGTATCTTGGTACTGTTACCATTGTGTAATTTTTACAGGGACTGGTAAGGATTGCGCTGTTCTGGCTTCACTCGCTGTCTCCCTTGGCCGCAAATCCTTCTGGCTGCGTCCATTCCGCAATTCCCGCTATCCTAGGACTTGGCCTCCAGCGTCCTGGCCGCCTTCAACACTGCCTCATGGATCTCTACGAGAAAATCCGCACTCTCCCCACCCAGCCGGGCGTGTATCTCTACAAGAACGCCGACGGCGAAGTGATCTATGTCGGCAAGGCCAATAACCTGCGCTCCCGTGTGCGCTCTTATCTGCTTGAAGCTTCGCAGGCCAACGCGAAAACTGGCTCGCTTATGCGCGAGGCCGTCGACATCGACTACATCCTTGTCGCCAACGAGCATGAGGCTCTCGCCCTCGAAAACAACCTCATCAAGCAGCGCAAGCCGCGCTTCAACATTCTTCTGCGTGACGACAAAACCTACCCCTACGTCAAGCTCACGCTCGCCGACCGTTTTCCCAAAGTATTCGTCACGCGCCGGCTGCGCAAGGACGGCGCCGCCTACTATGGCCCCTACTTCCCCGGAAACCTGGCCTACCGCGTCGTCGAGCTCATTCACCGCAGCTTCCTGTTGCCCAGTTGCAAGGTCGACCTTTCGCGCTACCACCCTCGCGCCTGCCTGCAGTACTACATCCATCGCTGCCTCGGTCCCTGCGTCGAAGGCCTCACCACCCCCGAAACCTACAAACAAGCCGTCCGGGACGCGCAGCTCTTTCTTGAAGGCCGCCACGCCGAGCTTGAGCGCGCCCTCACCGCCCGCATGATGGCCGCAGCCGAAGCCGAACAGTTCGAAGCCGCAGCGCGTCTCCGCGATCAGCTCTCCACCGTCCACCAGCTCCAGGAAAAGCAACGCATCGCCACTGCCGAACTTGACGATGATGCCGACGTCTTCGGCTATCACTTTGAGGATGGCTCGCTCGCCGTCAATCTCTTCCACATGCGCAACGGCAAAATCGTTGACCGCCGTGAGTTCTTCTGGGAAGACCTGCCTGCGCTGATGGAAAGCTTCGCCCCGGACGCTAATGAACGCGCGTCAAGAGTCATAAAGATGGGCGCCCCGGGTCTCGCTTCTGAGACCCGGGATGAACGAATGCCCGAAGCCCCCTCCTTCCAAGCTGGAACTGTCTTCTCCGCCCTCCTCAAGCAGCTCTACATTGACCAGCACTACGTCCCGCGAAGCATCCTGGTCCCCGTCGACTTCGACGATCGCGAAACCCTCGCAGCACTCCTTACCGAGCGCACCGGACACAAGATCGAAATTGCAGTTCCGCAGCGCGGCGACAAAAAATCCCTCGTCGACCTCGCCGGCCAGAACGCCCACCAATCCTACACGCAGCGTTTCCGCGTCCTCGAGCCATCGCGCAAAGCCATTCAGGAAGCCCTCGCCGACACGCTTATGCTTCCCGAGCTTCCCCGCCGCATCGAGTGCTTTGACATCTCGCACATTCAGGGCGCTGAAACCGTCGCCTCCATGGTCGTGTGGGAAGACGGCAAGATGAATAAGTCTGCCTATCGTAAATTCAAGGTGAAAACCGTCGCCGGCATCGACGACTTCGCCTCCATGCGTGAGGTCGTCGAGCGCCGCTACCGCCGCATTCTGGAGGGCGGCAAAAATGCAACGGCTTCGGACATCGTCGAATCAGAATTTCGTCGCACGGGAATACGAGAAGTGTCAGGGCACGACTTCAGTCGTGCCGGAAAGACCACCAAATTGGACGGGGCTTTAGCCCCTGCGGGGAAATCCAAAGAACCCTCAACAATGCCCTCGCTCATCCTCATCGACGGCGGTCTCGGCCAGCTCCACTCCGCTGCCGAAGCCCTCGAGTCTCTGGGTTTTACGTCGCAGCCGCTGGCTTCCATCGCAAAGAAGGAAGAAATCATCTACATCTACGGCAGCGAAGACGAGCCCATCGTCCTCGATCGCCGCAGCCCCGTGCTCCATCTCGTCCAGCTGATCCGCGACGAAAGCCATCGCTTCGCCGTCGGTTATCACCGCCAACGTCGCGCCATGCGCGACCGCGACTCGGAGCTTCTGAGCATTCCCGGCGTCGGCCCGCAAACCCGCCAGCGCCTGCTTGCCCACTTCGGCAGCCTGCGCGATGTGCAGCAGGCCACCGCTGAATCCCTCGCCGCCGTCGTCCCTCCCAAAACCGCCGAAACCATCTGGCGGCACTTCCATGAGGCTACGACAGCTTGATGGTCGCAGCGGCTGCCACATTAGCCGGTGCGCCAGATAGCCTGCATGGAACCATTTCACACTGCTCGGTGTCTAATTCCACAGGCATGGCCGCTTCCTCAGTGACTCATCGCAGCGGATGCCTCTGTGTGTTTCATTTCAGTTTGAGATTGCGTCCATCCCCCACAGCGCAGCAACGTCGAGCAAAGAGCAATCGGAGGAAAGAGCATGCGATTACGAGCCCTGCTGACTCGGGTTTCGATATCCACGGCGATGCTGGCGATGTGCAGCGGACCAACTTTGGCAGGCGCACAAGTCGCGACAGGAGAGCAACGCGAAAAGGTCACCGCGGCTGCCGGAAATGACTTGCCCGATCAAGCGCCACAAAATTCGGTCGCACCTACAGCAGCGGCCGATGCCGAACTCCCCGGTGCGATCTACAAAGAAGCCATGCACCCTCTGGACGTGGTGCGGCAGTCTCTCGACAACTGGTCGGACTCGGAGCTCAGTGCGCTCACTATTGGAATGCACATGGCGCGTGAGGCCTGCGACAAAATAAAGCCCGAGGACTACAGCAAGGACGACTTGTACGATCTTGCGCACCTCTGCGCTTTCGGACAGGACTGGGACCTCGCGAATATCGCAGCGCAACGCTACCTCGCCAGCAGAGCGCCCGAACATAGAACGCAGGCGTATGCCATCAGCGTCGGAGCATTTGTCCACCTGCACGCGCAGGACCTGGCGCTGGCGACTACGCGAGAGATGATGCGCGCCGAGCCATATGACGCCGAGGTGGCATACACGGTGCGCTACATGAAAGATGACCTCGAAACGGCAGGGAGCCCGGATGCGCTGCGGTTGGTTGCAGAGGAGCACGAAAAAATCATCGACGCGCTAAGCAGGGGCACTCCGCTGAAGGCCCAGTATGGCGATGCGGTCGTGAATGTTGGTGCGCTATATGCAATGGCCATGGAAGCGGCTATCTTTGAGCGATACGCAGGCGACGACGCGCAAGCGTCGGTCTATTCGGAGGACGTGGAGCGCGCGTTGCCAGAAGATGCAGTGTTGACAGGCGAAGACCGGCAGGAGATCGACAGCACGAATCTGCAATATCACTTGCTGGGCACCCAGCTGGAGCATATTCCGTTGGTCCGCTCCTTCAAATCGGCAGCAGCCAGGGCAAAGATCGAACCAAATTTTGGTGCTGCGACGGTGCTGGTCGTTTTTCCGTACTGGTGCGTACAGTGCAGGAAGATGATGCCGACGATGACGCAGTTTAGCGCGGCAAACTCCGAAACTCCAATTCACGCCTATGGGCTGATCTTCAAAGAGCAGGGAGAAGAAGCACCGCCCGACATGCAGAAAGAACTGCTCGGCACAGATGTGATGGAGATTTCAGAGGAAACGGCGCACAGCTTTGGCACCAGCGACTATCCGCTCGGAATCCTGGTGGATCATGCAGGTGTGATCCGTTTTATCGGCGTGCTTCCGGACGATGCTTTCAACGGTGGTGGATATATGGAGAAGCTCATCACACGGATGGCCGGCGCGCAGGTGAAGACGCCGCCACTTAATCAGCAAGGCAAGTGAAGCCACAACAGCATCCAACGCTGCGTCTTCGACGCACTTTTGTCGATGGATGCGAGGGCGTTTCAGAGATTGACGAGCGCTGGCCGCCCTGCAACTTAGCCTCTCACTCAGCCTTCAGCAGCTCCCGCTTCTTCATCACAATCCGCTGGCTGCACGTTGGGCAGCTGAATCGGTCGAAGATCCCAACACCGCTTACATCCGCGCTGCACCACGGGCATGTCCCGTGCATTGCGTTCACGCCCATCACCGGCCCAATCAGCGGCGCCAGCACCCCCGCTACAATCAGCGGAATCCCAAGCACCACCCCGAGCCCCGTGAGGCAAATCAAGCCGCCCACAAGAATAAGAACAGGCGCGGCGATCAGTCCAAAAAACAATCCGCTGAAGCCGCCCTTCACAGGCGCCCTTTCATGTTTATGATGCACCGCAGCGGGCTCTGCTTTCTCCTGCACACGCTCCACTCCACACTGTGGACAGTACTTCCAAATCGACTCAAGATTCGTTCCACATTTTTGGCAGTTGGCGTTCATGGGATAACCCCTCCTCAACGGTACGCGGCCAAAGTTTAGGCCCGTCGCAGCAGCGTTGCCCGTGACTCCCATCACGCCTTAACTCCCTCAAACAACCTCCTCCGGTTGTATCCTTCCTGTTGTCATGAAAAACCTGCGCAAAGCCCTCTTGTTCTTCCTCTGTCTCACTTTCGTGTCGTTTATGCCCGGCCGCCTGAGCGCGCAAATGGTCTCGCCCTCCATCGACCAGCCAGGCCAGCCATTTTCATACTTCTCCAAGCCCACCGGAGAAATCGGCGTAATGGGCGCCGAAGCCGCCACCGAGATCACGCCCGAGGGATACTTGCGCACCGGCTTCGCCGAGCTGATGTTCTTCTCCGGCCCCGATCTTGCCCCAACCAGCGTCCGTATCCGCACGCTCGAGCAAGGCCACTTGCCCATCGTCCATTACGAATTCGTTCGCGACGGCATCGCCTACCGTTTCACCCTCCTCGAGGCCGGGCTCGACCCAGGCGTGGTCAATCGCGCACACCAGCAAGCAAACTCGGCGCCCGCTGCCACATCCAGCGCCCCCACCGAAGGCCCGCTTGTCAACTTCATCCGCGTCGAACTCATGAACCAGTCCCACCAGCCGACTCGAGCAATCTTCGCCACCGGTGTCCGCTACGATGGCCCGAACACCACCGGTCTGCCGCACGGCGACAACCGCTTCACGCGTCCTGTCGAAGGTAAATTTCCCGGCGCCTACCGCCAGATTGGCGAAGCCTTCGATTCAGCCTGGACGAACTCGTTTGGCGATGGCCACTTCTACCGCTCCGATCGCGCTCTCTACACCTTTCCCGGCGGCTTCGCCAGCCGCACATTCACGCTGCGCGAACAGGACTCATCGAGAAAGATGGGCGATGTCACCCGGCCTGCGCAGCTCAATGCAGCCCAGACCACTCCTGTCGGCATCGTCACCTACTCCAGCCTTCTCAACCCGGTGAGTCCTGGACCCTCGACTTCAAGATGCCGCTCGTTCCCACCGCCGATCCAGCCGTCATCGCCGCCATCGATCAGAGCCAGCTTCGATTCCGCCAAATCACAAATCATCGCCTACTGGAACAGCATTCTCGCCTCCGGCATGCAGATCGATCTCCCCGAAGCCAAACCCGTCGACACCTTCTACACCAACCTCATCTACGACCTCATCGCCATCGACCACATCGGGCCCAACTACATTCAAACCGTCAATAAGCTCCATTATCACGAGTTCTATCTGCGAGACAGCGCCGACATCATGCATAGCTACGACATCACCGGCTATCCGCAAATCGCCCGCGAATGCCTCGAATTCTTTTCCAAGTCACAAAAGCCTGACGGCAACTTTTTATCGCAGCCGCAGCAATACGATGGTTGGGGAGAAGCCGTTTGGGGCTACGCGCAGCACTTTCGCATCACGCACGACAAAGCCTTCGCCGAGTGGGCAATTCCGCAAATCGCTCGCGCCGTCGACTGGTTGCACCAGGCGCGCGCCGCCGACCCGCTCCACATCGTTCCCGCCAGCAACGTGCGCGACAACGAGTATGTGCCCGGCCATCTCACCGGCTACAACTTTCTCGCGCTCGACGGCCTCCGGCTCGCCATCCAAATGGCCGGCGAAACCGGCCATCCTGATCTCGCGCAAAAATGGCGGTCAGAGTATGACGATTTCCATCAGGCATTTTTCAAGGTGCTCGACGCGCAGGCCGCCGCGCACAATGGCTATATTCCGCCCGCGCTCGACGGCCAAACCGGCGGCTACGACTGGGGCAATATGCTCTCCGTCGTGCCCGAGCCCACGCTGGATCCGCACGACCCTCGCGTTACCGCGACGCTCAAAGCCACGCAGGCCAAATACGCTGAAGGCATCATGACCTACGCCGACGGAAAGTTCCTGCACCACTATCTCACTATCAAGAACACCATGACCGAGACCATTCGTGGCGATCAGGAGCAGGCCATCAGAGAGTTCTACGCGATTTTGCTCCACACCAGCTCAGCCAACGCCGGCTTCGAATACAACATCCGCCCCTGGGGCGACCGCAACTTCGGCGCAACCTCGCGCCGCATGGCTGGTTCGCCGCGGAGTACCGCACGCTCCTGCGGACCATGCTCGTCCGCGAGCAAGGCGATCAGCTTCATCTGCTCTCTGTCGTCTCGCCCGCGTGGATCGGCAAAGGCAAGACCATCGCCGTCCGCCAGGCGCCCACCAACTTCGGCCAGATCGCCTTCACCCTCGATCAGCCCGAAGACAGCCTCGCCGTCCTGCACCTGAGCGCAGCCTTCACCACTCCGCCACAGCAGATCGTCGTGCATCTGCCGTGGTTCATGGATCTGAAATCGGCAACGGCAGACGGCAAGCCGCTCCATCCTTCCAATGGAGCGCTCACCGTTTCCTCCCGCCACCCAATCCATCGAGCTTCGCTGGAGTATGAAGCCCAACACGCCGCGCCTCAGCTATAACCGCGCAGTCACGGATTACAAAGCCGAATATGCGCGGCGTTATCAGGCGTTGATGCACGGTGGAGTCGCCAAACGCTGACGCGCGCCAAGCCGTTTTTCGATTGAATTCAGGAGCTACGCTGCGCTAACAACTTGCCCCGCGCCGCGTGCATTCAGATTTTCAGCCACCATGGCCAGAGATTCTGCGGCGGAATCGGCTTGTTGAGCAATGTGAAGCGGTGTCCTGCATGATGAGCTGTTGCCAGCAAGTCAGACGTCGAGGCCTGACCTGAGAACAACAGAATCTTGCAATCCGGGTAGATGCGCTTGATCGTGATGGCCAGTTCGACGCCGTTCATCCCAGGCAACACCACATCCGTTATGAGCATCTCGGGCGGTCTAAGCAACGCAGTGTCTAATGCACCATTCCCATCGTACGCAGCAATCGCTGGGAATCCGCTCAAAGACAGAATCTTCGCAATCGTATCCGCAATCGCACATTCATCGTCCACGACCAATACTCTCGGACGATGTCCGTTCTTGTCGGGCCGACGGCGCATCTTCGGTCGACACGATTGGGGATTTTCGTGTTCCGTTCATAGCTTCACCTCGGTACCTCTGTCCCTACGCTTGCAAATCATGTGCCAATTCGCTGGTATTTTCGTATCTCAAAGCCTTTCAAGGCTCTTGCTGCATAGACCGCAAATCGGCAGCAATTGTAACCCTCTGACAGCAACCTGAGAACTTTTTACGCGATTAGGATATTTTTACTCGAACATCACTCTTACGCAACGTTAGGAATACGCTAGACGTTCTCTTGCGTCACACTGCAGGCATACGCCGCACATTCTCCTGCATCACATCGCAAAAGAGGCCTAATACTGTGGCACTTGACCACACTCCGGATCCAGCCCCACTTAGATTTCATGCAGTCCGCCGCAACCAGGTCCCAAGAGGCCGCGAAGGGAAACACAAGAAAATCGTGGAGCAGCTCTTACGTCATATCGATCAACTGGCTCCTGACGCCGCGCTCAAGCTCTCTCTCGCCTCCCTGCCTGATACGAAAGCAAATATCCGCGCCGCTCTCAATCGCGCTACTCGCAAAAGAGGGCTCGTTGTTGCCACGTCCAGCGATTCAGATTATCTCTATATCTGGAAAGTATCGGGGAAACCCTGATACGATTCACTTCGCATCGCGAACTAATCAAATGGAAACTGTACGCATCGACAAGTGGCTCTGGGCGGCGCGCTTTTTCAAAACGCGTTCGCTCGCCTCGCGCGCGTGCGATTTGGGCAGAATCGAGTCCAACGGCATTCGCGTCAAGCCCGCGCGAGAGGTACGCGCCGGTGACAAGCTGATTATCCAAAACGAGGGCGGTCGTTTTGAAATCGATGTCCTCGCTGTCAGCGAAATCCGCGGCCCCGCCGCTCATGCGCAAACACTCTATCGCGAAACAGAAGCCAGCCGGGACACCCGCATCAAGCTCGCCCTCGAACGCAAGGCCATCCAGCAGTTCGCACCTCTGCCCGATCGTCGTCCCACCAAGCGCGACCGCCGCCGCATCATTCAGTTTCGCCGCGGAACATAAGCCGATTAGTGAGTGACTTCCCTGGCAGAGCCCTTCACATAAAACAAAAGGCCCGAACCAAAGTCTGGGCCTCCCTTTCAATTTTTCCCTCGCAGCTCTCGCCGCGCCTTAGGCAAGCAGCGCTTGACCTTCTCTTCAATCACTTCTCTGCGGCACATAGCCGACAATCTGATCGGCCACCTTGCCGCCCTTGAAGAACAGCAGCGCCGGAATCCGCGAATGCCATACCGCGACGGCGTCGCGCCGTTCTGGTCCACATTCACCTTGGCCACCTTCAGCTTGCCGGCATAGGTTGCGGCCACGCCATCCACGATAGGCGCAATCGCCTTGCACGGACCGCACCACACGGCCCAGAAATCCACCAGAACCGGCTGCTCGCTTTTGAGCACTTCCTGGTCGAAATTTGCATCGTTCACTTCCAAAACACCCAATCCAGCCATGATCCTCCTTGCGGACCCGCACCCGATCATTGTACAGGAAACCGTATACTTATCCGATGCACTGCACACGCCGCAAAGTCGCAGACCGCTGCCCGGCTTCACGCAACTCGCATCAAATCGCCAGCGCGCCACTCAGCTCATGGCAATGCTGTCGGGGATCTCCACACTCTCAGGAGCAAATAGAAGCGCCCGGATCCGATAAGGATCTCGGGCGCTAGAGCAGCCCTCCCCCAGAACTGCCCACGCAGCGAATGTAGGTGTTCAATCGATAAATAGCAAGCAATCTTAGGTAATAGTAAGAGTAATCATCCACGCTGATGACTACTCACCTAGGCAATGACCTTAACTTATTGATAACGCAGGGTGCTTGCGTAGTGCATCTTCAGTAGCCAAACTCTCAAAATCCTTTTGTTTCAATAAATTGGCTCGCTCCAACGCTTGAAAACCGGCAAATCGACAGCTTCGCCGCCACGTGGTTTTCTTGCGCTTTTTCGAATTGCCTCCGAAGCTACCGGCACCAGCTATCTTCGCTGATCCACAATCACCAGCACCGCCGGCCCCGCACCGCTCAGCGCCGCGCCCAGAATCCCGTGCTTGCCCACCAGCGGAAGCAGCAGCGGCAGCAGAGGGCAAATGCGCGCGCGGTACGGCTGATGGATGCGGTCGCTCATCGCCAGTCGCAGCAAATCGCCGCGCGCCTGCGCAAACGCCAGCCCCAGCAGCGCCACCGACTGCATGTTCGCCACCACGTCCTCCAGCGGATAGCTTGCCGGCAGCACCGCGCGCGCCTTGCTGGTGGCCAGCGGTTCCGCGGGGAACACGACAATTGCGCGCCACTCCTCGGGCGGAACCACTCGCGCCGCATGCACCTTCCTTCCTTCGCACGCCGCTGTCACGAATCCGCCCAGCCAGCACGCCGCCACATTGTCCGGATGCCCCTCCAGCGCATACGCTTCTTCCAGAATGCGCTCGGTGCTCCAGTCCAAGCTGCCCAAAATGCACGGCCAGCGCGATTGCGGCAAGCCGCGCGGCCGCCGACGAACCGCAGCCCATGCCCAGCGGAATCCCATTCGCCATCCGGATTGCCAGCGGCACAACCGGCCGCTCGTGGTTCCTCAGCAGGTCCTTATAGGTTCTCAAGAATCAGGTTGTCTTCGAGCCGCGCGCAGCGGTCTGCATTCCGTCCCGTCGCGGCGATCGAAAACTCCTGCTGCCGGCTCGGCCTCAATTTCGAGAAAAAAATCGAGCGCCACCGCCGCTGCGTCAAAGCCCGGCCCAAGATTGGCCGAGGTCGCGGGCAGCCGCAGGCGAAATGCGCCTGGATTTCCCCAATCGCTTCTCCCAGTCTCGCCGCTCATCCCACTCTGCCCTTCAGCGCGGCCAGCACTGCCGCCGGCGTGGCATCCACCGCCATCGCGTTCCTCCGCAGCGCGTCGATCTCCGCCTCCGTGGCCCTCTTCTCCTCGTCCGTCAGCAGCGTTCCGCGATGGAAGTCGATCGTGTAGTCCGCGTCCTTCAGCGTGTGCCCGGTCAGCACCAGCACCACTGTCTCGCCGCTGCGGATCACTCCTTGCGCGCGCAGCTTCTTCAGTCCCGCCAGCGTCACGGCCGACGCCGGCTCGCAGCCCAGTCCCTCCGCGCCGATCTCCGCTTTGGCAATCGCGATCTCCGCTTCGGTCACATCGAGGCACCAGCCGCCGGTCTCCTGAATCACTCGCGCCGCCTTGCGCCACGAAGCCGGATTGCCAATGCGAATCGCCGTCGCGCGCGTGTGCGCCTCCACCGGCTCCAGCGATGCGCCGTGGTTGTTCGGCCAAGCTTCGCACCAGCGGATTGGCGCCCGCCGCCTGAATCACGGAGATCCGCGGCAGCCGCGCCACCAGCCCCAGTTCCTGCATCTCGCGGAATCCCTTGCCCAGCGCCGAACTGTTGCCCAAGGTTTCCGCCCGGAACAATCAGGTGGTCAGGAACATTCCAGTCAAACGCCTCGGCAATCTCGAACGCCGGCGTCTTCTGCCCCTCCAGCCGGTAGGGATTCACCGAATTCAGCAGATAGATCGGCGCCTGCTTCACGATCTCGGTCAGCACCTGCAGGCAGCCATCGAAGTCGGTCTTCAGCTGGCAGGTCACCGCGCCATAGTCCATCGCCTGCGACAGCTTGCCCCACGCAATCTTGCCCTCGGGAATCAGCACCAGGCTGCTCAGTCCGGCGCGCGCCGCGTAGGCCGCCATCGCCGCCGACGTGTTGCCCGTCGACGCGCACGCCACCCACTCGAACCCCCGCTCGCGCGCCACGCTCAGCGCCGCAGTCATGCCCGTGTCTTTGAACGATCCCGTAGGGTTCATCCCCTGGTGTTTGGCAAAAAGCTGGTCGATCCCCAGAGCTTTTGCCGCGCGCGGCAAGTGATACAGCGGCGTGTTGCCCTCGCGCAGTGAAACGGCATTACCGAAAGCTGTCAAGAATCGGCAGCAATTCGCGGAAGCGCCAAACGCCCGACTGGTCAAGAGCCTCTGACGAGCAGCGCCGCTCTCGCCATAGCCACTTCAGCGCCCCCGCGATTCGGCCGGTCCGGTCCCCTGCGCTGGCTCCAGCCCGGATATTCAACCTCAAACAACTCGCCGCACTGGGCGCAGCGAAAATCCGGTTGCGCCTCCGCCCCCGTGATCCGGCTCCCGCATCCGAAACACCGCAACTGATGCAGATTGTCATTCATACCTGGTGTTAGCCTAGCAGGTGTACGACAAATTTCGCTGTGGATGGGAGGCCGACCGCCCCGGTGCTGAAACGATTCTTACCTGCTCTCTTAGCTTTCGTTCTACTCGCCCCGGTCCATGCCCAAACGCCGCTTCGCGTCGCTGCCGCCGCCGATCTCGAGCCCGTCCTTCCACCCATCCTCGTCGAATTTGAGCACGCCAGTGGAATCCACGTCGAAGTCACCTATCAGGCCTCGGCCATGCTCACCACCGAAATCGAAAACGGCGCGCCCTTCGATCTCTTCCTCTCGGCAGACCTCAGCTACCCCAAGCGCCTCATCGATGCCGGCCTCGCCGACGCCGCCGGCTCCCCCGACTCCACCACTCCCATCACCTATGCAAAAGGAACCCTCGTCCTTTGGGAGCGCAAGATTTCCGGCTTGCCTCCGCCCTCGCTCAATATCCTCCGCAACCCGAGTCTCAAGCGCCTCGCCATCGCTAATCCCGATCGCGCTCCCTACGGCCGCGCCGCCGTCGCCGCACTCAAAAGTCTCCGCCTCTACGAAGACCTCAAGCCGCGCATCGTCACCGCTGAAAACATCGCCCAAGCCGCTCAGTTCGTCGACTCCGCCAACGCCGACGCCGGCCTCATCTCCCTCACCTCCGCGCTCACGCCGCGCCTCGCGTCTGTCGGCTCCTACTTCGTCATCCCTCGCGATCTCTATCCGCCCATCGAGCAGGGAGCCGTCATCGTCAGCAAAACCAAGCAGCGCGCGACCGTCCATAAGCTGCTCGACTTTCTCCTTTCGCCGCCAGTGCAGGCCCAGCTCGCCAAAAGCGGCCTCACGCCGGTGAAGTGAACTCATGGACTGGCAAGCATTCGCACTCTCGATTCGTCTGGCAACGGCAACCACAATCATCCTGCTTGCCATCGCCGTGCCTCTCGCGGCGCTCCTGGTGTTGGGCCGCGGCCGTTGGCTTGCAGCCCTTGAAGCTGCGGCCACGCTTCCCATGGTCCTGCCGCCCACCGTACTCGGATTCTTCCTTCTCGTTCTGCTCGGTCCGCGCACCGCCTTCGGGCGCGACATCGCCGCCATCCTCGGCCACCCACTAGCTTTTTCCTTCGATGGCCTTGTGGTCGGCTCGGTCATCTACAGCTTGCCGTTCGCCGTGCAGCCGCTCGTCGCCGGTTTTGCCTCCGTCGACACCTCATTGATCGACGCCGCGCGTCTCCTCGGCGCTGGTCCCGTCCGCCTCGTCTCCAGCATCCTCCTTCCGCTCACTCGCCGTTCTCTGCTGGCCGCTGTGGTGCTCCCTTTCCTGCATACCATGGGCGAGTTCGGCGTCGTCCTTATGCTTGGCGGGGACATCCCGGGCGCCACGCGCACTCTCTCCATCGTCCTCTATAACCAGGTCGAGAACTTCGACTACGCGGCCGCCGACCGCACCGCTGCAATTCTCCTCGGACTGAGCGTCTTTGCCCTCGCAGTCATCTACTCCACAAGTCACAATCGCGGAGCACGCCGTGCTTGAACTTTCTCTCGATGCACGCCGCGGCAGCTTCCATCTTCAGGTGGAGTGCTGTCTCGCGTCCGATTGGACAGTCATCTTCGGCCCATCCGGCGCTGGCAAAAGCACCCTGCTCCGCCTCCTCGCCGGCCTTGAACGGCCCGCGCGCGGTCGCATTGCCCTCGACTATCGCACCCTCACTGATGCAACCATCGGATCGCAAGTGAGACCCGGTCATCGCAAAACCTTGCTCGTCTCGCAGCAACCCGCTCTCTTCCCTCACCTCAGCGCCGCCGCCAACGTCGGCTACGGCCTGTGCCATCTCGACCGAACCAGCCGCTCCACCCGCATTACAGAAATGCTCTCGCTCGTTGGCGCAACCGAGCTCGCAGCGCTTCGTCCGCAAGACCTCTCCGGCGGTCAGGCGCAGCGCGTTGCCCTCGCCCGAGCACTCGCACCAGGTCCCCGCCTGCTCCTGCTCGACGAGCCCTTTTCCGCCCTCGACGGCGCCGCCAGCGACGCCCTGCTCGAGCGCCTGCAACTCTGGCTACGCGAAAATAATGTGCAAGCCGTCATGGCCACGCACGACGTCACTGACGCCCTCGCCATCCGTGCTGAAGTTTTATTGCTGCGCGAAGGCCGCCTCGTCAACCAGGGCCCCGCCGCGGAGGTCCTATCGTCTGAACGCCGCCGCCTCATGGATCGTCTGGAGTCGATCTGATCTTTATTCCCTGTTCCCTAATCCCATTTCTCTATCTTTCAAAACCCCACCATCTCCGGCTCCATCTCCAGCCGCACCCCGAACCGCTCCTCAACATCCGCCGATATCTTCTCCGCCAGCGCCAGAATCTCCGTGGCCTTCGCGCTTCCAAGATTGACAAGTGCAAGTGTGTGTTTAGTCGAGATACCCGCTGCCCCCATCGTGTAACCCTTCACAAATCCTGTCTGCTCAATCAGCCACGCAGCGTAAATCTTCACGCACACTTCGCCATCGGCCCCTTTTCCCACCGCAAAACCCGGCGGCGTGTTTTTAGCGCGTGCCGCAATCTTTTCAAAAAGCTCTTTGCCGATGACAGGATTCTTGAAAAAGCTGCCCGCGCTGCGCGCATCAGCATCGCCCACCACGCGCAACATGCCTTTCGATCGGCGAATGCGCCTTACCATCGTCGCCGCTTGCGCCAGATCCGGCTCAATGCCCGCTTCCCTGCTCGCTGCGAAGGCTCGTTTCAGCTCCGCGTAACGTAGCGTTGGCGCACCGCCTGGCTTCAGCCGGTAATCCACGCGTGCCACAATATACCGTCCCCTGTCCGTCGTATTGAAGCGGCTTCGCCGATAGGCAAATCCGCACTCTGCATTCGTGAACTCGACGAACTCCCGCGTCTGCGCGTCGAACGCGCGCACCCGATCGATAACCGAGGCAACCTCCTGCCCGTAAGCGCCCACATTTTGCACCGGAGTTCCGCCCACGGTTCCCGGAATTCCTGCCAGGCACTCCACCCCCGCACACTCGCTGGCAATCGCCCGCTCTACAAAGTCGTCCCAATCGTTCCCCGCGCCCACCCGGAACAGCCCGCCATCCTGCTCGATTCCCTTCGCCGCAACCCGCAGCACCAGACCCGTAAATCCCGCGTCTGAAATAAGAACATTGCTTCCGCCGCCAAGAACAAACAGCGGCAGCCCGCATCCGCGCGCCCACTCGCTCGCCTGGGCAATCTCGTCCTCGTTCTTCGCCTCCACAAACCAACGCGCAGGCCCACCGATGCCAAGGGTCGTGAAGGGGCCCAGCGGAATGTTCGTTCGCATGTCCAAAGACCAAGATTACAGGATTGCAACGAATTCGTAATATTCCGTCCAATCATTCTGTATACTGCAATCGATTCCACTGGAGCATCTCCATGCGTACCCTGTTTTTGCGCGTCGCTTTGCTCGTCTTTTGCCTTGCTTCTTTCCGATTCCTGATTGCCCAGGCCGCCGGCCAATCCGCCGCATCGGCCAGCACCCCCGCTGCAAGCTACGCACCCGACCCCGACAGTGGCATGACCGGCCATGTTGAAGGCCTCTTCATCCCGCTCGTCACCGGCCAGCCGTTCCACACCAAAATCGCCGTCACCATCCACCATGTCTTGCCCGACGGCACTGTGGTCGATCAGAAGTACTACACGCTCGCCGCGCGCGACGCCGATGGCCGCGAATACCGCGAGGCCCGCGACGTAATTCCGGCCGACTCCGATCGCGATCCGCCGATCGTCAGCACCAGGGTCTACAATCCCAAAACCTCTCTCATCACGACGTGTACCCCTGACCAGCGCATCTGCCGGCGAATGACCTTCGATCCCACTCAGCATCCCGTCGATGAACCCGTTGGCCCTTCGAGCGACGGCAAGTCCGTGCTCACCCGCGAGAATCTCGGCACAAAGATGATGGACGGCGTTCAAGTGGTAGGCACCCGCGAAACGCGCACCTTCAATCCCGGCGCATTCGGCAACGACAAGCCGGTAGTCGTCACCAAGGAAATCTGGTATTCGCCTCAATTGCAGTTCAACCTCTCCGTCACGCGCCTCGATCCCCGCAACGGCACGCAGAAGCTTGACGTCACCGAACTCAAGCTGGGCGATCCGGGCGCCGAGTGGTTCACCACTCCCGACGGTTATCGGTTCGTCATGGGCCGCGGCATTCAGAGTCGCCCGATGTGGCCCGCGGAATTGCAACCACTCATCGAGAAGAACGTGTCGGGCATGTCATCCGATCAACTTGCGACCGCACTTCAACCCGTTGAAGCCGCCATCGGCGCTTACGCCAAGGCTCACGCCGCAGACTCGCCCAACGACAATTCCGAAGCCTTTGCCGGCCAGTTGCGCATGAGGCTTTCCGGCGATCTGCGCATGACTCAGCAGATGCGTTTCCCTCCCAAAGCTCAGCTTGAAGACGCCGGCGCACGCCTCAACGAAACCTTCCGCGAGGTCGCCACTTCGCCTTGCATCAACAAGCCGCAACCCGGCGATCCGCCTTCCATGCCGTCAAGCGCTGAAGGTCTGCGTGCCGAAGAAGCCGCGTGGGTTTCCTTGCGCGACGCCTGGACGGCCTTCCTTGCCAAGCTCTTCCCGGAAAGCGATCCGGCCGGCTTTGGCTGGATGCTCACCAACGAGCGCGACTCCGAATTGCGCCGGCTCCAGAACGTCGAGCGCAACCGCGGCTGCGTACCCGAAGAATCCATTGAGCCGCTCATCGCCCGCTTTGTCACCGGCCTCACCTCTGACCAGCTCGATGCTTCCCTCAAGCCCGTTGACGCTGCCATCCGCGCCTACGCAAAAGCTCATGCCGAATCCGAGCCCAACCAGCAAAATGAAAACTTCAATCAGCAGATCGAGCAGCAACTTGCGGCTCAGCTCCGTATGCAGGAGCGTGACCGCGTGCCGACCCAGGATCAGTTTGAAGAGGCCGATCTACATCTCAATCAGGCCTTTCGCGCCGTCATCGCGTCGCCGTGCCTCGCCAAAACCATTCCCGGAGACCCGCCCAACGCTCCCGTCAGCGAAGAAAAGCTCCGCGCTGAAGAAAGATCGTGGATCGCCCTGCGCGATGCGTGGACAGCATTCATGACCGCTGTCTTTCCCAATGAACATCAGTCCGGCTTCGGCACCATGCTCACCGAGATGCGCACCGGGGAGCTGATGCAGATTCAGAACATCGAGCGTAACCGCGGCTGCACCTTCGCCGACCAATAAAGCCTCCCATATAGCCGGAGGAGCCGCGAACCGATACAATGATCAAAGGCAGTTCCCCTGCCGGAGGCGATCATGTACCCAGAATTGATGGTGATTCCCATGCGCGAAGAACTCACCCGCGCCGGAATCAAGGAAACCCGGACAGCCGAAGAAGTAGACGCAGCCCTGGCCGAGCCGGGCACAACTCTCGTCGTCGTCAACTCGATCTGCGGTTGTGCCGCCGGCAAAGCCCGTCCCGGCATCCGGCTCGCCCTCGCAAACTCCGCCAACCAGCCCGACCGCAAAATTACCGTCTTCGCCGGCCAGGATCGCGAAGCCACCGAACGCGCTCGCAGCTACTTTGAAGGCAATCCGCCCAGCTCGCCGTCCGTCGCCATAATGCGCGACGGCAAACTCGTCTACCTCATGCAGCGCTTCGTCATCGAACAGTCCACCGCGCAGGAGATCGCCGGCGAACTTGTCCGCGCTTTCGACGAATTCTGCGCTAAAACCACTGCGTAGTCCTATTCCTTCAAACCTTGCGAATCGGGCCAGGGTAATGGGAAATCGTCGCATCCACAGTCAGCAATGTGATCCTTTCGACAATGGCCTGCGCAATAAGCAGCCGGTCGAAGGGATCTCTGTGAATAGGCGCCAGGGAATCGACAGCAACTGAATGTGGGCCCAGGACAGGCAATTCCTCATAGTCGTTTTCGAGCATCTGTCTTCTAACTTCCCGCGGTTCGAAGGCAAAGGCCCGTGGATAACGCGACCGCTTCAAAGCGATCTCCCACAGACTTGCGACGCTGAAAAGAAATTCATTTGTGGAATCTTCCAGAAGAGCTCGAGCAACTCGACTGATGCCGCGGCCGCCAATCGGCAGCCATAGAACGAAATGCGTATCGAGAAGAAACCTCATTCCGCGCCCTTGCCAAGAAACAACTCCTCAATTTCTTTATCCAATTGCTTGTTTATTGCGTCGAAATTATTCGGCAGCGTATACGCGCCCTTCATGAATCCGATCCGCCGCTTCGGCTTCTTTTTCGACGCACAAATCGGCACCACCTGCGCCTTTGGTTTTCCCGCCTTGGCGATGATGAACGGCTCGCCCTTCTCGACCTCATCCACGAGCCGTGAAAGGTGGGTCTTCGCTTCGTGAATGTTGAACGTTCGCATTACGGCTCCTAGTGAACTAAGTCCACTTAGTTTAGTTCACTCGCCTTCAACCTGCAAGCCCGTCTCACATACCTGCAAAACGGCCTCCCGCGAAGGGAGGCCGTTTCGTCATCTCCAGCAATTGACAGTTCTAATCCGCCGCCGTCGCAGCTTTTGCCATCTTCTGCACCTTGCTGTGCTTCACTGAATACGTGAAATAGATCAGCAGCCCGAACAGCAGCCACCCGATCATCACTTCCCACGTAATCGCCGCAAGGTTCGCCATTAGATAAAGCGCTGTCACAATGCCCAGAATCGGTACCAGCGGCACAAACGGCGCCCTGAACGGCCGCTTCAGCTCTGGATGCCGCACCCGCAGCACCCAAACCCCGGCGCACACAATCGAGAACGCCAGCAGCGTTCCAATATTTACCAGATCGGCGAGCCGATCGATGGGCAAGAATGCGGGAAACAGCGCAGCAAATATCCCAAACACTGTGGTGGTAATCCACGGCGTGCGAAACTTGGGATGCACGATCGAAACCCACTTCCACAGCAGGCCGTCTTTCGACATCGAGTAGAAGACGCGCGTCTGCCCCAGAAGCATCACGAGAATCACCGAGGCCAGCCCAAAGACAGCGCCGATCTTCACCAGCGCCGAGCCCCAGCTTACGCCTGTCGCGTCAATGCCCACTGCCACCGGAGCGCCTACGTTCAGCGTCGTGTAACTCACAAGGCCCGTCAGAACCAATGACACCAGGATGTACAAGATCGTACAGATGGCCAGCGACCCCAGAATGCCGATGGGCATATCTCGCTGCGGCTTCTTGGCTTCCTGCGCCGCCGTCGACACAGCATCAAATCCAATGTAGGCGAAGAAGATGCGTGAAGCGCCTTTGGGTATGCCCAACCATCCAAAGTTCCCATGCGCGTCTCTGGGTGGAATGAAAGGGTGCCAGTTCATCCTCGCCACCGCGGGATGCCGGATCAGAAAGTACCCGCCAACCACCAGAAAAACCGCCACTACGCTCAACTTGATAAAGACAATTCCCGAGTTGAAGTTCGCCGACTCCTTGATGCCGATCACCAGGACGACCGTGATCAACATGACAATCACCATGGCAATCACGTTCAAGGCGGCGGTCACGTGCGGCAGCCCCGCACCGCTCACCCCCGGCGGCAGCGACATCACCGGCATCCACTGCTGGTGGTAAAGCACCAGCTTGGTCCCTGTCGACGCCGTCAGTTGTGGTGGAATGACGATTCCCCACTGCTGCATCAGACTATTGAAATACCCTGACCAGCCCGAAGCCACCGTAGACGCGCCGAACGCGTACTCCAGCACCAGATCCCAGCCGATAATCCACGCCACCAGTTCACCCAGCGTGGCGTATCCATATGTGTACGCCGATCCGGCAATGGGAATCATGGACGCGAACTCGGCGTAACACAGGCCCGCAAATGCGCACGTGATGCCCGCCAAACACAAAACTCAGCGCTACAGCCGGCCCCGCGTACAGCGCCGCAGCTTGGCCCGTCAGCACAAAAATGCCGGCGCCGATCACCGCCCCAATGCCCAGCGTCACCAGATTCACCGGGCCGAGCGAACGCTTCAATGTGTGCTCCCCTTGCTCGCTTGCCTCTTGCGAAAGCATCGACATGGGTTTAATGCGAAGCAACCTGGATTTCAATGAAGGACTCCCTCCCTGTTGGATTTCGACGGGGTAATCAACGTCTGGCTGGACCTACGTGCCGTGACTCGTAACGCAATCATACGATAGAACTCGCGCTTTACAGGTTTTGCAATCGCCATATCCTCTTAAGCCGCGGCCGCCAAGTCGTACTTTGCTCAGGGAAACGCCACCTTGCAGTCCAGCCAGAGCGAAAATATAAACCGCGAAAATGGCCTGTCCCAACACGAATCACTGCGCCGGCGCGCGCCTCCGGCCCGCTTTGCATTGGGGCTGTCTCGCATTTAACCAGCAGGTGTCTTAATTTCGTACAAAGTTTGTGTCGATTCCGAACAAAAAACTGTCTCGATATGACACACTTTCCCGCCCCGCGCCTACCCGACCGCCTTCACCCACCTCCGGAACTCCTCCGCCGGATCAGCCTCGCGAAAGATCGCCGCGGCGACGCCAATCGTGCTCGCTCCCGCTGCCAGAACCGCCGCCGCGGTAGCCAGCGTTACGCCTCCCACAGCGACCAGCACAGCTTTCGGTCCCGCTTCTTCGCGCAGCCTGCGCACGCCCTCGGCTCCAATCGGAGCCTTCGTTGTCTGCTTCGTCGTCGTTCTGAACACCGGCCCGATCGAAAGATAATCCACTGGCTCCTTCAGAATCCCCGGCACAAGAGCCTCGCTCCCGCCGAAGGTCCCAACAATGCGTTCCGGCCCCAGCAGCCGCCGCGCCTCCGCCGGAGCCGCATCCCCTGCATCCACATGCACACCGTCAAAGCCAATTCGGTCAACCAGATCAACCCGGTCATCGAGAATCAACTTCACTTTTCCAGCAGGCAGCGCGACGCGAAGAACCTCCGCATCGGCCAGCACTTCGGTACTCCGCACCCGTCTTGTTGCGATACTCGAGCAGCGTTACACCGGCCTCGGCCAATTCGCCACCCAGCCAGCGCAAAAACCCCTCCCGCCCCAGCTGCGGAATCACTGCGCTATCCAGAATCGGATAAACCTTCGGAAATAAAAATGACATGCACTCAGGTTAGCCGATCAGCAAGAGGATCGAACCTTTGGCGAGAGAGCAAAGGAACAGAGAATCGGGAGCTATTCCCCGCTCTCTGTTCCCTGTCTTTCTCACATCTCATCCGCCGACGGCCCGTACATCCCAGGAACCTTTGCGCCAAGCAGGCGCAGATACACGCTCAACTGCGCGCGATGGTGGATCATGTGATTCAGCACCATATCGCGAAATACCTGGTGCTTCGGATCGTCGATCCACGCTTGCCCTCCAAAGATGAACTGCCAGTGCCGGTCCCAGTCGGCTCCCGTTGTCGACTCCAGCGCCGCGCGCGTTCCCGCCAGTTCTTTGTCGAACCGCTCCAGCAGCGCCGCTTTGCTCGCCGGCACATACGGATCCCACTTATGGTCCGCGGCGAACTCCAGTTTGTCTTTAGTCAGCGTCGTCAACGCCCAATCACCCGAAAAATCGGTAAGGTGGCCGGCTAACCGGCCTAGCGCCATAGATCTGGGATGGGGTTTGTAGCTCAAATCGGCATCCGCCGGGATTGCGTCCAGCATTTTGCGGGTCTTCGCGGTCTCTCGGTCAAACTCAGCAATCAGTGCTTTCTGTGCGTCCATTCAGGCAACCTCCACGTTGCCCACACAGCATAGCCGATTTTCTGTCAAAAAGGCGAAGAAAAAGCGATAAAATTTCGCTGCACCACCGCTCTCGCACCTCTTAATCCAGCCGCCAGTCTCCCGAACGCCATCCAGTCACAGAACTACCCTGCCGCAATTTCAAAATTGCAGCCATATCTTCGCAGTCTTAGGAAAGAGTACAGACCCTCACGCAGGCTGTTTTTCCGCTTCCGCGCGCGCCGCCAAAAACCGCTCCATGAATCCCGTATCGAACTCCCCGGCTCGGAATCCTGCGTCTTGAAAGATCGCCTGGTGCAGCGGAATCGATGTGTCGATGCCCTGAACGATGAACTGCCCCAGCGCTCGTTCCATCTTGGCGATTGCCTCTGCGCGGTCTACCCCATGTGTAATCAGCTTCGCAATCAGCGAATCGTAATAAGGGGGAATCACCCCCTCTGCGTACATCGCGGTGTCCACACGCACGCCATTTCCGCCCGGCACGTTGAACGCCGTAATCGTTCCCGCCGAAGGTGTAAATCTTTGTGGATGCTCGGCATTAACCCGGCACTCGATCGCGTGTCCACGAATCTCCAGCTTCGACGGTAAAATCGCATCCAGCTTTTCGCCTGAAGCAATTCGTAACTGCGCCTTCACAATGTCCACGCCGGTAATCGCCTCCGTCACCGGATGCTCCACCTGGATCCGCGTGTTCATCTCGATAAAGAAGAGACGGTGCTCCGCGTCCATCAGGAACTCAATCGTTCCCGCGTTCTGGTAGCCAATGTTCGTCAGGCAATGGCACAGCGTCCGGCCCACCTCGTCGCGCATCTTCGGCGTCACCTGCAGGCTCGGTGCCTCTTCAATCAGCTTCTGATGCCGCCGCTGAATCGAGCACTCGCGCTCGAACAATGACACTACGTTGCCGTGCTCATCAGCCAGCACTTGAAACTCGATGTGCCGCGGATTCTCGATGAATCGCTCCATGTAGAGCTCGCCGTTTCCGAAAGCGTTCGCCGCCTCGGTAAACGCCGCATGGAACAGATTAGGCAATTCCTCGGAGTCGCGCACAATCCGCATGCCGCGTCCGCCCCCGCCGGCCTTCGCCTTCAAAATCACCGGGTAGCCCACCCGCTCGGCCCATTCCCGCGCTTCATCGGCAGTCGTCAGAATCCCGTCAGACCCCGGCAAAATCGGAACCTTCGCTTTCTTCATCGCCTGCCGCGCCTTTTCTTTCTCGCCCATCAGTCGGGTCACCTCCGGCGGCGGCCCAATGAACTTGATGTTTGACGCGCGGCACACTTCCGCGAAGTTCGCGTTCTCGCTCAGCAATCCGTATCCGGGATGAATCGCCTCCACATCGGCGATCTCTGCCGCGGAGATCACCGCGGGCACATTCAAATAGCTTTCCGCAGCGCGCGGCGGCCCAATACAGATAGCCTCATCCGCAAACCGCACATGCAGCGCGTTGCGGTCGGCCTCGCTGTACACCGCAACCGTGCGAATGCCAAGCTCTTTGCACGCATTCAGCACGCGCATCGCGATTTCGCCACGATTGGCAACCAGTACCTTACGAAACATGCACGACCTTTTTGGGAGAAGAGTTATCTGGGCTAGTCCATCTACTTCGGGCGAATCGCAAACAGCGCCTGCCCAAACTCGATGGCCTGGCCGTTCGTCACCAGGCACTTCACGACTTCGCCCGCTGCGTCCGATTCAATCTCGTTCATCAGCTTCATCGCCTCGATGATGCCGATCACCTGGCCCTTCTCCACGTGATCTCCCGGCGAAACAAACGCCGCGGCGCCCGGCGAAGGCGAACCATAGAAAGTGCCCACAATCGGCGACTTCACAAGGTGCAGCCCCGCTTCCGGATCGGCGGCCGGCTCTGCCGCGGCTCCCGCCGAACCCGATCCTGCAGGCGCTGTTGCCGAACCGGCGCCGCGGCCGGCTGGCGCCGTCTTCAGCAGCCGCGCCAGATCGCTCAGCCCCGCCGGAGCGCTCTCCTGGATTGAATTTAAGCCGGATCTTCAGGTCGCCGCGGTCCACATCAAACTCGGCCACCTCGATGCTGCTTCAAAAACTCAATCAGTTCCCGCAGATCTTCAATATCTTGTTTTTTCATTCGTTCCTTAACTCTCCGCTTGCCGTGGGCTTGTAATCCAATTCGAGCGGGTCTCAAAGTTCAATCAGCGCCTTGGGCGCCGGAGTCAGCACTTGCCCCCCGTTCCGCGTCACCGCCACCATATCCTCAATGCGAATGCCAAACTTGCCAGCCAGGTAAACTCCCGGCTCGATCGTGACCACCATTCCGGGCTGCAGCCGCGTCCTCTGTCCGGCGCCAATCCGCGGCGGCTCATGAATCTCCAGCCCAACGCCGTGGCCCGTGGAGTGGGAAAATGCCTCCGCCAAACCCTCCCTGCGCAGAACGCTCGCGCGCGGCCTCGTCCACCTCTGCGCAGCTGACGCCAGGGGCAACGGCCTCTACTGCCGCCTCCTGCGCCTCCAGCACCGCCTGGTAGGCATTCCGCTCCTTGGGCTTTGGCTTGCCCAGGAAAACGGTCCGCGTCATATCCGAACAGTAACCATTGAGGATTATACCGAAGTCGAGCGTCACAAAACCCCGCCGCGGCAGCGCGGCGGCCGTGGCGCGCCCATGCGGCATCGCCGACCGCACACCCGACGCGACGATGGTCTCAAACGACATCCCCTCCGCGCCCAGCAGCCGCGCCTGGTGCTCCAGCTCCGCGGCCACTTCCATCTCTCGGAATCCCCGGCCGCAGAAAGCCCAGAATGTGTTCAAACAGCTTGCAACCCACCAGCGCCGCCTCCGCCATCAGCGCCAGCTCGTCCTCGTCCTTCACGCAGCGCAGCAGCTCAACGAACGGCGCCGCCACGGCCTGGAAGAAAACCGCGCCGCAAGTCGGCTGGGCAGTTCGGTCTTCCAGCTCGCCAGCTCCGCCACCGTCGTCCTCGCCGGGTCGAATCCCGCCATCGTCACGCCCGGCTGCGCGGCCAGCCACTGCGCCGCCGCCACCGCCGGCATGCCCGAAACAATCTGCGCCTGCGCCGCCTTCACCTCTTCGGCGGCCTGCGTCTGTGTAGCGCCCATCCGTAAACAGCCGCGCCGTCCGCGGCGCGTCACAGCCAGCGCGGCGCTCGAGCCGGTAAATCCACAGAGATAGCGGAGATCGGGAAGATGCGTGACAAGCAGCCCGGGAAGCCCGGCGCGCGTCATCTTGCGGCGTAGTGCGCCCATGCGGCGGAAGTGGTCCATCCGCTCAGTTTTATCACGACCGGCCACAGCCTATTGGCCGACGGCTACAGTCTGCTTGCCGCTTCTCGCTGCACCGGCTTCTTTTTGCTCGCGTCCACTTCGCCGCCCGCCGCGTGCAACTCGCTCTGCCGGTCCATCCACTCGTCCAGCCGCGACTGCGTTTGAACCGCCAGCGATTGCCCAGCTTGAACGCCGGCACAAATCCCTCCGAGGCGTACTTGTAAAGAGTGTCGGGCGAGATGCCAAGGTAGTCCGAGGCCTGGCGGATATCCATGACCTCGCGCACTTCAGGAACCAGCAGGTTCGAGCGGGCTGCAGCGATACGCATAGTTCGCCTCCCGGAAAAGAGAGATGACATCAGGTCGAATTCCGGCAAACCTGCCGGTATTCTTGTATTATAACTCGAGTTCATCAGTTAATTCAAGGAATTTTCCGGAAGTTAAAGGAAATTCACGGAGTTTCGCCGGTCTTAACCAATCTCGAAGGATGCGCCTGTCCGGTGAAAACCCCATCCACTTGGATCTCGCACCCATCTCCGTACGCAATCCATTGCGCCCTTGAAGCAGATGGTCCGGCCACTTGGTTCCCTATTGCCCTACGTGGCCAGTCCCTGCCTCTTCTCACATCGCCTTCCGCCACCATGCCGTCTTCTCCTCGCTCAGAAACTTCGTCTTATCCCCCGCGGGAGGTCGGAAGTCCAGCACCTCTCCATTATGAAAGGCGGAGCAGTCCGGCCAACTCGCATCTTTGTCCAGATGCGTTTCGGTCTGATGGTTATCCACCAGCGTGATCTCCGTCGGGAGAGCACTGCACCACATGCTGGGCATAGAGCCAGAAGGAATACCCGGGAGGCTGGTTCCGGGGGCATCTGGTTGGCGATCTTGGTCAGCAGCAGGATGAAAACAAAAACTGCCGCGAAGATGGCAATCTTCTTCATGTGCAGGACCGCTTGTCTTTCCGGTCGAGCGCGAACTACGGATCACCTCGATGCGGAGCGCGCCCGCATCGCGCATTGCTCATCGGCCGTGCCGGGAAAGGTCAGTAAATCCAAGCCGAATCGATGTAGCGTGCACCTCACGCAAGGTCCGAAAGGCAGAACGGCTTTCCTCGTATGGGAAGAGCTAGAGCTCGTTGGTTGCGCAACTCTGGCCAGCAAGTTCACGCGAACGCCACGCAGGCGCACCATCTGCTCACACCTGTTCTCTGTTCTTAGTTCTGGTCGTCGCGCCGGTGCAGCGTTGGCGGCCCGTCGCCCGAGTCTACTCGAGCCATCGCCCGCCTGGGCTGCTCGAGTCATCCGTTGTCGTTCTCCCGTGCTCGCTCTGCGCAGCGACGGCCTCGTGATCCCCTTGGTGTCGGTCAGCCGCCGCTTGTTCTCGATGCGCGCCAGCCGCGCCTTCACGTCGTTGAACTCCGACGTGGTCACAAGATAGTCGTCGCCTTGGCCGGCAGAATCCGCGCAATCTCTTCCTGCGAGTGCAGAATGCGGTCCGGCGTCTGCGGATGGTCGCTGAATGCCTTGGCCACCAGCCCCGGCTTGCGCTTCTCCAGCGCCTGAATCTTCTCAAAGAAGCTGATGAACGCCTGCGGATCGTAGCCCGCGCGATACATATATTGCACGCCCAGATAGTCGGCCTGCGCCTCGAACTCGCGCGAGAACTCCAGGAACGTGATCGGAATCGCCAGTTGCGCCGCTTCGTAGATGCCGTACCCCGTCCAGGAGTACCGCAGTCATGATAATCAGCGGAACCATGCCGATCTGCGCGTAGTTCAACCGCGTCATCTCGCGCGCCGCGTGGTGCGCGCAAACATGGGCAATCTCATGCGCCATCACGCCCGCCAGTTCCGCCTCTTCGTCCGCCGCCAGAATCAGCCCGGAGTTCACATAGAAGAATCCGCCCGGCAGCGCCATGGCGTTGATCTCGTCCGAATCGATCACCTTGATCGTGAACGGCACCTTGCAGTCGGAGTTCTTCACGATGTTCTGCCCGATGCGGTTCACATACTCGTCCACCACCGGATCGGTGATGAACTTGGTGCTCTTCTCGATCTCGTCGGCGTACTGCTTGCCCATCTTGATTTCGCTGTCGGTCGAGTACCAGTTGCCCACGCCGCGCCCGCCGATATTCGCGATTGCCCACGGCGCTCACGTCCTCGATGCTGCCCGGCTTCACCTTGATCATCTCGCTGCCGGGATCCACCACCTTCTCTGGGTTCACGCCATCGGCCGAGCGCAGTGCAATCGCCGCCCACCGGCGTGGTGCCAGGCTCCACGTCGCTGGCCTTGTCCTTATCCTTTTCTTGTCTTTGTCCTTCTTGTCTTTTTTGTCTTCAGCCTTCGCCGATACAGGACAGGGCGCAGGTTGCGTGTTGTTTGCTGCAGTCGTGTTCGCCGGCGTCGACGTCCCCGCGCTCGGCTGCTTCGCAGGAGCCGGTATATCTCCGCCCACTGGCGTTGTCCCCGGAGCTGGTTTTGCCTCTGGTGTAGACGCGGCCGGCGTCGATTGTGCGCTCCCTGCGGGCGTGCTCGCCGGTGTCGCCGCAGGCGCGCTTCCCGGTGCCGCCGCGGGACTCGTCTGCTGGTCGGTCGTACCCGCTGCCGGCGCACTCGATTGCGCCCACACCCCTGCAGTCAGAGCCAGCGCCAATCCTGCTACAACTGCCGCATTCAAACCGATGCGATCCGATGCCCGCATGACCCCACCTCCGTAGCGGCAGCCGCTTTGTCACGCAGCCGCACTTCGCTTAATCTCTTAGACGCCAGTATCTGCCACTTTGGCAACAAAGGAAAGCGCGATTTCCACCCATTGGTGCTCGCTACCCCGCTACATCCCCGCCGCCCCCTGACCATCCAGCCAATTCACCTCCGGTTCTCATCGTCCTTTAATTCACCTCTTTGAGCTTCCAACCTCCTGCGAGTAAAGTGAAGCAAATAGATTTGGAGGCTCCTTGCGGCTGAGGACTCTGGCAACAGTCTGGTTGGTCGTCTGTGCGGCAATGTCCTGGGCCGCCCAGTCAGCGCCACCTGCACCCAAATCGGCCGCTGCCCCCGTTGCCAGGCCGCGCAGCCATTCCGCGCCAGCTCAGCCCGCAGTCTCGCCACCGCCCCATTCTGTCTTTGACGCTTCTACCCTCGGCTCCCCGCTCGTGCTCGACAAGGGCTGGCGCGTCGGAATCACTGCCGATCCCGCTGCCGCCAACCCTGCTTTCGACGACTCTCAGTGGGCGGTCCGCGACTCTCAAACCTCCTTCGCCGATGTTCCCGATCCGAATGCCCCATCAAAACCCGAAACCACCGGCAACAAGGTGATCACGGTAACCAACACGCGGCGTTATGTCTGGTTCCGTCTTCACATCGAGCTCGCTCCCAATCACGGGCCAATCGCCCTCCTCATTGAATTGCCGATTTCAGAAATCGCTTCCTTCGCCATTCGGCTCCCCCGGGCTCAGCCCCGAGGTCTTCGCCAACGGCCGCCAGGTCCAGCCCGACGGTCCGCATGGCAGCGCTCCCCAGCACTACCAGCAGATCTCCCGCATCTACAATCTCAATCTCGCTCCCTCTGAGACCTCCCTCACGCTCGTCGTGCGCACCATCTACATCCCCTTTGGCTACGGCGCCTACACAGGCTTCTTCGCCAACCGCACTCTCTCCCTCGGCAATCTCTCCGATCTTCAGCGCGAGCTCAATCTGTGGTCCAATCGCAACCTCCTCGATCGCCTTCCCCGACTCGTCTACTCGGTTCTTCTCGCGGTTCTCGCCGTCTTTCTCTTTGCTCTCTACTTCGCGCAAAAGGGCCACGTCGAATACCTCTGGCTGGCCTTGCATGAGCTCGTTCAGGCGCCCCTCGGCTTTATCGATCTGGCAGGCAGCTCCGCACGCCTCGATAGCCTCTGGTACGCCGCCCTGGTGTTGCAGCTCATCCTCGTCTCCGCTTACCTCTTCTTCGAGTTCCTCGTCGCGTTTCTTTCGCTGCGCCGACGCTGGTACATCGTTTGGCTCCGCTACACCGCACCCGTCCTTGCAGGCGTCGGGCCAACGCTGCTTCTGGTCGGCCATAGCCATGCCACCGGCATTCTTCTCGCCATCATCGGTCCCTTTTGCCTGTTGTGGATGATCGGATGGTCAATCTTCATCTTCGGCACCCTTATCTCGGCCGTCGCTCAAACGCAACTTTGAAGCGGGCCTCCTGCTCGTTCCGCTACTCCTTAACCTCGTGGGCCTCGTAGAGCCAATTGTCACAACCACCATCAGTGAAAACACCGGGCGCCCTATCCGCTCACCGCTTACTTTGCAAGCCGGCCCCATTCCCATCCACTTTGCCGCCATCGGCGACTTCACCGGAATCCTCGTCATCGTTCTCATCATCTTTTTCCGCTTCCTCCGCGTTCAGCGCGATCAGGAGCGCGTCACGAATGAGTTGGCGGCCGCCCGCACCGTCCAGGAGCTGCTCATTCCCCAGGAAAAACTCGCCACCCCTGGCTTCGAGGTCGATTCCGTCTACAGCCCGGCCAACGAAGTCGGCGGCGATTTCTTCCACATTCAAACCGTTGGCCTCGAGGGCATCATCGTCGTCATCGGCGACGTTGCCGGCAAAGGGCTCAAGGCGGCCATGAACGTCTCCCTTCTCATGGGCGCACTGCGCCGCACGCAGGACCGTAACCCCGCCAGAATTCTTTCGTCTCTGAATCGTGTTCTCTCCGGGACCGAGAGCTTCACCACCTGCCAGGCCGTCTGGTTCGGCGTCAATGGCGAAGTGGTCATCGCCAACGCCGGCCATCTCTCTCCCTATCTCAACAGCCAGGAAATCAGCCTGCCCGGCGGACTGCCTCTGGGTGTGCTCGCCGACATTACATACGAGGAAGTCCGCTTCTTCCTCCATCCCGGCGACCGCCTCCTCTTGCTCTCCGACGGCGTCGTTGAAGCCCGTCGGCCCTCCGGCGAACTCTTCGGCTTCGAACGCGTCCGCCACTTCAGCCAGCAAACCGCCTTTTACCTCGCTGAAGCCGCCAAATCCTTCGGCCAGGAAGACGACATCACCGTTCTCACCGTCCGCCGCCAGGCTGAGGCCATGGCAGCATAGAATGGAACGCGGCGCATGCAGCCGCCATGATTCTCTTCTCGCGCTCGACTCGTTTTTCGCTTCGCGCACACATTCACCGGCACTTCGCGAGGTTCCATGCAATCGGCCTCACCCGCACCCAGCCCTTCAACTCCCGCAAGTCATCGCCCTCGCACTCTGTCGCTCGCTCTTGAAACCGCCGCGTTCCTCGCCCTCATCGCCGCCCTCATCTACCTCTTCAAAACCAACTCAGCTTCCGGCCGCTGGCAGCAAGGCTACAACCCAACTGGCTTTTGGCAACTCTCCACGCTCGTCGCCGCTCTCCCCATCGTCGTCCTGCTCGGCGCCATGGCCATCTTGCGCCTCAAAGCTCACGTCGCAGCCATCGCCGGCCTTGTCACCGCGCTCCTCGCCGCCATCGTCGTCTTCCACATGCCCGCGCGCCTGGCCTTCACTGCTGCCGCCTACGGCGCAGGTTACGGAGTCTTCCCCGTCTGCTGGATCATCCTTCCCGTCATATTTCTTTACGATCTCACCTGCAAAACCGGCCGCTTCGCCACTCTCCAGCAAAGTCTCACCGGCATCACCGCCGACAGCCGCTTGCAGCTTCTCCTCATCGCCTTTGCCCTTGGTGCCTTTTTTGAAGGCGCTGCCGGCTTCGGCACGCCGGTCGCTGTCTGCTCGGCCATCCTTATCAGTCTTGGCTTCCGCCCCCTCCAGGCCGCGGGCCTTTCGCTGCTGGCCAACACCGCTCCTGTCGCTTTCGGAGCCATGGGCATCCCCGTCGTCGCTCTCCACGGAGTCACCGGCCTCGATCTGCTGTCCCTCACTCGCACCACCGCAACCATCCTGTTTCCGTTCGATCTCCTCGTCCCTTTTTGGCTTATCTGGGCATTCGCCGGCTTTCGCGCCATGATCGAAATCTGGCCCGCAATTCTCACCGCGGGCGCTACATTTGCCGTCACGCAATACCTCATGGCCACCTATAGCGGACCCTGGCTCGTAGCCATCGTTGCTGCCGCTGCAACCATCCTTGTTCTGGTCGCTTTTCTGCGCTTCTGGCAACCTCGCCGAACCCTCAACGTCGAGCTCAAAGACATCTCCGGCGAAATCCGCCAAAGCCACGGACACACCGCCTCAACCATCTTCAAAGCATGGCTGCCTTGGCTCGTACTGAGCATCGTGGTCTTCATCTGGGGACTTCCCCGTTTCTCTGCCTGGCTTGACGCAGGCACCAGCGTAAAAATTGCGGTCGCTGGCCTTCACAACCTCATTCAGCGTGTCCCGCCCGTGGTCGCTGCACCAACATCCGAGGCTGCAATTTTTAGCCTCAACTGGCTCTCCGCAACCGGCACCGGCATCCTGCTCGCCGCTCTCCTCGCCGGTCTGCTCATGGGCCTCGGTCCGGTGTCTCTTGCTGCCGCCTTCGCGCGAACCGTCTTCAACATCCGCTATACCCTTGTCACCATCGCCGCCATGATGGCCATCGGATACATCACCCGTTACTGCGGCCTCGACGCCACGCTCGGCCTCGCCTTTGCCCGCACCGGCGCGCTCTATCCCTTCTTCGGCACTCTCATCGGATGGCTCGGTACCGCCAGCACAGGCTCTGACACATCGGCCAATGTCCTCTTCGGCAGCCTGCAGCGCGTCACCGCACGCCAGATCGGCGTCTCCCCCATCCTCATGTGCTCAGCCAACGCCGCTGGCGGCGTCATGGGCAAAATGATCGCCGCTCCCAGCGTCGTCGTCGCCAGCACAGCTACCCAAACCTACGGGCAGGAAGGCTCCATCCTCCGCTTCGTCTTCCTGCACAGCCTCGCCCTCGCGGCGCTGGCAGGAATCTGCGTAACCCTAATTGCCTACGTTCCCCTCTTCTCCGCCCTCGTCGCTCATTAAGCGCTCTCTTGCTCGCTCCCTTGTTCCCTTGTTCCCTGCTTAATCGTTCCCTTGTTCCCTCGCTCCCCCGTTCCCTGCCTTGAACTTTTCTCTCCCCTCCAGGCGCCGGAGGTGCTAGGATATCTGCGCATAGCCATTGAAATAGTTTCGCAGTTGAAAAAAGGAAGACGATGCGCACCTGCTTTTTACTTAAAGTTCGCCCGGAGAAGCTGGACGAGTACAAATCCCGTCATTCCCGAGTCTGGCCTGAGATGCTCGCAGCCCTCCGCGATGCCGGTTGGCGCAATTACTCTCTCTTCCTGCAGCCCGACGGCCTTGTAGTCGGCTATGTTGAGGCAGACGACTTCGCCAAATGCCACGAAGCCATGAAGAACCATCCCATCAACGCGCGCTGGCAGGCTGAAATGGCGCCTTTCTTCGAGTCCTCCAACGGCCATACGGCCGACGACAAAATGCTCACGCTTGAAGAGGTCTTCCACCTCGACTAAGCTCTACGCGCGCCCTCGCATCGAGGATGCCCCTTGCTCGCTTCACGCTGTAGTATGGCTACGCGTCAAAATCCGTCCAGATTCGCGTTGAAAAACCAGGAGGATACCAATGAACAATTTCAGTTCCATGCGCCGCGATTTTCTGCGCCTTGGCAGCCTTGGCATGGCCGGAGCCGCCATTCCCGCAGCCTCCTTCGCCGCCTCAAAGAATAAGAGCACCCCCACGCAACCCGGCCTCTTTGATGTCCGCCAATACGGCGCCATCGGCGACGGCAAAACCCTCGACACCGAAGCGGTCAATCGCACCATTGAAGCTGCGGCAGCCACTGGCGGCGGCCTTGTTCTCTTTCCTCCTGGAACTTATCTCTGTTTCTCCATCCGTCTCAAGAGCAATGTCCATCTGCACCTTGAGCAAGGCTCAACCATCCTTGCGGCCGAATCTCCCAAGCCCGGCGAAACCACCGGCTACAACGGCGGCACCTATGATGCAGCCGAACCCAACACCGCCTGGGACGCCTATCAGGACTACGGCCACAATCACTGGCACAACTCCCTCATCTGGGGCGAGAGCATTCACGACATCAGCATCACTGGCACGGGCCTCATCTACGGCAAAGGCTTGAGCTTTGGCGCGGGCCCGGGACGTCCTCCGAGAGCCGGGCAGGAAGGGTCTGGACCTGGATCTGCGAGAGGCGGCAACGGGCGCCCGCAGCAAGGCGCTGCCGAGCCTCCCGCCAATCGCCCCGCGTTCAATCCCGCGCGCATGGCCCGCGGCGACTATCCCATGTACCAGGCCGAGCAGCCCGGCGTCGGCAACAAGGCCATCGCTCTCAAAAACTGCTACAACGTAGTCTTCCGCGATTTCTCCATCCTCAAGGGCGGCCACTTTGGCCTGCTCCTCACCGGTGTCGACAACCTCACCATCGACAATCTCAAAATCGATACCGATCGCGACGGCATGGACATCGATTGCTGCCAGAACGTCCGCGTCTCCAACTGCACCGTCAACTCACCCTGGGACGATGGCATCTGCCCCAAGTCCAGCTACTCTCTCGGCTACGCGCGCCCCACGCGCAATGTCACCATCGCCAACAACTTCGTTACCGGTTGGTACCAGCTCGGCTCGATCCTCGACGGCAGCTGGAAAAAATTCCCTGCCGATCGTCGCGCTTTCGGCACCGGCCGCATCAAATGCGGCACAGAGTCCAACGGCGGATTTATCAACATCACTATTACCGGGAACGTCTTCGAGGGATGCCTCGGCTACGCGCTCGAAACGGTCGACGGCGCTCTTCTTGAAGACATCACGATCACCAACACCACCATGCGCGATCTCGGCTGCGGCCCTCTCTTCCTGCGTCTTGGCGCCCGCCTCCGCGGACCCAAAGACACCACGAAAGTTGGAACCCTCAAGCGCGTCCTCATCAGCAACCTCGAGTGTTACAACGCGCCAATGCACCAGGCTTCAATTCTGTCGGGCATTCCCGGTTACCCGATTGAAGATGTCAAGCTCTCCAACATCTACATCGAAACTCTCGGCGGTGGCGCGGCAGAGATGACTCAAACCATTCCTACCGAGCAGATCGACAATTACCCTGAGCCTGGTCGCTTCGGCCCCACGCCCTCTTCCGGATTCTTCTTGCGCCACATGCGCAATCTCGAGATGAGCCATGTCGAAATCGCCAACACCGCATCCGACGCCCGCCCCGCCTTCTACTTGTCGGGCATCGATCGCGCCGACTTCTTCGCCATCACCGCGCCCCGCAACTCCGGCGGTGCCTTGTCCCTTCACGACGTAAAGGATCTCCGCATCGGCTGGAGCCGCGCCGCCGCCGACACCACCCTCGACTCCATCGACAACAAACTCCTCTGAAGAATCCGGGGTGCCAGGTTAACCTGGCACCCCGGTCTCGATTCTGAGACCGGGGATTCCGCAATCGCTCACTCACGTCCGCCATTCGCGGTCGGGGCGGGATCCTCCGTCGGCCCCCCCCAATGCACGAACTCCCCCGGTCCACCACCCACCCGTTACCAACAGTTTCCCCAACCCGCATTTTGTCTTTCCCCCGCGCCACGCATTTGCTACTCTCTCAGCAATGCGCAGGAATATCCCCCATCTTCTTGCCGCTGTATCGCTTGCTCTTCTCACCGTTGCCGCGTTCAGTGCGCCGAAAAGGCGACCGCCGGCCCCACCGGCCCCGCTTCCACCCGCTCAGCTCATCACGCTTGGCGACTCGGCCATTCCGCTCACGGGCCCGTGGAAGTTCTCCCCCGGCGACTCGCCCTGGCCGGCCGACGCCTCATCCGACGACAGCCCGATTTGGGCGCAACCCGATTTCGAAGACTCAAGCTGGACTTCAGTTGACCTCTCGCCACCACCCGGCTCTTTCGACACTGCAATGAACACGCCCGGCTACCTTCCCGGTTGGACCGCGCAAGGTTTCCCTAACCTCTCCGGCTACGCCTGGTATCGCCTCCGCTTCCGCATCACCGACACCCAACAGCCGCTCTCACTCAAAATGCCCGCCGATTTTGAAGATTCCTACCAAGTTTATGCCAACGGGCAGTATGTCGGCCAATTTGGCCAATTCGACTCCACTCCTCCCACATCGTTCTTCTCAAGGCCGGTAGTTTTCTCCCTGCCGCCGCCCGCCCCAAACGGAGAATTCGAGCTGGCGGTGCGTTTCTATATGTCTCCCGCTACCTCAATGAGCGCTCCAGTCGCCGGCGGCATGCACTCTCCTCCCGTTCTCGGTCTCCCGTTCACTTTGCAACTCATCGAGTCAGCGGAGAAAGCGAACTTCGCTTACGGCCGCTTCGGCTTTTTGCCTGCGGCGCTTTTGTTCCTTCTCTTGGCGCCTGCCACGCTCTGGTTCTGGCTCCGTGATCGCCGCGAAGGTACTTTCCTATGGCTCGCTCTCGCGCTCGCATCCAGCCTCCTCTTCGTCGCAGTCAGTGCGCTCTCTTACGCCACCTTTTGGTTATCGCAGGGCGCTGCTGTGTTTGGGCTCAACGTTGTCCTCGATCCCATTTGGCTGCCCCTTTGGATCATGGTCTGGTGGCACTGGTTCGGGCTCGAGCAAAAGCGTTGGATTCCGCTCGCTGCCTGGATCATGGCCGCGGCCAACATCTTCGTCGAGTTCTGCGCGCTGTCCTCCTCCGGCATCCTCGGCTTTTCCTCGTTAATGGCCCGGCAATGGCTCAATCATGTGTCGCTGTTTCTACTCCTGGCCACATGCATTTTGCTGCTCGTAGTGCTCGCTGAAGGGTTTCGGCGTGACCGTGCTGAGGCGCTGCCGGCCGCTGTTCCCATCGTGCTCCTTGAGATTGCCGCGTTTTTCATCTACATCTCGCCACTGCTCAATATTCCCTATCCGGGTCTGCACCTGTTTGGCCTCTTTATTGACGCCGGCTCGGGGTCCAATATCCTCATGGCGCTGGTCCTCAGCGTGCTCGTGCTGCGTCGACACCTCCGCGCTCAGGTCGCCCGCGAGCTCGCGCGCCAATCCATCGAACTCGACCTGGAACAGGCTCGCGAGCTGCAGCAGCACGTCCTCATCCCTGAAGAAATTCACTCGCCCAGCTTCACCGTCGAGGCCCAGTATCACCCCGCTCAAACCGTTGGCGGCGACTTCTTCCAAACCGTCCTCGGCATTGACGGCAGCCTTCTTATCCTCGTCGGCGACGTCTCCGGCAAAGGCATCAGCGCAGCCATGCTCGTCGCCGTCATCGTAGGCGCCGCGCGCACACGTGCCGGCGATTCTCTTGATCCCGCCTCATTGCTCGCCGTGCTCAATCAACGTCTCATCGGCCGCTCCGGCGGGCACTTCGCCACATGTCTCGCTGCAGAGCTCTCCCCCGGCGGCCGCCTGCGCGTTGCCAACGCAGGACACCTCGCGCCCTACCTCAACGGAGCGGAGTTGGCCCTCTCAGGCTCATTGCCTCTCGGTCTCGCAGTCAAACTCGAACCTTCTGTGCAGGTTTTTCAATTGCGCCCCGGTGACAGGCTCACTTTCATGACCGATGGCGTTGCCGAAGCTCGAAATCCTGAAGGCGAGCTCTTCGGCTTTGACCGCGTCCGCATCATCTGCAACGAGCCGGTCGAAGAGATCGTGCGCCGCGCCCAGAAATTCGGCCAGAACGACGACATCACCGTGCTCCGCGTCGACTATACCGGCGGACGCAGCGACGCACTCGCCGCCAACCGCAGTTGATCCACGTTCCCGCCGCCTACTTTACCTTCGTCATCCGTGCCAGCATACCGTCTGGAGGACCCATCAGCGATCCATCGTCGGCTACCGTCAATTCCGTCACGTCGCCTTCGCAGGTCAGGTCAATCTTCTTCTGGCTCTGGGTGTAAGTGCACGGAGTCGTCATCGCTCCAAAGCTCGTAAACGCTTTTCCTCCCGATTGGAATTCGATCTTCACCATCTCCCCGTTGCCGGCGTATGTGTGGCCCGATACGCCGCTTCCGCATGCCGCCATGCCCAGGCACAACACCGCCGTGGCCGCAGCCGCCAGTTGAACTTGAGGAATTGCTTTCATCTTCTCCTCCAACGTGAATTCTCGTTTGCGCATTCCCGCATCGCGACCGGCTCATGCAGACGCCAATGCCCGCAGCCGCATTGATGCGACTGCAAATTGCCATTCATTCCACCGCAATTCAATGAAAAATGGGGCCCGACCTCTACGAACGAGTTGCTCTCTCTGGAGTCGCTTAGTGTTATGGGGAATACTCTGGACAGACTCTACTCACTCCAAATGCCTCAGGCAAGCACTATTTAGCAACAGAGTGCACCCATCCCAACCAGGCATTGTCTTCTTGAGCGAAGGTCGTCCGCCGGGGCGGACGACCGAAGTCGAAAGATCCGCGGTTGCTCCTCATCTTGTATCAGGGGCTTGGCTTCAGCCATGCCGAAAATCTCCGAAAAAATGCGCCGGACTTTAGCTCCTGCGGCCTGTTTTTTCGCGCGGGGCCATCCGCGCTGCAACTGCATGCAAATGTTCGCTTTCCTGGTGCGTGGAACCGGGGAAAGGTTCGCTTAAGTGGTGTCACTTACCCCCGAAATGTTCGCATATATGGTTACGATTCTTCGCTAACTTAACCCGGACTGGTGCCGAAACGCACGGGAATGACACCACATAAGGTTATGAATTCAACGTTTGGTTCATCTGGAATTACCCATAACGAAGCTTCCTGCACACTAAAGCCGCTTAAAACGCCCTAAAAGGCTCTTAGCGGCCACGTTTTTGCACGTTTTTGCGCACTGTGTATGTGCATCGCGCGGGCGACTCGTCCCGGCGGAAGGCCTTACCCTCTAGAAGTGTGGCCGCGCCTCATTCGCTGCGCTAGCTCGCCTTCGGCCGTGCGGGAGTTGTCTCTATGAAAAAGAATGCGGACTACAAAATCTTTGAAGCCCTCGATCCATTCTTCAACGTTGTCCTGAAAGGACTGAGCGGGTTGGTCGATGGAGAACATTTTTTCGATACGTTCACTGAAGACGCAATCTTCGAGTCCCGCTACCGATTTCCGGGCTGGCCTGAGATGATTCGGGGGCGAGCCAATCTGATGGCCAGCCTTTCCGGCTACGGGAAGACCATCAGAGTCCACTCCGCCGATGCGCTGGTTGTTCATCGCTCAGCGGATCGTCGTGTCGTAATCCTCGAATATGAGGTGCACGGCAAGATTCTTTCGCGCGATGCTCCTTATGACAACAGGCTCATCTCGGTCGTCACAATTGAAAAAAGAAAAATTGTCCATTGGCGGGACTATATGGACTCCTTAGCCGCCTGGACGGCGCTGAATCCTTCTTAAAATGTTAGGTTCCCGCGTCAGCCGCGGACTCACACGGAGCGAGCGTGGGGCTTCAGCCCGCGAATTGCAGCACAGGAAGATCGCGGTTCAGCGGCTCAGGATGCCACAAATCCAAGAATCGAATTTTTGCATCAGGGCGTGATGAAAGAGACACGGTCGGCACGCGGGCTCAGTCAGGCGTATGATCGAAGCAGCAGCCCGTTTTTCCCTCCTCGCCTTTGGCATTCCTGGCTTCGCTCCAGACGAGCATCTTTCAGGCACGCAACCGAACAACTGGAGCCATTATGAGCAACATCAGGCAAAGCGATGTCAAGAACCACCTGTCTCCACGCTTTCGCACAAAGATACATCTGTGTGAGCCAGTGAGCCAGCCCGATGCAACCGGCTTTTCCGGAGCCGAACCGGACGCAATCAAAGAAAATCCATCGACTTTTTCTAAGGATTTCATCGCGGACCATTCGTCGATTGCCATACCCGTTGCATCGGACGATCTTCTCCCCGGTTGCACTCGCCCGCACGCGTCCGCAACAAGCATAAGCGTGCAGTCGTGAAGTTGCATTCCGTCTTCCTGCGCAGCGGATGCATCCTGCCGGATCGGTTAGACCTCTGCCTGCAGCCCGTCGACGAAACCTGGTCCGTTGTTGAAGAGATCCCTGCGCTCGTTTTCGACACCATGATCCGCCGGGCTGGCTGGCATTTCATGTGGCTGCAGGATTCCCGTTCCCGAAGAGGCATCGGGTTTACGGAAGAAGCGGCGATCCGCCGCGCCTTGTCCCTTGCGCTCAAGGGAGTAGCAAAGCGATTCAATGCCGCGGAGCTTGATTCTCTTCAGATCACAGAGTACCCGGGATTTCAGATCGCGAATGTCAGAATACAAACCCTCCAGATTCAGCGGCACGCATCGCTGAACGTTGCTGTCGTGCAGGATCCCGTGCCCGTTCCGGCGAGATAAGCCGAGTGTCCCGATGCTCGCGGTTGGGCGTTGGGCCATTTGTCACCAGTCCGCACTGCTGTCATGCAGCGTTGCTTTGGGCAGTAAGTGGTCGAAACTGCTCAGACCCAAGTGGACTTGAGCCGCTACGCTTAAAAAGGGTTCCGCCTCGATGAGATTGCACGAAAAAGCCCATCAAGCGTGCAGATAGAATCCTGGCGCAGAGCAACTTAAGCCGAGTATCCAGGAGTACGCGGGTCGAGCTTTGAGGCGCGTGTCATCCGTCCGCATTGGTATCGTGCAGCTTATCTCAAGCACGGCCAGAATCACGACAGAGAAGAGGATTGAATGTCTTTCCCCGAATTAATACCTTCCGAGACAGAGACTGGAAGAACCGATGCATCAGCTTCTCGGCCCATCGCGTTGAAGGCCAGCCGCCTGCCTCTACCTACGCGCATCGCCTTTGTTGGGAATTACCTGCCGCGCGAGTGCGGCATCGCTACGTTCACGACCGACCTGTGCGACGCGCTCGCCGCCGAATACGGCGAAGGGCGCCTGTTTGCTATTCCCGTCAACGATCCCGATTCGAGCTACGACTACCCTGACCGAGTGCGGTTGGAGTTGACGCAGGAAGATATTGCGTCTTATGAGCGGGCCGCCGATTTCCTGAATTTCAATAGCAACGACCTCGTCTGTCTGCAGCACGAGTATGGCATCTACGGCGGCGCCGCGGGCCGCTACATTCTGGCCTTGCTGCGCAGATTGAAAATGCCGCTGGTCACTACGCTGCATACGGTTCTGCGCGAACCGGATGCAAATCAACGCATTGTGCTCGAAGAGATCGCCCAGCTCTCCGATCGCATGATCGTCATGAGCGAGCTCGCGGCGGAACTCTTGCGTGAAGTCTATGCGGTTCCCGCCGGAAAAATTGATGTGATCCCGCACGGCGTTCCGGATATGACCTTCATGGACCCCAACTACTTCAAAGACCGGTTCGGCACGGAAGGCAAGTCGGTTCTGCTAACGTTCGGCTTGCTGTCTCCAAACAAGGGAATCGAAAACGTGATTCGGGCGCTGCCGGCGATCCTTGCCCGGCATCCGAATGTGGTTTATATCGTGTCGGGAGTAACGCATCCGCATATCCGGCGGCGCGAAGGCGAGCGCTATCGGGAAGAATTGCAGGCGCTCGCCGAGCAGCTCGGCGTGTCTTCCCATTTGATCATGAACAATCGCTTTGTCAGCGAGGAAGAGCTTGTGGAGCATGTGGGCGCGGCCGACATTTACATCACTCCGTACCGGCATGAGGCGCAGGTTGTATCCGGCACGCTGGCCATCGCGCTTGGAGCGGGCAAGGCAATTATTTCCACGCCCTACTGGCACGCCAAGGAGCTGCTCGCGGAGCAGAGAGGCGTGATTGTCCCGTTTGACGATTCCGATGCCATCTCCGAAGCCGTTCTCGCATTACTTGAGAACGATGCGGAACGCCACGCGATGCGCAAGCGAGCCTATCTGCACTCTCGCGGAACGACCTGGCAGAAGACTGCGCGGGCATACATGGCAACTTTTCAGCGGGCACGTTTCGAGCGCTCGTTGCAGCCAAGGCCCGCCCAGGCGGACGATGCCATAGTTGACCTGATTGACCCGGTCGAACACCCGCCGGTTCTGAATACCGGCCATCTGCGCACCATGACCGACAGCACGGGCATGTTACAGCACGCCATCTTCTCAGTGCCTAATTCGCGCGAAGGCTATACGACGGACGACAATGCGCGCGCGCTCATCGTCTCAACGCTTTTGGATCAATGTGCCGCAATCGAGCAGAAGGAGCAGCAGCTCAATCTCTCTCGCAGGTACCTGGCTTTTCTCTGGCTCGCATTTCACTCCGATACCGGGCGGTTCAGAAACTTCCTCGGCTACGACCGCAAATGGCTTGAAGACGTTGGCTCGGAAGACAGCCATGGCCGCTCCTTGTGGGCCTTGGGATCGGTGCTCGGTCAATCGCAAAATCCCGGATTGCGGGGAGCGGCAGGAAGATTGTTTGAGGCTGCCGTGCCCGCCGTTTTAACGTTCAGCAGCCCGCGCGCATGGGCATTCAGCGTTCTCGGCTTGCAGGCCTATCTCGACTGGTTCCCCGGTGACCGGGCGATGCAGGGCGCCCGCAACACGCTCGCGAATCGTCTGCTTGATATTTACGTGCGCTGCCACTCTGGAACCTGGCATTGGTTCGAAAAGAGCCTCGCGTACTCGAATGCGCGGCTGTCGCAGGCGCTGATTCTCGCCGGGCAGCGAAGCCAGAACAAGAAGATGCTCGCGGCGGGAATCGAGTCGCTCGAATGGCTTGTAGCTGCTCAGCACTGCGGTGACAAGCGGATTTTCGTTCCCATCGGCTCCAACGGGTGTTTTGCCGAAGGCGCTGAGAAGGCTCGATTCGATCAGCAGCCCGTCGAAGCCTGCGCTACCATCTCAGCTTGTCTCGAGGCATACCGGATAACGAACGAAGAGCGCTGGATCGAAGAAGCCCGCTGCGTCTTCAGCTGGTTCCTGGGCAAAAACGATCTGCACGTGCCGCTCTACGATGCAACCACCGGCGGCTGCAAAGATGGACTTCATCCCGACCGCGTGAATGAAAATCAGGGAGCAGAATCGACACTTTCCTTCCTGATGGCGCTCCTCGAAATGCAGGGTACGACCGCAACCAACGCAGCAAAATCCCACCAGGAAATGAGTTTCTCCTTTTGACTTCTCTTATGCATACAGCGTCTACGTCAAATGCCGTTGTTCCAGAACAATCCAGGCCTGAAGCATGTGCCGATCTTCCTCTGCTCACGCGCCATGCGGGCAACCCGATCTTGAGCCGTCAGAATTGGCCGTATGCCATCAACAGCGTATTCAATGCAGGAGCGGTTCGACTACCTGACGGCGACACGTTGCTCCTTTGCCGCGTTGAAGACCGCAGCGGCTTGTCGCACTTATGCGCGGCACGTTCGGCGAATGGAATTGACGGATGGCGCATCGACGCGCACCCAACAATGATGGCGAGTCCCCAGCAATACCCTGAAGAAATCTGGGGCATTGAAGATCCTCGCATCACCTACGTTCCGGAGCTCGGGCAGTATGCGGTGGCCTACACATCCTTTGCGCGTGGGGGCCCCGGAGTTTCACTGGCGCTCACATACGACTTCCAAAGCTTCAAGCGGCTCGGCGTGATCATGCCGCCCGAAGATAAGGATGCCGCGCTGCTGCCGCGGAGAATCAACGGTTACTGGGCCCTCATCCACCGGCCTGTCACCACGACCGGCGCTCATATGTGGATCTCGTACTCCCCTGACTTGCAGAATTGGGGCAGTCACAAAGTCATTCTCGAAGCGCGCCGGGGCGGCTGGTGGGATGCGAACAAGATCGGCCTGTGCTCTCCGCCAATCGAAACGCCCAGGGGATGGCTGACGATCTATCATGGTGTGCGGCAAACGGCTTCGGGAAGCATCTATCGCCTGGGCCTTGCCCTCTTCGATCTTGAACATCCTGAAATCTGCCTGCAACGAGGAGACTCATGGATGTTCGGCCCCGAAGCGCCATACGAGCGCGTCGGAGATGTAAACGACGTCGTGTTTCCCTGCGGCCAGACCATCGCTCCGGATGGAGACACCATCAACCTGTATTACGGAGCAGCCGACTCCAGCATTGCTTTAGCCACCGGAAGCATTCGTGGTTTCCTCGCATGGCTCGACGCAAATTGCCGCGCAGGAGTTGGATCTGCGCTGTGACGGATGCCAGCTTTCCAGCGAAAGGAGGTTCCGGATGACTGTTACAACCATGACCTGGCCAGATTGGCTGCCGCGCGTACTGTGGCCGCGCAGGAGGTGCCCTCGCTGCAAATCTGTTGAATTCAAGCCCGGCGAGTTGCGCCCTTACGATGGCCTGCTGGGCTTGTTTTTTCTCCGCCCCGTTCGTTGCAAGTTTTGCTGGCGCCGGTTCTACTGGGTTTCCTTGAAGGGTGCGGAGTGAGCATCCACCAGCACGACTCCGGTCCCACATCGAATGACCTTCTGGAAAGCCTTATACAAACTCATTAGGGTGCCCTCCCGTTCTCTGTTCTCTGTTCTCTGTTCTCTGTTCTCTGTTTTACGCCACTGCCGGCCGCAGCTTCGCCTTTTTGGTTTTGATCGTCAGCGTCACGGGAGCGACTCCGGCGCCGGTCCTCGCTTCAATCTGTATCGCTCCTGGCGTTTTGCTGGATTGCAGAATCACCTGTGCCAGCCCGTTGAAGAGGGAGCGCCGCGGCTCCTTGTCGCTCTCGTGGCAGTTGGGATCGCCGTTGCCCACGCCGATGAGCTCGCCTTCCCCGGTGACTTTGAATTCCACGAGGTCTGAAGCCGTGGGAACCGCGCGCCCCTGCGCGTCAAGCGCGTCGACTGTGAGAATCGCCAGATCCTCGCCGTCCGCGTCGATCTCCGTGCGATCCGCGGTCAATCGAATGGCAGCAACAGCTCCCGTTGTTTCGCGCTTTTCCGTGAGCACCAATTTCCCGTCTTTGAAACCATGTGCCTCGATCGTGCCCGCCTCGTAGCGCACCTTCCACTCCACGTGCTGGTACCGTTCAACCTTCTTCCGGCCGACGCTCTTTCCGTTCACAAGCAGCTCGATTTCATCAAGATTCGAGTAGACCCAAACAGGAATCTCCTCGCCTTCCCTGCCCTCCCAGTTCCAGTGCGGAAAAAGATGCAGCAGCGGCTCCGTGCCCCACCACGCTTTGTAGTAGAAAAAGTTGTCCTTGGGGAATCCGCACATGTCCACGATGCCGAAGTTGGAGTTGATTGATGGCCAGCCGTAAGGAGTCGGCTCGCCGCGATAGTCGAAGCCGGTCCACGCAAATCCGCCGGCCAGCCACTGACGCGTGGCGTAAAAAGGCCACCAGTCTTCAGCCAGCTCGCTCCAACTGGTGTGGTTCAAGTCATACGCGCTGAGCGTATTGCGCAGCGGATCGGTCTGGTAAACACCGCGTGTGCAAATGGTGCTGGCGGTCTCCGATCCGTAGATCGGTCGCGTGGGATGCTCCTTATGGAACGCGTCCGGATAGTTGAGGTGATAGTTGAAGCCAATGATATCGAGCGCGTCAGAGACGCCCTGCTCGTTGTTGCCGTTTACCGCTGCCGAAACTACGCGCGTGGGATCGAGCTCGTGGCAGCGGCGCACCATCGTTGCGGCGATCTTGGTGCCCTCTTCTGCCATCGGACCCTGCAACTGATTCTCCTCGTTGCCGATGGACCAGAGGATGATAGAAGGCGAGTTGCGATAGCGCTTGATCATGACTTCGAGCTGCGCCAACCCTTCAGGGCTCGAGCTCATCTGACGCGTCTCGCACATCATCATCATGCCCATGCGGTCGCAGGCCTCAACCAGCTCCGGCGTGGGCATGTTGTGTGAGGTCCGCACCGCGTTGCAGCCCATCTGCTTGAGCACTGCGATGCGGAAGGACTGCAGGCGGTCAGGCAAAGCGCTGCCGACACCGGCGTGATCCTGATGGTTGCATGTGCCCTGGATCTTGAGCGGCTGACCGTTGAGGAAGAAGCCGTGGTCGGCGTCGAAGCGCGCAGTGCGTACGCCGAAGGTGACACGCTCAGCATCGCGCGCCTTGCCGGCCGAAGTGACGGTAACCACCGCAGTGTAGAGATTCGGCGATTCGACAGACCACAGCTCGGGATGCGCGAGTTGTGCCGTGGCGATAACGCTTGCAGTCGTGTCGGGGCCGAGCGCCTGCGCCGGAGCCTCAGCAGTCGTAAGCGTGTTTCCGTTGGCGTCGAGAATCTGCCAGCTAACGGAGGCATTCTCGGCTTCCTTGCCTTCGTTGCGCACCTGTGCGCCGAGGGCCACCACATGCGTGCCGCGGGTCAATACCGCGGATCGGTCGTTGTTCTCCGATGCGCGTACCCAGCTCTCCCATGGCCCGAGGTGCAGCGCGTCGGTCTTGGTCAGCCACACATGCCGGTAAATTCCTGCGCCCTCATAGAACCAGCCTGCACCGAGGCTCGCGTCGACGCGGATTACGACGCAGTTTTTGGCGCCAACGGCGAGGAAGTCTGTAATGTCGAAACGGAATGGCACGTAGCCGCTATCGTTGCGGCCAATAAAGCAGCCGTTGACGAAGAGCATGACGTCGCGAAAGGCGCCGTCGAACTCGATTGCAATCCTGCGTCCTGCGTCGCTCGCCGGAATGTCGAATTCGCGCCGGTACCATCCTACGCTGGTCTCAGGATAGCGTCGCCCGAGCGGCTTATACCCGTGTGACTTCAATTCTTCGTCCCACACGAACGGCAACTCAACGGCCCAGTCATGCGGCAAATTCAATTTGCGCCATTTGGAATCGTCGAAACCCACCTTGGCAAAACCAAATGACCCCGTCTTCGCAAAATCCTCCTGGTTCCTGCCGAAGCCGAGATCGCGGGCTGGAACGTCGCCGTTTCCGAACTGGAAGTTCCATCCGAAGTCGAAAAGAAACCGCTCGCGGGGCGAGATGGCTGCCAGCACGCCAGCGGGATCGATTTGGGGAGTACCAGCAAGTTTGGCGGCTGTGCGCCCCCAAGCCGACCGCGCCAACAAAGAAGACGTGGAGAGCGCTAATCCCGAACAAACCAGATTGCGCCGCGTGATTCCGGACATAAGAAGACCTCTTTCAGATGAAGTGCGATTGCCGGGCGGAGCGAACTCAGCGAGCCAACGATAACTGGGCACTATAAACCACACGGCGCGTGAGTGTATACGGTTTCAGCCGCTGGAGAGATGGTCACGTTGCTTGCTGAGGCGATCGCGGCCGCGACAGGAATCTGGGACTTCGAAATGTTAAACTCGAACAGTCATTCCGTGTTTCGGAGAGATGGCCGAGTGGTTGAAGGCGCACGCTTGGAAAGCGTGTTTAGGGGAAACTCTAACGTGGGTTCGAATCCCACTCTCTCCGCCATGGCTTTTCTTATCTTCTTGATTTAATTGATAAACCTTAGAAACTAAATATGTTATGTGAATTCCGGATCGTCCACATTGTCCTAATTGTGCGGCCAGTTCAGGTCCTGTAGGCCGGTTTTGCATGACAAAGACTGGGCTGCATGACAACGGCGCAGAGGCACTGGTCAACACATCTCTCTGAGCCCGTTCCGGAGCCCACAATGGTGATGGCTTATTGTGACGAGTACGTTCACCTTGGCACTCCCCCATGACCCTTCCAGGCTGTAGGCTCTCACTGAATCGCGCCGACTTGTCGAGCATGGCCTCCGGCTTATCAGTGCAGGCAGCCTCCATCGACCGAGCCCGCCGGAAAAGGTTCAGCAGCAAGATCTCTAGTCATTCATCGATTCCTCTCGATAACCGAACGTGTTATAGGCTCAATCGGCGTCTGTCACGACCGATATGTGCCGCCCAAATCGCCAGGCAAGGCCAAAGCCTGGACCCTGCAATCGAATATTGACGACTCCGGCATGCCCGGACCCAGAGCGATTGAGCTAATCCGAATTGCGCGCGATTGGCGGAGCTCCTTCGGCCGGTTCGCTTTGGACTTCTCGGCAGTCTGGGAAGAGTGTGGGGTTGACCAATGCACGTCCAGATAAACCCGCGAAACCAATAATTTAAAAGGGCTTAAGCGCTTGGTCGGATTGGGTGCATGGTAGTATCTTGCTTAGCCTCAACTAGGTTTTCCCCAAATGTCCCTGATTCGATTTGGTGAATTTGAGCTTAACGAGCAAACGTTTGAGTTGCGCAAGGACGGCGCGCCCCTGCGGATTCAGCAGCAGCCGGCGCGTGTGCTTGCGTTTTTGCTGCAGCATCGCGGCACGCTGGTCACGCGCGAGCAGATCAGGCTGGCCATCTGGGGCGAGGACACTTTTGTCGACTTTGAGCAGGGGCTGAACTTCTGCATCCGGCAGATCCGGCTGGCCCTTGCCGATCAAGCTGAAAAGCCGAGTTACGTGGAGACGCTGCCGCGGCTGGGGTATCGCTTTGTCGGGAAGATAGAAAAAAGCGGGGATGGCCAAACTGCGGCGGCTGCCTCGGACGAGAAGAGAATGCGGATCGCGGTGGTCCCCGTGGAGGAGCTTTCGGGCAGGGAAGAAGACTATTTTGCCGCCGGATTAACCGAAGACATGATCTCGGCGCTTTCGCGCATCGATCCGGCGCGGCTGCGAGTGACTTCGGTGCCCAAGCTTGAAGCCGGCGACGGGATGGCGGACCATCTCGATCGCCTGCAGCGGGAGTTGAACCTGGACTACCTGCTGCGCGGGTCGGTCAGGAGATCGGGGGATGCGCTGCGCATCAGCGCACAATTGCACGATCTACGCGACAGAAGCGTGCTTTGGTCAAGGACCTACGATCGCAAGGCGAGCGACCTGCTTGCGGTGCAAGAAGAGGTAACACAGCGTGTGAGCGAGAGCCTGGCGGTGGAACTCTTTCCAAGCGCGACGGTGGGCAGGCGCAGGTATTCGAAGTCATCGGCGGCTTATGACGCATATTTGAAGGGGCGCTTTTTCTGGCACAAGATGACGACGGAAGCGATCCGGCTCAGCATGGCCTACTTCAATGAGGCGTTATCGATTGACGCCGGGTTTGCACCTGCATACGCGGGGCTTGCGGACTGCTACGCGCAGATGGGATCGATTCGCGTGGGACTCATGAAGCCGCTGGAAGCACTCGCGCAGGCGCATTCGCATCTGCAACGGGCATTGGATCTGGATGAGACGCTTGCCGAAGCGCACTGCACGCTTGGCCTGATCAAGAGCTGGTACGACTGGGACTGGGACGGGGCGGGGCGGGAGTTTCAGGCGGCGCTGGCGCTGGATCCCAGCCAGATCACTGCGCTAATCTGGCAATCGCTGTATTTCAGCGCGGTTGGGAAATTTCAGGATGCGATTGGCTCGATGCAGCGTGCACGAGAGATTGAACCGCTCTCTGTAGGCGTGAACCTTTATCTTGGCGTTGCGCAAACGCACGCCGGACAGCAGGATCTTGCTCTACGGCAGTTTCAGCAGTGCGTTGAACTGGAACCCGGCTATTACAGGTCCTATTTTTTTCTGGGCCGAAATCTGGCATGGCTCGGGAGATATGACGAGGCCGTCGAAGCCTTTGAAAAGGCTCTTTCACTCACGCCCGACAACATTGAGGCGCTGGCCTTTTTGGGAGCCGCAATGGCGGGCAGGGGCGAGCATCAGCGCGCTCTGAACATCGTAAAGAAGGTGAGAGCGGCGGGAGAAAGAACGGAGCCGGCCGTGCTGATTGCCGCGATCTACGCGAGACTGGGGCTCGCCGTGGAAATGTATGACTGGCTGGAGCGAGCGGTCGCAGTGAAGTCAACTCCGATTTACATTGTAGTCATCAGTAACGAATTCGATCCTTACCGGACGGAGGCGCGCTTTCACAGGTTTCTGGCGTCAATCGGTTTGTCGCACTTGGCGCGCAACTAAGCCGCTGGAACGATGTTCTGGTTAAAGCAGAAGAAGTTGCTGGGGTCATACTTTTTCTTGAGGGCGGCAAGCTGAGTGTAGTTTGCGCCGTACGATGCCTTGACCGCTGACGGTCCTTCGTCGCCGAGGTAATTCACATATGCATCGGAAGCCCCCAGGGCTGTGAGAGCTGCGGCGAACTCCTGCGCCCAGGCGATGCACTTCTCCGCGAGCGCAGGGTCTGTCCACGCCGGCATGATGTTGATGCTGTAGTGTACGCGCCTGAGGCCGAAGGCGGTCTGCTCGACGGGCACGCGGCTGGCTGCGCCGTGCATGTGCTCGATGACGACTTGAGTCTGCTCGGAGGGCATCTGCTCTGTGTGATCGAGGATGACACGGAGGGCATCGTCGGCGAGTTCGCGAAGGAAGGGGCACTTGAAGTAGTAGTGCGCGCCTGCGGGAGCAGTGAAATCGAGCATGGTCTGTAGTTCGGTGTATTTCTTCTCGACAATCATGTCGGCGGCGGGCGGCGAGTTAAGGTAGAACTGCTCGCAGACGTCGGCGCGGTCGCTGTTCGATCCGCTATGACAAAGAGCGATTGCCGCCATCGGATGGCCGTGGCCTGTGAGAAGCGCGGCGTAGGCGGTGAGCTCGTCGGGCGCGTTCGAAGTCAAGTCGCGATATTGACGCAACAGGTCGAAAGCCAGCGGCCGCGGATACAGAACGATGCCGCCGTGGATGGAAGCCAGTTCATGCAGCCGAAATTCGAGCGCGGTAACGATGCCAAAGTTGCCGCCGCCGCCGCGAATGGCCCAGAAGAGGTCTTCGTTCTGCGTTGCGCTGACGGTCAGGTGATTGCCATCGGCGTTTACGATGTCGGCGGAGACGACATTGTCGCAGCTCAGTCCGTGCTTGCCCATGAGCCAGCCAATACCGCCGCCCAGCGTGAGGCCGCAGACACCGGTGGACGAGATGACGCCGCCGGTGGTGGCTAGCGAATACTTCTCGCATTCGCGATCAAATTCTCCCCATGTTGCGCCTCCCTGGGCGAGCGCAGTTTCGCGGCCGGGGTTGACCTGGACCTCTCGCATCAGGGAGAGGTCGATCATCATTGCGCCGTCGGCGACGGACTTTCCGGCGACGCTGTGGCCGCCGCCTCGAACTGAAGCGGCGAGGCCGTGTTCGCGGGCAAAACGGACCGACTGAATCACGTCGGCAATGCCGGTGGGGCGCACGATGATCGATGGCTTGCGGTCGATCATGCCGTTCCAGATCTTACGCGCAGTGGGGTAGTCCGGATCATCCGGGGTGAGGACGGGGCTGCTGAGGACTCGGCGCAGCCCGGCAAGTTGGTCAGTTGAGAGGCCTTCCATCTGCTCTTTCATGTTGAAGAGAGTACCAAAGGTGCGGTGCGATCCGAGATGAGTTTTGTATGAGTTGGGTGAGCCGCTGAACTCATACGCAACTCATCTCCGCCTCATTGAGTCCGGAGCGAAGGTAGGGCAGACTCCTTTCATGACACGGTGCGAACGGGACAAGGCGCCGAAATGAAAAGGAGAATTCCAATGAAAAAGAATATGACGCTCTCTCTCGCTGCTTTGATCCTCGCCGTCACGCTCACAGCGTTTCCGAATGTTGCTGCAGCCGACACAACTACCGCCCCAACGGCTTCGGCCAGCCAAATCGTCCGGAAGGCTGGTGGCTCCAATCTCATCTACGTCCAGCTAGTACTTGCTGCCGGCAGTCTGTTGTCGACGCTGCTGGCGTAGGAGCGCCGCGCCAATCGCAACCGAATGCGTGCAGGCTCGCTACGCTGCAGGTACAACACTTCATCGTTTCAACAACCGGCGCTGATTGCGGCGCCGAACAAGAAGGAGGAATTCCCATGAAGAGCATCAAGGCCGTCGTATTCGCCGCAACCATTCTGACATCGACGCTGGGAGCATTCCCGAAGCACGCGTCCGCTGCGGTCAACGGATATCTCTATATCGATGGGATACCTGAGCCTCCGCCCACGCCGCCTCCAACGTCCGCTGTGAAGACGGCGGACATCGTCAGAATCGTCGTTTCGCTGCTGCTGGGCTAGGGCTGCGATCGTCCGCGAAACGGCCGATCCAACTGGCCAGTGCCTTCACCCCTTCTCTTGAAAGGAGAACGAATTCCATGCGCAAGATCCTGCTCGCGACTTCCCTTCTGCTCACACCGTGCCTTGGCTTCGGCGCGGTCATACCGATTCTTACGGTGAACAGTGCGGCAATCAACTACGGCGCCAACCAAGTGACCTTCAACGGCTCGGGTTTCGAGCCCTTGAAGAAAGCTCCGACGGTGTTATTCAGCGGAGCTTCGCTGACGGTGGACTCATACAGCAACACGCAGATCGTGGCCACCTTACCGGCCGGCACGGCGGCGGGGACTTATGTGGTGATTGTTGCCAACAGCATCGGCGAGTTCAATGAGGTCGATTTGACCTATGGCGCGGCCGGACCGCAGGGACCGATGGGGCCTCCGGGGGCGAATGGTGCTCAAGGACCTCCGGGGCCACAGGGCCCAGAAGGGATTATGGGCAATCCCGGTGCACAAGGACCTGCGGGTCCGACGGGGCCACCCGGGCCTGCGGGGGGCGTGGTGCACTTCTCCGCGTTCTATGACATTGCCAATGGCACCTACGATCCGACGGTTCCTCTCGCAGAAGTCGTATTGCCTAACCCAGGCACCTACGCAATTGGGGGGATGCAGCAGTTTCAGAATCTCGATCAATCACATTCGGCGTTGGCATACTGTTACTTCCTCAACTACCAAAAAACGGTTGAGGTGAATTTCATTCCTAGCCTGCCCTTCGCCCAGCAAACAGTTCCTCCTGGCGGGTATGTCACGCTTCCGACCAGCGGGTTTTACACAGTTCAAAAATCGACAGCACCTGAGACTCTGTACCTTTACTGTGTCAGTTCGAACTCGAATGACTTTGAGGTTCAGGGAGGGTCAGTCACCGCGATCCAGGTGCAGTAAGACCCTGGATAAGACGCGCGCGACAAAACGCTCTTCGAAGATCGAGCGGGGCGGCGGGATTGGAGATCCGCCGCTTTTTTTGTGGGGCGAGGCGGGTGGCTCCAGTTTTCGCCGAGTGCTAATTTGCGGGTGACAGGATGCGCGCGACCAAGTCGTAATCGTGGGTCTCGGTGATCTGAGCCCGGTAGAAGCGGCCTTCCTCGAGATCGTCCATCGCCCCAAAGTCGTTAATGAAAACTTTGCCGTCGATCTCCGGGGCGTGGAACTCCGATCGCCCTTCCGCCTTCGGACAGCATCATGCGCAAGGCGGGTGGTACGCCGGTCAAATATATGGCGGTAGAACTGGTTGTCGGCATTCTGTCCTCGGTGCTGCTGGCTTAGGAGGACCGAGCCAATCGTTCCTGCGTCGGTGAATGCTCTCAAGGCCGCGACACCCGAGATCTTCACCGTTTCAACAGCCGGCGCTGATCGCGACGCCGAACAAAAAGGAGAAAATCCCATGAAAAGCATGAAGGCCATCGTATTCGCCGCAACCATTTTGACGTCGACGCTGGGAGCATTTCCGAAGCCCGCGTCCGCTGCGGTCAACGCGTATCCGGTTTGTCTCAAGCTTCGAACTTGCGCAGCCACGGGGCCATGAGTGCGGCGACCTTGCGCGGCTGTTCGTAGGCGGCGAAGTGACCAGCGCCCGGGAGCACATGAAAATCACAACCACCCGGAGCTGCGCGAAATGCTTCCATGTCCGCTGAGGTGACGATGGAGTCCTCGGCGCCCGCAACAGCGAGGATTGGCGCGCGGACGGTGGCGACGGTGGGAACGGAATCAGGCCGCGTAGCCAGGCCAGCCTGGACGGCAACAAGAGCCTCAGACGTGAGCGTCATGCGGGCACGGACCTCGGTAACGAGCTCGGGATGTTCGCGTCGAGCGGTGGCACCGAGAAGATTTTGCGCCATGCCGTCGAAGAGTGCCGCAACACCTTCAGCCCGGGCACGGGAGATGGTCTCGGCGCGCTTGGCGAGATTTTGGGGGGCATCCGGTTGAGGCTTGGAGCAGATGAAGGCCAGGCCATCCATCCGCTGCGGTGCCCTGCGCCAGAGCTCAAGCATCACGTAGCCGCCGATGGAGCAGCCGACAAAGACGCCTCTGGATACATGGAAATGATCGAGGAGAGCGAGGACGTCGGAGGCAAGCTGCGCCATTGTCAGGACGGGGGCATTGGGGACGCGCGTAAAGCCTCCGACTGGAAGGCTGGCGCCCAGTTCAGAGACACCATGACCGCGAAGATCGGGGATGATGGCGCGAATACCGGCGAGCTCGCGTGTAAGCGGGGTCCAAAACTCGCGATCGAGAGGGGTGGGATGGAGGAAAACGACCGTCAGGCCAGAACCGAAGTCACTGTAGCCGAGGCGCGCGCCTTCAGAAAGATATTCTCCCTTCATACTCCAGGAGGATACGCTCCCGGATACGGCGGCGTCTCCTCAGGAATACCGATCCAGGCGGCCAGGTAAGCAATGCCAACGAAGCCGCTGGAAAAGATGAAGCCGACCACAGTGAGGATGCGAACCAAGGTGACGTCCCAACCGTGAGACTGCGCGAGAGCGAGGCAGACACCGCCAATCTGGCGGCCGACCCGCGGGCGAATGAGCGGCCTGGCTGGAGTGGGCTGCGCCGGGGGCACGGCCGCGCCGCAGCTTGAGCAAAAGCGCGCCCCGACGTTCATAGCGGTTCCGCATTGCTGACAAAAGACGGCCATTTGTAGCCCCTCCATGGGGAAAACCAATTGAGTTCGAATACGAGATTTCGAGCGCGGTAGTTCCAAATGCCCGGCAGCGATTCCCTACCCTGAGTTTCTCACCGGCACCGTTTCAATGCTGATCGGGAGGCGGTGCTCCTTCCAGTTTGAAGTGGACGGCGTCCCGGCACGAGCGGGGAACGCAGGCGTCAGGACTCCTGATGTTTACTTTTCGGTACCCCTTTTGCCCCTCTCCGGGGTCCTGGATGCTGCGAGTAAGCCGTTTGCTTTCAGGTGGCTACCCGATGATTATCACTGCATCTTATAGGCGGGTAAAGCATTGCCCGCAGGATCTAGACAACAAAGGAGTTACGGCGGTTCAACACAGAGAACAGAGATCAGAGAAAAGAGATACAGAGAGACAGATGTCAGTGATCAGTGGTCAGTGATCCGCTGCTTTGGTGATGCTACGTATATTGTGCGCTCAACGTGGAAATAACCTGCAAAGAAATAAGAGTTCAGGTGTCAGGGGGCAGGGATCAGAAAAACAAGGGCTTAGGGTGAATCCTACGTCATCATTTGGGTGGCCTGAGGCTTGACTTTTCAAGCCCCACCCCAACGAAGCCCACCCCATTTTGATGGCGGCGTTCTCCGCGATTGAGCGGTGGGAAGCGCAGATGAAGTTTTCACGATCCCCTGTAAGGGCTATGCAGGTACTTTCTTGCCTGATCGGCGCGCGAGGTATTGGGGCCGGCGTCGATGGCAGCCTGATAATCGTGCACCGCCAACTGCCGCTCACCGGCGAGATCGCGGCACTCGCCGGCGTCGAGCAACGAGCGAATCTTCAGCTCCGCTCCCACACCGGGCGTCGAAGCGGCATGCTCGTAGGATTGCGCGGCTTCGTTATAGTGACGCTGGCCGCGTAACGCATCGCCAAGCCCAAAGTCCACAAGCTCCAACTTGGCTGATGCAAAGTAGTCCGGTTTGCCGGCATCAGCGAGGATCTGCTTATAAGCATCGACGGCGGCCATGCCTTCGCCACCGTCCTTACGCAGATTGGCCTCTTCAAGGCAAAAGAGGAAGTCGTGGGGGTACTCGTTCTTGAGCGTTTCCACCACCTGAATGGCTTGCTGATATTTGCCTTCGCGACGAAGGAAGAGCGTAATCACCGTGCGCGCTTCGACATTGGTGAGCACGCCGCGATTGCCGTCGTCGCGCAGCATCGCCAGGCCTGTTGATTTGGAACCGGTGATGCCGGCAAAGCCGATCATGAGTTTGAACGGCCAGGGGAGAGCTCCGACAACATATTCATAGACGCCCACGATCAGTTTCGCGTCCACGTAGTTCGGGTCCAGCGCCAGAGCGCGCGCTGCGTCGTCTTTGGCCTTTGTGGCGAGACGGAAGCCGGATGCGAATCCCCGCTCGACCATGGCCACATAGGCACACCGCAGGCTGCGCACCCATGCGCGCGCAAAGAGGGCGTCTACGTCGTTGGGGTTTCTGCTGAGGCGCCAGTCGGCTTCGCGAACCGCTTCGTCGGCCAGAGCGAAGATTTGATTCCGCTTGGCCGGATCTTCCTCCGTAGCGTGACGCCCCGTAAGGAAGCCATCGTTAGCGTAAAAAGTCGTATCGAGGAGATCGAGCCGGTAGAGTTCCTGAAAAACGAGGGCGTTCAGGAGATAGGCCGTGGCCTGGGGGTCGCCGGGATGCTCATTGTGGAACTTCTCAAAAAGGCTGACAGCGGCCGGATAATCAAGATTGTAAAAGTCCTTATAGGCCGCACGCACCTGCGGATCGTAGTTCATCGGGTTGGTATCCACAGACGCCGCCCGGGCCGGGCAAACCAACGCCATTGCGAGCATCCCAGCAACCCAACTGCACTTGCCAATCGATCCCATCTTCAATCTGAGATCCCCTCTTCAATTTACTCGTTGCCCCACCACTCCTCCAAAGCCGTCCCAATTTCGGCAACGGATTACCGTTTTGGTTACGTAGGTGCCGATTCCGAATGTTCCTTGTCCGGAGGTAATCTCATCTGATTACTTTTCATCTGTATTATTAAGTCATCATTCATTTTTACTTCCCCGGAACGAAGGGTCTCGTTGGGCTCCCCCGGTCGTTGGGCTAGCAACTCGGAATTGCCTGGCTTAGGTCTCATTTGCTTAAAGAAGGCAAGAACATACGCGCCCTGGCTTTCTTTTGTGGCCTTTTACGCATTGTTCGCCAACATTCCCTACTGGTTCATATCTCATGAATTCGGATTCTCACCACTTGGATGGTTCTGCATCCAGTATGTGACAGTGGGGCTCCTGGCACTTGTCTTGCCGGGCTCCCTTTCTGCGAGTTTGCTTTTTGTGATCATCTCCGCGGACATCTTCAGCGGAATATGTCTTTCGTACTTTCTGCCGATCCGAGAATGTCTACAGAACATCAGCGTAGCGCGTGAGTTCTCGGGGGAGCGGATCTTCTGCGTAGTTGCCGGGCTTCTTCTGGTGCTTCTCGCGACAACCACTGCTGGTTCCCTGTCGGGCAACACCCTGCCAAAGAACCACCGCTTGTGCGCGGCGGGATGTCTCCTGGCAATTGCGACGACATCAGTTTCCGTGGACCTAGTATCCAGAAGATTGATGGATGGCCGGCTACCAACTCTTCTCAGCGTACAGAGGGAGATCGATCGGCGCGATCTTCGATTCTCAAAATTTCCACGACTTGTCCGTTATCCTGTCCTCCGATTAGCAAAAATCGAAATCGTAAATGCCATTATGGGTGCGGCCGGAAACAAAAACGAAACGCCCGCACGGCCCGTTCAAAGCGCCGCAGTTGTCGGGCTGCGCAACGCTGGATTGATGCAGGGCGGAATGAATCGCGAATCCCCCAATCTGGTGTTGATTGTCGTTGAATCGTGGGGGCTGGCCAATGCCTCACCGCTACAGGAAGCGCTGGTTCAGAGCTATCGGCAACCCAGCTTACTTACCAGGTACGAGGTCGTTCAGGGAACTGTTCCCTTTGACGGAACGACCATTCCCGCCGAGGCTCGCGAGTTGTGCGGCAGCTCATTTGGCTATCAAATTTTGCAGGCGCCTAAAAGCGAGCTGAAAGGTTGTCTCCCCGGCCGATTTGCAGCACTCGGCTACTCCAGTATTGCGCTCCATGGGATGAACGGGCTCACGTTCAACCGTTCAGAGTGGTACAGAACTATCGGGTTTCAAGAGACATGGTTTCACGACGGTCTCAAACGTCAGGGTCTGCCGGACTGTGCAGGAGCTTTCATCGGGACTTGTGATGCAGACATAGCGGCATGGATCAGCCGGCGCCTCGAGAAGGACAGCCCGCATCCATACTTCATCCATTGGATGACGCTGAATTCCCATCTCCCTGTTTATGTCCCTTCACCACTCAGTCATGGGGCAACCTGCCTTTCAGGTTTATCGCTCACCCCGAATACACCTCTCTGCTCGTGGTACCAGTTGATTGCGAACGTTCACCAGTCGGTATCGCAGGTCGCACTGGGTAAACTCGCCAGGCCCACGGTCTTTGTGATCGTTGGCGACCATGCTCCCCCGTTCGCCGATCCAGAGCTGCGCGCCCAGTTCTCGCAAACCGATGTCCCTTACATCGTTCTGGTGCCTCGCGGTAATCAGTCTTCATCGAAGGCATTACTGGCCCATAACATGGGAGCGCCCGCCGCGGGAGCGAATCGGCGGCAGCGACAGTCACCTTAATGGAGATGTGCAAGTCTTCGGCGCAGAGTGGCACTTGCGAGTTTTTCATCGAAAGTTTCGCAACACCCGATGGGTTAGCATTTCAGTATGCCCATCCCGGAGCGATTGAACCCTTCCTTTGTTTCAGCGCGCTCTTCTGTGCCTGGCAGACGAGAGGAGGTTCGCAAGCGCCTGATTGTAGCCCTGGATGTGCCCACCGTGGATGCAACTTTGAGCCTGATCGATCGGCTGGAAGGCGTCTGCAGTTGGTTCAAAGTGGGGCTGGAGCTGTTTACAGCAGCCGGACCCTTGGTGGTTGAAAAGCTTGTCTCGCGCGGACACTCCGTTTTCCTCGATCTGAAGTTCCACGACATTCCCAACACGGTGGCCGGCGCCGTGCGCTCAGCAGCTTCATTGGGCGCGAAGATGCTGACGATTCATGCGAGCGGAGGACCGGCGATGCTGGCGGCAGCGCGCTCTGCGCTGGACGGTCTTTCCCATCCGCCGGAGCTGCTTGCTGTGACGGTGTTGACAAGCATGGATGCGATTCAACTGAAAGCGACCGGGCTAGGCCGTGCGCCCGAGAAGCAAGTGGAGTTGCTGACGAAGATGGGGCTGAAGGCGGGAATCCGCGGATTTGTCTGCTCGCCGCAGGAAGTTGGCGCCCTGCGCACACTCACCGGGCCCGAGGGAGTGATTGTGGTTCCGGGAATTCGGCCTGCCGGCAGCCAGACGGGCGATCAAAAGCGTATTGCGACGCCGGCCGATGCGCTGCGAAGCGGTGCAAGCTACCTTGTGGTGGGGCGGCCAATCACACAAGCGCCGGACCCGGCTAAAGCCGCCGAGGCGATACTCAGCGAGATGGCTGCGGCAATGCGGCCGTAATCAAGAAAATTTCTTCGAGGAAAATCAGGCGACAAAGCGAAGAGGCCCGAAAAATTTTGAGCCTCTTCGCTTATGGAATCTCGAGTACTAATTAAAGTTTCTCGTAGAAATCGCACACAGAACACGAGATGTAGACTCCGCCCGGCACGCCGCGCTCGCGATCTTTTACGCGCTTCACGATGCGCGTGGGCTTGCTGCACTTCGGACAGTCGGTCGACTTTGTCGTGTCCATTACCTTCTTACGGTCACCTGTTTTTGCAATTTTGGCCATCGGTTGGGTGTTTCTCCTTGTTGGGTGTCTCTGCACACATCCGCCACGACACCCCAGCAAGCAAAGATCGCTTGCCGGGGACCCCGCCGCGGCGGACGGCTTCAACGGCGCGGCCACTGCCTGCGCGGAGCCGCATTTGAGGCGGTAACCGCACCCCGGTTGCGGGTGGTGGGCAGGACTCGCTGTTTCCAGTTTATATGAGGGTGGCAGTTTCTTTCAGTTGCTCTTTGCAGCCGCGGAGGCAGACAAGAATTGTGTTGGGCTCGCCGGTGGCTGTTGGGTGCCGCTGGAAGGCTGCGTTTGCGAAGGCGCGGATTGAGGCTGCGACCCGTTGGCAGGTGGCGGCTGCGATTTAGGAGCAGACGATGGCGCATTCTGCGGCTGCGAAGGCTGGCTGTTGGTTGGAGGCGCGACGGGCTGCTGCTGTTCATCGGGGTTGGCGCCCGGCAGATCGTCGGGATGCGGTTTGGGGAACTGCACTGGGCGCATTACGCCGGTACTTTCACTGTCGGTAGGCAGCTTTTCACCCGGTTCGCGAAGGCTGGGCGGCGCGGCCGGCGCTTCTTTGTTGGGGTCGCGCTGGACATCGCCTTCCTGGATGACGCGCGTGTTCGATTCGGAAGCCAACTGCGGCGAGTTGCCACTCATCAGCATCGGCGTTACCACATCTTTGGTGAAGATCTGCAGAGGTTCGCCGACCTTCGCAAGTTCAACGCGGATGACGCGATTGCCGTTGATGCGAACAAACGTGACATCTTCAGGAGGCGTGCCGTAGATCCAAATATCGACCGGCATCTGCCCTTCCATCTCGCGCATTTTGGTGTTTGGCCGCCCCTTGGCATAGAGCACCATATCGGTGCTCATGCCCACCCACACTTTGTGGCCAAGGATGGCATCCTTCAAAGGAAGCGGCAGCGTATCCGTGAAGGCTTGTATCGGCGTTTTCACGTCGAAGGAGATGAGAGGGGCAAGCAGCGCCTTCACCTGGGCGGGGGTGAGTTCGGGAATATGATCGCCGAAGGCAAGCGTGAGGCGCGTTCCGGCGGGATCGCCCGACTGGTCCGCCAGCTGAGGATCGACATCGGGATCGCCCATGTCAGGGCCCATGCCGATCTGGACGTGGCGCAGAAAGCGGTGCCGGGCATCGGGTCCGCCGTTGAGGTCGAGGACGATCTTCGAGCGGTCAATCTTGATGTCGGTGATGACCATGCGCTGGCCGGGTTTTGCGGAAAGCCCCTGGTCGACCACCATATTCAGGTATGCTTCGCCGGCCGGCTGAAGCTTGCCATTCGCTTCCAGGGTGAGTCCCTTATGGCCGCGAGGAAACGGGCGCATTGCAAAGCCCTGCTCCGACTGCAAAGCGCGGATGAGAAGAAGGCGAGTCTTGGGATCCAACTCGCTTTTTGGCAGATCGACGTGCGTGGGCACAATTTGCGCATATTGCCGGTCGACCGGTCCGTTATTCGCGACTCCGCCCCTGCCGTTTGTATCAATGGTGATAACCTGGGCGGCCAGGGTTTCGGCGGAAAGGAAGACTGCGAGGGCAAAACCCGCCGAGGCGCACAGTAAGGGGCTGAAACCCTTGCTCGTTGCGCGCGATTGACGACTCGTGCTAATCCTTTGCATCGGGAATTGCCGCTTCATGGGAGCCTCCCATGCGTGCGAATACCAATACGACACATTAGCCCTATTCGGGGGAAAATGGCAATGCTTGAGGGAAGCGCGGCGGGAAGTTTTACTGTTTGCTTTCGCTTCCCTGCTCGGAGTTCGCTGCGGGCTGCTGTTTTGTCTCAATTTGCACCAGGGGGGTAGCAGCCGGTGCGGCCGGCGCGGCCGGACCCATGGCAGCGTCGTGTTGCGCACGAGCAGCGGCATCCAGGTCCACGGGAATTCCAGCCGGGACAATGACGGGAGCGTTATAGCGGAAGTTGAGATCGCGCGTCATTCTGTAGACGAAAGGCAGTGCTGCGAGAAGGACGAAGAATGCAAGCCAGCTTGCGTCGAGGCCATAGGCGCCGCCGGTAAGCCAGAAGGAGCCCATGGGATCGCCCTGCACAACCGGGGAATGGCTGCTGTCGCCGCAGATTGCGAGGCCGAAGAGCAGGGCGCGAATGGCTTTCCAGCCGAAGTTGATGCCCCAGCTTAGCCACAAAGCGCGGGTGCGCAGATAGGCCGTTGAAAGAACGATTGTGAATACCAGTGCGACCGCGAAGCTTGCGTGGCTTGCGCCGGGCGTGAGCGCCTGCACGATTGCATAGATGGCCGCGAAGCCAAGGGTGGCTCCGGTAGGGCCGACTGCGCGGACAAAGCGCTGGAAGGCGTAGCCACGGAAGGCGACCTCCTCAGCAAGAGCAGTCAGGGCGAAAAGAGCCGCATCGAAAGCGAGCCAACCCCAGGCAGAGGTTTGCGTGGTGAACGAGACAGCGATGCCGCCAAAGATCGTCATGGGCAACACACAGACGAGAGCGATGGCCCAGCCGGTCGCAAGGCCCATCCCAAGCTCGCGGGACCAGCCAATGCGCCAGGGAAATCCCTGTGCGCTGATGGGATCGATCTGGCTGTCGAGCCAGAAGCCCATGGCCGCATAGCCGACGACGAGAAGGAAAACCAGCATGGCCTGCTCGACCAGCGGCGACCAGGTATCGCTGACCAGTCCTCGCGCGCCGTGGAATGCCATGGAGCGGGCGAGAAAGTAGTAGAGGATTGCGGCCAGAAATTGCAGATACGCGCGCAGCCTGCCGCTGCCGTGGGTAGGCTCGCTCATGCCCGCCTCCGGAGTTGAGGATGGCCAGAGAGCAAGGCGCCATGTGCCGCGCATCGCGTGCCGCACGGGTTCGGGGAGTGGTCAATCATTTCAATTCGTTTGGGCTTTCCAGGCGGCCGCTGTTAAGGGACAATTCTTTTTGTCCGATTCTGGCGGTGCGGAGACAAAACATTTTGTCCAATTTCCTCTGAAGGACAATTTATTTTTCCATTGTCTGAATTTGGTTCGCCTTGAATTTCGATTCCGAGCGGCCCGATCTGTGCCCCGGAAAACGGAGATTGAGCCGCTTTCTGACATTCCTCCATGCTACATTGGATCGGGCGTCCCCTCAATGGCGGTAAGCCAGCCCTGGTCCTTGTAGCTGATCCAGCAAATCGCGTGTCCTAACAAATCCCAGTCTGAACTCGGCGTCATGGTTAGCAGAATTCCAGGTAACTGGAGAAGATCGGTGGCTGTCCGTTTACTTTGCTTTCTTTGACGGGCAGCTAAATTCGTCATGTCAGTGATTTGCGTGGTGTGTTTGAGATCGAAATCTTCATTGAGTCGAATCTGACTCAGAGCACTTATTTGGCGGTTATCCAATTCGAGCTTCTGTAGAAAACCGGCATACGCCGTCCCAGTGCTATGACGAATCGCAATTACGATCCTACCCCAGAGTTTTTCGAGGGGGAGTGGCGTAACATCCACGATAACGAGGTCATCTCCGAAGAGTGCGCTCATGCCCTTTGGGGCACGGATGCAACTTGTCCTTGATGGATTTGGGATGAGTACCGCAGGTAATGGGAACCATCCTTCGATTTGCTCTGGCCCTGCAACCAGCGGCTCCTTCGCAGATCCTATACCGCGGAGGATTGGAACGTTGACGATGCCCTTCGCAGATTCTTGTGACGCAACGCGAACGCGCTGTTCGGCTTCATCATAGGATTTCCTGAGTTCAGGAAGGAGATCCTTAAGCGCGTCTCGATCTACGCCGATTTGCTCCCAAAACCAAACGGCACTTTCCAGATCTATTTCCCTCGCGACTTTCGCCATTCGTACATAAACCTCAGCAGAAGGCTGAGAGCGCCCACTCTCCCAATACAAGGCTGCGATACGCCCCACCCCCATCTTGGCGGCGAACTGTTCCTGGTTCAGCTTCAGCGCGACTCGAAGATTTCGCACGCGACGAGTTACTTCGGTTTGCGCCGACGCAGAATTTGATTTAGCCATTGTATTGTCAAGTGACGTACATGCGGTTACACTGTAACTGCATTTAACGTAGATTACGTTACCCCGAAAGGAGAACCCGAGTCAACAGGCAAAAGTTGGGTGTGTACGGTCGGCGCTGATCGAGGTGAATCCCACAATGCCAACCACGCAAAAAATCTGCTCACCGAAGGAGAAACAATCTTAAAAACCTATGGCTGGAACGAAGGCACGCAGGCCAACACCGAAAATCGTAGAAGGATGGATTAGGGCCGGCTTTGGGCAAGGGGAAGGCGCGGCGTACAAACCATTCATGTTCGTCCGGGACATCCCCTCGGGCGGCTTGTCCAACACCGTCAAAAGCGCGGTCAGCGGTCGAATTCACCATTACATAACGCGACAGGAGTACCAAGTACATCTGTTAGCCGAATATAGCCCAACCATTATCGACATACGGGAACGTTTTGCACTCCTGCCCTGGGACGAGACGCAAGCAATCGCTAGCAAGCTTGGCATTAGACATCCGAGATATCCAGGGACCACAACACCGACCGCTATTACAACTGACCTCCTTCTGACAAAGAGGCATCTAGATGGCATTGAACTGATTGCCGTCAGTGCGACGCTTAGCAAGCATCTGACTCCTCAGACTTTGGAAAAACTGCTCATCGAGCGCCTCTATTGGAACCGCCGGGGAATTTCCTGGCTCCTCGCAACCGAGAAGAACATCCCGAAATTGCGTGCTGGAAATCTCCACTTCTTCGAGCTGGCACGCCACGATGACCGGGCGAGTAAATCCGGGATTGCTCCGGCCCTCTTCAGCCACCGGTTTGAGGCAAACCATGCACAGGGCCTTCGTTTCAACGAAATCTTAGAGAAAACGAGTCGCGATCTGGGTATAGATGTGCAGACCGGCTTTGCGCTGCTGGGCACCGCAGTCTGGAAGCACATCAGCCGCATCGATATCGATGCCGTGGAGCTTGGTCACCGTGCTCCAGTCGCACTTGCTACATAAGGAGGCGAAATGTTTGCAATCCATGACGTCTTCGAACCGACCGTACCTTTGCCAAAGATCAAAGGACTCGTACGGATGATCGATATGGTTGGTTCGGAGGAAGTCATACTGATCCCGATCGGCGAAAAGGCCAACTCCTTGCCGTTCGCAGTAAGCTACCGAGACTGGCTTGAGCACCTTAGATCCGGCGCTCTCACAAAAACCACCGATCCCTACTTGAATTTCTCCTCGGTAGCACGCGATCTACCTGAAGGTGCGGCTGAACGCTACAGGAGAGTATTAGAGGTCACCGGAACTCTCGCGCGAGACCCATCGCTCCTGCACGGTCCAAAGAAGCTGGCGAGTGCCATCGCGGATATCGCCCAATCCACAGGAAGGAATTGCAGAACGATCAAGCGCTGGGTATGCGAATGGCTGAGATTCGGCCGAAATCCGGCCGCAGTGGTCCGCGTTTTTCTTGAGAGAGAGCGCGATCAATCAGTGAATCCGCAGAAGACAGGGAAAAAGCGAGGAGTCAAAAGCAGAGTTCCAGAGTTCGCTTCGGACGTTCCTTCCTCCGAAGTTAAGGACAAAATCAAACGCGCCTGGGATCTATACATTGTCGGGAAGGACAGGAAATGGTCTGACGCTTACCATGACATGCTCATCGAGATATACGGCATACCCGAGGAGGCCTTTTCACCCGCTGAGAGGGGGTACTTCCTAGATCCCAACCTAATCGAAAAGTACCGCGCACCGACTTGGCTGCAAACCAGGTATCGCTTTCGCCAGTTAAAGAGAGTTGCATTCAAAGCAGATTCTGAACTACCTCAGGGCCAACGAGGCAGGGCTACCGACGATGCATTCGGCCCGGGATTCTTTGAAATCGATGCCACGCACTTTCAGGTTCAGCTAGTATCTAGGCTGACGAAAGGAAAGTTGGTGGGCAGGCCGACCGTCTATCTGATCGTGGATATCTTTTCCAATGCCATCGTCGGTTATGCTGTCACGTTGGAAAATCCCAGTTGGGCTACGGCCGCGCTAGCTCTGTACAACTGCTTCAGCGATAAAGCGGCGGTATTCGAAAGGCTGGGCCTGCCGTACGAAGCTAGAGACTGGCCGTGCCATGAATTGCCCAATATGCTGCGGGCCGACCGTGCTGAATTGGTTTCAAACATGGGTCAGGAATTTCCGGCTTCCGGTATCCGCGTCGAAACGCCACCCCCAATGAATCCACAAGCAAAGGGGACCGTCGAGGGCAAGCATGCCGAAATCAAGAGGCCGCAGGCAGGCCGGTTTGATCTGCCTGGGCGTTTTGCCAAAATCCGCAAGCGCCGCGACCCTGACGGCAAGAAGGAAGCTGCCCTGAACATATTTGAATTCGAGCGAATCTTGGTTGAAATCATCATGGATATCAATCGGGAGCCCGTCGAAGCAAGACGGATTCCGCCGGACGCGCTGGTAGAGGGTGCCAAGGTGGCGAGCCGCATCGGTTTTTACGAATGGGGCCTCACGCATCGCCCAGGATTCACTCGTGAAATGGGCCCCCACTTCGTTTATGAACATCTCCTCACGAAGGCGAAAGCCACCGTGAGGCCTAACGGTATTCATGTCGAAGGTGAGGTGTTCAACTGCGATCGTTTGCGCGAACTCGGCTACCTTGTCGCGGCTGTCGCCAACCAGGTCAAACTCACTGTCGCCTACAATCCGATACTTGCGTCCGAAGTCTACTTTTATGACAGAGAACGCAACACCTGGACAGCCGCCTTCAATATCGACCCAGAAGTTTACCGCCTAAAGTTTTCGTTCTCAGAGGCCGATAATTATCGCGGCTGGCAGGAGTCGCTCACTCGACAGGCGGCTTTCAACGCACACGGAAGGCGCCGCAAACGATTACCATTCGTGCGCCAAACCATTATGAACGCGCTTAAGGAGAAGAAAGAAACCCCCTTCAAGACCAGCGTAGCCAAGGCCAATATCATCGAGAATCGCGCCCAAGAGCGTGCAAACCAGCGTACTGCCAGGCTCAACGGCGCTCTGCCACAGCCGTCGGAGCTGGCCGACAAGTCGTCAATCGTCAATACTTCAGATAACTCAGCTAAGTCTAGCGGGACCGACAAGCTCAAACAGCTTTGGAGCAAGATAGATGCAACAAGCAAGACCTGAAACCAACCCCGATTACCATACCATCGGTGTACCAGAAATCGACGACAATCCGTTATTAGCTCATCTGCACCTGCCACCAGAGACGGACGATGATGCATTTCTTGCCCTCGGCTTAGGGGCGAATTTCGACCCGAACGAGCGCGAATTGCCTACCTCGATCAGGCGCATCCGAGTCAATCGATTGCGTCGCTTCTTCGTTCCGGTGCTACCCGCTCACCGCCGGGCTCTCATCGATATTAGTTCCCAGATGTTTGATAGTTACTCGGCCCGCAATCCGATGACCCCGGAGGGCCAGGCAATTCTGTATGGAGGACCCACCAACGCACCTTACCGCTCAACTATATCCTTCGTTGCCGGACATTCTGGGATGGGAAAGTCGACTCTCATGGACCGGATCCTTGCCTATCCCGGTCACCAGGTTTGCCAACACAGAAAATTCAAGGGTGATAGTTTCCCAGAGAAGCAAATCTTGTGGCTGAGGCGCAATCTGCCAGAGCACTGCACACTCGGTACTTTGTGCGCGACTTTTGGTGATCACACCGACCGTGTCCTTGGCACGAATCTTTACAGCGGAGCCTTTACCAAAGTGCGGGCCGACCGTAGTCAGTACCTGAAACAAATCCGCAAGATTATTACGGACCATCACGTTGGGCTGCTCGTGCTTGACGAATTCCAGAATCTTTCGTTAATGGGTGTTGGAGCGAAAAAAATCATCGCGCTTCTCGTCAATTTAAGAGACGAACTGGGTGTTCCCATTGTTTTGGTTGGCACATATAAGGCACTACGGCTACTCGAGGGAACCATGAGTTCGGCACGACGCTTGTGCGAAGGTGGCTACTTCGATCTAGAGCGTCCGTTGTCATCCGAGGACGAAGCGTGGAATCTGCTCTGCGGTGCGGCTTGGAAGTACATGTGGGTCCGCGAACCTGCAAAATTTTCCTCCGAAATTACCGAGGCTCTTTATGAGGTCAGTCAGGGCATCAGCGGGATCATGCTCTCCGTCTTGACTACTGCGCAACTTGCGGCGATGGAAGGGGACGGCGCCGAAACAGTCGACGCCGACCTAATTCGGAAGGTTTATCAAGAGCGAATGACCCCGCTACATTCTGCAATTCGAATTCTTAAGTCAGGAGATCCAAAGCTGATGGACGAATTCGACGATCTTTATCGGAACGCCTACCCAACGATTGACCGCAGTGAGGATGACATCGGTGCAGATCAACGGCCTATGGGCGCGGAAAACTCGGCCGCAGCTGAGGCGCAGCCATCCGCCGAAACTCAGAACACTGGGAGTCCGTCAAAACCTGGCCGTCGCACCCGCCGTACATCTCCGACGAAGAAACGGAATTCGACGCTGACGAACGAACAAATCGAGAAACTTGTTACAGCTGACTCCATTAGCAGTATTGTCTCCTTTCTGGATCGCCCATGAAACTGCCTGGATTTCCCGTTGCACAGCGCGGAGAGACGCTCGCTTCGGTTATCGCGCGTTACCTAGAGCGCAGCGCCGCGCCTAAGACTCGACTTCTGGAGACGCTCGGGTTGTATCTCGCTTCGCCGGACGCCGTAGTCCCCCGAGACCTGCGCCAATTCGCATCAGTCCTGCCGGAAGGCCATCCCTGGGAAGCCACACCGGAATTGATAGTCAAAGGTCACACCCTCGTACCGTTGCTATTGCATTTCGCTCATCCTGAACGTACTGCGGCCGTACTGAAAACTATCATCTCCGGCAACAGCGGTAATACCTCTGCATCATTGGGAACCCCTGCTATCGGATCTAGAGATTCTTTGCATACGGCTAAATTCTGTCCAGACTGCATCGCACATGATCTTAAGGTCTTTGGATTTCCTATTTTCTATCGGCAGCACCAGCCGCCATTCGTGACCATGTGTGCCGTACACGCCCGTCCTCTGCATTTCAATTGTCTATGTGCACAAAGTTCCCGCAGGGCAATCCGCAGATGGCAGATGGCTGGCCGTTGCGGGTGCAGTGAGCCGCGCACACCTCAAGTCCTGGAAGCTGATCTCGATCCTAAATCGGAAGAGAATTGGTTATGGTTGTCGCGGCAAGTCGCGGCTATTCTCGCCGAGCCAGACTTTACTCCGAAAGTACAGATTGCAGCCAATCTTCTCGTCGCTCTAAGGCGTGCCGGCTTCGCGAGTGATAAGAGAAACGGCCTTGATCCTAATGCGTTGGCCAATTCCTTGCTCGACCAGTTTACCGAATCGTTTCTTAGGCAACTAGGCCTTGCAAGGTGGTGCGAAACCCCTAGTTTGCACGCAGCACATATTCTGCATCGCAGCGTGATTGAAAGCACGCGTATCCCATCCCCCTTACGCATACTGCTGCTCGCACGACTCGTGACGGATGACATTCGCTCGCTTTGGAGCCCAGTGGCACCTAATCCTGTACCGCAGAGAGATTGTTTGCCCTTAGATTACCGGAGAAGGTTGAACTTGAAACGAAAGCGGATCGAAAAAGAAGCTATTGAATCAGCACTCAATGCTGCAAAAGGGGAGCTCAAAGTCGCTGCAGAACTCCTCGGTGTAAGTTTCTTCACGCTGGCAACCGATCTTCGGCATCATCACATTCACCTGCCCCTATCGACGGTCACATCGAAGCGGATCGGGGCCAAGCGCATCGCTGCTGTGCGTGAAGCCCTAGTGCAAGGGGTCCCAATAAACGAAATTCGGCGGCTATACCATATCACACAGTTTTCAATTCTTCAGATCGAACTTGACCGGCCTGAACTTTACTACGCCCATCGCGAGGCCAGCGTTATCCGGAAAAGAGAGAAGCACCGCGGCGCTCTTTTATCATTCCTTCGCGATAGCCCGGGTGAGTCGCGACGAGTGTTTGCCGAACGCAATTCCGCATCCTACCTGTGGCTCGGAAAGCATGACCGCCCCTGGCTCAATAGCCATCTTCCTGAATCTCGCCAGGGGCAGCGAGGGAGAGGAAAGCGAAAGGCCCTCAAAGATTGGCAACAAATTGATCAAGAGGCATTCTTGGGCGTCAGGCAAGCGGCACGTCAAGAACTTGCAAAACCTGATCGGCCTGTGCGGCTCACGCGGAGCCGTTTACTTTTCGTTGCCGGCGCGTCGGCGGCTTTTTCACATCAAAAACATCGCTACCCGTCAGCCATTGCCGAAGCAAAACGTTTAGCTGAAACTAGATCGCAATTCATGAAAAGGGCTATACGCTGGGCACTACAGAAACTAGCTAGGCAAAAGCTTGCTATTTCGCAACATCGGCTGGAGCCATTGGCGAGCGCGTCGCGTGAAGAACTTAAGGAAAACCGCAGCTATATCCTCAAGGTCGCTGCCGAGCTGGACATGACCTTTGACGGCCGTTCTCTGCTCGCACCTTAGAGGATGTTCCGAACTACTGCGCAACGCTCAGCATCGATGAACATGAACGTACCTGTGGCGGATTTTGCTGCCCTGGCACAATGAATAGAAGTTTTCAATAATCCGTCCTAACTGTTAGTCCCTGTCTATCACTCTGCCTAAAGACACATGACAGGATCGCTAGACTTCTCCAGACTCCGCATTCATCGACCCGGCATCTTTCATTTCAACCTATTTTTCTATCACAGCGCACTCTTCAGGAGGCTTTGTAGATATGGTTCCTAGTGCTATAGTAAAGAAACTTTCGAAGACGCCGTCTCCGCAGATTCGAGTCTTCGCGCTTAAAGGTTTTGTCCGGTTTTCCCGTCGGATACACGTTTCGGAGGCGACTCTTAGGGAGATCGTACTTTCTCCGCCAAATGCAGATCTCGGTGGAGGGCTCTACAAGTTCAGAATCGCCAGGCCAGGAGAAGGTGCCCGTGGAGGCGGCCGGGCACTTGTTGCAATGAGAGTCGGATGCCGCGCGATCTTGATGTTCGGATGGGAAAAGAAGGATATGGAAAACATTGGCCCCAAGGAACTCAACGTCTATCGTAATCTCGCTAAGCGTTACCTGGGATTCAGTGACGACGATATCAACATCGCAGTAAACGACGGGGCATTGCAAGAATTCCGTCAACCACAATAGAAGGAGGACAAAATGGCAAAGATCTACCCAAGCAGAGCCCTTGCAGAAGCACACGAGAACGCCAGCGATCTCTACCGCCTTGGTCTGATCGACAAAAAGACGATGAAGAGATTCGACCGCACCTGCCTGACTCCGGTCAAAAAGCTGAGCCCTGCGGCCATCCGTCGCATCCGTGCCAAGGCTGACGTCAGCCAGGCCGTCTTCGCAGCGCACTTAAATGTCACAGTCGGCATTGTCAGCAAATGGGAGCGCGGCGAAAAGATCCCGAGCGGCCCGGCGGCGAAACTGCTCACGCTTGCGTCGATCCGCGGAATCGATGCCATCGCCTGACTTAAAAGCCCGATAAGAACGCCGGAAGCATCACTTTCATCGACAAGGGCCGACTGAGCGAGCGGCCTCACCGCTGCCGCACTTCAGTGCCGAAAAGGCAGACGCTGACCTGCAATGCAGCAATCCGACTTCCACTGCAAAACGCTTTTGATCGTGGCAGGAATAAACGTGGTGGAAGTGGCCTCGCTTGGTTCTTGGCGCCGTGCGCTCCCCGAAGTTCATTTTTTCTGCGTTTGCTGTACCACTTATCAGGCAGCTAACCGATCATCTCGGACAAGCTGCGCACGTAAGCGAGGCGGCGCCGAAAGTCTTGCATTTCGGTGCCTGATCCGCCGGCGATGATCTTCAGAGTGAAAGCCGGTGACCGCCTCACACGTCAGTGAAGGCGCCGTCTTTCGGGCCGTAACGCGCTATGAGAAACTCTACGGTAGCGCTCACGGATTGCATCGCGACTCGATCGCGGCGATTCTCAAGAATACTGCCGCCACCGCAGGTCTTGATGCAACCAACATCGCTGGCCACAGCGTCCGGGCCGGCATGGCGACGCATGCAGGGTTGAACGGATCTTCCGAGCGTTCCATCGCTAAAACCACGCGCCACCGATCGCGGCGCGTTTCGCGGCGGTACATCTGCCCGAGTGAGCTGTTCCGCGAGAACGCGAGTCTGGGTCTGTGTGCAGATTCTCTGGTCCTGGGAAATCTCCTCTCCGCAGAGGTCACAACCTTCCTCAATTCTTCGACTGGCTGCCCAAACCAGACTGCGGAGCCTTCATACCACAGAACTCAAACTCAGCCGGAGGAGTCATCTCCGTTGCGCCGAGCGAATTCCCCGGGGTTCGGACCAATTTGGCGACTGGGGGCGCAGCCCTGAGTGCAGTCGTCGCCGCCGGAAGTCCGCAGAAAGGAACGAAATGAATCGCTCAGTAATTAACTTGATAGCCGTCGCAGAGCGAAGTGACCACGGCTACGCAGATGTTCCGCCGGGATCAATAAGCGACGAAATCGAGAGCGAGTTGGCCGCATTCGGCTACGCGGTTTCACTCAGTGACCGCCTATGGATCGGGGGGTACCGAGTCCATACGCCAGAATCGATCCAATTTGGGAACTATAGGCCATACGTGCCGCCGTCAATCTTCACCTGCGCGTCGTCCTGGTCTGCACATGTCCCCGATGCGCGCGACTTCGATCTAGAAGCCATCCTCGAAGAGCGCGGAGAGATCCCCACGAATTGACGATCAGCGGTCAGGATGCGAAGACGACAAGTTATTCCGAGCAGCTGGACTCACCGTCCCCGAGCAAGCACCACTCAACGCTTCCTGCCCAACCCTGAGCAGTTGGTCGCCCTCCATCCCGACAACCTCACCTACAGCATGCGCAAAGGAACTCCATGCCCATTCTTCAATTTCTGCCCTCGATTCGCGAAAGCGAAACCGTTACCTGCCGGCGCTGCAAAACGCGCCAATACCCAAAGGATGGCAACTGTGTCCGCTGCCATTGTTCTCTTGGTGTCGAGTACTTATTTTTTCAAGTCGGCACTTTGCTCGATCCGCACCCGGAAACTTACTCCAAGCAACTCGCTCGCTGGATCGGCGTTCTGCTCCGGAGCTTACGCAAGCGGCGCGGTTTTCGCCAATCCCAGCTGGCATCGATGCCACCTGGAATCGACCGAAGTTACCTATCCAAGACAGAGTGCGGGCTTGCGCTTCTACCCTTAGGCAGACTTCTGCCCCTCGCTCGGTCCCTTGGACTGACCGCCGTGATCCTGCGGTTCGAGGTGCCCAAGCCCCGGACAGTTCCGAAATCGAGTTGCCGTGGTTAACCTCGACGGCCTTTTATCCAAAGATGTGCTCATCAGGAACAATCCAAAGTACCCATTCGCATTCCGGACCGGCGTTTCTCTACGACAATCGAAAAAGCGGGCCGGTTCGTCGAGATTCACGGCCCGGAAAGGAATCATCGAGTGGAAACAAACTGCGACAGCGCGCCGGACGAAGAAACCAGAGAGGAGAGTGTCGAACCGGCTTTCGACTTCTGGAGTGACGAGGGTGCCAGGCGATTCAACGAGATGGCGGACGAGGGGAGGGCCTACACTCCGGCAGATGCCCATCCCTCTGAGGACTTCGAAGCTTATCTCGAGGACGAACAATGCGAATACCTAGATCCGGAACTTTATGACCCAGACGAAGAAACTCTGCCGCCTGGCGAGATGGAGCTGATCTTCGAGAACTCCTACATAATGTAGGACACCGCAACTCGAAGCCGGACCGGCCAGAAACGAATGGAATGGGCATCTCGCCTCAATGACTTCGGCAGCAGGTGATCCTGCACCCGCAATGCCGAATTATCTTCGAAAACAACTACTGGAGACACCCAATGAGAACTTTAATCCTTCGCTTCATATCTATCTTCCTGCTGAGTGCCGTCACCCTCACTGGGTGCGCATCCAAGGGATCGGAGTACCTTGGCAAATGGGTCAACACGAAGAATCCGAACGATACGTTCCAGGTCACGCGGAATGGCGACGAATACCTCATTATCGGCCAGGAACAGAAGCCGGGCGTGGGAGCCATCTACAAAGATGGAGCTCTTGAGGTGAAGGGAGCGCTCCTGTCCGCGGACCTCACCTACGTCAAGCGGACTGACACCATTCTGGCGCCGGGATTCTTCGGCCAGATCGAGTACAAGAGGCAAGAGTGAACGGGCCGGGACGACTCCCGGCCTGGCTCGAATCTCCTCCCTACGAGCGCGGTCCCGTGAATAACCTCTCAAATCTTCCCGCCCTGTTGGCTCAGCATCCGTTGACTTCAGTCTTTACGAAGGAGCGCCGATGAACGGCATCGACCTGTTTTTTCAGCTGCCCATCATTGCTCAGGCAGCCATCGTTTGCTTTGTTGCATGCGCATCTTGCCTGTTTGTGATGATTCTTGCCGCGCCGCGGAAGAACTGTTTCTTCTTCCGCTGGCGCCCGGAAACGAGATTCCTGGCTCTGCTGGTTTCGCCGGCGCTGCTTATTATCTGGCCCGTTGTTGTCTATGCTTTGTTCCTTAGATCAAGGGGAATACGCCCTGACGACCCGGATTTTGGTGACGATTGAGACTCTCAAGGGTCGGGCGGCTGGAACGCAATGAGTGTCGTCGCAAACTGCCTTGTTCAGTGGGTAACTATCGCTGCCCTCTGATTACGCGTAGTAAACCTGTTGAGGAGGATCTATGTCTCTGTCTCTTTTCCTTCCCGCGCCAACTTCCGATACCCACCCGCGAAAACTCATGTCACGGCGTTTCCCCCGTCAGGACAGACATCATCGATATTCCAAAGAATCGCTCCAGTCCCCGAGCGTCAGGATCGCTGTGGTCCTCACCAGTGAATTCCAGGAATTGCAGACGTCTGCCGGGTGATCTCATACTCGAAGCCAAGAAAACTGGACCTAGACTTTTGCGTAAGGTGCTTTTCGCCTTTATGCTTGCGAAACTCATCGTCGTTGCAGAGAGCCTTTCCGCTCACTCCCACCATTCCCCTTTTCCTGCAGACGTTTTCCATAACCTTCCAAAATTCTGGGCGAACCGCCCGGTTTAGCCAACCCATTAGCCCGCCTGGCTCACGGCTTTGTCGGCAATTCCAGAGTCAGAGCGTCGACAATTTGTTCGAACCTGCGGTGTTGAATTTTCTCGACGATCTCTGGCAGCCTTTGCGCCAATTGCCAGAAGATCGGGCCGTATTTTTGGTAACTAGCCTCATTCGGAAATGGAATCAGAATTTGCCGCTCATTCTCCGGAACGCCTTTCAACCAGTTTAAGATTTCCCAACTCGTGCCTGTCGCCACCTGGTAGCACTCCGCAACATGAACTGGGAGCCGTTCCCGAGCGCTGAGCCGCGCTAGATCGAGAACGGTTTTTTGTTTGCTTCCCTTAATCTGTTTCGGCTTTGGGTTTGCAAGTAGCTTCGTGTCCTTGCGAGTGACCATCGAGTTTCTCCCTCCCAATAGTGTTGGTCGGTCTTTTTGAAGGCATGCTCAGCCCCGCCTGCGTGAATGGATCTGCATTGTCATTTCCTGACCGCCGGTGGTTGAAATTAACCCTCGTTTCTCGTCCATGTAGATCTCATTCGGCGGATAGCCGGAACCATCACTTTCGGCGATAAGGGCGGACTGAGCGAGCGGCCTCACCGCGGCCACACTTCAGTGCCGAAAAGACAGATCCCGCCTGCAATGCTGCAATGCCCGTTCCAAGCAAAACGCCTTTGATCATGGCGAGAATAAACGTGGTAGAACCGGCTTCGCATGATTCTCCGCGCCATGCGCCCCTCGAAGCTCATTTCCTTTCTATCTGCTGCACCACTTGCTCGGCAAGTTGCTGATCGCCTGGGACAGGATTCACAAGGAGTGGGATTGCATTTTAACCAACAACCAGACGATTGGAGTTGAAATTCCCTGCCTTGAGACGTCCGAAAAAGCTGAACCGGTCGAGTATTCATCGGCCCGTGGAATCAGCTTCAACAGCCCAATCTCTGCCCAGCCTGCTTAGCAGACATGCCCGAATTGTCAGCGCCGGAGCGATTTCGTTCGGCATTACTCTGGTCAGCGCCTTCCGGCAAACAAGTAGAGGTTTCTCTTCTGTAGCGAAATCCAAGGTTCAAAAGGTGAATAGAATATGAATCTGCCCGGTTTCCCTGTTGCACAACGTGGCGAGACGCTCGCTTCGGTCATTGCGCGTTATCTGGAGCGCAGCGCCGGAGCGAGGCTTCGACTCCTGGAATTGTTCGGATTGTACTTCGCCTCGCCCAGTTCCGTAATCCCTCATGACCTGCGTCAACTCGCATCAATCCTGCCGCCAAGCCATCCCTGGGAAGGCGCACCGGAATTGATCGCCAAAGACCACACGCTCCTACCATTGTTGTTGCATTTTGCTCACCCTGAACGTGCGGCCGCAGTTCTCAGAACCATCATCTCCGGAAGCAGTGGAAACCCCTCTGCCTCGTTGGGAATCTCTGCCACGGTATCTAGAGACTTTTGGCATACGACGAGATTCTGCCCAGACTGCATCGCACATGACCTTAGGACCTATGGGTTTCCCGTTTTGTACCGACAGCATCAACCACTATTTGTGACCATGTGTGCCACACATGCCCGCCGCCTTTGTTCCAATTGCTTGTGTGGTCGAGGTTCCCGTCAGGCAGTTGGCAGGTGGCAGATGGCCGGCCGTTGCGGGTGCAGTGAGCCGCGCACGCCGGAACTGCTAGAAGCGGATCTCGATGCCAAATCGGAAGAGAACTGGCTTTGGTTGTCGCGGCAGGTCACAACGATCCTCGAAAATCCAAACCTCATGCCGAAGGTGCACATTGCAGCCAACCTTCTCACTGCGTTGAGGCGTGAAGGCTTTGGGTCTTTGCACGGTGGTCTGAATCAGAATTTGATCTCCGAATCAATCCTCGATCGGTTTAGCGAACCGGTTCTCAGCCAATTAGGCGTTGGGCACTGGCGCAACTCACGTGATTACTGGGCAGGTCGGACTCTATCTCGCAATGTGATCGACGGCCGGCGTATCCCATCTCTCCTGCGCATGCTGCTACTCGCACGACTCGTGACGGATGACATTAGCTCGCTTTGGAGCCCCGTGGCATCCAGTCCTGCACAGCAAAGAGTTCGTCTGCCCTCAGGTTACCGGACAACCTTTAGCTTGAAACGAAAGCGGATCGAAAAAGAAGCAATTGAATCAGCTCTCGATGCCGCAAAAGGAAGGCTCAAAGTCGCCGCAGAGCGCCTCGGTGTAAGTCTCTGCACGCTGGCAGCCGATCTTCGGCATCATCACATTCACCTGCCCCTATCGACAGTCACATCGAAGCGACTCGGGGCCAAGCGCATCGCTGCGATACGGGATGCCCTAGCGCATGGCATTCCAAAAAGTAAAGTTCAGCGACAGTACGACGTTTCAGTCTGGTCGATTCTTCTAATTGAACTTGATCGGCCTGAACTTCGCGACGCTCATCGCGAGGCAAGCGTTATGCGACAGCGTGGGAAGCACCGCGACGCCCTTCTAGAATTCCGGCGCAATAACCCGGGCGAGTCGCGGAATGAGTTTGCCGAAGGCCACGCAGGATCTTACTTTTGGCTGCGGAAGTACGACCGAGCCTGGCTCCGGAGCCATCTTCCCGCACCTCGATGGGGACATAGGAAAGGAAAACAGAAGGCGCTTAGAGACCGCCATCCACTCGATCAAGCGGCATCCGCGGCTGTGAGGCAAATGGCACGTCAGGAATTCGAAAGACCCGATCGGCCAAAGCGGCTTACGCGGACCCGTTTGCTTACGGCAGCCGACGCATTGGCTGCTCTCTCCGATCGAGGAAGAGATCGGTATCCTTCAACGCTGGCCGAAGCAGAACGTTTAGCCGAGACTAAGGAGCAATTTATGCGCCGAATCATCCGCTGGGCGCTGAATGAATTGGCTCGGGGGCCAAAGGTCATTTCAATGACTCAGCTGTGTCGATTGACCAACCTTAAACCCCGTCCACTTGTTGAGAATCGTGCCTATCTCGTCAAGGTCGCAACTGAGCTGGATTTGTCTTTCGATGCACGTTGCGTGCTCGGTCCATGAACTCACAATGTCAACGACTGCCCAGCACTGATGGCTGGATCTCAGGATAGGGGAGTTGATAGCCGGAACCCGTTGAAAGGAGGGTCTGCATAGGTTGACGGACGGTCGTTCGCACGCCCCTGCTCGTCTTTATGGCCGCTAGACCAGCAGGGGCGACGTGATCGCGATAGCTCAATTTGGGGCGCAACACCCGATTGTGAAAGTGAACAATGACAATGGAGCCTGGCGGACGAGGAGATTCGTTCGAAGCAATAAACAAGAGCAGCGCGGCGCATTTGGACAAATAAATTATCCCCGACAGCATTCCTGGACAAATAAAATGCCCTCTGGACAAATTTAATTGCCCCTGCACACCGCCGGGACCACGGAAATCAGCCTTGATCAAATCAGCTTTGCTCATAGAACTGGGCGATGTTGCGGAATTTCTGCTGCCGATCGGCCACTAGAATATCGACGGGAGTGGCCATCAGTTCGGCCAGATGTTTCTTGAGCACAGTGCCCAGCAGGCCGGAGCCGGCTTCGCGGTCGGCATGAATGCCGCCGATCGGTTCGGCAATTATCTCATCGACGCAGCCGAGGGCGGCGACTTCAGGCGCGGAGATGCGCATGGCCTCGGCGGCAGCTTGCTTATGCGACGCATCGCGCCACATGATGGCCGCGCAGGACTCGGGAGTGATGACAAAATAGAGCGCATTTTCGAGGATCAGCACGCGATCGGAGACGGCCAGCGCCAGCGCTCCTCCCGATCCACCTTCACCGCTGATCACGGAGATGGTCGGCACGCGCAGCCGCGCCATCTCACGAAGGTTGCGCGCTATGGCCTCAGCCTGGCCGCGCTCTTCGGCTCCAACGCCGGGATAGGCGCCAGGGAGATCGATCAAGCTAATGATCGGCCGTGAAAATTTTTCGGCAAGCTTCATGGCGCGCAGCGCCTTTCGATATCCCTCAGGGTGGGGCATGCCGAAGTTGCGGCGCACCCGCTCTTTGGTGGTGCCGCCTTTGCGGTTGCCGATGACCATCACTTCTTCATCGCCCAGGCGGGCCATGCCGCAGGCCACGGCCTCATCGTCGCCATAGGCGCGATCCCCGTGAATCTCGCTGAAATCTGTAAAGATCCGCTCGATCAATTCCATGGGGTAGGGGCGCTGGGGGTGCCGTGCCCGCTCAATTCTGTCCCACGCCGGCGAAACGCTTTGCGCCTGGGAATAAACCTCTGTTTGCTGATCGCTCATCAATATGCGGCGCTCTGGGGGCAGTCGCGCCAGCCCTCCTCAAGATTCTACGGGGTGGAGGTGATTGCGACAAATCTCAGATCGCGGATCAAACGGGAAACACTAAAGAATGCCGTACTTTTCGAAGGCCTCTTTGGAGGGCATTCCCGCCTCCAGAGCCTTGCGCACAGTCTTCTCCTTGCGCGCTTTTTCAAAGGCGAGGGATAAGACCTCTTCTTCGTCGTCCCTTGGAACAATGCAGACGCCGTCGAGGTCGCCGAAGACGATGTCGCCGGGTGTGACACGAGCCTGGCCGATCTGAACGGGAACCCTGAAGTCGATGACCTTGCCGCGTGGGCCCTGATCCTGAGCGTAGCTTCCGTGGGAGAAGGTGGGAAAGCCGAGCGCCAGCACGCCGCGTGTATCGCGCGAGTAGCCATCGACGACGGCGCCCGCCGCTCCGCAATTGATGGCGCGCACGCTCATCAGCTCACCCCACAACGCGTAGCGCGGCGAGGCACCTGTGCAGATGTAGACCTCGCCCGGTTTCAGATCGTCGAGCGCCTCCATCATCAGGCCGAAGGGGCGTGCTGAAAGCGGGTTGTGCGAGCCCGCGGCCATATTGACGGATTCGTCGAAACAGTCGGCTCCAAGAACGGTCATGGCACGGCCGCAAATCACCATCGAGCGATCGAGGGGGATGATCGAGGGCGGCAGGAACTGACGTTGCAGGCCCATCTTGTCCATGACGTCGCCGATGACGGCGGAGAACAGCTCGCGCCGCGCGGATTGAAAGAGCTCGTGATCGGGCAACTGCATGGAGAGCGCTCCAAGGCGAAATGGTATCAGGTCGGCGGACCGTATTCAGCGGCCAGTGATTAGTTGTCATCGGTGTACAGGCAACGCGGACCTGTTGCAACCGCGACTTAAGCCGCGCGAAAGCCGGTTCCCTGCCCCCCGTCTCCCGATCAATTACTTCTGACGTTTCATCGCCGGTTCAGCAGCTTGCGTTGCCTGGTGTTCGAGGGTGTGCGACTCACCGTCCGAAGCAGGGGAGCCGGGTTCGTTGGTCTGAGAGGTCGCGGCGGAGCCAAGCAGTGCATCGATGCGGAAGCCGGCAGCCTCGGCAGAAGCCAGTGCAGCTTCGACGGTCTTGCTCAACTGCTTGACGGCGGCGCGGCGCGGAGCGGGCTCGCCGGCGAGGCGCATCAATGAGGGCATGAGCAGCCACCAGAGTAGTTCTTCGTAGAGCTCGCGAATCAGGTAGAAGTGCCCCTCCGACTCGTGAACGCCGCAGAGCCAGCGAACATCCGGATCGAGCCAGAGCGCGGGGGCGAGGGCGACTTTTTCGATATCGGGCGGTGGAGTTCCAGGCCTGGACTTCCCTTCCCAGGTCTCAGAATCGAGACCTGGGGCACCCACGAGTTTTTCGATGTCGGGCTGCGGTACTACGGGTTTGGACTTCCCTTCCCAGGTCTCAGAATCGAAACCTGGGGCACCCACGGGTTTTTCGTGTATGGGCTGCGGAGTTCCGGGTTTGGACTTCACTTCCCGCGTTTCAGAATCTTGATCAGGGGCGCCCGCTGGTTCCTTGCCGACACCAGCGCCAGTGAGGAGCAGCACTTTGATGCGCGCGGCGACGCGCCACGATTCCTCGCCTTCGAAACCGAGCGCGGCAAAGGCGTGGGCAAAAGGCTCACGAAGACGGAGGCGATCGAAGAGATCGAGAGCTGCGCGCTCAGGCTGATCGGGATCGATGAATTCGGCGAGCGACTGGAGAGCGCACCAGGCGAGAACCGGGCCCCAGATTTCAGTGGCAGTGGTTTGAGGGCTTGGGCTGGGTAACATGCGGCGGGCAGCCGCGGTCCACGGAGTTGGGAAAAGGGCCTCGACCTGAGGCATACGCATTGCAGTGCGGAGGCATTGCGTAAACGCATGCGCCTGCGATGCAGGTTCGGCCGGCTCAGCGCCGAGCGCGGGCTGGTTTTCCTGCTTCAGGCGCACAGCATAAGCTCTTTGCGCCACGCGCAGAAACGCCTGACCGCGCTCCCATGCGTCTTTCAGAAATTCAGTGCGCTGTCGGTCGGAGATTTTGCTTCCCTCGATGGCGGCGCCAAGGGAATGCTCGGCCATGTCGGCGAAGTGGCGCACGAGCGCGGGATCGAGGAAGTGACGAAGTGCGTCGTGGACAGGCTGCAACTCAAGGTTGACCAGTTCGTCATCGAGATTCGGGACGCCTCGGCCGTTGAGCCAGTCGCAGAGACGATCCCAGGGATGTTGCGCTGTGGGGCGGAGCTCACGCAAATCGAGAAAGACGTGACACTGGTAGGCGTGGAGATCGAGTGTGAGGCCGCGGTCGAAAAAATCGCCGGCGCGGCGCAGGTACTCGAGGCTCGTTAGCGAGTCGCGCATGGCAACCACAACGCCGCGGTCTCCGCTGAGGCCCAATCCCTCTGCCAACCGCCGCTGGCGATGCTGGCCTGAACCCTTGTCGGCGTAGGCAGCGGAGAAATCGATGGTGCCGTGAGCATTGCCGTACCGGTTGTGATAAACCACCAGCGCGCGTTCGCCACCGGAGCGATTCGAATATGCGAAGACATCCTCATTCACTGAGCCGTTGTCATTAAAGAAGTCGTAGAGCAGGAAGTTGCCGCTCTCGGCGAAGAGCCAGCGGCGCTTGAGGAGCGGCGCGACTTCGCGCTCGTGGCGTTCGATGAGCCACTGATCGGGATTCTCCTGGTAGCGCGGCCAGCGGTACTCCATGCCGTACTTCTCAGTGAATCCTTCGATTTGGCCGTGGCCAAACATGGGCAGGCCGGGAAGCGTGGACATCATGACCGCGACGCCGAAGCATTTGTCGCCTTTGCCGAACTGGTCAATTGCCGTTCTTTCATCGGGATTGCTCATGAAGTTGACGTAGCGCTTCATAATGTCGGGATCGAATTCGAGCGTGTTCTTGATGACCGAGCGGTATTTAGCGTTGTCCTCGTCGCGCAGCATGATCATGAAGGCACTGTTGTAGACGCGATGCATGCCCAGCGTGCGAACGAAGTAGCCCTCCATGAGCCAGAAGGCCTCAGCCAGCAGCAGCGTGCCGGGAACCTCGGTGGCGACTCGATCGACCACTTCGCGCCAGAATTCGTGCGGCATGGCGCGATCGAAGTCGGCCTGACTCATGCCATATTCGGCGCGCGAGGGGATGGCGCCGCTCGACCCCGGGCCGGGGAACCAAAGCCGGTGAAAGTGGCGCTTGGCGAGGGTCATGGCCGCGTCGAAGCGAATGACCGGAAACAGTCGCGCCACGTGGAGGATGGTTTGAATCACCTGTTCGCGTACGGCCGCATTCAGGTAATCGAGCTGCGCGGTGTCATTCCACGGAAAGCTGGTGCCGTCGTTGCCGTGGTAGATGTAACGGATTTCGCCGGTGGTCTTGTCGCGGCGGCGAAAGACAACGGCAGCATCGGACTGCTCGAAGTAGTGGTCCTCGATCTTGATTTCGACGCTGCCATCGTGCGACAGATCGGGACCATTGAAGCTGTACGCGGGATAGGGCGAATCCCAGCGGGAGATAAACCACTCGGGGTGCTCGATAACCCATGGTGAGTCAATGCCCATGTGGTTGGGCACCATGTCGCTGGCGAGGCGGATGCCGTGCCGGTAGGCGCGGTCGCGCAGGTTAATGTAGGCCGGCTCGCCGCCGAGATCGTCGGCGATGCGGTAGTCGAAGAGCGAATATGCGGATGCCACGGCATCTTTATTTCCGCAAAGCTGCTTGATCGTTTGCGAGGCGCGGCTGCGTTCCCACACGCCGATGAGCCAGAGCGAATTGAGGCCGCGATGGGCCATCGTGGCCAACTCGTCGTCGGGGATCTCGTCGAGGCGGCCGATGTGGCGGCCGTATTGCCGGCTCAACTGCGCCAACCAGACGTAGGTGCTTTTGGCAATGAGCACAGCGCCCGGCATCCAGGCCATGTCTGGCGAAAATCTTTCGTATTCATGCATCGAATCGCTGAAGGTCGGCACCTGAGCAGGACCGGCAGGGGAGGGCCACTGCTGCGGACCCTGATGCGCGCCGGGCGGGTTGAACTGTGCCCAGATGGCCAATTCTTCTTCGCGGAGAATGTCGCCGGCCATCGCCAGGAAGCGATCGAGGATGTCACCAAGCAGCGGCTTCCAAAGCTGGCGAATGATCTCAAGCTGATCGCTGAGCGAGCGGGGCGAGCGCAGCGCTGGGGCACGCAGCAGATCGAGAAGGCTGACCGGTTTGGCTCCTGCGAGCGGAATGAGCGGGCGCGAGGCGAAATACTCGGGCATTTGCGCCGTTACCTGGCGGTAGACGGTCTTCTCGGCCAGCGTCCGGTCCTCAAAGAGCTCTTCAAACGGCTTGAATGCTTCATTACGGTTGGCAGTCCAGAGCATCAAGAGCTCTTCAAGGGCCGCGGCGCGATGGGGCATTCCACCGGTTTGACCAGCGAGCCACTGTGCAGGCGTCTCCTGGCCGCGCATTACGCTCTGGCCGGGAAACTGCTCGACGAACGCAAGCAGCATCTTTTCCAGGTTTTCGGCGCCGACTTGCGCACTGAACCAGTCCAGCGCGGAGGACATGACCTGGGGATCAAATTGCTCGCGATAGCGAGCCATGAGGACGTGGCTGGCCTCATCAATGAGGCCCATCGCGAAGAGCTGGCCAGCGTGAACAGCCTGCTCGGGATGCTTTTCGACTTCGCGCACCTGGTTCATGCGGTGTGCGAAGTCGCGGCATGCCGGGAGATTGGCGAGAATGACGTTGCCGTTGTAGGAAAAAAGCGACTCCGCGAACTGGTAGCGATCCCTCGCCTGCCGCGCAATGTGAAATTCAAATGTCAAGAACGGCACTCCCTTTTAACAACCTCACTCCTTAATTGATGCCGCACTTCTTAGGCGCGCCTGCCTGAGCGCTGCCACAACCAAAAGTAAAGGTACACCAAAAGGCCTCAACCTTATCGGAAAACGCCATTTACGCCGATTGAATTCTTCTGCCAAATCGCAAAAGGAGTCCCCTTCGCATCCGAGCGTCCGCGATTCACCCACTCCCAAGAATTGTAGCGGGGGACCGATCTGTGGGCCTGTTTCAATAACGTGTGCAATCTGTGCATTGAAAGGTAATTGACGAGTCGCCAGCGACGCAGGGTGAACCTGCTCGGCAACGACAACGGTGAGGCTGGGATCGTCGATTTTGCAAACCTGGGACGGCACTCCGTTAATTCGATCAATTAAGAAGGCGGCCCGTTGCTGTCCCGCGCTCCCGAAGCGGATTCGGTCGGCGAGGGCTTCGGAAACGGATAAACCTCCATCATCCTGGCGATGAGAGCGTCAGCCTCCTCCTCGCCGATCCCTATTCCAAAGCTGCGGGTCTTATTGCCCGCTCTGAACTGGATCCTGCTCTGGTCCTCCGCAGATATACCGTATTGGGACGGGACAAATCGAAGGTCGCTAAGCTGGCTGGTCGCAGAAACTCCGGTTCTAAGTCTGAGCCCGAGTGTCCGCTTTTCAACTCGCATTTCTGCCGAGGTCAGTGTCAGCACGCTCTTGTGGGTACGGAACAGAGCGATCCAAAAGACAAACAATGCAAGCCCGATCCATTCAGGAGTAAATGATCTCGGCCCCATTGCAGCCGCTTGCCCGCTCTTCCAGAAAACCTCATATGTGAAATGGGGAAATGTGAGAACCACAAGGCCCGGGAAAAGAAACCACCAGCTGAAGCGAGATGGAACGACCGCACGAATCCCGTTCTCCGTCCGTTCCCAATTTACCCTTCCCGCGAGCGTTTGGAGCATCGTTGCTTCCTTCGCCACGATATTACCTAAAAACACGACAATTTCATGTAACTCTCTTGAGGGATTGGTTGTGCGAATGTTGGGATCGAGCCCAAAGCAGCCAATTGGCGACTCAATTCGAGTCCCGGTTGGCTGTCGACATCCCCTCCCCGACCCCAAAAATGAATTAGGGAAGAGTAGCAGGTGATAAGCCCAGAACCCAAGATGGCAGTTGTCATCCCGACACTGCACGTGAGCGGAGGGACGGAGAAGTGGAGGGATCTGCGGCCGCTCCTTTCATGAGATTCCACTCCGTCAGATTCGGTCTACGATCACAAACAAATTCCAGGCCTCCTACTTCACCTGCATCCTGGCCAACCGGAGCCACACTGTCCACATCGGAGTCACTGGCGATCTCGGCAAAGCTGTGCACACGGCGCGCCCGGCATTCTGCTATTCTCTAGTCCTGACGGCGCTCCTGGGGGGAGCGCTGCGCAAACCCCATCGAGTCTTACTTCCCCTGGAGGCTTCTTGTGAAGAAAAGTCTGTTCCTCGGCTTGGCGACCGCTGCCGCGCTTTGCATACCCGCGTACGCTGCCCTCAATACAGGTGAACACGCACCCGATTTTTCTGCCCCAGCATCGCTGGCAGGCAAGGAATTTCATTTCTCTCTGCGAGCTGCGTTGAAAAAGGGGCCCGTTGTGGTCTATTTCTACCCGTCGGCCTACACCGGCGGCTGCGATCTGGAAGCCCACACATTTGCAGAGGACAAGGATCAATTCACCGCCGCCGGCGCCAGCATCATCGGTGTCTCGGAGGATAGCGTCGAGCGCCTCAATCAGTTCTCTGCCGATCCCAGCTACTGTGCGGGCCGTTTCCCGGTCGCCTCGGATCCAGACGGCAAGATCGCTGCCTCCTACGGCTTGTCGACCTCTGCCGGAAGGCCCGGCGCGAAGGACGTGCGCGGTGTGGCCATCGACCACGGCTTTATTGAGCGCGAAACCTTTGTGGTCGGCAAGAACGGCAAGATCGTCGCGGTGTTCTCCTCGAAAGAAGATCATTTAACGCCGGATGCTCATGTGAAGAAGTCATTGGAGACTGTGCAGCAGCTTGCCGCCAAGTAATTGCTGCAGGAGCCGCATCCGAAATTCATTGCAAGGCTTCGCAGGCGTGCGCTCAATTGATTGAATGCCTGGCTGGGCTGCGTCCGCGCTCCTCGCAGAGTACGGTGGGTTTCCGTCCGTGGGACGGCTAATCCAGCGCCTTGTGGAAGCGGAGGATCGCGACGATCAGTACGCTCAGCCCAATACCCGCCATAGCCGCCATCTGCGGCCACAGAACGTCCATTCCTACACCCTTCAGATAGGTTCCGCGCAGCACGACGAGAAAATAGCGCAGCGGAATCGCGTAGCTGAAAGTCCTGCATCCACTGCGGCATGGCGCTGATGGGAAATCCGAAACCAGAAAAGGTGATGGTGGGCATGATGAAGAAGAACGACGTGACCATCGCCTGCTGCTGCGTGGACGAGACCGTGGAGATCAGCAGCGCCAACTCCGAGCATGCAGATGAGAAAGAGCACCGCGCCGGTCAGCAGCACCGAGACGTGCCCGCGAAACGGAATCTGGAACCAGAACGTTCCGACAGCGCCGATGAGCATGGCATCAAAGAGTCCGATAAGGAAAAACGGCAGCGTTTTGCCGAGGATGAATTCGACCGGCCGGATGGGCGTAACCATGATCTGCTCGAGCGTGCCGATTTCGCGCTCGCGCACGACGGCAAACGAAGTGAGAGTAATAACGAGCAGCGTGGTCAGGCTGCCGATGACGCCCGGAACAAAGAACCAGCGGCTGCTGAGGTCGGGGTTGTACCAGGGCCGCTGGTCGAGTTCAACCGAGGGCAATGCTGCTCGATAAGCTGCGGCGCGATGCGGTCGATGCGGTCCTGCTGCGTACTGCTGCGCGAAGCCAAGCGCGATCTGCGAAATGTAAGCCGAGGCAATCAGCGCGGTGTTGGAGTTGGTGGCGTCCACAATCACCTGCACCGGCGCGGTCTCGCCTTTGCGTAGCTTTCTGCGCGAATCCGGCATCGATTTCGAGGCCCACGGTTGTCTCGCCCTGATCGATAAGATCGCGCGATCTGGCTTGCATTGGTCAGTTGACTGCTGCACATCGAAGTAGGGCTCGAAGTGAAGCGCGAAACCAGTTCGCGGCTCTCCTGGCTGTGATCCAGGTCGACGAACAGCGGTGGGCACGTTGACGGATCTCGAAGGTGGCCGCGTAGCCGAAGACCAGCATCTGAATGATCGGCGGCCCAATCAGGATGAAGCGCGTCCGCTTGTCGCGAACGACCTGGATCAGTTCCTTGATCAACATTTGCTTCAGCCGTCCCAGCATTGCGTGCCTCCTCTACTCCAGCCGCTTGTGAAAACTGCGCGTGGCCACCAGCGCGAGCACCAGTGCAAAGGCAGTCGAGCGGCAACAGAGTCGGCGGTGAGCATCGCGGCCGGCGTTCCTTTCAGGAAGATCTTTTTCAGCAGCGAAACGTAATAGCGCGCGGGAAATATGCGAGTGATCCATTGCAGCGCCATGGGCATCTGCTCGATGGAAAACAGAAATCCCGACAAAAGAAACGCGGGAAGAAAGGTGATGATGAGCGCAATCTGGCTGGCTGCCAATTGGTTCTTGGCCACGACCGAGATGAAGAAGCCCAGCGAAAGCACCACGATCATGAACAGCGCGGAACATGACTGGCGAGCGTAACGAACGAGCCGCGAAACGGCACATGGAACCAGCCGATCGCGATGACGGCGCACAAGCGCAACATCGAACATGCCGAGGACGAAGTAGGGCGCGAGCTTGCCGAGCATGATTTCCATCGCGGTGACGGGTGTGGAGATCAATTGCTCCATCGAGCCGCGCTCCCACTCGCGCGCGATGGTGAGCGAAGTGAGAAATGCGCCGATTACCGACATGACCAGCGCCAGCACACCGGGAATGATGAAGGCGCTGCTTTCAAGATCTTCGTTGTACCAGGTGCGCGTTTCACGCTGATGGGCGCGGGCTGCATCGGCTGGCCATGCTGCCCGAAGCCAGTCGAGCTGGACCTGCGACGAATAGCCCTGCACCACTGCCTGCGTATAGCCCATCAGCACATTGGCCGTGTTGTCGTCGTGGCGTCGACAAGCGCCTGCACCTTGACCGGGCCCACCGTCGGCTCAGCGCTGGGAAAAATCCCATGGAATCACGATGCCCATCTTGGCCTGTCCAGAGTCCAGCGCCCGCGCGATCGCGAGGAATAACTGTCGACGACGCGCACAATGTGAAAGTACTCGCTGGCCTGGAAGCGCTTGAGCAGGTCCTGGCTTTGCTGGCTGCCGTCCTGGTCATAGACATAGACCGGCAGCCCCTTGAGATCGAGATTGACGCCGTAACCGAAGAGCAGCATGAGCGTGACGGGCATGATGACAACAATGATGAGGCTGCGCGTAGTCGCGCAGGATCTGCACCATCTCTTTCTTCGCCACGGCCAGCAAGCGCGTCAGGCTCATGCGAGTGCACCTCCGCGGCGCTCGCGCGTGGTAGTGAGCGAGACGAATACATCTTCAAGCGTGGGGCGGATCTTCTCGATGCGGCTGACACTGACGACTTTGCGCGCTGCCAGATATTTGGCGATCTGCGGCGTCGGCTGCATCCGCATTGGCAACGACCAGGTGCAGAGCGTTGCCGAAGACTGCGGCATCCATCACTTCGGGAGCAGATCTGCAGCGCCTCGACCGCATCGCCGAGCGGATCACATTCGACAAGCAGCAGTTCGCCCTTCATCGAGTCGCGCTTTAGTTCGGATGGCGTGCCGAGCGCAACGATTTTGCCGCGAAAGATGAGCGCGAGCCGATTGCAGTATTCGGCCTCCTCCATGTAATGCGTGGTGACAAAGACGGTGACGCCCTGCTGCGCCATCTGGTGAATCAGATCCCAGAACTGACGGCGCGAAATGGGATCGACGCCGGAGGTGGGCTCGTCAAGAAAGATGATGGGCGGCCGGTGCAGAACGGCGCAGCCCAACGCCAGCCGCTGCTTCCATCCGCCGGGCAGCGTGCCGGTGATGAGATTCTCCTGCCCTTTGAGGTTGGCCATTGCGAGCGCCCACTCAATGCGTTCGTGGAGTTCTTTGGCGAGGCACGCTGTAGAGGCCGGCAAAGAGACGCAGATTTTCGATGACCTTGAGGTCGTTATAGAGCGAGAATTTCTGCGACATGTAGCCGATGTTCTGGCGCACCGCTTCGGGGTCGCGGCCTACATCGAACCCAGCTACCGACGCCCGGCCCGACGTGGGCTTGAGAAGTCCGCACAACATGCGGATGGTGGTGGACTTGCCCGCCCCGTTCGGCCCCAGAAATCCGAAGACCTCGCCTTTGTGGACGGAGAGATTGAGCTGGTCGACGGCCACAAAATCGCCGAAACGCTTGACCAGCCTGTCAATCACGACGGCGTCGGGAACGGCAGAATCGGGCGCGGCAGAGTTATGTATGGCGGCGTTCGGCGGCTCAGGCATGGTGCGCTGCTCCGCCTGATACTGCATCCACAAACAGATCTTCAATCGTGGGCGCAACCTGCTGAATCGCGTCGTACGGGACGTTGGCGCGCTCGAGCAATTGCTTGAACTCAGGCATGCGACGAGCTGCATCGTCGACCACCAGGTGCAAGCCATCGCCGGTCAGCACCAGGCTTGAGATTCCCTCGGCGTGCTCGAGCTCGGCGCGCAGCCTGCGCGGCTCAGGCGAAGTAATGGAGAGCACGTCTTTGCCCAACTTCGCCTTGAGATTCGCCGGCGTATCGCAAAAAAGCAGCTTGCCCTGATGCATCAGAGCGACGCGATGGCAGCGCTCGGCCTCATCGAGATAGGCCGTCGAGGTGAGGATCGCCACACCCTCGGCGATGAGCTCGTAAAGGATGCGCCAGAAGTCGCGACGCGAAACGGGATCGACGCCGGTGGTCGGCTCATCGAGCAGAATGACCTTGGGGCCGATGAATGAGCGCGCAGACCAAGCCAAGCTTTTGCTTCATTCCGCCGGAGAGCTTGCCGGCCATTCGCTTGCGAAACTCGCTCATGCCCGCGGCGTCAAGCAATTGCGCAGAGCGGGCCTGGCGCTCAGCCCTGTCGCACGCCGAAAAGATCGGCATAGAAGCGGATGTTTTCATCGACGGTAAGGTCTTCATAAAGGCCGAAGCGCTGCGGCATATAACTGAGCGAGTGCTTCGCGCCCTCGGGGTCGCGCACTACATCGAAGCCGCCGACGGTAGCTTTGCCCGAATCAGGCGGCATAATTCCGGCAAGCATACGAAGCGTCGTAGTCTTCCCTGCCCCGTCCGGGCCGACCAGGCCGAAGATCTCACCCGCGCGCACGTCGAAGCTCAAGCCATCGACAGCTCGCACGCCGGGAAAGCTCTTGGTGAGCCCTTCAGCCACGATTGCGGATTGGAGGCTGTCAGTCATTGCTGAGCGGGCGCAGGCTGCGCTGTTTTGGCGCTGGCCGTAGCCAGTTGAAGATGCGCGTCGGCGGGCATGCCGGGCTTCAGTTCGTGATTCGGATTGTCGATGTCGATCTTGATGCGGTAGACGAGCGTGACGCGCTCCTTGCTCGGTCTGCACACTTTTGGGAGTGAACTCGGCGTCAGGAGAGATGAACGAGATGCGCCCGTGATACTGCTTGCCGGGATAAGTGTCGGTGGTGATGGCCGCGTCCTGTCCCCAGTGAATGCGGCCGAGATCGGTCTCCGCAACGTACGCACGGAGCCAGACATGATCGAGATCGGCGAGCGTGACCACGGGAGAGCCGGGCGCGGCGACTTCGCCCAATTCCGCTTCTCGAACGGTGATGACGCCGGCCGAGGGTGCGCGCAGCGTGGTGTAACTTTCATCGATGCGCGAAAGGCCGAGATTCGCATCGGCCTGGGCAAGATTGGCGCGCGCGATGGCGATGTCTTCCTTGCGGCTGCCCTCCGCGGCCTCGTTGTATCGCTGCTGAGCGGCCTTGAATGTGGCCTGAGCGCGCTTGAGCGCGGTTGCAGCCTGATCGCGATCCTGCGCCGCGATTTCGTCTTTGGCGAAGAGTTGCTGCGCGCGATCATTGTCGAGCTTCTTCTGCTCCAGGTCGGCCTGCGCGTCGATCACGGCCTGCTGCGAGGCTTTAACCTCCTGCTCACGCGTTCCGGCCAGCGTGAGGGCGAGGTCCGATTGGCGCACGTCGACGGCGGCCTGGTCGATGCGCACCTTCTGCTTGAAGTCTGCATCTTCAAGGCGCGCCAGAAGTGCGCCCTGCTCCACCTGCTGGCCTTCCTCGACCGGCAGAGCAATGATGCGGCCCTGCACTTTGAAGCCGATCAGGCTCTCATGCGCTTCAATGTTGCCGGAAAGCGTGAGCTGGTTGCTGGGCGCGGGCTTCCTGGTCAGCCGTGGATAGAAGTACACGCCGGCGGCAATAGCCGCAACGAGCAGAATCACAACCGGTATCAATCGCTTCATCAGATTCAACCTCGCAAGCAGAAATCCATCGCTACCCTTGTCTGGGCAATTATGGATTTGCGGAAAACTGCAATATATTTTTCTCGGTGTCGCCCATGGCACGCGCAAGAGCAAACTTTGCGTCGACGTGACTCGAAACAGCGAGAATGTAATTCTCTTCGGCGCGAGCCAGCTCGTCCTGCGCGGTGACCACTTCAACATTGTTCGCTGTGCCAGCCGCGAAGCGATCCTGCGCCATCTTGAGTTCGCGCTGCGCCAGTCTCTGCCCATCGGCGGCAACGCTTACCTGCTGCGCTGCGGAATCGAGATTCAAGAGCGCCTCGCGGATATCTTCGTCGACGCCGCGGCGAAGATCGGCAATCTGATCGTCGATGCGTTTAATGCGGCTGGCCAGTTGCTGCGCCTCGCCCTCGCGGTCGCGATCGAAGATTGTGAAATCGATCTGGCCCTGGATCAGGCCGGTGGTAGCGACGCCACCTATGCTGCGGCCCAGCTCGCCGATGTTTCCGTTGATGCTCACCTTCGGGTAAAAGCGGGCGCGGTTGGCGCGCTGCTGCTCAAGCAGCGCCTGGCGCTGGTGGTCGAGCGAGAGATAATCGGCGCGTGCGGTTAGCGCTGCAGGCAACAGGTCTCCGGGTTGTTGCTGTGCTAGCCCCGGAAGTTAAGCGGCTCGGCAAGCTCAAGCGGCGTGCCGGGACTCATACCAAGATTGCGCGCCAAGGCGAGCAGCGATTGCTGATATCCGTTCTGAGCTTCGAGCAGCGCCTGCTGGTCGTTGGCAAGCTGCACCTGGGCGCGTAGCACATCTACGCCAGTGGCCGTCCCCGCCTCGTGTTTGTCCTCTGCCAGCTTGAGGAGCGTACTCGAATCCGTGACGCGCGATTGCGCGGACTGCACACGCGCCTGCGCAGATTGCGCGTTCAAATAGAGCCCGGCGATGGCACGAACAATCAGGTCACGCGCATCCTGCTCGTCCAGCTTGCCGGCATCGAGCGACTGCTCGCTGGCCTTGAACGCGCGATAGCTTGCAAGATCGACGATGTTCTGTTGCGCATAAACTCGGAAGTCGTAGTTGGAGAACGGCCCGACGACGTTCGGGAGCGGAAGCCCCGGGACCGAGATGCCAAAGGCGCGCAGATCGCGATTCTGATAGTTGGCATAGATCTGGGCGTTGACGCGCGGAAGCAGCGCTGCCGACAAACTGCGCGTTCGCGCGCCCTCGTCCTCATCAACGCGCGTGCCGGCTTCCAGCACGTTCAGGTTGGCCTGCAGCCCCTTTTGAATCGCATCCTGGAGGGTTAGACGATTCGGCGCGGTTTGCTGTGACCCTCCAGCCGTAGGCAGTGCCGCGGCGATTATTGCGGCCAGTGAGACGAGAACGACCTTGCTGAATTCACGCTTCATGGTTCCTGCTTTTCGCCCGGAGCGGCGATTGATCGCCAGGCATGCTGAAAACTGTTCTCCATCCAGACGGTGAGTGCCGGCTTTTCGTGTAAAGACCACAGCAAAACGGTGCCCATCACCGCCTGGAGCAGTTGAACTGCAACCTTATCCTTCTTGAGCTTCGGATTGATCTCACCCCGCCGCTGGCCTGCCGCGACCACCTCTGCAATGGCCTTACGCCCCTGAAGCATGTGCCGTTTCAAAATATCTCGAACTTCTTCACTGGCCAGAAAGGAGGAGATAATGGCGCGAGCGAGGCGAGGGCTGCGGCCGGGCTCCTCGGCAAGGCGCCGAAGAAGCTGCTGCAATACGGAATGAATCGACTGCCTGCTGCTGGCTGCTTTCGCTGCGGCTTCTTTGACTTTGCCCAACTGAATCTCTGCCATCACGCCCAGGACATGATCTTTACTGGCGAAGTAGTTGAAGAAGGTTCCCTTGCCCACGTCGGCTGCCTCGGTAATGTCTTCGACAGTGACGTTAGCAAGGCCGCGCTCGGCAATGAGCTCGAGCGCGCAGCGAAAGAGGCGCACGCGGGTTTCTGCGGCGCGCCGCTGGCGGCGGCCTATGGCAGCGCCGGAACGCGGAACGGTGCCGCCAAGCGCGCCAGAGCGGACGCGCGAAGGAGAAATATGACTAATATTCGAATCCGTCTTTTGATCGTATATGACCATTAGTCATATTTTGCGCAGAGGGATGCTATCTTGTCAAGTGGCATCCAAAGGCTGGCGCCGAATCGATTCGTTTAGCGCCCGTAGATCCCGACGGTTTGGCCTTCGGCAATCACATGCTGTTTGATCGCGGTTTCCAGTTGGTTCCTTGCCGCTCCCGGAGGCAAATCGAGCCGGGCATCGAGCGCATAGATCTGAAACACATAGTGGTGAGGTTTGCCCGCGGGTGGGCAAGGGCCGCCGTACCCGAACCTGCCGAAACTGTTGATACCTTCAGCGAAGCCCTGGGGCATGGCCGTGTGGGGTGAAGCTCCCTCGGCGAGCTCATGGATGTTTGGCTCGATGTTGTAGGCGAGCCAGTGGGTGAAATCGACCGTCGCGTCGGGGTCGTGCATGACAACCGCGAAGCTCTTTGTCCCCGCAGGAGCGCTTGTCCATTGCAGATTGGGCGAAATGCCCGCGCCGTCGCACGTAAACCGGCGTGGAATTGCGCCGCCAGCAGAGAAACTCGAACTGCTGACCTGCAAAGGCGCCTGCGTTCGACCGTGTGCTGTATTGGATTCGCGCTGGGAGAAGGTTATGAGGGCCAGCAAGCCTAAAAGGAAGACGACCACGAAGGCGATGCTGAGCCTTCGGCTTCTCCTTGAGCTGCTTTCCTGCACCACTGGGTTCATGAATCCTCCCAAAGTGGGTCCGGCTTTCGGCTAATCAGGCGAGCTTAATCGCCCGGATTCATCTTTTGCAACTATGTTTTCTGCAGGGCTGGCAGCGATGACCGCCGCGCGCAGCGATTTGCGGTCCGGATGCGACAAAGGCCGATCAACTGAGGTTCCATTGCCATGAGCGCCAAGGAGCAACTAAACTAGGAACTGCCGGGACGCTCTCGCGGAATCGCAGACTTATGCGGTCGTGGAGCGATGAATCCACTGAAGTTCTGAACGGAGAGGTGGCAGAGCCCGGTTGAATGCACCTGACTCGAAATCAGGCATACTCGCAAGGGTATCGGGGGTTCGAATCCCTCCCTCTCCGCCAACTATATTTAGAATAAACAACTTACGAGATGCAAACCGGCGATTCCGTCTAACTTCCCCGCAAACTTGCAGACTTCCTGATCGTGATGGATATGGAGAGCGTTCTCCAGCGGAAGCCATATGCGCCGTTTTGTCGGCACTTCTCTGTTGGCAGTTTCAGCAGTTCCCTTTCAATTTGCAATGGGACTGGAGAAGTTTGACTCTTCGGCGGCTGCATGATTCAGACCTAGCGCGGCGTAAATTGATTCGTGGACTTTGCAGACGGGCCGAGGGACTGCTCGCGCCAGTCCATCGGGATCGCAGCGAGCAGATCGCTGAGCGAGAGGGGCAGCGATTCGGGCCGAGTCATCAGCTTCTCGATTGACTGCGGGCTCAGTTGAACCAACTTCATCTGCATACGGATAAAGCGGGGTGACACGCCGTCGATGGCGGCCAATTGCGCGATATTCGTAGCTTTGCCTGTGGTGATCTGCTCGTACCATTGGCGTGCGCGAGCGATGGCTTTCAGAATGGCCTGACGGCTCGCCTCTGTCGTGATGTTTGTATTGCCAACGATCAGGCGCAGGGCACGGCCCCGGGGAATGTGGCGGAAGGGGCATTCGATCGAGGCTATAAGTTGCAGGTGGGCCTGGGGTGCGCCGGTGGTGTTTCCGGCTTGGCTGTCAGCCATAGGACTACTGTTGCCGAGGAGTTGTTGGATGAATTGGGTCACGCGGATTCGGATTTCCACCCGGGCTGGGTGAATGATGACGCGGTCGATGACCGCTCGAAGGAAATGCTCATGATCGGGGCCGGTGAGGGATTGCCAAGTCGATGCAGTCGAAGTAGCGCGAGCTACAAGCGCAGTGAAGAAACCGCCAGGTAGACTCGCTCCCTCCTGGGAATCATCTCGGATGATTGCGGCCAGGTCCTCTGGATCGCGAAGGAGTTTCAGAAAGCGTTCGATGACGGCAGATTCTAAATCGTGCGCCGGGATGCGCGTGGGTGTCTCGATCTTCTCTGTCTTTTTAATGACTGCCTGTGAGGTGTAGTAGCGGTAGCGGCGGCCGTTCTTTGCCGCGTGGGTTGGCGTGTAGAGCGTGCCCTCAGCGTCAAAGAGGAGCCCGGTGAAGAGGCTGGTTTTGGTTGCACGCGGTTTCCGTTTGCCGCCCTGGCGGTTCGCGGCGAGCAGCGCTTGCACCTTATCCCAGGTCTCAGAATCGAGGATCGCTTGGTGTTGGCCAGGGTAGGTTTCTGTTTTGTGACGGGTGAGGCCAATGTAGAGAGGGTTGTGTAGCATCTCGTAAAGCGGACCGCCGAAGAAATGGTTGCCCGACTTGCTGCGGAGATCATTTTCACGCAACCATTCCCGGAGGATGGTGACGTTACCAAACCGCAGAAACTGATTGAAGATCGTACGTACGGTTGTGGCTTCCACTTCGTTGATCTGCAACTGGCGGTCGCGCACGTCGTAACCAAGTGGGACGGTGCCGCCCATCCACATTCCCTTCTTCTTTGAAGCAGCAATCTTGTCGCGGATGGCCGAATTTCACGTTCTTGGTAGAACGCCAATTGCTTGCGAAGAAACAGGTTTTCGGCAATCAGGGCAGTGCGAGAGCGGAGGCTCACGCGAGCGAAACCAAGGGCCTCGCCCGCCAAATCCCTAAAAACGTCAATTGTCCGTCAGAGCCATCTCAGGAATCGCATCGATACCACTTCGTAACGGCATGAGTCCCTCAAGCGAACAGGGTAATGACGAGTTTGTTGATTTGGTTAAGCTCGGATTCCAAATTGTCGCGAATTATGCCTCGCTGCCGCGCCGTGGATGCACCCATGGGGAACTCGGAGGAATGTAGAACTGCTTGCGCTTTCTTCCACGCGCTGATTCCAAGGTCTTCCGCTACGCTCCAGCCCGGAGCACAGCGCATCTCTATCCCTTTACCTTGTCCAGCAAGCTGCCACAGATGGGCCAGAGTTAACTGCCACAAGTGGGCCAACATTACTTGCCAAACTCAATAAATCGACATGATGAGAAGGAGAAATCCTAGTGGCATCTTCGCGACTCAGTCCGGAGAAGTATTTCTCGTCGCCGTCTGACCATTCAAATCTGCAGCTCGACTGCGCTTCTGATTCCTAAGGAGTACAGCTTTTGGACCCTTTCGCCAATGCACGGCATCACAGCACCTGATCGCGTAGGTCAAAGAGAACCCACCATTCAAGATTGGACCGCAGGAATAATTCACCGATGTGCAAGGTGCCCCAATGAACTCGGTCTTTCCCGACAGTGAACCGAGCCGCCTCCGCTCACCAGAATCGGCCAAAAGCTGACGTCTGAATCTCGATCGGGGCACCTTCGCATCCATTGGCCATCAAGATTTCTGCGCATGATCGATCGGACCGTGCCGGATGATAAAGAAATCTATCTGATCTGCGATAACTACTCGACGCACAAACATGAACGCGTCCAACGCTGGCTGGAAAAGCACAAGCGATTCCACGTTCGCTTCACACCCACCTCGGCCTCATGGCTCAACATGGTCGAACGCTTCTTCCGCGACATCACACAGAACCGCATCCGGCGTGGTGTCTTCCAGGACCTCGAACAGTTAATCATGGCCATCGGAGATTACATCGATGGCCACAATCAGAATCCCAAGCCCTTCATCTGGACCGCAAAAGCCACAGATATCCTCGAAAAAGTCACACGCGCTCGGGCAGGGTTGAATAAATGACCATCTGTGTGGCGGACTACACTAGGTCTCTGACCGTGTGATTTTGTTTCTGTTGTAGCCGAACTTCTTGCGTGCCTTTCTTGCGCGTGAACTGCCAGTTGATGGTGACGTGGTCGCGGTTCATTTTCCGATTCCATGCTTTTGCTTCCTGTTGTAGTTGTTCGAGCGACGGGATTCGGCGTTGGCCCAGGCATTGGCGGGAAAACAGGCTGATCTCGATCTCCGCCTGATTCAGCCAGCTGCCGTGTTTCGGGGTGTAATGCACCGTGAAACGCTCCCACAACAGGCCGCCGATCTTTTCGCCGAACCGATCCACCAGCGCCTTGCGGTTATGTGAACTCAGATTGTCCATCACCAGGTGGATGGTGTCGGCCTCCGGATAGCTGGCTACGATCTCCACCAGATAATCGGCGAATTGCGGCGAGGAGCGGTTGGCGGTCGGTTTGGTAAAGTGCCGTCCCGGCCTTTGGCTGGACGCCGCAGAAGACGTTGGCCGTGCCGCGCCGCTCGTACTCGCAATCGCGCCGGGCAATCCGCCCCGGCCGCATAGGCCGCGGCGGGCGGACATCGGCATGCAGCACCACAGGCTTCTCATCCACACAGACCACAGGTTCCCTTTCCGAAAGCGGCTTTTCGTAAATCGCCAGTACGTCCTCCATGCGGGCGATGTACTCCTCATTCAGTTCCGCGACGCACCACATTTTTTTCCCGCCACGGCTTCAGTTCGTGGCTCTGAAGCAGGATGCGGATCGTCTCCCGGCCCACCTGCGGCGCCAGCTTCCGCTTGACCGCTTCGCTGGCGATCAGCCGCACGCTCCACCGCGCTATGCCCTGTGGGCGGCGAACCGCACACCATGGCGATGATCCGCTGGCTCTGGCCTACGTCCAGCACTCGCTGTTTGCCGGTCTGCGGCTTTTCGTACAGTGCCGACTCCAGCCCTTCTTCCTCATAGCGTCGGGCAACCGCTCGCACCGTTTTCGCAGCCACGCCAACACTGGCCGCCACCTGCGCCGCCTTCTGCCCACGGTCAAGCTGGCGTAGGATCGAAGCACGCCGCAACACACGCGCCGATTCCCGCCCCTTGGTCAGCATCCCGGCAACCTGCCGCCGATCCTTCGTCCTCAACTGGACATGCACCCGATGGTAGCTTTGCATGTCCCCACTATGCGGGCATTTCCCTTGCGCTAGGAAAGTGACTGTAAAGGTACATCTTTATACGGTCATAGACCTAGATGCGCCCTGCGGCGCGCAACTCGCGTATTTCTTCGTCATCGAACACGCGCGAGCGAATCAGAAACCTCAGCCCCTCCGGCCCATCCAGCGAAAACATGCCCCCGCGCCCCGGCACCACATCGAGAATCAGTTGCGTGTGCTTCCAATACTCAAACTGGCTGCGGCTCATGTAGAACGGCTCGCCATCCACCTCGCCCAACTGCACATCCGAGTCGCCGATAATAAATTCGCCGCGCGGATAGCACATCGGGGAACTGCCGTCGCAGCAGCCCCCCGACTGGTGAAACATCAGCGGCCCATGCTTCTGGCGCAAGATTCTTGTCAGGTGGATAGCGAGGTCGGTCGCCAACACCTGCGCAGGTAACTCCGCCATAACTCCGCCTCCTTAGAAGAAGCCCAGCTTCTTCGGGCTGTAACTCACCAGCAGGTTCTTGGTCTGCTGATAGTGGTCAAGCATCATGCTGTGCGTTTCGCGGCCAATGCCTGACTGCTTGTATCCGCCAAACGCCGCGTGCGCCGGATAGGCGTGGTAACAGTTGGTCCACACGCGCCCGGCCTGGATAGCGCGCCCAAGACGGTAGCAGCGGTTCGCATCGCGGCTCCACAGACCCGCGCCAAGCCCGTAGAGCGTGTCGTTGGCAATTGCCAGCGCATCCTCTTCGGTCTTGAACGTGGTCACTGAAACCACCGGCCCAAATATCTCTTCCTGGAAGATCCTCATCCGGTTGTGCCCGCGGAAAACCGTCGGCTGCACGTAGAACCCTTCTTCCAGTTCGCCGCCCAGGTGAGCGCGTCCGCCGCCGGTCAGTAACTCCGCGCCTTCCTTCTGGCCGATGTCGATGTAGCTCAGAATCTTCTCCAGCTGCTCGTTCGAAACCTGCGCGCCGATCATTGTCGAGCTATCCAGCGGGCTCGCCTGCTTGATCGCCTTCACCCGCTTGAGCGCCCGCTCCATGAAGCGATCATAGATGCTCTCCTGGATCAGCGCCCTGCTGGGACAAGTGCATACCTCGCCCTGGTTGAGCGCAAACATCACAAATCCCTCGATGGCCTTGTCGAAGAAATCGTCGTCCTCTTCAAGCACATCGGCGAAAAAAATATTCGGCGACTTGCCGCCCAGCTCCAGCGTCACCGGAATCAGGTTCTGGCTGGCGTATTGCATGATCAGCCGCCCGGTCGTGGTCTCGCCGGTAAAGGCAATCTTCGCTACGCGCGAACTCGAAGCCAGCGGCTTGCCCGCTTCCAGGCCAAATCCGTTCACAATGTTCAGCACCCCGGGAGGCAGCAGATCGCCAACCAATTCAGCCCACACCAGAATGCTGGCCGGCGTCTGCTCCGCCGGTTTCAGCACCACGCAGTTGCCTGCGGCAATCGCCGGCGCCAGCTTCCATGTTGCCATCAGGATCGGAAAGTTCCACGGAATGATCTGGCCCACTACGCCCAGCGGCTCATGGAAGTGGTAAGCCACCGTGTCGTGATCGATTTCTGAAATCGCCCCTTCCTGCGCGCGAATGCAGCCTGCAAAGTAGCGCCAGTGATCCACGGCCAGAGGCAGATCGGCCGCCGTTGTCTCGCGGATCGGCTTGCCGTTGTCCCACGTCTCGGCCAGCGCCAGCATATCCAGGTTGTCTTCCATCCGCTGCGCAATCTGGTTCATGATCACTGCTCGATGCGTGGGACTGGTGTGTCCCCAGCCCTCCCGCGCCGCGTGCGCCGCGTCCAGCGCGTGCTCTATGTCCTGCGAATTCGAGCGCGGAATCTCGCAGAAAGTCCTTCCCGTGATGGGGGTGATGTTCTCAAAGTACTGGCCTGAAGCAGGCTCCGCCCACTTGCCGCCAATGTAGTTGCCGTAACGGGGGCGAAAGCTCACGCGATCGCTGAGCATGCCCGGATTCATTTTGGTTGATGTTGTCATGATTATTTCCTCCTCGGGAATTCCGCGTCGCCATCCTACGAACGGCATTCCAACTGAATCAGCCTCGCTTGAACTACAGCGAGCATCATTCGTTAGTTTCTCGTTGATCGAGAGTAACTCCATCGTGAGGTCGCTCCAAAAACGCCGCCTTCCGCTTCACATTCGTAAGCGGAAGGCGGCGTTGTCTTCTACTGATTCAACCCCTTTGGGCACCATTCTAGAAAACAATTCGCATGGAAATCTGCATCTCGCGGCTATCAACGTTGGTCGAGGAAATCTGGCCGAAAGTTGCACTACCGATAGAAGCGGCCGGCAGTCCAAAGATAGGGTGATTGGTAGAGTTAAACAGATCCCAACGAAGCTGCGTAACAACCCTGTCGCCGATTGGTATCGCCTTCATCAGTGACATATCCAATTGAACCAGACCGGGGCCGATGATGGTATTTCGGCTGGCTGTTCCATATGTGAAGGCTGGTTGGACGACAAAGGCTGAAGTGTTGAACCATTCAAACGGGGTTCGAGGGCCGTTGTTAGGGTTGACGCCTGGAACATAATTAGGACGGTCCTGTGCGCCATTACCGATGTTGGTCACGTCGACTGCGTCCGTGGCTGTATCCGGACTTCCCGTTTGAACAGCAAAGATACCCCCAAGCTGCCAGTCGCCGAGCAAAGCGTTTGCCATTCGGTTGGCAGCGAATCGTTGACCGCTTCCGAAGGGAGACTGGATAAGTCCAGATGTTATCCAGCGCTGGGTGGCATTGAAGACGGAAGGCCCGCGTTCTTGCCTTCCGAGCTCGAAGGGATTGTTGGGAAAAAGCACATCGCCGCCTTGATTCGCTCGCACGCCACTGGTGTTATCGATCGCTCTGCTATAGGTGTAAGCGCTGAGCAAGGTCATGCCCCCGCTCAACTTCTTCTCAATCTTGGCCTGGAGGCCATTGTAGTTGGAATCGCCGATGGCCGACGTGTACTGTATCAGACCAATGTATTGGAAGGGTCGCCTTGACTGCACGGAGCTTGCGCCCGGAGTCGTCGGCATGTTGAGGCCAGTCTCCCTCTTTAGCTTATGACCCTGGCTGCCAACATAGGCGATATCAAGCACCGTGTTGCTGGTGAGAGAACGCTGAATATCGAGTGTCCACTGGTTTATGTATGTCGTTCTATTGTTTTGGTTATTTGTCAAGAGCGTGGGAACAGAAACATTGAGCGTGGTGGCGCTGCTGCTGCTTGCGGTGCTACCAGTCGGATTTTGAAACGTCAGGTTGAGATAAGGGTAATTCGGAGTATCGTTGATTGCGCCGGCCAGCGTCCGGGACATGTCGTAAATGGAGTTACCCATATCCAACATGTCGTAAAACGTTCCGAAACCGACGCGGACGACGGTCTTCCGGTCGGGCGAGTAGTCCAGACCGATTCGGGGGGCGAAATTGTTGCGGTCCGCATTCACAAGCCAGGGCCCCAAACTACCGTCGCGAACGAGAGTTATATTTGCAAGCCGAATCGCAAGGCCTGCATAGGGATCGAGATTTGCCCCCTCGTTGGATGCGCGGACAAGGATAGGAGGGTTATCGTTGAGATCCGATATGTTGGAGGACGCATCACCCAAATCTTTAAAAGGCCTCAGGTACTCATATCGAAGGCCTAAAGTAAGCGTTAGATTGTGAGTGACGTGAAAAACATCGTTCGCAAAGCCAGCGTAGTAAGAGGTCACATTTAGAGCGGTCGCTGGCTGAAACCCGGTCTGGTTAAATGAAATGTATCCAAGAAGGAAGTCGGCAACAGGATCTCCAATGCTACCCGGTACCGCCGGATTACCGGTTGCAGTGCCGTTATTCCGGAAGTCGCCAAGAGCAAATTGATTACCCGTCTGGTTGTAGTGGATGACTTGATACTCTCCGCCGAACGTCATGAAGTGTTTGCCGCGGGTCCAGCTAACGGTATCATGGCCTTCCCAGATGTTGTTGTGGGTAAGATAGACAGTGGTAGGCTCCCCGAAGCTGCTGTATCCTGTAATGGATATAGTGGGAATACCCCAGAACGCAGGGTTGCTGGTGGAATTGATTCCTGGAATATGGAGCACTTTCCCGTTGACGTCGTTTTTGTATGCGTTGTAGCCAGTCAGGTTGTTTACGAAACGGGTCCAGCCAAAGCGTTCATCGTTGATTACATGAGATCCAAGGATCTGGATACCGCCGGCAGCAACCTGGTCGGGCCGCGTGGACGTAAGAGAACCCTGATCTAGGAAGGTGCTGGGGAGATAATTTGAGTCCTTATCATAGTTCCAGCGACCGAACCACGACAAGTGTGTGGACATCTGGTAATCGATGCGCAGCAGCGTCTGATCACTTGCATCTGTGAGTGCCTCATTGTTGACATGGTTATTCGTCACTCCAGGGCGATTCGGCGAGCCATAGTATTGCATAAGCGCGACGGAAATGGGATTGAAGCGAGTGGAGGGAATTATATTTCCGGGAAATGGGGTCCCTGTAGCGGTACCATTTGAATTAACCACAAGAGTGGCTGGGTCATAGATCGGAACTTTGTCCCCTGAAAAATTACCGCCCATCAGTGTAGGTGAAGGCACAGTGCCAAGGATAGTCTGCCCCTTGCTATCCCGAAGGCCCTCATAGTTTCCGAAGTAAAAGAGGCGTTTCCGGAGAATCGGTCCTCCGACGGTTCCACCAAATTGGTTGCGGTGGAATTCAGGAATGGGAGCGCTGCTATCGAAATAGTTTTTGGCATCAAACCATGAGTTCCGAAGAAAATCAAAAGCGCTGCCATGAATCTGATCGGTTCCGGATTTGGTGTCCACGTTGATCTGAGCTGATCGCCCAGCCGTAATCTGCCGGATAAGTGGCAGACTGGATTTTGAACTCTTGTATTGCATCAATGGAAGGCTGCAGAATGTAACTGTTGAAGTTAGGGTCAGTGTTCTCGATTCCGTCGAGAGTGTAGTTGTTAGCGCCGTTGCGTTGACCATTGATGGTAAGGCTTTCGCTCCCACGAGGGCCGCCTTGGAAGATGTTGCCCTCGCTGGGCGGAGAAGTATTGGTGGCGCCCGCCGAAAGGGTCGCCAACTGCAAATAGTTTCGCCCGTTCAATGGAAGTTCGACGACACGCTTATTTTCAACTACTTGCCCGATGGTGACATCTTCCTGAGAAAGCAAGGCCTCATTAGCGACTACGTTGACTGTTTGCGAAGTTTGACCAACAGCAAGAGAGAAGTCGATGCGGGCAGCTTGCTGCACTTGAATAGTGATGTTCGATTGGGCCTGAGTCTGAAAGCCAGTATGCATTACAGTGATGTTGTAGACGCCTGGAGCAAGTGCCGGGAATGTGTAGAGTCCGTCCCGATCCGTCTGCACTCTACGGATGATGCCTGTGGCGGTATTTAGCAGATTTACGGATGAACCGGGCAAGACAGCGCCGCGCGGATCGGTAACTGTGCCGACGATAGAGCCTGACGTACCCTGCGCGAGCGAGAGTGTGGCTGCGAACAGCAGTAGGAGTGGGAGCCGGGATGCGAACTTCGTAAACATAGGTTTGTCCTCCCTTTAAGCAATTCAACTTTTTGCGTCTTCGCGTTAAAAACCGACCTCGGTTTAATTAACGCGCGAACCAATAATCTTTGCGGCTGAAGACACATGTCTAGAAGGATTCAAACGAAGATTAGGACTATTCTGCCGCGAGGAGTGCAGGCGGAATAGTCCGAATCTTCGATTGAATACCGCTAGACCGCCGCGCGTTATTACATCTAATCTTTATTGCGTGTGAATTGTTGGCTTGGATTGAGGCCCCGAAATGAACCCTTTGAATCTAAAAACCATTTCACTGTTACGCATTTTCGTTTCATGGCCTTCTGCCCATGGGCAGACCGTCGTAGGAATTCATGGATCCCAGTTCACAATTGACAACAATCCCACTTATTCGACTATCAGTGGATTTCCCTCTTCCGATCCCAATTTGCGGGGAACGCTCGTGAATGCTCGCGCAGGTCTCCACATTTTGCGCATTATTGCCCACGACCAGCGCAGTCCACGAATCACAGAGATCTGCTCCATTCTCGAAATTCCGTTTTCAATTGAAAGGTAGACACCGCATGAAGCACGCAATTATCACCTCTTTTCTTGGCAAGCTCCGCGATCGATTCTGCGAGTACCAGGAGACGCTCTCCATCGAACAGAAGCTCGGGCGAATGGCCCAGATCCCTGGTGTCACTGGAGCTGAGGTCGTCCATCCATATGAGGTAGAGACCGCGGAGATTATGCTGGCGCACCTCAGGCGGCTGAATCTTCAGATTTCAGCAATTAACGTAAATATCAAAGGCGATCCTGTGTTCGCCTATGGATCGTTGTGCTCCCCAAATCCTGCGATTCGCCGCAAGGCTGTTGAGATGATCAAAGCGGCGAAAGATTACGCTGTGAGCGTAGGCGCGGACAAGGTTACTTGCTGCCCCTTAAGCGATGGGTACGACTACCCGTTCCACACCGACTATCGCAAAGCCTGGAACCGCATGGTCGATTGTGTTCGGGAGGCAGCGGAGTACGTTCCGGAGATGCCCCTCTATATGGAGTACAAGCCGTCGGAGACCCGCGTACACTGCACGCTTGACTCGGCGGCAAAAGGCCTTCTGCTTTGGAATGCGGTTGGACGTTCCAACGTGGGCATCACTCTCGATATAGGCCATTCCATTTATGGTGGGGAGAATCCCGCAGAGGCACTTTCGCTCATAGCCTTGAGTGGCGTCCCGTACTACGTCCACATCAACGACAATAACGGCAAGTGGGACTGGGATCTGATGGCCGGTACCTGCAACCTGTGGCTTTATGTCGAGTTCCTCTATCATCTGAAGGAACTTGGCTACGATGGCTGGATCACCTCCGACACTTCGCCGGTACGCCAGGATGCGATCGAGACTTTTGCCTTCAACGTGCGGATAACGGATCGGATTTGGAACTGGCTTGATGTCGTGGATCGCGAAGCGATCCGGCACCATCTGGATCGGCAGGAGTTTCTGCCCATCATGAAGCTTATGGAGCCCTACTTCTTTGTAGGTGCTCGTGGTTCACGTGATGTACTTGACAGCGCTTTTATTGCTCCGGGAGCCGACGCTTCTTTGATTGAAGCCACAGAGCCTTCGTGAAGCACGGGCTCATCGTCGAGTTTCTCCGCGCCAAGGATTTCGAATCCCGTCCCGCGCACCAATCATCCTTCGCTTTTGGTAGAGTCTCTCCAGGGAGTCTCTGCGAGGGGATAGAATCGATCGTCGACGGGCGACAGGTTTGCCTTGCGGCAGGAGGCGCGGGCTTTCGGTGCAGTACACATCCTTCGGACCGCCTGTGCTCTGCAGTCCACAAAAATTCGCCCCGCTGCCGTCCTGGCTCCGATAGTATCCTGTCCTGGAACGATCTGGAGGCATGGCTATTTCCGAGCTATTAGATTCCTCCTCACCGCGCGCGGTGAAGAGCCATCAACGCTTCCTTGTCCTCGCCGTTCTCTTCTCGCTCTCCATGCTGACGATTGTCGATCGGGTCGCAGTATCCGCGTCAAAAGTAGACATGTCGCATGAGCTGGGATTTACCGATATCACCTTTGGACTGATCTTTGGTGCTTTCGCTTTGGGGTACGCGTTCTTTCAGATTCCCGCCGGCCTGCTGGCCGATCGCTTTGGATCGCGGTTGCCGATGGCAGGCGTGGTTGGTCTCTGGTCACTCTTTACTGGGCTGACGATTATCATCCGAAATCCGGTGATCTTCGTGGGCATATGGTTTTTCTTCGGTGCCGCTGAAGCCGGTGCTTTCCCGATATCGGCGCGTGTGATTCGCTCCTGGCTGCCGGCTCGAGAGACTGGGTTGGCGCAGGGCATCCTCTTTAGTGGGTCCCGGCTGGGCGCGGCTTTCGGATTGACGCTCATCTCCTGGGCGGTAGCGGGTTTCGGCTGGAGAATTTCTTTTTCCGTACTTGGCGTATTGGGGATCATCTGGGCAGTCGTTTGGTTACTGTGGTTCCGCAACACGCCTGAGGATTCTCCTTGGACCTCTGCCGCGGAACGGGCGTACATCTGCTCTGATCGTCATCTCTCCGTGGTCACCACTGCGACTTCGCCGGCGGACGAGACCCTAAAGAGCATATGGAAGCTTCGTGAAACGCCGGCACTCATGCTGCAATACTTCGCCTCGAACTTTACTTTCTTTCTGTGCTTCACCTGGCTTTTGCCTTACCTGCGACTGCGTTATCAATTGGGAGCTGCGGAAGCTGGCTTGCTAGCCGCCGTTCCACTCTACTTCGGAGTTGCTGCGAATTGGGCCAGCGGCGCAGTAGTGGATCGTCTTTTTCGCAAGGGTTGGGGCCGTGACTCGCGTGTGGTTCCTGCAATCGCCGGTTTCCTCATCGGAGCGGTAGCAATGTGCGGCGCGGCGCAGGCCCACACTCCTTGGGCCTCCGCGCTCGCAATAGCCATCGCTACATTCGGTGTCGATCTAACGCTCAGCCCAAGTTGGACTCTCTGCATTGACATTGCCGGAGTGCGGACGGGCACGCTTTCAGGCGCGATGAACATGTGTGGCAACATCGGATCTTTCGCCAGTTCTCTCGCTTTTCCCATGCTGTTTCGATGGACTGGACGCTCGGACACCTTTTTCTATTCTGCCGCTGTCATCAATCTATGCGCCGCGCTCCTGTGGCTGACCCTAAGCCACCGAATCCCGCCGATGAAGGCCGTTACATAAGGAGAACTTCGTAGGTTCTCCAGGACTGGACGCGCCCGAATCGCGTTACTAACTTCGCTAATCTCTCAACGTCCTACATGCGAGTAACCGCAGCGAGCAAACCCAAGTCAAGTATCCTAGGTTTAAAGGATCTCCCTCGAAATCACCGATTTATACAGCCATGTTCGCGCCAGAAACTCCTGTTGGTATCTGGTTCACATGGCAAATCTAACGCCATAAGCGAAAAAAGTCCACCGATCACAGCAGCTCTTTATCAAAATTCGTTGCCTATTTGAACGATCCTGTCTTGGAGCGAAGCTGCAGGGGAGACTGTTCATACTGCTGCCGAAACCGCCGATCAAAATAGCTCTGGTCCGAAAACCCTACCTCTGCCGAAATAGCGGCGATGGAGCGATCTGTCTCAGTCAGCAGCCGGTGTGCGTGCGCGAGCCGCTGCCGATTGAGGTATGAAACGAAGCTGGTGCCCGTAGCCTTCCTAAAGAACTTCATGAACTGAAAGTAGCTCAGGCCGATCATATCCGCTGCCTGCGAAACCGTAATTCGTTGGGCATAGTTTTCCTGCAAGTAATTGTAGAGTCGCCCGAACTGAATTGACGTGTGGCATTGAAACTTGTAGTCGACAGAACGCAATTCGGCCATGCCGAAATGTTCAATCAGATCGAGAAGTATCTGCAGCAGAAATGCTTTGCAGCCAGCTTGGCGCAACTCCAAAGAAGCTGCCTCGTTCGAATAACAATGCAACATCTTACAAAGGGTCGCATGGATCGGGACCCATAACTTGTCCTTCCGGCGGACCGCCGGATCGAGATCGGCCGGCCGGGAGTAGAACGGTAACAGCAAGGTCGAATCGCACGAATGGGAAAGCGAGTTGCAGACTAGTTCTGGCATGAACGTAATGAGCGCTACGAGGCGTTGCTCCCCGCAGAAGACGCGCGCGCCGTGCAGTTTTAGGTTATCAACCACGACGATATCGCCGGGACCGAAATCCACGTCGCGATTGCCCATCTGGAAGACTCCCCGGCCCGCAACTCCCACGAATATCTCCAGCCGCTCATGCCAATTGAACCGCAGAGGATCGGACATTACCGAGAGCGGATACGATAGCAGTTCCGCTCGAAACGGAAACTTGGAATCGAGAAATAGCGGGTAATGGCGCCCGCGAATATCAATTTGGTTGGGGTTAAACGACCGTCTAGGTAATCTTGAGAGGTAATCCAACGGAATCGTGACCGCCGACATGGCCCCAATGATTTCACGGAAAACTGAATTGTGCAAAGACTAGACTAGATTGTGCACACAGACTATGCCCCAACTCTCTGCGCACTATTGGTCGTCAGAGGGAAGGCTCTGCTCTAAGCTCCGTAGTACCGGAAACAGGTTCTCTTGATCAAGGTCCCTCAGCATTTCGGCTGAATCGAGCGTCTCCAGCCATCGCCAGATCTTTTCGCTGATCCGGATGTTGGCTGCAAACAGCTCGTCTGCGTCTTGACGAACGGGAAAGGCGTCTGAGGTTATCCAGCCATCATAGCCGTCTTTCCTAAGGCAGTAGAGAAATTCGACCCACTGCCAATAGTGGCGCGAGCCTTCCATGAGGTCCCAATCCCAAATTTCGGTTCCATCACCGGAATGAATATAGTACGGGAGCCGGGAGAGCAGCACTCTGACGAAGGCATCTGCCGGCGTCCCGCCGCCATAATAGGCGTGGCCAACATTGAACGTAACTCCCGCCGAGGAACAGCCGATGTCGCGGCACAATCCGACTACGAATTCCACCGTATCCAAGAGGCCGCAGGTGCGTGGATCGGATGGCTTGTGTTCCATGTGAAGAGCGATATCGGGGCGGAATTCGCACGCTTGTGCCAGAACGTCAACAACGCGGCTCCGGGCCTGCCGGTAATCGATCTGAAATGGATAGTCGTAGCCATCCGCCAGGGGAGCACATGTCACCCGTGGACATCCCAGGGAGGATGCGCATTCTTTGGCTCTCCGGATGAAGTCCAGGGATATGTGGCGAACACCCTTATCCGGCGACGACAACGCACCCCGGACGAAGTCAGGATGCCCTTTCAAATTGACATTAACTGCAGCCACCGCAAGTCCCAAACGCGCGAGCGCTGACTTTACTTCTTCAACGTCCGCGCATTCATCGGGATAGATCAACTCTACGCCTTGAACACCGGGAATTGCTGCGGCTCTAGCTAGTTTTTCCTCTACGGGAAGAGAAGCGTGGTACTCGCAAAAGCGATCTCGCAACTTCCCCAGGAACGCCAGAATCACGGCGTGTCGCATGTTTTCCTCCGGCAATGCGTAAGGGGCAGTGGCCCAGTTCAGGTCTTACTTCTCCAACACAAACGGCACTTCGAGAATGCTGGCCGCCTCAGAGAACAACGGGCCCCTGCGGTCATACGCGACGACCCGCAGAATGTGCTTGCCTGGTCCAAATGAGTCAAAGGAGTGGCTCGATGTCCATGGCGATCGAGCATTTAGAAAGTGAAAGGGCGCACTACTCGTATAGCTGAATGGCTTGCCATCCACATAGAACTCGACACGTTTAATGGGCCAGCGCGGATGCCGGTCCTCGACGACCACCTCAAGTTGCGCGGCCGTTGCAGCGGTCAGCACCTGACCGGGCGTGAAGTCAAGCAGTTTGATCACCGGTGTCTCGTCCGAGTCGTACTTTGGCATCGGAGGGATCTTGGAACCGGTAAGCCTCGCCACTTGTTCAAAAAACAACCACTTTACTGGCGTATTGATTCCCCAATTCGTCGGTGGAGACTGGAATCCATCGACGTAGTTGTTCCATCCCTGGTCATAGTATCCCCAGCCGACGCGTTCCTGTACGGCAGCATGCAGGTTCATGGGACTGACACCGTCTTCGTTAATCAGTAGAGGTCTGTTGTAACCGGCCCAACGCCGCATGTCGAAGATACTCTGATGAACCTCTTCGGGTGTCTGGGTGTTGGTGTGAAAGAGGACATAGTCAACGGCATTGACCGCCGAATTGTGTGGACTTCCGGCCTGTGGAATGGGACCGACCCAACTGAAAGAGATGGGGATCTGACCGCCGGCAACCTTCTTTGCCAGAAGCACAGCGTCCGCCAGGCGCTCATTGGGCCGCAAAAGCGTATGGTTGTACCGGGGATTCGCCTCGTTATTGATTTCCACCAGAATATTCCGGTTGGGCAGAGATTTGAGAAACTCGATGCCGTTAACGATTGCCTTCCTAAGGTTGGCGTCATCGGGCGCCGACGCCACATGGCTGTCCTGGCCGAAATAGAAAAACCCGACAATCACAACCATTCCATTGCGGTCGGCAGCTTCAATTACATTCTGGAGTCGCTTGGCGTAGGCGGGCTTGAGGTTGCCTTGAGCGTCGAACCCACTGTTATATTGGGGCTGCTGCATCCTCACGCCGAAATTTCCGTCTGTGGGTCCGCCGCCCTGGAGATTCACCGTGAAGGCCAGCAATCCGGTGCTGCGCCACTCGGGCAGTTCGGCGATAAACTCGCGCGTGTTCCGTTCCGGGTCCCACTTTCCAGTATCTGGATAGTCCCAGGAAACGTCACCCATTACCGCTGTTTTATATGGATTCTGCTTGCTCCCCTGCTTCGGGTAGTTGGCGTCGTCGAAAATCGCCTGGACCGCACGTACATTGAGCAATGTGCCGTAAAGATTTGGGTCGGCGTTCGGAAACCCCGCTTCCGGCGTGTAGGTCAGGTGACCGTTGATTGTGAAGAACGGCCCCCGGATACCTACGACCGTGGGGCTGGATTGAGCGATAGCAAATGCTGCCAGCAGGACAGTGGCTGATACAGCACAAAAGAAACGTTTCATTTATTCTCCCTTCGATAACGCTAGATAACCATGGCAATCGCTGCTTTCCGTTCATTGATGGACCGCATGTAGAACCAACATACGACCGCAGTCGCGTTTAACGCGGCGGCAATCAAAAAATATGCAGACGCACTTCCAGTCACCCGCTGCAGGTAGGGAAACGCGTTGGCACTCACGAAGGAACCTATATTCCCCGACATGTTCATAGTCCCCGAGACACGCCCCGTATTCTTTCCGGCGATGTCAGCACAAAAGACCCAGCTTGGGCTTATCGTCATCTCCGCTCCAAAAACAGACAAGCTTAAATAGACCACAGCCATCTCCGCAGCATTAGCTCGGCTAAGTGCTACCATGCCGGCGGCGGCCAGCGCGAACCCAAGCATCCCCGGCAGACGCCGTGACCAAGCGTGAAACTGCGAACAATAAAGCCGGTCCACTAGCCACCCCGCGAACCACTGCGCCGAGGCACCCACAAGCAGGGGAATCATGGCATAGGTCGCAGCCTGCGAATCTCCTAATCGATACGCCCTCTTTAAATACGGCAGCATCCAGGACATGCAAAGGAAGAAAGTGAAATTACTTGCGAAATACTGAACCATGTTGAGGGCCATCGGTCTCGATCGAAGGATTCTGGATAGCTCCCCTTTGGCGGGCGCCGCGGCCACAATCGGGGGTATTGACTTTGCCGGCCAGTCACGGAACCAAAGCAGCCAGAATACTGTCCAAACTGTCCCAATGGCTCCAAGCATCAGGAATGAAAATCGCCAGGGCCATTTCGTAAGCATCCAGGCCAGAACAGGAAACGCAATAGCTGTGCCGATACGGGAACCAGCAAACAGCACACCATTGGCCCTGCCTCGCTCACCGGGGTGCAACCAGTTGTAAATCGCACGGGAGCCTCCTAGGAATACTCCAGCTTCAGCCATCCCGAGGGCCAGTCGGGCGGCCACTAACGATGTAAAGCCCCAAGCACTTCCTGTGAAAATCGCCATCAGACTCCACACCCCCACAACCGCGGTGAGGCACGCTCGGGGACCGACCTTATCGAGCAGCCATCCTCCTGGAATCTGATTGATGGCATAACCCAACGCCCACGCCGAGAAAATGACGCCCATAGCGGCGTCGGACAAGTGCAGTTGTGCTGCGATAAAGTCCTTGGACGCAGAGATGCATACCCGATCGATATATGTGATCATCGTAAGGATAAACAACACAAAGACTACGACGTATTTCTTCATCTTTTCATCTTCTATCTGAGATCGTTACGGGTGTGAATGCGACAGTTGGCATCATGGCGAGACTAAGTTCTAGATGGACTGTACATCCGATCTACGAGTGCACAACAGCTTTGGTTTCGACAGATTCAAGGAACGCTTTCAGAAAGATGCTGAAAGATACTGCTCCCGGATCTGGATGCCCAATGGCACGATCGCCCAACCGGCTCGCTTTCCCGATCTTGCATGGCCACTTGGAGGTCTCCGCGGCTTCCTTTTCGGCTGCCAGGAAGGATGCACGAATCGTCACGACTAGATCTACACCGGCCGGCACTGCTGCCGCGGCGTGAATGGCATCGAGAATTGTTTTGTCGCCGGGTTTCACCTTGCCGACCTTGGTGACAGCGTCTTCCATGTTCTTGAGCATAGCCAGAAATTCCGATGCGCCGATTTTTTGCGTCCCGCGAACAGCCACAGCCCCGGCGATCAGCGCTCTTCCAAGAATGACGCCGATAGCTCCCCCGGTGGCATTCATAAAGGCCGTGCCAGCCGCTCGAAGAATCCCCTCGAGAGTGACATTGTCTGCCAATGCGCCAACATCAGCTCTGATCGCATCAAACCCGGTCCGAACCGTGATACCGTGATCGCCGTCGCCGATGTTTCCGTCCAACTCATTCAGGCGGCCTTCGGCCTCATTGAATTTAGCAGCCGCTAGCAAGAGCGCGGCTTTCAAGTCCTTTGCATCCATCATGTTTGTCATTTAAACCTGCACCAATCCCGGGCCTTCGCACGGAGCAAGCAGCCAGCGTTTCAGATCTTTGTCCAAGCGCATGATGCTTACCGAACCCCCGGCCATATCGAGTGAAGCCGCGTAGTTTCCTATGTACGCTCGGGCAATGCTGATTCCGGCATCTTCGAGCAGACGATGCACGCTTCGAAAGACAATGAACAGTTCGCCTAACGGCGTGGCACCGAACCCGTTAATGAGTACAGCCACTTCCTCCCCGGAAACAATGCTCAAGTCTGCCACAATACGCTTCACCAGAAATTCGGCGACTTCATTCGCCTGGCGAAGTGGGCCACGTTCCACACCTGGCTCGCCGTGCAGCCCCATCCCCAATTCCATTTCACCATTCGGTAAACTAAAGATCGGCTTGCCAGAAGCAGGAATGATGCATGAGGTCAGTGCCACGCCAATGGTGCCGGTATTCTCGTTCGCCTTTTCTGCTGCGGCCGCAACTGCCGGTAAATCCAACAATTCCTCGGCCGCCGCGCCGGCGACTTTTAGAACGAAAAGATCGCCCGCGACTCCGCGCCGTTCACGGCGCCGTTCCCGCGGAGCGGACGCAACGTCATCGCAGATGCGTACAGTCGTGACTTCGATCCCCTCTGCGATTAGTTCTTCGGCGGCCATATCGAAGTTCAGGAGGTCGCCGGAGTAATTTCCATACAAGAACAAAATGCCGCGCCCGGCGTGAACCTGCCGCGCGGCACGACCAATTGGCATCGGCGGTGGCGCGGCAAAAACATTGCCTGCCACGCTTGCGTCCGGCAACCCGCGCCCTACGTACGCGGTGAACATCGGCTCATGACCGCTGCCACCGCCCGTCAACACGGCAACCTTTCCGGGAACCGGCACATCCTTCCGTGCAATTGCCTGAATGCTGTCCAATTTCTTTATGATGTGCGGATAAGCTAGGGCTAAGCCCTCAACGCTTTCTGCTGCGACTGCATTCGGATCGTTAATCAGCTTTTTCATGAATCTTTGTCGTCCTGGCTATGAATGCTGAGACGCTCATAGCCAACTCCATTCTTAGATTTCGGATTGACGCCGCAAGAAACCGAGAATCCGTGGCGACATCCGTCTCCCAATCCCCCGTTTGCGGCGTCCAAGTCTCCAGGTATATCTCTGGAGACTGTGTGTGCTCGAAGATACGTTGAAGCAGCATCCGGCGGTCGATCTGTCCTTCGCCAAATGGTGTGCCGGTAACGGCAAACCCCACGTTGGAGCCGGTTAGGCGATAATCTTTCAGGTGATACATCAAAGCACGAGGGCCGAGGAGTTCGAAAACCGCGTTCAGGTCTTCAAAATTTCGTAGCGAATTCGCAACATCAAGGCAGAAACCCACAGCCTCCTTAGGGTAGTCTTGAACTGCTTCAGCCAAGTCACGACAGGGAATATCGAAGTGGTTCTCGATTGCCAAACGCTTCCCGCGCTTTTCAAGAATCGGGACGACTCCATCAAGAAACCCGTGAATCTCGCGGCTTGAGATTCGGTTGTCTCCTGCACGCTCCAGCACGATACGGAGTTCCACCCCCTCGATTGCATCCACGCGGTCGAGGTATTGGGTTACGAGCTCAACATCGAGCGTGGTACAGCCGAGTGTAATATCCAATCCCAGTTCATTCGCTCGCGTCCGAAGAGTTCGCCATTCGGAACAGGACAGTTGCAGCGGGCGCGCATTCTCGCAAACCTGCAACCGCTCCAACCCAGAATTTCGGGCCAGCACAAGGAACTCCCACATTTTAGGGGCCCTGGAAACATCCGCAAGAAGATAACGAAATACGTACGACGTAGCTCCGATTTTCATAGTCATTGAGTCACGCGCCCTCTCAGTGTCAACACGCTCAGAATGTTCTGACGCCGGGAAGTACCGGAGTGCCGGAGAACAAATACGGCTCGAACATCTTCATGATAGGAAGGTACTCGTTACGACCCAAATGATAGCGAATCAATTCGCGGTCCACCTCGTCCAGCCAATTCCAGATGCGCTCTGTAATCCGCACATTGAAGGCAAAAGTCTCGATTGGGTCTTGGCGAACAGGAGATGTATCCGAGGTAATCCAGCTATCGTAGCCAAGTTCCTTCAGATGATAGAGGAACTCGACATAGAGCCATAGGTTGCAGGTACCGGCCATCAGATCCCAGTCCCACTTGCCGTTATTGTCGTTGATGTGGACATAGTACGGAAACCCACTCGCGGCCACCAGTGACAGCGCTTCGGCGGGAGTTTCACCTCCGTAAACCGAATGTCCAAAATCAATCGTCACGCCCATGCTTGGGTTACCGACAGCGTTGCAGAGTAGCAGCGCCTTGGCGGCTGAATCGAGTGTGCAATGCACCCGCGTCTCAGAAGGCTTGTACTCCATGAAGAGGGGTATCTCAGGCAAGTATGCGGCGGCTTCTTGGACCACCTCAACCATACGGCTCCAAGCCTTGGCATAATCAGTCTGAAAGGGATAGTCGTAGCCATCGCTCAGTGGGCAGCAGGTCACTTTGTCGGCGCCCAAAGCCTTCGCATATTCTTTGGCCGCCATGATCATGTCGCATGCCTTGCGGCGTACTACGGGATTGGGCGAACAGAGGGATCCACTGGCGAACACCGGGTCGGCCTTGATATTCACATTTACTGCGGCGATGCCGATATGCAGGCGCCCAAGATGCGATTGCATCTCAGCCACAGTACCCACTTCATAAGGATGCACAACCTCAGCTCCCGTCACGCCAGGTATCTGCGCCATTCGCTCCAGTTTCTGTTCGATTGTTAACGGTTGCTGATATTCGCAGAACCGATCTCGCAATTGTCCTAGAAATGCAGTAATGACTGCGTGTTTCATGAAATGATGTCCTCTCAGTTAACTCAATCTCAGACTTTATTTCTCGCAGACGGCATCTGCCACTCTCTCAGGCTTAGAGTTTGGTCCATCCGGTTGTTTGGGCGCTAGTAGGATTATTCGATTAATAGGATAATCCTGCCCACTGCCAATCGAATTGCATCAGAAAGTTGGGGGCACGCCGCGGCATTCACTCAAGACTGCGAACACCATCACCGGAGCACGTCCTCCAGTCAGTCGTTCAAGAACTTCGTTCTGTTCTGTACCAGGAGACATATGAGCCAGTGAGTGTGGAGTCCTCGATTTTGCTGGGTTCTGGGCTGGTCGCGCGAACCCCATTGATTCACGGTGCTGTCAAGTGTAATCTGAGTTGCATTGCTTTCCGTTGGGGTGACTCCCGAGAATTTGCACGCGAAGTCCTGAACTTCGCGCCCCTACCGTTTTTAAAGATTTCTCGGCGGTTCCCAAATGGCCTTGTTCGTTATTCAGGTTACATGAGTGGAGAAATAGAGAATGACTGCCAACCCTCAAGCCCAAGTGCTGACGCACGATGTCTGGAAGAGTATGTGCAACCCGATTGGCGTTCGAATGCGGACTTTGGAATCCATTCTTGGTGGATTACTGCGGTGGAGGCTGTCTCACTATCAGCGCCACCAATGGCGACTCTTTGCTCCGCATTTCGCCAGGCAACACCATAGCGGCGTGAACACGAACCTTCAAGGGATGTAAATACTCATGACACGAGTCACCAACGATCCAAAACATTTCTCTGCGACCGCGCTACGCGGATTTTGCGACATTCACTCTCTTATTGTGCAGCCGGTGCCAGGCGGGGCTCTGCGCGCGACTGCGACGCCGGCGGGTAAAGTTGCCGTAGTGATCGGTGGAGGAAGCGGCCACTACCCAGCCTTTGTAGGCTATGTTGGCGCCGGATTAGCGGATGCTGCGATTGCCGGTGATGTCTTCACTTCGCCTTCCGCGCGTATTGTGCATGACGTTTCAGCGCGCGCTCACCATGGAGGAGGTATTCTTCTCGGTTTTGGGAATTATGTTGGCGATGTACTCAACTTCACCGCCGCCGCCACACGCTTGCGTGCTGAAGGTATTGACGTGCGCCTGTTAGCCGTCACTGATGACATCGCCAGCGCAAAGAAGGGCGGCGAATCTCGCCGCCGGGGTGTTGCGGGCGATGTTTCCGTATTCAAAATCGCCGGTGCGGCCGCAGAATGCGGGATGTCTCTTGATCAAGTGGAACAGATTGCGCAGCTTGCGAACAAACAAACACGCTCATTTGGCGTTGCATTTCGTGGCTGCACGCTGCCCGGTGCCAATGCGCCATTATTTTTCGTTGCGCGCGATCAGATCGCCGTGGGCCTCGGCATCCACGGCGAGCCAGGTATCGACGAGATTCCGATGCTTTGTGCGTCGGAACTGGCCAAATTGTTTGTGTCCCGCCTGCTTGATGAGGTACCGGATTCGCACAACGATAGAGTAGCGGTCATTCTCAACGGCCTCGGCGCCACCAAATACGAGGAGCTCTTCGTACTGTGGGCGTCAGTGGCCGATCTATTGCGTGGGAACGGTCTGACGATTGTTTCTCCGCTTGTCGGTGAATATGTGACAAGCCTCGATATGGAGGGCTGCTCTCTTACGGTTACCTGGCTAGACGAGAAACTCGAGCCGCTCTGGCTGGCCCCGTGCAATTGCGCCTCATTGCGGATAGGTGACGCAGGGCCCGTCGAGCCCGCAGCCTGTTTGCCCAATGAAACCTTTCAGCCCACCAGCTGGCCACCAGCTAGCGCTGATTCGAAATCTGCTGGCCAGATCATCGCACGCGGGTTCGCAGGACTGGCTTTGGTGCTCAGTGAGGCTGAGGCTGAACTCGGCCGCATCGACGCGCAGGCTGGCGATGGCGATCATGGTCAGGGCATGGCGCGCGGTTCCTCCGCTGCCGCCGCGGCCGCACAAGAAGCCGCAGCTGCCGGAGCCGGAGCTGCCAGCGTACTTTCGGCTGCAGGCGATGCCTGGGCCGATTGTGCCGGTGGCACTTCCGGTGCGCTGTGGGGGATTGGCCTCCGATCCGGCAGCGCCGTTCTTGGAGACAATTGTCCGGTCACTCCGGCGCTAGTCGCCGCAGGGGTGGCCCAAGCGCTTGCGAGTGTCATGACATGCGGGGGAGCCAAACCCGGCGACAAGACCCTCGTCGATGCCTTTGCGCCTTTTTCGGCAACACTATCGGCAGCCATTAGTGCCGGGGTCTCGCTTCCGGAAGCCTGGAAACAAGCCGCGGATGCTGCGAAGACCGCAGCAAAAAACACGGCGAGTCTCGTGCCGCGGCTTGGCCGGGCGCGACCTCTCGCGGAACGCAGTAAAGGACATCGTGATGCCGGCGCCGTTTCCTTTGCGCTTGCTGCCGACGCTGTTCTTCATTTCTTTGGAGAAAAAGTATGACTGACGATAAGTTTCATATCGTAATTGGCTGCGATGACGCAGGCCTGCGGTTTCGTGACGTATTGAAAGAGGATCTCAGTAAGCATCCTGGAGTATTTAAAGTTACGGACATTGGCGTCGGCGACAACGAGCATACTGACTATCCGCACGTCGCCGTTCGTGGGGCGCGGATGGTGGCGAATGGAGAAGCGGACCGTGCGCTGCTCATTTGCGGCACCGGCCTCGGCGTGGCCATCAGCGCTAACAAGGTGCCGGGGATTCGGGCCGTCACTGCCCATGATATTTACTCGGTGCAGCGAGCAATACTTAGCAACGATGCGCAGGTTCTCTGCCTGGGCGAGCGCGTCATCGGGGTTGAATTGGCGCGCATCCTGGTCGGTGAGTGGCTGAAGTGCCGGTTCGACCCGGCTTCCGCCTCAGCTTCTAAAGTGGCCGCGATTTGCGGCTACGAAACATCGGACGCCGGCAAATCCTCATGACGTGTCCCGTTTCGCAGACTCGGCGGCGCGTGATCGGCGTCAGCCTCAAAATGTATATGGGGCTCAAACAAACGCGACTCTGGCTCGCTGGTGTCGCTGCGCTGGCGCGCCGCGGTCTGCCGTCAGATCTGGACTTCTTCGTGATCCCGGATTTCCTCACTTTGCATGAAGCAAGCATGACGCTCTCTGGAACAGGTGTAACGCTTGGGGCGCAGGACGTCTTCTGGGAAGACATTGGCGCCTATACAGGAGAAATCTCAGCTCCGATGCTTTCCGAAGCAGGCTGCAGCGTTGTTGAAATCGGCCACGCGGAGCGGCGTCGCTTATTTGGTGAAACTGACGAGATCGTCGCCCGCAAAGTCGCAGCGGCAGTCAGATCGAAGCTCGTACCTGTCCTCTGCGTAGGAGAACCGGAAAAAATGAGTTCGCGTGCCGCTGTCGACTTTTGTCTCAGGCAGCTTGAGTCTGCCACCGGGGGCATCAACTCGGATGCTCCGTTGATCGTTGCCTATGAACCGATCTGGGCAATTGGCCAGCCCAGCCCGGCATCACCGCACTTCATTGTGGCGGTCGCAGAAGGTTTGCAGAATTGGATATCCGGCCGCCAGGATACACGGCTCATCTATGGCGGCAGTGCCGGAACGGGGTTGCTAGGTAGACTAGGCGCGACCGTTGACGGCCTGTTCCTGGGTCGATTCGCCCACGATCTTGCGGCCCTCGCAGCTATACTTCGCGAGGCGAGTCTTCTGATACCACCGGCGTAATGACACTAATTTTTATCCTTCGACTTCAAGTCTTTCGACTCCCCCAAGTTCCGTTTTCGAGATCGGGGTTTGAGTCGCATTGAAACGGAAAGCGAGGCTACTAAGGGTTTTCACGATCAGTTTTTCAGAGATAGCGCAGCGGGCTCAATTCTCCCTTGGCAATTACGGCTGATATTAAAAACGAATTGAGGCCGAGGACATCGTTGACTTCGAATTGCGGCGCAGGCAAGCCGTGAAGAACACCTTCTTTGGCTGGGCGGCCTTACGAAGTTTATTCAATGTGCCTCTGTATGGACGGTTTGGCATGAATCCTACAGGATAAGTGAATCGCGTCACGCGGCACGAAATTAGTTGCAAAAGGTGAGAGAAGACGCTACAAACTTGCATTAAAGGGGGGTCCTCCCACATTTTGGTCCCGCCAAGGGCGCTCCTTCAGAGCAACGGGATCGGATCAGCCGGCCCCAACATCCCTCAGACAAAAGGGACTGTCCGCCTCTTTGGACAGCAAAGAACCCAGATGGTCATGCGCAAAGGGCGATCGATGATTTCAATTGCGAAGAAAATACGGTTTGAGAACTTTGCTATCGACAATCTCGTGGACTCGAAGGGGCATTATCTTCTGGAATTGGAGGGCGCCTTCCCTCTTTCTATCAGGCCATTTTCCTTTCATTGTGACCCAAACAGGCCCCGGTTCAATTGGCACGAGAGACTAGAAATCTTCGTAGCGGTCAAAGGCGAAGGCGATTTCCAAATGGGCAATGAGGTCGTTCGCTTCCGCCAAGGAGACATTCTTGTTGTTGATAACATGAAACACCATGGTCTGCAACGAATCTATAGCAAACAATGCCGTGCAATCTCCATCAGTTTTCTTCCGGAACTCGTCTGCGGCCCTGGCTCGCCGCCGTATGCCTTCGCGCTGCTGGTCCCCTTCTATTCGAGTTCGACAGGGGTGCTTATGGTGCGCAATTCGGATCGCGCTACGGGTCCAATGCATAAGACGATCATGCAACTGCTTGAGCCTACTTCGGTGAGAGTCCGCGACCAGCCTGGATGCTATGTATCTTTCCTCGAGCTTCTGTACCTTCTCTCCCGGCATTTTTCAAATGCAGTGACGGACTACTCTGAGTATCTCAATCAACAATATCGAGTGCGGCGTCTTGCCAAGTTGCTCCAATACATCCAGGCAAATCCCGCGGGGCACATCCCAGTGAAAAAAGGCGCTGAGATGGCAGCGATGAGTCTATCCCGCTTCATGCGCTTCTTCAAGATTTCCACTGGCATGACCTTCGTTTCTTATCTCACGCATGTTCGACTCAACCTTGCTGCGGAGATGTTGCGGAACCCAGAGCAAAGCATATGCCAGATAGCAGATGCCACTGGGTTTTCTGATCAAAGCTATTTTGGGCGCGTCGTTTCATAAACAATTCGGCGTTTCACCAACGAAGTTTAGGGCCAGGAGGCCGCGGTAGTTGCTTCGTGGTTGCATCTCGTATGTGGCAGAATAGTCCGAATCTTCGATTGAAATCCGCTAGACTTCAGTAAAATTTTGCGACTATCATTCCGATCGTGTCAATCGCTCAATTTGAGAGGCGCTCCGGTCTGAATCTTATGAATCTAAAACCTGTTTCGCCGCTTTTTCATATTCATCGCGATGGCGTGTGCCCATGGGCAAACCGTGGTTGGGATCCATGGTTCCCAGTTCACAATCAACGGCAATCCAACTTATACGCCAGCCAGCGGCTTCCCCTCTGCCGATCCCAATTTGCAGGGAACTCTGCTGAACGTTCGTGCGGTGCAGGCGATCTTCGACGATGCGAACTATCCCAACGGCGGCTCACGTACCAACCCTTACACCTCCAACACAATGGGCAAGATTTTCTGGGATTATCCTGACGGGCCCTGGGACCCGGAACGAAACCTCCGCGAATTTCTGGCGGCTCTTCCGGAATGGAGGCGCGCCGGCGTCCTTGCGTTCACAGTGAACCTGCAGGGTGGAGGGCCTCCGGATGGAAACTATGGAGAACGGGAAACGCTGCAGCCGCAATTTAACAGCGGATTCGATCCGTATGGCAATCTAAAGCCGGCCTATGCATCCCGACTTCAGCGAGTGATTGAAGAAGCTGACAAACTGGGCATGGTGGTGATCGTTGGATTCTTTTACCAGGGATCAAATGAGCGCATCTTGGCAGATCCTGAAGACCGATACGCCAAAGAAGCGGTCAGGCAGGCCTCCCTGTTTCTGAAGAATCTTCCGCATCGCAACATTCTGATTGAGATCGCGAACGAAACCAATCCACAGTCTTACAAGCATCCCATCATGCAGCCTGATGGAATTCTTGATGCGGTTCTTCTGGCGCAGAAGACGGTCGAGCATCAGATTCCCTGTTTCCATGAGCTGGGTTGGCGGCGTCATGCGCCGAGGCAGCCGGGCAGACCTGGCGATGCGCGCCGTAGATTATGTGATGTTTCATACGAATGGGCAGACGCCGGAGTCCGTACACGACTCAATCCAGGCGATGAGGCGATGGACAGGGTACGACCGCCCTGTTCTGATCAACGAAGACGGAGTAAGCACATTCAATCTGCAGGCGGCGGTTCAGGAACACGTGGGCTGGGGCTACTACGACAACGGCCTCGGCAACTATCGCGACGGCTTCCAGGCTCTGCCCGGTCGACTGGAAGATTCGACTCGAACGTGAAGTGGGTATTTTTTGAGCAGGTGGCGCGCCTGACAGGTTCGCCGGCGCCTGCGCGGCCAAAATATGAAGACAACACTTTACCCAAAATCACGGTCTTCGGACTTAAGCCGGGACAGGCACTCAAAGGGCGCAACTGGATTGAGGCAATCATAACTGACAACGATCCCCGTTGGCCCATCAAGCGCATCGAGTTCTTCATCGACGATAAGCCCTACAACTACCGGCTCAATGCTCCGTATTATCTCGGCGGGCAGGAATGGTGGGAGGCTTTGGACGTCCCCGCAGGTCCCCACATTTTGCGCGTCGTTGCTTTTGACATGCGTGGTCCGAGATTCACCGAGACCTGCTCCATCCTCGAAATTCCGTTTTCAATTGAAAGGTAGAGAACCTATGAAGCATGCAGTTATCACTTCCTATCTCGGCAAGCTGCGTGATAGATTCTGCGAGTACCAGGAGACGCTTTCCGTCCAACAGACGCTCGAACGATTAGCTCAGATTCCTGGTGTCACTGGAGCGGAGGTCGGCCATCCATATGGAGTAGACACAGCCGAGATTATGCTGGCGCAAATCAAGCGGCTGAATCTCCAGATCTCAGCCGTCAATGTCAATATCAAGCGCGACCCCGCGTTTGCCTGCGGGTCGCTGTGTTCGCCTGATCCGGCGATCCGCCGCAAGGCCGTTCACATGATCAAGGCTGCGAAAGATTACGCTGTGAGCGTAGGCGCGGACAAGGTTACTTGCTGCCCCTTAAGCGATGGGTACGACTACCCGTTCCACACCGACTATCGCAAAGCCTGGAACCGCATGGTCGATTGCGTTCGGGAGGCAGCGGAGTACGTTCCAGAGGTGCGCCTCTATATGGAGTACAAACCCTCGGAGACGCGTGTACATTGCACGCTCGACTCGGCGGCAAAGGCCCTTCTGCTTTGCAATGCCGTCGGACATTCCAACCTGGGAATCACACTCGACATAGGGCACTCCATCTATGGTGGGGAGAATCCCGCAGAGGCACTTTCGCTCATAGCCTTGAGCGGCGTCCCGTATCACGTCCACATCAACGACAATAACGGCAAGTGGGACTGGGATCTGATGGCCGGTACCTGCAACCTATGGCTCTATGTCGAGTTCCTCTATCATCTGAAGGAACTTGGCTACGATGGCTGGATCACCTCCGACACTTCGCCGGTACGCCAAGATGCGATCGAGACTTTTGCCTTTAATGTGCGGATTACAGAGCGCATCTGGAATTGGCTGGACGAGGTGGACTGCGAATCGATTCGCTATCATTTGGGTCGTAACGAGTACCTTCCTATCATGAAGATGTTCGAGCCGTATTTGTTCTCCGGCACTCCAGTACTTCCCGGCGTCAGAACATTCTGATCGTGTTGCCACGCGGAAAAGGTGCGTGACGAGACGATCCGTGCTCCCTCCCTTGCCGCCGAAAAGGCATCCACAGAGACATCGAAATTGCGACGCAAGATTGGGTGGGCAAGCTGGTGGCATGATCGATCCATCAGACAGCCGGATCCGGGGGTATCTCTCTTCAGTTGGATGAAAGCGCTGCTGGAATCGGGCGAATGAAGGCGGGTACGCATTCCTCATGCCCGTCTCGAATTGGATAACAGTCTCCCTTCGTCATGGGTTGAAGGCTTGCCCTCAACGCCGTTACAACTTTGGACCGGAGATAGAGCGATGAAAAGATACCTAGTCGTAATTGTGTTGTTTATCCTCGTAATGATCACCCATATTGATCGGGTATGCATCTCCGCGTCCAAAGAATTCATCGCAGGCCAACTGCACCTATCCGACGCCGCCATGGGCGTCATTTTCTCGGCGTGGGCGTTGGGTTACGCTATCAATCAGATTCCTGGGGGTTGGCTGATGGATAAGGTCGGTCCCCGAACTGGTCTCACCGTGGTGGTGGGGTTGTGGAGCGTGATGGCGATTCTCACAGGATTCGCTTGGAGCTTCACATCTCTTCTGGTAGTTCGCCTGGCCCTCGGGATGGCTGAAGCCGGAGTATTCCTGGGCGGCGCTCGTGCGATATACAACTGGTTGCCCCCGGGTGAACGTGGCAGGGCCAACGGCATTCTGTTCTCTGGTTCACGCATCAGCGCAGCCATCTCACTTCCTGTTCTGGCCTGGATGCTTACGAAATGGCCCTGGCGGATTTCATTCCTGATGCTTGGCACCAACGGGACAGTTTGGACAGTATTCTGGCTGCTTTGGTTCCGTGACTGGCCGGCAAAGTCAATACCCCCGATTGTGGCCGCGGCGCCCGCCAAAGGGGAGCTATCCAGAATCCTTCGATCGAGACCGATGGCCCTCAACATGGTTCAGTATTTCGCAAGTAATTTCACTTTCTTCCTTTGCATGTCCTGGATGCTGCCGTATTTAAAGAGGGCGTATCGATTAGGAGATTCGCAGGCTGCGACCTATGCCATGATTCCCCTGCTTGTGGCTGCCACGGCGCAGTGGTCCGCGGGATGGCTGGTGGACCGGGTTTATCGTTCGCATTTCCGTGTCTGGTCACGGCGTCTGCCGGGGATGCTTGGGTTCGCGCTGGCCGCCGCCGGCATGGTAGCACTTAGCCGAGCTAATGCTGCGGAGATGGCTGTGGTCTATTTAAGCTTGTCTGTTTTTGGAGCGGAGATGACGATAAGCCCAAGCTGGGTCTTTTGTGCTGACATCGCCGGAAAGAATACGGGGCGTGTCTCGGGGACTATGAACATGTCGGGGAATATAGGTTCCTTCGTGAGTGCCAACGCGTTTCCCTACCTGCAGCGGGTGACTGGAAGTGCGTCTGCATATTTTTTGATTGCCGCCGCGCTGAACGCGATTGCGGTTGTATGTTGGTACTATATGCGCTCAATCGATGAACGGAAAGCGGTGATTGCCATTGCTAACTAACGTTACCTAATCCGGTATAGCCGGAACCAAAGAGGCCTAAGGGGGAATCGATGAAGCGTTATTTTTGTGCTGTATCCGCCACTGTCTTGCTGGCAGCATTCGCTGTCGCTCAATCCGGTTTTGCTTTCGCTCAATCCGGTTCTACGGTCGTAGGTATTAAGGGCCCGTTCTTTACGATCAACGGTCAACTGACTTACTCGCCGGAAGCTGGGTTTCCGAACGCCGACCCGAACCTTGTCGGCACGTTGCTCAACGTGCGCGCGGTCCAGGCGATTTTCGACGACGCCAACTACCCCAAGCAGGGTAGCAAGCTGAATCCATATAAGACGGCAGGCCTAATGGGTGACGTTTCCTGGGACTATCCAGATACTGGAAAGTGGGACCCGGAACGGAACACGCGCGAGTTCATCGCCGAACTGCCCGAGTGGCGCAGCACCGGATTGCTGGCCTTCACGGTGAATCTCCAGGGTGGCGCGCCCACGGACGGACATTTCGGCGTGGCAGCTGAAGTGCCACAGCCCCACGATGACAGTGGGTTCGATCCTCGTGGAAACCTGAAGCCAGCGTATGCGGCCCGCCTTCAGAAGGTGATTGAGGAAGCTGATAAGCTAGGCATGGTGGTGATCGTCGGATTCTTTTATCAGGGGACGAATGAACGCATCTTGGCTGACCCTGAGGACGGATATGCAAAGGAAGCCATTAGGCAGGCTTCCTTATTTTTAAAGAACCTTCCCCATCGCAACATCTTGATCGAGATCGCGAACGAAACCAATCCGCAATCCTATGAACATCCCGTCATGGAGCCGGATGGGATTCTCGACGCAGTGCTCCTTGCGCAGAAGACCGTCGAGCACGAGATTCCGGTTTCCTTCAGCTGGCCGGGCCCCATTCCACAGACCGGTCGCCCGATCGATGCCGCGATCGATGCAGCCGACTATATCCTCTTTCACACTAACACCCAGACTCCCGAAGAGGTTCATCAGAGTATCTTCAACATGCGGCGTTGGGCAGGCTTCAGAAAACCGATTTTGATTAACGAAGACGGTGTCAGCCCCATGAATCTCCATGCCGCCGTGCAAGACCACGTGGGATGGGGATACTACGACCAAGGTTGGAATAATTATCTCGATGGATTCCAGTCTCCACCGACGAATTGGGCTATCAGTACGCCAGTGAAGTGGTTGTTCTTTGAACAAGTGGCCAAGCTCACCGGTTCCAAGATCCCTCCAATGCCAAAGTACAACTCCAACGAAACGCCGGTGATAAAATTGCTAAACTTCACACCCGGCCAGGTACTGAACGCTGCGGCCGCCGCGCAGCTCGAGGTGATCGTCCAGAACCGGCAACCGCGCTGGCCTATTGATCGCGTCGAGTTCTATGTCGATGGGATGCCTTTCGGCTATTCCAAATACGCGCCCTTTCGGCTTCTAAAGTCTCGCACGCCTTGGGCGGCGAATCGGTTCCTGGCCTCGCTTGCATCAGGCAAGCACATTCTGCGGGTCGTCGCGTACGACCGTAGGGGGCCCAGGTTCGCCGAGTCGGGCAGCATTCTCGACGTGCCGTTTGAGCTGGAAAAGTAACTTCAGAACTGTGCCACTGCCCCTTACGCGCTGCCGGAGGAAAACTTGCGAAGCGCCGCGATTCTGGTGTGCCCGGAGAAATTGCGTGAAGAGAGGAATAAATCCATGCCTACAGAGGGGGTGACTTGTGAGTGATTCGAGATTGGTTGGCATCGTGAGCGCGAAGGAAGAGGCCCTCGAGGGTGTGCGGTCTGGTGCAGAGCAGTCCATCAACTTTATATCGCAACTTCAGGAAAACTCCGAGTTGGTGAATGGCATTGATAATCCGTGACCTTCGCATAGAATTTCTACACTCCGTTTTGTATTTCGACGTTTCGAGGAGCCTTAATACGAACGCCTCGTAAGCCAGACTGACCTGCTGACTACCCGAGTCCGCACCTCATCCCTGCTTCACGATCTCTGTCTTTATTCCGATCCGGTGACCTGAGCCAACAGGCTGAAGAACGCCCGCTTGCGGGGACTGTCGATGTTCCAGTCCGTGGGCACATTTTGGAAACCGTTTTGAAAACTCTCGCCCTTTCTTCGGTAGTCAAAGTAACCCCAAGAGGCATGTTCGCTGATGGCCTCGGTCATGTCGTTCACTGGCTGGTCGAAGTTGTAGTGGTCGTCTTCGTTGAACAGGATCGGCTTGGGCGTGTAGCCGGGAACAGCGCGCGTCTTCCTCACCATCTCGGAAATCTTCTCCGGTTGCGTGACCCCATTGCCGTGCAGAAGTAGAAAATCGGCGACACGCACCACAGACTCAACAGGGATTGCGCGTCCTCCGAAAGATACGCTCACCAGCAGACGGCGTCCGTGCTTGCGAGTGGCCTTGACGCGCGCGATCAGTTCGCTCACCCTGTCAGGCCTCAAAATCGCGTGGTGGAAGCCAACGTTGCACTCGTTGTCGATTTCCACAATGACGTTGCGCCAGCCGTGCTGTAACAGAAATCGCGTGGCATTGTCGGTAGCTCTGATAACCGCGGCTTCATCACCTAACCGCGCGTCCTGGCCCACGTAGAAATACCCGAGGATCACGACCATGCCCAACTGGTCGGCGCGATTCAGTATGCGTTCAAGGCGCGCGGCGTAGGCCGGTCGCAGCGCTCCGTCACTATTGAAGGCAGAGTTGTCCCACGGCTGAAGTTTAGAGTAACCATAGGGTGAACCCCCCTGCAGGTTTAGCGTGAAGGCCAAGAGGCCGTGGCGGCGCCACTCCGGCATAGCGGCAATGAATTCGTTGGTGTTTCGTTCCGGATCCCATTTGCCTGTGTCGGGATAGGCCCACTGAGCAGCGGTTTCAGGATTCAGATCGTCAAAGATGCCCTGGACCATGCGCGAATTCATGAGAAGTCCCTCGATGGCATGACCTTGCCAGGTGCGTCCGGCATAGGTTGGCCGTCCATTGATGTAAAATGAGTCACCTACGATTGAAACCGAGGTCTTGTGGCCTCGAGCAGGTCCCGATCCTGCTACCGCCAAGGCGGGAAGCAACCCTGTCAGAATTGCAACGAGCGCACATCGAATTTTTAGAATGGTAATCACTTTTTCTCCTTCACTTGGGTTCCGCACGGTCCTAGCCTGGCTCATGCGGGTAGAGTTCGAAGTAACGAATCTGCTCCAGGAGCAGCGGAAACTCAACATAGATCGCGTCCTTCTTCAAATCCGCTCCGGATAATCGTGCTGCTTGTTCATCAATACTTTCCTCCCATCGAGCGTTCCGGAGAGCAAACGATATATCTTTAAGAGTTCCAAATTCCAAGCGATACGGCCCATTCAACCATGCAGATCCGTCAGCTCCCATAGCTTGCGAACGTGGAGGTGAGTTCCAGGTCTTGATCGAGACTGCGACGCGGAGGTATTCCCATTTTCTGCAGCGACGAGTGATACGCCTTCACTCCTTCTGCAGGAGTGATTTGATCATCTGCCACAAACCGCAAGTACTGGACGAACACTAGCTGGTCTTCAGCGGCATTGATCTTTCTGCCAAACAGCGCAACACGCGCCCCATGGCTCTTTGCATCGTGCATGAGGGAGAAAGCGTCATGCGTCGTACCTGCGGACCCACCCAATACACCCACCACAAGCGAAGAATCGTACGCGCATAGTTCTTCCAGCGCTCTTGGACCACCATATGGAATCTTTAGAAAAGCGGGTCTGGACGATGAGGTTACTCCAGCCAGAAGCCGCACGATGTGGTCATTGACAAAGTACGGGATTTCCTCAGGTGCGATACCATGCAACTTGGCTGGCACATTGGGATAAAATACCTCAAGAAAATGACGGAAATGCTTCGCTTCAGCCTCCAGGCGAAATGCATTGTAAGCCTCAAGAGTCTTGAGATCGTGCTCCGTGTGATTATTGAATGTAACTGAATAGAGCCCAAGATTAGCGCCCAAATGCCGCTCGCCATCCGAACACGGACTCTTGCCGGCCTGTATGTGCTCTAGTGTGGTCGTGGCAAACGGTTGCGAAAAGATCTTAGGATATTGTCCTCCGCGAATAACATGCATGTCAGTTGCATCGTTTACGCGCACCGCCGGAGTTACCGAGGACGAATCGAAAATCCGCTCCTTTATCGTCAGTAACTCTGACGTGCTGGCAGACATAATCGTGACATCCACCAGGCCTTGGGAGACGACTCCCCGAATCTGATCTCTGTATTCACCGAGCGATCGTCTCCTTCCGTCAAGTGCTTTGCCGGTCGACGAAATACCGAAGGCCATGTCGGCATCCTTAGCATCTGCCAATATGAATACACGAGAATTAGGATCTTTCTTCAGTGCTGCAAGCTTCGCATCAAGCGTCTTTTCCATTTCTCTCCAATAAGCAGACAGCCGCAATTCAAGAAATTACGATCGGCTGGTTTGTCGTGGCCATTCTGTGTGTTCCGGGTTACGTTGTTCATGCCTGACCAGAAACCATTCTGCTGACCCACACAGTCGTCCGCTCGGGCCTCTTCTACTCCAGTCCAGCGGCCCCGGACTGGTCGAGCCCTCAATTACTTCACAACAAAAGAATAAAGTACGCCAGGAGCGCTTCGACCCTTTGCATCAGCAACTTACCTTGCGGCGCGCACGAACGGAGTTCTCGTCTGAACCGCGCGCCATTACAGCGCCGACGCCATGTCTTCATAATTGGAGCAGCTGCCGCCGACTATTTTCATCTGTATGGTTAACGGCGGACCTGACTTTGCCCTTCAACAATCCCAAATGACCGCGTAAGTTTACGATTTCGGGCGCTACAAACCTTCCGCAAGTGCCAAAGAATGTAAAAAGTTCCGCCTGATTTGTCTGCACCTCGCGGGCAACGCCTGTGGACTTGTTTACCAAACTCATGGATGAATTGGGCAAAAACTGAACTTCTTGGATACTTGACGTTGCCTTCGATGGAACCGGTCGAGCCCTGCGCAAGCGCAATGGCGCCCGCGAGCACCAGCATGGGTTAGAACTCTCTAAGCATGCGTACTTCCTCCCTCTTAGAAACTTAGCCTTATGTGTCTTGGCGGAAAGTAAGCGAAGTTCACTTACTTAACCCGCGGTGACTTCAGTTGAGCTTCTCTACGATACAGTCTCACGGAGACCTCAGTGTTCGAGCAACTAATCAGGATGTTGCCCATAGCACTGAGAGAACGGCGTCATCAAGAAACTCTTTGACAAGGTTGACAAAGGATGAACGTAATTGCGGTTATAGATAGATGGCTAGAAGAATCTGATGAAAGATTTGGACTATTCTGCCGCACGGCAGTTGGGAACGAAGGGTGTTGCTTAGCCCCATATAGCGAAGCGAGTTGCCGACTAGTTCCGGCACGAAAGTAATGAGCGTTACGAGGCGTTTCTGCACGCAGACTCGCGTTCCGCGCAGTTTTAGGTTATCAACCACGATGATGTGTGAATTTTCGGCAAGGATGCGTGACGTGATTTAGCTTGCCTTGTTAGGTTGAATCAGCCGGCGAGGACGGCAGGAATTGAGGCACAAGAGCTCATCGTCCATTCCCGAACCAATTGTTGTACGCGGCGGAGCAAAAATAGACCACGAAGCGGCGCGTGAGCGCCGGTTCGTGGCGGAGTAAAAGTAGACCACCCCGCCAGATTCAGATTTCACAGACAGGCAGGTTGTCATTGAGGTTCCGAGAGCAGTTCGGAGCTGAGAGGATGCGTGTTTTCTGTGGGATACCGGAGGCATGAAGACGGTGGAGCTATACGCGAGAGTGCGGCGGGCGGTGTTGGTGGAGGGGATGAGCCGGCGGGCGGCCGCGCGGGAGTTTGGGCTGGCGCGCAAGACGGTGAGCAAGATGTTGGCGTATTCGGCGCCGCCCGGCTATCAGCGTCAGAAGCCGGTGCGGCGGCCGAAGCTGGGCCCGTGGCAGGGCGCGATCGACGCGATTCTGGAAGACGACAAGCAGCGCCCGCGCAAGCAACGGCACACGGCCAAGCGGATCTTCGAACGGCTTCGAGCCGAGCACAGTTACACCGGCGGCTACACCATCGTGAAGGACTACGTGCGCTCGGCGAAGATCGGCGGCCAGGAGATGTTCATCCCGCTGACCCACGCGCCGGGCGAAGCGCAGGCCGACTTCGGCGAGGCCCAAGTGGTGATCGCCGGCGCCGAGCAGAAGGCCCACTTCATGGTCTTCGACTTGCCGCACTCGGACGACTGCTTTGTGCAAGCCTTTCCGGCCGAGACGACCGAGGCGTTTCTCGAAGCTCATGTGCGCGCCTTCGAGTACTTCGGCGGCGTGCCGACGCGGATTCTCTACGACAACACGACGTTGGCGGTGGCGCGGATCCTTGGTGACGGCGAACGGAAGAAGACGCGAGCCTTTTCCGAGTTACAGAGCCACTACTTGTTCGCCGAGAAGTTCGGCCGGCCGGCGAAGGGCAACGACAAGGGGAAGGTGGAGAACCTGGTCGGCTACACGCGGCGCAACTTCATGGTGCCGATTCCGCGCGCGGCAAGCTGGGAGGCGCTCAACGAGCAGTTCGTTCGCGACGCGATGGCGCGCCGTGCGCAGCGGCTGCGCGGCCACAGGGAGACGATCGGCGAACGTTTCGAGCGCGACCGCGCAGCGTTACTGCCGCTGCCGGCGGCTCGCTTCGAGGCCTGCGACAAGACCACCGCACGCGTCAGCTCCATCTCGCTGGTCCGCTACCGCACCAACGATTACTCGGTGCCCACGCAATACGGCCATCGCCAGGTGCTGGTCAAGGCTTACGTCCACCGCATCGTGATCGTAGCGGGGAGCGAAGTCATCGCCGAACATAAGCGCAGCTACGAACGCGAAGCCGCCATTTACGATCCGTTGCACTATCTTGCTCTGCTCGAACACAAGAGCCGGGCGCTGGATCAGGCCGCACCGCTTGCCGGCTGGCAGTTGCCGGAGTGCTTCGCGCAACTGCGCCGGCTGCTGGAGGCGCGACTGCCGAAGCACGCTGCCCGCGAGTACATCCAGGTGCTGCGGCTGATCGAGCACTTCGCCTTCGATGAGGTCACGGCCGCCGTCGAGCAGGCACTTGCGTTGAAGGCGATCAGCTTCGATGCCGTGCGGCATCTCGTCTTGTGCCGCATCGAGCGCAGGCCGCCGCGGCTGGATATGGCCAACTGGCCGCATCTGCCCCTGGCCCAGGTGAGCACCACGCGCACTGTCGATTACATGAGCCTGCTGTCGATGCCCGCGGCCGAGCCGCCCACACTGGAGGTGACGCTATGAGCGCAACCACTGCCGACACGCCGCAGGTTCTGCTCGAACATCATCTGAAGGCTCTGCGGCTGCCCACCATGCTCCGCGAGTACGACAAGCTGGCCCGCACCTGTGCCCAGGAAAAGTCCGCCTTCCCGCAGTATCTGCTGCGGCTGACGGAACTGGAGTTACTGGATCGCGACCGCCGCGCTACGGAGCGCCGTATCCGGCAGGCGAAGTTCCCAGTCGTAAAGGGCCTCGACAGCTTCGACTTCCTTGCCATCCCCACGCTCAACAAGACCCTGGTGCTGGAATTGGCTCGCTCGGAGTTTCTTGACCGCAAGGAAAACATCCTGCTGCTCGGCAACAGCGGCACCGGCAAAACCCACATCGCCCTGGCGCTTGGTCTGGCAGCTTGTCAGCGCGGTCGTCGCGTTCGCTTCATCACCGCCGCCGCTCTGGTCGGAGAACTGATCGAGGCCCGCGACGAGAAGTACCTGCGCCGCTCCCAAAAGCAGCTAACAGCCCATGAGCTGCTGATCATCGACGAACTTGGTTATGTGCCGCTGTCCAAGACCGGAGCCGAGTTGCTCTTCGAGACCATCAGCCAGCGCTACGAGCGCGCCTCGACACTGATCACAAGCAATCTCCCCTTCGACGAGTGGACCGAAATCTTCGGCTCCGAGCGGCTCACCGGCGCGCTGCTCGATCGCATCACCCACCACGTCCACATCCTGGAGATGAACGCCGACTCCTACCGCCTCAGGCAAAGCCGCCGCAAACGAGCCTGACCCGCGCCGCCACACCCCCGGCCAAACACGCCTCGGGGCAGGAGGGCCGCCTCCGCTACGCTCCGACGGCCCTCCTACCCCGAAAACCACACCCTCAACCTCTACTGGCTCCCTTTTACTCCGCCCCAGTGGTCTCCTTTTACTCCGCCCTTGGCGATTGGGCATTTTGAACTCCAGCGCAGGCTACATAGCTTCCGTGACGTGGTAAGCCGGAGCTTCGGGTGCGAACTGAGGGCCTGCCGCAATCCAGCACACGACGCGGCCAAACAGTACTGCTTCAGATTCAGGCGTAACTATTCTTCGCTCTGGTTTGGGTTCAATCACCATGGCGATAGGTACGGTGAACTCGTGTCCAATAGTCAATGGCTGTTCTATCGAAACTTTTTCTGAATTAAGGTTCATCTGGCGCATATTCGATTCAGGTTGGCGTGGATCCAACTTCAGCCAACCCATGTACACGCCACCTTCCAGAAACGGATACCGGCTGCGCACATGTGGAGCGACGGGACGGCCACGGCTCTGAATCGAGGCCAGATCCAGAGTTTCCGCACTCGTGGTGTAATTGGCAACTACCAACTGTCCTTCAAGATCAAGAACATTTGCGCTCGATGCGTCGACGACGACGACATCCCCGCGGGAGAAGATGGGACGTACAAACAGATCTGAGATGCGAATAGCGATCAACTTGCAGCCGGCTTGGATCAATTGCGTCGGTAAGGAAAGATAATCCTCTATCTGCTCCGGAGAAGGCGGGAATCGCAATTGCTCTGGGAGCGGGGTCCGAACTATCGGAACAAGCATAGCGTCACTGGTTGACGATTTCAGCTTCTGCTCGATCCGCAGTTCTGATTCCTCCACCATGCGCTTGAATTCCGGAAACAAGTACTGGAAATCGTCATGCTCGAACCCGGCCTTTACCCAGAACCACATAGCAGTTGACGGAGCAACTTTCGCCGCCAACTTCGCCATTTGCTTCCAGGCACGCGGAGCAGGACTGCTCTTTCCGATCTCCCAGGCTGTGGCAGATATCCGCGTGACACCACAGGCATGTGCAAATTTCTCCTGAGTGAAGTCAAGATCAAGTCGCAGTTTCCGGATTTTAGTGGAGTCCGCACTTCGATTCGGAGCTTCGGATGATTTGGGCGCGCCTTTTCTTGCTTTCCGACGTGCTCTCCATCTGGGGTTGATTTCCCCCTTCTCGGCCGTCGACATGAAATCCTCCCTTTAGATTTCGTTACTTGAGAACTTACCGCTCGCTTGCCCAGGGCCAATGACTACCGCAACCACTATGGTCAGAGTATACACTGACTAAAACTGGCCATGCTCATTTAACGCAGGCTACGGGAACACCTCCCCGCAGTTCCAATGATGGCTGAGGCGCCGCCCGAACCGAATACGCGCAGTCTCAACTTGGAATAAGATATCTTATAATTTACCCTATAGTATATATAGTAATTTATACTTGACCTTAACCGAAAGGGGAGATTCCAACCATGATGACGCTGCCGATCCCGGTTTCACGCGCTCTGCGCAAGCTTGGCCACGACATTAAGGATGCGCGGCGGCGGCGGCGCATCCCCATGGCGATCGCGGCGGAGCGGGCGTCCATAAGCAAGCCGACATTCATCAAAGTGGAGCGCGGCGATCCGACCGTTTCCATCGCCAGCTACGCCACGGTCCTTTATGTACTAGGCATGGCGGACCGGCTGGGCGACCTCGCGGCCCCAAAAAACGACCCGGTGGGCCTGCAGTTGGAAGAGGAAAACCTACCGCAGCGCATTCGCAGTGCGCGCAAACCGAAACGAGCGAAAGACAAGTGATGGACAAAGAAACCTTTGTGTACGTAGACCTGGACGGCGTTCCCCACCTGATGGGGCGGCTGTGGGCGCGCGTGCGCAAAAACAAGGAAAGCGCCACATTCGAATACGACGAGGGCTGGCTCAAACATCCCGCGCGCTTCTCGCTGGAGCCGGCGCTGCACCTCGGCCCCGGACCGTTCCACACGCCGGCCGACACGCCGATGTTCGGCGCCATCGGCGACTCGGCGCCGGACCGGTGGGGGCGGGCGTTGATGCGCCGCATGGAACGGCGCCGCGCGGAACGCGAAGGCACGGCGCCGCGCACGCTTCAGGAGATCGACTTTCTGCTGCTGGTAGATGACGAGGCGCGACAGGGCGCGCTGCGCTTTGCTGAACATGAGGGCGGACCGTTCCTGCGTGAGGAGGGTGTCAAGCGCATCCCGCCGCTGGTCGAGCTGCCGAAACTTCTTTCCGCAGCGGAACACGTCATGGAGGAAAAGGACACCGAGGAAGATCTGCGCCTGCTGTTCGCGCCGGGTTCATCGCTCGGCGGCGCTCGTCCGAAGGCATCCGTCCTTGAAAAGGACGGCCATCTTGCTATCGCGAAATTCCCGCGCAAGGACGATGACATCAACACGGTGGTGTGGGAAGCGGTCGCTCTTGCACTAGCAGCAAAAGCTGGCATCGCCGTGCCGGAAAGCCGCATCGAGACCATTTCCGGGAAACCCGTGCTTCTGGTGCGGCGCTTCGACCGCGAAGGCAAGCAGCGAATTCCGTTTCTCTCCGCAATGAGCATGCTGGGGTCAAAAGACAACGAAGGCCGAAGCTATCTGGAAATTGTCGACGCGCTACGCCAGCACGGGGCCGCGCCGAGAGCCGACATGGAGGCGCTGTGGCGACGGCTGGTGTTCAATATTCTGATTTCCAACACGGACGACCACCTGCGTAATCACGGTTTTCTCTACGCGGGCCGGGAGGGCTGGCGGCTCTCGCCGGCCTATGACCTCAACCCCGTGCCGACAGACATTAAGCCGCGCATCCTCAGCACGGCGATCAACGAGGATGACAACACAGCGTCCCTCGCACTGGCCCTGGAAGTTGCGGGGTATTTCGAACTGGACGACGCCGCGGCCCGCGAGACAGCAAAGCAGGTCGGCACGGCCATCTCGAAATGGCGCGATGAAGCCGCCTGGCACGGTCTGGGCAAAACCGAAATCAACCGTATGGCGTCCGCCTTTGAGCATGAGGATCTGCGTCTGGCAAGCGGGAGTGACCCAAAACCCAAAAACTAAGCCGTTTTGAAGTTGAGAGATTGCGACCTTTCGTGGTCCCCTGAAGGGGGAGGAGACCAGGAAATGGGTAAGCGTGGACACAGTGAAAAGGAGATTCTGCGGGTACTTCGGGAAGCAGAGTGGGGTTCAACAGTCGTTGAGATCTGCCGCAAGCACGGGATCAGCCAGCAGAGCTTTTATTTGTGGAAGAAGGAGTATGCGGGGCTGGTAATCATTGCTGCCTTCGTGTCTCTATTAGTCGAGCCATCTCTCGCGGCGTGTCTACAGCTCCGCCTTGAGCCAATTGAGCGGCTGCTGCTGGCGACTTTTTACCAGCTGCCGAGTTCTCAATCAGCAAACTTAGAGCGCGTAAGGGCTTAGACTTACTCATCCGGCGTCCATCCTTCGCGACTGGCGATGTCCCCTTATTGAGAAGAGATCGGAGGTGGGCGGTGAGAACTCAAACAAGCCAATCTCAAATACCGCCTCCAGCTTCCGCCAACTTGGTAAGCAGTCCGAGCTAGTGTTTCGTCGATTTATTCTCGTAAGTACGTGGCTACAAGTACTTGACCGACCAGACCGCTTCGCCCGCTGCTCCCAGTGTGCCGAGCAGAATCGCAATTTCTGCTATGGAGACTCCGAGCAGAGCTTGGAGCTTAAACCATCTTCGATTCTCCGCGCAAAATGGCGTTTGAACGAATGGACGGCAGCCACTTCCGCTGAAGGCTCAGCGCCCGCCGATATTCATAACCCAGAAAAGAGAAGCTCTCTCCCTTTTTCAGATCCACCATCCGACTTTTATAGTCGTTGATTTCAACTCTGAATCCTCTCAAGAATTGCTCGCCACGCGCACCTATGAGATTTCGGCCCGAGCCCGCGGAACGTTAATCGCTCCCCGGGCTCATCAGGTGTGGCTGGTGGCAGGCTCTCTCTCGCCTGCCGGTGGCATCGCTGGAAACGGCGCATGTGGCTCAGTCTGATACCAATAAACTGTAGAAGAAAACTGCATGATGCTATCGGGTTTCGAAAAGCTTAGGCGCCAGCCGCCTTCCGTTGCGCCAAAACCGATAACCGCCCGAAGCGATTTCGCAAAGCTGATGGCGTCCTGCGTGAAAAAGCGGTAAGCGGCCCCGCCGTTCAGGAATTTGAAATATCCCTTCAGCGGAAAAAAGTTGTCGGTTTTCGGGAAACCCCAACTGAATCCAAACGAATCTTCCAAACCCTGGAATTCCACCGACGGGGTCGTTTCTCCATCAATGTAAAACTTCTCGTTTTCATCCCCTGGATAGCTGTTGCGTTCGAGGCAACGGGCGGTAACGTTCCAGCCGATGAACTTGCCTTTGCCCTTGGCATCAAGGGCAATATACTCTTCGAGCCCGAGCAGCAAGGATTGCTGGCGCCAGCTCGCATGAAAATAGCCCGTGTCTTTGGGAAAATGTTCCAACGTCCGGTAACAGACGTAGGAGTAGCACGGCATGATGCGCGCCAGCTCGGCGCCCGGCTGGACCGGCCCATCGTAAACCAGTTCGACCCTGGCCGACTTCCGGAAGGGCATCGGGAAATAGGCATTGTATCCGCGGCGGACATTGACGAAGGCAGTGTCGATCACTTTGCGCGCGTCGTCCGGGTCGCAGAAAAAGTCCACAAGCGGGCAGTCCACGCTGGGCTCGGATTCGCCATCCCAGTAAATGCGGAGCAGCAGGTCACGGGTCAGGGGCTTGCCATTTCCAATTTGAGCTCTCGCATATGCAAAATGCATCATCGTAATCTCTGCCGGCCCGTTGATCTCGGCGACTACGATTTGCCGCGAAGACACGAACTGCACTGAAAGGGGATTCTCGACCCAAAGGCCGTTTTGGGCGCTTGTGCGGCCTGACGTGAGTTGGGGAAGGCTTTCCAGTTGCCCGAATGCCCCAAGGGGCACTTGGCCAAGCAATGCACTCATGCCCATCGTTCGAATGAAATCGCGCCTGTCCATCGACTCGCCTTTGCAGTATTGGTTGGCTGCCGGTTAAAAGTCGTTGTGCATGCTTCACAGTAGGAAACGTTAACCAATCCCGGAGCTCAATCACGTATGGCTCGCGGCAGGCTCCCTCTCGCCTGCCGGTGGCATCGCTGGAAACGGCGCGTGTGGCTCAGTCTGATACCAATAAACAGTAGAAGAAAACTGCACAATGCTTTCGGGCTTCGAAAAGTTTAGGCGCCAGCCGCCTTCCGTTGCGCCAAAACCGATAGCCACCCGAAGCGATTTCGCAAAGCTGATGGCGTCCTGCGTGAAAAAGCGGTAGGCGGCAGCGCCGTTTATGAATTTGAAATATCCCGTCAGCGGGAAAAAGTTGTCGGTTTTCGGGAAACCCCAACTGAATCCAAACGAATCTTCCAAACCCTGGAATTCCACCGACGGGGTCGTTTCTCCGTCAATGTAAAACTTCTCGTTTTCATCTACTGGATAGCTGTTGCGTTCGAGGCTGCGGACGGTAAGGTTCCAGCCGATGAACTTGCCTTTGCCTTTGGCTTCAAGGGCAATATACTCTTTGAGTCCGAGCAACAAGCTTTGTTGGCGCCAGCTCGCATGAAAATAGCCCGTATCTTTGGGAAAATCTTTCAATGTTCGATAACAGACATAGGAGTAACAGGGCATCATGCTCTCCAGCTCCCGTCCCGGCTGGACCGGCCCATCGTAAACCAGTTCGACCCTGGCCGACTTCCGGAAGGGCATCGGGAAATAGGCATTGTATCCGCGGCGGACATTGACAAAGGCAGTGTCGATCACTTCGGATGCGCCGTCCGGATCGCAGAAAAAGTCCACAAGCGGGCAGTCCACGCTAGGGTCGGATTCGCCATCCCAGTAAATGCGCAGGAGCAGGTCACGGGTCAGGGGCTTGCCATTTCCAATTTGAGCTCTCGCATATGCAAAATGCATCATCGTAATCTCTGCCGGCCCGTTGATCTCGGCGACTACGATTTGCCGCGAAGACACGAACTGCACTGAAAGGGGATTCTCGACCCAAAGGCCGTTTTGGGCGCTCGTGCGGCCTGGCGTGAGTTGGGGAAGGCTTTCCAGTTGCCCGAATGCCCCAAGGGGCACTTGGCCAAGCAATGCACTCATGCCCATCGTTCGAATGAAATCGCGCCTGTCCATCGGCTCTCCTTTACAGTGCGCGGCTGCCGCACTTCCGTCTCCGATTGCGAAAAAGTTAAGTAGCCCTCGGAAGTCCCACCCGGAGGCCCTCCCAAAAGCTGTACGTGAGCCTCTCGGCTCAGACAGCTCCTACGGTGAAAAGCGCACGACGCTGCCGCACCCACAGCTCAAGCGGGACAGGCTGGCGGTCGATTCATGGCGCCCCAGCCGTCCGTGATCGACACGCCGAAGTTGCTCGTATCGTTCCCGCCCCTGGGTTGCTGAGATGGGCGTGGTTGAATGCATCGAGCACTTGAGCCTGGATTTCCACCCTGCTGCTCTCGGTGGTCTCGAACTGCTTGTGGATGGAACGGCCAACATCGTACCAGCCGGGCCGGCCAGTTTATTCAAGATTCTTCTCTCCATTGTCTTCTCCGCCCGGTTGGGATAGAGCATCGAATGCCTGTCGAGGCCGCCCTCCCAAAGTAATGCGGCCTCGACAGTTGCGCCTTAGAAGATTGGCACGGGCGAGCTAGAACACATACTTGCCTGACAGCTGGAACGTACGTGCGTCGATGGTATTGCTCTGGAGCGACATGGGCCCGGTGATCTGGGCACCGGTGCCCGGATTGGTGCCGTTGTTGCCGACGCCGCCCCAGCTCGGATGGTTGAGCAGGTTAAAGGCATCGGCGCGGAACTCCAGGTACTGCTCGCGCCATGTCCTGAAGTCCTTGAACAGCGAACCGTTCAGGCGCCAGTTGCCTGGCCCGGCAAGCTGGTCCTTCGGAGTGCCGAAGAACGGCTCGACGGTTGGGTAACCGTTGATGTAAGGAGCGGGGACCGCGGGGTTGGTGCCGCTGACGGCTTTTCCATTGGCTCCGATGGTGCCGTATATTCCATCGGTGATCGCTGTGTCGGCGCCGACTGGCGGCGAGTTGAAGCTGAACGTGCCGGTTTCATAAGGCGCCAGCGAAGATGCAGCGTTGGTGCCGCCGATCGGATCGGCGAAGGCGCACGAGTTATACCAGACTTGCTTGGTTTTCAAAGCATGTCCTGCCAAAGCCGAATTCGGACAGTTCGTAATGCCGCTCTTGGTTGCCTGATTGGACTGATCAGGAACCGGCAGGCCGGTTGAGAACGGATTGCCGATCTTGATGGCGTTGTTGCTGACACCACCATTGACGTTCCCATACCCATTCCCGTACTGGTCTGTTCCGTTTCTGCTGATGCCAATCGTGAACGGCTGACCGGTCTGGCCCCACCACTCCATGTCGGTCTTCCATCCGCCGATGATTTCGTCGAGAATGCCCGGGTGATTGACAAACTGCTTGCCCACGCCGAAGGGCAGGTCGTAGTCGACGTTGATCACCGCGCGCTCGCGAATATCGTAGGCGGACTGGCCCCACTCGTACTTGATGGGGATGACCCCGCTATCCTTATAGCCAATGCCTCCGCCCAGCAGGTCGGCTTCGTTATCGAACGCGTGGGCCCAGGTATAGGTGCCCAGGAAGCTCAACCCGTTGCCGTATTTCTTCTGCACCTGCGCTTGCAACGAGTTGTAGGAGCTCCCGGCTGCCCAGGTCATCCACGCATTCGAGGTGAAGTGCGCCAACCGCGACAGGCCTTGCAGGTTCTGGCCGCCGGTAGTAATTGCCATGGCCGTGCCCGCACCGATGCCCGTGACCAGGTGGCGTCCCAGGCTGCCCACGTAGCTGACCGTTGCGGTGGTGGTGGGCGTGAGCACGCGCTGCACGCTCAAGTTGTAGTTCATCGTGTACGGCATGTGCATCACCGGGTCGCGCGACTCGGTACCGGGGAAGGACTGGTAATTCTCAATTCCGCCGGCAGCCTGAAACCCTCCAAGACCGCCCTCGAGAGTGTTGTTAACGCTCTGTTGCGAGGCGCAGTAGGCGCCGTTTGCGCAACTGGGCAGCTGGGGCAGGCTCGCGATGGTCACGTAAGGCGTGCCCTGCGTGAGTTGCGCGCCGCCGCCTGGCTCAAAGCCGCCCATGAAGACACCCGCTCCGAGCCGCGCAACCGTCTTGTCATTGATCTGGTAGGCAACGCCAAAACGCGGCGACCAGTTGGCCTTGGGGAAGGTGGAGAGGCGCCGATTGTCGGTATAAGAGACCTGGATATTATCGGCGGCAAGCAGCGCGAGGAGGTTCGGAGCAAGCGGCGTGCTCCGCTGGCTCGACGGGAATAGGAGGAACGACGATCCTACCTCGCCGTTCGAGCTCACGTAGCCGGTCTCGGGCACCAAGTTGTCCCACCGGTCCGCCATCTCTTCCTGGGGCGCGAAGTACTCGTAGCGCAGACCCAGGTTCAGCGTTAGCTTGTGCGTCACCTTCCAGTCGTCCTGCAGGTAAGCAGCGATGTAGCTGTGCTCGAAGTTTTGATACGAGTACGTGCTGATCTGGCCGCTCGCCATGTTGTCGGTGCCGGTGAGCCCGCCGCCGGGGCCATGTCCCTGTGCGAGGAAATCGGCAACGCCGTATCCGGTATTACTTTGTCCCGAGACGCCGGTGTACGTACTTCCAAAGGTGTACGTCCCGCGCGGGGCGGCAACGGAAGTGTCGTGGGAGCGAATCGGCATTTCCTCAAAGCCCATCTTCAACGAGTGGTTGCCAATGACCTTGGTGACGTTGTCGAGGATCTCATAGGTGTCCATACCTTCGAGGGACGGATCGTTGCCGTGAGCGCCGAACGCCTGGATGCCGCCGATGCTTACCGCCGGCAGACCGCCGTTCAAGGGGCCGGCATTGAACGGAACGCCGTTCAATCCGAGGGAAGCCGATATGTTGTTTTTATCGTTGGCCTGCAGGTTGGCGAAGATGCCGTAGTTGAACGCGAAGCGGAACTCGTTGATGAGGGTGGGCGAGAAGGTGTGCGTCTCACTGAGCATGAAGTTTTCGCTCAGATAGGTTTCGTTTTCGCCGGCGAAGTTAGGATAACCGTCCAGGATGGGACCCAGGGGCGACTGGTTGGTGTTGATGATGTGCTGATAGTCGTAGCGGACGTAGGCCTGGTCGCTGGTGTTGATGTTCCAGTCAAGCCGGCCGTCCCACTGGATGGGGTCGGAGGTCGTCGGGAGGTCAACGACGTAGTTGTTGTAGGCCGGCCCGTAGTCGAGAGTTGTCTCGGTGTTACAGTTGCCGGCTTGCCATTTGCCGCTGTTCGGTCCTGTCACGGTTGTACCGGTCGGAACGGCGTTGGGGCAGGGATAGAGCTTGAGAATGTTTTGGGCGACCGAATCGAGTTGGGCCGGGGAGAAGACATTCTGGCCTGGGGCAAACGCGCCCACCTGCGTGTTCCCGTACTGCTGGAGGGAGCCACTCGGAGGCGTAGTTACCTTCCCGCTGCTGCATGAATAGGTCCCGGTGTTGGCGTTCGACTGATAAAGCACCTGTGGGCAGGTGTTATTGATCAGGCTGGGGGTCAGCAACTCAGTGAAATCGCCCTGGCGCATGCGCGCCGTAGGCACCGTGTAGATTGTGGCGTTTGCTCCATTGGCGTAACGTGAGTCCTGGACGTCGCCAAAGAAAAATAGGTGATTTTTGACGATCGGCCCGCCAAGGGTGGCTCCGAACTGGTTCAGGTGGAAGGCCGGCGCCTTCGAACTTGGGTTCTGGTTCCAATTCTGCGCATCGAAGATCGTGTTTCTGTTGTACTCCCACAGGTCGCCGTGAATCTGGTTGGTACCCGACTTGGTGGTGGCGTTGAGGACGGCTCCGTGACCGCGGCCGATCTCCGCGCTGTAATCGGTCATCTCGAGCTTGAACTCGGCGATGGCATCGGGCGGAGGCGCCACGTTATAGGTCGAGCCATTCTCGTAGTCGGAATCGGTGACGTTGTTGTCTGCGCCGTCAAGCATGTAGTTGTTCTGCTCCTCGTGTTCGCCGTTGGAAGAGAAGTCGCCATTTGCGGCGCCGCGGCCCACCATCGGTGTCACGCCCGGCGCTTCCTGCGCGATAAAAATCCAGTTGCGGTTTTCGAGCGGAGCATCGTTTAGGAACCGCGAGCTGATATCGATGGCCGATTCCGCAGTCTGTGTCTGCATCAACGGCGCGGCCGAGGTAACGGTCACAGTTTCGGTAACATTTCCCGGCGTGAGTTTTAACGGAATATTCAGCCGGTCTTGCACGTGCACCACGATGCTGGTCTCTTGCGTGGTTTCAAAGTTGGGGGCCGTCGCGCTCACGGAATAGGTGCCGGTCTTGATGGGCGCGAAGAAATAGTTCCCGCTGGCGTTGGTCTTGGCTTTGAGCACCAGACCGGTGCCCTGGTCGGTGAGCGTAACCGCGGCGTTGGGAATTGCGGCGCCCGTGGAGTCTGTCACCGCGCCGATAATCGCGCCCTGGTCAGCCTGACCAAACGCCTGGGCGCCCTTGAATACTGTGACCAAAAGCCCTATCAGGCAGAGCGCCTGCACGGCGCGCCACAGTACCGATTGACGGTTACTCTCCATTCGGTTGTTCATTTCCTTTGCCTCCTAGGTTCGAGTTGCGTTGCTTTACTGCTGATGGCGGTGTCTATTCTCACGCGGCACCGGATTCGCTTTTCGCTCTCAAAGAACATTGAATGGGGATGAACGCCTGCTCACTTTCACTTCTCGTTTTCTGTTGATTTGATTGCCATTAACCAGAAACAATCCCGACTCGCCCCCGTTGATTCATCAGTTAGAAGCAATCCAAATTGATCGCTTAGAAGCAATCCAAATTGATCGCTTAGAAGCAATCCAAATTGATCGCTCCAGAGAACGGTCTCTCAGCGTCGCAAGGATCATAGTTCTTTTTCAATATGATTCGTCAACGTTAAAACTTGGGATAACGCTCCAGTACTCGATTGAAAAAGATAGGGTTACTCAATGCTGAATTCCTAACGGTTAGCTTCCAGCGTTAGCCAGGACCATTCAGACTCTCAGGTCGGTGCTAGAATCTGGGATGCGCAAACAGCGCGGAGACCATGAACTCAAACGGCGAACGGGCAGCGATCGCGCATATGGCAGAATCCGAGACGTCTGTCGCGGCATTGCGCGATCATCTCCGCGAGATCGTGGACAGTGAAGCATTCAAGGGGCGCCACCGAAGCGCACAATTCCTTACGTATGTCGTCGATCATGCGCTTGCCGGTCACTTCGATTCCCTCAAGGAGCGCATGATAGGGATCGAAATATTTGGGCGGCCCCCTTCATACGACACGAGCGAAGACGCCATCGTTCGTGTGACCGCCAGCGACGTTCGTAAACGCCTGTCACAGTACTACGGCAAGTACGGCTCCGCCTCGGAGTTTCGCATTACACTTCACCCGGGTACGTATATCCCCGTTATCGCCTACGGGCCGCAAGGGAAACCGGCAAGCTCTGTCGACGAAAAACTGCATGTGGATGCGCCGGGTGCTTTTCCCGGCTTCCTGCGGCATCCTGATCCCCCATCAGCCACAATGCCCACCCTGCATGCAGAGGCCCAGGATCCCGCCGTTCCTGATCGGGAATTCGATCGCACCCGCGGCGCAACTCGCAAGTGGATGGTCTTTGCGGTCTTGTTGGTCCTGATCAATCTCTCGCTTTGGGCCTACTTTGCAAAGCGCTCCTCGACTGTCGCGGCTGCGCCGCCGTCGGTGCTGCCTTGGTCAGTGCTCTTCAGCTCAGTCCGGCCCACGCACGTAATCACGAGCGATCCCGATCTCTACTCAATTCTGGTTCTTACCCATGGTTCGATCTCGGTTTCGGATTACGCCAATCACCGTTACCTTCCCGAAAACAACACTCTGTCCGCTGAAATGAAGGATATCTGCACACATCTCTTGGCAGGCGACAAAGCTTCCAACGTGGATGCGCAAATTGCTGCCGAAATTGCGCAACTTGCACAGACCTATTCACGCAAGATCGACGTGCAGGGTGCGCGGAATCTCCAGTTTTCAAACCTGAAAACCGACGATAACTTCATCTTTCTGGGCAGCCCCGCTTCAAATCCGTGGTCTTCTGTGTTCGAGGGGCAATTGGATTTCCGCTTTGCCGCCGCTGCCGTTCCTGGCGGGGGCATCATTCGCGATGTACACCCTGCCGCGAAAGAGCAGGCAACCTACGTCCCCACGGCAAGGGGTGGGGCTACTGGAGCCTCGTTCGCCCTGGTTGCGTTTGTCGCGAACCCGGATCAAAGCGGGCAGGTTCTTCTGCTCGGTGGCTTAACCCGCGAGGGCACGCAGGCGGCGGGAATCCTGGTCACAGATCCCGCGCGGCTTTCCGCGGCAATTCGAACCTGCGGCATCTCGCCCGCCGGACCCATCAAGCATTTCGAAATCTTACTACGCGTGAATGCCATGGCCGGCACCCCCAGCCAGTTCGACGTGATTGCTTGCCACGTCCTGGCGGGGTGAAAGAACCACTGGCAGCAGTGACACATCCGATTCTATTGATCCGGCAACAAGACACTGCATTTGTATCTCATCCTTTTCGGCGCTTTTTACGATATGTGTGGGGTTAGTGTGCCGCTGTTTTGATCGCCGAATCTATCAAGTGTCGTATGCCTCTTGCGCCCGCCTGAATGGCAGGCAAACGTCCTCAGCCGCAGCACACAATCCTCGAGAAACCGGTATCTTCAGGATAATGATAGAGAGATAATGGGCAATTTGCTGTCTCGCATAAACGGCAGTCGTAATACCGATCTACGTGAGCGGTTCCCGTGCACCTTTAACCTATCGTCCGTGGATCAACGAATTCCTTGGGTGCGGACAACTCATTCATAGAGAATAGAATATTCCCAAGCGGCTCGATGGAGATCAATATCGCTTGGCGGCAAAGGTGCCGCCGATGTCACGCCTTTGCGACGACTCTGTGAGATCGAAGAGTTTACGTCGCTTGAGACTGGATGACACACGAATCGCGAATGGCGCCGGCGCGAAGCCACGCCCATTTGGAATCGCCGGACACGAACAGCGTGGCGCTTGCATTCTCGTGGTTATTCCTGACGGTAAGTTGCGTGGAGGAAATGGGGAACGGGCCAACTCTTATTGCAACATTGTCGACGGGTTTGTTCACGGATATCTTGAAGCCGCACTTTTTGCCGCCTTTGTCGCGTGTAACTTCCATCGACAACATCGCCATCTCCGATCGGCTCAAGGACGAAACCCGCACCGGCCATTTATGAACTCTAACTCCGGTCCAGCCAATGGGCAGGCGCGGAATCAATTTAAGGGTGTTCGCGTCATAGTCGTCTATGCCCAGAAGTATTTGGCAGGTCAGGAGAACTTCGCCCATCTGAAAGCCGTTGCCCAGATCGCCGCGTCTGGCCCACATGGATCCATCGGACTTCATCATCACGCACTCAGGAACCCTGTAAGGATGTGGCTGCCGGGGAGCGAAACAGAGCCTAGCCATCCACGCGGTCATCTGTGTCGCATCGTCCATCCGATCCAACAAGAGCGCGGATTGAGTCATGAAGCCCTGGCCATATCCGAGCGTCGCGGGCTCGCAGTAACGAGGGCTGCGTTCGGCGGATAGCAGGTCATAGGTGCGCCTGGTGCGTTCGGCCCAGCCAGCCGGCATACTGCTGGCCGGGTCATATCCATAAAGCTCCATGGCTTCGAGAATTGGAACCATGGCCGCTGATGGCCCCCACCCTTTTTCGTTCCCGGTGACCTTCTCCCGATCCCACACATCTCCCCAGGGTTCGAGCATGGCGGGAAAGTAAGCATTCATCGCATCGAGCAGCCGTGCGGCTTGCCCGCGCCAGCGACCGGCGAAATCCGTTTTACCGGCAACCTCGGCCATCTCGGCATAGGCCAACAAGCCAAAATAGCAGGGGACGTTGCAATAGAGGCTTTCCATCTCCATTCCAGCCTCGCTCTCGGAGTACAACAGGCCGTGTTCGGAGAGCGACAACTGGGGATTGTCCAGACACCATGGAATCCACTCGGCAGCTTCATGAATCGCTTCCCAGTGCGATTCGATCCACCCCTTCTTCCGCCCCGATTTCGCCCAGGCGCGAAACCGGGATAACATCAGAAGCCCGTGACCGTCCGTCTCCGGATTGCCGTAGTCGCGGGTTTTGAACCTTGTCGGCCAGCCGTGCTTGCTGAAATCGTCAAAATAGGAGTGCGGCTTGTTTGCAAGCACGGTCGCGTGACCCGGAACAGGCTTGCCTCCCATTTGGATTGCCGGATAGGCCTTTGGAAAATACATCATCCATCGGTCGAAGTAGTCTATTGCATTATCCGCTTTGGCAATGAACCCCATGTTGCTCAGGAGCGCAATAATATGTGTCCTCGTAAATGAGTCGTTGTAATAAGCCTGCACATCCGACAGATAGCCCAGCCACTCCTTGTAGTTTTCGGCCTTGAGCGCGGACTCATGAACCATTCCTGTGTCGTCATCCACACGGCCCAGAAGGCCAATGGAATTTTCAAGGAATACGTTCGTGAGGATAGCGGCCTCGGGCGACCCGGTGAACTTCACATCGGGCCCCGAAAAGGAATGTCCTGGATCAACGGGCTCGACGCCCCTGACGGCACGCGCGTCGATATCTTCGGGGAACGTATAGACGACCCGGCTTAAATCGCGCAACGCGTTCAGGCGGCGCGGCATGGGATCGCTCGATGCGACCGTATGATCGGCCAGCCACGCCGAAGGACCATCGGGCATGGGGCCCCCATCGGCTGCGAGAAAATATGCCGTGTCTAGCCGTGGCGCGTTAAAAACATCCGCGAACGTGATGCCATCGATCACCGGTTGGCCGCGATGGCTGGCATCGTCTCTTAACTCGATCCCCAGCACGGCCTCGTCGCGCAGGCCAATGCGCAGGTAATAAGGCGCGCTTCCGTTACTGATGCCGTTGGCAACATACAACGCGCGGTCCAGGATTGCCTGCTTGCTGGGATCGCTCTTGAAAGGCTCGGGAGGCGCGTTATGCTCGTCGTGCCACCAAAGCATATAACCGAAGAGCAAGGGAATGTCATCCGCCGTTCCGGACCGGTATTGGATTCGCAGATCTCCGACCTTCTCGCCAACAAACAGATTTCTGAAATCATCTGCCCCTCCCGCATAGGGCGGCCTATCCACTGAATTGCGACAGCCAAAAAGGTAAAGGTGCTTTGCCTTGATATTCAGATTGCGCAAGCTCGCGCTGCCGCCCTCTTTCAGCGATGTCCAGTGCGTATCTTTCAAGAACGGAATTCCGTCGACGATAACGGGAGCAGGTTGGGCACTGGCCGAGTCAGGCTTCAAGACTGCATATTTCACGGCTGCGATGCTCGATGCCTCAGGCGGGGCCTCCCGTTCGGCCAGAGCGAAAGAAGAAATCATGATGGGCGCGGCCACGGCGATGCCGACAGCAGAAGAAGTCTGTCGCAGGAAACTGCGACGACTGATCGCTTTCTTAGCCGGTTTCATGTTTTTTCTTATAGCATATCGAGAACTGAAGCGGGATTTCGATTCTGCTTTGGGAGCGAACGGGCCGCGGCGAAGGAGACCTTCGGTCTGATACCGCACAGCCCTGGAGAATACTTACTGCTTTTCCGCCCACGCCTCCAGCAGATCGATGTCGTGGCCGAGGACGCCGGCCGAGCCGCGGAAGCCGGCCGAGCCGCGCGGCTGGTTGTCAGGCGTCCACCACTCGTAGAACCCGCCCACGCGCACCACGCGATCCACCATGGGGCGAATCTCGCGATAGGCATCGGCGATATCGCCCTCATCGATCAGATCCTGCACCATGCGGCCCCCGAACCACGTCCAGTCGCCGCCATTTTGGTAGGTGTATGGTGCGGTCATTTGCTTATTTTGGAAGTAGCCGAGTGGATACGCCGGGTACATGGTGAGCCCGATGGTCGCCGCGTGCGCCTTGGGCACATCCTCATCCATGCGCTTAAGAGAGTGGGCGATCTCCTTGCGCGTCAGAAGGCCGGCCTCGATGGCCACGGCCGTTCCCCCAAAGTAGTAGATTGCGTTCTCATCGAAATCCTTGGGAAACGGCGAGCCGTCGAGATAAACGTGGGGGTAATATTTCTGATCTTTCTTGTCCCAAAGGTATTTGCGCGAGTTGTGCTTGAGCTTGTCGCGGGTTTTCGTCCAGCGCGCCGCCTCCGGCGCGCCCGGACCGAGCAGCTTCAGGTAATCGTTGATCGCCAAAATCAGCATGGCATTGTCGTAGATAGAGAGAGAACGGTGGGTGCGTTCGTCGAGCCATGCGCCGATGGGCGACTCGGGCTGATTGTCACCCCAGTCGGCCCGCGTGGCGCTCCAGATCAGGCCATACTGCTTGTCGAAACGCTCGTTGAGCAGAAATTGCATGGCAAAACCGAGCCGGTCGCGCACGGTGCGGCCGTCGACCTGCTCGTTCAGAATGCTGCGGTCTCCTGTGATCGTGACGTATTTGTATACCGCTTGCACCAGCGAAGTTTCCTGGTCTACCTCGACAGTGTTTTTGATCGCCTGAAGACCGGGAGCTTGCGGCGTGACGCGGTTGGGCTTTCCCTTCTGATTAGGGTTGATCGGCAGGTAGCCATCGGGAATGTCGCCCTGCGGCCCTTGGAATTTGAAGAACGTAAGCAGCGCTTCGCGCAAAGCGTCGTGGGGATTGACCTCGAGGGCCACGATGATGAAAGTATTTAGATCGCGAATCCAGACCTGCGGGTAGTGCGTGCCCGCATTGAGTCCGCTCTTCAGCAGATCGAGCGCCATCTGGCGCACTTCTCGCAGGTTCTGGTCGTCGCGAATCTGTTTGGCCAATTCCGCCGAGGAGTCAGTTGAAGAGCCACTCATTTGCGCCGCCCCGGCGCCAGGCGGAGAAAAAACAGCCAGCATCGCCAGCAAGAAACCCAAAAGCCGCCTGCCGAAAAACCTTCCGATTGAAAGCAATAGCTTAGATTTGCGGGGAATCACAATAAACTCCTTCCTTGACGAGAGCATATCGAACGCGCGGTTACGTCATCGTCCGCCGTACCATCGATTGAAGACTGGGCGCTCAAATATTTGGGAATCAATGCCGCTCAGCCCTCGCCTCAAGCAATTCAATATCCCGGCCCAGCTCGCCGGCCGAGCCGCGAAAACCGGATGAGCCGCGCGGCTGATTGTCGGGCGTACACCACGCGTAAAATCCGCCTACGTGCACCACGCGATCGCAAACCGGCCTCGATGGCCACGGCAGTTCCGCCGTGGTGGGTAATCGCATTCTCGTTGAAATCCAAGGGAATGGCGAGCCGGCCAGATACATGTGAGGAAAATACTTCTGATTTTTCCTGTCCCACAGGAGTTTGCGGATGTTGTGTTTGAGCCGGTCGCGGATTTTGATCCTCAGGCGCGCCGGGACCGAGGAATTCGAGGTAATCGAGACTCTGAAACCAACGAACTCAAGCGATGTTGTTGCTCGCGCGTTGCACATCTTGCCAATCCCATCCATTAGACGAATCTCACCTGACGTTAACAGATCGGGTGAGATGGCCGGTCTCCGGCGGAATTCGTTAAGCTCCCAAATTATCGACGCGCTTTAGGCTCGCGAGACAAGAAGACCGGCAAGGATGAAGCCTAGCACAAAGGCTGGTGGTCGCCCATTCGGAAGTTACCCCAGTTTGGAGCCACTTCAGTGAAGGCGGTAAACGTAAAAATGATTTAATTAGACAAAGGCAGGAGATGGCCATAAAGCGAATTCTGAGTGCGGCTCTTTGTTTGATAGCGTTCGCCTCAGCACTTCCCGGCGCGCAAACGGCGAAGATCTCCACCGAATATCTGATGACTTTGTATGCACCACTAGATACACCGCAGGAGATCGACGATTCATTGACAATCTACAATGTAGGCGCCGGTGGCTGGGTTAAAGGCCCCAAGATCAATGGAACGCTGATTGCCCCGGCGGCGGACTGGATTCGCATCATGCCAGACGGAAATCTACGCCAGGATGTTCGGTTGACGATCAAGAAGGATGATGGCGCTCTAATCTATGTCGCTTACAACGACATCATCAGCCGGTCCGACGAAGTCGGCAAGCGGATCGCAAGTGGCGAAGTTCTGACTCCAGCGGACGAATACTTCCTCATGGCACCTACAACCTACAATGGAGACCTTTGCTAAGGCCTATGTCTGGCTAAACCGTGTGCAATGCGTAGGCAAGATGGTCGAAGTCAAAACCGGTGGCAACTCGTTCGTAAAGTACGACATTTTCATTGTGCATTGAGCTTCGACAAGCGATTTCTGGCCCGAACGGGCACTTGTTGAAAGTGTTTCAGCGTAATCGACGGCGTTGAGCGCGGCGATGCCGGGTAAAGAATCTCTGATAAATGGCGCTTCTCTCACATAGAGCGCCACGGCGCGATAGCGGAACAGAATCGCACTGGAAAGCAATATCCAGTCGAAGTAGCCGCTGGCAAAGAACACTGCAAGCGCCGAAATAAAGGCGCATTCAGTTATGGAGATTTGGGCAAAAAGCTTGATCGAGAGCTCGCGGCTGTATTCGGCAGCCATTGAACGTTTCAAGATCTTGAGCACCGATGAGGACATGCTCCCGTCGTTCTCAAACTGTTCCGCGCAGTAATGAACTCGGATGCCAGACCGCTTCCGGACGTGCTCGTGTTAGGCACTCTCGTCTACGTCCTGAAACCTTCCCCAACGGCTCACGTCATAGACGAGAAGCGAGGTGAAGTTAGTTCGCTTGGCCTCGACATCAGCCATGAGCTGGTTGAGGCCCTCCCGGCCGGCGATGTTCAGCCCGCTACGACCATGGTCGGAATATTCCTGGACGTTCTCCATGTTGTGGGCCGTTGCGTACTGGCGGATGATGTCGAGCAGGTTTTCCGGCGAATCCTGCTGATGTTCAGTCGACATGCGGACGTATTGCGCCGCGCGAGACGGCGCCCGTGCGGTCACACTTGGTTGCACTTTTTCTGAATTTTGGCCCTGATAAGGGCTTAAATCCGCTTAAAATGACTTAGAAGGCGAAAGCTGTGAAACCCGCTCCTAGAGCGGAGAAAACCGCATATATCATGTGTTTTCAATGGTGCCCGAAAGAGGGCCAGAAAGAATCCCTCCCTCTCCGCCATTCTTCATTTTGGCCCCTATCAATGATCAGGTCGAATGGCTTTCTATAGTCGAATGAGAGTTTTACGCCATCTGGCAGCAGTTTGAAAGTATCATTACTGGCATTGCGTCAAGATTCCGTACTCGAATACTTCCGGCAAAGCGCGCGTATCTCGGAGATAAGTCTAGGAATCTCGGTGCTGGAGATGTCCTCTACGTCAGGTTTGGCATCGTACTCCAGTGACATGTAGCCCCTGAATCCGGCCTGCGCGAAGAGAGTCCAAATGCGCTCCAAATCGATTGGCCGACCGTCATCGAAGCGGTCCATGATATGCGCGTTGGTTGCATAGGGAATGCAGGCGGCGATCTGCGCGTAAGAGTCCTGGGCCGGCGTTGGAACAAAATGCGTGATATCGAGGGTGATCCCGGCATAGGGTGAATCGACGCGGCGCATGATCTCCAGGCATGTATCCGAGCTCTCGGAAACGCCTCGATTGTTTTCGAGAGCAAGAACAACCCCCTTCTTCGCAGAGTAATCGGTCGCGGCTTTCATGATCTCAACCACCCAGTCAGTGGCCTGTTCAAGCGAAACACCGGGCGGCAGGTTGCCAGCGAAGATACGCAGCTGCGGGGCGCCAAGCCGCTCAGTAACATCTACCCACTTCTTGATGTCGTTGAGGGCATCGGCGCGCTTGCCGGCATCCGCGAGTACTGTTCTCGATCCGCAGGCAGCGCCAGAAAACGCAACTGCATTCTTGTAAGCCAGGTAACGCAGACTCTCCAGATAGTCCGGATCGGTGGACTTGAGATAGTAGAGCGTCATATCCACGCCATCCAAACGCAGGTCAACAGCTCTGCGGATGAAATCTTCCATCGACATCTGGCCGCCTGCCAATTGTTTGCGAAAGGAAAACGCAGAACAACCTGACAACAGTCGCGGAATCTTCAATCCGGCGACTTGGGCATCTTCAGGAACGGCCATGGCAGCAAGGGCTCCGAACATACTTACTCCCACGCTGCCCAGTGCGGAAGCTCCAGCAATCTTCAAAAACGCTCTACGAGTTCTCCCGTCCCAGCTGCTTGCCTCGTCGTGAATGAGCATGCGAGGAAAAGAAGGCCTCATACTTGAAGACCCAGAGTGTGTTCAATGTATTCCTTGCTGAGTTCCGCCGATTCCTTCGGCGTTCTTGTCGATCCAGCGGGTTCGCGATCGAACTCTACAATCGCCCAGCCATGATATTTAATGGCGTGCAACGCCGCCACAACGGCGGGTAGATCGACTGTGCCCTGACCTAATTCCACAAACTCATAGCCACTCTTGGTATCCGCCGGCTTTACATCTTTGAAGTGCAGGAATAGCAGGCGATCTGCGTATTGCTTGACGGCAGCGGCAGGGTCTCCGCCACCCTGCTTGTAATGAGCTACGTCCAGCAGGAGCTTCACATAGTGCGGATCAGCCGCGTCCAAGATCCTTGCCAGTTGCTCGGGCGATTGTGCGATGGATCCCATGTGATTGTGAAGTGCAACCTGCACGCCGTATTTGGCGGCCCGCTTGCCGACTTCGGTCAGTAATCTTCCCGTCCGCGTATACTCCTCTGCCGTAAACTTCCCATCTGCTCTGAAGGTACCTATTACCTGAAGATACATGCCACCGGCTTTGCTGAGATACTTGGCATGATCTTCATGAAGTGCGAGATTAGCTTTTTCGTCAGCGGGATCGAGAGCGATATCACCGCTGGAAAGCGCGGTGAAGGTCAGGTTGTGCTGAGACAGCTCGCCTTTAATTACAAGCGGATCAGGAATCAGCTTCACCGCGTTCGCCCTGAGTTGAATGCCTCGATAGCCGACCGATGAAATGTCCGAAATCGCTCCAGAGAGATTGTCGGCCCAGGTGATCGCGGCGTATCCAATGCGAATCTTCGAGGGTCCGTGAACCTGACCGGGAAGAGAACGCGCCGCATGAGGCATTGTGGATACGGCAACAATCGAGCCTGTTGCATACAAGAACTGCCTGCGTGATAATTTCATGGAACCTCACTTTGCGTTTTATGGCGCGAATGCGACTTTCTCGTCGCACGCGCCTGTCGATTCTTCGAAAAAGCCCTCTGCACTCTTACTGCTTACGCTCCAGTGGAGGCAGCGTTGTCTCAATCGGTTTACGTTCGCGTACTAATTCGCTCTTACTACGAATCGAGATATCCTAGTTCTAAGTCAAATCAAATGTCAAGAGAAACTCTGCCAAGTTACTTCGATCTGTGTTGCAGTTAGCCGTGTTGAAAGCACAGATGTACGATGAGCCCAATTTCTATGTCCCTATCTCTGAATGGCGATGAAGTACCCTCCGATAATTAGAAGACCTAACCGATCGTCAAGCCGTAAGCATCTTTACGCATGAATTACCTCGAAGCGCAGGTTACACTCATTTCTTGACACTATCGCTTGCTGCGATTGGAGCGACTGGATCTTGTAACTCAGCCACCTTCGGCAATTTACTCAAAGCGTCCGTGACGATGCCGGGAGTAAGTACTTCAGGCAGCAACTCCGGATATCTCTCTCCGGGGGTATACATCACATAAGCCGGGACTCCGCTTCGGCCCAGTCCGGCCAGAGCCTGCGTAATGGCTTCATCATGCCGCGTCCAGTCAGCGCGAAGTAAGATCACATTTGCGTCTGCGAAGGCCTTTTGCACTTCTGGCCGATTTAGCGCGGCCCGCTCGTTGACCTGACAGCTCAGGCACCAACTCGCGGTAAAATCCACAAACACGGGCCTTCCCTGGGACAGATAGCGACTTACAGCTTCAACAGACCAAGGTTCCCAGCCGCCGTAGGTCTCTGTCTGAGCCATAGCTCCTGAGGGAGCGATCAGCTTACGCGGAGCGAATACGCTTAGAGCTATTACTCCCAGCAGAATCACTGCGGCAACCGCGGAAGCCCAGCGCTTTGCCGGCCAACGGCCAAGGAACCAGCCTGCAATCGCCAGGAGCAGAAAACTCGCCAGCAATGCGGCCAACACACTGGCGCCATAAGCCTGCGCCAGCACCCAAGCTAGCCAGATGACCGTAGCGAAGATGGGGATGGAGATAGCTTGCTTGAGTACTTCCATCCATGAGCCTGGACGTGGCAGCAAGCGTGTCCAGGCCGGGTGCAGAGTGAGGGCAACATAGGGAGCCGCCAATCCCAGCGCCAGTGCCGTAAACACTGCAAACGTAACCGCTGCAGGCTGCGCCAACGCATAGCCAATGGCCGTTCCCATGAAGGGCGCAGTGCAGGGTGTTGCCACAACCACAGCCAGCACACCCGTGAAGAAACTGCCCGTGTAACCTTGCTTCGCGGCCAGTGATCCGCCAGTGCTGGTGAGCGTGAGGCCAATTTCAAATTGCCCGGCGAGCGACAGGCCGAGAAAGAATAGCAACCCCGCCATGAGCGCTAAAAAGACAGGGGACTGGAACTGGAATCCCCAACCAAGCTTAGCGCCGGCAAATCGCAGTCCCAATAGAACGGCCACTAACACCCAGAATGAGAGTAGAACGCCCGAGGTGTACACGAATCCGTGTGCACGCATCTGGCGCCGCTCCTCATTTCGCGAATTCACCAATGCCAGACCCTTCAAAAAAAGCACCGGAAAGACGCAAGGCATCAGATTGAGGATAAGTCCGCCCACAAATGCGAACAGTTCGATCCGGACGAAGCCCAGCCAGGTAAATTGAGCGGGCGGTTGCACGGCCACTAAGGCCGATTGGGACAGCGGCGGCACAATTGACGGCGCGGACGACGCTATGGCCGGAGAAGCCGATGGCGCGATTACCGCTGTCGAGGAGGCGGAGGGGTGGGAAGTTGAAGACCCACCCATAGCGACCTTACCGGGCAACGCAGCGATCGCAAATGCCCGGCCACCAGAAAGCTCCAGCACGCCGCTCAATTGAGCGGGATTGGCGGTGAGATTCGCCTGCTTCTTGAGATCGAGGATCAGCCCAGTTGGCGTAGGTGTAAGCTTCTGTGGCGCGGGATTGTCCAGAATCCCCTGGTCCGCCGGAAAAAATGCGGCGTGCGTCTCATTCTGCCCGGTCGCGACGAACAGCCGCAACGCGTCTCGCGACGGCTGAAAGGCTATCTTGTAACCAGGGGGCGGTGCCTTAGGAAGCTCGTCGATGAAGCGCTTGAAGATTGCCGCATCGGAAGCCGATGACGAGGACTTAACTGGATGTTCATATACCTCACGACTTATCTCTAACTCTGCTCTGCCAGGAATGCAACTAGACTGGCAAACCAGCCAATCCACCTTCGCATGAAGCATCTGGGGCCCAGGCTTGGCCGTACCGGCAACATTCAGCGCCAGCGGAAAGAGCACCTCGTTCAGATACCCATAGTCCATCAGCGGGCCAAGAGGTAAACGTTTCGGCGCGGGAAACTGCATTGCTCCGGCTGTAATCCCTTCGGGCAGCGTCCACTGAGCATGCGGCGGCTCGCCCGCATCTCCCGCGTTCTTCCAGTAAACATGCCAGCCCGGATCCAATTTAAAGTAAAGACCGGCCTCGGCAGCTTGACCGCGATTCAATCCTTGCTGAAGTACCATAAGCTGCACGTGCACATGCGGCGCGTCGGCAAAGGTCGACACAACCTGCGCTGGCATGCTGGCCGCGAGAAATGGGTAAAGCGCGAAAATCAGCTGCGAAATACGCATGGGATGTGGACTGACGCGCGCGTTGCACGCTCTACCTGGCGGGCAAGCCGTGGAGAACTGAGCCCTTGAGCCGAGATGGAACTCAGTGTCTCCGCGGAGATCGCATTCAGTGAAAGTCTCCTCCATCAGAATGAATTGATTCGCACTAAGGCGAATCCCCGCGGATTACCCGGCCAACTGCAATGGCGTGCGAAAAGCGGCATCTGCGAAATTAAACCCGGCGCCTTATTGCGGAGGAGGAGCCGTTGAAGACGGTGATGGGACTCCATCGACAGGATCGGGCTCCATGAGTTCGATGCGTGTTCCGTCTGGATCAAAGAGGTTCGCCTGACGTTTGTGGTTCTTACCCACGTGAACCACGATGTCGCGTTTATAGACTTCTTTGTAGTAAGGCTCGGCCTCTAGTTTGGCGACCGCAGCCGGAACGCTGGGAACCTGCAGACACAGATGATGGGCGCCACCACGTTTAGTCGGCGGGGGTACCTCCTTGGTCAGCATAAATTCGATGTAATCAGTGCCATCAGGAACTCGTAGATTGACATAGGAAAGGGTCTTTCCGTCGGCGCTGCCTCGCCAAAACTCTTTGAACCCGAGAACCTCGGTATAAAACTTATACTCTGGATCCATAGGGGGAGGAACGATGACCCCAACATGCGTCATGTGGTCTGAAATCGCGTTGGGGTTCAGAAACTGGCCTTTGGTGAGCATCGTCTTACCGTCGGGCATATATTGAACCATCTCGATGGTCTCGCCATCCGGATCTTTAACATCGAAGCTAACATTCCCAATCCTGGCTCGATGCGCCTCACTCGGGACTTTAAAGCCTTTTGACGCCAGATAGGCTCTCATCGCTTCAATGTTGTCGGTTATCAACGAGTAGTGAGTCATCCTATCTGTGTCTGGCTTAGGTTCAGGGTATAGCTCGATAACTTGTTCGTCGTTGATTTTGAAAAATGTCATGGACATCGAACCGTCAGGCTTCTTCAGGTTATAGGGCTCCTCAAATCCGAGAAACTGGCCATAAAATGCGCGCGACGCCTCAAAATCGTGGGCAAGAAGTCCGATATGCGAAATACCAAGGATGCGCGGCCGTTGCGGTGTTTGTGCTGTAAGCGTAGTCGCGAAGAAGACACTTCCCAGGAGGAGTGCACATCCAAGGTTGTTTCGGCCGCAACGGCCGAACAGTTTAGTTAGTAAATCAGCAGCTCTTCGAATAGCCATTTCGAAACTTCCTCCATTCCCTTTTGATGAAGCCGACACGTTATACCACCGCTTGCGGGGCTCTATAAGTAGAGGTCCTGCGACGGCGATCCTGACTTTCATGCACATTCAGCGGCGCCCTCCCGCGAATTACCCGGGAGCAGGAGGAGCATGGCACAACCGTTTTTGACCTCCAGCTTCAGAAAGTGCTATTCCAATACGCGTGCTGCCCTATGTAGCGATCGTCGGGAAGGTTCTTCAAAATTGCCCGTTTCAGCTCCAAAGCGTCCATGCCACCCTGGGTTTTGTACAATAACTGACCATCCATGCCAATCAGGGCGGTATACGGAACACCGCCAGTCCAACCTGTCCCAAAGGCCTTTACCGCTTCAGACGAATCGTAACTGTTAAAGAGCAGGTTCCTGTTAATGGCATGCTGCTGCTGAAGGAATTCGAGGACGAATTTCTTTTCGTCTGGATTGTTAATGCTGACGGTCACAATCTCCAATTGACGTTTGGCATACATGCGCACCATCTTTTCCAGATCGGGGAACTCTATTGTGCATGGTCCGCACCAAGTGGCCCAGAAGTTCACCAGCAGGAGCTTGTCCGTCCCAACATTCTTGCGCAGTGCTGTCAACTGGTCCGCAGTAACCATCTCTACTGTGACCGGCTTTTCGTCGCTTTCTTCCAACTCACTGTTAGCGGCCTTTTCCTTATAACCCCACTTCGTCGAGCAACCGACGGCTGGCGTATCCGTGACCTCAATCGGTTTGCCCGCGAGCAGATCGTCGATTGCGTCTCTAACGTAGTGCTTTGTTGCAAATTCTTCGCGCGGATTACTATCGATGCGGCCTTCGTAGCGCAATATCCGCTGTTGATCGAAGACGAACGCGTGCGGCGTCGCCGTTGGTCCATACTTGAGCGCAACCGCCTGTGTATCGCCATCAAACAGGTATGGGAAGTTGAAGTGCCTATATGCAGCTCTCAGCTTCATCTCTGGATATGAATCCCCCAGGTCAGTGTGCCCCCACTCACTAAGCTTTTCTGCCTTGGGATCGTTTCCCATGATGACCACTACCTGCACACCGCGATCTTTATAATCGGCAGTAAGTTGCTTGATTCGATGCTCGTACATCTGCGCGATAGGGCAATGATCGCAGTTAAAGATGATCACCAACACTTTGCTCGACGCGTAGTCCTGGAGAGAGTGGTACTTCCCGTCTACACCGAGAAGATGGAAACCGGGCGCATGCGCGCCGATCTTAAGGATCGGAGGAACGTCGTTAGGCGAGACAGGGACGTCTTGAGCACGCGATAACGGACAGAAGAGGAATGCCAAGCCAAAGATGGAGATAGCAAGAAGGTTGACCGCATTTCTTCTACGCTGCGGGAACGCCGAAACATTTGTGGACTGAAGCATTGAATCCCTCCCATGGGTTCTCCAGGCAAAGCACAGCCTGTACTTCTACGTTCGCGAGCACTTTAAGATGCAGCTCCTGGCCACCTTTCGAATAGCAGCCGGGGGAACGCCGAACCGCGATAACTCGCTGTCAAACGTTCGGCTGCGGACTAAGTTTGGCGGCCCCTGGATCAACGCCGTCGCGACCTGTGTTCGCGATGCCAGGAGCTTGCATAAGCAACTTTTCTGGCTCCAGCTTTAGAAGGTGCTATTCCAATATGCGTTCTGCCCTATGTAGCGATCGTCGGGAAGGTTTTTCAAAATTGTCCGCTTCAGATCTAAAGGATTCATGCCACCCTCTGCCTTGTACAGCACATTGCCGTCCATACCAATCAGGACGGTATACGGAGCACTGCCAGTCCAACCTGCCCCAAAGGCTTTTACGGCCTGGGACGAATCGGAGCCATCAAAGAGCAGGTTCCTGTTGATGGCATGCTGTTTTTGAAGGAACTCAAGGACTGATTGTTTTTCGTCTGGATTGTTCATGCTGACGGTTACAATCTCCAATTGACGCTTGGCATACGTCCGCACCATCTTCTCCAGATCGGGAAACTCCGATGTGGATGGTCCGGACCCCGTAGCCCAGAAGTTCACCAGCAGAAGCTTATTTGTCCCAACGTTTTTGCTGAGCGTTGCCAATTGGTCCGCAGTAACCATCTCTACTGTGACCGGCTTTTCGTCGCTTTCTTCCAACTCATTCTTGGCGGCTTTTTCCTTATACCCCCACTTCGTCGAGCACCCGACGGCTGGGGTATCCGTGACCTCAATCGGTTTGCCCGCGAGCAGATCGTCGATTGCGTCTCTAACGTAGTGCTTTGTTGCAAATTCCTCGCGTGGATTACTATCGATGCGGCCTTCGTAGCGCAATATCCGCTGCTGATCGAAGACGAACGCGTGCGGCGTCGCCGTTGGTCCGTACTTGAGCGCGACCGCCTGTGTATCGCCGTCGAACAGGTACGGGAAGTTGAAGTTCCTATATGCGGCCCTCAGCTTCATCTCTGGATATGTATCCCCAAGGTCGGTGTGCCCCCACTCGCTAAGAGCTTCTGCGTAGGGATCGTTTCCCATAATGACGACTACTTGCACTCCGCGATCTTTATAATCGGAGGTAAGTTGCTTGATTCGATGCTCGTACATCTGAGCTATGGGGCAATGATCGCAGTTAAAGATGATCACCAACACTTTGCTCGACGCGTAGTCCTGGAGAGAGTGGTACTTCCCGTCCACACCGAGAAGATGAAAACCGGGAGCATGCGCGCCGATCTTGAGGATCGGAGGAACGTCGTTAGGCGAGACAGGGACGTCTTGAGCACGCGATAACGAACAGAAGAGGAATGCCAGGCCAAAAATGGAGATGGCAAGAAGGTTGACAGCATTTCTTCTACGCTGCAAGAACGCCGAAATATTTGCGGAGTGAAGCATTGAATCCCTCCCGTGGGTTCTCCAGGCAAAGCCTGGCATGTACTTCTACGTTCGCGAGCGTTCTAGGATTCGGCCCTCCCGGCTAAATCTTGAAAGGCAGCCGGGAGGCGTCAAATTACGATAACTGGCCGTCAGAAGTTGAGCTGCAGACTAAGTTCCGCGGTTCTTTGATCAACACCGTCGCGGCCTGTGTTTGCGATGCCCAGAGCCTGCATAAACGAACTGCTCGTTAAGCTGCTGGTTGGAGTTGCGTGGTGAGGATTGTTTGGAGTGTTGAACATACTTGCCCTGAACTCAAGCTGCTTTTCCCCATAGATCGGGAAGATACGATCAACGGCGGCATCCAGAGTGTTAGTGGCGGGACCCCACAACGTATTCTCGCCGCAATTTCCGATCGTACCGGTTGTCGGCTCAGAAAAATCTGTACGGTCATACCACTGTGAAGGCGTTCCAATCTTCTTCGGTGCACTGCAATTCGCAAACTGCGTAGAACCGGATGCATTGAGTGTTGTACTCGCCCCCGTCACTGTAAACGGGGAGCCCGTCCGGAGCGAGGTTACTGTCTCAAGCTTCCAATTGCCGAGAATTTGCGCCCCAAATCCATTCGTCACCCATGACTGATTCTGTCCAAATGGGCTTGTGAGGATCAAAGCGATGCCGGCATTTTCGCGCTGAACGCCTGCCGTGTTGCCATAGTTCATCCTGTAAAGTGAAGGTATGGCAATTCCGGGACCAGCAAAGCTCAAGGCCTTATCGAAGGTGTATGACGCGTTGACCTGAAAATTGTGCGACAGCGAGTGGATCGCGGTTGCCTCAAAGCCATCGAAGGTAGCTGTACCGTAGGCGCCAAGACCCACCGTAGAGGCTGTTCTTTTCGTCAGAAGGTAGAGGGCCTGACCTGCCGACCCCGTCCCGATAGTGCCCCAGTTTTCATTGATGCCTCCGGTCGCGTCCTGATGGATATTCCTCATTCCTACATAAGCAACGCTCACCATCCAGCCTGGAAGCTGTCGCTCCAAGGTCAGGTTCCAGGATTGAATGTAACCTCGAGCGAATTGCTGATTGTTCACCGTGTAAGCGCCTGTCGTGAGGGGAAGGGGCACGCTGCCGGAACTGTAATCGGGAGCGACTACTGTCGGCAGTCCCTTGCGAAGACTCGTGGCATACGAAAAGCTATTCGTTGAGGGAATAGTGGAAGCTACGATGTCGGGATAGTTCTGGCGATTTCCGACTACATCTCCATTATTCGTTGGGTCAGTGCTCAGTGCATATCCTGCACGTATAACAGTTGAAGCGTTGAAGCGATATGCGATCCCGCCTCTTGGCTCAAACCGCGCATCATTCTTGGTGATGCCACAATTTTTAGGCACTCCCGCGATACCACAAATAGTCAACGCATTTGTTGCATAATTGAGCATTTCCATTCCCCGTGATCCGCGAGTCGGGAATGGATAATAGTCCCACCGCACACCGTAGGAAAGCGTTAGCTTATGATTAACCTGCCATCGATCCCGGGCATATACCCCCAAAATATTCTGGAGGTCGTGATACTCGGGCTTGACCAGGACCGCTTGGCCCGCGTTCGCTGAAAGACCCAACAAAAACGATGCCCAGGCGTTGTAGTCGTTTCCTGCAGCGCCGCCGTTCAACTGCGTCGATCCCTGCGAGAATTGAAATCCTCCTGCGCCTGTGCAGTAACTGCAGAAAGTAAACTGCTCGAAGCTCTCGTTCTCCTGTTGCTGAACCAAATCAACTCCAGTACGGAAATTGTGGGTACCTTTAACCCACGTGACATTCCCCGCATACTCCTTTTCGTCGTTCGAGTAGTACTGGGGCTGAAAATTATTCGATTTTCCGAAAGTCGCCTCGGGGATATTCGATCCCGTGCCGCCAAAGCCGTCAACGTAAAGGCCCGGCAGGCCGCCTTCTCCCACATTGGAGCTCTGCAAACCTGGAATCGCCATCACCGTCCAGGCCAGGTTCTGATTCATCGCTTGCGGCACCGCTTGTGAAGCGTTGAGGGTATAGCCGTAGTAGGCATCCGCGATCAGATTTGGTGTGAAGATATAGGTGCCGGAAGCGGTTCCGTTATAAATGGGACCAGTTCCGGTTCCTGCCGCCGTGTTAGCGGAGCTGTAATCAGGTCCGCCCAGCAACCCGAATTGCTGCGGATCGGCCCAATTTACGAGATCGATGCCAAAGCGTGCGAATAAGCTCAGTTTTTCGGTCGGATCCCAATTCAGCTTGGCATCGATCTGATTTTGTCTCTCCCAGCTCACTCCCGTACTCAGGTAGTTTCGGCTCAGCGCGAGACTGCCCGTGCCAGGCACATTTGGAGTCGGGACCGCCGCGTATTTAAAGAGCGCCAAAACGCCGGGGTCGATATTTGCGATCTTATTACCCGGAAACGGCGTGCGTCCGGTGCCGCATAATTTCGCATTGCCGCCCGGCAGACAGTCGGCCTCATCTCCCGTGGTTGGATCGTAGATGGGAGTGGGAGAACCAGAGAGATCGCCGGAGAGCATCGCCGGCGTTGGAAGCTCGGCATAGAGAGAGCGGCCTACGTTGTTGTCGGTGCCCTCAAAACTAACGAAATAAAAAAGTTTATCTTTCTTGATCGGTCCCCCGATTGTGCCGCCGAATTGATTAAAGATGTATTCGCCTTTTGGCAAGGCACCGTTGGCGCCCCATTGATATGCCTGAAGGGAACGATCCGAGTGAAATTCAAATAACGAACCATGCACGTCATTGGTGCCGCTTTTGGTTGTGATGTTGATCGCGACGCCGCCTGCTGTGCCCTGTTCCGCATCCTGCGAGTTTGTCACCACGTTCACATTCTCGATGTCCTGGAGAGCGGGGCCGTACATCATGCCGGAATTTGAGTTGAAATTATTGACACTGGTGCCATCCACTCGAATGGTGTTAGCAGCTGCACCAACGCCGCTCACAGTAATCGCCACAGCGCGATTGGCGTTAGCGCCGAAAGATTGGCCGCTTTGAGGCAGAGCAACGCCGGGTACCACAACGGCTATTTGCTGCTGGAAATCGTTGCCTAGCGGAAGCGGCAAATTGGCCAGATTTTTTGACGGTAAATCCGTAACAACATCTGCGCGATCCGCCTGCAGCGTAAGCGCTTCCGCAGACACACTCACTGTCTGACTGACTTGCCCGACGGACATCACGATATCCGAACGCGAAATTTCGTTCGCATTCAAAACGATTCCGGTCTTCACGAAGGTTTGAAAGCCCGACGCTTTCACCGTGAGCGAGTAGTTCCCTGGAGCAAGAGATGGGAAAGTGTATTCGCCCTGACTATTTGTTACTGTGGTCCGGCTGATATTCGTTGACTCGTTCTTTGCTGTGACAGTAGCTCCAACCACTATGGCCTGGCTCTGATCTGTCACGTTTCCGCTCATGGTTCCCTGGAGCAATTGAGCGTGCCCAAGTTGCGGGGCCAATGTGCCCAATAGAATTGCCAGCCAAAGTTTGGCACCAGAAGTCGCCCGATTGTAGCGTCGAATAAACGATTGCTTCACCTTACTCCTCCTAAATTGAATGAATCTGGCTGCCGCCCTGGAATTCCATCGCGCCGATCACCGTGCTAAAAGTGACTTCACGTTGGAATGCGAGTTTTCTCGCGGGCCGATATGCCGTGATCGATTCCTATTCGTTGTTGCAGTGGATACAGGGGAATTTCGGGCGCCAACTCCATCACTCTTCCGGTGGGTTGAATAGCACTCTCATCATCTCCAATCAGGTCATCAGCCAATCATCCTTACGGCCTTTGCGGCTGCTCGATGTCAGCAACCGACGGCCGTCCTCTTTGCATCGTTGCAGTTTTACCCAAAACCTCAGCGGACAGGGGAATGGATCTGGCACGGTTCTAACGAGAATGACACTCCTCCACAACTTGAATGTTTGAGAAGTAAATTAACTGTAATCGCTTGATTTTTTACGTAGTTACCTATATGTTTCAATCGTTTACGGCCGTAAACAATCTGCGGTCTTGTCAACCTTTACGTGGATTAGAGACAATGATGCTTCGCTGGAGGGCTTCAGATTTGAGTTCATTGGACAGAGCTCCGAACGTTTTCGACGACGAATCCACCCTCGAAGGCGATCCCCGTTGGGTTTTGGCCCAAAGAGCAGTTCAAAGCCAGACGTTTTCACGTGCCGCCCAGCTTCGAGCCATGCTTCTCTTTGTTGTTCGGCTCGCAATCATCCACCCGGAAGAACCCATTCACGAGTTTGAGATCGGCTTTCGGGTGCTCGGCAGGCGCAAGGACTTCAACCCCCTCGATGACAACATCGTTCGCGTGCAGATGGGGCACCTGAGGAGAAAGCTTGAGCAGTACTTTTCCAGTGAGGGTAGCGAGGAAGCGGTAATCATCTTTATTCCGCAAGGGAGCTACAAGCCGTCCTTCCCAAATCGCGCGGAACTCACAAACCGTGCCCGACCAGCCCAGGAGGTCTTACCCTTACCCGTAGAAGGCCCCGTCAGCGCAGAGACGGATCCGGCTGCACTCCCCATCGCCGTATCATCTGGGCATCAGAACCCTCCCAACCAGGCATCGCTTCGGCCAGCTGCACGCAGCGGCCGATGGATTGCGGCGAACCTCATTTTCTTCGCCCTTGCCATCTCTTGCGTTGCCTTGTGGATGCAGAACCGGTCATTGCAACGCTCCCTGAATTCATTCGACCAGCCTCTCGGCCCCATTAAAAATGAGCCGTCGGTCGCCGCATTCTGGACTAATTTCCTGGGGTCTAGCCAGCTGACAGATGTCGTGACGGGTGATGTTGCGTTTTCCATTTGCCAGCGCCTGAGCGGCAAAGTGTTTCCGCTCGAGGACTATGTCACCCGCGACTACAGCGAGCAACTTCAGACGCCTGGTATGAGCCCGGACCTGCATAACTCGTTGCTGGTGATCTCGAGATTGGACATCACGAGCAGCAGTGAGTTCAATGTGATGCGCCGCATCCTCACGTTGGATCCCCAGGGCCGGAGAATTCACTACTATAAGGCTCGAAACTTTGTTGCAGATCTCTTTGCGCGGGACAACGTTATCCTGCTTGGCAATGGTCTTTCAAATCCCTGGGAGCAGCCCTTCAGGGATCACATGAATTTCGCGGCAAATGCCGACCAGTTCTATAACGTTACGAACCGCAATCCCGCCCCAGGCGAACAACGTGTCTACGTATCTTCCCTGGACGCCAAGTATGGAGTCGTAGCGTATCTTCCCCTCCCCGACCACCAGGGAAAGGTCCTTATCCTCGACGGGACGGGTGCCGAATCTGTCGAGGCGGACGGAGACTTCCTCCTCTCGGAGAGTCGCTTGTCCAATTTTCAAAAGCTATTGCACGTCGACAAGCTTCCCTACTTCGAGGTCCTATTGAGGATCAGCCTCGTGCGAGGTACCCCGCTCGATTCCACCGTCGTCGCCTACCGCACCTATCCCAACCTGCGCTAACTCACGTTGCGACTGAGCATAATGGACAACTGAGGCGGAAGTTTTCCCGGGATTCCTGCGGGCTTGAGCAGCTATCCCGGATTTCGGTGTCAAGGAATGCGGCTGACGCCTAAATCAGAAGCAGCGATTTCTGCTCGAAGCTGTCGACGAGCATGGCGCCTTAAAACCGCCAGTGACGATGGTTCGATCAAACATTCCTTCACTCCTGGCCAGTGGGCAGAGTTATAGTTTTAGCTCTGAATCCGGGGGCCAGCCACTGCATGACGCCCAGCGCCAGCAAATAGGCCAACGCGGAAATCACAAACAACGGCGAGTAACTGTGGGTGACGTGCAGAACCCATCCCGTGCCCAACGAGAAAAGCACGCCTCCAAGCGATCCCATTGTCGCGCCAATACCAACCACCGATCCAACCGCCGCGCGCGGAAACATATCGCTGACCGTAGTGAATAGGTTGGCTGACCAACCTTGATGGGCGGCCACGGCGACGCTGATGAGCCCGATCGAGATCCACTGCGATGGTGCGCGGCTGACGAAGAAGATGGGCGTGACCAGGCAAGCGCAAAGCAGCATGGCTGCAATGCGGGCGCGCGTCATCGCCATACCACGCCGATTCAGCCATCCCGGCAGCCAACCTCCACCCACGCTGCCCACAGCGGACACGTTGTAAACCACGATCAGCGGAAGTGTGAGTTGCCCAAGGCTGAGATGAAAGCGCCGCGTGAGAAACAGCGGCAGCCAGAAAAGAAAAAACCACCATACGGGGTCGGTTAAGAATTTTCCGGCGGCAAACGCCCACGTCTGGCGATACGTCAGCAGGCTTCGTAAAGGGATCGCCTTCGTCGGCTCTTCGCGGTCGCTGTTAATATATGCGAATTCCGCCGCTCCGACGCGACGGTGCTTTGCCGGAGTGCGGTAGAACAGCAGCCAAACGACGATCCAGATCATGCTGAACAGGCCGGTCATCAGGAATGCAGCCTGCCAGCCAAATCGCAGCGCCACCCATGGCACCAGCGCCGGCGCCAGGATGGGGCCCACGCTGGTTCCCGCATTAAAAATTCCTGTGGCCAGCGCGCGCTCGCGTTGCGGGAACCACTCCGCAGTCGCCTTTACGGCGGCGGGAAAGTTGCCGGACTCGCCCAGCCCCAGAAAAAACCGGGCCGTCGCAAACTCGATCACCGTGCTGGCCAGTGCGTGGCTCATCGCGGAAAGGCTCCAGACTCCCATAATGATGGCGTAGCCAATGCGCGTGCCCAGCTTGTCGACCATGAGCCCGGCCAGAATCAGGCCCAGTGCGTAAGCAAATTGAAAGCCGCTCACGATATAGCTGTACTGCAGGTCCGTCCAGCCGATGGTGTGCTGCAGGACTGGCGCCAGGATGCCCAGCACCTGGCGGTCAATGTAATTGATCGACGTGGCCGCGAACAGCATGGCGCACACCGTCCAGCGGATGTTGCCGATGCCTGGGCCCGCTCCGCTGCGTTTCAGAGCTGCGCCGTTTTCCGGCAGATCCTGCTGTGCTGCGGGCGAGCTCGCACCGCGGAAAGGGGAAGTGGTTACGTTGTCCATAGAAGTGTCGCGCTGCATCGATCGCGAAATGCCAAGTTTAAGCTGTTTATGGGAAATGGACAAAAAAGGCTCGGAACACCAAATCAACTGCACGCTTACTATACGCTAGCGGCGTTGCCTTGTTTGGTTTCTCCGCGTCCTTTTTTCTTTGTAACCCCTCCAGTCCAAGGCGGCTCCGATAGAGGCGCACATTAAATTCGAACGGAGGAGCCGTCGTCATTTTCTTCCATAGGACAGGCGTGCCAGCAATCACTTGAAGAAAAACTCATACTGCGCGCGCTGCGTATCTGGCCCGGAGGTGATGGCGCCGTTGAGATAGATTAACTTCTTCTCGGTGTCATAGCGCGGCCAGTGCGGAAGCCCTTTGCCGTTCGGGTCGCCGCTGCGGGCAAAGTTCGTCCAGTAGCCTACCATCTCTGCGCTCAGCGTGCGATCCTCGGGGCGCCAGGCCGCGCCGCGCCTGACGTCCAACGTTCCAAAGACGTATTCGAGCTCATCCGAGTGGAAAGCATATTTCCCTTCGGGATGCATTTCGCTTGGCGTCGCCGGCAGATCGAACCGGTAGCGGTAGACCGGCGCGCCGCCCGTCTGGACCTGCGCCTCCGCCCACTTCCATGTGCCAGCGGCAATAAATGCATCGGTGGTATAGGCGTCGGCCGACTGCACTGCCTCGGCGTCGCTCTTCCCCGGGAACGCTGTCAGGAACTCTTCCGCCCTCGCTCCGTAATGTTCGGCGGCAAAGGCCTTCCACTTCTCCGCCGTCATATCCTTCGAAAGCATGCCTGCTCTCTCGTCGTGATTCCAGCCGATAATGACCGGCACGTGCGCCTGTTTGCCCGCGGCATAGATCTCCGGAACACTTTCAGGCACAAATTGTCCATCGATGATTGGCGAAAACCATCCCACCGGTTTTTTCGACGCAGCCTCGATCACCTCGCCCGCGGGCAGTGCCCTCAACTCTGCCAGATTCTTTACTCCCAGCGAATCGGCCCACTGCTGATCGCGCGGGGCTCGCTCTGTGACCGAAGGCAACGCAAGCACGTTGCTGAAAGGCGCACCGCTTTCGCCGATCGCTTTCTGAAAGAGGCCGCGCGCATCGGGCACAGCCATCAGCGTGCTTACGGCAAACGAACCGGCGCTTTCTCCGAAGATCGTCACGTTTCCCGGATCGCCGCCAAAGCGGTCGATGTTCTGCCTCACCCAGCGGAGCGCAGCCACCATGTCCATTAAGCCGTAGTTGCCGGCGTGGCCGTCGCCTTCTTTCGCCAGATCCTCCGTGGCCAGAAAGCCGAAGACTCCAAGACGGTAGTTGATCGTCACCAGGATGACGCCCCGGCCCACAAGCCCAGAATTTGTATAGCGCGGTTCAGATCCGGCGCCGGCCGTATAGCCGCCACCGTGAATCCACAACATGACCGGCAGCTTCCCGGCCGGTTTCGTGCCTGCAGGCACATAGACGTTCAGATAAAGACAATCCTCACTCGGTCCGGAATCGAGAAAGAGATAATCTGCCCAGATCGGCCATTGCTCGCAACGGTGGGCAAACTCGGTTGCGTCGCGCACACCGTTCCATGCGACAGGAGATGCCGGCGCCCTCCAGCGCAGATCCCCAAGCGGGGGCGCGGCGTATGGCAGACCGAGGAAGGCCCTGACCGTCCCGTCGTTGATCGTCTTCCCGTGTACGATACCCTGCTCTGTAATTACGGTCAGGGAGTCGGCGTAAACGGATGCACCGAGTCCCAGTGTCAGTGCCCCCAAAACAAGCACCCTGGTTAGTTGAATTCGAAGCTGCATAGTAGAACCCTCCGAAAGACGAAATCGTTGAGCGATACAGAGAAGTTGCCGAGCGCCCAGAACTCAAGCACGCGCATCAGACCGGAATCCGCCCCCGTACTGCATAAGCCATTTACATTAAGCAGACCAAATGGAGAATCTAATGAATACGCAGGAGCAAAAGCAATAGCGCAGGGAATCAGCTTTGAAGGAGGCCGAATGATTGAATCTGTCGTGTTCTCCATCTGGGCGACCTCACGAATCATTGAGTGTTGAAGACCTTCCGCAAATTCCTCCTATAGGCAGCATCCTCATTTTGCCGGATGGCGAATTGGAGGTGCGCCGAAGGCGACGTTTACCCCGACTGCTCCGCAAATCTGTCTTAGGTGTTCCGCTCCGGCCCAAAGTCACAAAGGCCAGTCACATATTCCGCCGATCCATCGCGCAGCCACGCGTCCAATTGCGCGGGCTCCTTTAGTTGCTGTCCGCGCATGCGAGGCACAACGACGTACTCGCACGCCATTTGGGGCAGCGCCGTCATGTCGCCCCAAAGTTTTTCGAACTGCGCCACCGGATAGATGTCCTCCTGTCCCTTGCCCCACCGTTTCTTGACATCTTTCAAAGTGATATAAGTCGGCATGCGGGCAGCCATGGCGCGAATGGCATCAGCGAGTTTCTCTCGATTCCCTAAATCAGCCCTGCTCAACCCGAAGACATGAAGCAGAGAATCAATGTCGATCCAAAACGTATTGGAGTTGTAGTACGAAAGCTTGAACTCGGTCTCTTCTGAGGGGAGCGCCAGGCCTTCCACGAGTCGCTTGCGCCCATCAACGCAAGCGAGGCCGCCGCCGCGGTCTTCAATGCGCCGCGTCACAACTTCGGTCGTCATGGTCGCCTTGTGCGCGATATGCCAGCCTAAAATCCCGGCGTCGAGGTCAGCGCCCAACGTGTCCACGTTGTGGACCATCAGGTATCGCAGATTGGGGTTCGCCTCCAGCAAGATTCGCAAAATGCCATTGCGCATGAGATTGGGCACCTCGTACCAATGTCCAACCGGATGCAGGCATTGCAGGGGAAGATTGTCGGTGTAGTTGCTTCCCTCCCCCGATTGCTGCGCCCAGGCAATCAACGCAGCGTGCGTGCTGTCGCGCACTTTCTGGGCTTGCGAATCAAGCATCTGTTGCGGCGTCTCTTCCCAAAGATAACGAAGATCCCTCGCCGTTGGGATCAAGCGCAAACCAACGCTTTGGCCGGACGACAGATACAGCGGCCCTGCATATCCGTAGCCTCCTTCCCGTTGTAAAAGATCATCGGTGGGTTTGTGCGTCAGATAGCTCGTGGTGATGACATGAGGCACGGCAGAGCCAAAAAGGCGGCTGGCGCGCCTGCTCTTTGCCAGATGCACCTCGAGGAACGTACGATGCGTTCCCGCGAGGCGGCAAAACGGGCTGAGCGCCTTCACCACTCCCGCGCCCCTCGTCCAGCGACTCCCGGCGCCCCCGCTCAAAGTAACGACAGCGACGGAGCCGGAAGCAAGAGCATCCGATCCGATCGACCGGTACTGCTCGCCGACTTTCTGCCGCGCATCGAAGACATCTTCCGGGGCCACATCCTCAATCTGAACGGACGCGGGAATCCGGTTCTGAGCGAGTCCGATTTGTCCGGCGCGCAGCTCCGCCTGGATTCGTTCATGCTGGAGAGGATCGAAGCTGTTGCGGGCCAGTAATGACTCCAGCGACTCGGTGGGCTCTTCGCCCTGGTTGGAATGTGGTAAAAGCCGATCGAGAAGGCTCCGGGTACGGTTCAGTGCGCCCGTCGCGTCGTGACAGAGGAAACTGAATCGCTCGAGATCAGAACGCTCACAAAGGGAAAGCAGCCGCTGGTCCCTGCGTAGCATGGCAGGAAGCACAATGTTGTAGTATCCATCCGGCAAGATTGCATCGCTGCCGTTTCGCAGCTCTGCGAAGGTCCCGCGCTCATTGATGCTGAAATCATAGACCACAGGCTCCATCGCGAAGGCGACACCGCCTGCCAGCCTGTTGCTGATCTCCCGCATCATGCCGGCAAGACGTTTCTGCGCTTCGATCTTGCGCGCCGGGTCGAAGATAAAGCCCATCCCGCCCCCGGACATTCCGCCCAGCATCCAGAAACCCCAGAACGCATTTCCGAAGGCCGATCTCACTTCCCGGATTAACGACTCGGTATAAAGATTGCTCGCCCAGGGAATAATGGTCTGGATCGGTCCTTCGAAGTTTCGTTGGGTCGCACTCCCAATCCCATGAACGTCTCCCTTTCCCAGAGCGCCAATAATTTCGTCCAGAATTCTGCACGCGGTTTTCCGAGCCGCCCACTCGGCATCCGATCGAAGCAAGTATCGTTCAGTCACCATCTCAAGGATGGGACCCACGTCCTGCGCCATTCCGCCATGCACCAGAACGAGGCTATCCTTGAGCCGCTCGCGCGTTTGCCTGCTCACATCGGAATCATTGAGAATCTGGTGATTCGGGAGCAACCTGCCTCGGCTGATTCCGAACTCCGGGTCGCCATCGGCAGCAAGCACCCCCTCTATGAGTTTGATTCCCGGCCATACGCCTCCTGAGTCCTGCCATCCGCCTCCTGATCCACCAAGCCACTCGCCGAGAATGGCGCGCGCCGCTACCAGGCGTCGATCTGCTTCTGTCAGGGACCCTGTGAGGGAAGATGCCTGTCCCGTGGCGCGCATGCAGACGGCGATCAGCGACGCGAGCAGAGTGGTTGAAACAGCCAAGCGCGAACCCTTGGGAATATTGTTTACCTGGCTGACGATCTCGATTCCCAGACCTTCGCTCTGCATCAACTGGCCGAGAACGGCGGAGAGCGGCTGGCCTGACCCCTCGAATCCCGGTGGAACGATTCCGGAAGCGATGACCGCCGCTTTGAGCAGACCAAGGTAGTCACGACCGAAGTCGAAGAGATCTCGCAGGTCGGAGATTTCCGCAGTCGCATCCAGATCAACACTTACGAGCCGGATGACCGGGCGATCGATGACACGCAGATAGGTTTCAACGGGAGGCCTCGGCGCCTCCGCGTCCGATCCATGGACTGCGAGGTCGATGGAGACGTTGAGCACTCGCGCCAATTCAGGCAGATCCATGCCCAGAAAGAAAATGTCACTCCAACCGCTGTGGCTAAGGTCCATACGCACGGGTGTGGATTCGCGAAGAATGGGGAATGGATCGCCGGGGCCGCGCCGCAGCAACTCGGGGCGCATGCGCAAGGCATAGTCAGCAGGATGCCCCGTGCGAAACATCCATTGATTGCCTCGGACCGACCGAACGCTTAGCCGCACCTGGTCAGCCAGAGTTTGGAATGCCAGTCCGCGGTAAGCCGCAGCGAGCGCGCTCGAAAGACCGTCACTCAACCCCTCAGCGCCCTGGGCAGCGAGAAATATCCCGATGGATTCCTCATAGCGGCGTGCAAGCAACTTTTCGTAGCCGCTGAAAGGAATCAGCGTTCTTGCATCTTCAATTTCCCGCCTCGCCGGCAGGTGAAACCGGTGAATTGCATAAAGAAAGAAGAGAGCGCGAACCCGTTCATAGAGATTCTCACTTGAGTGCCAAAGCCTCTCGAGCTCCGATACTTCGGTAAGCAGTTCGTCTGGAGTAGCGTTCCGGCAGAATTCATCCAAGGAGCGGTTCCGGATGTCAGGATCTGTCGCGGTGATGATCGTCCAAAGCCCGCCCACGCTCATGCTCCTTTCACGGCATGCATCTCGCGAGTTGCCAGTACATTGAGCAATTGAGTGAGCACTTCGTCCCGATCCTGTCCGTTTAGGGCGAGGGCAAGCTGAGCTGTAAACAAGCCGTACTTCACGCCGACGTCAAAGCGCTGGCCGTTCTGGATCATGGCCAGATATTGCTCGCGCTGCGCAAGTTGAGCGAGCGCTGCAGAAAGGCTCGTGCGCCCCGTCGGCGCTTTTGCCAGCATGTTGCTGAGAAGCTCGAAGATCGCCGGCGTAAGCACATGCATCCCGTAAAAACAAAGATACTGGCCGCTCCTTAGGCCGGGAACGATCAGGCGCTGCTCAGCCTCCGTTGCCGTTGGCTTCTCCAGGACGGTATCGACGCGATAAAGGCCCGGTTTGCCGGCGACCGGCTGGCCGCCAACGGTGCCGTAGCGGGGAAGAAGGTTCTCTCGTGTTATTTGCACGGCCGAGATCGCGCAGCCTTCGATGGTAGCTGCTTCCACAAGGCGCTTTGCGCAACCGGCAGAATCTTCCCCAACGTAAATGTGGTCGCCAACGAAATGCAGAAACGGTTCGTCCTTCACAAACTCCCGAGCGCAGCACACGGCATGGGCGTATCCTCGCGGTTCCGTCTGTGGAACAAAAGTGAGCCGCGCGCCAGAGTCCATCAGCAACCGAGAGAAGGGCTCTTCGTCGCCTGGCCAAACAACAATACAAATGTCACCAATGCCAGCCCGCACTGCCTCTCGCACCACCAGGCTCAACACAGAGCGCTCTATGCCCTGCTGGTCAAAGAGCGTCTGCATCGGCAGGTTCCGCTGGTCTCGCCCTGCTGCAGTGATTACAGCCTTTCTGATTTGCATGTCGAACATTCTACCGCGCGAAGCGAATGCCTGGATTCTAGTCAGATGCCTCGCAATTCCAGGCAGCCGCTGCGGTGTCTTCACCTGAGCTCGACTCACTGTGTACCGTTGTTCCGCGATGGAGATTGGCAATTCGAAAACCAAAACTCATTCACAGATGGACAAGGCATTCACAAGGGAGAGAAGGTGTGTCTTGATAAATGCAAGCCGAGCGCGAGATGACTGCGGCGCTCCAAAGAATTGACGAAGGCCGGGTGGTCGCTTTGCGGCGGCCAAAAACGAAAAGGCTGGCCGGTGTTTGCACCGGCCAGCCTCGGAATGCTGCGGAAAGATCAGCTTGCAGTTGAGTTCCAACGGGCCGTCCTTGTACAAGGCAGGCCCGTAGAACAGTTGATTCAGTGCAGGCGCAAAGGCCTACTTGGCCGACTTCCTGGTGGGATGCCTCTCCGCCAGCGGCTTGCGGACTTCCGGCTTCACCGCCGTCTCATCAACGGGCGTGGTACCAGTGACGTCGGCGCTGAAGTTGGCTCCGGCGGGCACAAGGTAGTCCTGCACCGTCTGGCCGTCTGTCGCGTCCGTGGCTACGCTGATGCGCGAAGCGTCAATGCCCTGCTCCGTGACCAGGTAGTCCTTAGCGTTTACCGCACGCTGCTCAGCGAAGTGCTCCACCTTGGCGCGCTTGTGACGCTCAGCGTACTTCTCTTGCTTCTCAGTGATGGCCTTTTCCTTGGCATCAGACTCGCCTACTACAACTGCCTTGGCGTCGGCCTGCTGCTTCAGATCCAGCGCTACCTGGTCGAGGCAGGCTTTGGCTTCATTGTCGACTCGCGTCGGCCGCCTTGTGTCGGTAGCAAAGCTGAGGGAGCAAAGCGCCTGCGCATGTGGCTGCGGGGGCGGTGGCGGGGCTTCAATCGTCACGTTAGTCGAGGAGCTTACCGTGTGTCCCTTGTCGTCGGAGACATTACACGTGATCCCGACTGCTCCGGTTGGCGCACCTGCCGAAGAGTACTCGGCTGTTGTGCCGCTGCCCGTGATCGTGCCCGCTGAGGCCGAGTAGCTGTAGGTCAGGGGGCGGTTCTGCGGGCTCACGCCGACCGATGTGATGGTGGACGTGTCGCCGGGCTTGATGGTAGTGGGGCTGGCCGAGCAGCTGATCGTCGGCGGCTCGAACGCCTTCACTGTAATTCCAGCTGAGCAAGTCGCCGACTCCCACGGCTTCAAGCCTTCCTTGCCCTTCTTGCCTTCCTTGACTGTTGCTGTCACCGTGTACTCGCCCGGCGCCAGAGAAGACGTATCCACCTTGGCCGTGGTGTCGCTGCCGGTAACGCCCGTACCCGTCCAGCTGTAGATCACGTTGTCCTTCGGATTCAGTGCGCCCGCGGTAGCAGTTACCGTCACAGGATCGCCAGGAAAGACGGACTCTGGGCTCGCGGAGCAAGCCAGGGTCACCGGCGGCGGCGGCGCAATCGATCCAACATGGAATACCAGACCGGCGCTCAGACGCGCCGCATCGATGTTGGCGCGGCCGCCTGGAGGAAAGGCTTGTGGACCAAAATCGGCATGCATGTACTCGTAGTCGGCCTGGAAGACCCGGATCGCCAGATGATGGTTAAACCACGGTGTTTCGTAGTCCATTCCGCCGCCCACTGTCAGGGCAGGTCCCCATTTTGCCGCGTTGAAAAATGGCCCTTCGACTTGCGCTGCGCCAACTAATGCATGGGCAAACGGCGTTATGTTCTCTGAAGGAAAGCGGAAGATCATGCCGCCGGCGAAGGTCAAAAAGCCGTCGTCATTTCCCTCTGTGCCAACGTTGTTAGGGTAGCCCTTCGAGTCTCCGTATTCATGCTCGGCAAACTCGCCCTGGACTCCAACATAATGGTTGAAGAAATACGCGCCGCTGAAGAGTCCGCCGACATTAACGGCATCGTAAGAATAGGGCGCTGTAGTACCGTTTGCCTGGGGAACCTGAACCGTTCCTTTAGGAGCAAGATAGCTATACCCGGCGAAGATATCCCACCTCGACGGCGAATCACTCGACGGTCCCTTTGCTGCTGAAGCGGCCTGGGCCGCCAGGGCGGCAGGAAGAGATGCCACCATAACCAAGGTTAGAATTCGAGCAAAAGATTTCAAAACAGGAGTTTGCATGCGTTTATCCTCCGCAGATTGGCTAACAACTACATGGAAAAGTGCTGCACTTGAGCACAATAAACCACAACTTCCTCCAACGGCGCCGCATCACATGCGGAGCGTTGAGGGTTTTTGACAGCACCAATAAACGTACCACAATGACCGCGGCGGAGGGCACATTTTTTCCAATAAGATGCTTGATTTGAGCGCGCTCAGACATGAACATTACCAGAGATATTACTTTAGTAACGATCCCCCAAATTAGCTCTACTGGCCATCTCAGCCACAGGTCGTGTACCGCTAAACGATTTGGTGTTCCATTATGAGTAGAAGCATGTTTGTGCAACAAAGTTGCTTTAGAGGTTCCGAAACTGGCAGGCTCGGAACACGCGCGATAAGGAACGACGGACCCTCGATCCTATGCGGATTTAAGGCTGCCGGCCGATTCTGATGCCGGAACCGTCAGGTGTGAGGTTTTAAATAGCTTGTCAATCTGATCGAACCCCGGAAAACTGGATTTGAAAAGATGGCCAAGCCGGACAGGGTGGAAGTGTTGATCTTGAAGTCGGAGGACCATTCCATCACCAACTGCAACGACAAGGTATCGCTCTCGACTGAGCACGAGCATTATGAATCGCAGCGGGGAGGGGGCTGATGCGATGGAGCCAGCGGCAACTGTCAAACAATGATTCTCTCGCCGATTCCGTCCTCGATGGTCAAGGGGAAAGGTGCGGTGTTCGCTCTCAGGCCAGACAATTATCATCAAAACCTGATGCCCGCCGGCTTCCAAATCTTTAAGAGCGTCCATTCGGGATGCATCAGGCGCACCCGGCTTTCAAACAGCCGGCCGGAATAAGACAACTTGCGGCTCAGCCTCGAAGGGGAAAGAGACCCGGGCGGAATTCCCAACATGAGAAGCGTAATGCGATATGAAAGTGCGCGAAATGCATGAAGTTTCCGCTTGGGCGTCGAAGTGTCCTTATACTTTCGAGGTCATCTCGACGGAAGAGGGCCTAGCCGCGCTAAAGAGCGACTGGAACCGGCTGAGTGCATGCGCCGAAAACCCGAATGTCTTTATGACCCACAGTTGGTTCAGCGCGTGGACTCGGCGGTTTGCCCGGGACGAGGGCGGCGGACGTATTCATCCGCACGTGCTCCTGATCAAGCAGAAAGAGACTGTGATGGGGTTGGCGCCTTTTGTCCGGCGCGTCGTCTCTCGTTTCGGATTACCTCTTAACAAGCTGGGATTCATTACCTATCTTTCGGACTACAACGACCTGGTGGTTGGCGGAAATGTGCGCGCATTGACAAACGCTGTGATGAACTATCTAGCCGGCTCACCGCGAGACTGGGATCTTGTCGATCTGACAGAACTGCGGGATGACGGCAGCCGAATTGCCGACATGGAAGCCGCCGCTGCGAGCACTGAACTGCCGTACAGGCTCTTTTCGGAAGAGGACAAGTGCTTCTATATGCCGATCACCGCGCCTTGGTCGAGGACAAGAATAGAGAAGCACCTGCGCTTTGCACGCCGTGCGTACGCGGGGCTCGAGGAAAGGGCCGGCGAGGGCTTCCGCGTGCGAGTGACAGACCAGCCGCAATCGGAGAAAGGTCTCCTGAATCGAATCATCGCAGTGGAATCGCAAAAACTGATTGACGGCCGGCCCTTACCGCCCATCATTGGGAAGTATCATGAAGTGTTTCAATCGCTCTTCGATACGCTCGGTTCGCAAGGTGCGGTCGTAATCGTACTCGTGGAGAAGAACGACGAACTTGTTGCCTGGCGATTGCTCTACCATTGCGGTACAAAGCTCTGGGACCATATGACCGCATACGATTATGCCTACTCGGACTTGTCGCCGGGTACGGCGCTGATTTGCGCCGCCATTGACTACGGGTTCTCGCATGGATGCGATGAGTTAGATTTCCTCCGGGGTATGGACGCGTATAAACTGCGCTGGACCCATGAATTCCGACGGAACAAGCGCATGATTCTGTGGAATAACCGCTGGGTTTCGAAGCTATACGCAGCGTTGTATCTTCGGCATCGTGTACCTGCGTCGCAGGAAGAGTATTCCTCCTTGTAACGGTTTCCGCCAGCCGCTGATCGAAGCAGAAAGAGGATGGCATTGCCCGACGAATCACAAGCTGGAGTGGCCGCGAATCTGGCGTATTACACGTCTTCTGACGGCGTCGCCGCGTATGCATTCTATAGCCTGCTCGGGGAGGAAGAGTATGTATTCCGAAAGTATTTCAATCCTGGCGACACCATACTCGACCTTGCCTGCGGACTGGGCAGGACGACTCTGCTGCTGCATGAGATGGGCGCGCGTGTGCGCGGAGTCGATCGGTCTAAGGTCTTCATTGAATTGGCAAAGCGGCGCTTCCCTTATCTCGATCTACGGGTCGGCAGCTACGACTCGATCGACGAAGAAGATGCGTCATTCGCCAAGATTCTTATCGCGCTCAACGGAATCGATTATGCAATTCCCGAGGCGCAGCGGCTCGCGGTCCTGCGCGAGTGTGCGCGTGTGCTCAAACCGGGAGGCACTCTAGTCTTTTCTTCGCACAACCTGAAGTCGTTACATTGGTTTTCGCCATACTATCGGACCAGGCGACGTTGGAAGCTTCGAAATGTTTTTCGCGCGTTTGGCACACATTGCTACATTTGGGATGGAGCGGAGTATATACACTATACCGTTCCGAAGTACGTGGTGCCACAGACAGAAGCTGCGGGTCTGAGGTTGCTGGAGATTCGCGGCTTTAACCGGTTCCGATCGGCGCGGACTGATCAATATTTCTCCCCGTATTTACAATACGTATTCACCAAACCCATGCAGTAAGAGAGCGCGCAGATCGAACATCTTCGCAGATACTCGCTGCCGGGAAATCCATTCTTCAGGCTCGCATTTATCATTAGATACCAATGCCAGCTTGCCTCCATATCATCAAGAACGCCCAGTTGGAGTGCACTGGGATCGTCCGGCTCGTCATCGGCATGGCGCAATACTCCGAGCGTTTCGGATACGGCTTATCCATCCTTTTCCTCGGAGATGGGCCGCTAATCGAGGATGTGCGGAGTGCCGGCATTCGGGCAACTGCGATTTCATGGAACGCCAGCCGCAGCGATCCCACCGGCGCATGGCGAGTTTGGCGGTGGCTGCGAGAACATCCGGCAGAGATCGTTCACGTACACCACGGTGGAGTGCTGATACGAGTCTTATCCCACATGGCGGGCGCGCGCGCCGTCGTACAGCACCTGCACAGCCAAATACTCGAACCGGATGGAGACTCGATTTCACGTTTGAGTTTTCGGGCCGCAGATGCGGTAATTGCCTGCTCGCAAACTGTGGCCGAATGCGTTCCCGAAACGCGTACCCATGTTATCTACTCCGGCGTCGAAACAGGCTCCTGCCCGCCCCCGCCTTCAGAGTGCGAGGGCCCGCTCAAACTCGGAATTCTCGGCCGGTTGGTTCCCCTGAAAAATGTGGGAGCAGTCTTGAAGGCTGTGGCCGGCCTTGCGGAGCGCGAAATCGAGGTGCACGTAGAGATTGCCGGCAGCGGACCATCAGAACCCGAGCTACGCGACCTGGCAAAAAACCTGGAGATCACTCGACGGGTTCGCTTTTTGGGCTGGCAAACTGATATCTCCGGCCTTCTGAAGAGTTGGGACATTTTGGTGGTTCCTTCCATGGAAGAAGGCGTCCCGATCTCTGCGCTTGAGGCCATGGCTGCGGCTCGACCCGTTGTAGCAAGCCGCGTCGGGGGCCTTGGCGAATTGGTTGTCGACGGCGTTACGGGAGTGCTCGTTCCCGCAGGCGATACCGACGCATTGATTGCCTGCCTGGCGAATCTGGCTAAGGATCGGCAACAACTGGTCATCATGGGGCGCGAAGGGTGGAAGAGGGTTCACGAGCATTTCTCCGCGGAATTGATGGCACGCCGCACGGCAGAACTCTATGATCGTCTGCTGAAACGGAAGATCCGATCCGGCGCATAGCAATGGAGACTTACTAAAGCCTGGTTTCCAATGCCCAATCAAAGTGAAAACTTCGGTCTCGGCATGGTTCCGCCTCGCTTTGACCCTGCGGTCCACATGATCAATCTCTCGGCAAGCGAGTCAGCGGTGAGAAGGACTTGCGAGTCTCACGAAATAAATCGAATTCGTATGCGGGGCAATCCAGGTTCGGTACATCACTGGTGGGAATGCAGCTTGTCCGCCGCATTCCCTTGGATTGAGAGTAATGACGTACTGTGGATTGAAATCCGGGGTAAGATATAGGCTTTCGTACTCAGGACAATCAACTGTGAAGGCGAGTCGCGGCTGCGGTTTATAGGCTCCTCGCGGAACCCGGATTTCAGGATTATTAAGATACCCCGACTTCTCAATTTGGGACCATGCCTGAGATTCAAATGGCCCAAGAACTGAAGTTATTGGCACGCCCTTTGACCGAATCTCATTGACCGCACCAACATAGCTGCGATACAAAGCAAATTTGTCGTGTGTGGCTGCGACACTGAATCCGCCAACCAACACGATAAAGAGGAGGCAGATCGACGGTAGATTGGTTTGTATTGCTTCCTGGTAATAACAGGTCATTACGAGCAGAAGGATGGGCAGCATCGGCAGGAGATATCGATCGAAGATCCCGTATCGTATTGTGGCCGAAGCTAAAAAGACAATATACACAGCGCTGAAAGGGACCAGCAAGACTGCGATTGTCTGCCACGGTATGCGATTGCCTTTCCGCGAAGAATCTTGATTTGCGCGCTTTCCCGTCTTCAGTTGGATTACAAGGCCAAGCAAGCCACAAGCGACAACTCCTGCGACCAAATATCGAAGACCATTTTGGGCAATCCCGAGGCGAGTATTTCTCGACAGAATTAAATCCAGCCTCTCAAAGGTGTCATTCGTCATGTAGTCCGCGGCAAAAATATGCGCGAGTCCCATCCTGCCGGAAAGAATGAGGGTAATCAGAGGGAGCATAAGGGCGCAGGCCCCTCCAAATACTAGAGCTGTCCCCTTATTCAAGGCACGGAGACGCCCCACAAAGGCCACTAATACCGGGAGTGTTAGCACGCACAATAGCGCAGGGAAATATATACCGCACTCGGCCAGAGCCTTTAGCCCTTCCAAATCGATGCCGCTGGGTAGAGGAGAGTCGGGAGCCGTATAGGGTTGGCGGGCAAACCAATGCATTAGTTCGATGACGACACAGACACTGATCGCCCATGACAGGAAACCGAACACAAGGACTCGCCGGCTGTGCCGCAATAGCCAAAGGGTCGAGGGGACCATGACCAACGCTCCAAGCCACGCAAACTGCCGACCTGTTCCTCCCACTACGCTCGACAGAGTCGCGAAGCCGATCCATGCCATTGCAGAGCCCTCAGTCGTCGCTCCCAATGCGCGCATGCACATATAAAGGCAAACCACAATGCAAAAGACGCAGGGCACATCGGTCATGAAGGTAAAGCTCAGGGGTAGGAACAGAGGTGAGACAACAAAAGATATCGTCGCGAGAGTCGCATTCCAGGAGTTCAAGCCAAACCGTTCAAAGGTTCGTTCCAGCAGAAATGCAATCGCCACCGATTCGAGCGCTGTAGAGGAGCGAACAACTGTGAACGAGAATCCAAACAATCGGATGAAGACGGCTCCGAAATATGCCTGCCAACCAAGCATTGGGGCCGCCCATCCGTTGTAGACGAGATGGCCAGTGCGGGCAAGCACCTGGGCAGTCTTGATATAAGACCAGTCGTCGTCCAATCCTATCTCTGCAACTGGGTGGATCAAGAGATAGCAAATCAAAGGAATGAGGGCGCAGATCATTGCGGGCAAATAATTTCTCAGCGCTGTCCGCAGTTTCATTTGATTGGCGATTCGCTTTTGACCCGGGATTCCCATCTTTACCTGTGGTCTGCCCGAAGGCTCGTGTCAATTAAAAGTCAGTGTACTGCTGTAGATTCATTCTTACGGAATTCATAAAGGACACAATGCATGGCGCTTCGATTGAATACTATGAAGGCTGGAATCATCGAGAAGCTTCACATAGGTTGTTTCAGGAAAAGCAGGAGGGATAAGCATGGTGCCGGTACCGCAGAGGCATGAGAATCGACTGCAGATTGCAAATTGTGCTCTGATCTTTGCGATGGTTATTGCTTCCGCACTGCCGTACGTTTTCGGCCTGGGTTTCTATGTTGATGACTGGAGCTATTTCGCGGCACTTGAGCATTCCTCCGGCCAGGGCATGGTCGCGATGTTCAGGGAATTGGCCGGCACCGATCCAAATCTTCTTACACGACCGGTGGACACTGCTTGCTTCGTCCTAGGTTACAAGATTTTCGGCCTACACTCGACACCGTATCACGTCACTACTGCAGGAGTCGTGGGTTTAGCGGCGGTTCTTCTATATCTCGTACTCAGTGAACTGCGGATAGGGCGCTGGCTGGCATTTGCTATCGCGTTGATCTTCGGATTGCTGCCTCATTATTCGACAGACCGATTTCTGGTTTCCTCGCACCAGAACGCATTATGCATGGCGTTCGCAATGCTTGGGATCTACGCGTTGTTGAGAGCCGATCGATCGGGGGAAAAGCATCCGGCAAAGTGGGTTTGCCTCGCCGTTCCTGCGCTGGTACTGAGTATTCTTTCTTACGAAGCAGCCATCGGATTGATCCTTGCCGGATTCGGAATCGCCGGTTGGCGTAGAATTAGCGGATTTCGAGGCTTGTCCAAACGAAACCTGGCGAATCTCGGCAGCATCATCGCCGCCATCGCGATGTTCCTGGTGGTGTGGATGGCGAAGGCCCGGATGCAGAGAGAGGTTGTCTATCACCACCATTTTTTGGCTCTTCTGGGAGGACGAAGCTGGCACGCAATTATTCAAGCGGCCCTCTTCAATTTCTGGACCTACGGACTGCACTTGCCGTCCGTTCTGATCAGACTGTACTGGGACTCTGCGCTTAACCTGGTGGCGATGAGCGTTGCGGCTGTCATCGCTTTGATCGTGGCGGCTTATCTTTGGCGATACATGGAACCTTCCGCGATTCCCTCCCGGTTTGTATGCTTGCGGCTTATCGTCGCTGGCTTTGTCTTTTTCGGTTTGGGTTATGCGTTGTTTTTTACTGCAATCCCGAACTTTAATTCTCCAGGGATCGACAATCGGCTTGCGATTGCGTCTGCGCCGGGCGCCGCTTGCGTGCTGGTCGCAATCGCGGGGCTGGCCTGTTCTGTTGTAAAGAATAGCGCGCTCCGGGTCCGAGCATTTGCGATCGTAATCGCCGCAATTTGTGGGGCGAACAGCCTGGTCGTGAGCGGAGTTGGCTTCTTCTGGGTGGATGCAGCCTCTCAACAGCGCACGATTCTTAGCTCAGTGGCTGCACATGTCCACTCTCTGCCGCACCGAAGTGAGCTCCTTCTCGATGGGTTCTGTCCGTGGTTCGGTCCGTCGTTTGTTTTTACATACTCGTGGGATACTACCTCGGCGATCCGACTCACGTTGAACGACGAATCACTGAACGCCGATGTTGTCCCGTCAGATCTGCCGCACGACGCCTCAGGCGTGATCTCATTTTTCCCTCAACAGGGGATCGATTATTCGTACAGCAATAAACTTTTCCTATATGACGTACAGCGGCAAACCGTAACCAGCCTTCCCTCAGTGCAGGCAGCAAACGCCTATTCTCGCGCCATGCCTCCTACCAGGGAAAGTGGCTGTCCGGTTTCTAAAAAAGGGGCCTCGGAGGAAATCTTTTGATTGCGAGACTACAGATTGCGGGCTACCGGTTTCATGCGGTCATTTACATGAGGTGCAGCAGGCAGGTATCGAGGATCTCAGCGTCACCCAATTCGCTGCGGCAAGTTGCAAATCGATTTCACACTCCCCACCTCGATCGTCTACTTCGCCGCGTGGGCAGACAGGTAGCCCTGTGCCTGAAGCCAGTGTTTGAAAAGCTCTTGCCAGGCGTCAGAGGGAAGGTTCTGCTTCTTCATGCCGAAGCCGTGGCCGCCCTTTACAAAGATGTGAAGTTCCGCAGGAATGCCGGCGCTGTGCCATAAGTCATAAGCCTGGGTACAATCGGCGGCATGATCGTCGTCGGCGCAGGCAAGGAAGATCGGGATTGGATCGGGCTTTGCGTTCAAAATGGCGGGGGGCACGGCATAGATGGGGGCAACGAAGTCGGGCATGCTGTCGGGGTCAAGGTGAACAGCGAGAATGAGAGCGAGATAGCCGCCGGAGGAGAAGCCGATCACACCGATGCGGTGCGGATCGAGACCCCACTGGCCGGCATGGGAGCGCACGATGTGCACTGCCTGACGGCCGTCAGCGGTGATCAGAGGCGTCATCTTATCGATCACTGACTGGTCGCCGCCGGGCATCTCGACATTGTGCTCCGCGGGAAAGAAACCGGTATCGGTTTTGGCGAGCCGGTAGCGGAGTACGAATGCGGCGATGCCGAGCGAGTTGAGAAAGCGCGCCACATTCACGCCCTCGGAGTCGATCGAGAGTAAACGATCGGAGCCGCCGGGACAGACGATCATCGATGTTCCATTGGCGATGCCCGCGGGCGGGAAGTATGCCGTCAGAGTGGGGTCGACGACGTTATAGACCCGGCGCTCTCCGTCGACATCCGATTCCCTTTCCTGCTGCGTCCAGTTTTCCGAGCCCGGAGCTTTGGCGGGCGATAGGCGCATCTCCTGGGGTGTGGTCGACAGGACAATGGCGCTGGGTTGCCGGACAGGAACAACGATTTTGGTTCCTCTAACTCTGAGCCAATGATATAGAAACGCAGCACCAGCCCCGAGAATCATACCGAACAAAAGGCATCCGATGTAACGCGACCAACGGGTCAAACAATTGTCTCCAATCCTGGCTGAGAAAATGAACATTTCGCACGACTGAATATAATCGATCGAGTCGCAGCCACACCAAGGAAATACGGTGCAGTTCAGTGCGCTCACGGGCTGCCAGCTCAGGATCGAGCCGGCAAGTCTGTGCGACGATCTACCCGGCGGGGCTCTGGGCGAGATACAGCGTCGTATCGCCGCTGATGCTGATGACTTTCAGTGACCATCCTTCCGACAAAAGCCGGTTCATAATCCATTCCTGGTCCGGCATGCCAACTTTGTACACATAGAATCGATGGTAAGTCGATAGGAACTTTCGGTAATCATCGACTTTGGAAAGCACATATGCCCGATCGGCCGTGAGCGAAAGCTCCAAAAGAAAGTCCCTCTGGCGAACGGCATATGAACGATCGGCAAGGTAGTGGAGCCGCTCACGAAGGCTCGGGGTAGCGTAGAAATAATCTTCACCGTATGCCATCGCGCTCGCTATGACGATCGGCTCGTTGCCGGGCACAGTGCGAAGGAACGAATCGTCCTGCGTTTCCGGCGATGATTCACTCGTCATGCGCCAAGCCCTCAATTCGCCAGCCCCGGTGACGGCGAGCCGTCCTGCCAACAGGATCGTGCAAAGGGCTGCGACAGCGGTGGCCTGGCACCTGTTCCTGCCTAGCCTCGAAGACGCGAATCCAATGAGAACGGCAAATCCAACGGCGGCGCTGATCGCGTAACGGTCCATGTAATAGCCGGTTGTAAGCCACGTGAATCCGACCATGATGGGAAACAGCAGTGCCAAGCCCAGTGCAGCTGCAATCTCGTGTGCAGGCGGCCCCATTTCAGCAATGGCAGTCTCCCCCGGCGCGCCACTTAGATTGGAAGCAGCAGCATTCGTCAGATACAGCTGTGCAACAAAAACCAAGAGGATCCAGACGCACATGAACGACCCATACGACAAAAGGTCAGCCATTCTGGGCTTAGCCCAAAAGGAAGCAGAGGCTTTCACATATTTGAGCATTATTTGATGCGTCGCGAAAGCGAAGGGCAAAGTTACACCCAGCGCTGACAGGCCCGCGATGCCGGCAATGCAAAGTGGAAGATCGAAGCGTCCGCGTTTACGCAGCCGAACCGCTTCGCCAAACATAAGAGGTACGCCCACATGTATCACGCCGTAATGATGGCTGCCGATGGCGCCAGCGATCCCAACCGCGACCCCGATCAACGGTAGCGTCCTATGCTGCGTGGCTTCTGTTGCTGCCTGCCAGCTCAACAAGGTGAAACCAGTGAAGCCCGCGAGCAATGCGTACGGCCTCGCCTCAGACCCATAATTTATGCACATATAAGTGCAACTCAGCGCCAACATGGCGAACATTCCGAAGACTGGGCCGCAACGCCGGCGGACGAAATAGTATGTCGCGAGCAGAGCCGTGGTAAAAGCCAGAATAGCGGGGATCCGCGCCGCCAAGGATGTTTCGCCCAGCAGATTGAACGAGAGTCTCGTCAATAGATAGTAGAGCGGCGGGTTACCATCGGCTGGAATTGCACGGAAAATATCCCTGAGATCGGGTAAACGTGCAATTTGGAAAGTGAATAATTCGTCGAACCAAAGCGGCCTTGCTGCACTGGCCAACTCCATGAGGGCGTACCCCAGAGCAACGATAGACACGCAGACCGCCTCATAGCGGCTCATCAGCGCAGCGGTCCGCGATCCAAGCCTTAACAAGGCTCGGGATGCCGGCTGCCAATCAGGACTTGTTCCTAACGCCGGTTCTTGAGTGTGTTCTTTATTGAGTTGCGGAACGTTATGCGGCCGGAAGGCCATGTCACCCCACTTCATCTCTGCGGTTTCTTGTTTGCCACCAGACCCTAAAGACTGCTACCAGGTGACGAAAGAAAATTCCCGGCATCTTTCCGGCGAGATAGACCTGCGTCTTGCCTGCTGCGCGCATGCGATGTCGGACTGGAATCTCCCTAAGGGAGTAACCGCGCCTGTGCGCACGAGCCACAAATTCCCACCACAGCCCTTGCCTCATCTCGCGGAGTTCGTTGCCCAGGCTGTACGCCACTCGTTTACTGCAGAGCACATACGGACAGCTCGGATCGTGCACCGGGACCCGGAATACTGCCTGATAGATCAGATAGAAAAATCGCGACATGCACCTGCGAGCCAGCGTGTCCTGTCTGTCAATTCGCCGGCCCAGCACAACATCCGCAGTGTTCCGCGCCTTCCAGAATTCCACAAAGTCTTTCGGGTCGCACTGGCCATCCGCATCGATGCACAAGAGCCAATCGGCCGCAAGCATCATCATCCCTTCGCGAACAGCTTGAGAGTATCCTTTGCGTTCATCGCTCAGGTTGAGCCGCATCGGAATCTCCGCCGATAGCTTCCGCAGGATCTCCTTTGTGCCGTCTTTGCTCCCGTCCTCGCAGACGATGAACCCTAATTTGATATCCGGCGGAAGTTGCAGATACAACTCGCGGATGGTAGCTTCAATCCCTTCCGCCTCATTGTGAACCGGCAGCAGAATCTCCAATTCGGGAGTTGCGATCTTGTCTGTCATCGATCTCTGTGCGTCGAGTTGCCTGCGCGCTCATAGTTTTCATCTGGCGCATTGATCTTCTCCACCTGCTGCGAAATCCAGCCGTACGCCACTTCAAGTCCCTCACGGAGTGGTCGACTCGGAGCCCAGCCCAATTTATCGCGGATCAGCCTGTTGTCGGAGCTACGTCCCCGAACCCCCAATGGCCCCGAGATATGCTTAATACTCAACTTCTTCCCGGATATATCGATGATGATCTCAGCCAGGCGGTTAATCGTCACCATTTCTTCTGAGCCAATGTTGACGGGGCCAGGCCATCCGGATTCCATCAGCCGACGCATCCCTTCAACACATTCGTCCACGATGAGAAACGACCGAGTCTGCTTACCGTCACCCCAGATTTCGATTTCACCTCCATCGGGAGCCTCCGCGACCTTGCGGCAAATTGCGGCAGGCGCCTTCTCCTTTCCACCCCGCCAGGTGCCCTCAGGACCGAACACATTGTGGAAACGAGCCACGCGCACAGCAACATCGAAGTTCCCCATGTAGGCGAAATAGAGCCGTTCACTGAAAAGCTTCTCCCAGCCGTAGTTGCTGTCAGGTTCTGCCGGATAGACCGAATCCTCTGAGCACTTTGGATTCTCCGGATCAAGTTGGTTGTATTCCGGGTAAACACACGCGGACGACGAAAAGAAGAACCGCTCCACTCCTGCGCGGCAACCCTGCTCCAGGATATTCAAATTGATCATTGCGGAGTTATGCATGACAGCGGCGTCATTTTCCCCTGTAAACAGATAGCCCGCCCCACCCATGTCTGCAGCGAGCTGATACACTTCTCTAACCCCATCCAACGCTGCCTTCGCCGTGGCCGGATCGGTGAGGTCGCCGAGGAGAAATTCATCTGCCGCAGATTGGGCAAATTCGTGTTCCTTGATGTCCGCCCCACGTACCCAACAGCCTTCGCTTTTAAGCCGCTTTACAAGATGCCCGCCAATGAATCCCCCTGCGCCGCATACCAGAACACGCTTGCCTTGCATACCAACCCCAATCTGACCGTGGATTTCATTTTGGCATCCCAGCTTCGGGTCATTCTATACCCAGCCGTTCCCGGCATCTCAGAATCGAGTTTGGAATGAGCGACTGCATGCGAAGCGGAAGAACGATGCTATCGGGTGTAAACTGCCCGAAACTGGAATGCGAAACTGGAAATTGCGGGTCAATCCTACGCCGAGAGTGACGAGAGTGCCGGAATTGCATAGACAAGAGAATCGGCCGCGGTTCGCGGGCTGTCTCCTGCTAATGGGAGTGGTTTTTGTATCCGCATTTCCTTATCAATTCGGCCTCGGCTTCTATCTTGATGACTGGCAGTATATGGGCACGCTTGACCGCTTCTCCGCCGATGGACTCATCACGATGGTGCGGCAGATGATCGAGGTCGATCCACACTTTGTCTTTCGGCCAGTGCAACTCACGTGGCTTGTGCTTGGATTCAAGGCATTCGGCATGAAGCCAATTCCCTATCACATCATTGTTTCAGCCGCTCTCAGCCTCGTTGCCGTTTTTCTCTATATCGCGCTTTGGGAGCTGCTGATGAATCGTTGGCTCGCGTTCGTGATCGCGCTATTATTCGGATTATTGCCCCATTACTCGACGGACAGGCTCTGGATCGCTTCGCAACAAGCGGTCTTATGCATGGCTTTTGCAATGCTCGGGATTTACGCTTTATCGAGATCGGTTCGGCACGAAGAACCACATGCAGTGAATTGGTTGGCACTTGCCGTTTCTGCATTCGTTCTCAGCATTCTTTCCTACGAAGTAGCTCTCGGACTCATTATTGGCGCTTTTGGAGTCATCGGTTGGCGTAAATACACCGAGATTCGTCGTTCGTCCAAAAGCAGCCCGGCGTCTCTGGGTTACCTTGCTGGAACGCTGGTCGCGCTTTTGCTGGTTGCAATTGCGAAAGCGCGAATGCAGACCATGGTTGTCTATCATCACCATTTCTTCGCGCGTCTCGGTGAGCGTATCTGGCACGTGATTGTTCAGGCATTTCTGTTCAATTTCTGGACTTATGGCTTGCATATGCCTTCCCTTCTGGTCAGGTTGTATCGGGAATCAGCACTCAGCTGGGCGGCGATAAGTGTGGCGGCTCTCATCGCCTCGGTCATAACGGTATATTTGTGGCGATTCATGGACCCCCTTGCAATCCCCAGCCGGCGCGCATGCTTGTGGCTTATCGCTGTTGGTTTTGTCCTCTTTGGTTTGGGATCTGCGCTGTTCTTCTCCAATTCCACAACTGACTTTTCCAGCCTGGGAGTTCAGAACCGCGTTGCAATCGCATCTGCGCTGGGCGCCTCTTTCGTTCTGGTCGCATTCGTAGGTGTGATATGTTCCATTTTAAAAAACGACCTGCTCCGCGTCCGGGCGTTTAGCATCTTGATAGGTATAATTTGCGGGGCGAACAGCCTGGCGGTGAGTGGCATCGCCCACTACTGGGAGGTTGCGGCACAGCGGGAATCGATGATTCTCAATTCAGTCTCTGCAAACGTACATTCGTTGCCGCATGGAAGTGTGCTTCTGCTCGATGGATTTTGCGTAAATTCTGGACCGGCATTTTTGTTCCTGAGCGATGACGACACGACAGGTGCACTCGCATTAACTCTCAATGACGACTCGCTGGTCGGCGATGTGATCACTCGCGATACCCGTTTCGGATCGTCGACGGTGAATACCACGATCTTTGGAAATCCTGAGGACAGCTTTCCCTATGGAGATCACCTGTTCGTTTACAACGTTAGGCATGGTTTGCTTGCCGCATTAGCTTCGCGTGAAGCGGCCGAGAAATATCTTCAGGCCGTGAGCCCAGCCGAAGACAGAAGCTGCCCCGCAGAAGGAGATTGGGACGGGACAAACGTGTCCTGATCCCTCGAACGTTTTTGGCCGGCAGGTATCTCACACAGGCACACCTGTCCGCTTCGATAAGCTAATCGCAGACCGAAATGCACGAGGAGACGAGATAAAGAAGATGATGAGCCACTTTAGCGACGCCCCCTTAGAAACGATTGGCTGCATTCGGCGCAGCGGTATGCTCGATAACGGGAACAACTAGGTTCTTGCCGGTATGCCCAATCTTCACTTTGCTTTGAATGCAAAATCCCGGGCCCTATTGTGTTCCCTGGCACTGCTCGTTTGCGCCATGATTGCTCGCCCGTTTGTCGAAATGGGTGTCGATGACGACTGGTCGTACATTCGATCGGCAATGCACCTTGCGCAAACCGGCCATATTGCTTTTAATGGATGGAATGCGCCGATCCTTGGTTGGCAACTCTACTTCGGCGCTCTCTTCGTCAAGCTCTTTGGCTCGTCGTTCACCGCAACCCGCTTTTCAGTCCTTGTAATAGCCGCGACGACAGTCTATCTCGTCCATCGCGTCCTTATTCTCTGTGGGATTAGTGAAAGAGACGCAACGATAGGCACGCTGACGTTTGCACTCTCACCGCTTTTTCTGCCCCTTTCCTGCAGTTTTATGACAGATGTGCCAGGGCTGTTCTCGATCGTGCTTTGCCTGTACCTCTGCCTCCGTTCGCTGCATGCATCCAAGAGAGAGTTTGCCTACACATGGTTGCTGCTTGCTTTGGCATCGAACGTAGTTCCGGGACTGTACGCCAAACTTCCTGGTTAGGTGCGATTGTGATGGTGCCCTGCACCTTCCGGCTTTTGCGAAAGTGGTCATTTTCGTGGGTCAAGGCTGGATTCGCCTGGTTCTCAAGCTTGGCTTGCATCATTGGGTGCATCGCCTGGTTCCAACGCCAACCACTGATCCAGCGGGAAACTCCGATAGACTTTCTTCTTCATCACGATCCCGTTAAGGACGTCGTCAAGGGGATCCTATTTGCCGTCCTCTCGATCGCGATGGTTCTATTTCCGATCCTGATGGCATTTCTAACTCCCAAGTTGCTGAGAGTCGGAAGATTTCGATGGAATCTTCTAATAATACTTGCGGCGTCGGTTGCGGTCACGCTGTTCGTCGCATTTTATCTGCATGCCATCGGGCATTCTGTTCTTGGGTGGCTGGCGCCTTGGGCCGGATCGACTCTAACTGCGAGAGGCGTGTTCGACTTTCGCGACATCGGTGAGCGGCCGACTGTTCTCACTGGCCCTGTTCGCGCGCTGGCTAGTCTTGCCGTGTTGAGCGCCACGGCTTCTTTCGTTGTGTGTGCATTCAGTCGACGCCAGCGATCCAATTTTGAGGAGCCCGGCGGCATGCGGATTCCGACGAACCGCCAACTCTTGATTCTCCTAGGGCCCTTTGCAGCCGCCTACGCCGCGGCCTTGATGCCCAGAGCCGCCGACGGCGGGCTTATCCAGCGCTATACGCTTCCTCTCGTCTTTACCGGCCTTATCTGGGTAATCAAGATTTATCAAGAGAGGGTCAGTGCGTCGGGGCTGCCGTTCATCTGCGTTCCATGCATCGCTGTGTTCGCGTTCTTCAGCGTAGCTGCGACACACGATTTTTATGTTGCGGAACGCGCGCGCCTCAAAGCGATCGATGAGCTGCTGCTTAGCCGTATCCCGCCAACGACATTCTACGGCGGCCTCGATTACGACAGCTGGACCCAAGCCTCAGTATGGGGATACGTGGCGACCCCCGAGACCAACCTGCCACCTGGAGCAAAGTTCCCGGCTGCAGAATCATATGGGCAATGCGTGGCCTGGTACTCTGACTTCACACCAGTCATCAAGGCGAAATTTTATGTATCGTATGATGACCAGGTCTGTGGCGGCCCTTCCCGCTTTGCGCCCGTTCGTTACAACACATGGCTTCCGCCATACTCGGCATTCATATATATTCGGACTGTCACAACCACCCCGCCGCCAGCGACCACCGATTCTCAATAGCGAACCCGGCTAAGATGGAAGACAAATGGAAGAAGTAGTCTCAGACTTTGCACCGCCTGCGATCTTTGCGATGACTTCGTCTGCCGTCAAGACTTGAGCAAAGAGTAAGCCTAAAGTGGCACACGTGGCGCGCTGGATCTCGCTTGCCGAGAGACCTTCGATACCGTGGGTGGCGGTGCCGTCACTTAGGAACAACACACGGAAATCGCGGACAGCAGCCTCGCGTGCTGTTGTATCGCAACACACATTGCTCGCAATGCCGGCGATGATGACTGTGTCGATCCCGTGAGTGCGCAAGATCAGTTCCAGATCGGTGCCATAAAACGCGCCAAAACGGGCCTTATCAAGAAGCACATCGCGCTCACCAACGGCTAGACTCTTGTGCAACGCCGCCGCTTGCGATCCTTTATTGAGAATCCCCGTCTTGACCGGCGGATCGAACTCAGCCAGGCGGCCGATATTTGAACCATCTGGCCTGAACACGTGGCTCGTGTGGATGACAAGGATGCCCGCTTTGCGGCAAGCTGCAGCAACGGTGTTGATGCGCTCCAGAACGGCAAGGCCGTCCGGCGCTGAAATCGGGTATCCTTCCACAAAGCGATTCTGCATGTCAACGTTGATTAGTGCAGTGCGCTTCGGTATCAGATCATAGTTGACCATGTGTTCGGCCTGATGCAGAATTTCCAATTTGAATTCGCCGTTTTGGATTCATCAATATCCGGCCGGCATTCACCGACCAATCATGTCAGAGTCAAAGCCAAGGTAGTGCAGTCATTCATGGGCCGGACTCAGCCATTCGGCACAGAAGACCCAAATACGCGGTACACTCATAAACTGCCATGCGTTCCCGGCCAGCGCGAATAGACAGAGGAAGATTTCTCAAACCACGAGAAATTCCTCCTCACGCGCCAAAGAGAATCGCCAACAGATTCTCATGGCTATAATCTGAATATACAGACCACCTTGCATTCCCGCATTGAATAAGGACTTTACCCCAACGCATTCATGCGGAACGCAGAACCCGAAGAGTTGCAGAAATGAGCGACCAGAGCCCGGCTTCGATGCACCCGCGATCGTTTAACTTGCGCCGGATGGTGGCAAGTATCCCCGGCGCGCGGAGCACATGGCATCTGGGCCGCTCTCTTAGAGATATGTGGCTCGACAGCTCTGAGTATTCCCAGATTAAGCTGCGACGGGAATTCGCCCAGACGGACCCGTGGCGCTACTCAAACGACGAACTGCAGTTGGTGCGGCGCAACGGCGAGTTGGCGATGCTCGATCGCGTCCGCGGGATTCACCGCTTCAGCCGCGCTCTGGAGCTTGGCTGCGCTGAAGGAATCTTTACCGAATATCTCGCCGACCGCTGCGATTCGCTTCTGGCGGCGGAGTTCAATGAAGTCGCATTGGGCCGGGCGCGGGAACGCTGCCAGCGAGCGGCGCAAGTCCAATTCGCATCATTCGATCTCCGCGCCGAACCGATTCCCGGCGTTTTCGACATTATTTTGGCAATTCACATCTTGGAGTACATTCAGAACCCAATTCGCTTGCGGAGAATCAGGAAAAAGATTATTGCCGCAATGAAACCTGGCGGATATTTACTGCTTGGATGCGTCAGCTTCAAAAGCCCTAACGAAGATGCATGGTGGAGCCAGTACCTGCTTCGCGGCGGAAAACAGATCAATTCCTTCTTCGCACAGCATCCAAAATTGACTCTCGTGGATTCCGCGATTCATCCGCTCGGCGACTGTGACTCCCTCGACATCCTACTCCGGAAGGTTCAATGACGTGGACGGCCTCAGACGCGCGTGAGAGTTCTTCGGCGATTCGGTCTCCTCAACTCTCCGTCGTGATGGCGACATTTAATCGCCGTCAGATATTGCCTCGGGCGGTCGACTCGATCTTCGCCCAGGATTTGCCGCCAGCCGAATATGAATTGGTTGTTGTGGTGGATGGCTCCAATGACGGCACGGCGGAATATCTTCGGAGCCTGCGCCCAGCTTGCGCGCTTCGCATCGTCGAGCAACCGAATCAAGGCCACGCTGCCGCCCTCAATCGGGGCGCAGCGATTGCACTCGGACGCATCGTGCTGTTTATGGATGACGACCTTGTGCTCCACCCATCGAACCTTCGCGCGCACATTGAAGCGCATGCTGCACAGGATCCCCTGATAGTGCACGGACCTGTGTATGTAGCCGACGAAAGCGCCAAATCGCTCGTTACAGAATGGATCCGGGAGTGCGTCGACCAGGAAATCACGCGGTGGAAACAGGGGTGGAGATGGCCAGAGGACGCCAATATCGATCCGAATTACTCGGTCCCTCGCACGGCGTTCCTCGCTTCAGGAGGATTCGACGAGAGCTTCAGGTGGCGGCAAAACATCGAACTGGGAGTACGTTTCGCGAAGATGGGCCTGAAGTTCGTCTATGAACCTGGCGCAATCAGTCACCATCTCTATTCCAAGACAGCCCGCGAATTCCTGCAGATTCAAGTCCGCAGTTGGGGAGCGGAAGAAATCTCTCTTCTCCGCAATCATCCGGAGCTCAGGCCTCATTCGACTTTGGCTAGAATCGGCGACGCCTCGGTTTGGAAACGCATCGCCCTTCATACAGCTGCGTGCTCACTGGTCTCCCCGGATATAGTTCTCGGGCCTGCTTTCGCATTCCTGAATAAGCTCCATTCCTGGCCCCCGGCGAGGAAACTTGGAGTACGCCTGCTTTGGAAGCGTATTACGCTCTATTTTCTTCGTGGTGCAGCGGCAACCGCCGGCTGGCATCAACTGCAAGAAGAATTCGGCAAGCGGCTCCCGGTACTGATGTACCATCACGTCGGTCCACCGAAACCGAACTCAGATCCGGACCTGACCGTTTCTACCGCGCGCTTCGAGGCGCAATTGCGATTTCTTGCCCGGAAAGGGTACATCGGAATCCAGCCGTCCGACTGGTTAGCCTGGGTCCGAAATGGAAAGCCGCTCCCCGAGAAGCCCATGCTGCTGACTTTCGACGACGCATTTGAAGATTTGGCGGATCATGCGTTCCCGTTGCTCGAGCGATACGGTTTTGGCGGGCTCGTCTTCGTGGTGACAAATTGCGTTGGGGGAACTAACTTATGGGACGAACCGCTGGGCTTTGCATCGCGCCGGTGCTTATCGGCCGCTCAGATTCAACAGTGGTCAGTGAAAGGAATTGACTTTGGAGCTCACAGCAAGAATCATCCCGATCTGAAAACTCTTGCGGAGTCCCACTTACGTGACGAGTTAGAAGGCAGCCGATCCGCTCTCGAAAAGATTATCGGAACCCGAGTCTTTTCGTTCGCATATCCGTACGGGCATTATGATGCCGCAGCGGCCAAATGCGCTAGAGAATACTTCGATCTCGCCTTTACAACTGATGACGGATTAGACACGTTGTGCACTGACCCCGGCCTCCTGCACCGGAATATGGTCTATGCCTGGGACGCTCCCCTCGATCTCGAATTCCTGGTTCGCCTAGGTTGGAATCCTCTTCGCGCTCTCAACATCGGCCTGCGCAAACGCTTACGGCGCATTTGGATCCTGAAAGTGTTGTGGAAGATGCTGCGGCCGAAGAAGGACGCGAGGGTGCCCGCGAAAGAAGAACCTTCTCATTTCAGCTAGTCGGCCGATGGAATTCGAGATTTCTAGGGAACCTGCGTCACTTCGCGATCGGTTTATCGGGCAGCGGGCCTATCCAATCCGTGCGCCATTGCAGATTCGGCCTCAGTGCACCGTGCCAATCGCCGTGGTAGGATCCGCGCATTTCGCTGGGAGCGTCGTGCACGTCGAAAGTCAACAGATCCTGCCAGTCCGCGATTTCAATGGTGGCGCCGAGAAATACAAGAAGATTGATGCGATAGGTACCGTTATTCATCAAATCGGCCGGGATGTTAAAGGAGCTTCGCAGCAGGCCTGCCTCCTCCGGAAGTCCTCCCATTAAAGCAGTGTTGAAGACGTTGACGCCATGCTCGTTGAACACCTTGACCACAAAGACGAGGTCGGCATGCTGCGTAAGTTTCCAATATTCGAACTCCACCGCGAGTGGAGAATGGACCGTTATCAATTCATCTGGGGAACCGGTCAAAGTGCGCACATTCGCCCGATGCAGGCGCAGGATTTCATTTCCCGGTGCGGTTTCAATATTGTCGTAAACTACCTCGTTAAATGCCGGCAGCCATTCCCGAAGATATCGAGAAGTTACCGAGTTAGGTTTGCCCTCTAACACCAGCCTGCCGTCATGCAGGCAGATTGCTCGAGAACATAGGCTCTCGACCGCCAGCATGTTATGGCTCACAAATAAGACGGTCCTGCCTTGATGCGCCACATCGCTCATTTTGCCCAGGCATTTCTTTTGAAAGGCGGCATCCCCAACCGCCAGGACCTCATCCGCCATGAGGATCTGCGTCTCGAGATGTGCGGCAACCGCGAACGCCAGTCGAACGTACATGCCACTCGAGTAATGTTTCATCGCGGTATCCAGCATTTTGCCGCACTCTGCGAAATCAACAATCTCGTCGAATTTGCGCTCTGTCTCTCTGCGGCTCATACCGAGGATTGCGCCATAAAGAAAAATATTCTCGCGCCCCGTGAGCTCCGGGTGAAAGCCTGCGCCCACTTCGAGCAGCGTTCCCAGGCGGCCATAGACCTCCGCGCTGCCTTCGGTGGGTTTTGTGATCCGTGACAAGACCTTTAGAAGAGTCGACTTCCCGGATCCGTTGCGGCCGATGATCCCAAGTACTTCGCCGTGTCGAACCTCGAACGATACATCCCGCAGTGCCCACAAGTCCCGCTCGTCGCTCGCTGGAGTACGAATTCCCGTTTTAAGCCACCGAAACGGCGCACGCGCCATTTCTGAGATGGTGTCGCGCAGCGTATGGTAGCGCGCGCGACTCCCGATCCTGTATCGCTTACAGATGCCCTCGCAGCGAATCGCGAGGTCACCGCAACTCTCAGATGAAATCTGCAAACGTGTCCTCGGTTCGGCGGAAGTAGTACAAGCCAGTTATCGAAAGGGCCGCGGCAGTCATCATAGAAAATGCGACAGCCTGCACGGGAAATGCCCCCTGGCCGCGCAGAGCCCAGCGAAACCCTTCCACCGCTCCAACCATCGGATTCAATTCGTACAAAGGCCGCCACCGCTCAGGCACCACACTGGTTGGGTACGCGATGGGCGTCGCCAGAAACCAGAACTGGGTGAGAAAGTTCACGGTATAGCGGATGTCGCGGTACTTCACATTCAGCGCGGAGAGCCACAGGCCCGCGCCCAATGACGCCAACGTGGCCGGAAGCACAAACACCAGAAGAAATGCAGCACTGGCCGCAGGCGCAACGCGAAAGTAAATCAGAAACAAGGCCAGCACCAGCAGGCTGATAGCAAAATCAAACAGGCTGGCCAAAACTGCGGATAGAGGTACGAGAATGCGGGGGAAGTAGGTCTTCGAGATCAGCCGTTCGTTCGTGAGGATGCTATTGCTTGACTCGGTCAATGACTGCGCAAAGAGTTGCCAAAGCAGCATGCCCATGTAGGTAAAAACCGGGTAGGGCAGTTCGCCCGAGGGCAAATGAACAACTCTGCCGAGAAACACAGTCAGCGAAAGTGCGATAGAGAGGGGTTGCAGAATTGCCCACACGACACCGAGCACCGTCTGTTTATAACGGACCTTGATATCGCGCCAGGTGAGGAAATAGAGCAGCTCGCGATGCTGCCAGATTTCACCCCAATGCAGTGTCCACGATGTATCTGCTGCGCGGATAGTGACTTTGGCAACACCCGCGGATTGCAGTCTATTTGACGCGGCTCTCGAAATGCGGACCTCCAGCGAACGATCATGCGCGATGAATTGCGAGAGAATCTCTTCTTAAATTAAAGTAGCAGCGTAGCCAGCGGAGAACCGCTGTTTGCTAGACGCGCGCCCGGCGGCATAAGTAGTATTACGTATGCAGCTTTCCACCTCCAGAGGAAGGCAGATTGGTCGCATCCGGCTCGCATCTCTCGATGCCATCGCCCGTTACGCCAACTCCAGCCCACAGTCCGTTGCGCTTATAGAACCCCATGGCCCTACGCTCAGCTACGGGGAGTTATGGGCGCAAATTGAAACGCTCTCATGTCGTCTCGAAGAGGCCGGCATCGGCGCTGGAGAGAGAGTTGCCGTGCTTCTGCCGCTGGGTGCACAGCAGGTCCTGGCAGTAACTGGCGTCCTGAACCGTCATATCGCCATACCTCTGCAAACAAAAACCACGCACACAGAAGTGGAGGCCTCTCTGCGGAAGCTCTCTGTGTCCGCGCTCATCGCGGCTCCGGAATTCGAGGCGGAGACCGATGCGGCCATTGGTTTGGGGATCACAGTCCTGGTTGCTCGCAAAGGGGAGACTCCGAAGGGTTGGCAAATCCGTGTCCCCACCTCTCAACGCACTTCATACGATCTGTCTTCTGAAGCCACCGTGCTCACCATCACTTCCGCCACGATGGGCAACTCCAAGATAGTGCCGAAGACGGCCGCGAACATCAATGCCGGCATTACATTTATGTGCAGCTGCAATAAGTTAACCGCTTCTGACCGGCTGTTGCTGCTTATTCCGCAAAGCTTTGGGATCTCGATTCGATGCGTGCAAGCGCAGTTTTCTGTGGGCGGTGCAGTCATTGCAACAAGCGGCTTCGATTCCGCTGCCTATGTAAGTTGGATCAACAACCTGAGACCGACCTGGTACATCTGCTCGCCGGCAGTTCATCAGGCAGCGCTGACGCAATTCAGATGCGATCCGCCTTCCCTGCCCTTGTCTCTTCGTTTTGTCGAGTCGAGCTTTGCTCCGCTGCCAGAGGAGCTTAGGCAAGAACTCGAGCAAACTCTGGGCGTGCCTGCGCTGCTCAGTTACGGTGCGAGCGAAACGGGGGTTATAGCTTCTGAAGCTCTTTCTTCGGGTGTCCATGCTCCAAACAGAGTGGGACGCTCCTGCGGATTGGAAATTGGGATCATGAATTCCTCTGGACGGCTTCTCCCAACTGGCGAAGAAGGAGAAATTGCAGTTCGCGGCCCTACGGTTGTGTCTGGTTACGTGGACAATCCCGAAGCGACGCGGGCTGCCTTCCAGGACGGCTGGTTCAGAACCGGCGATTCCGGCCGCCTGGATGCAGACGGCAATCTCTTTCTTACCGGGCGCCTGAAGGAAATGATTAATCGCGGGGGAGAGAAGATCGTCCCCGCCGAAATCGACGCCGTGATCGCGACACATCCCGCCGTGCTGGATGCCGCGGCATTCGCGGTGCCGCATCGCACGCTGGGCGAAGACGTGGCATGTGCGGTTGTACTGCGCGACGGAAACGGACCGCGGGTGAGTGCGATTGAGTTGCGGCGCTATGCAGCGCAACGGCTTGCTCCGTTCAAGGTGCCGCACCGCATTCGTTTCGTCGAACAGATTCCTCGCGGCGAGATTGGGAAGCCGCAGCGGCGTTTGCTCACCGAGAAATTTGGGGGAGCCATCGTGGATCCACCCGCTTCATCCGATGCCGGGGTTCATCGTCCGGCACTCGAAATCGAAGATGTTCATCACCAAATTCGTCAAATATGGGCGAGAATTCTGAATCGCGACGATGTAGATCTGGATGAGGATTTCTTCGATGCCGGTGGCGATTCGCTCGCCGCAATGACGATGCTTGCAGAAGTCGATCGGCGGCTCGGAAGTAAATCCGCCGATTACACTGCCAATTTCTTCGATGAACCGACGATCAGCAATTTGACCGCTTTGCTTGGCAGGCCGGAATTTCCGCGGCCGGACTTTGGTGCTTCAAGCGATATGCAGATTTTTCCTGTAGGCGCCAGCGGACCCGGCCCGACGTTTTATTGTGTGCCGGGAGATGAAGACGAGGGCATTTACTTCCGGAGATTGGCAAGGCATCTTCAAGGAATCATGAGTTTGGCGATTGTACGTCCTGCAAATACCTTCTATGGCGCCGGGCTCTTCACGTTCGAGCGCGCCGGGGAAGAGATCGCAACCCTTATCCTTCGGGAGCAGCCGGAGGGTCCATATCTCGTTGGAGGCTTTTGCTTCGGTGGAATCGTCGCTTCTGAGGCCGCGCGGCAACTTGCTCTTCGTAATCGAGACGTTCGATTGGTTTTCTTTGACGTTCCGATGCCAGGCCAATACACGTTGCTTGGCTACTTTGGCAGCCGGCTTCGGCCAGGATTGAAAAAGCTGAGAACTGCAGTTTACAAGAATGTGTCGGAGCCAATCCGGGATTCTGAAAAAGCCTCGCGAGGCGTTACAAGGATTGCGATGATACCCGTTCGCGCCGCAAAACTGCTGGCTCGTTCTATTCGCACTCGCTCGCGCCGGTTCGTCTGGTATTCAATCGTCCCACTTCGTCGGTGGTTTGCCCCCATTGAACGTGTCCACTTTTTTCAGTGGCTTATACGCAAATCACAAGAGGACTATTTTCCGTTCTTTCGTGCCCGCACAATCGATGCGCCGATTCTCCACTTCCTTTCTTCGGAGGGACTGGGCAAGACCCGTGATGCCCGCGGCGGTGCATTGGACACCGGCCTGAATGCATCCCGCCTCCTCTGGAGAGATGTCGCCGGCCGTGGAATCGAGGAACTGACCGTTCCGCTGGGCCACCAGAGTCTATTTCATGAGTCAAACCTGCCGGGAATTGTGAGCACACTTGTGCAATGGACCGGCGATGATTGCAAAGCTTCTCTCAACGCTGAAGTCCATAAGTAGAAAAGCGGCCACACGGATCTCTCGGATTTCCGATACGCTTTGCAATGAGCAACTGGGAATGGATCGAGAACTGAAAGACTAGCTTAAAAGATCATGCGAATCGATGCTTGCAACTGCCGAGCGGGACCTGTGAAGTTGGGAGTTCCAAAGTTGGGATTCGCGGGACTTGTGATGCCGTCGCCAAACTGACGCGGCACGGGGCCGAGAAAGTCCGCTGCGCCGTAGACCTGGTCAATGCTCTGCACGTTGCGATGATTAAGAATGTTGAAGCTCTCGATGCTTGCTTCGGTGGTCAGGTGCTGCTCCCAATGAAAGACTCGCTGCAGGCGCAGATCCGTGTCGTAATAGGAGGCGCCGCGATAAGAATTGCGGCCCACCGTTCCAGTGCGATCGGAAAAAGGAAATCCGTCGCCAAGAACGTTGAAGCCGGCCAGAATTGAATAATAGCGCGGGCTCTGAAGCGTATTAAGGATCGAGATCCTGAAGTCGCGCAGGAGCGCCGATCCATGAGATGGACTGTCTGCAAGAAAAGCGATTGTTGCGCGATGGCGAATATCGTTGTCGCCGACTGAGCGGTCCGCGGCGGGATCGAGATAATCCTGGGGCGTGTCGGTTAGCTGCACATCGGTTGCAATGTCGATGGATTTGGAATAGGTGTAGTTGGCAATCACGCTGTAATGCTGAGCAAAATCATGCCGCACACTCAAAATGCCGGCGTTGTAAATAGAAAATCCTGTGGGAGCCGCGATCAACGCAAAACCAATGCGGGGATCCGCGGGTTTGAAGGCCTGGCGGCCATCGGGCAACGTGCCGTCAGGTAGCCCATTCACACTCGAATAGACCGGCAGATCCAGGGCGTGCAGGAATTGATAAGAGGCGGAAAGCAACCATCCGCTGCCGAGCTCCGATTCTACTTCCAGGCTCGCCTGCTCCGCATAGTCGTTGGGAAACTTCCTCTGGATGTAGCCCAGTGGGAATTGCTGCAACTCACCCGGTGCGGGATAGGTTCCGGTTGTCACAAAGTTGCGGAAAGCCTGCGCTGCGAGCACCGGCCCGGAGACACCGACGACACCGGACGGCCCTAGTCCGGCGATTCCGTTGGCGATGTTAAAGTCGGGCACGAGCGGATTGTTCATCGATGTGAACGCTGACGACCCCTGCCAGCTCACGATTAGGTCACTGTAATCCCACGGCCCGCGAAAGATGCCAAAGCCCGCGCGGACCACCTCCCTGCCTCCATGCATTGCATAGGCGAGGCCCATACGCGGCTGTACATTCCCAAAGTTCGTCGAATTCATTGGGCCCGTAAGCCGCACATCCGATGCCGATGGAAAGATGTCGAGGTCGTAGCGAAGGCCAGCTGTGACCGACAGGTTCGGACTCACCTTCCACTGATCCTGCCCGTAAAGATTCATCATCCGGTGCCAGAATCGCAGATTGGTCGCACTAACGAAGTTCTGCGCAGCAGAGCCCGCGTAGAGCGATCCGGCGAACGGCACGGGGCGCTGCGGAACTTGCTGGCCAAAGTAGGAGCGCGGCTCAAGGAAAAGGAACTGAACTGGTGTACCCGCACCGAAGGGCGGTCCGGAGAATTCGCCGGCGCCAAAGAAGCTCTGCGGTGTGAAAATGGCTCCCCCGGGGCTCCAGAGGGTGGTATCCGCCGCGATCCAGACCGGCTCAAATCCTCCTCCGAACTTGAACGAGTGCGCTCCGCGAACCCAGGTGAGATTCTCCTGGGCTTCGAAATGCGGCTCGTGATAATACGAGACTCCGCCAGTGAACCCGCCGCTTGCCAAAGTATCGGAAACTTCGAGTGTTGGTTCATATCCCGCGTCTTTCGGGGTCATATGAAAAAGACGATCGCCAAAATCGACGACGCTCTCCGAAGTCCAGCGCGCATCGAACAAGTGTAGATAATTCGCATACACGGTCTGGTCGCGCACTGGATTATCGCGATAGGTCGAGGGCAAGCCCTGGCCCGGTGCCGCGGTTGGAATGTCGCCCTTTCGATCATCCGTGAAAAGATAGCCGACGTTCACCACGTTCCGTTCGCTGAATACCTGCGTAATCTTTCCCAACGCTTTGTCGTAATTGCCGGTTTCCAACACCGATCCGAGATTCTCCGCCCGCAGTCCGAACATTTCTTTCACCTGGTTGATGCTCGGCGTTCCGGGCCCCATGCAGCCCTGTGCATTGATGCACCCGAGGATGAAGCTTGAATAGATCGGCGACTCCGCTCTCCGCTGGCCCTCGTATCCGGTGAAGAAGAACGTCTTATCGCGGCGAATGTGCCCGCCCGCATCGCCTCCGTATTGGTTGACGCGCAGCGTGTGCAGGCCCGGCGCGGAAAGTGGATTGTCAGCGTCGGCGGCGTTGTTGCGGAAGTACTCATAGACAGCGCCATGCAAATCGTTTGTTCCGGACTTCGTGACAGTTTCGATCACCGATCCAAGATTGCGGCCGTTATCGGCAGTGTAGGGGCCATCGGTCACACGGAACTCCTGCACCCAGTCCAGAGATGGACTTACGTGCTGTACGCCGGAGAGGCTTACTGAAAAATCCGTCCCATCCAAGCCAAAGAAGGAGCTGTGCGTCTCACGCAATCCAGCAAAACTAAGCTGGAGAACACTTTCCTGAAAAGGCGACTGCGCTGCCGTGGCCGTGCTGCGGCCAACATTCGCCGTCGGTGTGAGTAGAACAAAGTCGATGAAATCGCGATCGGCGATGGGCAAATCCGCGATCTGGTTGGGTGGAATCACCTGGCTCGATTGGGCCGTCTGCGTATCCATGGCCGCCGAGATTCCCGAGACCTGCACGCTTTCCTTTATGGCTGCAAGATGCATCTGCACTGTGACAGACGCAGTTTGACCGATCGTCAGAGTTAACGGGCGCTCAGCCACGCTGAACCCTTCAGCCTCGACCGAAAGCCGATATTCTCCCGCCGAGAGTGCATTCAACTCGGCCACGCCGGAATGATTGGTTCGCTGCTTTCGCGCGATCCCCGTCTCCGCGCTGCTGACCGTTACACTGGCCCCCTGGACCACGCGGCCGGAAGGATCGAGAACCGAGATGCTCAAGGTCGCCAACTGCTGCGCATGTGCAAAAGCAGCCGCCGCAATCAGCACCAATGCAACGCCCAGCAGATTCTTGGTCATGCCTCAACCTCCAAAAAGAAAACGTCGCAATCGTTGCTGGCCCATCGGCAATTTCAGTGCTCACCATGATTTGATCTGGCTCCGCCTACACGCCTATCTCTGATGCCCCAATTCGCCCCAAGCGATTGGCCCGCTTATAACCGCCCAGCGCCAGCCGCTTCCCATCCCCGGGGAGCATTCTGTCTGAGACGATAGGCAGGCAGTGCGAGCATGGCGAATGCGGAGACGAGCGTTATGGCGCAGAGGACATCAAAGATTCCGGTATAGCTGCCCGTTGAGTCGTAGAAATGCCCGACCATCAGCGGCGCAACAGCCGCGGCTGAGGCGAAGGCGCTATACGCCAGGCCATAAAGTGTTGAGAATGCGCGCATACCGAAATAGCGCCGCAGCATGTATGGAATCAGATCGAGTTCGCAGCCGCAGCCCAATCCCGCAACGAACGCCGAAGGTGCTGCCAGGGAGAACGTCCGCGCGTGTGCCAGGAAAAGTATCCCTGCACCGACCGTCAACAGCGATCCCACGGCGATCAGTGCCCCCTCGATATAGTCCAGCAGCGATCCCAACACAAATCGTCCTGCCAGATTAGACACACCCAGTAGCGAAGCAGTGAGGGCTATCTCGCGCGGGCGCAGCCCGTGGTTGCTCAGCATCGGAGCCAAATGCGCAAGCGCGCCGTTTTCACTAAGCGATAGTGCGCAGGCGCCCAAGGCCAGCAGCCAAAAACTGAACTTGGTGACCGCTTCCCGCCAGGGTGTCCCCTCAACTTCGTTTGAGGAAACTTGTCGCTTCAAATTGAGAGTGGAACCGGTTTGAGGCAATTGCGCAAAGAGCAGGGTCAGCGGAACTCCAACCAGCAGTGGAAGCGCAGCCAGAATCAAATAGGCGTTGCGCCATCCGTAAGCTGCGATCGAGTGCTGCACCAGCGGAGGCACAAAGAACGACCCGACGCCCGAACCAGCGACAACAAGGGCCAGCGCCGCACCGAGCCGCCTTTCAAACCAGGCCGCCACGATGCGCGCGTACCCGAGTTGATAGGTTCCAGTCCCTGCGATGCCAATGAAGATCGCCGTCACGTAGAACTGCGCCAGGTGCGGCGTGAGAAAAGCGAGCGACCCAATTCCTAAACCGAAAGCCGCCATGAAGCCGGCGATCAGCTTACGCGGATCGTACCGGTCAAATAGTTTGCCGATCATCGGCGAACACACGGCTACCGAAATCACCGCCAGACTGAAACCGCGCGCAATCTGCTCACTGTTCCAGCCGAAGTCGCGGTGGAGCGATTGGCTCATGAAGCTGAAGCTGTAAATAAAGATGGCGGCAAAGCCGGTCACTACGCCGATATGGCAGACCACGGCTACGCGCCAGCCAGGGTAACTGGGCCGATTCTCAAACGAAGAGACAGAAGGTCCGGCCGAATCGCCCTTCGACGTCACATCGGGTGCTCCTCAATGAATTGGTGCAACGGGAAGTATTTGTCCAACCCACAACCTATGACCGAACCGCTGCCGAAGGTATTGTGGCCATCTTGAAAATCGAACTTTTAGACCGCGTTGAGGGACGATTCAGGGCGCCGACTCAATCTCCTGCCTGGTGGACCGAGGACCTTACGAAGAGAGAATTGAGCTCAAAAGCCGCATGAATACTGGCGATGGATCAATCATATCATCACTTATACTGGCCTCAACAAAAAGGGATTGTGGATTTCAAGGCGATGACTGAGATCGGAAGATGCAATGTAAATCTAGACGCGGGAGAAGCGGTCTTGCGGGTCTTCGCGCTCGCCCAGCCCTCAGTAACGAGATCCTTCGACTTCGCTCAGAACAGGCTCTGGGGTACCCGCTTTCTATTCGTTCTGAATCTCTGAGAAGTCGGCCTCCACCGGTCCGTTCCATGAAGTCGGATTTTGAATCGCTCTTGCTATCCACTACGGAAGTCGATAAGAATTCAAAGAACTCATCTTTCGGAGCGACCATGGCGCACATTGGAATTCAAGAAGGCATTCCCGGCATTGTGGGCGCATATGCCTTTCGACCGGAGACCGCAAAGCCGATGCGAGAGCTCGCCGAGATCCTTCTGCGTGGGCCCAGCACCCTAACCAGCGCCGAACGGGAAGGTATTGCGGCCTTCGTGTCGTCTGGCAACGACTGCCGCTTCTGCCTGTTCTCGCATAGCGCCGCAGCAGCCGAGCATCGAGGCGGAACCGAAGCAGACTACGAGTGGATTGAGACTTTAAGGGCGAACCCAAACACAGCGAACATTTCAGAAAAGATGAAGGCTCTTCTTCAGATCGCCGGAAAAGTTCGGGAAGGCGGGAAGAGAGTTACCCAAGGCGACATTGCCGCGGCTCGCGCCCAGAGCGCATCTGATCTGGAGATCCACGACACGATCCTGATTGCTGCTGCCTTCTGTATGTACAACCGATACGTTGACGGGCTCGCCACGTGGCAACCGGAAGACCCCGCCAGCTATCGGCTGACGGGAAAACGCCTGGCGCAGGAGGGCTACAGCCGCAACCAATCGAAGACGGGCGAAACCACCACCCGATAATGCTTCATACTCGGCCGTCCAAATGTCTTGCGAGTCGCCGCTTCTTGCGTTCGCCATGCCGTGTGTGCGATCGACATCAACCCACGCTCGGGAACGTTGGCACACTTCGCATCTTTCATCGAACAAATCGACGCGCCATTAACTGGCTCACTCATAAAACGAAGAATCAATAAATTGAAGTGGGCGGCGCTCCGGCACCGGTGCCTGTCTTGCTGGGCGCGACAATTCGACAGACTCCTGCGCACTCAGGCGGCGCATGGTTCATGATGTGGACACAGATCAGCGCTCAAGTTGCCTCCACGAACAGGCTACAGGCTTTTCGCATTGAGAATGTAAGTGTGAGCCGAAGATACATGTTGCAGGAGGAGTTGCTACTCGTCCTTCGGCTTTCTGCTGCGAAAGAACAGCGCCACCGCTCTAAAACTGGCTGTCAACAGCACGCGCCAGCCGCTGGTAATGATTTCACCGGGGTCAGCAGTATCTCGCGGCCACGTCAACGGCTTACGACGTGCACGGCGAAAAAGAAACCGCAGAAGATCGAGGCGTTGGCCAGGGTACTCAGAAAAGAGCAACATCGAATACGCAATTTGGTTTCGCGCTTCCTGTTTGATATCGCCGTGCTGTTGCGAGCGATGGACAACGATCGCGGCTGGAACATGAACAGCGCAGTAGCCAATCGAGAGCAGGTGAACGAAGGCGTGGTGTTCTTCCATACCCTGGAACTGGGTCCCTCTGCCGAGCCGTTCGTCAAAGACCTTCCATCCATTGCACGCGGCCTTGCGCAGCGCCATGTTGGTGCCGATGCCTAATCCGCCAAAGGCCGCAATCTCAAACCATTGACGGTCTTTGTTGCTGACAAAACGAGTCGATTCCCAATTACCGCTCTCAGCTTGAGCTTCGGGCAGGATCGTCTGCCCAGTTACTGCACCCACACGCGGGTCCGCAAATGGCTCAAGCAGAAAATCCAGCCAGCGCTCATCTGGCAAAGCATCATCATCCAAATACGCGACAATCTCGGACTTGCTTTCGCTTAGCCCTCGATTACGCGCTCGGCTCAAACCCGCAATTGGCTCAAATGTGTAGCGTGCTGAGAATTCCCGCGCTGCAGCTTCTGTCTCTTTATCTCCCGAAGTGTTATCGACCACGATTACTTCATCTGGGGTGCGCTCCAGATGAGTGATCGCTTCAAGACACTTCCGCAAGAGACGCCGGGCGATTCCGAGTACAGATGACAATTGTGACTGTTAGATCTGGCTTTGGGCGCATGGGGAAGTGAGTCGAACGATGTATCGAATAACGCGCCAAGGACGTCAACCAACAAACCTCTCGTTCAAATTAAAGACGCGCTAATCAGGAGTTCCGAACCGCGCAATGATCCTTACCACAAAGGCCCGTAAAGCAGTTGTCTCGTGCTTGAGCCGTGAAGAAATTCTATCAGACGATCGATGGAAGTGCCTCAGAATGATGCATATCTTGATCCGCCCTCTCGAATCAAATTACACTTTGCATCGCGTGAATCAGGTCTAAATTATCGCTTAACGCAAAGGTAGAAAAAGTTCGCGCATCGGCCTGATGAGATGCGATTTCTCATCGATGTCGGTCCGGTCGAAGCCGGCGCAGGCTCCGGCTCGCGCCCTTCCCCTCTTACCGGCGACCGCGCCGTTCCGTAAAGGTCCAGACGGTTCGTTGATCACGAGCAAGTGGGCTTGGCGCAGGCAGAGTGAGTGGGTTTTCAACGTTTGGTTGGTGCAGTAAACGGTATGTGGGAAATGCAAACTCGCAGAATTTCGGAGAATCGATGTAGAGTGGAAATTGCCTGGCTCCCTAAAGCCTTCTTTTCCATTGACGCTGACCGGGCAGTGCGACGTTACCTGCATGGAGCCGAGGCGGCGGGGCGTCGCAGCGAAAATCGGCGAAGTAGCAAACCCCTGCAAAATGGCTGAAATGAAAACCAACAAATTTCATCACAGTCCAACTCAGACTCACCGCCGCTTCGCAGAGAACACACAAAACCTCGTTCTCGGAGCATTGGATCTAGAAGCAGGCCTGCCTGAATCAACATGAGTAGGTCGAACAGATTATCCGGGAGAAGGACGTCAGATCCACCGGAAGAGGGAATTTAGCAATTGACTCTTCATGCACAAGCGCAGGCAGGACCGCGAGAAAGAACTCCAAAGCCCTGTGGTTGCCGATCGAGTAAAAGTTACAATTCAAATCGCACGGCACAAGAAGCTCGCCGGAGAAATGCGAGGCGTTCTATCTTGAGCCAGATCCTGACGCTCTGAAATCGTATGAAGCGCCGACGGTAAAGCCTTGCGGGGTGAGGTCGTGAGGGCCAAAGGTCTGGTGCCAGAACTGGTACTCGTAGTCAGCGCGTATCCATACATGTTTCCAGGCGTGAAATTCCGCCCCTCCGCCAGGGGACGAGACGAAAAAAGTATCATGCGAATACGTCCCGGCTCGGCGGAAAGTCGATGCTGCCAATCCCAAAGACATACTTCAAGTAGGGACGGATGTTCGGGTAGGGGTGCCAAATGTAGATCGGCCCACCTTCTGCGGTGTCCTGACGCATCCTGGTAAATCCCGCGGGAAGATCATAGTCGATAGCATGGCCCGTGGCCTCAATTCCCAAGCGGCGCAGAGGTCCAGGAAAGCTGTCCGGAAGCCAGTCGACCCAGGCTGAGATGCCCACCATTCTATTCCCTGGACCATAATCGATGCTGTAATCGGAGAAACCGGCGCCAACGACGATTGGCACGCCACCTTGGCGGGCCGCCGGGGCAACTTGGGAATGGATGGGAACTACAGCGGCTGCAAAAAGCGCTGCGAGGAAAAGCTTGGGGGTGAGCTTTGAACGCATAGTCTCTCCTAGAATTGACGAACAACCTCTACCTGCGCAATCCCCCTTTCGGGGGAGAGTCATTCATCTTTTTGCAAATGTACAAGGCAGAAACTCAGCACGACTGCAGTGTATAACGGTGGCGGCCCTTCCAGCGAGTGACCGAACAAGCTTGAACCCCAATCCCAAATTCACCAATTGCTGTCCGGAGCATATTAGAATATACCGCTCGATCACCTGTCTTGTGATCTTTTTGTACTGATTCCAGCGCAAGGAACCCTAATGTACACGGCGAAGCCTCAGTTGAGAGAAAAGGCCAAGGATTGCATGATCCGAACAATTTCATCATGACTGCTTCCTCAACCTGCTTCCGGCTTCCGGGTTGCTTTCGTCTCCCCAAGCCTTTCCAGTTTGCTTTGGTAAGTCTTCCATCCGCGCTGTGATCTGCCAGATGTTGTACCATAGCAAAAAGGTAATGCACCTCAATGGATTACTGCATCGGAGGGGGATCGAGTTCTCCGAACCGTAAACGCCCCGTTTCCCCGGTATCACCCAGTGGCATTGCCCGGAAATCCACTCGGTATGCCCACAAAAGGGCGATCTGCACAGGAACCTCCAACTGAAATGGCCTCTCTGATCAATTCAAGAAGCTCGGCTTTCCGTATACCTAAGAAGATAAACTCGTAGTGAAGCGCATCCGCTATCTACACTGGATGCATTAGACGACGGCTGGCGGCAGAACAAACTTCTGATTTCTGAATTAAATGCCTACCGGGCGGGAACAGCACGGACGACACGAACCGTATCTGCAGATGGAAAGTTACCATCTTTTTATGCCTTGGCACACTTTCACTTTAGGGAGCGACGAATGCATACAAGTTCGTGGCATGTTCTACATGTGCTTTCAAATCATGAAAAGCGAGTTGCACAGCATCTCCTTGCACGTTCAGTGGAATATTACCTACCGCTCTACACAGAGCGCGTAAAGTGGACCGACAGGACTGTGGTTGCTGAGCGGCCCCTATTCTCTGGTTACGTTTTTGCCCGCATTACACTCCAAAACAAGATCTCTGCAATTTCCTCGCCGGGTGTGCTCCGCATGCTCGGCGATGAAGAACGGGACATGGTAAGCGGTGAAGAGCTCGCCAGGATCCGACTTGGACTGGCGAGCGGCCTACCCTTGCGACCCCACTCCCGCATCACCGTAGGAACACGCGTTTTGGTGCGCGATGGGATCTTCGCGGGTGCAGTTGGCGTCGTGACGGAACTGCGTAAGCAATGCAGAGTCGCCCTTAGCCTAGCCCCAGTGTCTCAGTGCTTTTCACTGGAAATCGGAATGGATACCCTTGCGGTGTTAAATCAGGAGGCCGCGATGCCAAACCTGAATTCGGCCCCAGTTTACGGCGATTGAATTCTTTCACGATCGGCAGCCGCGCGAATCTCTTACCCAATCGTCTCGCGCGCCACATCCGACGCTGAATTCTTCATTATGTCCCGAGCTGATTCCCGATCTTCGTCAAGATTATCTCCTTGAATTGCGCCATAGTCCTCGCCTGATACGACCGTCCGTTGTGGCCCGCGATCATCGCGTGGCTCGCAAACATCTGCAGACTAAAAGCTGACCTTCCGCCCTGGGAACCAACTGACTTGAATGGTCGTCGTAGTTACAGTCTGCTCACCTGGAAGGTATACAGGAGCCTTCCAATGTTCAAAGGCGAATTTGCCGTTGATCTCGAGATCCTTGCCGATGCGTTTCACCACTTGAAAGTTGATGTCATTTAGAGTTGTCCCACCTGGAATAAAGTCCTTTGCGGCTTTCTGATTACGAATTCCAAGCTGAATCCACTCATTACCGCTCAGGTGATAAGTAATCCAACCCTGACCGCCTTTGTCTTCACGGCCAATCCAGTCGCCGAATAGCTGACCGTTGTTGGTATACCCCTGTCGCTGAAGCCCCTCATAGTACATAAAGCGACCGCTGTTGCTGGTTGATACAGGCGGATCGGTGGAGACGGCTTCGACGCGTACATCGAGTTTGGGGAGGCCCGGCACATGGGACAGATACAGGCCGGGGCGCCATGATGCTCGCCGCGGAGCGTCGATGGGGGATATATCGTCGTGCACCTCTGAGTCCGAGTAGAGCGTAAGCCAATTGCGAGCGAAAGGGAGCCGGTAGGAGAAGTCGAATGCTCCAAAACGGGCGCCGGGATCCCGAGTACTATCTTTCACAGCAGCGTCGGGAGCAGTCACACTGAAGAAACTTCTTAGGAAGCTCTTGATAGTAATCGGCTCATGCCCCTTGCCTCCCCAGATCACGGTGCGCTCAAAACCAATCTCAACGTTTTCGGTGGGCCGAAAGCTGACTTTCTCAACGTGCACCCACGGATCAATGGGGTATATATGGCCTTTCAGCGGGCCCACGAGGAACTCGTAGCGAAAGGGGCCGGTAAGCTTCGAGAGCAGCGGCACATCAAGCGGCTCGATGCGGTTGATTCGGAAGGCGTAGATATTCTCGGCATTGTTCGAATAAGACATGGCCCCGCCCATTCCCGGGCCCTGCCAGTCATCCTGTTTGCCGAACGAAATTACATTGTTGAGAATCTGAGCAGAGACGTATGCCTCCACCACGCGCCCTCGTGTGGCCGCAGCGATTGGTCCAGCAGGAATAGTGGTTTGCATGTTGTAAGGCAGCGGAGTGCATGAGCCACCATTTGCAAAACAAATTGGATTGAAGTAGTCGGTCGTGAGATCAATGGCTGCGAGTTCCCCGGCCAATGTGGGCGAGTAGCCGGCAGTTGAGGGCGCGCCCTGGAATTCTTCTCTTGCGTAGATCAGGAACCGGTCGAAGGAAGCATACCCGCTGAAGCCAGAGTAGTCGTTAAAGCCATTGGCGTAGGGGCGGCCGTAGTCGTTGACGATCGTTGAACCCAGATGATAGCTGTCACGTAGAGGCGTGCCGCTTATGGCGCGCGCCACGGTGTAGGCTGACTCAAGGTACGCATTCCCCTTATCCGCCTGGCAAGAGTCCGCAGTCTCGTCGTTGCGTAGCTCGTGCCTCAGAGCATCGTAAATTTCTTGCGCCTCGGTAGTGATCGACCCTTCGTCCACATCTTCGAGCCGGTCTTCGGTTTCGTCCAGCATATTGCTTACACTCGCGCGTGTCCACGGACGCAGGCCAAGATAAACCTTGTCGATATAGCCAAGCGAGTAGAGCCGCATCACCGCCGGATAGACCCAACTGTCCACCGGAATGTAGGGCGAACCCCGCGTGACACTGTCACAGTCGGCGCCATCGCTAGCCGAAACGGTTGCGACCTGCCCCGTACTGCCAGAGGCCACCGCTTGCTGAGCCGCAAGTGTACTTACGGTCAGCAGTCCCAGCCCCGCCAATACAGCCGCGGATCGGATAAAGACCGTCACGACCGCTTTCTGATTCACGTTATTGTGACCAAATTTATCATTCATGCGCATCCTTCATTTGCGGGGAAAGTCGCAAGGCACAAAGGTCAAAAGTTTCCGTAGCTTCGCGTCCATTCGGGGTGGCATGGCTCGTCTCATTTACATAAGCCCCGGAAGTATCGTTTGCTCAAACCTTGCAGACAACTCAAAACAAGAATATATTTTCATAGACACGCTTAGGACAGCTCATCATTTCAGGGTACAGTTTTGACAGCCGTCTCTCTCGCGAGGCGGGCGGCGCGACGCTTCTCCCAGATCTTTGCGTCGATCAGAAAATGAGCCCAGAATGTCTGCAGCACCCAGAAGATGAAGCCTTCAGTCCCATCCATGATGCCGAGGCGGAAGACATACCGATACGCGAACAGACCAAAAGGCCGGATGAATAGCGGCAATTGGTTGTATTTTTCGCGCAGATAACGCTTGCGCTGGGCGGGATTGCCGCGTGCGTCCGGCTGGAGCCGTCCGGAAGTCTCCCCCGATTCCATCTCCGCTACTTCGCCGTCAGACCAACGATTGTGCCGTGTTGTCCACTCGGCTAGCGGCATGCGGATGTCGTCAACCATTGCACCCGCCAACTCGCCGTAGCTGCCGCTATTGAGAAGAAAGTGTTGATCGTATTTGCGGTCTTCGCAACGACCCACTCCGGTACGGAACAGGCGCAAGTGCCAAGTGGGGCTCAAGCCCCCGTGACGCAACACTCTGCCCAAGAAACACACATATCTGCGCAGAAAATAGCCGGAGTGCACAGGTTCATCGGGCAGCGCCTGGATAGCCTTCACCAGCTCGTGGTCCATCAGCTCGTCAGCATCCAGATGCAGTTGCCACGGTCGGGTGATGGGCAGATTGTCGATAGCCCAGTTGCGTTGTGCTCCATAGTGCTCGAATGGATGTTGTACGACCACTGCTCCAAAAGACCGTGCCAGCTCCACAGTTCCGTCGCTGCTGTAGGAATCCACCACAAAGATCTCATCGGAAACCGAGTGTGCACGGCTAAGCGTGGCGCCCAGCGTTTCTTCGGAGTTGAAGGTGAGCACGATGGCAGAAGGTCGCATTAAAATCCAATCACCCAAACAAACATCCAAACCAAAAACAAGGCTTGAAAGAAAGCGTCGAGCACTTTCCATGACACTAAAACATCCACCTATACATCCGATTTACCGCAGGTTTCAATTCTTCTCCGCCCAGTGAGGATGAGCAATTCCGTAATTCCGTTCAATTCAGGAAAATGGGCTTAATGACCTCACGTTGCCGCAAGCAGGTCTGTTTCAGAATTCGCGAGGTGCGCTCCATGGCGGAATCGCAGGCAGACCCGGTCTGCTGAATGAAACCTCGTGCAAAGTACGCGCACTTGGTCTAGTGAGTGCCTACGTGATTTCGACCTCTCCCTGGGACTCGCTCGATGGTGTCCACCGTTTCACCTTTATCGTTTCCGGGATCGGGGTCCCCACCGTCTTCGTTGCCAAATGGTCAGCCAGACGTGCGGCCAGCGCCAACTCCGCGAATGTTGGGTTCGCGCTGCCGGCAACTGGGAACACAGCCGTGCTCACAACGTGCACGTTCTCCGCGGCCCACAACCGCAGATCCTTATCCACCACCGAGTCTCTCGGGCTGCTGCCCATCCGGATTGTTCCCGTCGGATGGTACACATCGTAGAGCGACTCAACTGATTCAAGGTTCTGCGGCGGCGCCAATGTCAATTCAGCTACACTTCGAAATCGCGACGATCGCCAAGCATCGCCAATCAATTCCGTCACTTTCCGCACAACCTGCACATCATCTTCGCGAATCCGCCAGTCGATCGCCAAGGTCTTTCGCCCTGAAGCATCTCTTTTCTCGTCGAGGAAAACCCGACTCGTCCAATTCGGCGTCTGCTCGATATCCACTTGGAGTAGCAGCTCAGCCTGTCGGCTGATCCACAGTTGCCGGTGATACCAGCGCCAATACATTAAAGAACAAAGATCACTTACGATGTGCGCCAATCTTTTATAGGGCAACACTAGCTTTTCATCTTTGCCTTGGTTCTTTCTCAACCAAGACCGCACCACGTCGAAACCTGTGTCACCATGAGTCACAAAAGTGAAATGACCGAATGCGCTAGGCAGTCGTTCACGTTTCTGTGCTTCTCTTGTCAGCTCAAGCCTGGGCGACCTCATGATTCCGCTCACAAAGATCGGAGCCGTCATTTTGTTGTATCGGCTCCAGTTGAGACATTGGAATCGACCCGCCGACACCGAAAGATGATCTGCAAAATATCGACCCAGCGGCGCTCCTTCTCGTGTGATGGTCCCGTCTGAAGACTCGTCAAACTCAAGAAGAATCCGCGTTGATTCTAGTGCCCCGGCGCACAACACTACAGACTTTGCGCTGATAATAAGGGTTTTGCCGCCTTTGTTTCGCGCGATCACTTTTTCGATTCGCGCCGAATTCGAATCACTATCTCGCTGCATTGAAACTACCGGCGCGTTTAACCATACTTCCATTCCGCGTTCGCTATTTATCTCGTGCTGGAAAAACTGGGAAAAGTTTCGCGCCATGAACGGAAGCCATTCGCTTACCCGCAGCCTAAAGTCTGGACTCAGCTCGCGCAATTCTGAGTAACGGCTGCGATCAAACGTATCTTCGCTGGGCTCTTGGGATAAATTCTTCGGTAGACCTAACTCCTCCCGCACCTGCTCGTAATATCGATCTAGCTGCTTTGATTCCTGGGGCCACCCATCGCTATTCACCTCCGGGCGCTCTTCAAGATCAGAGGGAACTGGCCGGATTAGCTGGCCGCCCCAGGTTGCCGAAGTGCCGCCCAACCCGAAGTTCCGCCCAGCCTCCGCACCCCGGTAGGTCGTTCCACGTTGTGAACACTCGATGCCGTGTTCACGCGGAGACAGACTCGTTGCGCCCCCTGCTTCTATTACCAGCACTCGTAGCCCGCGCTTAAATAACAGATGGGCCAAGAACAGCCCAGCTGTGCCCGCACCGACGACACAAATATCAGTTGCCCGTTCTAGCTGCACTTGGTCCGATCCAGACAAATCGTGAATCAATTTCCGCCTCTTTCATTTCAGGCTAGTTCAGCTAGCAATTTCAGTCGGCTCGGCTCCCTGCTCGAAACTAGAATTATTCCGTCCCGGTTGCGCGCCAGTGCTTGGCGCATTACTTCCTGTATATCGCTCTTTAATCGTGTTCTACCTTTCGCCGCCCGTAAATACCCAAAAGTGATTTGTGGTCTCTTCCCAAGCGCAACCAAACAATCTGCCTCGTGCTTTTCCAGGGAGTCCCTCACTTGGAGCACGTCGAAAACGCTTCCGGCCCACTGGGCGAATGCCACGCATTCTGCTGCCTCACCTGCCAAACCGAGATAGCGGATCTTCCCGCTCCTCTGTTCCCGTTTAAGGTATGCGATCGTCTCAACCATCTCCTCACGGTTCAATTCGCTGGGCTCGTGTAGAAACAAAATATCGATGTAGTCCGTTCGCAGAGCCCGCAATGACTGCTGCAAGCTCTTCTCCGCTGCCGCCGGCGTTACGCACCGGTCCCGTCTTCCCCACCACACTGGTGCAGCCTTCCGGCCAATTCCTCCCATTGCGCGATGCGCATATAACAAAGCAGGAAACCGCTCCATAGCTCCCACCGCCGGAAGTCCAAACTTCGTCCCGATCGTTACCCGCTGGCGATCCCCACCCAGAAATCGTCCCAGCTCTCGCTCCGCTAACCCCTCTCCATACATTCGCGCTGTATCGAAATGAGTGATCCCCGCATCTAGTGCGGTCTTCAGCAAGCGCTGCCGCTCGCTTTTCCATAGCAAGTGGTGAAGAGATGCTGTGCCAAATCCCAATCTGGAGACGCGCAAACCCGTCCCCTCAAGTTCGACGGATTCCATCACTCCTCCTATCGAACAGGCCGAGTCTGTCTTTTACATCAGTTTCCTTTCGAAGGACTCGGGCAAACCGGAAAGGGCTTCCTGCAGTTCAGAAAGCCGGTTTTGTTTTTGAACTAAGCCCCGACTTTATTTTTCTGCAACGTCGTTGAATCCTTCGAAACCTAATTTGCGTTATCAGACTTCCCGGCTGACTTAACTGTGGAGGCGAATGCACGATCGAGGACCGACACTGTTCGACGCATTGTAAAATGCCGTTCGAAACAGGGCCGCGCGCGGCTTCCCATCGCCTCTCGTTCGGCCGGAGGCAAGAGCGAACCAGCGGCGCAGCAGGCGCTCCGTACCTTCCGGCGTATCATCTTCAACGAGACCCGCTCCATCGTTCTCAATCTCGCGCCAGATGTTTACCTGATTGCTGATGAGCACAGGACGTCCGACGGCGAGCGACTCGACCACCGCAATGCCGAAGTTTTCCGAGTGAGACGTCAGAACGAATGCTTCGCTGGCACGGAGCGCGCCCCATTTATTGTCGCCGTCAATCATGCCCGGCCAATGGATCCTGCGGCCAATACCAGCCTGTTCTGCAATGCGCTGAAGCTTAGCCTGCGTGCCTTCCTGGTCGGGGCCGGCTATCAGAACGTCCACGTCCGGAACTGAGGCCGCGACCTTAGCAAATGCCTCGATGAGCAGGTCGCAACCCTTCTTCGCATGGATGCGAGCTAGGAACAAGAGAAAGCGGCGGTTCTCAAGCTCGGGAAATCTGCGGTAAAACGCCGCGATCTGGGCAACTGGATCTCTCTTGCCCTCTTCCGGATCTGTGATCCCTAACCCGACAACGACGCTGTTCCATTTATTCGGACGAAAACTGGTCTTTGCCAGATTCTGCTCGAAATCGGCCGTGAAGAAGACCGCCAGAGCATCGCGCAAGACAGCGTATAGCACGGCCAGTAAGACTTCTTCTTGAGATGCTTGAGCGGATACTTCCGATAGAACCAGGGATCGAGCTGGCCATGGACAAATACTCCCGTACGGCTTTCCGGCGTGGCGCGCAGCAATACGAAGGGCAACTGCGGGGAAAGTCCATATCCCATGCATCACTATTGCGTCGAAGCGGCTCGAGTTCTCCCGGAGCCAGTCGCCATAAGCGTGGAGAAAAACTGTATCTGCCGAGAAAAGACTGACCTAGCGCATGAACTGGACATGGAATGCCCTTCAGGAAAAGCTCATCCGGATTGTCGAGGCAAACCACCTCGATTCCGCCACCCACTTCGAGATAGGCTTTTGCAAGCTGGCGTACGGCTTCTGGCGGACCACCATGCCGTTGGGGAAAAGCTATTATAATATGGAGCGTGCGCATGGAACCACCATTCCGCAATTTCGCAGGATGAATTTACGGTGAGGCCTGACGAAGATTCCACACAAAGCGAGCAGGAAACCGTCGCTTTACCTAAAGTGGAAATTCGCGTCCGGGAATAATATTGAGTCCCGTCGGCTTCGGCGCTTGCATGCCAAAATCTCTCGCGCAGAAGACACCGGATCAAACCTACTCGAATTCTACCGCTTGATAACTTGCAGAAAACGATCTGCGATACCCACAATGTCGAAAGATCGTTCGGCATAGGCGCGCGCGTTCGCAGCATATCGGGCGCGCAGTCCCGAGTTCTCCATCAGCTCTTTTGCCGCACTCACAAAATCGCAGGCGCTGTCGGGTGAGATTACGATTCCCGCCTCTGCCTGTTCCACGACCGCGGCCGCCTGGTTCTCTCTCGGAACAGCGACAATCAGGGCCCGGCCAGCACAGAGATAAGTGGGAATCTTGGACGGCACAGCGAATACGCTGGCGTTGGAGTCAAGCAGAGCGATGAGCACGTCGGATGCTCCCAGCATCTCGGAGATCTTCTTGTAAGGCTGAAGCGGCAAAATCGTCAGCACATCCTTTTGGATATCCCGTGCATTCGCTTCAAGCCATTCGGCACCCGGTCCAGCAGCGACAACAACAAGATGGGCATTGCCGTGGCTTTGTAGATAGCGGGCCAGCGCCAGTAATAATTCTGGACGATGTTTAGAGCCGAGTGTGCCACTGTACATGAAGCAAAATTTCCCATTCATGCCCTGTTCACGCGACCATGGGTTGTCTTTGTCCGTCGGTAACACTTCGCTGAGCGGCGCCCAGTTCTCAATCACGTGGGTGCGCGATGGCTCAACACCCCAATCTATTGCGAGTTTTCGAAATTCGGGCGTGATGCACACGACTGCGTCCGATTTTTTCAGGAGTCGTCTTTCTAACCGCTCGTAATGGCTGGCAATCGGGCCCGCTAATGGTCCCAATTTCCTTTTCAGCACGTATCGCACCGCAAGGCTGTAAACCTCCGTCATCCAGAAAACAAACTTCGTATCATGATTCATCGCGGCTCTTTGCAGAATTTCCTGCGCGTCGAGCGGCATATTTGCTGAGAGGATGACGTCCGGCTTGAATGATACGACCTTCCCGGCAACCGCTTTTCCATAAGCGATATCGGCTTTTCGCCGGGTTCGGATCGAATGTTTAGAAAACTTCATCGGAACATGTAAACCCTCAATCGTGAAGTTGGAAGAATCTCCGTTTCCAGCTCTAATCTCTCCCTTCGGGGTCGAATGGTTATCTGCGAAAAACACATGAAGAACGCGATGGCCACGACGTGCTAACTCTCGGCTTAACTCGCTCTCGTACGCTGCGCCGCCAAAGTCGTTTACCAATATTCGCATGATGAAGGTCTTCGCCTCTCCATAATAGATTTTGCCCCTCCTCAGAGAGCATGGATATAGTTGATGTCCCAACATTCGATCAACCCATTTTAAGAGTTCCGCAGTAACAGTCCGGACAACTATCCTTGTCGTATTCTTGAATCAGGTTACTATGTAACAAGTTTACTTCCTGATGATGCCGCATTTGTTCCCTACAAATGTCGGAGTGATTTTCATTTCATCACAGAACTCCATGTAGGATTGGTACGCGCCATCGTACATGTTATTGTTTCGCACATCGTCAACCAGAATGATTCCGCCGTCACATACAAATTCATAGATTCTTGGTAAGGTGCGTTTTATCGGTAAATACAGGTCGACATCGAGGAAGGCAATCTTGATCGGGGCAATTGACGAGTAGTCAAAGATCGCACAGTCGCTCTGAACAGCCTTTACGAATGCAAACTCTTTGAAATTTCTTTTCCAAATCTCAAAGTCATTGTATTTAAACTGTCCTCTAAAATCCCATCTGCGTTTGCCTCTGTGCTCAATCTCGTAGTCAATGTCTCTTTTGAGAAACGACCGAAATGTATCGATCGCATAGTAATCCTGATTTGCATAGCCACTTCTTACGAGATGCTCAGCCAGGAACCGTGTGGTCATACCCCGCGCAACGCCGATTTCGACGATCGTACCGAATGTGTCTCTTCAGTCGGTCAATTTCACACACGAGCGTTGCAAGTTCTATTGGTTCTACAGTGGGGAAAGGATATGTTGGTGCTCCAAACCTCGTGTATCGAAAGGCTATTATCTTGAGCAGATCAACTAACTGCATGCGATCTCCTTCAGCCCGTCACCATGCATTCTTATGAATCAATTTGATCTCACAAAAGCTACTTATCAGCAAGAGAAACGATGGCCTTTGACGTATCGGTGTTGGGAGTAGATCCTGCAGTCAACTGTCTGCGGTCGCAGCGTAGAAGGGTCTGCGGCCGCTTCTGCAACTCAAACAGGGGCGGATTTTGAAGTGATTTCCGGACCGTCCGCAACCAGCGCGATGTCGCGGTTCTCAGTTGAACACCAGCTACTCTCGCAGCCGGCGATTTATATGCTCATAACATATGGACAACCCGTCATGAAGGGACACTTGGGGTTTCCAGCCGTCGAGCAGATTTGAGGCGAGGCCACATGCGACCGCCTGTCCCCAAATCAGCGTGGGATGATTCGTATCCCATTCGATGCTGATCGGTTTGCCGGAAATCGCGATGACCTCCCTGGCCAAATCGCCAATGCTGATACGCGCCTCACAGCCTAGATTGAACGGGCCAACTAACCGTGAGTTCTCCAACTTCTGCACGGATCGAAGAAACGCCTCAATGGTATCACTGACGAAATGATAGGAGCGCGTCTCTTCACCGGTACCTAAAACCCTGAACGGCCCTTCGCTTGGGTACCGGATGGCCCGCCGGCAAAACACCGGGATGCACGATCCTGTTGCCAAATCCAAGTCTTGATTGGGACCATAGGAACCGATGATGCGCGCGATGGCGCCCCGTGTATTGCAATCACCTTGATTGATGGTGTACTGGATCAGTTGCTCACCGATCAGCTTCGCCCACCCATACGAAAGCTCCGGGACTGGCTGGATACGCCTGCTCCTCCAGGATCAGTGGTGCATCTGGAGTTTGTTGCAAGTTGCCTGGGTACACATGGGCACTTGAGGCATAGAAATAGTAGGGGACGCCTGCACGAGTCGCAGCTGACCACATGTTATGGTCCATCAGTGTGTTCTCGCGAAAAACGTCACCCGCACGATCCATGTAGTAGCGAATGCCGCCAACTTTTGAAGCCAAATGAAACACGACATCGACGTCCCGGCACGCCTTGTCACAAACTGTCGCAGATTTGAGATCTCCCTCAAGGAACTCAATGTCGCTCAGACTGCCGAGTAGATACTCTTGGCGTCCCCGTTCCATGTTATCGACAGCGCGTACTTTCGCCCCTTCACGAAGAAGACGCGCCACAAGATTTGAGCCAATGAAGCCCGCACCTCCGGTGACCAGAACCTTACGATGCTGCCACCAATTCCGCGCCAACTTTGATACCCCCAAGTCCTTCTCAATCATAATTTCCACAATCGCCCCGACTCTTCGACGCGAATAACTTCTCGCGCGATCTTACCTCAATGCGTCCTGAGACGGAAGATAATGTTCCCCGGTTCGGCGGCAGGTCCATGCCCCGGTCCGTGACTTTTAATAACCGGGGTTGTGTTGGCTTCTGCTGGCTTCACAAGTTAGCTCGCTTCCGAAGCGATGGACAGAATTCAATCTGAATATCCGAGATTCATCTTCTCAACTACAATCTATATCGACGAGGTAGCCTCGCGGGATCGCCTAAGCCTTCACATCGCTCGTAACTTCAACCAGGTTACGAGCTTCGTCCCTGTGCTCCCTATACCAAGCGGCGGTAATCCTGAGACCTTCATATAAGCTCGTCTTCGCTTCGTATCCAAGTTCGCGTTTCGCTTTGCCGATGTCGAATAAGCGCCGGCTCTGGCCTTCCGGTTTCGATTTATCCCACACCACTTCTCCCTCGAACCCTGTAATTTCTGTCAACGCCTCTACTACCTCGCGTACAGTGTGTTCCCGGCCGGAAGAAAGGTTGACAAGTTGGGCACTATCATACACATCGGCAGCCTGCAGCATGCCTTCTGCCACATCCCCGGCGTAGACAAAATCGCGCGTCGGATTTCCCGAACCCCAGATTACGACTCTCTGACCTCGTCCGCTATCAGTTCCAGTCGCTTCCACAAATTTGCGCACTAATGCCGGGATGACATGCGCGTTGTTGAGATCAAAGTTATCGTAAGGCCCGTAAATATTCCCCGGAATCGTCACGATGGCCGGAAATTGGTATTGCTGCCAATATGCCATGGATTGCACGTTGAGCATGCGCTTCGCCAAAGAATATGCGTAACTTGGTCTCTGCGGGAACCCATCCCAAAAGTACTCCTCCTTCAGGGGCAAGGGCGCTTGCTCCGGATATCCGCAACCGGCTCCCGCGCACACGAATCTCCGGGCGCCGCTCTTCCAGGCGTAATGCATCGTAAGCACGCCCATCATCAGGTTCTGGTAAAAGAACTGAGCCGGCCACTCCTGGTTCGGATAGATGCCGCCTACCAGGCCGGCAAGGTGGATGACGATATCTGCCGGATGCTCCTGGAACAGGCGACTTACCTGCTCCTCCCTTGTCAGATCGAAGTCCTTGCTTCGGAATACAAAAACTTCGCGGCATCCGCGCGCCTGTAACTTCTCGACCATATGGCTGCCCAGAAAACCGGCGCCCCCGGTGACCAGAATCCGCTGTTTCGTCCAATCGATCTTCACTTTTCCCCCACTCCAAAGAGGGCCCTCTCGGTCAGCATACAGAGTAGATGCTCGACCGCAAGATGGACCTCCTGAATATGTTGTGTGCTTTCACTCGGGATACAAATGGCGACATCCGCCCTCTCGCTGAGCATCCCTCTTCGTCTTCCAGTCAAGGCAATGGTTTTCATCCGCTTTTTGCGAGCTTGCTCAAACGCTTTGACCACATTCTCCGAATTTCCGCTGGTACTAATTCCTAGAAGAATGTCCTCAGGAGAACCGAGAGCCTCGACTTGACGGGCAAAAGTAGACGCATAGCCAAAATCGTTCGCGATCGCCGTGATAATTGAGCTATCCGTAGTCAAAGCCAGAGCGGCCATTGCCGGCCGCGTTCGACGCTTGTCCAGCACGCTCACAAACTCTGCCGCAAGATGCTGGCTGTCGGCCGCGCTCCCGCCATTGCCACAGATCAGTATTTTTCCGCCTTGGTGCAGGCTCTCCGCAATGAGGTTTGCCGCAGCCACGATCGCCTCAGCACACTCTTCAGCAGAACGCGCCTTGACCTCTGCGCTCGCCGAGAGATACTTCCGCACCACATCCGTTGAGGCGATGCTGTTTGCCCTTAGATTCGATGAAGTCTTGGTTTGCACAGGATGCGGTCCGATCACAAAAGATAGCTCAATACAGAATAACCAGAGGCTTGTTCGTATCTAATTCGGTCAGGGTAGTGTTATCGGCGGAGGCTAAGTCAATTCCGATCAAGGTGTCAATTTCACAGTGCTGATCATCGAGAGTGGCTTCGCCAAACCTGGAGGCCCAAACCGTCAAACGAGAAGTCTGTGAATTGTCCGCCCATGGCTTCGAGCGCGTGCCTGACCTCGAGTTGGCGGCCAGTTTCGCAGTAAAGCAGCAGATAGCCACCACCGCCTGCACCCAGGAGTTTGCCCCCGATAGCGCCACACTTCCGGGCGCTTTCGTAAAGGACTTCAGCAGGAGTTCCGTCGGCGACGTGAGGATTCATCATCTTCTTGTTCATGTACGCTTCGTGAAGCATCTCTCCAAAGCGATCCAAAGCTCCGGTAAGCAAAGCCTCCTTCATTTCAAATGCCATTTCACAAAGGCGTTGCATACCGCGCAGAGTGTCTTCTCGTCCTTCCTGATAATACTTAATTTGCTGGTCCACCAAGCCGAGGTCGGGGCGCACCTTGCCGGTGTAGCAGAGGAGTAAGTGTGCCTCGAGATCGTTCAGTACCGACCGATCGATACGCAATGGCGTCACGACAACGCGGTCCTTTCGGAATTCAAGCAGGTTGAACCCGCCAAAAGTAGTCGCGTATTGGTCCTGCTTTCCGCCCGCGATATTGAGGTCGATGCGCTCGATGTTGTAATTCAGCTCAGCCAACTCATAAAGGTTGAAGACTTCGCCGCTGGTGGAAGCGACAGCACCTAGCACGGCGGCCGTCAGTGCAGACGAACCTCCCAATCCGCTGCCTTTAGGCGCCTCCAGGTGAATGTCCAGATCGATTCCATGCGGGGCCCCAATGCGCTGAATCGCAGCCTTGGCTAAATCAAGCACACCATCGTAGATCGGTCCATCGTGCAACTTGTACCGCACGCTACGGCCTAAATCCAATGAACGGATCACAACCTCTGTGTCTTCCCGAGCATACAAAGTCACCCTGGCGTAGCGGTTGATAGTACTCGAAAGTACCGCGCCATCGTGGTTCTCGTAATAGTGTGGGAGGTCTGTACCTCCGCCCGCAAAACTGATCCGCAATGGTGCTTTGGCTCGGATGAGCAGGCCGCTGCTGGCGCACGCTGCACAGCTATGCGAGCGAAGGGGAAATGCATCGGTGGGCATGCTTATGCGCTCCTAGATATTGCCAAACTGACCTCGGCCGATCATGCGGTAGCCCTTTATCAATTCGATGATACCCTCGTCGAGCGAGCGTCGAGCCTCAAATCCGGCTTCACGCAGCCTTTGGTTGGAAACAATATAGTTGCGTTTGTCAGGATCGCTACCCACCTCTGAATACTGAACCAGAAATTTCGGTACGTAGCTTTGAATCTTCTCCGCCAACTCCTGCTTCGAGAGGTTGGCGGCGTCAAGACCCAGATTGAAAGACCGGTTCACCATTCCGTCCCCCTTCTCAATGCAATGAGCGAAACAGTCGGCAACATCGCGAATGTGGACGTAGTTCCTCTTGAAGTTCTTCTCGAATATCACAAGATAACCGCGCGTGACTGCCTCGTACACGAAATGATTTACGAGTAGATCAATTCGCATGCGCAGTGACATGCCGAAAACTGTCGCAACGCGCAGCGAAATGGCGTTCGGACTATCCAGCAACTCCGCCTCAGCCTGAACTTTCAGTTTGCCGTAAAGCGAAATGGGTTCGAGCGCTGTCTCCTCGGTGCAATACATCTCGCCGGATTGGGTCCCATAACCACTATTCGTTGTCGGGAAGATGATGCGCTGGCTCGGGGTGCGCAGCCTGTTCAATAACTGCACCGCCTCCAGGTTCACGGTGCGGGCGAAGAATGGGTCTCGATCGCAGAGAGGAGCGCCCACTGCGGCTGCCAACGGTATCAGCACGTCGGCCTTCTGAATCAAAGCTGCCATAACCCTCTCGTCGCGGACATCGCCAAACACGAAGTCGTAGCGGGAGTCGGCCGCAAGGTGAAATGGGCCGTGCTGACCGTACAGCAGATTGTCGACCGCAGTCACATGGTGGCCTGCATCCAGAAGCCGCTCACTCAGAACCGAACCGATGAAACCAGCACCGCCCGTAACTAGAACTCTCAAGTTTTACTCTCCTTCACGACGTTTGAAATTGTGATGACACACGGAAAAACATGGCCGAACAGCCATGAGACCTTATTGGGACGAATAATTTATAGCTCATGCTCACTTGCAGCGGTGGATTCTGGCGCGAAGAAATAAGTCCGGTCATCTGCATAAAGCGGATCCGATTCGCCCGGAAGTGGATCGACCGCTGATCCGTGGGGTACGTACCCGACGGAGGCAATCACTTCCAGTAGTCTTGGCCGCGAAACTCCCTTATGGATCTCAACCAGCAACTTCGGTAAGTGCCGCCTCAAAATTCCAGCCATTCCCTCGAGGACTTGTATCTCCATGCCCTGTACGTCGATCTTGATACCGTCAATGCGCAAATCAGCTTCTGTAACTCTCGGCCATAGCCAGTCTAGTCGCGAAACAAGAAATGTCTCCTTGAAGCCTGTTGCATCCCCCAAAGTGCTGTCAATCATCCCTCTCGTCGAAACCAGACTCTCTATAGCCAAATCGGCGCAGCTTCCCAACGCCACCGGAATAACGGTTAATTGCGAAAGATCGTTGAGAATTCTTGTCTGCGAGAAACAGCCGGCTGTATTCAGCATCGGCTCAAATGCATAGACACGGCCCGACGAACCAACCAACTTACATAGTGCGATCGCCGTGTAACCGTAATTCGCGCCTATGTCCAACCATGTCTCGCCTCTTCCCACATTCTTCGTAAAAAATTCCAGAAGAGGACGCTCAGTTCGGCCGAGAATCGCCGCCGGATAATCGTGCCAGGATGTTACGATTGCGCTTCCGCGCAAAGGGCCACCCAATATCCTGTGACCTACCCGTGAGCGCGGAAAGAACCTCCTGAGTCCCTCCTTCAAACGTCTGTTCATTGCGCTGCCTCGAATTTTCCCATTATCCCCTGACAAGCATATCGCCAGAGGTCAAATACTGAAGATCGAGTTGCTCGCCAGTAAAGGCTTACTCTCCGTACAAATATATCGTCGGCCTGGATATCTTTTCACCCGGCGGTATGTCTCGTCGCGGCCTCCAGTCCGGCCCCTTTCGAGCGACAAGGATCCACGAGTCTTTCCAGCCCCTAAAAACACCTGTCACTGCGACGTAGACTGGTCGCGTCGCGTCGCTAACTCTATGCAGCATCTGGTCGCAACCATGGAGCTCAAGCACGTCTAAACTCAGGTATTTGCTCAATTGACGCAAATCACTTTTGACATACTCACGGACATGCCCTCGCCATTGCCCGGGGTACCAGTAATACGAGTCAAATTGCTGATGATTAGTCCCTCCAAACAGGAGCGCGAAGCGCTTTCGAATATTACCAGCGTTTGGAACAGTTACTAGCAAAAGGCCGTTAGGTTTCACTAATTCCAACAAGTTGTTCATGAGCTCCCGCGGAGAGTCATGGAGGTGCTCAAGCACGTCGTTGAGTACCAACATATCGAAATATGCCTTCGGGTAGGTGAAACCAACTCCCGGCTTTGCGATCGTAAAATGGATGCCTGCACTTTCGGCAAATCCGACAATTATTTCCCTATTATTGGACTTGATATGCCAAGCGTCTTGAAGATCATCGTAAGCGGAACATTCGAAGCCCATCGCCTGCAGGACCGCCGTCTTGTCGCACGGCCCAGCTCCGAAGTCCAGGATCTTTGCCCCTGGCGGTAAATGCCGACTGACACATTTCGCAATATTAAGATGATTGTTAGAACGCGTATTAATGTAATTCTTGTACGGGAAGTGCTCTACAACGAATCGAAAAGCGTCTTCCGGCGATCGGTATATCTTCTCGCTTTGGCTCACTGTGCGCCCCTCGCGTTCCAATGGACAATCTAGTCGAAATGATTACACTCAGCTAGCTGTGAAGAGAAGGTTGTGATCTCAGGGCTGAACGAATGCTCAGAATGCTCCTTGAAACAACTCGTGTCAGATTCTTGCCAAGCACAATTCGTGCAGAATAGTTCAAGCCGAGCTTCGTCAATACCAATCCCGGCCATTGGTGAAGAGCTTTGCCGAAGTGGTTCCAAGCCTCGCGGCGTTTACCCGCTTCTGAAAGCCAGTTTGCACACTGGCAGTGCATCCCAGCACGGGCGCGGGCTTCACCGTGGCGCAATCGCCGCCGGTTCGCAGCGACCGAAAGGAAGCGCTCATGTGCGGCGAATAGCACTCTGGCATTCTGATCGCAGTCGCGAAAACATACGCCATTCAGGCTTTGACCAAAACGATATGAGCTCCACGCCTCAGGAACATAGAGGAACGATTCCGAAGGATATACCGCCACCATCCGCATGAGCCAATCCGTATCTCCTGGCCCCTTAATGACCGGGTCAAACAGGCCAACACTCTCGAAAACCTCGCGGCGTATGTAAGACGACTGAAATTGAATGCAATTTGTCCATAGCAAACGATCGATGTCGAGGTTTCCCGGTTTAGCGACACGAGCGACCGCGCCATCCTCGTCGATGATCCGGCAGTCGCCATAGACCATGGCCACATCCGGTCTGGCGCGAAGTTCTTCAGCCGCGCGGGAGAATGCCCCCGGCGCAAACAAGTCGTTGGCAGGCATGATTACGATGATATCGCCCCGGCTGGCAACAATTGCTTTGTTAATTGCGTCATGAGGGCCGGAATCGCATGCAACCTTCCAACGGATTGGGTACCTGCCAAGAATCGCGTGTGTACCATCCGTCGAACCGCCGTCCTGCACAAAGAGTTCCTTATGCGGATAGTCTTGCGCGAGGAAGCTTTCGATCATCACCTGCAGATGTGCCGCGTCGTTCAGGCAGGGCGTCACAGCGCTGATCACTGGCATCTTCGATTCAGCCATGTCTCGTTCACCTCAGGAGTTGCGAACTCCGCCTTCTCGCCTTGACATTCTCAGTTCGGGCAATCGTTTGTGGCGCCGTCGCCGCACAAGTCGCCAGCACTACGATATAGAATGGCACAACAATTCGCCCAGTGGCACCGTAGGGCGAAAACAGAATGTCCCACAGCATCGAGAATGCGATAAAGGATGCTGCTGGGAGCAGCACAACGGTAGCAGGATAGATCCGCATCAAAACCTTCGCAGTAAACACATAAACCCAGCCCCAGAAAAGCGCACCAAGAATACCCGCGTCTACCCAGGCTTGGAACAGGTATGAGTGCGCCGGGATGAAGCCTTCTCTAAGGTCGTCCGACGATATGTCCAAAGCGCCTTTGTATCCGAGCGCGAGCGCACTCTTGATCTCAATCAAGATATAGGTTCGATCTCTCGCCCATGAGCCATGTCCCATAATAGGAGAATCGTAAATGGCCGGAATAGAAGCCAGCATCTCCGACCGCCCGCCAAGGAGCACACCGTATTTCCCACTTGACTCCAGCTCATACTTCTGCTGCGCCTCAGAACCGAGCACCCCCGCCCTGGCAGCGCACCCATAACCCCAAAAAATACTGGCAACGCCCAGCATGATCGAAACAGCAAGCATCACAACAGTTCTGGCCTTCAGTTGAGTCCCCTCTCTGAGTTTCGTTCGCAAGTAGAGAGTGAGTAAGAGGTACAGGGCCGCGGCCAGACAGGCTCCGCCCCCGTTTCGGGAACCCAAGTAGACATTGATTGCACCGATCGTCGCAGTCATGATAACCGCCAAGAGACCACCGACCCTCTTGTTGGACGCAACAAGAACCACTGCCAAGGTGAATGGACCCGCGAGCCCGAATTTCCACGGATAAGACAGCGCGAAGTCGCTAGGTTTGATAAGGTACGCGAGCAGGCTCCCGCAAACTAGACCCCATCCGTACAGAATCAACCGCCGCGTCCGACCGAACAATAGAGTCCAGAACACAGCGAAATTCACCATGGTCATTCCGATGTTGCTCCAGCTCCGCACATAATCCATGAAAGCCGTGCGCCTTACAATGTCCGTCACACATTGTGAAGCAAGCCACAGCGAACAAAGAACCAGGAACTTCTTTGCGATTGGTGTCGAAACCCGAACCTTTCCTTGGAGAGCAAGGGCAACAAAAGTTATCAACAGCAACAAATCAGAGCCGTATAAGACGCCAATTACTTGCAACTGAACAACCTGCAGGCAGGGAATCAGAAAGACCAGAATAGCAATCGGATCGCTGTGCCTAGAACTCCTCAGAATAGCAACCCTCTTTTGCTTCACTGTCTGCATCACTGCGAAATCCACATATGCGCGCTGCCGGCGCAATGTTTGGGTTTGTTCTTCTACTTAGCAATTGATTGATTGTTGTAAGTCGAATGGAGAGCATGTTGCCACTTCCTTAGACGACGAGTGAAACCTCGCAGATATTTTGTAATGTACTTTAACTTGATGTATTGAAGCTTGCCTGTGCCACTTGCAGCCGCGTTTACAAAGAGGACATCCGTGTTGTCGAGCGAGAAGTTGATAACCCAGAAGCCGAGGTCGCGCAGCCGCTGTTTGATTAATCTCACTTGCTGCGCTTGTTCCGGATAGAGGAAGTCATGAAATTCTACCGTAATTTGAACGCACTTGGAGAGATCAACATCCGACGCAGAGTCAAACATTTCAATTTCTGCGCCCTCGATGTCGACCTTCATCAAATCAACCCTATCTGTTCCCAGCCTTTCAAGCAGGCTCCGGAGATCGAGGAGTTCAACATCTTCCTCTGAAATCATGATCTCATGCTCTTTCTGATGCAGCAGACTTGCGCAACGGGAGCCGAACACATGCAGGCGCATTCGACCGTTCCGACCGCCAACAGCGAACGGAAGAAGTGTAAGTTTAGGCGAGTACGGTACATCGGCACGCAAGCCAGACAAAGGTTCAACAGCAAACGCGTGGCACTGATATTTGGATATCATTCCGTGGGAAAAAACACCTCTGTTTGCTCCCAAATCCAAAATCGTGGAATCAGGGCTCAGGAGGCCCGGCAGATAAGTGTGCTCGCACAGGCGATCCACTCTTTTGCTTCGCTGTGCAACCGGCACAAACTGCCCATTCATCTATCCCGCCCCTCCAATTGTAAATCAAGTGTCGATACCCACTGCCCTACGTCCCACTTACCAACTTTTCGTAGAGATTTGAAAGCTTATCGCCGTAGTCGCGCTGCCGATATTTTGTTCTCACGCATACGGCGTTGCCTCCGCCAATATCCGAAATCCTGTCGCGATGTTGATACGCGTATTCGATCGCTTCCGCCAACGCCAGACCGTCACCGGGGGGGACCACGGCGCCGTGAATCCCGTCTTCAACAATCGATCCGCTGTTAGGAGTCGTAATGACGTAACAGCCACTTGCAAGTGCCTCGAAGACAACTCTCGCAGAGCCTTCGGAAAGCGAAGGAAAGATGAACACATCGGCTCTCGCCATGGCCGATGCGAGTTCCTGTCTGGACAATAAACCAACATGTTTCACGCGGGAATCGGCAAAGAAGGTCCGGGCTCGTTCGGCGATATTGGAGCTCACTGAACCTGCCAGTTCCAGCCGCCATGGTATCGTTCCGAGGCGTCCCATCGCATCCATGAGTATCTCAGCGCCCTTGCGCTTCTCGAAGCATCCAGCAAACAAGAGGCTAAACTCATTCGACGCCTTCTCCCGCTTCGGTACCTGAGACAAAAACACATCATCAATCCCGAGATAAATTACGTGAACTGGAGCTCGGTCGTACCCGTAATACCTAAAGGTGTCCGCAGCGAATTGCGAGTTGACCAGCACCGCATCAGCCTGTTCTAAATCGCTTAGGGCAGGCGCACAAAAGGCGCTTGCGGGTCCCAGGCTATCGCGCCGCGGCATTCTTCCCATATTCTCGACAAGCCCCACCTCAATATGGGGGTGAGGTGATGCATGGTCACACAGGAGAAACATGCCGAGATTTCTCGCGACTTTGAGGGAATCACCTCCAAAGCCTGATCGAAAGTGATAGATCTGTGCTCCCTCTGCCGCAGCCTGCTTAACATGGCGGTTCGCAGACCGTGCGTAAAAACGAAACGAATCGGCGACAATCAATTCGCTATGCCGTTGAACCCCGAGGGCGTATAAGGCTTCTGCAGCAAAGAATGAGGTAACGCGCTCATCCGCGATTCGCTCCTTTCTTGCGGCCAGACGCTTCGCTTTAGCATTCGTCCTTAAGTAAGGAAAAGAAAGTATCTTCCGAACCAAACGAGTCGGATAAGCTCCAGTCAGAAATGATGACAATAGGTGTCTCTGATCGGCCTCCGCAGCTGCGACCGATAGATGAAACTTTGAAAACCCGTTGGAGATAATCACCATAATCTTGCGGAATCGTGCTCCTCAATGCCAATGCCAGAAGCAGCTCGCTTGGCTGGAGCGGCTTGGCAATTTGTTGCCGATGCTAAGGTCAATCGGGACTTTTCACTCCAAGGAGCACAACATGAGACGCTTGGCGATAAAGGTTCGGGCCTGTGTCGGCAGTGCTGAGAAAGTAAACTGACTTACACTGCTGTTTGATCTGTTTATAGTCATTGAACACAGAGTACGAGTAAGCTAATCCGTCGCCTTCACTTATAGTGTAGCGCTTCCCTTTTGTCTTAACCCAGTCGACAAAAGGCCAAAGCCGAACGGAGTTGATTGCCTGCTTCAATGACCGCGAAAACGCGGATCCCAACCCAAAGTTATTACAATCCGAGATGAAGATCGAAGTGCGGGAAACACGTAACATCTCAGACACTGCTCGGGACGGAAAAGGAATGTGATGAAGCGCGCCGAATTCACAGACCAGGTCAAACGACGCATCACTAAATGCAAGCCTCATCGCATCGCCATCAACCAATTCCGTCTCTGATAACCCCTTCGAGTATCCAACTTTGCGGAGCTCGGCCGACGGCTCAATACCAACTACAGACACGTCTGGCCTCTCACGTTTGACCTTTAGTATTGCGCGTCCGGTTCCAGAGCCAATGTCTAAAATCGATCGTACGCCAAAGTGTTCGACCGCTGAAAGCATGAAGCACAATGCAAAACTGTGTTCGTCATCCGCATGCACGTGCATATCATCGTACTGACACGCGCTCGCCGCATAGTATGCAAGTTGAATCTCCGTGGCCTCCTGGGTGGCAGGGTCAATAATGCACATCGGATATTACCATCCTTCTCAATCGGAATGATGCATTCCAATCCCAGCAACCCGCATGTCAGGAGCAACAATCAACAATTGACGCTGAGACGATCCGAGCATTCGTAATCACCGCGCCTAACGGACCTCAGGATAGTCTGCAATCTCTAGTTGCGATGCCCCCAATGAGGGGGCACGGAACAAAGCGCGTACAAAATCCCGAGGACTGTCATGCAAGAGCGCGAGTGAGTGATGGAGTACATAAAAAATCATGCACAGGTCTACCAGCAGAAGGCTGATGCCGGCTCCAGCCAATCCAAACCGCATCATCAGGAAATATGCGGAAGGCAGGGAGAGAGCCGTCGCTATCAGATAAACGATGGCCTGCCGCTCATGCCTGTTACACGCTATGGGAACGATCGCAGATGTAAACCAGAGCGAGTTGGCAAGGACCTCCAGCAATAACAGGTAAAACAAACGATGGTCCATGGCTACCGTATAGTGGGTCCAACGGTCATAGATCCAGTTGCCGAACAGAGCAAGAAGCAGAATCGCAGCAGAAGCTAATCCGAGCGATGCCTGGCATGCACAACGGTGCAGGTTGCGCGCAAGCAATGTGTTGCCTGCACCAAACGCAGCCGACAACTCAGCCCAAACGCCGTTCGTAATCATATCCACCATTTGATATGCAAACCGGGTCAGTGTTCTGGTGGTCGAAAATACCACGACTGCGATGGGTCCAAGCGCAGCCCCGACGATGACCGTCATACCTTGGAAACTGAAAGAGTTGCCCACAGTCAACCCCATGTAGGCAATGGCGGGACTGAATAGCTTGCGTATCACGCTTAAGTGTGCCTGGCGATAGCCATAGTGCAACCACCCGCTTTTACGCCTCAGAATAATCTGGCAAACCAAATTTCCCAACAAGCGAACGCTTACAAGGGTAACCGCGACTGAAAAAGGGGGCGAGTGAAAAACAACCGCGGTGATACCGGCAGCGTTTGTGCAAAGTCTCGATATATTTCCCAGGAGTGTTCCAAGAGCATAGTTACCGTCGCACCGGTATCCCGCGGCTATAACACTCCATTGCAAATCCAGAAGCACATAAACGCAGAGAACGCACAGGATTTCGATTACCTGGTCTCTCGTCAGAAGAGTAACCCTAAGCCACCGTTCAATCGGGAGTGTCCATAGCCCCACGGCAACGCACACTCCGAACAATGCTGAGGCTAGGGTTGTCAACAGCCAAGTGCTCTGAAAGACCTCGAGGGCCGCGCTTTTCTCTCCCCGCGCCACCAGCATTGTCATGTCGTTCGCTGCTACGGCGCCGAAACCGAAGTCGGTAAGTCCCAAATAAATAGGGATGGCGCTCAGCACCAGCCACTCCCCATATAACTTTGGACCCCAGAAATGCAGAAATACCGGCACACCAACGATCTGGATAATGGCAGTGATGATCGGCCCAAGACTGGTGGCGCCGATTGCATGAAAAAGCCGATGTTTCAAATTTCGCTTCATAATTGATCGAGAGATCGGCCAAGTGCCATGAGCACCGCATTAACGCCGTTCCGTATGCTCTTTCGTGTAACTGTAAGATTCATCCTTCCCGCTGGTCCACTGCGGGAAACAAAAATTCAGACCCGCTTGAACGTAGGTAGTTGGTTGTTCTACGCGTCTCGCCCTTGTGTTCGCGATACCACTCAACGGTGAGCTTCAATCCTTCGAGCAACGAAGTCCGCGCGTGGAATCCGAGATCGTCTTCAGCTTTGCTGGTATCGAACATACGGTGGCTCTGCCCTTCGGGTTTTGAAGTGTCCCAGATGATTTCACCCTTGAATCCCGTGATCTCCACAAGCGTGTCGACCACCTGGCAGATGGAATACTCCCGTCCCGAAGAGAGATTCACTAACTCGGCGCGGTCATACACCTCTACGGCGCGCAACATGCCCTCCGCGACATCACCCGCGTAGACAAAGTCACGGGCGGCTTTACCTGTTCCCCAAACAACCACCGTCTGGCCTTTACCTTGATCAATGGCGGAAGCTTCAACGAACTTCCGCACGAGTGCGGGAAGCACGTGCGCATGTTCCAGATCGAAGTTGTCGTGGAGCCCATATATGTTGCCAGGGAGAGTCACAATAGTTGGAAACCGGTACTCGTTCCAATAGGCCATCGCTTGCGCATGAAGCGTCCGCTTAGCCAATGCATAGGCAAAGCTAGTCTGTTGGGGAAACCCATCCCAGTAAGACTCTTCCTTCAAGGGCAAAGGCGCATGCTCCGGGTATGCGCAACCGGCACCTGCACAAATAAATTTCTCCGCGCCAGTCTTCCAGGAGTAATGCAACGCGAGCGTGCCCATCATCAGATTCTGGTAATAGAACTGCGCAGGCCATTTCTGATTCGGCAAGTTCCCGCCGACCAGACCCGCCAAATGCACAACAATATCTGCGGGATGTTCGCGAAATAATTTGACCGCTTGATCTTCTCGGCTCAAGTCGTATTCGGAGCGGCGAACTACAAAAAGATCTTTGCATCCTGCTGCGAGAATTTTCTCAACCAAATGCGTTCCTAGAAATCCCGCACCCCCAGTGACTACAACGCGTCTTTTCGCCCAGTCCAACTGCATATTTTTCTGAAGAGCTGTTCCGAAGAGTCGGCACAGCCATGCAGCTTCCCTTTAAGATCGCGAGGTTTCTCCCTACGAGTTTTGTGAGCTTCGATCGATTGGTTAGTGTTGACTGGTCACGGCCACCGCCGCCGCTCCACCGCTCAATTTGGTTTCCACTTCCTTCAAGTCTGCTTGCACCATGATCCTGACCAAACTTTGGAAGTCGACCGTTGGCTGCCAATGCAGTGTTTCCCGCACCTTTGTCCAGTCCGCCTGAAGGAACTCAACCTCTGCAGGACGCAAATACCGCTTATCGACGACTACATATTTCTTCCAATCTAATCCAGCTTGGTTGAATGCCTCTTCCACAAACTCCCGAACGCTGTGAGCCTCGCCCGTGCCGATCACGTAGTCTCCAGGCTTCTCCTGTTGCAGCATCATCCACATAGCTCGAACGTAGTCGGGTGCATATCCCCAGTCGCGATAGGCGTCGAGGTTGCCTAAATAAAGCTTATCCTGCAGGCCATGCTTGATCCGTGCCACAGCTCGGGTGATCTTTCGAGTTACAAACGTTCCGCCGCGACGGGGCGATTCATGATTGAATAGGATGCCACACGATACATGAAGGCCGTAACTTTCACGATAGTTCACGGCCAGCATATGTGCGAAGACCTTGGAGCAGCCATAGGGGCTGCGCGGATGAAATGGACTGCTTTCATTCTGCGGAGCAGGCGTGCTTCCAAACATCTCACTCGAAGAAGCCTGGTAGACGCGGCAATCCAGCTTTGCATTCATCACCGTATCCAGCAGCCGCAGTGTCCCCATGGCCGCCACATCTGCAGTATGCTCTGGTATTTCGAAGCTCACTTTAACGTGGCTTTGTGCAGCTAGATTGTAAATCTCGTCGGGGCGGTACTCGCCTATCAATCTCGATAGGCATCCGGACTCAGTCACATCTCCGTAGTGGACGAAGAGGCGGTTGTGCCACATACCGCTTTCGTGTAACGGGTCCACTCGTTCCGTGTTAAAGCTGGAGGAGCGCCTCTTCAGCCCATGAACGATGTATCCCTTGGAAAGAAGTAATTCTGCGAGATAGGATCCGTCCTGTCCGGTAATCCCTGTGATCAGTGCAGTCTTCATGAGGTTCCTTTTCTTGGAATCTACTCTGTTGGCCCCTACCCTAGGACATGTATAAAGACTTCTGCCATAGAATCGCTCGCGCAAGCCCAAGCTCACCTGGAACAAACCGCAACGGGCCGAACTCTTCCTGGAACCTTGTACAATCAACCGATACGTCCCGCGGAGCTCCAGGGATGCCCGCAGCGGCGGGGCCACTAGGCGCGCGGACCGGCACGTTTAAGACTCTGCCGATCGACTGCGCCAACTCCAGAATGCTGGTACGCCAGACTCCGCCTACGTTGTACACAGGCTGCTCGCCGCGAAGCAGGATCCGCCACAGCATGAACATCGCGTCAGAAATATAGCAGTACGTTCGCTGAGAAGACCCATCGTCCAGCAGCTGAATTCGTCCTTCACGGAGCGCCTGCTCGATAAAGGTGTTCAGCACGCGCGTGTCGCCCCGACGCGTTCCCGGACCATATGCAAGGCAGAGTCGAGCCGCCTTGGCCTGTATGCCATTGCGATGGTAGCTAAAACAAGCTGCTTCCCCGCATCGCTTGCCTTCGATGTAACAGGCACGGGCATGGGTTGTATTTGTCAGCCCGATTTGCTCTTCGCGATACGGCGGATTCTCCAGGCCGCTGTAGATCTCGCTGCTGCTTAAGAACAAAAATCTCCCACCTTGCTTAATCCTGTCGAGCAGCGACAGCGTGACGGTCGTGTTCAGCGTGATGGTGGCTACAGGGTCTCGAGTGAACAAGGCTGGCTGACTGTAAGTTGCGGCATGGATCACGATATCCGCTGCAGGCAAAGCATCGACGGCAGCTGGTCTTCCCAAGTCCGATTGGTGAAAGTGGATTCGGCCGTCTGCATGCTCCTCAGCAAACCATTCCGGAACTGCGGTACGCACAACCGCTTCGATCTTAAGATCGCCATCCAATTGTTGCTGGAGGTGCAAAAATGTAGCCAAGAAGTGCGAGCCGAGAAGCCCGGAAGCGCCCGTTACCAACACCCTTCGCCCCCGAATCAAATCTAGCGACAAGTCACCCCACGCAATTTTCGCGTCTTCGATAAGCAGGGATTTAGCCGATCCTAAAGAACCGCTCAAATCTTCTCTCCAGTGCCTCGGCGGTGAGGCCGCACTCCAAGTCTTGTTGGTGAACGGTGCCGTAGGACCGTAGGAACTGTCGGGGAACACCTATCGAAAGAACGCGCGCGCTCCGGTCTGCCCCAAGCGCGGATACGACTTCGTGGCAAAGCGTGCCCTCGTAGAATGGCTCAACGACGGCGATTCGATCAGTCTTGCTATTGGTGTAGAGCGTGCTTCGGTCGAATGGCTCGAGCGTGGTGTAATATAGCACCGTAACATCCATGTCACAACATGCCTTGAGCACCGTCTCCAACAACGGTCCCACCACTACAATTGTGCCCAACATTCCTTCTCGTACCACCGTAGCCTGACCGAAAACCACAGAGATCGACGAGGTGTGCGCCTGCTCCGTCAGCCGAAAGTAGATCGGCTGGTCTCCCTGATATGCCTGCCTGAATAATCCATCGAATTCGCTTGCGGCACCGGGCACCACAATTCGCATACCAGGAATCGCCTTGAGAATTGCCACGTCCTCCGGACAATGATGAGTGCAACCTAGGGCCGCATAGTCATACGATGCGCCGACAGATATGAGCACCCCATTCAATCTCTGGTAGCCAAAGTCGATCTTGATCTGTTCATAGGCCCGCTCGACGACAAAAGGCGCTATGCTGTGGAAAACCGGGATGAATCCTTCAGCAGCAAGACCGGCGGCCATACTTATCGTGGCTTGCTCCAGGATGCCAATGTTGTGTACGCGCCCTGGGAAGCGCGCAAATGCATTTCTAAAACCCCAAACACCGATATCTCCGAGGAGCAGCACCAGCCGCTCATCTTCGGCCATTACGCACTCGATGGTCTCCACCAATTGGCGGCGCATCTCAGAGCAACTCTCTCATCATACGTTCCAGTTCGTCCTTGGATGGAACACGATGGTGCCACGACGGATTGTTTTCCATCTCGGCGCATCCCTTTCCCTTCATCGTACAGGCGATCACAGCGCGAGGCCTTTGCCAGGGCCCCGGCGCCAGCGAGCCCGCGAGCGCTTGATGATCATGACCGTCCACAACAGCGGTCTCAAATCCCATGCTGCCGAATTTGGCCTCTAAATCCCCCAGATTTAACGCTCGGTCGCTCGAGTGATTGAAATCCACGATGCAGCAGAGAGAACTTAACTTGTGGTGGCCTGCCAGAAGACACGACTCCCAGATACTACCCTCGTTGCACTCTCCATCGCCAATTAGACAGTAGACAAGCCCGTCGCTCTTCTTGAGCCTCAAGGCGAGGGCAATTCCAACGGCCATGGGAAACCCGTGTCCGAGCGATCCGGTGGAAGCTTCTATCCCCGGCACCTTGTTGCGGTCAGGATGCCCCCCTAGGGGGCTGTCAAATTGAGCGAAGGTGTCAAGAACGTCTGCAGGGAAGAAACGCTTCTTCGCAAGGACCGCATACAAAGCCAGGCACCCGTGCCCCTTACTCAAGATGAATCGATCCCGCCCCTCCCACCTTGGCTCCCGGCAATCATATTTCAAGAGACAATCGTAAAGGACCCACATGATGTCAATGATCGAAAATGCACTTGCGATATGTCCTTCCTTGGCGCGGTAGGCCAATTGAAGGATATCCCGTTTCAATTCCCTAACCATCGAGGCACTGTCGCGTATCATAGAAATCCCCGCGTAACGATTTTGTCGAAAAACAATGCCCTCTCTGTGTTACTTATGTCCGCGCATGGCTGCACCTGTAGGCGGTACTGGCTGCAGAGGCTTTTCGTAACCATCCTAACGGCTTGGCTAGCCAATCCTGACAACCATACACTGATCACCGGTCAGTCCTATCAGCGGTTCTGGCTTATTGGCGAGAAACTCGTCAAACGCAGCTTTCACACCACTCGCTGCGTAGTAGTCATGCGAGATGAGCACCGCCCCAGGAGACATCCGCGGATAGAAAAATTCCAAACAACTCCGGGTGCTCTCATAGAGATCCACGTCAATATGAACGAATGAGAATCTATGATCATTGCTTAGCGACGCTGCAGTCTCTGGGAAAAGTCCTTTGTAAAAAGTGATCCCTGAATAAGCGTCAAGATACTCGCGAACAGAATCAAGCGCGTAAGCGTATTCGCCCTCAGTGAATTTGGCCAGATCAATATCACGGCGTGGCGGGAGACCCTCAAATGTGTCAAACAAATGGAACTGGCGCGCCCCTTTTGCTTCGCATATTAGCTTCGAAGATCCACCTTGATAAACGCCGACTTCCGCGATATCGCCAGGAACCTTGGCGGTCTGCTTCACGGCTGCAAAGATCGCATACGCTTCTGGGAGGCTTAAAAGCATCTCTCGCTCGGCACGAATCTGCCGAATTAATCTAACCCCTTCAGTGCGATAAGGCTGATCATATGACAGTACGTGAAAATTCTGCCTTGTATGCAGGGAACGTGACGCGCATTCTGCGACTTTCAACAGTGGGCTCACAAATGGGGCGAAAACAGGGTGAGCGACCATCCTCTCGACCATTCGCCTTGTAACTACCTTAAGAATTATTTCCCCCCGTAGGTGACTTTAGCCATTCAGTGTACGAGCGGAGCAGCTTTTCAACAAAAAAAACGGTGAAACGCCCCCGTCACGAATTCCACTTCAGAGTCTGACATATAGGAATGACAGCCTATGTAAAATCCCGACTTGTTTATCCATTTCGCTACAGGGTAGCGGTCTTCGAGTTCCGCGCCAAGGAGACGCTCATAGATCGGTTGATTGGTCAACGGCAACATATCCCGCGTCTCGACATTAGCGCGTTCGAGAAAGTTCACGAGGCGCTTCTTCGAATCCTTTCGCAAGACCAAACCGTACATCATGAAGCTGTGAGTGCGATCGGACGGGCAGGTTGGCAACTGCAGCACTTCGGAATATGGCGCTAACTCTGCGGAGAAGTACGCTGCAATTCTCCTCCGCCGAGCTATGACCTCATTGGCACGTGCTAATTGTCCGACTCCCAGTGCCGCCTCCAATTCAGTACAGCGGAAGGAGTGGCCCACATGAATGAAAGAGAATCTCTTCTCGATGATCTCCTCCAGAAGCCCGCCCTCCACTCCTTCATCGTCAGAGCAACTCACGTAGATACTATCCCGGCCGTGGTTCATGAAACTGCGCATATCGACCGCCAGGTCCGCATCTTTCGTGATCGCAAAGCCACCAACTCCGGTTACCAGCAAGTGCGCCACATAAGTAGAAAAGCAACCGACATCGCCGAGACTTCCAACTCGACTGCCCCTGTATTCAGCAAACATGGTCTCGCACGAATCCTCTATGATGCTCAGATTGCGCTTCTTGGCGATCTCCAGAATTGGACCCATCGCGGCCGGCAGACCCAGCAAGTGGACTGGAATCAGGGCGCGCGTTCGAGGAGTAATCTTTTCCTCGATCTTTGCCGGGTCAATGTTGTAGGTATCTGGCTCAACATCTACGAATACCGGCACCATACCGTTGTGCAGCACAATATTGCTGGTCGCAACAAAGGTCACCGCAGGTACGATAACCTCATCGCCATCGCTCCAGCCATGGCGAGCCTTGAGCGCGGCCAAGGCGATATGCAAGGCCGACGTGCCGCTATTCATAAATAGGCCAAAACGGCAGCCATGGATCGAGGCGAACTCTCGTTCGAACCTCTTGGTCATAGGGCCGTAGGTTAATCGGTTGGAATTCAGAACCTCGTTGACAAGCGATTTTTCGAGATCTGAAACTACCAATCCACCGACGCCAATTTGCTGAGGATATTTCTCCACCAAATTCTCCACTCTTCCTGCCATCTGGCTAACAAATTCTCAACAGAGGAGTAGGTCGCCTACTCAGGGGATACGCAAATGCTCCTTACGGCGCCACCGAGCGTAAACTGATCGCTTAATCGGGTTAGGCGAAGCGACTAAGAAATAAGGCAACTGGCGACCTGAATTGAAGAGCGGCACGAAGCCCTGGAAGTTTTCGTCAGGTAGCGCCAGATTATTTCTATCGAGCAGGGCTACAACGGCGTTCTCCAAAAGCAGGAACCAAGTGCTCTACGAGCCGATTCAAGCAGGCAAGGCAACGCCCTGCTGTCCATAAGACTGATTCCTGTTTTAGCCGGGTCGGGCACTTCCCGGAGTTTCAACATTCGAACCACCTCGAGGCCCTCAAGTTGGCAGTCCGCCATTCCGGCCGTACGAAATTAACAATCGTGCGAACTTTGAGGCGAGTTAGCGAGGCTCTTTTGGTTTCTTTATACGTCCGTGAAGCCACCTAAATCCGGGCAATTTCCAAATTGTCCTTCGAGGATCCAGCAAAGCGTCGGCCGCCTCCGTGATCAGCTTTCTAGGTTCATCCTGAGCATCCATCGCTTCCCAAATAATGCCGAATAAAACAACGATGCACGCTAAGAGTCCCGAAAGCAAAGTTCCCATCTCTAGAATGAGCCGTCGGGGAGGACCCGACTTGCGCTGGGGAACATCGGCAACATCCAAAACGCGAACCGTAGGAATCTCTTCCGCTTCTTGCACCTTAGCCGCCTCGTACTGTTTTGTGAGCGCCTCCCATAGCTCTTCCTGAATACGCACTTTTCGCTCGAGGTCGTAGTAAGTAAGTCCCAGGCTTGGCAATTCCTCCGCCGAAGGATACGGGGATTTATTTGTGTCGGCATTAGCGCTTTTTCCCTGTGATACCCCGCCCATCTTGTCGAGTTCTCGCTGTAACTCCGCGTTATGCGCCTCCAGGGCTCGCACTTTGGAATTGCTCTCCGAGTAGACTTGTTGCAGCGCTGCCAGTTGACTGCGTCCGTCGATCAACTCAGCTTGCAGCCTGAGCCCTTCATCGACCATCGATCTTGTCTGAGACGGCATGTCGATTGCGCCGCTTTTCGTCGAAAACTGACTAAGTTCTTTGGCCGATTGATCGAGTTGCTGCTTTACATCTTTTACCCGTTCTTCGAAGAAGATTCGTTCGCGCCGGGCAGCAGAAGTGGAATTTTCGGTGACTACGCGATCGAGTTCCATCACATAGCCCCGCACGATATTTGAAGCAAGTACGGGATTCGTAGTACTTACGCTAATCGTAATGATCCCACTGTCTCGATCTTGCGATATCTTCGTGGCTCCCGCCAACGATCCGCGAGTATCCTCAATAAATCTCGTTTTATAGTAGTGATTAAGATCGAAGCGATTGATCAAGTCCATCCTGAACGTTTCGGCTCTCTAGAATGCTGATGAACAAGTCGCCCGGGGTAGAAAGCTCCAACGCTCCACTGCCAAGGCTCGCTGCAGAACTCGAAGGCGCGAGCAGGCTCATTACTCCAGAATAGGGGGAGCTGTTGTCCGGCGGCATTAAAGTCGTTGTCGAAGTATAGACATTTGGTAGAGAGAGAGCATAGAGCAACGAGAGCAAGAAACCGGCGGCAAGAATGCCGAAGATCATCTTTCGTCTCACCCAACAGACACGTAGGAAGCCGGCAATCTTTACACTCAGGGCTTCATGTACTTCTGCGGCATCATCGGATTCAACTTCATCTGTCTGGGGGGGGAGATCCGAACCCGACTTTGCACTTTGCAAATCGTCCATTTGAAACTCTCTCTCAGGGAAACTATGCGATGGCGGCTTCCGCAACTGGAAGCAGGTTCAACCGTCTCAATAAAAAGCTAACGAGATAGCGGCTCACATTCTTGCTGCCAGCTGAAATCTTCTGAATAAACACCTCGGCAACTGGCCCAAAGATAGAAACCACTTGAGAAACGGCCTGTAATTCGTCAGTACGCTCCGGCGATAGCAATCGGCAAGGCGGCTGCAGACATCGCTTGCGCCACCGCTACTATGTTTTGCCAGACAGTAGAGCCGCCGACAATCTTTTCTGGAACGAAGATCGTGTCGCCGGGCCGCATACGAATACTCATGAAGTTATCGCTCAGCCAGCTATTATCGCGCGGAATAACTGACCCATCGGCGTGCAGCACATAGATCCGTTTCTTATCCCCGAATTGCGTTGGGCCGCCCGCCTTGCGAAGGTACCAGCTGAGATTTCTTCCGGGAACATAGCTTATCGCGGATGGGTTATATACCTGGCCGCTCACCAGCACGAAACTTGGCCGTTTGGGTATCGTCAGCGCGTCACCCGCACGCAGTTCGATATCGGCTGATGTGTTCTCCCATCTTCCGACGTCGGAAGAGATATTGATAATCAATCTGCCATTGGCAGGATGAGTTCGAAGGCTCGTGAGAATCTCCTGCCGCTGTGACTCGAGCGACTGCCGGATATCACCGGCTGCTTGCGTGCCAATCGCTCCCGGCTTCACTTGGGCTGGCGTGTTCTCTATCTGTTGAATCATCTGCTGGCGCGCCTGCTCGGCAAGCTCACGGACTTGCACCCGCTCCAGGACGGCCGCCGGCGGATACGCATCCTCCCGGAAACCTCCCGCGCGCATCAGGACAGAGCTCAGGCGCTCTCCAGGCTCAATCGCATAGCTACCCGGATGCTCGACCTCGCCGGTGATCGTCACCGAGGAACCAATATCCTGCCAGCCCGCGAGTTGCCGAATGCTCACGACATCCCCAGGTTTAAGCAGCACATCAGCGCTCTTGTCGCCATCCAGCGCTTTCTCCACCGCGACAACGCTGTGGCTTACCTGCACCTTTTGTCCATTTTGAACCACATAACTTGAAAGGCCGGCGTCGTCTTGATACGCACTGCGCGTGAATCCTCCTGCCATCCTCACCAATCCGGCAACCGTCATGCCTTCTGACATTGGGTAGGTGCCGGGTCGAAGAACTTGTCCCTGAATTGAAACCATGGGCGCATCGATCTCATAGCGGCCGTAAATGTGGATCAGATCGAAGGGTTCGAGGAGGAAAGAATCATTGCCAATCAGCGCGTCATGCAGATTAAAGGTGATAGTTTCCGGCCGATAATCGGGCGGTAAAAGTCGAACGAGTTCCGCATGGTCAGACGGTTCGGGTAGCACGTCCTGGTACGAATGCAACAGGTCGTTAATCGTCATTCCATCCTTATATGGATAAACACCGGGCCGGTAGACATGCCCTTCAAGGTAGACGGCGCTTTGGTTATAGGGCAGAATCTGCGAAATTACGACGTCGTCTCCGCCCTGCACCGTGAAATCGGCCAGCTTTTGCGCCACTTCTGCCGGGTTATTGGGGAGTTGGAGGCTCAACATGGTGCGGCGCTGGTGAGCCACAATCCGCGCAACATTAATCTCTTTCAAACTCGCCGTACTTAAAACCCCGCCGGCAAGTTCGAGAACCTGGTTCAGTGTCTTCTCGCCGTTTAGTTCGTAAATTGCGGGACGGTGCACCATGCCTTCCACTGAAACCTGCGGACCGACAGGTGGAACCAGAAGAGTGTCGCCAGGCAGAAGACGTTCGACTCCCGAGCGGACGCCTTTCAATAAAAAGTCATATAGGTCGACTTCGCGCACCAGTTGATCGCCGCGATACTGCCGCAGGATGCGCAGCGAACCACGGCTGGTTGGTCCGCCGGCCGCATACAGGGCACTCAGCGGTGTGGACAAGGAACTCACATCGTATGCACCGGGCCGTTGCACGTCCCCGACCACATAAACACGCACCGTGCGAAGACGGGCCAGAGAGATTTCGACATGCTCACCCTGAAACTGTGTGCTAAGAGCCTGTTGAACGGCGGTCTGGGCCTGGGCGATCGTCATACCGCTTATCATGACAGTGCCCGCCTCGGGAAGTTCAATTTGGCCTTGGCGATCGATGATTCTGACAAGACGATTGGATTCGCCGCCCCACATATTGATGGTTAAGCTGTCGCCGGGCCCGAGAACATAATCGGGGCCAACCGGTAAATCCATCGGCAATTCATTCGTATTTCCCGTGCCGAAAAGAAATGCGTCGCTGCCAAACCTCCGCAGCCCGCCGCCACCGGATGGTATCTGGGTATAAAGACCTCGCAGCGACGGTATATTCCCATAGGGACTGCGCTGTTGGATCTCCTGGGGGCCTGTTCGAGGGGGCTCGGGATTCTTTGGGACAGGAGCCGCGCGCGTAGCGGATGGTTGAGGGCGGCTATCCCGAGCAGGCGCCTGGGAGTTGCCATTTTCCCCTGCCGGTTGCGCCCGCCTCTCCGATGCAGGACTTTCCTCGGCGCCCTCTGCGTTTGTATTCTGGGCCGCTCCCCCTGCCGCGTTGCCGGCGGAGGCTGGTGCTTGCTCCTCGTCATCGCTCGGGGCAGCACCTTCCGCGCTGTTTCCTGCAGCCGACGGCGCCTGAGCCGCCTGTGCATCTCCGCCGGAAGACGAAGATTGGCTGCCCCCCCCGGCGTTACCGCTCTGAGAAGATTCCTGGGCGTAACCGAGCTGTGCGGCCATAACTGCCCAAAGCAGCACGGCTAGCCCACTCACCAGCAGGACTCCGTGGACGCGGGTCCAATGCGACCCTGATTCAGCCATTCTTTTCATGCTAAGCGTTACACTGCGCATTTCTTAACCTTTTTTTTAGCGGCGAGTTCAATGTTCCGTGTTGACTGCCTGGAGTCCGCGGTCTCAAACGACTCCACCTGCCGTCGGTTTCGGAAGCTGCAATCCTGAGAGGCACCGAGAAAGAGCGCATGGCTGGACCCGGTCCGCTCAATTTGGTGGCGAACCACAAGGATCGAACGATCCTGGAACCGGGCGGTACTCGAGCCGCTTGAAATAAGCGGAAAAACCGGAACTGATCGCGCAACGAGCATTTCCCATTCAAGATTGCAGCGCAGCCGAAGCAAAATGAAACGCAAAGCGTGTTCAATCGTTCGTCAGAATCTCTTCTTGCCTGAGCGATCGCCGGCAATCGTTGTGGCGATTTTCCAGCAAAGCAGAATGCGTTCCATCACCCGACCGCCGAAGCAAAGCCGATCTTACTCACTGAGCGCCTTTGGTCTTGAACATTGTGATTCTCGCTTCCAACTGCTCAACCCTTCTTTCCAGCCTTTTCATGTCGGCGCGGAAATCATCAAGGTGGCCTCCAACTATGCCTTCCCGATTTACGTCCTTCAGAACCGCGCGCATCGCGTCACGCGTGAGGATTGCTTCGCGGGTAAGGTCTGACACGCTGCGCGCACCTGTCAGCGAACAGATGCGTCTGAGGGTCACGTATTCCTCTTCGGAAAGACGAACACTTATCATGCGTGAGCGCGGCTTCAAGACAGCCATATAGACCTCACATTCGAGTTTGAGATACAAGACTCCACCGCTGCGCGCGCAACGGTCGCATAGATGACCAAAGGTGGGGTGTGCTTCCGCGATATTGAAGCAGGTGAGATTCAGTAGTGGTTTATGACAGGCTTCGCCCCTGTGAGCCCCCGAACTTTCAGTGGAAAACCGCGCTCAGGAGATTCACCTTTTCCGAAAGGTGGGCACACATTTTGCATCAATACTGGGTAGAGGGCCGCATTCCCCTCTTCGCATTGAGCCAAAGTTCAGGATTAGCTAAAAATAGCACGTGCGATGTAATGCATGCAAGGGATAACGCGCGACAAATGGTTGACAACTCTGGGTCATCGCAAAATTTTAAGATATTCATTCATAATATTTTATAGTTAGCGTCTCGATTATCCACAATCCCGATGTCAGACACCGCATCCCCTCCGTATAGCAAACTGCGCCCCTCTACAGTTTGACCTTTTTCCCACTGGAACGCTATTGGGTTTCTCCGGATCGACGACCCCACCGCGGCAACAAATTACCACTGGCCGCAGCCCTTCGATCGCGCACATGTGCCCAATCACCCCGCACCAGGTCCGGCGTGCGTTCGCTCTCTGTACTCCCCTGCCCCGGTTACTTTCGAATTCAATCTCCTCACGGCGTCTCTCCGTCTGTTCCTCAAGAAGGTTCAGCTCAATATTCAACGCCGCGATATTGTCCGCGGCAGCGACTCCATTGACGACTCTTGCGTCGAGACTCAGGACGGCCTCCATCGAATGACCCTGTTCGATGTATTCTTTCATGCCGACGCGCGCCACCAGGAATGCGCTCACGAAGCCGTCCGCGGAGCATTGCATCGGGTCGGTCATAAATGCCGAAATAATCCTCATCGGCCGTGGAGGCGCTTTTCGCGAGCGAATCCTCCTCGGTCTCATTCGATATCCCGGCTCTTGCGGCCCCGTAGAAAACAAGCCATGCCGCCTCTGCATCGGAAGGACTCCGGATCGCGGCGGTCTTATTCGACAAAAACTCCATCAGGTCCCGGACCTTGCCGGGGCTTCAAGCGGGCCACGGAGTTCAGTTGTTCAAAATTTATTGGTAGCCTTCCAGCACTTCAGCCCAGCTCTCAGCAAAGACTGCCATTCACAGTGGTTCAGAGTTCTGCAGGCGATCTTCCGATATCGAGACGGAGAGAGGCATTGGGACCGCTGTCAGAACGACCGTGGAGAAAGCCCCTCAGTTATGCTGGTAACTTGGCGGTGGTAACGGATTGCCAGGTTTCTCGAATACTGCATTGGATTTGTCTTGCAAAATACCGAAAGAGCGGTACAATCCCACCTAATTAGTTCATATAATGGAGGTTGCGGTTGCACTGTCACTGTACAACTAGGCCCAGTTCTGCATCCAATGCTGCTGCAGACGAACCTCTGGAAGCCGCCGCGCAGAAACTGCGACCGAGTAGGGACTGCTGCGTCGAATGGGTCTCTCCGCATCCTTCTGAAGCCAAAGCCGAGCACTTCGAACCACGCCACACAGGGACACCGGGCAATAAGCGTCGGCTCATAAGAACCGTCGCAGCCCTGGCCCTGGTCTTTCTCGTTCACTTGGGCGCACAGGTAATGCTCGCCCAGGGACTCGTTTCCCACACGATCCAAATCTCCAGTGACGGCGACGACGGCTACTACAACGAAAACGACGGCAGCGGCTGGCACAGTACTCCGCAAGCAGGCGGCGCAGATTGGGTGGGGAGTTGGGGTGGGGTAACAGCTGCATGGGTAGCAGGTTACCGATTTCCATCTACCGGCATCAATTCAGGGGACACCATTCGCTCTGCGTACATTGAATTAATAAGCAGCGATGGTTTTGCAACCAACAGTTCATGTGGATCGGCGCCTTGTCCCGGCAGCATTTCCACTTTCCGCGTTTACGGAGTGGCTCAGGACAACGGCGCCGCTTTCAGCAACACTGCCGGCAACACTCCTGTCAGTGTCCCGTACACAACAGCCTACGTGGACTACACCACTACGGGACCGGGCGATGCTCACGGAAGCTGCCAGGGGGAAAACAATGGGCAGAATACCTGCACCCATATCATCGACGTCACGAATATCGTGAAGGAAATCACTTCCCGCCCAGGGTGGACGAACACGTCTGCCATGCGGTTTGTGATGTTGAGTACGAATAGTGCGGGGCCCAATGTTTACGCGGGATATGAAGATTACTCAGCGAACCCGGCCAAAGCGGCCACGCTATTAGTAAATCCGCCTCAGCCGACGATTGTGTCTTCGGGCGCATGGGGAACATCTGCAACTGCCACCTACCCCACAAGCTATGCGACAGGTCCGTTCGTTTATCCGGGGGCTTCGACGATCCTTCTATTTCTTGGGGACTATTACGACTTCTACAACCAGACAGTGGCTCAGCCTACCGTGACTGATAGCTGCGGCAACACCTGGAATATCCTGGCGGGCCCCACTGACTGGGCCGGCTATTACTATGACATGCGAAGCACGGTCTATTATGTTCAGAATCCGGCTTCGTGTCCCGCCGGCGATACAATCACCGTCACTCCCGGGACCACCACCAACGGGGAGCCGATATTCCTTCATTTCTTAGCGATCGCGGGATCGAACCCTGCGCAAACTCCCGTTGCTTCCGCCATTACAAGTCCCCCTCCTGCCACCTACACGACGAGTGCATCTACCAATTTCATCACCCTCAATGGCACCGGATTGCTTGTGAGCTGGATATTCGGCGACTCGGACTCACCACACACATTTGCTCCGCAGGCGGGCTTTGCCACGGATGTGAATTCGACTGCAAATTATCTGACCGCAGCCACCGAAAACGTGTCGGTCGCCGGCTCCTACCAAAACCAGTTTGTGATTTCTCCGTCGGATGGTTGGCAAACGATCCTGATAGGGATGCAGGCGGCAACAGGAACCGCCACCGCGCCAACGATGTCGGTGACGCCTTCGTCCTCGAGCATCGGCACAACGCAGGATCTCCTGGTGACAGTGACCGTCTCAGGCACGCCGACGCCGACCGGTTCAGTGACTTTGGCGGGTGGTGGCTATACCTCCTCAGCTACCACATTGAGTAGCGGCGTCGCGACGATTGACGTTCCAGCCGGGTCACTGAGTACAGGGACGGACGAGCTCACGGCCACCTACACACCAGACTCCAGCAGTTCTTCGATCTACACCAGCGCGACGGGCACCACTTCAGTGACGGTGATCAATGCAGTCCCTGCCACCATCATCAGTCCAACGCCCGGCAGCACGCTGGCCTCGGGTACGACTACCTTCACATGGAACACAGGTTCCGGCACGGTAACCGGCTATTACCTGTGGGCGGGTACAGTCCCCGGCGGCTATGACCTGCTCAACCAGGGGCCGATCTCCAGCACCAGCGCCAATGTGAGTCTCCCCGCCACCGGTGGCACCATTTATGTCCGGCTCTGGACACAATTCAACGGCACGACTTGGCTCTACAAGGACTACTCCTACACCGCAGTCACTCCCACTGCAGCCGCCATCACCAGCCCCATGCCCGGCAGCACGCTGGCTTCAGGTACGACCACCTTCACCTGGAACACGGGCTCCGGCACGGTAACCGGCTACTACCTGTGGGCGGGCACAGTCCCCGGCGGCTATGACCTGGTCAACCAGGGGCCGATCGCCGGCACCAGCGCCAATGTGAGTCTCCCCGCCACCGGTGGCACCATCTACGTCCGGCTCTGGACACAGTTCAACGGTACGACCTGGCTCTACAAGGACTACTCCTACACTTCAGTCACTCCCACTGCAGCCGCCATCATCAGTCCCATGCCAGGCAGCACGCTGGCGTCAGGTACGACCACCTTCACCTGGAACACAGGCTCCGGCACTGTAACCGGCTACTACCTGTGGGCGGGCACAGTCCCGGGCGGCTATGACCTGGTCAACCAGGGGCCGATCGCCGGCACCAGCGCCAATGTGAGTCTGCCCGCCACCGGTGGCACCATCTACGTCCGGCTCTGGACACAGTTCAACGGTACGACCTGGCTCTACAAGGACTACTCCTACACCTCAGTCACTCCCACTGCGGCCTCGATCACCAACCCGATGCCCGGCAGCACGTTAACCTCGGGTACGACCACCTTCACCTGGAACACAGGCTCCGGCACTGTAACCGGCTACTACCTGTGGGCGGGCACAGTCCCGGGCGGCTATGACCTGGTCAACCAGGGGCCGATCGCCGGCACCAGCGCCAATGTGAGTCTGCCCGCCACCGGTGGCACCATCTACGTCCGGCTCTGGACACAGTTCAACGGTACGACCTGGCTCTACAAGGACTACTCCTACACTGAGGCTCCTTAGCGCAGTAACCTTCTTCCAGCAGCAGGCGCGCGAACGGAAGAGACAGTCCTTATCACCCGAAAGTAATGGGAATCAAGCTCTTACACGTTCCCCAATCTATAGACAGAGCCTGTTCATTTGCCCGAAAATGCAACGATACGGGGTCTGTGTCTTCTCTGGCACAGCCGTCTTTGGGGTCCAAAAAAAGGAGAATTTCTGGATGCGAATCGTGGGGAGGTTTGTCTTCTCGATCACCACAATCGTGTCATTTGCCCTTGGCACTTGCCTGGCTCAGTCAGCGTTGACACGTCATGTACGGCGGGCGACGCAAGATGGATCCGCGCGACTGATGGGCCAGCTATCCGCAGCTCAGCCAATGAATCTGGTTATCACGCTGCCGCTTCGCAATCAGGACCAGTTGGATCAGTTCCTGAAGGACGTTTACGATCCCAGCAGCCCCTCTTACAGGCAGTTTTTGACTTTGGAAGAATTCACGGCGAGGTTTGGGCCCACCCAGCAGGAATATGACGCCGTCATCGATTTCGCGCAAGAGAATGGTCTGACCGTCGTCGGCACCTCACCGAATCGCCTTAATGTGCAAGTGTCGGGAACGGCGACGAACGTTGAAGCCGCGTTTCATGTGAAGCTCGGTGTTTATCAGCACCCTACTGAAAATCGGATGTTCTACGCACCAGACCGCGAGCCAACCACCGGCCTGACGTTCTCCCTGTGGCACATCTCTGGGCTCGACAATTTCTCGCTCCCTCATCCCGCTGGCCTTAGCAAGAACCCTGCGGGATCCGCCTCCCAGTCAAACGCCACCACTGGTTCCGGCCCCTCGGCCTCATTTCTCGGCAGCGACATGAGAGCCGCATATTACGGCGGATCGCTCACCGGCAGCGGCCAGTCAGTTGGCTTACTCGAGTACTACGGCACCGATCTTGCCGACCTGACGACATATCTCGCTAACGTCGGCCAAACCAATAACGTACCCATTTCGCTCGTCTCCACTGACGGAACCAGCACCAGTTGCGTTGACACCGCCGCCGGCGGCAACTGCGACGACACCGAACAAACTCTCGACATCACACAGGCGCTAGGCATGGCGCCCGGCCTTTCGAGCCTGGTTGTGTATGTCGGCTCATCGGACGCCGCTATCTTCAATGCCATGGCCACCGCCAAGCCGCTCAATGCGCAGCTAAGTTCCTCGTGGACCTGGTACCCCGCCGACCCGGCCACCGACGATCCCTACTTTGAAGAGTTCGCGGCTCAAGGCCAGAATCTCTTCCAAGCGGCCGGCGACAGCGCAAAGTGGACAACGACGGGAAAAGCTTCGCAGGTATACCCGGCAGATGACGTGTATGTGACTTCAGTCGGCGGTACCGATCTGCAAACCAACGCAGCCGGAGGCGCCTGGGCCTCTGAAACGGCTTGGGCCGATAGCGGCGGTGGCATCTCGCCGCACAAGTATGCGATCCCTTCCTGGCAGACCACTGCGGCCGCAGGTTGCGCCAGTTGCTCGCAGAGCTATCGCAACGGTCCCGACGTTTCAGCCAATGCGAACTTCACTTTTTATGTGTGCGCAGATCAAACCGCCTGCACCGCGAACACATACGGTGGCACCAGTTTTGCCGCTCCAATGTGGGCCGGTTATCTGGCCCTCGTTAATCAGCAATCGGTGGCCAACGGCAAGGGGGTGCTCGGCTTCATCAACCCAAGCCTTTATTCAATTGGTTCGGGCTCGAGCTACTCTACAGACTTCCACGATGTCACGAGCGGCAGCAATGGCTACTCTGCAACGACCGGCTACGACCTGGCCACTGGCTGGGGTAGTCCCAATGGAAGCGGTCTTCTCAACGCGCTGGCTGGATCTACGACTGCAGCCGCCATCACCAGCCCGTCTCCTGGCAGCACGCTGACTTCAGGTACGACCACCTTCACCTGGAACACGGGCTCCGGCACTGTAACCGGCTACTACCTGTGGGCGGGTACAGTCCCGGGCGGCTACGACCTGGTCAACCAGGGGCCGATTTCCGGCACCAGCGCCACCGTGAGTCTGCCCGCTACCGGTGGCACCATCTACATCCGTCTCTGGACACAGTTCAACAGCACGACCTGGCTCTACAAGGACTACTCCTACACCGCAGTCACTCCCACTGCAGCCGCGATTACCAGTCCAACGCCCGGCAGCACGTTGACCTCAGGTGCGACCACCTTCACCTGGAATGCAGGCTCCGGCACGGTAACCGGCTACTACCTTTGGGCGGGCACAGTCCCGGGCGGCTATGACCTGCTCAACCAGGGGCCGATCGCCGGCACCAGCGCCAATGTGAGTCTGCCCGCTACAGGTGGCACCATTTATGTCCGGCTCTGGACGCAGTTCAACGGTACGACCTGGCTCTACAAGGGCTACTCCTACACCGCAGTCTCTCCCACTGCAGCCGCCATCACCAGTCCCGTGCCCGGCAGCACGCTGGCTTCGGGTACGACCACCTTCACATGGAACACAGGTTCCGGCACGGTAACCGGCTACTACCTGTGGGCGGGCACAGTTCCCGGCGGCTATGACCTGCTCAACCAGGGGCCGATCTCCGGCAACAGCGCGACCGTGAGTCTGCCCGCCACCGGCGGCACCATCTACGTCCGGCTCTGGACGCAATTCAACGGCACGACTTGGCTCTACAAGGACTACTCCTACACTTCAGTCACTCCCACTGCAGCCGCCATCATCAGTCCCATGCCAGGCAGCACGCTGGCGTCAGGTACGACCACCTTCACCTGGAACACAGGCTCCGGCACGGTAACCGGCTACTACCTGTGGGCGGGCACAGTCCCCGGCGGCTATGACCTGGTCAACCAGGGGCCGATCGCCGGCACCAGCGCCAATGTGAGTCTCCCCGCCACCGGTGGCACCATCTACGTCCGGCTCTGGACGCAATTCAACGGCGCAACCTGGCTCTACAAGGACTACTCCTACACTGAGACTCCTTAGCGTAGAAACCTTCTCCGAGCAGTCGACGGGCGAACGGAAGAGACAGTCCATGTCACCCGAAAGTAAAGGGAATCAAGCTCTTACGCGTGCCCCATTCGTAAGCGGGTGGTCTTCCCCTCTGGCATTCCAGCAGGCTTGAGTCTGACGATGTTTTCATGGTTCAGGCAGAGGGATCGGAACGTCGCATTCGCAGATGGCGTTCGGTTGCGGAGAAGCGTCGGATTGTAGAGCTGACGTTAGAGCCAGGTGCCAGCGTGGCGTTTGTGGCGCGGGCACACGGGGTAAACGCCAACCAGGTATTTGCGTGGCGTCGTGCCTTCCAGAGTGGCCGGTTGGCAGAGTCGGCAGCTCCAGCCACAGCTTTGCTTCCGGTTACGGTATCGGCTCCATGCGAGGCGGAGATTTGTGAGTCTGCATCGGAGCAACAGCAGGCGATGGTCGGTACGATCCACATCGAGTTTCCAGGCAGAGCATTGATCAGCGTGGAGAGCGGCGCTGATCCGTAAGCGTTCGAAGTTCCCATCTTGACGGGGGCAGTGTCTAAGGCGGAAGTGTCCACTTATTTCTAAGTGGACACCTGTTGAGTGTGCCTAAGCGGCTTGGGAAGTGTCGGTCTGGAGTGAGCCGGCGATATTCCAGGGAAGCAGTTCCTCGATGCGGTTGATCGGATGTTCGGCGATCGTTGCCAGAACTGTGCGGAGGTAGAAGGCTGGATCGAGCCCGTTCAGCTTGGCTGTTCCAATGAGCGAGTAGAGCGATGCGGCTCGTTGGCCGCCGGAATCAGCTCCCATGAAGAGATAGTTTTTACGTCCGATGGCCACGGCGCGCAGCGCTCGCTCGGCGGCGTTGTTGTCGATCTCCAGCAGTCCATCGTCCAGGTAGCGTGTCAGAGCGCGCCAGTGCGAGAGCGCATAGCGGATCGCGCCGGCGGTCTCGCTCTTGGTCGAGAGCGAGCGAAGCGTCTTGCCCATCCACAGACGCAACTCGTCGAGCAGCGGCCTGGCACGGGTCTGCCGGATCGAGCAGCGAAGTTCAGCGGGCTTGCCGCGAATCTGCTCCTCGATTCCATACAGCGCACCGATGCGGGCGAGGGCCTCGGTGGTGGTGGGCGATGCGTGAGCCACATGGATGTCGTGGAACTTGCGCCGGGTGTGAGCCCAGCACGCGACCTCGTAGATGGCGCCGTCCCCATAAAGATGATGGAAGCCGGAGTAGGCATCGGCCTGCAGCGCACCCTTGAAGTTCTTCAGATGCCGTCGCGGATGTTCACCCTTGCGGTCTTCCGAATAGGTGAACCACACCGCTGGAGCGGTTGAATAACCTGCGGGCCGATCATCGCGCACATAGGTCCACAGTCTGCCGGTCCTGGTCTTGCCGTTGCCGGGAGCCAACACCGGAACCGGCGTATCGTCGGCGTGGATCTTCGATGCTGCCAGAACATGCTTGCGGATCGCATCGACCAGCGGAGTGAGTAGCTCGCTGGCCGCGCCCACCCAGCCGGCCAGTGTCGAGCGATCGAGATCGACGCCTTCACGGGCATAGATCTGAGACTGGCGGTAGAGCGGCAGGTGGTCAGCATACTTCGAGACCAGCACGTGGGCCAGCAGTCCCGGGCCAGGCAGTCCGCGGTCGATGGGCCGTGCCGGAGCAGGCGCCTCGACGACACACTCACACCCTGCGCAAGCGAACTTCGGCCGCACGTGACGAATCACCTTGTAGGTTGCCGGGATGCGCTCCAGTTGTTCGGAGATATCTTCGCCGAACTTCCGCAGCGCACCACCGCAATCGGGGCAGCAGTTGTGCGGGGGAAGATGGGTGACCACTTCACGCGGAAGATCCTCGGGAAGAGGCTTGCGTGCAGGGCGGGACCGGCGCTTTGCATCAGGCCGAGCCGAAGCGGGTTGCGTTGCTTCGCTTGTCGCCTGCGCAGCTTCTTCTGCAGCCTGAGCAGTCTCCAGTTCTTCAAGCCGGAACTCAAGCTGTTCGAGTTGGCTGGTTAGCTTCTCGCTCTTGCGGCCGAAGATCATCCGCCGGTATTTTTCGATGACCAGCTTCAGATGCTCGATCTCATGTGTGTTCGAGCTAAGGTTCTGGTGCTGCGCAATAACCAGCGCCTTCAATGCTTCGATATCGAGCGCATCGAGGTCAGGCAGCACAGCTGAAATCATGACCGCAGTATGCCACGAAGTGTGAGAGAAGTCATCAACAAAAGCCGCATGAATACAGGGGGATCATGCTTGTCACTTATACTGCGATCTCGGGCGTCCACGTCCTCTGCGGACGACGCCAATCGATGCCTTCGAGTAACATCGACAACTGCGCACGCGACAGACAAACGGTTCCTTCGCTAGCCTGAGGCCAGATGAATCGGCCGCGCTCAAGACGCTTCGAAAACAGACATAATCCATCGCCGTCGAACCAGAGAACCTTCACGATGTCGCCGCGGCGTCCTCTGAAAACGAAGACGTGACCGGAGAATGGCTGCTCGTTCAGCACGGTCTGCACTTGTGCGCTCAGACCGTCGAAGCCGCGCCGCATGTCGGTCACCCCGGCGGCGATCCAGATCCTGGTCCCGGTGCGGAGCTCGATCACTTGCGCAGACTCTCAAGGATCGAACGCAACAACGCCGGATCAGCGCCGCTCTCCACACTGATCAACGCTCTGCCTGGAAACTCGATGTGGATAGTACCAGCCGCCGCCTGCTGTTGCTCCGAGGCAGGCTCACCAATCTCCGCCTCGCATGGCGCCGATACCGTAACCGGAAGCAAAGCTGTGGTTGCAGCGGCCGACTCTGCCATCTGGCCACTCTGGAAGGCACGACGCCACGCAAATACCTGGTTGGCGTTTACCCCGTGTGCCCGCGCCACCAACGCCACACTGGCACCTGGCTCCATCGTCAGCTCTACAATCCGACGCTTCTCCGCAGCCGAACGAAATCTGCGGACGCGACGTTCCGATCCCTCTGCCTGAACCATGACAACATCGTCAGACTCAAGCCTGCTGGAATGCCAGAGGGGAAGACCACCCGCTTACGCTGATCCGGCGCTGTTGCGTTCGATTCTTGAGAGCCTGCGTAAGTGATCGAACTCCGCACCGGGACGAAGATCTGGCTCGCGGCCGGGGTGACCGACATGCGGCGCGGCGTGTGACATGAAGCTGATTCAACGATTGTTCAACATGGATTCATCATGAACTGAACCTGCGGTTCCGTCCGCAGTAGTCTATCGGCACCGGCGTGATTGGTAACGATCGGGTCGGAAGCTGCCGAGACAATATCCTCCGCGCAAGCGATGGAGATTGCCGTGAGGGAATCTCCTTGACTGCCAGCGTCAAGGTGGTCAGAGGGTTAGACTGGACGACACGCCCAACATATGTGAACCGCCGTAGGCATCGTTAGCATGGACCAGCCAAAGACGCTGATAGGCTGAAGCCAAAAGGTAAAGCAGTCGGTTGACTTGATAACCTCGACAGGTCACACGGACATTCAGACTGCCGGTGCGAAGGCGGGGGCTAAATCAGTCCTGTCGTTGAATCAGAACATGGAAACCCCGCTGGCCTCCCCGGAAAATCGGGGAAAGCGCCTCGCAAGAGTCGCCGACAGGTTTGCGGGGAGAGGATGCTGGAAAAAGCAAATGCCGTTCTGTAATGGGGCGGATAGGAAGCGGCAACTTCTCTGCGATAAGCAGGCAGACTTCCAGCAGGTCATGAAGGACGAGAAAGCAGGCAGAACCATCTTATGAGGAAATCGCAAATGAACGCGGAACACGTCGCGTGTGCATCCTCAGCCGCCGTGGAACATTGGGGCCAGATCGACTGGAAACGATGCGAACGGCAGGTAACTCGGCTGCAGGCGCGTATCGTCAAGGCATCTCGGGAGGGCCGCTGGGGCAAGGTCAAAGCCTTGCAACGGTTGCTCACCTGCTCGTTCAGCGGCAAGGCCCTGGCCGTAAAACGAGTGACAGAAAACAAGGGTAAGCGAACCTCGGGCGTGGACCATGTACTTTGGTCTACGCCGCAGTCCAAACTCAAAGCGATCGCATCGCTACAGCGCCGGGGATATCGTCCGCTGCCGTTACGGCGGGTGTATATTCCAAAATCCAACGGCAAGTTGAGGCCCCTCTCGATTCCCGTGATGAAAGACAGAGCCATGCAGGCGTTATATCTGATGGCTCTGGAACCAGTCGCCGAAACCTGTGCGGACCCTAACTCTTATGGTTTCCGGAAAGGCCGCTCTACCGCAGACGCCATCGAACAGTGTTTCAAATTTCTGTCGAAAAGCGACGCGCCGGAGTGGATTCTTGAAGGAGACATAAAAGGCTGTTTCGACCACATCAGTCATCGATGGCTTCTTACCCATGTTCCTATGGACGCAGTCATCCTTGAGAAGTGGTTGCGATGCGGATTCCTCGAAAACTCGAAAAGGTTCGCCACCGAGGAGGGTACTCCTCAAGGGGGAATTATCTCCCCCGCGTTGGCGAACTGGACCTTGGATGGTCTGGAGTCCCTCCTGAAGAGGACATTCCCGTCTCGTAAGGAAAAGGGGCAACAGATTTATTCCAAGGTACATCTGGTGCGCTACGCCGATGACTTTATCATCACCGGCCGTAGCCAATCTCAGTTGGTCAACGAAGTTCTACCACTGGTGGAAAAGTTCCTGCGCGAGCGGGGTCTGGAACTCTCAGCGGAAAAAACTCACGTGACTCACATCCAGAAAGGGTTTGATTTTCTCGGCCAGAACATACGCAAGTATGGAAGGAAATTGTTGATCACGCCTGCCCAGAAGAACGTTCAGGCTGCTCTGACAAAAATCCGGGGAATCATCGAGAAGAATAAATCGGCGACACAGGAGAATCTGATCATTCAGCTCAATCCCGTCATACGGGGATGGGCCAACTATCATCGGCACTGCGTTGCTAAACGTGCGTTCGCGCGCATGGACTTTGAGATATGGCGCAAGCTGTGGTGGTGGAGTTATCGCAGACATCCGCGCAAGAACGCCGTATGGGTGAAGAATCGGTACTATCACGCCATCGGTGAACGGACGTGGAGGTTTGCGGCGCGCACCGTCACGGTCACCGCTGGGGCAGCCTTCTTGGAAACGGCTGCTCTATGCGGGGAATACGCCCATACAACGACACCTAAAGATCAAAGGAGAAGCCAATCCTTTCGATCCCCGGTGGCGCTCGTATTTTGCACAAAGGGCCAAAGGTTCGAAAGTACGACAAACTGTCGATGATGACCGGCTCTCCACTCCAGAGGGCTTACACATGGCTTGAGCCGGATGAAGGGAAACTTTCATGTCCGGTTCTTAGGGGAGGGAGCGTCAGCAATGACGCTTCTCTTACCCGACTTCGATGGGCTGAGCGCTCAGGTCCAGACCGTACTTCAGCAGCAGCCATTCTCGGGACATGTTTTCGTATTTCGCGGGCGGCGAGGGGACATCGTAAAACTTCTTTGGTGGGATGGCGATGGTTTGTGTCTGTTCGCCAAGCGGCTTGAGCGCGGCCGATTCATCTGGCCGAAGGCCGAGAGTGGCACGGTGCGGCTCAGTCGCGCACAGCTTTCGATGCTTCTCGAAGGCATTGATTGGCGCAGAGTGGAGAGAACCTGGGCGCCGGAAATTGCTGTCTGATTGACCATGCTGATTCCCCTTTATTCATGCGGGCTTTGTCGAGGTTTTCCACTTCTCTTCATGGCATACTGCGTTCATGGATCGCGCTCCGCTGCCGGATTTGAACAGCCTTGGTCGTGAAGCGTTGTTGGCGCTGATCCGTGCGCAAGAAGAAGAGTTCGCAGCTCAAGATGCGGAGATTCAGCAGCTCGAGGCTGAACTGGACGCAGATCGCCAGAGGCTGTCCGAACAGGCCGATGAGTTACACTCGCGCAGCGAGCGAATCGATCACCTGAAGTTGATGGTTGAGAAGTTCCGCCAGATGATCTTCGGCAGGAAGAGCGAGAAGATCGTCATCCAGTTGCAGCAACTGGAGCTTCAGCTTGAAGAGGAAGAGACCATGCAGGCTGAAGCCGAGGCCGCAGTGGAGCGGGTCTCACCGGCTCAGGAGCCGAAGCCGCGGACGGAACGCAAGCCTTTGCCCGAGCACCTGCGGCGTGAAGTGGTGACGCATGCGCCGAATGGCCACTGCTGCCCGGATTGTGGCAGCCAGTTGCGGCAGTTTGGTGAAGACGTCTCCGAGCAGCTGGAGTACGTCCCGGAGAGCTTCAAGGTAATTCGCCACGTACGGCCGAAGTTCTGCTGCACGGGTTGTGACCGTGTGGTCGAAGCGGCAGCGCCGTCGCGGCCCATCGAACGCGGGCTTGCCGGACCGTCGCTGCTGGCGCACGTGATTGTTTCGAAGTATGCAGACCATCTGCCCTTGTACCGGCAGTCGAAGATTTACGCTCGTCAGGGAGTTGAGATTCCGCGCTCCACGCTGGCCGGCTGGGTCGGTGCGGCTAGCGATTTGCTTAGTCCTCTTGTGGACGCGATCCAGAAGCATGTCCTCGCCGGCCGCAAGCTGCACGCCGACGATACACCCATACCGGTACTCTCGCCCGGCAGCGGCAAGACCAAGACAGGCCGCCTCTGGACGTACGTGCGCGACGACAGGCCGGCCGGAGAGGATACTGCGCCCGCTGTTTGGTTCGCCTACTCGGAAGATCGTAAGGGCGAGCATCCGAGACAACATCTGAAGACGTTCAAGGGCGCTCTACAGGCGGACGCGTACGCCGGGTTTCATCATCTGTACAGCGGCCCTATATATGAAGCCGCCTCCTGGGCTCATTATCTGGAGTCCTGCGTTATCTGGAGTCCATCGTGGAGTGGCGCTTGGAGTATGCTCTGGTGCGGTGGCTTTTATGTTTCGACTCCAGATAACTCTTATAGTGCTTCGAGGAAGGCGAGGAGTTTTGGTGGTGGGTGCCATGGTTTAGCAGACTTGGACGCCAAGCCAGAGCGTTTCCAGAAGGCTTCGAGTACGTCCCGTTTCATTCGGAGATTGCTGGTGATGTAGCGGCTTGTCGTTGCAACTGATGCATGTCCTAGATAATCCCTGATCACTGATACATCGACACCTGCCTGCAGAAGAGCGACGGCGCAACTGTGCCGCATAACATGTGGTGTAACACGGATCGAGCGCAGATGTGGTAACGCAACCGAGGCTTTGCGCACATATTTCTGAAGGATGTAGGCTACTCCGTCTCGGCTCATCGGCCCACCACGGGAGTTGCGGAAGATCGTTTCATTCTCCGATTCAGCCTTGGTGATCTTGCGCAGTGCCGCGGCCGTTTCCGGCCAAAGAGGACAGAGGCGCTCCTTTTGTCCTTTGCCAAGGAGGCGGACCTGCCGAGGTGGATTAAGGTTGAGCTGTCGCATGCGAACGCTCAAGGCTTCGCTGACTCGCGCGCCGGTATTGTAGAGGAACAGCAGGAGCGCTCGGTCTCTTAAGGTCGCAAGCGATATCGCGTCAACCGCTGAGATGACCGCACGCGCGTCCTCTCGTTCGAGATAGGTTGCGGGACGCACAGTATTGCGATAAGAGCGTCGGAAGGGCGACAGGTGTTTGTGCGGGATTCCACACCGGAACAGAGACACCAAGGGCAGATATGGCAAACGCCCACGCATGAAGCGCATTCTTTGCAACCAGGCAACTGCTGGCACCAACCGGCCCATTCTTTCTCGGGCCGGTGTAGCACTGACCAAAGTGCGTGGCTCCAAGCAGCGTCAGTTGTGCAGTCGTTTCAATGTTCTGCTGCTTGCAATAGCCATAGAAACGTCGAACCCAATTGAAGTAGACATTCACGGTACCCGGAGAGATGTCGCTCGTTCGCCAAATTCGAGCAACTTCACCCTTGTACTGATCGAACGTGTCCAACTTCAGATTCACATCTCACATGACGCAATATCTGCAGTTTTCGCTTGCTTGCATTATCCAGAGCTCTCAGCCAATTCGATTCGTCGTTACGCACCTAGGAACGATGGACTCCAGATAACGCAGGACTCCAGATAATGCGCCATGCACGGGGCCTCCTGGATGGCTCCGCCTTCGTAGAGCTTGTTAAAGCCTGCATAGGCATCGGCCTGCAAGATGCCGCGGAACTTCGCCAGATGCCGTTGCGGATGCTCGCTCTTACGATCGGGGGAGTAGGAGAACCAGACCGCAGCAGGAGCTTGATCGCCGGCGGGGCGTCCGTCGCGAACATAGGTCCAGAACCTGGCGATCTTCGTCCTTCCATGACCGGGAGCGAGAACCGGGAGCGGTGTGTCGTCGCCATGCAGCTTGTCAGTGCGCATCACATAGCGGCGTAAAACCTCAACCAGCGGCGCCATCAACTCGCTTGCCTCGCCGACCCACCTTGCCAGCACGGAGCGATCCAGCTCGACACCTTCTCTGGCATACATCTGCGACTGGCGGTACAACGGTAAATGATCAGCGAACTTCGCGGTGAGCACATGAGCTAACAAGCCCGGCCCGGGCAGTCCGCGGTCAACCGGTCGCGGAGGCGCGGGAGCCTGGACTACGCATGAACAGCGGCTGCAGCTGAGCTTGGGGCGGACATGTCGAATCACGATAAAGCTCGCTGGCACGTACTCCAACATCTCGGAGACATCTTCGCCCAGCTTCTTCATCGTGCCGCCGCAGCCCGGGCAGTTCTCCTGCTCGGGAAGATGTGCCCGGGTCTCCCGCTTCAGATGCTTGGGAAGAGCGCGGCTCTTGCGGCAACGGCGTGGAGAGATCTCAGGTGCGATGGCCTCGGCCTGCTGCTGTTCGGCAGGCTCATCAGAGGCGTCCACATCATCAAGCTCGAGACCAAGTTGCTGGTCGTTTACGCTGGCCTTCTCGGAGCGACGCCCAAAATGCATGCGCCGCAGCTGGGCAATCATCAACTCCAGATGCTCGATGTGGGTCAGGCATCCTACCACCATGGCGCTCAGCGTTCGCGGATCCATCTGCTCAAGATCGGTCTGCTTGGCGCCCACCGGAATCATGACGGAAGTATGCCATGGAATCTAACTTGGAACAGAATAAATATCGACTAACTCGGATATAAGTTACCCGGCAAAAAACATACTCTTCACACTGCCATCGGCGGCGCAAATGTACGTGCCGGCCGGCGCCAATCTATCCCTTCGCACAGCATGGATAGCTGCGCCCTGGTAAGCGAAACTGTGCCACTTGTCGCTTGCGGCCATACAAACCGTCCACGGTCGAGCCTTTTCTGAAGTAGACATAGTCCATCGCCATCTTGCCAAAGAATCTTGACCAGATCGCCTCTTCGTCCCCTGAAAATATAGACGCTTCCGCCGAGTGGGTTCTGATCCAGTGTGGTCTGCACCAATCCGCTCAGGCCTGTGAAGCCGCGGCGCAAGTCGGTCACCCCGGCGACGATCCAGATCTGCGTGTTGGCCGGAATCATCCGCGCAGGCTCTCAAGCACAGCGCGAACAATATCGGCATCAACATCCCCTTCTACGCTGATCAGCGCACGACCGGGGAACTCGATGTTGATCGTCCGCTTCGCAGAGATCGAATCACGGTGCACTTCATCCTGCGTCTGATCTGCAACGGCAACCGGAAGCAAGCGCACTTCGGAACTGCTCTCGACTCGCGTTGAAGGTCCAAGCTGGCCGGAGTGGTATAGCTTGCGCCAGTAGAACAGCTGGTTGGCATTTAGGCCATGCTGGCGGGCAAGTGCAGCAACCGATGTCGACGAGGATAATGTCGCCTCGACGATCCTCCGCTTCTCTTCTATCGTCCAATATCGGCGCTTGCCCGATCGATCACCGCCCACCACCTGCGTTTCTTCCATCCAAGCTCCCCCTCGGCGGCACACCACCACAAGAAAAGCTTGACTGCACAGTCTCGTCCTGTACAGACGGCCAGAAAACCACGCTTACGGATGAGACATACTATGCATATCGCTGCCGCAGTTGGTCTGGTCCCGGAACAAGGACAGGCCCTGGAGCGAATGGCGTGCGAATGTTCTCTGCCCGCCCGGGTTGTGGAGCGGGCGAGGGTCGTGCTGCTGGCCGCAGAGTGGCTGGAGAACAAGAAGATTGCACGGCAGATGAACACGACGCCGGAGAAGGCGGCGCGCTGGCGGAACAGCTTTCTCACGGGCGGCATCGCGGCTCTTGAAAAGGATGCGCCGCGGCCGGGTCGCACGCCCAGCAACACGGAGCGGCGGGTGAAGCGGGTGGTGGATATGACACAGCACAACAAGCCGGCGAACGCTACGCACTGGTCGACGCGCACCATGGCGCGTGCGGCGGGCATCAGCGAAGCCTGCATGCGCCGTATCCGGCGCACTCACGGACTGAAGTCGCATCAGGCGCGGACCTTCAGGCTCAGCCGCGATCCCCAATTCCAGGAAAAGCTGTAGGATATCGTCGGCTTGTATCTGAACCCGCCCGAACCTCCGAGGGAAGTCGGCAGTCCCGCGACGGTGACAGATTGGAGCGGGTGTGGGAGTTGCGGGTTTCGGTTGGTCGGACGGCTCGTGCGGGAGACCACGCCGACTGTCGCCCGCAAAGTTGCATAATCTCGTTCACGTTGAGTGAAGCGCAGTTTTAGCTCTTTATGGTTTTTTCGGTACGCTGCTGGATTCCTCGGCGTGAGCTGCGATGCGTTCAAGGGGGTTGCAGGATTCGTTTTTTGCCGCGCGGGATCTCTGCGGTCGTTTTTTTTGCCACAGAATTTCGCACCGGGCTGAGCGCAGACGTTTAAGGTGGTGGCAGGGGGGGGTATATTGGTTGACAGGAAGGCAACATGGAGATTCTGGCTGACAGCAATTTGCGTCGATCGGCTCAATGCGCTGGGCAGCTTCCTTTGACTTAGGCATAGAGGGGGAGAAGCCTATACCTACGACCGCCGCGCACAAAAACAATTTTGGCCTTCTCCGACTGCTTTTAGCTGCTGCCGTTGTTGTTTCTCATTCCCCGGAGGTGGTTGACGGCAATCGATCGCGAGAGATCCTGTCGCGGGTTTTCGGCACCTTGTCTTTCGGAGAAGTTGGGGTAGACGGCTTCTTTCTTGTGAGCGGCTATCTAATAACCAAGAGCTTCGCCGAGCATCCACAGCTATTTTCGTACCTACTCAAGCGAGTTGCCAGGATCGTGCCGGGTTACCTTGTCAGCTATTGGCTCTGCATCCTTGTTCTTGCACCGTGCGTGGGAGCGGGCCGGTCGGCCTTTTCTCCCCACACAATCGGTATCGATATCCTACGCAATGGACTTCTCTTATCTTCCAGGGCGCCGGGAGCTTTTCACGGGCTTCCGCACCCTTATCTGAACGCGCCGATGTGGACAATTCGCTTTGAATTCCTTTGCTATATTACGGTCGCCGCGATCGGCTTGATGGTGGTCTGGCTCAAACCTGTTCGATTCTGGCTGCGATGGGCCCTTCTCTTTTTAGTATTGGCGGGAGTTGTCGTGAATGGTTCCGGCATCCTGCCACGTTTGGTGGGGTTAAATGCCATTGCAGGCGCAAATGCGGTTTTCGATCCGGCGAGCGGCCACGGCTTTTGGGGCCTGCTTTCGTCATTGTGCCGGTTCTATTCCGTGTTTGGAGTTGGCTCAATCTTTTACTTCTTCAAGGACCGCATCTCACTCACCAGCATTGGCGCCGTCTCGTCTGCGAGTCTCCTTATTCTACTGTTTTTTCGAGAGGAAACCGCTGAAGCGGCATTCATGATCTTCGGCGGGTACCTGATCTTTTGGTTTGCCCTAAAATTCAGAGCGCTGCATCTTAGCGCGATTGCGGGCAGGAACGATATTTCCTATGGGTTGTATCTATACGCTTGGCCGATTCAGAACCTATTCGTCTGGAACGATCGGACTATCGACCCAATCTGGCTCTGCATCGCGACCTTAGCGTGCGCAGGGTTCGCAGGATTCTTAAGCTGGCACTTGCTCGAAAAGCATGCTGTTGCGATGGCGCATAAGAAAACAATCAAGCCCCCCTGCAGTCGTTGCACAGCGCCGAAGCCTCCCACCCGAGAATGAATCGCAAATTGGAGTTAAGTTCTTCCCGTTCAATCAGTAGGCCGTTTTGCTGGAACGATTCTGGCCGAGGCAGCGGCTTGCGCTCGAGAAGAGACTTCGGTTCCTTGATCGGTGAGACGCGTTCCGCAATCGCTTCCGCCTCGGCCTGTGTGGCCTCGTCCTCTTCCAGCTCAAACTCGAGTTGCTCGAGCTTCAAGAGCAGCTTCTCGCTCTTGAGGCCGAAGAGCATCTGACGGTACTTCTCGACCATCAACTTCAGGTGCTAAATGTGCTGGCTGCGCGAATGCAAATCATCAGCCTGTTCGGAGAGCGCCTGGCGCTGTGACTCCAGTTCCGCCTCCAGCCGCCGGATCTCTTCGTCATGAACCGCAATCAGCGATGCGTACTGTTCCTCTTGCGCACGGATCAGCTCGAGCAATGCTCCACGATCACGGTTGTTCAAATCAGGCAGCGGAGCGCGATCCATGGACGCAGTATGCCATGAAGGCAAGTGGGAAACATCGACAAAACCCGCATGAATACAGGGGAATCAGCATGATCATCAGACCGCGACTTCGGGCGTCCAGGTTCTCTCTACTCTGCGCCAATCAATGCCTTCGAGAAGCATGGAAAGCTGTGCGCGACTCAGCCGCATCGTTCCGCTCTCGGCCTTCGGCCAGATGAATCGGCCGCGCTCCAGACGCTTGGCAAACAGACACAGACCATCTCCGTCCCACCAAAGAAGTTTTACGATGTCGCCTCGGCCCCCGCGAAACACGAACACGTGGCCGGAGAACAGCTGCTCGTGCAGCACGTTCTGCACCAGCGCGCTCAGCCCATCGAATCCGCGGCGCAGATCGGTCACTCCTGCGGCAATCCAGATCTTCGTCCCGACAGGAAGCTGGATCATTTGCGCAGACTCTCCAGGATGGTACGCAACAAAACTGGATCGGCGCCGTTCTCTGCGCAGATCAGCGCCCGGCCAGGAAGCTCGATGTTGATCGTGCCTCCCGCCGGCGTCGGTACTTCTTCTATATCTCTGCTCGCGTCTCCCGTGCTTGCTACGGTAACCGGAATCAGCGCCGCGCAGGGCTCGTTCAGTTCGCCGCGTTCAAACGCGCTACGCCGCTTGAACTCCTGGTTCGCGTTTACTCCGTGCGCTCGCGCAACCTCGGCAACGCTCGCGCCCGGCTTCAGCGTCAACTGCACAATCTCAAGCTTCTCCGAAACCGTTCGCCAACGACGAACACGACGACCGGAACTCACTTCCAAGCCATCAGCCATAAGCCGATCTTTACGCTCGCCGCTGCTCACAACCAGAAGGGAAAGGGCGTACGCTTACTCAAGAGGGGAACTTCACCTTTCAATTACCCACAAGTTGAACTCCGATCATGATGCCCAGTTGGATATCTGTTAGGCGCGACATACCTCTCCAGATGACGGTGTTGCCTGGTGGCGGGTCGTGCGCTCGGGCGAGATAACCTCCAAGGCGGGCAAATTTGACGATGTAGTGGCCGAGCGAAGGAGCTGGAGGAGGCGAGCCCTTGTTCGGGACCAGTTCGTCGAGAAGAAATTGATCGAGTTCCGTGAAGGCTTCAGTCGGCGTCGCGCCCGGTCGAGTTCGATTGAGCATGGTGATCCAGAAGATTCTCCAGCTAAGGATGGTCAGGATGGCGATGAGATTCACGAGCCGTTCGGCGGTTCTGAGTTTGGCCGCTTCGGCTCTGCAGGCGGACTTGAGAATTTTGTGAAAAGTCTCGACCTTCCATCGCTGCGCATACCATTCCAACTTCTCGATCGCATCCAGGCAGGAGCGCATCGGCAGATTCGTGAGCAGTTTCCATTCGATTTTCTCGCGATCGTTCGGGGTGTCTGTTTCGGTGGCATGGATTGCGGTCAGGACCAGCTCCGGATAATGCTTCTGCTTGCTGATTGGAGGACGAACCACCATGCGACGGAAGCGCAGTTCGAGGACGGCAGTCGAAATGTCCCCACGCTTGTTGCGTACCTGGAGCGAGTGCAAGCCTCGCAAATCCGAGTTCTTCATTTCGGTGACAACTGTGGTCGTGCCTTCTCCGGCCAGCCGGTCCACACAAGTGCGGACCAGAAAATGTGTGTTCAATTCCTGTGCCAGGCAGAACAGCTCATAGATATCGCTCTCCCGATCCCCGATGTGAACACAGCGCTTCGGATCGCCCAGCAACTCGGTGGCTTGACGCAGATTTTCCAACCAGCGAATGCTTTCTTTCTTTTCGATCGGCACCCGCGTCGGATTAATCCTGCGCTTCAGAGCGTTCGCACCGTGAAACTTGTCTCTATTCCAGAATTTGATTGCCGCCAGACCCAATGGCAGCCCTTCGCGGGTCATTACCAAACTGGAGTGCATCAAAATGCCGCAATTGGTGTAAAGCGCCGAACGTCCTTTGTTTCCTGTAGGTATCTTGTTCAGGATTCCGATCGACGCCGAGTCTTCATGACGATAGGAAAACTCCGTCGTGTCGTGAAGGATAAGAACCGGAGAACCGCTTGCCGTCACGAACCGCTCCCGCGTCGACGCGAAGTGACCTGCCAGGATATTCGCTTCACTGACTCGATCATTCCCAAAGAACCGATAGGCGGCCTTGGTATTCGCCCAGTCCTGGCATGCCCACGGAGTGGACGAGCCCACTCTGTTCGACAATTGCTTCAGCTGTTGTCGCAGCCGTTTGGTAAGCGTGGTTTTCTGACCGTCTGTACAGGGCGAGGCGGCGCGGTCAAGCTTTTCCTGTGGTGGTGTGCACCCGAGGAGGAGCTTATATGGAAGATGGCCTGGTCTCTGCCAGTGATGGCGCCGTCAAGCGCCGATATTGGACGATACAAGAGAAGCGGAGGATCGTCGAGGCGACATTATCCTCGTCGACATCGGTTGCTGCACTTGCCCGCCAGCATGGCCTAAATGCCAACCAGCTGTTCTACTGGCGCAAGCTATACCACTCCGGCCAGCTTGGACCTTCAACGCGAGTCGAGAGCAGTTCCGAAGTGCGCTTGCTTCCGGTTGCCGTTGCAGATCAGACGCAGGATGAAGTGCACCGTGATTCGATCTCTGCGAAGCGGACGATCAACATCGAGTTCCCCGGTCGTGCGCTGATCAGCGTAGAAGGGGATGTTGATGCCGATATTGTTCGCGCTGTGCTTGAGAGCCTGCGCGGATGATTCCGGCCAACACGCAGATCTGGATCGTCGCCGGGGTGACCGACTTGCGCCGCGGCTTCACAGGCCTGAGCGGATTGGTGCAGACCACACTGGATCAGAACCCACTCGGCGGAAGCGTCTATATTTTCAGGGGACGAAGAGGCGACCTCGTCAAGATTCTTTGGCACGACGGCGATGGGCTATGTCTACTTCAGAAAAGGCTCGACCGTGGACGGTTTGTATGGCCGCAAGCGACAAGTGGCACAGTTTCGCTTACCAGGGCGCAGCTATCCATGCTGTGCGAAGGGATAGATTGGCGCCGGCCGGCACGTACATTTGCGCCGCCGATGGCAGTGTGAAGAGTATGTTTTTTGCCGGGTAACTTATATCCGAGTTAGTCGATATTTATTCTGTTCCAAGTTAGATTCCATGGCATACTTCCGTCATGATTCCGGTGGGCGCCAAGCAGACCGATCTTGAGCAGATGGATCCGCGAACGCTGAGCGCCATGGTGGTAGGATGCCTGACCCACATCGAGCATCTGGAGTTGATGATTGCCCAGCTGCGGCGCATGCATTTTGGGCGTCGCTCCGAGAAGGCCAGCGTAAACGACCAGCAACTTGGTCTCGAGCTTGATGATGTGGACGCCTCTGATGAGCCTGCCGAACAGCAGCAGGCCGAGGCCATCGCACCTGAGATCTCTCCACGCCGTTGCCGCAAGAGCCGCGCTCTTCCCAAGCATCTGAAGCGGGAGACCCGGGCACATCTTCCCGAGCAGGAGAACTGCCCGGGCTGCGGCGGCACGATGAAGAAGCTGGGCGAAGATGTCTCCGAGATGTTGGAGTACGTGCCAGCGAGCTTTATCGTGATTCGACATGTCCGCCCCAAGCTCAGCTGCAGCCGCTGTTCATGCGTAGTCCAGGCTCCCGCGCCTCCGCGACCGGTTGACCGCGGACTGCCCGGGCCGGGCTTGTTAGCTCATGTGCTCACCGCGAAGTTCGCTGATCATTTACCGTTGTACCGCCAGTCGCAGATGTATGCCAGAGAAGGTGTCGAGCTGGATCGCTCCGTGCTGGCAAGGTGGGTCGGCGAGGCAAGCGAGTTGATGGCGCCGCTGGTTGAGGTTTTACGCCGCTATGTGATGCGCACTGACAAGCTGCATGGCGACGACACACCGCTCCCGGTTCTCGCTCCCGGTCATGGAAGGACGAAGATCGCCAGGTTCTGGACCTATGTTCGCGACGGACGCCCCGCCGGCGATCAAGCTCCTGCTGCGGTCTGGTTCTCCTACTCCCCCGATCGTAAGAGCGAGCATCCGCAACGGCATCTGGCGAAGTTCCGCGGCATCTTGCAGGCCGATGCCTATGCAGGCTTCAACAAGCTCTACGAAGGCGGAGCCATCCAGGAGGCCCCGTGCATGGCGCATATTCGTCGCAAGTTCTTCGAACTGATGGAGGCGCATCGGTCCCCCATTGCAACCGAGGCCGTGGAACGCATCGCGGCGCTTTACCGGATCGAAAAAGAGATCAGAGGGCGTCCTCCCGAAGAACGGCGCATGGTGCGCAATACTCGTGCCAGGCCTTTGCTCGATTCCATGCGAACATGGCTCGAGGTGTCGCTGCGACAACTTGCGCCGAAGTCGGAGACTGCATCGGCCATCCGTTATGCGCTGGCTCTCTGGGATGCCCTTGCACGCTATCTCGACGACGGGCGGATCGAACTGGACAACATGATCGCGGAAAGAGCGCTGCGCCCGGTCGCGGTGGGTCGTCGCAATTACCTTTTCGCCGGTTCCGACAACGGTGGCGAGCGGGCGGCCGTCATCTATGGTCTGATCGGGTCGGCGAAGCTGAACGGACTGGATCCAGAAGCGTACTTGCGCTACGTTCTCAGCAACATCGCCGAACACCCGATCAACCGCATCGAGGAACTGCTGCCATGGAACGTCGCCGAAAAGCTGCCGGCCATCAGTCGGAAAGCCGCGTAGAGAAGCCGGCAACCGATCCTCAGCACCCCATCAACTCCACATTGCCCAACATCGCGGAGTTGATCGATTTCGGCGGGATCACAGTTGGTCAGATGGAACCGGTCGGCTGCGTCGCCATCGCCAACTCCGAAGATGGCTGCCTGGCTATGCTCAGGCGCCGAAAGAACGAAACCCTCAACAGCTTTCTAATCCGCCTGGACCAAGCCATCGCCAAGGCAATGAACGAAGACATCTACACGGACGAGATCAATACCCCAACTAAATGATCCTCACAATACTGCGACCGGTCATGTCCATTTGAAGAAGATCGTGGACACGATCGGTCCTTAAACCAATATTCCCAGGTTCGTACAGACGGCCAGAAAACCACGCTTACGCCGTTTGCCATGGCGTGCGTCCGGAAGCTCGCATCCCATCAATTCATTGTCTATCCATGCATCCGTTCCTGCTTCATCGCATGCTCTCTCACGCTCGACGACATACAACAGCGGCTTCTGGCTCATGGCTTCCACTGCGCCATGACCCATCCCTCAATGTAAGTACCTGACTTGAGGTCGAATACTGGGTATCAATACTCAGGCAGATTCAGTGCACACTTGTGGGTAATTGAAAGGAAGACAAGACGCTTACTGTACAGAAGGCCAGGAACCACTATTACACTTGAGTTAACATAGCTACACCTCGCAACATTCAGAGAGTAACATTCTTCTTGATGCACAATACCTATTCCCATCAATTGTCGCCTTTGACTTTCATGGGGAATTCTATTCTGAAGTGTTGTCCTGTATTAGAAACCCTGGAATTGGGGTGGCTAGGCCCACCCATTTAGCATGATTCTCTTCGATTACATTGGCACTGATCCCATTTACGCCGTTTGTGGAATAGATCGACTGGATACTAGGCAACACATTTTGCCGAACCATCAAACCCGATACTACGATCCCTGGCCCATCATAGATTCCGATACCCGCATAATTATAATTCTCAATCGATTCTGAAGTAATAAAATTGCCTTCGCCAACCTCTATCTGGTTGCGAAGTAAATCCGTGTTCATGATTGGGGGATACGCTTCTGGGCCTCCATAGGGACCGTAACCCCATAGTAGAATTCCTTGGCCGGAGTTTATCAGCACATTATCTTCTATTACGGTATCGACAGACCGCGCAAGGACTATCGACTGTCCTAATGTGTTAGTCAGTAAGTTATGCGCCACGATGAGATTGAACTCGGAAGCCGTAATTACAACGACGGATGTAGAATCGGGCATCACCTTCCACGGCATTTCCAAAGATATGGCCCTGCCGTTAACGCCCTTGATAAAGGATTGCTGCCCCGCCCCCGTGCCTTGAACAATCGCCACACTTACACCTTCGAGGTCTCCCGTGCCAGTCCAAATCCATGATGGATCGTCTCCCAAAACCACTGTATCCGCGGTGCTGGACGCCACTGGGCCATAGTACGCTCCAGCTCCACCATCGAACAAAATGATCTGATTATCTGCAGCGCCCAAATTCTGAATTGCGTTATAGCCAACGTATTCATTCCGCGTAACGCTGGGATTACAATTCAGGCAAAAGTGCCTGGTAAAGTCGAAAGCTGAGGCGCCATTTGGGCCGGGGCCTGCCTCCGAATATACGGAGTTGCTTTCTACAATGATATTTTGACTGGACTCGAAATTATTTGACCCATTATCGTTGACAAATGTGTTGCCCGATATAATAACTCCGTCGCCGAAATAGATACCTAGATTCTCAAGTGTGCCAGATAGAAAGGTTGAATTGTAGATTTGAACATCCGGTCCTGAAATGGCAACCATCCCAACGAAGTTGCTGTTGGAACCAGCGGGGGTTGAGTCAAAACTCATGTTGTCAAGTAGGACATGGCCAGATGTGACGGGACTACCCGTTAGATCTGAGCCGCACAGTAAATAGGTTGCGTTTGACGCCTTGATCGCAATGTTTGCCATTCCTGAATATTGGGGGATCGTGAACCAGGCAGCCGGCTGAGGATCTGGGGACTCGCCAAGGAACTGTGAGTCCGATGGCGTAGTTCCGATGAGTATTTCGCCTTGTCGAATTGTAACTCCCTTCGTTAACACGAAAACGCCGCTCGGAATTCCTATATAGACAAACGAATTCGGAGTATCACTTGGAGCATTTTCATCTAGGCAAGACTGAAGGAGCTCTGTGTTATCGGTGTTTCCATCTCCGATTAGTGCTGAGCAGTTGGCGTTTCTAATGGTTCTTAAGGGAGGTGCCACTACTCCGATTGAGATCGCCGGGCTCGATGTCGCACTCCACGGTAGACTCCCTACCCAGAGATAATATGCTCCTGGGACAAGTGAAGTGGGGATCTCAACTGAAATGGAATTAGTATCACTCTTTGTCGGCGCTAACTCGGTGGATGAGCCATTTGCAGATTCGAGGATGACCCGGTTGGAAGCAGAGAAGTTCTTTCCGAATATCCGCAGAGTCTCACCGGGCTCTACTCCACAATCGTGCACTACGGATTTGAGCGCTGCAAGAGGGTCAGTCGCGGATGGCACTCCGATCGCCCATGCAATAGAGGGGCTATTTGCCAAACCATAGGTCGGCGGCGCAATTGGGTCAACGATTTCAAAACCATATACACCCTCTGGAAACTGCGCGGGTACTATGAAGGAAAGACCGGTCGTACCTTGCTGCGTCGCTGGAACAACGGTTCCGCTTTCACGGACCGACGACTGCCAGTCGGTGGTTCCCTCAGGAATGAATGCGACCTTCGCGCTCTTGCTTTCTTCGGTGAATGCTCCAGTCATCAAGACTGAATCTCCGGGTCTAGCTTCTCTGGAAGTCCAGAAGATGGTATTCGTTTTGTACGTTGGGGTTCCAATAAGCGCTGTTCTATTGGTCACGGAAATATAAAGCGCATCTGATGAGGTTCCCCAGCTTCCAGTGGATAAGTTGACGTAGGGATTGTTGCACCCGACGGCATGATGAAGAGTAGTAGGAGGGAGCGCAACCTCGATTGCATTTGATGTTGCTCCTCCAGGATCGGGGTTGCTAACGTCTATTACGACCGTGGCCTCGGTACCAGTTTGTGTCACTGTCGCGCGCAATTCGCTCCCGGAGAGAAATTCTGTCGACACAAGCGTTCCGCTTACACCGACAACAGATTGAGGGATAAAGCCTGCCCCATTGATATCGACGACGAATCCGAGATCGTTGCTGCTAAGGATCGTGGCAGAAGACATAGTCGGCTGCGGATTGAGAACGCTCAGCGTGACGGATGAACTAATGGAAGGAGACACTCTGCTTGTACACGAAATCGAAACTGAATCAGCCGACGAGGAAGCTGTATATACACCATTACTCGAGATTGTACCCACTTCCTGATTGCCCCCTAAAATTCCATTCACGGACCAAGTTACGGACGTGTCGGAAAGGCCAGTTACCAGATCAGAGAAATCTGCTGTTTGTCCACTTCTGACCTGATTGGGACCGGATATCGAGATGGTCGGTGCTTCAGGCGAGAAGTTGGCCACGTTAAGCAGTTTTGCACTTTGGCAGCCGGTGACCAATACCAAAGTCCAGACGCACAAAGGTATAAGGGCTGCTGCTAGCTCATCGACGTGACGCGATTCACGTTTCGTGGGGGCTTTGTCGTCCCGAGTGGAGCGGACGCAATGAGTCTTCTTCGTTGTGTTGGAATGTGAAGTGTTACAAAATGTCTTGGACATACCTCCAAAACATCGGCAGCTCGATCAGACTCATTAGCGATGGCGGAAGGGAAGGATATCATGCGGCCACGAGCACTTCTAAATGGGATCCAAACGAAAATGAAAATGAGAAAGTGTTAAGATGGGACCAAAGTGCAGATTGCCATGAGTCATCGCTGGTGGCGCCAGAGAAGTGGAGACAGGAGCTTGATTCGAGCCGACGCCAGTAACGGGAACCGGGTACCTCGCGACAAGTTCAGCGAGATAACACACGTGAACGGAAATCTACGGAAGTTTTGGATGATCTGCGACGCGAGAATCCGATTGAAGCGGCCCCAAGCTGTACGCGGCGGAGCAAAAATAGACCACGAAGCGGCGCGTGAGCGCCGGTTCGTGGCGGAGTAAAAGTAGACCACCCCGCCAGATTCAGATTTCACAGACAGGCAGGTTGTCATTGAGGTTCCGAGAGCAGTTCGGAGCTGAGAGGATGCGTGTTTTCTGTGGGATACCGGAGGCATGAAGACGGTGGAGCTATACGCGAGAGTGCGGCGGGCGGTGTTGGTGGAGGGGATGAGCCGGCGGGCGGCCGCGCGGGAGTTTGGGCTGGCGCGCAAGACGGTGAGCAAGATGTTGGCGTATTCGGCGCCGCCCGGCTATCAGCGTCAGAAGCCGGTGCGGCGGCCGAAGCTGGGCCCGTGGCAGGGCGCGATCGACGCGATTCTGGAAGACGACAAGCAGCGCCCGCGCAAGCAACGGCACACGGCCAAGCGGATCTTCGAACGGCTTCGAGCCGAGCACAGTTACACCGGCGGCTACACCATCGTGAAGGACTACGTGCGCTCGGCGAAGATCGGCGGCCAGGAGATGTTCATCCCGCTGACCCACGCGCCGGGCGAAGCGCAGGCGGACTTCGGCGAGGCCCAAGTGGTGATCGCCGGCGCCGAGCAGAAGGCCCACTTCATGGTCTTCGACTTGCCGCACTCGGACGACTGCTTTGTGCAAGCCTTTCCGGCCGAGACGACCGAGGCGTTTCTCGAAGCTCATGTGCGCGCCTTCGAGTACTTCGGCGGCGTGCCGACGCGGATTCTCTACGACAACACGACGTTGGCGGTGGCGCGGATCCTTGGTGACGGCGAACGGAAGAAGACGCGAGCCTTTTCCGAGTTACAGAGCCACTACTTGTTCGCCGAGAAGTTCGGCCGGCCGGCGAAGGGCAACGACAAGGGGAAGGTGGAGAACCTGGTCGGCTACACGCGGCGCAACTTCATGGTGCCGATTCCGCGCGCGGCAAGCTGGGAGGCGCTCAACGAGCAGTTCGTTCGCGACGCGATGGCGCGCCGTGCGCAGCGGCTGCGCGGCCACAGGGAGACGATCGGCGAACGTTTCGAGCGCGACCGCGCAGCGTTACTGCCGCTGCCGGCGGCTCGCTTCGAGGCCTGCGACAAGACCACCGCACGCGTCAGCTCCATCTCGCTGGTCCGCTACCGCACCAACGATTACTCGGTGCCCACGCAATACGGCCATCGCCAGGTGCTGGTCAAGGCTTACGTCCACCGCATCGTGATCGTAGCGGGGAGCGAAGTCATCGCCGAACATAAGCGCAGCTACGAACGCGAAGCCGCCATTTACGATCCGTTGCACTATCTTGCTCTGCTCGAACACAAGAGCCGGGCGCTGGATCAGGCCGCACCGCTTGCCGGCTGGCAGTTGCCGGAGTGCTTCGCGCAACTGCGCCGGCTGCTGGAGGCGCGACTGCCGAAGCACGCTGCCCGCGAGTACATCCAGGTGCTGCGGCTGATCGAGCACTTCGCCTTCGATGAGGTCACGGCCGCCGTCGAGCAGGCACTTGCGTTGAAGGCGATCAGCTTCGATGCCGTGCGGCATCTCGTCTTGTGCCGCATCGAGCGCAGGCCGCCGCGGCTGGATATGGCCAACTGGCCGCATCTGCCCCTGGCCCAGGTGCGCACCACGCGCGCTGCAGATTACATGAGCCTGCTGTCGATGCCCGCGGCCGAGCCGCCCACACTGGAGGTGACGCTATGAGCGCAACCACTGCCGACACGCCGCAGGTTCTGCTCGAACATCATCTGAAGGCTCTGCGGCTGCCCACCATGCTGCGCGAGTACGACAAGCTGGCCCGCACCTGTGCCCAGGAAAAGTCCGCCTTCCCGCAGTATCTGCTGCGGCTGACGGAACTGGAGTTACTGGATCGCGACCGCCGCGCTACGGAGCGCCGTATCCGGCAGGCGAAGTTCCCAGTCGTAAAGAGCCTCGACAGCTTCGACTTCCTTGCCATCCCCACGCTCAACAAGACCCTGGTGCTGGAATTGGCTCGCTCGGAGTTTCTTGACCGCAAGGAAAACATCCTGCTGCTCGGCAACAGCGGCACCGGCAAAACCCACATCGCCCTGGCGCTTGGTCTGGCAGCTTGTCAGCGCGGTCATCGCGTTCGCTTCATCACCGCCGCCGCTCTGGTCGGAGAACTGATCGAGGCCCGCGACGAGAAGTACCTGCGCCGCTCCCAAAAGCAGCTAGCAGCCCATGAGCTGCTGGTCATCGACGAACTTGGTTATGTGCCGCTGTCGAAGACCGGAGCCGAGTTGCTCTTCGAGACCATCAGCCAGCGCTACGAGCGCGCCTCGACACTGATCACAAGCAATCTGCCCTTCGACGAGTGGACCGAAATCTTCGGCTCCGAGCGGCTCACCGGCGCGCTGCTCGATCGCATCACCCACCACGTCCACATCCTGGAGATGAACGCCGACTCCTACCGCCTCAGGCAAAGCCGCCGCAAACGAGCCTGACCCACAGCCCCGCCTGGCTCCCGCTGCCCCACGGCCAAACGCGCCTCGGGGGAGGAGGGCCGCCTCCGCTACGCTCCGGCGCCCCTCCTCCCCCGAAATACCTCTTCCTGATCCTCTACTGGCTCCCTTTTACTCCGCCACAGTGGACTCCTTTTACTCCGCCCTTGACACCCAAGCTGACCTAATGGAATGGACCCGCGCCGTAGAGGGGAGTTGATAAGCTCGCCGCGAGGAGGATGCGCCAACCGATCAGGTCACTCTCACCAAAGCGTTCAGGAACTGAAAGCAGCAATCCGCAAGTTTATCTCGGTCCACAACGAACAGCCAAAGCCTTTCCGCCGGACCAAGTCCGCTGATCAGATCCCGGCTTCCATCGCCCGATTCGCCACTTCCGCTCTGGCTGCTCATGAGCCTGCTTTTTATGCAAGAAATCAATTACTCAGGAGACTAAAGTTGGACAAACCTAGAACTCAATTCGAATAGGAGCGGGTGATCGGAGATCTGTTCTCCTCTCTCCTGGGTCACCAGCGGTCCGATCCCAAGTGAAGAGAGATGCTCAAAGAGAGTTGCAGGTTGATCTCTTGCCCGCTCGATAAAATCGCCGAAAAGGGATTCTAAATTCTCCAAATCCCCGGCCTGAACGATCGTGCGCCAATCTGGATCGACCAGAAAGCGCAGGTCGCCTTTCGCATCTTCAAGCACAATTAGGATTAGGGGCGCAGCTCCGCCCAAATCCTCCGCCCGGTATGCCAAGGTGCAGAATCTCGGAGAGGAGGTTCCATTCGTTTCCGAAGACCGCCGATTCTGTATATGCTCTTCGCTCAAGGTCACCAACGATTGCTTCGACAACATGCTGCACGAGTGACGGAGTTGCGAGCCTTTGAAGGCAGCGTTCAAAACCTCCGCGGGCTAACGCATAATGCCACTCGGCCGGAATTGCTTCTATCTGTTGCCAAAGTTTATCAGTATCCAATGCCTCAAGGACACCCTGAAATCCTAGCAATACCTCAGAAGTTACCCCTTCGTAGATACGCTGATCCAGATAACGGGAAGCACCAAAGTATCTCTTCGAGTCCGCCCTGGGTCCACCGAAGAGGTGTCCGTGATCAACAAACCAGGCGTCCAGCCAACCATCCGCTGCTTCCTCGAAGACTGCTTGCCGGTTGTCCACATGTTCCGCGCAGACGTCAATCAACCACGCCAGCCAGAAGCTCGTGCGATTGCGGACCCGCTTGAAGCTCGATCCTGGAAGTATCTCGAGGATCCGCCTCCCGGGCCCTCCCAAGAACCGCGAGCCAAAGCACAAACCCGAAGCCGGACGTAGGCGCCCCTCCTCGGTTTGGATCCAACAGGCGGAATTCCTGTCCAGGAAACTCTTGGAGACTTCCAATGGTCTCCACTTGGGAACAGGCAATCCGCAGGCCCGATAAAGCTCACATCCAGCGCTCTCGTTGAAAAGCAGATTTGGCCCTTGCAGGTTGTTGGCAAACTTAACTACATACTGGAATCCATCACTTGCCTGAGCCAGAATCGGCTGTGAACCACCGCGCAAACTACGAATATACTGTGTGACAAAAACTGGGTCTTTCACCAAAGCATCCATCGGCAACCCCAACAACTAGGCAATAACAACAGTTCGTTCAAAATCCGCTTCTTTGGGGTAATGCCGAGCAACACACAAACCAAAAATGAGGATGAACCCATGAGACTTTCCTCATCAAATGTTCCTGGAAAACGCTTGCAAGCGAAACGGCACCTCAGGCTCTACGGTCTGAGTTTGCCGTCTGCTTTTGCACAAGAAGTAATATTACGCTAGGGTGTCTCCTGTTTTTGTGTCAAGTAACTTTTGGGGGACTTGCATCATAATAGTGACTGAAATGGGGAGGGAATGTGTTCCTCGTCACCCTCACCTACTCATCTGCGTCAGAATTGGTGCAGATGACATTGTATTGAGATCTTCAGAGCGATGATGAAGGGTCAGATGAACTGGCCGCGTGCTCAAATCGGTGCAAAAAATCATCTCAGGTAAGTATCCCCCGGGCAGAGCCAGAGGCCTTACGGTTGCTGGCCCCTCAAAGGGGCCTTTTCGTAACCGTCGAAAGCAAAAGCAACCGCAAAAAAGCCATTTGACGCGAACGGCCCGGGCTATGCGAACGCGAGTGCAAAAAGCATACTCCCGGAACTGTCAAACTTCTACTGCCACCCCGGCAAAGCCGGAGGGCCTCCCATGTTTAGCTAGTCGGCGCAATTACGATCAGATTTGCCCTTGGGGGGCTCTCAAGGAAAATACACGCATTGGCTTCTCCGGAATGTAGGCTGGCCACGATCTGGGGGAAAACTGAACCAGTCGAAGACTCGCGTTATGGTCGGTGCCCAAAGATCCTGCTCCTCGATGGTAATCGCCTCGGGGAATTCGATGAGGGCCCTTCGACTCAAGCAAATCGGAGCTGTCTCGGCAGTTCCTCGATGGAATACGGGGGCTCTTTAGGGAACGCGTCGCAACGATGACGGCTGGAGATCATAGCGCCAGTCTGTCATGGTCTACGATCCGGAGTAAGGGGTGGCGGTCCACTGTCGCACTACTTCAAATACCTCCGGAGAGCAGGATGTGTGGAATAGACGAATGCCGCGACATGGATGCCGAGGAAAATGAAGGGCCATTTCGAATAGACTAATCGAAACCGAAATAAGAGAACTCCTAGCTAAGGTAAATCGCATGGTCACCAAGATGCATGCAGCCACTATTGAACCTGCATGGACTGCGGAGGGAAATTCATCATCTTGAGAAACTCCTGGAACTGCGAATGCATTCGGAACAGCGTATGGAATTGATTTCCTACATCTTGATCGGATTTGTCCAGAAAGACGAAGATGAACCGAGCCCTCTCTGCGCGATCACATGGTCGGGATTGAGCACCGTTCCGACCGACGTACGGATACTTATCAAGCAAGATTGGCAGAGGCTTTTGCCACCTGAGGACGCTCGGTATTTTGCTGACCTGTTGAACGACTGGAAGCAACAAGTGCAATCTGAGCCAGGAGCAGTTTTGACCATGACAGGAAGACTCTCAGTCGGACCCATACGCACTATGGGCCAAGGCAGCGTTCATAAAGAGGAAGCCGCAATGCTCATGTATCAACGACTGGGAATCCTTACTCAGTTTCCCGCGGCCTTCTCGTGTAACTGAGGATCAGCGAAGTAAAGAAACAACGAGGACTCCGATAGCGCAAGGTGGCGAATTCAAGAAGGAGCAGAACAGGGTTTTTTACGGTTGCTCTTCTCTGGTGGTGTGTCTGCGCCCAACTGGCAGCGGAAGACCGAGCTAAAGTCGAACCCTGCTTTATGGATGCGTTTCATTCCGCCTCCAATGCTGGTCTTCGGCCTCTCAACTCCTCAAACTGCCCGAGCACAACACAATTGGCATGATGCCACCGAATCAACATTCTTCTATGAAGTTTTAAGGTCTCTGTCGTTCGTTCATGAGTATCGAGAAACGGCTTGGCCCGAGCCCTCGTATAGAAGCGATTCTGCGTTAGATCGAAGGCGCCTCACATTGAAAGTAGTTATCGAAAGATGTAGCGCATTCCGAAGTTTGGTAAAATTGGCATCTGATTGATCTGGGTAAAGGCGCCACCCGCTCGTGGCATCCACACATAGGAGAGAAAGTTGTGCCGGTTCGGAATGTTATTCACTCCGGCGTAGATCTCCAGATTAAGGCCGCGCACTAGAGCGTCCTTGTTGACCTGAACATCAAGGCGAGAGTAATGCGGCACTCGCAGGGCATTCATCTCCGTTACGTCGTAGATCGGCCGGTTCTGGACAAGCGAGTTCGGGAGATCCAATGGCGTATAAGGTCGCCCGGTTGCATATCCAAACCTGGATGCGACTTCATATCCGCGCCCAAGGCGCTTCAACGCCTCCAGATTCAGTATCCATGTAAGCGGGTGGTCTTCCCCTCTGGCATTCCAGCAGGCTTGAGTCTGACGATGTTTTCATGGTTCAGGCAGAGGGATCGGAACGTCGCATTCGCAGATGGCGTTCGGTTGCGGAGAAGCGTCGGATTGTAGAGCTGACGTTAGAGCCAGGTGCCAGCGTGGCGTTTGTGGCGCGGGCACACGGGGTAAACGCCAACCAGGTATTTGCGTGGCGTCGTGCCTTCCAGAGTGGCCGGTTGGCAGAGTCGGCAGCTCCAGCCACAGCTTTGCTTCCGGTTACGGTATCGGCTCCATGCGAGGCGGAGATTTGTGAGTCTGCATCGGAGCAACAGCAGGCGATGGTCGGTACGATCCACATCGAGTTTCCAGGCAGAGCATTGATCAGCGTGGAGAGCGGCGCTGATCCGGCGCTGTTGCGTTCGATTCTTGAGAGCCTGCGTAAGTGATCGAACTCCGCACCGGGACGAAGATCTGGCTCGCGGCCGGGGTGACCGACATGCGGCGCGGCGTGTGACATGAAGCTGATTCAACGATTGTTCAACATGGATTCATCATGAACTGAACCGTAAGCGTGGTTTTCTGGCCGTCTGTACGAACCTGGGAATATTGGTTTAAGGACCGATCGTGTCCACGATCTTCTTCAAATGGACATGACCGGTCGCAGTATTGTGAGGATCATTTAGTTGGGGTATTGATCTCGTCCGTGTAGATGTCTTCGTTCATTGCCTTGGCGATGGCTTGGTCCAGGCGGATTAGAAAGCTGTTGAGGGTTTCGTTCTTTCGGCGCCTGAGCATAGCCAGGCAGCCATCTTCGGAGTTGGCGATGGCGACGCAGCCGACCGGTTCCATCTGACCAACTGTGATCCCGCCGAAATCGATCAACTCCGCGATGTTGGGCAATGTGGAGTTGATGGGGTGCTGAGGATCGGTTGCCGGCTTCTCTACGCGGCTTTCCGACTGATGGCCGGCAGCTTTTCGGCGACGTTCCATGGCAGCAGTTCCTCGATGCGGTTGATCGGGTGTTCGGCGATGTTGCTGAGAACGTAGCGCAAGTACGCTTCTGGATCCAGTCCGTTCAGCTTCGCCGACCCGATCAGACCATAGATGACGGCCGCCCGCTCGCCACCGTTGTCGGAACCGGCGAAAAGGTAATTGCGACGACCCACCGCGACCGGGCGCAGCGCTCTTTCCGCGATCATGTTGTCCAGTTCGATCCGCCCGTCGTCGAGATAGCGTGCAAGGGCATCCCAGAGAGCCAGCGCATAACGGATGGCCGATGCAGTCTCCGACTTCGGCGCAAGTTGTCGCAGCGACACCTCGAGCCATGTTCGCATGGAATCGAGCAAAGGCCTGGCACGAGTATTGCGCACCATGCGCCGTTCTTCGGGAGGACGCCCTCTGATCTCTTTTTCGATCCGGTAAAGCGCCGCGATGCGTTCCACGGCCTCGGTTGCAATGGGGGACCGATGCGCCTCCATCAGTTCGAAGAACTTGCGACGAATATGCGCCATGCACGGGGCCTCCTGGATGGCTCCGCCTTCGTAGAGCTTGTTGAAGCCTGCATAGGCATCGGCCTGCAAGATGCCGCGGAACTTCGCCAGATGCCGTTGCGGATGCTCGCTCTTACGATCGGGGGAGTAGGAGAACCAGACCGCAGCAGGAGCTTGATCGCCGGCGGGGCGTCCGTCGCGAACATAGGTCCAGAACCTGGCGATCTTCGTCCTTCCATGACCGGGAGCGAGAACCGGGAGCGGTGTGTCGTCGCCATGCAGCTTGTCAGTGCGCATCACATAGCGGCGTAAAACCTCAACCAGCGGCGCCATCAACTCGCTTGCCTCGCCGACCCACCTTGCCAGCACGGAGCGATCCAGCTCGACACCTTCTCTGGCATACATCTGCGACTGGCGGTACAACGGTAAATGATCAGCGAACTTCGCGGTGAGCACATGAGCTAACAAGCCCGGCCCGGGCAGTCCGCGGTCAACCGGTCGCGGAGGCGCGGGAGCCTGGACTACGCATGAACAGCGGCTGCAGCTGAGCTTGGGGCGGACATGTCGAATCACGATAAAGCTCGCTGGCACGTACTCCAACATCTCGGAGACATCTTCGCCCAGCTTCTTCATCGTGCCGCCGCAGCCCGGGCAGTTCTCCTGCTCGGGAAGATGTGCCCGGGTCTCCCGCTTCAGATGCTTGGGAAGAGCGCGGCTCTTGCGGCAACGGCGTGGAGAGATCTCAGGTGCGATGGCCTCGGCCTGCTGCTGTTCGGCAGGCTCATCAGAGGCGTCCACATCATCAAGCTCGAGACCAAGTTGCTGGTCGTTTACGCTGGCCTTCTCGGAGCGACGCCCAAAATGCATGCGCCGCAGCTGGGCAATCATCAACTCCAGATGCTCGATGTGGGTCAGGCATCCTACCACCATGGCGCTCAGCGTTCGCGGATCCATCTGCTCAAGATCGGTCTGCTTGGCGCCCACCGGAATCATGACGGAAGTATGCCATGGAATCTAACTTGGAACAGAATAAATATCGACTAACTCGGATATAAGTTACCCGGCAAAAAACATACTCTTCACACTGCCATCGGCGGCGCAAATGTACGTGCCGGCCGGCGCCAATCTATCCCTTCGCACAGCATGGATAGCTGCGCCCTGGTAAGCGAAACTGTGCCACTTGTCGCTTGCGGCCATACAAACCGTCCACGGTCGAGCCTTTTCTGAAGTAGACATAGCCCATCGCCGTCGTGCCAAAGAATCTTGACGAGGTCGCCTCTTCGTCCCCTGAAAATATAGACGCTTCCGCCGAGTGGGTTCTGATCCAGTGTGGTCTGCACCAATCCGCTCAGGCCTGTGAAGCCGCGGCGCAAGTCGGTCACCCCGGCGACGATCCAGATCTGCGTGTTGGCCGGAATCATCCGCGCAGGCTCTCAAGCACAGCGCGAACAATATCGGCATCAACATCCCCTTCTACGCTGATCAGCGCACGACCGGGGAACTCGATGTTGATCGTCCGCTTCGCAGAGATCGAATCACGGTGCACTTCATCCTGCGTCTGATCTGCAACGGCAACCGGAAGCAAGCGCACTTCGGAACTGCTCTCGACTCGCGTTGAAGGTCCAAGCTGGCCGGAGTGGTATAGCTTGCGCCAGTAGAACAGCTGGTTGGCATTTAGGCCATGCTGGCGGGCAAGTGCAGCAACCGATGTCGACGAGGATAATGTCGCCTCGACGATCCTCCGCTTCTCTTGTATCGTCCAATATCGGCGCTTGACGGCGCCATCACTGGCAGAGACCAGGCCATCTTCCATATAAGCTCCTCCTCGGGTGCACACCACCACAGGAAAAGCTTGACCGCGCCGCCTCGCCCTGTACAGACGGTCAGAAAACCACGCTTACGGATTCGCTGCGTCCAAGGTCCGAATCTCGGTCACCGATGAAAGCCGTTCGGGATATCGGGCCTCATAGCCTCCCGTGTACAACTTGATCTCTTGTATGACTGCAGCATCGATCATCGGGGCAAAGCCGCCGGTCGTGGCCGGCGTCGCCAAATGATTGATATTCGGCACCTCGATTCCATCCACCAGGAAGAAATTCTCCATCGGATGACCGCCGCGGACCAGGATTTCATTGCTCAGATCACTGGTCGCAACTACGCCTGGGATAACTTGCAGAAATCTTGAAATATCGCCGTAAGCTCCCGCGGTGGAAAGCACTTCCTGCCCACCTGCGGAGAACGGTTCCGGCTGGCTGGTCTCCAGGTCTCGCTCCACGCCATGAACTTCGACCGAGATTGTCGCAGGTGATAGACGACTGGCAAGGGTGTCGAACAAAGACGCAGGCTCAGACGCGCTTTCAGTCGGGGCAGGCTCGGGCGCTGAAGCAGATACGGGGACGACCGCCTCTGGCACAACTGCGATTCTAGCTTCTGCTGGCCCGTTACTCACGAGAAGCTTCTTTGGTTTCGCGACCTGTTTATCGCTGGTTTCGAGATCCATTGCTTTCGATGTATGGTCAAGAGTCTGGCACCAGAGCAGATGGGGCCCAAGAAGAGCCGCGGGCAGAATCACACTTCGGCGAATCCAATTTGTGCGCATCCGGACTCTCGCCCTCTAAGCGCCGGGTGGTGCACTCTTTCGACCAAACCATCTCTGCCTTGGTTAAGAGGTTTTTAGGAAGACAAAGGTCAGATCGTCCACTATTGCCGACTCACTGCCAGTGGCCGCTTCCCCGCGGTGGATAGTTGGATTCTTTTTGTTTGGCGATGAACTTGAAGCGACCTTGGTTGGCGCAGGCAACGGACTTAAGACCGTGAGTGTCTCCGCAAAAAGAACGAACCTCCTGGCCGAGTGCTACGCCCCTCTAAGTTGCCGAATTGTTCTGACCGGAGCGATATAGCTCTCGATTCAACCGGGTGCATAACTGCCATCCACAGAGAAGGATACGTAGGAACCCAAACAGGGAACGCAATGAATCTGCTGCCCGGTAGGGCGGGGGTGAGGATATCGTTGAGAATCAGACATCAACCGGTTTGTGGTGGATGAATTGTTGTGGCGTCAGCACCAGCCGACGGATGAGCGGATTCGGGTTGTATGAGCGCCGCAGTGCGGGTTCCCTGGCGCGGATTGCCGTTTCTTCCCAGCAATGCCGTGACGCGGTCTGCCGCTTCGGCCTGCATATGCGGCAGAACATGCGAATAGACATCGAGGGTGAAGACAGTGGAGGCGTGACCGAGCTGCGGGGAGACGACCTTCACCGGTATGCGCCTGGATATACTCCGTTCGGAGAAATTCCAGATTAATCCTGATCTCTCTCTTCCTGTCCCGGCCCCTTTTCCCTGAGCAAACCCCAGTCAGTGCGTAGTTTTCTTTGAGCAAATGCAGAACCGTTGGACGGCGAGAAAGGAATTTCGGAAGAGCGCCAGAGAACAGACTTGATTTCTGTAGCGTGCCGACCGCTCAAAGCAGCTCATGGGCTGCCGCGAAGATTGCGGCCTCGGACGACCACAGCGCCATGATCTTTGCGACGGGTTGTATGCACAGCGGGAAGTTGTTGGGAAACAAAGTAGAGAATGGACAATCGCAGGACCAGTGTCACCCCTTCGAGTCATGAACAACGTCGTTGACCGATATAACCAAAGGTTCGGTCTCTTCTTGGAAGGTTCCGCAAGACTCAGGCCTCCCGTCGGCGATCGAAGCTATCCCTGATCGCGAAGAATGCCTCCTTGGGGCGATAGTCGCGGTCAAACGGCAGCGAGCGCTGCGGGCGGTTAGGATGTTCTCGGCGATGCGTAGGTCCGTAGTTCAGCCAGGTAAACCGGTCGCTAATGTCCCAGGTAAGCACCAACTTCACCGCGCGATTGGCGAGTGCAACCCGCAGGTAATCTGCGTAGGTGTGCGCGATGATTGCATCGCGCTCGGCGAGATCGTCAGTAGTAATGTTATCCTCATTCACATCGAGCTCTGTGAGATAGATTTCAAGGCCCAATTCGCGGATGCTCTCCATATAATCTGCGAGGCCTTTGCCGAACCCAGAGGGCTGCGCTGCCCTCAAGTGGCTCTGGATGCCGACAGCGTCGATCGGCACATCGCGCTTTTTCAAATCGCGAAGAAGTTCGAGAATAAAGCGGCGCCGTTCCACACCTTCTTCAGTGTCATACTCGACACCGTAATCGTTGTAAGTAAGCTTCGCTTGCGGATCGGCGGCTCGGGCCGTGCGGAAAGCAAGCTCAATGTAGTCCGGTCCCATTTGCTCGTACCAGAACGACTTTCGCAATCCACCGGGTTGGGCGTCGCTGGGAAGAATTGCCTCGTTGACCACATCCCAGGAGTGCAGCTTGCCTGCGTAATGCTTGCAGACAGTCGTTATGTGTTCGACAAAAAACTGCCTAGTATGCACGCGGTTCTCCGGCGTTCTGATCCACCGTGGAACAGATGAGTGCCAGCAGAGATTGTGGCCGCGCATAAGCATGCCCTTGCTCTGTGCGAACTCAAGGAGAAAATCCGGCTGGGCAAAATCGTACCGGTCGGGGCCCGGGCGCAGGGCGACCCACTTTAGTTCATTGGTGGGAACGACGATGCCGCATTGCTCGCCTATCAAAGCGGCGAAATCGGAGTCGTGTTGCACATTGGAAATGATGACAGCGGAACCAAAGACGAGACCATGACGTCGCGCGTGTGCACGGAGTGAGCGCGACCCTGAGACGTCATGAAATGAACCGGGCAGAGTCGGTTGGCTCTGGATGCGATGCACGCAGCCTGTAAGTAATGACGCTGCGGGAAATGAGGCGGCGATTGCGGCTGCGGCTTTCGAGCCCCTTGCAATAAAGTCGCGCCGTGTCGGCATTGAAGTTCTTCAGCCTTTCCGCAGCCACCTCAAATCAGGTTGCAATCTCACCACGGGTTCGGTCCAAGCGCCTGATAGTGCACCCAATCGAAATCGACGTCGCCAGGCGTGCCTGCCAAGGTAGTATAAGCGAACAGTGCTGGACGCGACCCTTTCCACCAACTGAATCGAATTTGTGTGACGCCTCCAAGTTGCTTGAAGGTTTCGCCATCGTCGAGACTGTAGAAATATCGAGCCTCATCGCCGTCAACGCGCACGCGAAGCTGAACGATCGGATGCAAAACGAAGGGCCCGGCTGTGCGATCCTGCAGATGAAAGAAGACAAGCCGGCGCTCCTTTCCTGACTGCACAATCTCAAGACCGCTTGCCGATTTCTCAAACATCGCCACGCCGGTATGTACGCCGGGCCTGCCCCCCGCCAAGTCAAGGCGGGCTGTGAATTCGAATGCGTTATCCTGCATGCACTCTGTAAGAGTGTTGCGCGCAGTGAGCAGGCCGTCGGCACGCATGGGAATCAAGCGTAAATATCCGGGCCGCGCGCTCAGCGACCAATGCGCATCGTCCGGATTGTGATTCCATTCCCATTGCGGGCCCAGCTTTCGGCCAATAAAATCGTCTGACGTTTGCGGACGCTGCTGCGAGAGCACCAGGGGATGACCTGGAATGGGACCGGATGGAGTGGGTTGGCCCGTTGGCCCTCCATCTGCATCCGCACCGATGACCGGCCAATCATCTTCCCAACGCACCGGTTCAAGATGCACGATCCGGCCGTGCGCGCCATCGGACTGAAAGTGCACGAACCAGCCCTCGCCATCCGGCGTCTCGACATATGCTCCCTGATGCGGTCCATTAATATTGGTGGAGCCCTGCGCGAGCGCCACACGATGCTCGTATGGCCCATAGATCTGCCGCGAGCGCAACACCGCCTGCGATCCCGACCCGACACCTCCGAACGGCGCAAAAATATAGTAGTAGCCTCCCCGCTTATATAACTTTGGCCCTTCAAGGACAGGCAGATGCTCAGGGTCATCCACAATCGTCGTACCTTCGTCGAGCACGTGCCTTCCATCAGGCGACATTCGATGCAGAATGAGTGGGCCCGCACCGGTCTTTGAATGGATGAGATACGCCTTACCGTCATCATCCCAGAATGGACATGGGTCTTCGAGACCGGCTTCCGCAATCACAACAGATGGAACGCTCCATGGCCCGGTGATCTTCGCCGCAGTGCTGACAAAGATCCCTTCCGTCGGCGTGGGAAAGTAGACATAAAACATCCCGTCGTGTTTCCGTATCGATGGCGCCCACACGCCCTTTCCATACCGGTTCCCGCCGATCATGCTATAGCGCGGATCCATGTTCATGCGCTGCACCACGTGCCCCATGATCGTCCAATGCACAAGATCCGTGGACTGCAGAATCGGAATGCCCGGCACGAAATGAAACGTGGACGCGACCAGATAGTAGTTCGCACCATCGCGAATCACATCGGGATCGGAGTAATCGGCAAAAAGAATAGGATTGCGATAGACAGCCTGCGTTTCACGCCGCGGAGCCTGCGCCACCGTAATTACAGCCGCCGAGAGACAGAACGTCGCAATGATCTTCCGCAGCCGCAGACCTGGTTCGCATCCTGTCGTCTTAGTCATGGACCCGCCTTCACGTACTGCTCGCGCTGCCTTGATTGATGCGAACAGTTTCCCTCCGCCGCTCTATTCGGCGCTCTACCCGCGACTACTGCTGGAATGAGCGTTGATCCTTGATGCCAGAATCAAGCGCGCAATAAGGTAACGAGTGCGGGGCTTGACCGCACTCGCCTGTTCACTTAAAAAACTAGCTTCAACGACAATTGAGCGATGCGCGGATCGTTTTGAGGCGCCGTTCCCGCCCAGTTCTGAGGACTCGAACTCGTGATCTTTCCGAAAGTCGATGAGCCCACTGTCGTTCCCGGATCGCCCAGGTTCGTGTGGTTGAATAGGTTGAAGTAATCAGCCTCGAATCGGAAATAGGTTCGCTCGGTCACTGGGAATTTGCGCGCCAGGCTGCCATCCCAGTCCACGTAGTGCGGACCCACGAACGAGCCTTTGGCTACGTTCCCAAAGCCGCCGCTGGCCGGGTTTGAGAAGCTGCTTGTATTCACCCATCCCACGCAGTTCGCTGCCCCCGCGGCGCACGCGCTTTTTCCGTAAACCCCCGCGCCCGAATATACGGCGCGATCGCGATTCTGGCCTGATCCATCCGCGTTGCCGTTGCCCGACAGAATGGTCAACGGATCGCCGCTGCGATACAGGATGATTCCGCTCGGCTCCCAGCCGTTGACAATGTACCGCAAGGCTCCAGGTGCATCCGCAAGAACGTGCGGAATGGCGTACACATACGACAAATTCACAATGTTACGATGATCGAAATCCGCAGGGCCGTGGTCGAGTTGCTTGAAGTTCGGTGCTGTGATCGGGTAGACGAACGAGTTGCCTCCACCGATCGACGTCGCCGCCTGATTCCAGGGCATGTTATTGAGCGCCTTCGACCAGGTGTAGTTGAAGAGCATGGTCAGGCCATACTTTATGCGCTGCTCTGCCGAGACCTGCAGAGAGTTGAAACTGGTGTTGCCGCCCGTGTTGGCCGCGGTAATGGTGTTGGGATAGCAACTGTTGGTCGTTGAACATCCCGCAGGATTGAATAGACGCGTTCCACTGACGATCGGGTTCAGTTCCATGTCCTGCCACTCATGACTGCCGTGAGTGGCGACATAGGCAACACGCAGGGAGAGGCTGCTGCTCAACTGCTGCTCGACGGCTAGATTCCAGGCATACGTAAGGGGATCTTGGAAGCCCTTGTACGGGTCGTAGGTCAACCACGCCTGAACTGGGATCGCCGTTGTTGCCGGAGGTGGCTGCGGCGCCGGAAAGGGGTTGGCAATTCCGTAGGTCGCGTACGGATTTGCAACATTGATCACCGTTCCGGCGGTATTGTTGTTAAAGCTGGCAGCCGTCACGAACGGCGATCCGTTAGAGAAAATATTGAACAACGTGCTGTTGATGCGGCTGTCGAAGAACATTCCCGCACCACCGCGCACGGCGGTTTTGCCGTTGCCAAAGACATCGTAGGCGAACCCTAGTCTCGGCATGAAGTGGTTGTATGCGGAGGCGACTCCGTTCGGGTTGAACCCCTGATCGCCTGCAAACAACAGCCCGGCAGGCGCCAGTGGATACTTCGCCGAGTGCGTATTCGACGCCCATAGCTTGGGGAAGAAACTGCCCATGCGCCCCTGCATTTCGTGCCATGGCTTAAATGGCTCATAGCGTACGCCGTAGTCCAGCGTCAGATTATGCGTAGCCTTCCAACTGTCCTGAATGTATGCGCCCTGAAACTTGCCGCGGGTATTGAAGAATTGCCCCGACGCCTGCGCGAACGAAGCGAGGTACCCAAACAGGAAGTTGGCAGCAGGATCACCGCCGGTGTTGTTGCCGTTGAATGTAAATTGTCCCGGTTGCTCAAACAGATTGTTGATGTCAATCTTCGACACCTCGCCGTGATAGCCGGCATCGATGTTGTGCCTTCCCAGCAGGAAGTGAATATCATCAGTCAGCGTGTAGTTGTTCCTGCGGAAAAACGCCTGCGGATTGTCGCCGACGTTGAAGTAATTCGTAACTTGGAACTGGTTGATCTGCTTGAACGCCGGCTGCCAGATATTCACGCCCAGGTCCGCCACATCGACGCTGCTCGAGATTGGCCCGCGGGCGTCGTTGCCAATCTGATAGCTGATAATGAAGTTGTTCACGATGTGATCGCTGAATGTGTGCGTCTCAGAGATCAACGAGTTGTAGTAGTGGTACGCGGCTCCATCAGCGTAAGTCAGCAAATCTGTCGGCTGCAGTACGCCTTGCAAAACGTAAGCATCGGAGAAGTATCGCTCCGTAAGCTTGTCCTTTGTACCGAGCTCTTGATCGGCGCGCGCCGTAATCTCGGCCTGACCGTAAAAGTTGGGCTTGATGATGCCGCCCGGATTGCCCGTAGCGGTTAGAGCCGGAAGATATGTCAACAGCTTTGACGCTACAGAGCTGAGGGCGGTCGACTTCCATACGTTCGAAGTGTTGGCCGCGCAGCCCGAGATGGTGGGAGCCAGAATGGCCGAAGGCGTAATCGGATTCGACACGCAATCGGTAAACACCAGGTTGTTTGTGCCCGGCGCCCCGCCCGTCGAGTTCGCGCCTGCCTGAGCGATGGTAGGCAGGAAAGTTGAGCTGGAGATGTTCGATCCCGCATGAACGATCGTCCTCTGATATCCGAAAAATCCAAAGGATTTATTGCTTTGAAACACGTGCGGAATCTCCAGCGGCCCGCCGATCGTACCGCCGAATTGGTTGCGCTTGAGCGGGTCCACGGTCTTGCTGTGAGTCGTAGTGCTGTAGGTAAAGTAGGGCGCGGCGTTCAGAGCGCGGTTCCGCACAAATTCAAACAGGTCGCCGTGATACCGGTCCGTCCCGCTCTTGGTGATGATGTTCACCACGCCGCCCGCATTCTGGCCGTATTGGGCGTTGTAGTTGTTGGTCTGGATGCTGAACTCCTGCACCGAGTCGGGCATCGGGAACGGCATATTTACATTCGTGTACTCATCCACGTTGTTGCCGCCGTCCAGCATGTAATTGGTCTGCCCTACAAACGTGCCGTTGGCCGCAATGGCGATAACCATGGGGAAGGTTTTGGTGTTTCCCTGGTCGGCCTGTGCAGGTGGCGCGATGGTAATGCCTGCCACGGCTTCTGTGAGCTGCGCAGTGTTGCGCCCGTTTAACGGGAGATCGTTCACCTGCGATGTGCCGATTACTTCCTGCAAGGTCCCTGTGGTCGTGTCCACTTGGGCGGTTTCAGCGGTAACTGTAACCGTCTCCGAAGTTTTGCCGGGTTTCAGAGCAATGTTCACTGTCACTGCGGCGTCGGCGCGAAGTTGCACGCCCTTTGACGTATACGCCTGAAACCCCGCAGCCGTAGCCGTTACGTTGTAAACTGACGGCCCCAGAATTGGGAACACAAACGAGCCTTGGCTGCTTGTGGTGGTCTTCGACGAAATCCCCGTAGCAGCTTGGACTGCGGTTACCTCGGCGCCTGCAACCACCGCTCCCGTCGCATCGGTCACCGTCCCATTGATGCTCCCAAATCCCTGCGCCATCATCCAGCCGGGGAAACAGATACTCATTGCGAAAACGGCCGCCAAACCGCCAATCAGCTTGATCAATGTCTTCATTTCAGCCTCCTGAGCTTTTGCTACTCTCGGTTCCCGCGCACGAATTTCTTCAAGCCATGGCTGAATTCGCCGCCGCGGGGAACTCAATTCTGGGTCGTGGAGTTTGTATTCAATCAGACCGGCGTGTGGATAGACAGGTACCGTCCCTGACCGTCAGGAATTGATCGTATCTTTTTTATTTTCTGCAGTTTATAAATTTCCCTAATCCAGGCCAGGCCCTTGAACGGGTCGACCTTTTAATCTGCCGATACAGCCAGCACCTTGGGCGGTCCCGGCGTACCGTCCGTTACAGTCGTTCCAAGGACGACCTGGAGGTCGTGCCCCGATCCATTGGGTTCGCTCTCTCTGGCGATGGCCTGCATCAGGTCGGGATTGGTGAGAAATTCCCCAGCTGCCTCAGTGCCGTAGGTATAGAGGCCGCCGACCACAACAACAACATGCCCGGTTTCGGAGTCACGTATGCGGGAAATCAGGGCGTAGTCCTCCAGCCTGGGGCTGTTGGCCCCGGTGACCGGCTGAAGGGGTTGATTCGTGCCCCAACTCCAGCTCCGCGACGAGGGGTTCTTCGCATCCCGTATATAAATCATATGTTTGTCCGCATCCATGGCGAGGCTGTAGCGCAATTGGCGGGTCAGGCGCAGACTCCATTCATTGTTGAAAGCCCCAATCAGCACAACGGCCCCACCTCTGAGATCGGAGAAAGAACTCGAGTTGCCCATCCGGATCACAACCTGCTTGTTCCTGGCTTCCAAAGCGCCCACAACCCTTGCGATCGTTACCGTGTCAGCAAAAGGAACAGTCTGCGAGGAATCCAGACTTGGGACGGGCGTGACAGGGCTTCCGTTTCCATTCATTTCGGGCAAGGTCGGCGGACCGTTGGGGTGATCTCCCACAACGAGCAGCACGGGACCGGGCGTCTCCAGCACCGGCTTCCAAAAGAGATCCTCGGCGCTGGGGCGATGCAGCCAGGTGTAACTCGCCACAAATGTCAATGCGGCAACGCCGATAACGGCGATCGCAATGTACGCGTGCCTCCACCACGGCGCGAACTCCTTCCCGGCAATCCTGGCCCCAGCGAGTGTGGACTGGCCTGAAGACTCATGCGCGCTCTGCGTTTCAAATGCAGACTCCGCAGTCTCCAGTTCGGCCCCAGCCTCCCCCGCATTGTGCCTGGCTTGTCCGGGCAGCATGAACTTCGGGATGTACGAGCCGGGAACCAGTTCCATCCGCAGTTCAGTGCGATGCTTCTCGTCTACGTAATAGGTGGCCAGTTTCTTGCGAAGCTCGGTGGCTGCTGTGCGAACAATATGATCGAGGTTCGTGTCATACGAGGGGTCGCGCCCAAAAACCTCGATCCCGATGGTGCGCTCTTTGATCTGATCGGCCGACCCGTTCAGTGTTTGTTCCACTACATATTTAAGAAACGCGACCGACCGCTTGCTGGAGCGAAATACCTCATCGTGTACGAGCAAATCCAACTGCCCGCGAACCATGTCCGCTGTCAATTCTGGTGTCGTTCCGTAGTCGACTTCAGCTTCGATCATGGCACTTCCAGTGACAGCGATTCTAGCACGCAAAATGAAGGAGTTGGAGAACGTTCTCATCGCGGATTTGGGGCCGAATCCTCCTGAAAAATCGATTTCGCCTTCTCTGGCGAATAAGCGTCTGCAATGACCCACGCAGCGCGAGCCTGCTTCTTCACTGCGGCTGCCGGCAATCTGCTGGCGGTCGAACGCAAAGCAGACTCCGGGGAGGTGCTTCATCGCTTGCCCACTTCCGAGCTACGCCCAATTCTCCTGCCATCACCGCGCAGCCCGCATTTGAATAACACCTTCGATCACGTAGTATTTTCCTTCTTACCGCTTCGCTCCATTGAGGTTAGCGAGCCTTGCCCGACGTCCGGACCCGCCCGTTTTCGAAAACTGCCTTGAATCCTACTTTTGGCGGATGCACGCGCTTGATTCACGCGTGTAATGTTCAGCACGACTCGGAAACCTGACTTCCGGCGGTTCGAAAATCAGTGAGCCTGCGCGGAAAAGGCGGTCTGAGCTCAGGCTGAAATGGACTACGTCGTTTGTATAGGGGCTGGCAGATACCAAAATGAAAGCGGTTTCACTTGCTCTCCGCCGAGTGCGGAAAAGTGCCCGCGCGGTGTCCGGGTCGCCCCGTACGAATTTCAGGAGGAAGTTATGCAATCAATCGGCGCAAAGTGTCTGCGGGCATTCATGCTCGTGGTCGTCGCCCTGGCCGGCTGCGGTGTTTTCGTCTACGGACAAGGCACCAGCGGAAGCTTGACAGGTCTGGTCTCCGATCCATCGGGTGCGGTAGTTGCGGGGGCGACTGTGACCCTTACCAACCGCGGCACAAATTACGTGCAAGTCGTTAAGAGCGACAACATCGGTATTTACCTCGTCAAACCCGTGGAGCCAGGAGACTACCTGCTCAAGATCTCCGCCGTCGGGTTTGCGGGATATGTACAAACCGGCATCGTGATCCATGCCAACGAGTACGTTACCCAGGACGTTCACCTGAAAATGGGCACCACGGGCGAAACGGTGAGCGTAACGGCTGACGCCGAAATGATCAACACCTCCTCGGCCGAGTTGGGAACTACCGTGAACGAATCCGCAATATCGGAGCTGCCGCTCAACGGCCGCGACCCCTCGTCGCTGGTCCTGTTGGCTCCAGGCACTTCCAACGTCATCCAGCATGGCGGCGAAGGTATTCAGACCGGCTTCTCGTTGCCGACAGAAACAGGTTCCTCCTCCAACGGAGGGCGCCAAGGCAGCACGTTCTACATGCTCGACGGCGTCTCCAATATGGATAACTACAACGACCTGACCGCGCCGTTTCCCAATGCCGACGCGACCCAGGAATTTCGCGTAATCACCAACAACTTCAGCGCCGTCTACGGATTCTCACCCGGCGCTGTGGTCAGCATCGCCACCAAGCAGGGCAGCAACCAATTCCACGGCGGAGCTTTCTGGTTTGTGCGCAACAGCGATCTCAATGCCAAGGACTGGTTCAGCCATGCCATCGATCCTCTGAAGCGCAACCAGTTCGGCGCTTTTGCCGGCGGACCAATCAAGCGGGACAAGCTCTTTTTCTTCGGCAATTACCAGGGAAGCAAGCTGATGTACGCTTCCACTGCTCTTGCCACCAAAACCCCCACAGCAGCCATGCTGGCAGGCGACTTCAGCGGCGTCGCTACCAAGGCAGGGGTCACCAACCTCGCTGGGCCCTTTAAGACAGTCGCCGGAAAAGCAAATCAGTTGGATACCAGCATCGCTCACCTGGATACCGCGGCGGTAACGATCGCTACCACCGGTTTGCCCGGCCACACAGCGGGCGTCACCCAGGGCGCGGATGGCTCCATGTATTACACCGAAGCGGCCATCAAAGAATCGTTCAACGAGTACACGGGCAGAGCCGACTACACAATCACGCCCTCGCAGACTCTCACGCTCCGCTCCTATACCGACCATATGACCCAGCCTTCAAGCGACACGCCGGGCAATATGCTTTCGGTCATCAACAACCAGACCTGGACCTACGGCCTTCAGGAACGGATGGACTACTTCAACGACGTCCTGTCGCACAACTGGACGATCAATCCGACAACGGTCAACACTGTCTACGCATTCTGGAACGAGCAGAGCGCGCACAATCAGGCTGCCGTACTCGATAGCAATGGCAAAGCGATGTGCCTCTCGCGCTATATCAACGTGGCCGAACTCTCCGGACAGTGCTTCATGGAGGGCTTTACAGTGAGCGGCGGCTTCCAGGGCGGCTGGACCGAGCCCTCGCAGGAGGTGCGCAACACCTACGGCTTTGCCGACACGCTGATCAAGACCGTCAACCGGCACACCATTTCGACAGGCGTGGATTTGATGCACCAATACGCCAAGGAATATACGCAGTTTCCCACCGAGCCGGAACCAACATTCAACGGACAGTACACCGGCAACGGGTTGGCGGACTTCCTGCTTGGTTATATGTCGGGATTCGAGCAGGGTGCCGGCGAGATCGCCAATGTCGCTGGATGGCAGTTTGCGCCTTATGTCCAGGACGACTGGCGCGCCCGGCCGAACCTGACCCTCAACCTGGGCCTGCGCTGGGATCCAAACTTCGCGCCCAACGCGGCAGGCGGACGCGGCGCTGCATTTGTCGCGGGACAGCAGAGCACGGCGTTCCCGAACGCTCCAAAAGGGTTGATCTTCCCTGGAGACGCTGGCATGCCGTCAAGCCTGATGCCTGACTCATACGGTTATTGGGAACCCCGTCTGGGCGCGACCTGGCAGCCAAAGTCGATGCCCCACACCGTGCTCCACGCGGGATTTGGTATGTTCACCGGCCCGCTGCAGTATTCCACTTACAATCACTCCGCCGATATCGCTCCCTTCAGCCCGCTCTTTCAGTTCTACGGAAGCAGTTGCGCGGGAGGTTGCGCAGCAGGCGCCGACGCAGCAATTACCGGGCAGTTGAGCTTCGACAATCCATGGACCTCCGCAACCTCCGGCACAAGCGGCGTCAATCCGTTCCCGCCGTTCGCCAGCGCCATCAAGCCCACGGCCAGTTCGACGTTTCCAACCGGGGCGAATGCGGTCACTCTGGGCCAGGCTTTCTCACGCAACTTCAAGCTCGGCATCACGCAGAGCTGGAATGTTTCCGTCGAGCAGCAGCTGAATCCCACCATGGTTGTCCGCCTCGCCTACGTTGGCAGCGAGTCCTATCATCAATCCGACGCCATCGACCAGAATGCCGCAAGCAGCGACGTGCGTCCGTATGCCCGTTTCGGACAGATTCTCACCGACTTCAGCAACGGCACCGCCAGCTACAACTCCCTGCAGGCCAGCTTTGACCGCCATATGGCGCACGGCCTCCAATTGCAATCGAGCTTTACCTGGGCCAAGTCGATTGACGACGCCAGCTCCAGCAATGTCTCGTTTGGCTCTCCTTACCTCGGAGATCCCTTCAACCTGAGATGGAACCGCGGCATCTCTTCGCTAAGTGTTCCGTGGAACTGGGTCACCAACTTTATTTACGAGGCGCCCAGCCTCAGCGGCAGCAACCGCCTCCTTCAGGAAGTTGCCGGGGGATGGGAGTTGAGCAGCATCCTCACCTTCCAGACCGGCAATCCCTTTACCGTGATGTCTGCAGGCAACAGTTGGAACGACGACAACTCAGGCTCATTGCAGAAATTGGATCGCGCCGATCGTGTTGCCGGTCAACCCCTCAATGCCGGCAAAGGCTCACATTGGGATTGGGTAAAGACCGGCTACTTCAACCAGGCCGCCTTCAATAACAATGCATTAGGAACCTTTGGCAACGAGGGCAAAAACATCATGTTCGGACCGCGCGAGTTTGGCGCCGATGCCGCCATCATGAAGAGCTGGTCGCTGATGGAAGGCACCAAGCTGCAGTTCCGTTGGGAAGCATTCAACGTCACCAATCACCCCAGCTTCGCAAATCCCGCCATGCCGTGGGGATCCTACACAGGCTGGGCCAGCGTTGTGGGCAACCAGTGGAATGCGAACAACACCATCGTGCAGGGCGGTAACATCCCGGCACGTGTGATGCAGGGCGCTCTGAAACTAACCTTCTAGTCCAACAGGCGTTTTCAATCTGGCAGTCCGGACCGCTCGGTCCGGACTGCTTTTTTATGCCCGCACTTCTTTGGCCCGCGCTTCTCTAGTTTTGCCCCTGCCCTCACCCGCGCCGTGGCAGACGCACATCGATCCGAACGCCTTTGCCCAGCGCGCTGGTCAATCGGAACTTGCCCCCGCATCGCTCGATCCGCTCTCTCATGCCGCGCAGGCCAAAGTGATGGCCGTTCTCGCTATCCAGATGCTGGGGATCGAATCCGCAACCGTCATCGCTCAACCTGAGATGTAGTTCCCTGCTCGCATACGTCAACGCCACTTCCACATGCGCTGGTTTTCCATGCAGCATCGAGTTGTAAGCCGCCTCGCGCGCCACCATCAGCAGATCGTGGGCAATGGGATGGCTCACAGGGAAAGGTGTTCCGCTCACGCTGCATGTGACAGGAAGATGGAACTCCTCGCCCACTTGCGCCGCCATGCTTTCCAGGTTCTCGCCAAGCTGTGTGGTATCTCCATCCGACTGGCGCAAATTCCAGATTGCATCCCGGGCCTCGTCAATGGTTGACCGCAACTGCACCCGCGCGACATCCATCAACCCAGTACCAGCTTCGCCCTCACTGCGATCCATTGACACCGCTTCAAGCAGGGCCGAGACGCCCGTACACCCCTGGATGACCGTATCGTGCATCTCCCGAGCCACCCGGCTTCGCTCCTCCAGAACCGCCTCGAACCGCTTGCGGACGTGCCGCAACCGGTACTGGTAGATGCCATAGATGAGCAGCGCTACGAGTCCCATGCAGGCCGCAATGAACCACCACGTTCTGTAGAAGAAGGGCTTCTGCACAACTGCGATCGACGCCTCGCTCACCGCGTCCGGATCGCTCACTTCGTAGGCCTGCACACGAAACCGATAGCGCCCCGCCGGCAGGTTAGTGTAGTCGGCCGAACGCGCAGTCGCCGGCGCGCTCCAGCCTTTTTCGAAACCTTCAAGCATGTATCGGAAGCGAAGACCATCTTGGGAACGGAGCCGGATCGGCGAGAAATCAAACTCCAGGCGTCCATTTCCCGGCCTCAGCGCCACCGGTGCGGCAACCGCAATCGGCAGCCCGTCTGCCAGCACAGACTGAATGAGCAGCGGCGGAGGCGGTAAGGGCACTCGCTGCAACGGAAGAATATGGATGGGCCCGAGATTGCTCAGGAACCAGACGTCGCCTGCGGTAGTAATGCAGCCCGAAGACTGCGTACCCCCGTAGATCTCGATATTTGGCGCCAATTCGGCCGTGGAATAGAACGCCAGCGCGAGATGCCGTGGGAACGACTCCGCCTGTGCGTCGAGTTCATGGCGGTTAACAAGCGCAATTCCGTTCGGCCCGCTCAGCCACAGATGCCCCGCTCCATCTTCGAGAATCTGATAGATCGCATTGCTTGGCAGGCCATCCTCCGATGAGAATTGCGCCAGCTTTCCATTGCGGTACCGGAACAGGCCGCTGTTCCGTGTGCCAAACCACAGGCTCCCATTCGCGTCCTCGTGAATCGCCCACACCTTCATTTGCGCAAGCGCCTTCGTTGCGGTGTCGCTGGCAAAGGCACCGTCGTGCATATGGCTCAGGCCGCGTTCCGTGCCGATCCACAAGTCTCCGCTCTCATCTTCCAACAGGGCACGCGTACTGAAGTAGGCCAGGCCGTTGCGCATCTCATAGCTGACGACGCGGGAGCGGCCGTTCTCCCAAATGACATGATTCACTCCCTCGTCCGCGGCCACCCACATGCTGCCGTCGCGGTCCTGGGTCATCGCGCGCACAAAATTGTTTGACAACCCGTCTCGCGTGGTTAAATGGGTCACGCCCCCCTGCGCAATGCGGTAGACGCCGTCGCCGTCGGTTCCCACCCACAACGCGCCGGAGCGGTCGCGATAGACGTTGCGCACATGGACGCCCTCGATCCCCTGCAGCCTTTCCTGTTTTATGACGCCATTCGCCATCCTGAATAGCAGCGTGGATCCGATCCAGAAGCTTCCGTCGCGGTCCTGATAAATGGTTCCAAAATCGGAGTCGTTAGCCTTGGGCAGCTGAATAATGGTTGCCTGCGCCCTGGTCAGCCGTAGCATTCCCGCCTGAGTGCCAATCCAGAAGTTCCGCTCGTTGTCCTCAAAGAGGTTCAGCACCGTGTTGCTCGGCAGCAATGCCGGTGCGGCGATCGAGATGAGCTTTCCGTCTTTATATTGGAAGGCTCCATGGCCGATCGTGCCGATCCACAAGGTACCGTCCGGTGTCTGGCGCAGAATGCGAACGGTTCCCGCCACCCCGCTCACCCGCTCGAAACGAGACTCGCCGGGAAGCATCCGGTTTAACCCCGACACTGTGCCCACCCATATCGTTCCATCCTGCGATTGGACGATCGACTTCACCCGGTTCTGGCTGGCTTCTCCACGCAGTGCGTATTCCGTCACCGTCTGACCCCGGAGACTAATCAACTTCGATCCGCCCACCCAGATCCGCCCATCGCGGTCCTGATAAAGTGCATGCACGGCAAGCTGCGGAATACCGGCGCCTCCGTCTACGCGTACAAAATGGTTCCCCTCCAGCCGCAGGAGCCCGTTGTCGGTTCCCGCCCAAATCGTTCCCTCCGCATCCTGAAGCACCGTTCTTACAAAGTCGTCACTCAGTCCTTCGCGGGTCGTCCAAAGGCGGAATACGCCTGCGGCGTAGCGTATAAGGCCGCCTCCTTCGGTGCCGATCCACAATGCGCCGTCGCGCGACACCGACAGGCAAAAAACACTGTTCTCATGCATCGAAGGGGTGTTTTGCCTGTCGAAGACGGTGAAATGCGAGCCGTCGAAGCGCACCAACCCGCCGGTGGTGCCGATCCATAGATAGCCGTCCGGCGTCTGCGCAAATGCCTGGACAGTTTGCTCAGGCAGCCCGTCTGAGACCTGCCAGATGCGTCGCGTGTACCCGTCAAGGCCGTCGGCCCATGCAACCCTCCAGCTCACTGCCAGCAGCAGCAGCCAGAAAGCATGCCTTCGAAGTGTTTGCAGGGCGGCGCGATCGCAAAACCACAGATACTGCATAACGAAACCACCGCACTTCGGTCGACACGAACACCAGCGAGAGGCGGTCTTAATTACTGGCATTCAAGTCACACCCTCTGTGGTTTTGCCGTCAGTATACAGCCAGCCCGATTCCTCCGTCGAAGCTCGGCGCGATTCAATTAGGCTGCCGATCCGACTTTCGGCGGATTCAAAAGCCGCCGGGCGACGGTACAGTGATCTTTCTCAATAAAGACGCGGTAGATCTGCGCCTGAGAAAGAGACCGCTCTCCGGAGCTAATTTCAATGTCCTTCTCATTTCGGCTTACTTTCGAGCGTTCACGGCTTTTGCAAATGCGGGGGACTCTTGCCCTGGCAGGCGTCTGCTTCTCTGCACTCTCCGGGGCTTCGGCTCTGGCAAGCGCTCAGGCCGGAACACCAATTCGAATCGATGCGAGCGCCCCCTATACCGAACCCGCGCCCGCTTTATATGACGAAGGCACAGCCACGTCTCCTTCCGGCAGCACGCTCGGCATCAACAGCCGCTATCTGACCCTCGACGGGAAGCCCTGGCTCCCGGTGATGGGAGAGTTTCACTTCTCGCGCTATCCCAGGGCGCAATGGGAAGACGAAATTCTCAAAATGAAGGCTGCCGGGGTCGAACATCGTAGCTACCTACGTCATCTGGATTCACCACGAAGAGATCCAGGGACAGTTCGACTGGAGCGGACAACGCGACCTGCGCGCTTTGCCCAGCTCTGCGCAAAGCACCATATGCTGCTGTTGGCGCGCATCGGGCCATGGGATCACGGCGAGGTGCGCAACGGCGGCTTTCCTGACTGGGTAATGAAGCAGGGACCGACGCGGGTGAACGACCCCGTCTATCTTGCCAGCGTTCGCGCCTGGTACGGGCAAATCGGCGAACAGCTCAATGGCCTTCTCTGGAAGGACGGCGGCCCGGTAATCGGTATTCAACTTGAAAACGAGTATTCTCTTCGCGGCCCGGGCGCGGGCGAGCAACACATCCTCGAATTGAAAAAGATCGCCATCGCAAGCGGGCTGGATGTTCCCCTCTACGTCATCACCGGGTGGGACAATGCCGCAGTGCCGCCGCGCGCGGTGATTCCTGTCTATGGCGGCGGATATCCTGACGCTCCCTGGGACGGCTCCACCGGCAAGCTGCCGCCTCAGGAGGTCTACGCATTTCGGTTTCACAGCCGCGTCACGGCAAACATGCAGGCAAACGGCAGCCATGACCCGTCCGCAAAACCACCGGTTGCGCCGGGCGTGCTGCCTTACCTCACCGCCGAAATTGGCGGCGGCATCGAGGACACCTATCACCGGCGCCCCGTTATTGCGCCGGACGACATCGGCGCTGTCTTCCCGGTAATGCTCGGGTCGGGCGTGAACCTCTACGGAACCTACATGTTTCAAGGCGGCGAGAACCCTGACGGCAAGCTCTCGACCTTGCAGGAGTCACAAGCCACCGGCTATCCCAACGATGTGCCGATCAAGTCGTATGACTTTCAGGCTCCGCTGGGCGAGTTCGGCCAGGAACGCATCTCGCTGCGCAAGATGAAGGTCTTCCAGTACTTCCTCAACGATTTTGGCGCGGATCTGGCACCGATGGTCGCCCATGAGCCGGATTCGGTGCCGCACAGCACTGCGGATCTATCGCTCCCGCGCGCCTCGGTACGGTCCAATGGGAATTCAGGATTCATCTTCCTGAATAACTACGTTCGCGGCTATTCCATGCCGAAATGGCCCGCGGCGCAGTTTCTTGTTCACCTGCCCGGCGGCACTTTGGCTGTGCCCAGGCGTCCCGTCGACCTGCCTTCAGGCGCCTATTTCATCTGGCCCTTCAACCTGCGCCTCGGCGATGTCATGTTGCGCTACAGTACCGCGCAGCTGTTCACGCGCCTGCCGGCAAATGCAAACAACGATAGCGCCGCTACTCTTTACTTCGAAGCGATTCCGGGAATTCCCGTCGAGTTCGCCTTCGATGCCGCCAGCGTTCGCTCGGTGCACGCATCCAGCGGAGAAAAAACTGAGATTGCAGGCGTCATCTACGTCAGCGAAGTGCACCCCGGCGTTGATTCGTCCATTGAAGCCGTTTCGTGCCAGGGCAAGACGGTCCGCCTCGTAGTGTTGACTGCTCATGAAGCAGAAGATGCCTGGAAGGTGCGCATCGCCGGCATTGAACACCTGCTCATCACTGACGACGGCTTTTTTGCCGATCCCGATGCGCAGCCCGCCCGCATCTGGCTAAACTCCGCCGCGACGCCGCAATTCGCTTTTACAATCACGCCGCCTCTGGCAGCGCCGCCCGAGGCTTCCCTGCCCCTCACGCAAACCGGCGCGACAGCCCAGAGCACGAGCTTTGCTGCTTCAGCCGAGCCACGGAATATTCCGCTGCAACTTCGCCAGATTCAGCAGGCAGGCGACGCGCCCCCCGTCAGGATCGCGCCTCCGCCCGATTGGCGTCCGAAGGGCGTTGCAGAAGCACCCGGCACCGGCGATCTGCCCGAGGCGGCAAAATGGTCCTTAACAGTTCCTCCCGTTTCAGCAGATGGGCTCAGCGAGCTCTATATGGAAGTGAATTATCAGGGGGATTTAGGGCGTATCTACGCCGGCAAACATCTCCTCACAGACGATTTCTACAACGGACGGCCCTGGACGATCGGACTCAAGCGCTTCCTTGACCCGCAAGCCTCGACCACCTTCGAGCTGAGTGTGTTGCCGCTGCGGAAGGATGCGCCCATCTACCTCGAGCTTCAGCGCCCTCTCGCGTTTGCCCGGAATGGTCAGATCGGTGCGCTGGAAAGCATCAAACTCGTGCCGGAGTATCAGCTTGAAATCGACGCAGCAACAGAATGCCCACCATCGGAATCAGCCAGCAGGCCTCAAGCTCGACTGCCGCGGAGCATCCACTAGGCCTCTGACCGCTTGGTTTTGTACCTCGAATGGGTGCCCCAGGTCTCGATTTTGAGACATGGGATTCTACGATGCCTAAAACAGATTCACACGGTCAGAGAACCAGCAGGCTGCGGAAAGGTTCCTTCGCGGCGCGCTTTGTGTCAGGCCATGACTTCCAGTCATGCCGTAAGTACCGGATAATTAACCCGTACTTCAGCCCCTGTGAAATACCCAATCCCCTGATTCGCCTGTGATTCAGCCACGCAAAGTGATTTTCTCTCCCTTCGTACTTTCGGCGGATTCGCGCCTTCCAATCAGCGCGCTATGATGACATACTTCGGGTAGAGAAATAGATTTAGCTCCATCTAAAGGTCGGCCTCACCACCAGACCTCGATTCATACCTCATGGTGCTCAGCCTTCCCCTTGGGAGTGCGGCGATGACCGAACAGAACGCGACCAGGGAAACGGCTAAGATCCGCGTGCTCGTTGTCGACGATCATCCCATCATGCGCGTCGGCATCGCCGCCATCATCGAGGCAACTCCCGACATGACCACGGTCGCCCAGGCGGGCAGCGGTGAAGAGGCCGTCGAGCTATTTGAAAAGCATCTGCCCGACATCACGCTCATGGACCTGCGCCTGCCCGGCATGAGCGGCGTCGAGGCGATTCGCATCCTCATGTCGCGCCATCGCAATGCCAGGTTCGTCGTACTCACAACCTACGAAGGCGACGAAGATATCCACCAGGCGCTGGCAGCCGGTGCGCGCAGCTACATCATCAAGGGAATGCCCCACGACGCTCTTGTCAGCGCGTTGCGCCGTGTTCATGCAGGAGGCCGGTTTCTCCCGCCGCCCGTGTCGCGCGCTCTCAACTCTCGCATCCCAAACTCGGATCTGAGCGCCCGCGAGCGCGAAGTCCTTGACCTGCTCGTTCGCGGCAAAAGCAACAAGGAGATCGCCAGCGATCTTGGCATTACCGAATCAACTGTCAAGTGTCATGTGAGCGTCATCTTGATGCGGCTCAACGTGACCGACCGGACCCAGGCGGTGGTCACTGCACTACAGCGCGGCCTTGTCCACATCTGATCCCGCCAACGAATCGCCAAATTCACCGCCGGGCGTTTCACCTCACACGATCGATCTCGCCTCGGAAAGTCGACCCGGGTCCTGAGGCCGCACATGGTTCTGCGGCTTATCCTTCAGAATTCCCTCACCCTTCGTCAGCCACGCTACGCCGAACGCCACCAGCGCCAGAGCCTCGCACCAGAAAAGCATAAAGCTGGGCCGATGCGACTTTTCGATCGCGTTGAGCGTGAGGCTCACCATCGCCAACATGCAAACAACAATCACCAGCCCGCAAGCGCCGTAGATTCTGTTCCTGTGCCGCTTGCGGCGGGTAAAAGGCTTTTCGGGCGAAGATTTTCGAAAGAGAAAGATACAGAAGTAGGCAAACGCGAGAAATTGAAGCGCCGCGAAACCGGTATGGATGAAACCGATATCGACCTGCGTCGTGGTGTAAATGTAGCGATTGGGATTGACCGGTGGAAACAACGCAACGCCCACCGTAAAAAATCCAGCCAGATAGCCGATGATCTCGTCGGTCAGGTCGTATCCGCGCGAAAAGGCCAGAAATGCTGCAATGGCCCAGAGGCTCCCAACATAGTAGTCGTGCATGGGCGTGTAGTAGTAGTCGCTGATCGATCGCTCCAGCAGCGGATGGGGCAGCGTATGATTGGGCCCGAGAAGCGCCAGCAGGATCGAGCCTAGAGCAAGAACCACCGGAAGCGACAGCGCGGTGATGCCCACTGCCCTTCGCATCGCATAATACGACAGCACCGCGGGATTCTTGCTGTTGGTGTGAGGAGACATTCGTCCTCCCGCAAAGAGATTTCTTGCGGAAGAAGCATGATAGCGCAGCAGGGAAACCCATGCACCTCCTCGCTGATGCGCCTCCCCCGTACTCCGGCGCTGCAACTCCGTGTCTGCAATCGGCGTCCGCCCCATTCAACCGAAATCCAAACTCCGCTTCCCGGTCAGCACTGTGCCGCGTTACCGGCAATGCGCAAGAACTGATCCTGCAATTGCCTCCAGCGGCAAAACCTTGTCGACGGCCGCCAGCTTGATCGCCTCCTTGGGCATCCCGAACACGACACAAGTAGCCTCGTCCTGTGCGATGGTCACAGCGCCCGCCTGCTTCATCTCCAGCATGCCGCGTGCGCCATCGTCGCCCATGCCTGTCAGGATCACGCCAACCGCGTTTTGCCCCGCATAGCGCGCGGCAGAGCGAAAAAGCACATCTACCGACGGGCGATGCCTGCAAACCAGCGGCCCCTCCTTGATCTCCACGTAGTAGCGCGCTCCGCTTCGCTTCAGCAGCAAGTGATGATTGCCGGGCGCGATCAGCGCGCGGCCACGGATCACTGTGTCGTTTGTTTCAGCCTCCTTCACGGTAATGCTGCACAATCCGTCGAGCCGGTTGGCAAAGGCGCGAGTAAACAGTTCCGGCATGTGCTGCACAATCACGATCCCCGGAGTATCCGGCGGAAGTGCTTCAAGCAGAGTCTTCAATGCCTCCGTTCCGCCGGTCGACGCCCCAATCAGAACCACCTTCTCAGTCGTTTCGATCATGGCGCGCGTGGCAGCGGAAAGAATCGCGTCTGCAGTCAGTTTCGGCTCGACCGTGTGGCTCGGGCTGAGCGTCCGCACGCGCGCTGCAGCGGCAGCCTTCACCGCCTGGCACAAGATCACGCGCGAGTCCTCAAGAAACTGCCTCGTGCCCAATCTCGGCTTGGTCACAATCTCCACCGCGCCGAATTCCAAAGCCTGCAGCGTGCTCAATGCGCCTTCATCCGCCAGGCTGGAACAGATCACAACCGGAATCGGATGTTGACTCATGATCTTCTTCAGAAAGGTGAGCCCGTCCATCCGCGGCATCTCGATATCCAGCGTAATCACGTCCGGCGCCTGCTCGGCGATGCGGTCGGCCGCTACAAATGGATCTCCCGCCGTGGCGATCACCTCGATCTCCGGATCGGAAGATAGAACCTCCTTGAGCGTCTGGCGCACCACGGCCGAGTCGTCAACGATCAGTACTCGAATCCTGGCTGAACCCATAATCGCCTGCCTTTATTTCTTGCGCCCGCAACGATGCGATTTCCGCCGGGACTTCCGCACCGTCAGCGTTGCGCCGAGGTCGAGCCGCCGCAGCAGCACTTCCCCCGTCGCGCTGTTGAATTCAATGTGCACTCCCGACGTGCCCCCCAGGCTGCATGCAGAAACAGTGAAGTCCTCTTCTTCAAGCACTCTGAGCGCAGCCTCGCAATTCAGTTCGCCCACAGAAGGTCGCGACGGGCCGTCTCCAACCGGCAGTACATCGCCTCCCCCGAAGATCTTCACTTCAGCCTCTCCGCGCTTGGCTCCCATCGCTTTCAATCGCTGCGCCATCTCCTGGATCGCGAAGTCCACGTACCGGCGTCCTGCAGTCGCGCTCAACTTGTCTCTCCGGTTCGCCGGGCAATGCGGCAGCATGGGATGGCAGAGCGCGCCAAGGCCAAGCCTCGGAACACGAAAAGCGACCCCGACACACGAACCCAGCACAGTCCGCAAATTGGTCGGCTGCGTCACCAGGCGCGACTCTCCAGGCTGCAAATTCACCTCCGGCAGTGACCCTTCTGGCCTAGCCATCAGCCCTCCTGTAGAGCGCGGGCGCTACCTGCGCAAGCGGCAGATCCAAATCATGCAGAGTCTCCGCGTGCCCGACAAAAAGATACCCGCCCGCCACAAGATGGCTTGTGAGCTTCCCTAAAATGCTTTGCTGCGTGGGCCGGTCAAAGTAAATGATCACGTTCCTGCAGAAAATCGCGTCTGCCTTCCCGGAAATACCGTAATCGGCATCCATGAAGTTCAGGTGCCTGAACTCGACGGCGCGGCGAAGCTCCGGAACCACGCGCATGCGATCGGCAGCCGGCTCGCGAGAGCGCATGAAGTACTTGACCTTGAGCGCGGCCGGCACCGGACGGACCACTTCGGTCGAGTAAATCCCCAATTCGGCCTTCTCGAGCACCGTCGTTGAAACATCTGTAGCCAGAATGCGAAAGCTGAAGCCGGGGTGGGCAAGCGCATACTCGCTCAAAACCATCGCCAGTGTGTACGGCTCCTCGCCCGTCGAACATCCCGCGCTCCAAACCAGGAGCGGCCGCCGATTCACGGCCGGCGAAGTCAATGCCGGGATCGCCGTGCTCGTCAGAAAATCAAAATGCCGCGGCTCGCGAAAGAAATCCGTCTTGTTGGTCGTGACCACATCGATCAGATGAACCAGCTCGCCTTTCAGCCCCTCGCGTGAAAACAGATAATCGCAGTACTCGCCGTAGGAGTGAATCGCGAGAGCCTTCAACCTGCGCTTGATCCGCACCTCGAGCATCGTCTTTCGCTCGGAGCCGAGAGCGATCCCTGCCTCGTCGTAAACCAGTTTGCAAAGACGCGAGTAGTCTCTGCCCGAAATGATCTCGTCTCTTGTCTGCAAAGCGGAAAGTTGGGGCGGGAGTGCCCGCCCCTTTCCTTTCTTACGCGGCTGCTTCCATCAGTTGCTTGCTCGAATCCTGCGCGCGCACCACGGCCAGCTCTTCGGCCGAGAAGACGCGATCGATATCGAGAATCATGATGAATTGCGTATCGCGCTTACCCATTCCGCGAATAAAGTCAGTGCGGATGTGGGTTCCGATGCGCGGAGCCGGCTCTATCTGCTCCGGTTCCAGGTCGATCACTTCCTCAACTGAGTCGGCCAGTGCGCCGATCACAATCGATTCGTTATCGAGCAGTACTTCCACAACCACAATGCAGGTATTGCGCGTATTCTCTGTCTTCGACATCTCGAAGCAAAGCCTGAGATCTACAACAGGAACCACGCTTCCCCGCAGGTTGATCACGCCGGCCATGAAATCCGGCGTCCGCGGGATTGAAGTAATCGGCGTGAGATCGAGCACTTCCCTCACCTTCGCTACGTCCGTAGCGAACACCTCGTTGCCGAGCTTGAAGGTGAGATACTGCCGCGTCTCCGTGATTTCGCTAACGCTCATGCTAAAACTCCTCTCTCATCCTGAAGACTGCAGCGGATTCCGTCACCGGGAATCCGCCCGGCGCGAAGCACAGAGGCTCCGCGCCTTGACGGTCAGTAACGCTCGAACTCAGCGTCCAGTTCGTCGTGCTTGTCGTTGAGCCGGAGATTGATTCCGGCCTTGGGTGCTGCCTTCGCCGCCGGCGCCGGCCCGTGACCGTTCGGCTTCACCGGTTTCGCCGGTACTGCCTGTCGCGTTGCCTTCGCGCCGCTTCCCCGCCGCATGTGTGCACTGCCTTCATCATCCGTGTGGAAGAACGAGAGCGCGCCCACAAGCTGATCCGACTGGCCGGTCAGCTCCTCGGTCGTGGAGGCCATCTCCTCGGCGGCTGAAGCATTTTGTTGAATCACCTGCTCCAGCTGCTGCAGAGCCTTGTTGATCTGTTCGGCGCCGGTATCCTGCTCCTTGCTGGCAGCCGTGATCTCCTGCACCAGTTCCGCCGTGCGCTGGATGTCGGGCACAAGTTTCTCCAGCATTTCGCCCGACTTCTCTGACACCTTCAACGTAGTGGCCGACAGCTGATTGATCTCCCCGGCGGCTTTCTGGCTTCGCTCGGCCAGTTTGCGTACCTCGGCCGCGACCACGGCAAATCCCTTGCCATGCTCGCCGGCTCGCGCTGCTTCAATGGCCGCATTCAGAGCCAGCAGGTTCGTCTGCCGCGCAATCTCCTCGATGATGGAGATCTTGTTGGCAATCTCCTTCATCGCTGCAACCGCTTCCAGGACGCTTCTTCCGCTCTCCTGCGCATCCTTGGCGCTCTTGTTGGCAATCTTGTCGGTCTGTTGCGCGTTATCGGCGTTCTGCTTGATGTTGCTGACCATCTCCTCCATCGACGACGACGCTTCTTCGGCCGCAGCCGCCTGCGCGCTGGCGCCCTTTGATACCTGGACGGACGCGGTCGAGATGGACTGGCTGGCTGCCGCCACCTCGCCGGCGATGGAACGGATATCGCCGACAGTGCGCGTCAAGCCGGCAATCATGGCCGAAAGGGCCTGCATCAGTTTGTCCTGTGCGGAACGCTCGCGGATATCGACCGTCAGGTTCCCATTGGAGATCTCCTCGGCTGCGGAAGTGATCTCGTTCATGGCCGCAATCAGCGCATTCAGGTTGTTTTTGATGGTGTTGAAGTCGCCATGGTAGGTGTCCGTGATCTCCGGCGGAATATCGCCCTTGCTGATCAGATCGACATATTTTGCCGAAACGTTCAGGGGCCCGATCACGGCGTCCAGAACCGCATTCACGCCGCGCACGATCTCGGCATAAGCGCCGCGGAACTGATCGTGATGCCCGCGCTCGATCAGCTTTCCGGCGTTCGCGGCTTCAGTCAGTCGCGCCAGTTCTCTTTGCAGACTTTGCAGAACCTCGGCGACATTGTTGACCGCCACCTTCATCTTTTCGTGATCGCCCTTGTACGTCTGGGTGATCAATTCGTCGATCTTCCCATTAGAAATCTGCGCGAGAATACGATTCCCCTCGCCGATTGGCAGCAGGATGGCGTCAAGCATATCGTTGACTCCGCGCACGATCTCTGCGAAGGCCCCTCGGAAGTCGTCAGTCTTGCCGCGCTCGGAGAGTTGTCCGGCATGCGATGCGCCGATGAGACGGGCAAGCTCTCTCTTCAGGCCCTGCAGCACGATGGCCACACCGTTCACTGCCTGTTTCATCTTTTCGTGGTCGCCCTTGTAGGTCTGCGCAATCAGCTCGTCGATCTTGCCCGCGGCAATCTGATCGAGAATGCGGTTTCCCTCGCCGATGGGCAGCAGAATCGCGTCCAGCATGGCATTCATGCCGCGCACGATCTCCGCATAGGCCCCCTGGAACTGCTCCGGCTTGCCGCGATCGGAGAGTTGGCCTTCCCGCGACGCTTCGGTCAGGCGTCCCAGCTCTTTTTGCAAGCCCTGCAGGACTGCGGCCACGTTGTTTACGGCAACCTTCATCTTTTCGTGGTCGCCCTTGTACGTTTGCGTAATCTGCTCGTCGATCTTTCCCGCGGAAATCTGCGCAAGAACGCGGTTTCCTTCGCCGATGGGCAAAAGAATCGCGTCCAGCATCTCGTTCACGCCCTGAATCAGCTCCCTGTGTGTGCCGTTGAAGAGCGTGGCCTTGCCGCGTTCACTCAGCCGCCCGTCTTTTGAAGCGTCCACCAGGCGCATGATCTCCTGAAGCACGAGCATGAGGTCTTCCTCCTGCCCCGGCCGCTTGCTCGCCCGCTCACGGCTTCCGTGCCCATTTTCGCCGTGACCGTTTTCGCTCTCTCCGTTGCCGGCGCTGTGCAGCCTCCGGTCTCCATTCACTACTGCTGTTCCCATGAAATCCTCCGCTTTCTTTCGAGATCTCTTTCTGCTCGACGAGACTTCGCCGGTTAATTTGCTAACTGATTTGCGCTGGCACCCTCGTCAGCGCTGCCGATGCCCTGAAGGGCAGTAAGATGAATGCCGTCCCTCGGTCTGCCGCCCCCAATCGCGCTGCGGCCGCGGCCGCCTCCGCGAAGCTCCGCCTGCAATGCATCGCGGATTAAGCGATCGGGGTCGAGAATCAGGGCCACTGTTCCATTGCCCAGAATCGTGGCGCCGGAAACCATCTCGACGCTCCGGTAGAAGCGGCCCAGGCTCTTGATCACGGTCTGGCAGTTGCCCAGAACGTGGTCCACCACAAACCCGCAGCGCCCCTCCGTTGTCTCAACCACCATGATTTGTTCAATCGCGGGCCGCTCGCCGCGCATGTTGAACCGCTCGCGCAGGCGGATGTAGGGAACAATCTCGCCGCGCACGTTGGCCACGTGCTTTCCGTTCGCCCGCTCAAGGTCTTCTCGCGTCAGTTCAATGCACTCCAGTGTGCTGGCCAGCGGCAAAACGAAGTGGGCATCTCCCACCCCCACCAGCAATCCGTCGATGATGGCCATGGTCAGCGGCAATCGCAGCGTCACGCTGGTTCCCACGCCAGAACTGCTTGCCACCTCGATGGTGCCCCTCAGGCTGTCAACCCTCTGGCGAACAACATCCATCCCCACGCCGCGGCCGGAGACATCGGTAACCGTCTTGGCTGTCGAGAATCCGGGCTGGAAAATGAGCGCGAAGATCTCGCGCTCGGTCAGGGACGCGTCAGGGGCTACCAGCTTCTTCTCCACTGCCCGCCCGCGGACCGCCTCGGCATCGATGCCGGCTCCGTCGTCCGCCACCGAGATCAGCACGCTGGCGCCGGAGTGGCGCGCCGAAAGATGAATCGCCGCCATAGCCGGCTTGCCCCGTGCCTCCCGCACCTGCGGCGCTTCAACCCCGTGATCCATGCTGTTGCGGATGAGATGCATCAGTGGGTCGCCCAGCTGATCGATGACTGATTTATCCAGCTCCGTATCGGCGCCTTCAATCGTCAGCTCCACTTCTTTGCCAAGATCCCGCGCAAGATCGTGCACCAGCCTGCGGAAGCGCTCGAATGTGCCGCGAATCGGCATCATGCGAATGCTCATCGAGCTTTCCCGCAGCGCCGAGGTGAGCCGCTCGATCTCCTCCGCTACCTGCGCGACTCCGGCATCGTCACGTTGCGCTGCAATTTCACTTAGCTGTGCCTGCACGGTCACCAGCTCGCCCACCAGGTTCACGAATTGGTCCAGCTTGGCAGCCGGCACGCGGAGGCTCGATGCGTTATCGGGCTTGTCGTAGATGCGTCTGCCGGCAGCCTGCGTCCGCTTCTCCGCGAGCGCCATGGCTGTAACATCGGCCTCGCTGACCGGCGTCATGCCTTCCGCATCGCCGGTGCCGTCGCTCGCGGCCTCTCGATCCGCTTCGATGCTCAGCTCGCAACTGTCCTCGACGAAGATGAAAACATCGCGGATCACCTCACGGCCCACCGCGGTGGCCAGGACCATCTCCCACGAGACGTAGCAGCGCTCGGCATCTAATTCGGCAAGCGGCGGAATCGCCGCCATGCTCGGATGAATCGAAAGTTCTCCCAACTGCCGCAATTCACGCAGCAGAAGAAACGGACTGGCTCCGAAGCACATCAGATCGGGGCCGGGAACAAAGCGAATGCGCCAGCTCCGCATCGGCCCCGCATCCACAGAGCAACCATTCGGCGTCGGCTCGGGCTGCTTCACCGGCGCTGCCGCTTCTTCGATGCCCGCCAACCGTCGTACGCTTTCCAGGATTCTTTTGCAGATGGCTGGATCAGCAGGCTCCGCACCGCCCGCCTCTTCTTCAAGCATGGCGCCGATCTGGTCCAGCGCTGCCAACGTCAGATCGACAAGCTCGGCGCTGACCGCCAGCCTCCCGTTCCGCACCTGGTCGAATGCGGTCTCAAGATCGTGCGTGAACGCGGCCATGCGCTCGAAACCGAACATCGAGCCCGAACCCTTGATGGTGTGCAGGCCTCGGAAGATGCGGCCGACAAGTTCGGCGTCGCTGCGGTTTTCGTTCAGCTCTAGCAAAGCCGATTCCAGCTCGGTCAAAATCTCCCGGGCTTCTTCGCGGAAGCTCTGCTTGAACTGCTCGGCGCTGCCTGGTGCTGTCTGAATCATCGCCTATCGCCCACCCAACTCACTGAGAATGCCCGGCCCATCCAACCCCATCACCGCGAGAGAATTCCGGACCGGCTCAGGCAGCGGCCCCGCCAGCGCGAATCCCACGCCCGATTGCGCTGCCTCGCGCTTCGCCGCCCAAAGCAACTGAAACGCCGTGATATCCAGATCGGCGGTCTCCGCGGTAGAAATGCGAATCTCTTTGCCGGTTTCTAGAGCCTCAACAAGGACCGCTTTCAACTCCGCCGCGGACGCAATATCGATCGCGCCATCGAGACCGATCAGGCACGCGTCGTCGCTTTGGCTCAACACGATTCCCATTCCTGGCTCCCCGCCTGTCGCGAGCGGATCTCATTCCAGCCCGCAGTCCAATCCTGCGGACTGCCAGCAAAGGACCTCATCGGCCTTCAGGGAGCAATCATTGGGTAGGATCGGAGAGGAAATGGATTGGGAGTTTCACATGATGCGAGCAGGTCCACTTTGGAACGGAACCAAAGATTTTTGGAACTGCCGGCTCTCCACTTCCCGGAGTTCCGCATTCGGACGACCGCCCTGGTGTTCTGTCCCGGAAGTTCAAGCCAAAACGATTGCTGTCATCCTGAGCGAAGATTGCCGCGTTTCGCGGCAATCGGAGTCGAAAGATCTGCGGTTGCTCCTTGCGAATTCTGTCACGGACTTCTGGGACGTCCGCCCTAGAACAGCTCAATCGCCGGCCCGCTCTGTTCCGCGCCCGCCGCGCCGCCTGAAACCGCATGGTGGGTCGATGTCTGGCTCGCCATCCTGTATTGATTCAGGTGCGCATCCAGAATGGATCGGAAAGTCCTCTCCAGCCGGCCGTCCCAACTCGGCATTTCCGGAATCTCGTTCAGCTCCAGCAGATGCTCTCCCATCTCGACAAGGGCTTCCTGCACATGCCCCATCCTCTGCCGCATCACGTCCTGAAACTGAATATGGCCCATCGCTTCGGAGAGCCGCTCCACGGTCTTCCCGTAGCTCGACTCCACCCCGCAGATCACGTCCAGCAATAAATCGCCGTTGCTGCTGAACTCCTGTTGCATAGCTTCCAGGTCGCTCACCAGGTGGTTCATCGCGGCGTTGGCTTCCTTCTGGCTCAGCGCCGCCTGCGCGTCCTTCAGCTCGCCTTCAACATTCTTGCAAGTCGAATTGATCTTCTGCGCAATCTCCGCCGCCGCCTTCGTCGACAGCACCGCCAGCTTGCGCACCTCCATCGCCACCACGGAAAATCCACGGCCGGCGTTGCCCGCCCGCGCCGCTTCAATCTCCGCGTTTAACGCCAGCAGGTTCGTCTGCTGCGCGATCGAGGTGATCACTTTAATCAGCGGCGTCAGCGCGCACACTCCGCCCGACAGATTCCGGATGCGTTCGAAGTTGTCGCGCGTCTCCATCAACTGCGCCTCCAGTTGCATCTGGATCGCCGCGATCAGCTCCTTGTTGGTGTTGACTCTTTCGCGCGTCGCCACGGCCAAATTTCTGCTGCTCTCAACAGAGCGCGCGATGTGCTCCTTCTGCTGGCCGCACTGACCAATCAATTGCCCGATCTGCTCGATTGCGGCCACCACTTCGCGCTCCGACTCAGCCAGCGAATCGCCGATCTGCCCGTGCAGCACATCGATGTAGACCCGGGAATCCTCGACATCCCCCTTGATGACCTCGCGTCCTGCCAGCATGCGCGAAATCTGATCGAAGCGTAGCTTGCCAAACGCCCACATGTCGGCGATCGCCTTGCGCGCCGCCCGCCAGTTCATCCATTCCACCAGCAGCAAGGGCACAAACTCCACCAGCAGGATCAGGTACGCCGCATGAATCTGGCAGCGAATAAAGGCCGCGCCCAGCATGTTGCGCAATGCCAGCCAGAGCGCTGCATCGCAGATCACTCCAATGGCAAGCTGCATCAGCAGCCGCTTCACCACGCGGTCAATGCGCCTCTCCAGGTTCCTTCTCACCTCTGCCGTGTCGTTTCCGATCGCAGCAGCTCGTCCGGATCCGAGTGCTGCCCGTGCTGTCATCGTCGCGGTGGCCATGATCTTACGCTCCGGGCAATACTTTCTTCATCACCGCAATCAGGTCGTTGCCTGATACCGGCTTCACCAGCCAGCCTGTGGCGCCAGCCAGCTTGCCTTCGCTGCGTTTTGCGGCTTCGCTCTCCGTTGTCAACGTGAGAATGGGCACAAACTTTAGTTGCGGAATCGCCCGCACGTTGCGGATCAGCTCCATGCCGCCCATCACCGGCATGTTGATATCCGTGAGAATCAGGTTCGGCTTAACGCCCGCCTTCAGCTTGTCCAGCGCCTCCCGCCCGTTGCTGGCGGTCTCCACCTGAAAGCCGTTCATCGCGAGTGTGGTCTTCAGGCTCAGTACCATCGTTACCGAATCATCGACCACGAGAACTGTCATCATCTGTGCAAACTCCGCTGCAGCCGGGCTCCGCCGCGGTTCGAGCCCCTCTCGTGCCAACCAACTTAATCTTGGTCATCGAACAGAGCAATACCCGACGCAGACAAGCCGATTCGACCACCGGTAAAGTGATCTCATCGGCTGAATTGTCGCAAGGGTTAATTCGGATCTCGGGCATCGCGCCCGAATGAGGCTTCGTGCGCCAGGGGATTGCAACTCCGCATCTGCGTTAGCGCGGCGCCGGCAACTCCTCAGCCGGTGGCGCAATCGGTACGGGATCGGTCAGCCTGCGAAGCTTTGCCAGCAGATCCGCCGGATGCACCGGCTTCGAGAGAAGCTCGAAATCGTATCCAGCTGCCCGCGCAGCATCTAGCAGATATGCGGTAGCGGCTTTACCTGAAAACAGCAGCACTTTGCAGTCCGGGCATCGTTCGCGCACCTGAATTGCCAGTTCGACCCCGGAAAGCACCGGCATCACAACATCGGAAATCAGAAGGTCGGGTGCTTCAAGTTGGGCCGCCTGCAACGCCTCCAGCGGCCTGCTGAACGATCTGGCGCGAAAGCCGCCTTGAACAAGGATCATTCCCAGGGTTGTTGCGATGACTTCCTCATCATCGACTACAAATACATACGGGTGCCGGCGTGGCTCAGACATGATGATTTCCCTTTCTTCTTACTTGAGTAACGTCGATTCCATCAACAAAAGCCTGGGCATTTCCTTGATCGTTGTCCACATTAGCAGTTCTCCAGTGGGCGTCATACGAAGCGCAATCGCTCAGTGATTTTTTCATCAGAAAAAAGCCACCTCCATCGACGCCAGAAACGCCACATAGAAATTGGAGAACCGCTGTAAGCTGACCTGCCAAGTGTCATCCCTGGGGAAAGAGAATCAAGCGAAAGTGATTCAGCCCGTCCGGGCAAAAGGGATCAGGCGTTCCCCGATGGTCTCTGTTTGTCGTTCGTAGTCCATGATTGATGATCGCGGCTTTTTCCCTTGTGCGGCAGTCTGTCCCTTGCTGCCGCGGGGCGCCGCCGTGCGTGAAGCAGAAATCTCTGCCTCGATCAGCACTTCCCTTATGCCCCAGAGCAGCGCGCCCGGCTCACTACCGACTGTCACACCATCGAAGCCATCATCTTGTCTGACTTGTTCTGAAACGGAGACCACGGGAATCCGCGACCCCGAGGCTCGAATCCAGGAGGTCAGGCGGTCTCTATCTCTAGTGGGAATGGATTGGCAAAGGAGGACGAGATCGAAATCGCCCTCTTGAAAACGATCAACTGCCTCTTTCATTGAATACGCTGAGACAACGACATAGCCCGCGGATTGCAGGACGAGGCTGCGCGTGCCCATTAGATCCGGCTCCTGGCCGACGGAGAGAACGAGAGTCAGCGCCATAGAATCTCCTTGGTTTCGAAAAATTATGGGTCTTGCGTCCTTGCCGATCACGTTTGTTTTGTCAAAACGCTTTTTCATCCGGTTTGCAGTCCATGTTCCATCACGCGCGCCTTACCATACTTACGCTCTTCCTGCAGCAGAAAGACACTGCCGCACACCGCGCCTCTCGCTGGTTCTGCGACTGTTGCGGTTGCATTCGATCACTCTTCCTTGGCGGCCCATTTTCAATTGTGCTTTGTTTTTTCCGGAAGCCGGCACGTTTCAGTGCGGCTTCCAGTGGTTTCTTTCCAGCGCCGGTTCGACTTTTAACCTAAGGCATTTCAAACGGTCAGCTTCCGCCGCCCGTTCTTCGGGGGAGGGCGAAAATCTTAATGAAAAAAACGTGCCCGTTCATGACATTCGCGGAGGTCGTCGCTCCCTGGTGTTCACACCTGCCGAAATGCTCTGAATGCGCGCATACCACATTCACCACTACCGTTCGACTGTACGATGCGCAATCAAAATCGATGATGCGAAACACCGCGGTTTGGTTAGTTCCAACCACGTAGCTGATTTTCAGCCGCCACAGCCCTGGCGAAGAATTCGGAGTGCCAACCGAACACTCTCTACGCCTTGGGCATCTGACCCAAAAGTAATGCGGCTGTCCGAGCATGTCTGTCGCTTACCGAACAATTGGCTATGATTTGCGTTTGCTGCTGCACATCTCGATATGCACGCCGCCCGCGCCCGATGGGACCAGGATCCCTGGCTGGCTCTCTGGCGAGTTCAGGGGCCAGCCCGTTGGCGCCGCGGCGAAAAAGTGGAGTCCCAATGAAATATGAAACCGAGCAAAGGAGGAGTCCCTATGAGTATGAGATCGAGCTCAGTTCCGCAGACCTACAAAAACCGTGTGCTGTCTTCGCTGCCGGCAAGCGACATCAATCGCCTTGCACCCCACCTCGCGCCTGTCATTCTGAAAGCCAATCGAATTCTTCATGATTCGGGCGAGATGATTGACACCGTGTTTTTTCTCGAAGGTGGCGTCTGTTCCAATGTTGTCACCATGGAGACCGGAAACACCGTAGAGGTGGCCGTCACCGGGCGAGATGGTTTTGTGGGTCTGCCCGCAGTGCTGGGCGCGCGGCACTCTCTTAGCCGGGCCTTCATGCAAATTGCGGGATACGGCTTCAGCGTGAAGGCGCGGATCTTGCGTGAGCTCTCCGACGCGTCGCGCGAATTGCGTCAGCGTTTAATGCGCTACGTTCAGGGAATGCTTGCGCAGAGCGCTCAAACGTCTGCGTGCAATCGGGTACATGAACTTGAAGAGCGCCTCGCACGGTGGCTATTGATGTGCAGCGACAGGGTGCAAAGCGATCATGTGCCCATCACTCATGAAGTTCTGGCCATGATGCTGGGCACCCGCCGCTCCTCGGTCACGTTGGCAGCCGGCATGTTGCGCGAGGCCGGGCTGATCGACTATTCGCGCCGGCATGTGACGATCAAAAACCGCGAAGGTCTCGAACATGCTTCTTGCGAGTGCTACCACGTCATCCACCAGGAATTTGTTCGCCTGGGACTTTTCTAGAGCTGTCCAGGCGGTTCTTGGCAGGCGGCCTTGATCCAGATGGCTTCGCCCCCAGCGAAGCCATTGCCCGCTCGGTGGCGCCTATGTCGCTTATCGAACAATAGATTGCCATTGAAAAGCGTAGGATCGCACTACATCTAAATACGCACGCCGCTCTCCTCTGATCGAAAAATTTCCCTGGTCGGCTCTCTTGCGCGTTCAGGTGCAAGCCTTTTTGGCTTCACGGCGCAAAGGAGCCCATGCCATCCATCCCCGTTCCAAAGCAATTTAAAAACCGCGTTCTGGCCTCGCTACAGCCGGCCGATATGGAGTGTCTTGCGCCCCATCTCTCCCCGCTGACTCTGAATGTTAACCGGCCCCTGATTGAGCCAGGTCAGCCAGTTGAAGACGTGTATTTTCTGGAAGATGGCGTTTGCTCCGAGGTTGTAACCATGGAGTCCGGAAATACCATCGAAGTGGGCATCACCGGGCTTGAGGGTTTTGTGGGGCTGCCTGCCGTGCTAGGTACGGGACATTCTCTGAACCGGGCTTTCATGCAGATTGCGGGAAACGGCTTCAGGGTCAAGGCCAGGGTCTTGCAGGAACAGTGCGAAGCCTCGAGTGCACTGCGCCTGCGATTGCAGCAAGTCGTTCAGGGAATTCTAATGCAGACCGCGCAGACGGCTGCGTGTAATCGAGTGCACGAACTCGAAGAGCGCCTTGCACGATGGCTGCTCATGTGCCAGGACAGAATGCAAAGTGACCATCTGCCGATCACTCACGAATTTCTCGCCATGATGCTGGGCACGCGCCGCTCCTCGGTCACCGTCGCAGCAGGCATCCTGCAGAAGGCTGGATTTATTGCCTATACACGGGGAGATGTGACGATCCAAAATCGCGAGGGCCTCACACACGCTTCGTGCGAGTGCTATCGGGTCATCCACGACGAATTTGTTCGCCTCGGGCTCTTTTGAATCCGTTCGGCCGGCTCCCCGTCTTGTGTGCCGTTCTCTTTTACCTTGACTCCAACCGGGTGCCCCAGGTCTCGCGACGTCTTTGTTTTTGTCGCTAGGGTGGGATCACACCAACTCAGGGTGCCCCACCCAAGCTCCGCTTGGGTGGGATTGAAGCCATCGCCTTGGCTCCTGCGATCCCGTCTCCAAAGTGAGCAAAAACCTGCAAAAACATGGCCGCTAAGCGCCTTTTAACGCACTTTAGGCCGCTTTAGCGTGCAATAACCGCCGTTTTGGTCAATTCCGAGGGACCTTTTCACTCGATTCATAACCTTAGGTGGTGTCAATTGCCCGTGTTTCGGCACCATTCCGGGTCAAGTTAGCGAAGAATCGCAACCATATATGTGAACGTTTCGCGGGTAAATGCAACCACTTAAGCGACCATTTCGCGGGCCTGGCAAACCACATAAGCCAACATTTACAGGCATTTCCGGCCATTTTCCGCCCCTCAGAAAAAATGGCGCCTCAAAACACTTTCATGCATCGAAGTCGCGTTTGTGATTGTCCTGCTATGCGATCTGGATCGGCCGTCGGCTCAGTTCAGGCGGGCGAGGCAGCACTGCTTGTACTTCTTGCCGCTGCCGCACGGGCACGGATCGTTGCGGCCGGGCTTGCCCTGCTTCTCAAGTGCATCCTGCTCCGCCACCCAGCGCATCACGTTCGCCGGAGCGCGCTGGGCCGCAAGCTCCGCGGCCATGAAGCGCATGTAGGGATCGACATGATGGAAGAAGATCTTGTAGCCGGCGCAGAGGTAGTTCAATCCCGGCTCGCCGTCGGGAGTGGTGAGGAAGCGATGCTTGGGGCACTCGCCGTTACAGGCGAAGCGCACGTCGCACTCGCGGCAGTATTTGGGCAGTGTGGACTCTTTGGCTTCTCCGAATTGCTGCTGCTGCGCGGAGCCGGCAAGCTCGGCAAGGGGCGAGTCCATGATGTTGCCGAGCTTGTTTGCCGGATAGACGAAGTGATCGCAGGAGTAGAGATCGCCGCTGTGCTCGATAGCGAGCGCGGCGCCGCACTGCTTGCGGAAGATGCAAAGGCTCGCTTCCATTCCCGACCAAAGCTCTAGGCTGATGTCGAAAATCTGCACGAAGGTACGGCCCACATCTTTGCGCACCCACTCGTCGAAGATGGCAGAGAGGAAGCGGCCAAACTGGCGCGGCTCAACGGACCACGGCGCAACTTTTGCCGCGCCGGTAAAGTCGGGCGAGATGAGCCGCAGGCCTTCATCGGTAACCTGGTGCGCAATGCGCTCAACGATGGGGATGAACTGCATGTAGCCGCTCCCATTCTCTTTGAGGAAGCGATAGACCTCGAGCGGCGCATCCGCATTGGCGCGATGCAGTGTGGTAAGCGTGTTGAACTCGACCTTGTTGCGGCGGAGAGTTTCAATGCCGCGCATGACGCGGTCGAATGTCGGCTGGCCGCCTTTGTCCACACGGTAGGCGTCGTGCAGCTCGCGGGGACCGTCGATCGAGATGCCGATGAGGAATTGATGCTCAAGGAAGAACTGCGCCCAGTCATCGTTCAATAAAACGCCGTTGGTCTGGAACGCGTTGGCAATGCGCTTGCCGTTGGCGTAGCGCTCTTCGAGCTCGACCACGCGGCGGAAGTAGTCGACGCCGAGAAGCGTCGGTTCCCCGCCCTGCCATGCGAAGTTAACGACCGGAGTGTCATGCGCCTCGATGTATTGCCGGATGTAACTCTCAAGCACCTCGGGCTGCATGGCCCATTTTTCGACCTGCGGGTAGAGCGATTCCTTCTCGAGATAGAAACAATACTTGCAATCGAGGTTGCAGATGGGGCCGATGGGCTTGGCGAGCACGTGAAAGTTTGCGGCGCTCATTGAGGAGTCCTGGGGAACGGGCGGCCGGGATTGCCGGTCTGATATCTATTATCGCCCGCGGACAAGACCAGGAGCGGAGGGAACAAGGAACAATGAGTTGTAGGGACTGGGGACGTAGGGACCAGGGATTTTCGGCTTCACTCAGGGCAGGCTTCGGGATTCAACGAATAGAGGCGTTTCCAGCGTGCCGCGGCGCGCAATGCATTTACCGGCAGCATGCTTTCCAGTTTCCCTACGATTTGGTCCAACCCCAACCTGAAAACCTCACTAAGACTGGGGTCGAAAGCTGATGAAGTTGGGTCGAAGGGATGCAGCCGCCAACTTCTGCAACTATTTGCCATTTCTATGCGTCCATCAAAATACGTGCACTCGCGCGAGGGTAATCTTGCGACGGGCCGCACTCTGCCACTGCTGTCGGCCTGCACCTTCATGAAAAGATGGCAGGTTTTCGCTCAGCCTTACTGCCAAGCCCGAAGCCGTAATAGTTCGCTCATTCTGCCCTCGTTTTTGAATATGAGAAAATGTTTCTATCAAACCGAGTGTTCGCTCCAGAACATACGAGAAGAAGACGATGGATCAACCGCTTTCTGTTTCGCATTCTGCATCCGGGCAGGCGCCTGCTGACCATACAAAAAAACGCCGCCATCGCTGGATTTGGGTTATCATCCTGCTGCTCTTTGCGCTGCTTTTCCTGTGGGTGTACAAGCAGCACGGCGTAAGCGCATCGGCGCCGGCGGCAGGGGGGCGGCATGGCGGCGCGATGTCCGGGCCAGTCCCGGTCACCGTCGCTACGGCTACCAAGGGAAGCATCGGCGTCTATCTTGACGCCATCGGCACGGTTACGCCTGTCTACACCGACGTCGTTACCGCTCAAGTCACCGGTGTGATCACGGCGGTCCATTTCCGCGAAGGACAGGCTGTTCACAAAGGCGACCCGTTGATCGATATCGATGCCCGGCCTTATGAGGCGCAACTCGCCCAGGCCCAGGGCGCGCTCGATCGCGACCAAAGCCTGCTCTCCGAAGCGCAAATGGACCTGAAGCGCTATCAGGACGCGTGGGCCCGCAACGCCATTCCCCGGCAAACGCTCGAAGACCAGGAAAAGCTCGTCCTGCAGGACCAGGGCAGTGTGAAGAACGACCAGGGAACGGTCCAATATGACCAGGTGCAGGTAGGATTCTGTCACATCACTTCGCCAATCGACGGTCGAGTGGGACTCAGGCTGGTGGATCCCGGCAACCTGGTGACTGCCAACTCCACCACGACACTGGCGGTTGTCGCGCAGATTCAGCCCATTACGGTAATCTTTACTTTGGCTGAAGACAGCCTGCCCGAGGTTCTGCAACAAATGCGGGGCGGCAGGGCGCTAATGGTGGAAGCGCTTGACCGCACGCAGCAAAAACTCCTCGAAAAGGGGCGGTTAATCACAGTCGACAACCAGATCGACACTGTGACTGGAACTGTAAAACTGCGCGCGCAGTTCGATAACCGAGACAACATCCTTTTCCCGAATCAGTTTGTCAACACCCGCCTCCTGGTCAAGACTCTGGATAACCAGACTCTGGTTCCTTCCTCGGCGATCCAGCACAACGGCGCTACCGACTTTGTTTACCTCATCCAGGACAAAAAAGCGGTCATGAAGACCGTGAAGTCGGGCATTTCAGATCAAAACAACACCGCGGTCACTGGCCTAAATCCAGGCGATGTGGTAGCCGATAGCAGCTTTCAAAAGCTCGTGAGCGGATCTGAAATCGTTCTCTCCAAAGTGACAATCCCGACCTCATCCCCTGAAGCTGAGGGTGCTCCATGAGTCCATCTCGGCCATTCATTCTGCGGCCGGTCGCAACCTCGCTGCTGATGGCCGCAATTCTGCTGGCAGGCCTTGTCGCTTACACGCAATTGCCCGTCTCCGCGCTGCCGCAGGTCGATTACCCGACGATCCAGGTGCTCACTTTCTATCCGGGCGCCAGCCCAGACGTGATGGCCACAACCGTCACTGCGCCTCTGGAACGTCAGTTTGGCGAGATGCAAGGCCTGAGCCAGATGACCTCGACCAGCGCCGGCGGCGTTTCGGTAATTGTTCTGCAATTCAGTCTCTCCCTTTCGCTCGACGTAGCTGAAGAAGAGGTTCAATCGTCGATCAATGGCGGACAGACTTTTCTCCCATCCGATCTTCCGGTCCCGCCGGTTTACAACAAAACCAATCCGGCAGATTCCCCCATTCTCACGTTGGCCATCAGTTCCCCCGATCTACCGCTCTCGCAGGTCGAGGATCTCGTTGACACACGTCTCGCGCCCCGACTATCGCAGTTAAACGGAGTGGGGCTGGTAAGCATCAGCGGCGGCCAAAAGCCCGCGATCCGCATTCAGGTGAATCCCGTTGCGTTGTCCTCGTACGGCCTGAACATGGAAGACGTGCGCACTGCCTTGACCCAGGCCAGCGTTAACTCGGCCAAGGGCAATTTTGATGGCCCGCGCCAGGATTATCAAATCGACGCCAACGATCAGATCACCGAAGCCGACCAATATAAGAACGTGGTGATCTCCTACAGCAATGGTGCGCCGGTGTTTGTAAAAGATGTCGCCAACGTGGTCAATGGCGTAGAGAACACCAAACAGGCCGCATGGATGGATATGACGCCTGCGGTCATTGTGAATGTTCAAAGACAACCCGGCGCCAACACAATTACGGTTGTCAACGAGATTCGCAAAGTAATGCCCCAGTTGGAAGCGAATCTTCCCGCCTCCATCAAAGTGACGACCCTGACCGACATGACGACGAGCATTCAAGCCTCCGTCCACGACGTGGAGTTTGAATTGATGCTCACGATCGGGCTTGTGGTCATGGTCATCTTTCTTTTCCTGCGCAGCCTTCGCGCAACCATCATTCCCAGCATCGCTGTACCGGTTTCGCTCATCGGCACCTTTGCCGTAATGTATCTGCTCGGCTATTCACTCGACAATCTCTCGCTGATGGCGCTCACCATTTCAACCGGCTTCGTAGTCGACGACGCAATTGTGATGATCGAGAACATCACCCGGTTTCTTGAAGCGGGCATGCCGCCCCTGGAAGCTGCGCTCACCGGCGCCGGTCAGATCGGCTTCACCATCATGTCGTTGACCGTCTCGCTGATAGCCGTGCTGATTCCGCTGCTCTTCATGGGTGATGTGGTGGGCCGCCTCTTCCGCGAGTTCGCCATTACCCTGGCAGTCACCATTGTCATTTCGGCCGTGGTTTCACTCACTCTTACCCCCATGATGTGCTCCCGCATTCTGCGCCACGATCCGAAAGCGCAGGAGGGCCGTTTCTACCGCGCCTCAGAAAACGCGGTCAACCGACTTATCGCGTTCTACGGGCGCACGCTGAAGGTAGTCCTCCGCTACCAGCCCATCACCTTGCTTGTGGCAGTAGCCACTCTTGCGCTCACTATTGTCCTCTATATCGAGATCCCCAAGGGATTCTTCCCGGTGCAGGACACAGGCGTGATTCAGGGCATCTCACAGGCAACGGAATCCATCTCTTACGCTGCGATGGCCGAGAAGCAGAAAGAGCTTGCGAAGGTCATCCTTCAGGATCCTGCCGTCGAGAGCCTCTCCTCATTCATCGGCGCCGACGGAATCAACACCACTCTCAACAGCGGCCGCATTTCAATCAACCTGAAGCCGATCGAAGAGCGCCATATCAGCGCTTCTGACGTGATCAGGCGCCTGCAGTCAAACTTGCAACAGGTCCAGGGAATGCACCTTTACATGCAGCCGGTGCAGAATATTACCGTCGACGACCGCGTGACTCGAACCCAATACCAATACACGCTCGAGGATCCTGACACTGATGAACTGAACCAATGGACCGACAAGTTCACGGCACAACTCAAGAAACTGCCTGAGCTGGAGGATGTAGCCACCGATCAGCAGACCGGCGCGAGTGCCGTCCAACTGGTTATCGACCGCGTGACTGCATCACGCCTTGGGGTTGCGCCGACGACCATCGACAACACACTTTACGATGCTTACGGTCAACGGCAGATCAGCACCCTCTACACCCAGTTGAACCAATACCACGTTGTGCTTGAGACTGCGCCCCAGTGGCAGCAGAATCCCAAGAACCTGGGCGACCTTTACATCCAGTCAAACGCCTCGTCCGGGGCCTCTGGGGCGAGTGCGGCAACATCGTTCTCCTCTTCCGCTTCGGCTGCTGCGGGCTCCAACGCGCTGACCACATCCGTGAAATATACGCCGTCATCAGAGGCAGTTAATGCGCCGTCCACGGTGCTGGCAGGCGGCACATCGGCATCGCTGGGGACCAGCAAAACCTCATCCTCGGCAGGCGCCAACGCCATTCCGCTCAATGCCTTTACCCAGGTGCGCGACATCACTGAGCCGCTCTCGATCAACCATCAGGGGCAGTTTCCCTCGGTTACTGTATCTTTCAACCTCGCCCCTCACGCTTCACTGGGAACCGCGATCAACGACATCGAAAAGACGGTCAAGAACCTTCATTTTCCCGCCAGCCTTCAGTCTGACTTCCAGGGCACAGCGGCGTCGTTTCACAACTCCATGTCCAACGAGGCGCTGCTCATCCTTGCTGCTTTGGTCACTGTCTACATTGTTCTCGGCGTGCTCTATGAGAGCTTCATCCATCCCATCACCATCCTCTCCACTCTGCCCTCGGCCGGTGTCGGCGCCTTGCTGGCGCTCATCATTTGCCGTCAAGACCTTGACGCCGTCGGCATCATCGGGATCATCCTGCTCATTGGCATTGTGAATAAGAACGGCATTTTGATCGTCGATTTTGCGCTGGAGGCCGAACGTCAGCGCGGTATGGACTCGACGGATGCGATCTATGAGGCGAGCCTGTTGCGCTTTCGGCCGATCATGATGACTACATTTGCGGCCCTGCTCGCCGGCATACCGCTGGCTGTAGGTTCGGGCCTGGGTTCAGAACTGCGCCGGCCGCTGGGCATTGCGATGGTTGGTGGCCTGCTGTTGAGCCAGTTGCTCACGCTTTATACCACGCCCGTGATCTACATCTTCTTTGACCGGCTCGGTCAGCGCGTTACCGGCCGCCACATATCCCAGTCGTCGCGCGGCGACGGCGAACCGCAGCCCGGTGCGGAGAGCGCATGAACATCTCGGCCCCATTCATTCGGCGGCCGGTGGGCACCACGCTGCTCACCATAGCGGTCGCCATCGCCGGCGCAATTGCTTTTGCAGTGCTGCCGGTGGCCCCACTTCCCCAGGTGGATTTTCCCACCATCAGCGTTCGGGCCGGCCTCCCTGGTGCTAGCGCGCAGATCATGGCGGCGTCGGTAGCCACTCCTTTGGAGCGGCAGTTCAGTCACATCGCCGGAATCACCGAGATGACATCGTCGAGCTCCCTGGGCTCGACCAACGTGACATTGCAGTTCGACCTGAGCCGCAATATCGACGGTGCAGCTCGCGATGTGCAAGCCGCGATCAACGCAGCGCGAACCTATCTGCCCGCCAATCTTCCTTCCAATCCTTCCTATCGCAAGGTGAATCCTGCCGATGCCCCGATCATGATTCTCAGCTTCACCTCGGATAAGTACCCGGTGACGAAGCTGTACGACCTGGCTTCAACCATCATGGAGCAAAAGCTCTCTCAAATCGATGGAGTCGGGCAGGTGGGCGTCCAGGGAGGAGCCACGCCCTCGGTGCGGGTCGAGGTGAATCCAACGAAACTGGAAAGCTTCGGACTCACGCTCGCCAGCGTACGCTCGGTGCTCAGCATTCAAAACTCGCATGAGCCCAGAGGGCAGCTCTCTGACAATGGCATCACTGAAGACATCATCACCAACGACCAGATCTCCCAGGCTGCCGATTATCGGCCATTGGTTGTTGGCTATCACAATGGCGAGGCGGTGCGGCTCTCAGACGTGGCCGATGTTGTGGACTCGACCCAGGACATTCGGCAGGCCGGGTATGCGGACGGAAAACGTGCAATTTTTGTCTTCATCTTCAGGCAGCCCGGAGCGAACATTATTCAGACGGTCGATCGCATAAAGACGCAATTGCCGTTTCTTGAGGCGGTGCTTCCCCAGGGCATTAACACCACCATCGTGCTGGACCGCACCACGACCATTCGCGCTTCAGTCGACACTGTCGAAAAGACCTTGATCGGTTCCGTCGTCCTGGTGATTCTGGTGGTCTTCCTGTTTCTGCGCAGCCCGCGCGCCACGCTCATTCCCAGTGTCGCTGTCCCTGTCTCCCTCGTTGGAACCTTTGCCGTGATGTACTTGCTTGGCTACACGCTCGACAACCTGTCGCTCATGGCGCTAACCATCGCCACCGGATTTGTGGTTGACGACGCGATCGTGGTGATGGAGAACATCACACGCCATCTTGAAGCCGGGATGGAACCGTTCGCTGCCGCGATGCAGGGCGCGCGGGAGATCGGCTTTACTGTCTTTTCCATCAGCATGTCGCTGATTGCCGTCTTTATTCCCATCCTGATGATGGGCGGCATCATCGGACGTCTCTTCAGGGAATTCGCGGTTACGCTTTCCACGGCCATTCTGATCTCGATGGTCATTTCGCTCACCACGACGCCGTGCATGTGTGCGCATATTTTGAAAGCGCACAAGGAGGATGAAAAGCACGGCTGGTTGTACCAGGCGAATGAGAAGGTCTTCAATGGCATGATCGCAACCTACAGGCATTCGCTGCTGTGGGTGCTCGACAACCCGGGTTTGACTTTGATCGTGCTCGCGCTGACCATCGCGCTGAATTTCCTGGTCATCGTCAGGATTCCCAAAGGCTTTTTCCCGCAGCAGGATACCGGCACAATCATGGGCATGGTCCAGGGGCCGCAGGACGCCTCCTTTCCCTTCATGAACTTTTCCGTTTTGTCGCTGGTCAATGTCGTCAGAGCTGACCCCGCCGTGGCCCACGTGAACGCTTACGCCGGCAGTGGCAACGGAGGTTTCATATACATTGAGCTGAAGCCACTAGGGAGCAGTTGCAAAGAGAGCCGTTCGTGCGATGTGCGACAGACGTCGGCAATGGATGTGATTAATCGCGTCCGGCCGAAGATGAATCGCCTCCCCGTCGCATCCGCATTCCTCCAACCGGCACAGGATCTGCGCATCGGCGGTCGCGGCAGCGGTTCGCTTTATCAATACACCATCCAGTCCGACAACATTCCGGAGCTCGCGCACTGGGGACAAGTCCTCCTCAATAACATGCGGAAAATCCCAATCATCGAGGATGTAAACAGCGACCAGCAAAATGGGGGCCTGCAGGAGATGCTCACCTACGACCGGGTAACCGCCGCCCGGCTCGGACAGACCGCGGAGTCGCTCGACAGTTCTCTCTATAGTGCCTTCGGTCAGTCTGAAGTTTCGGTGATCTACACGCAACTTAACCAGTACTATGTGGTGATGGAAGTGGCGCCGGCGTATTGGCAGAATCCAACTCAGTTGAACAACCTTTATTTCACTCCCGGCAAATCGTCGTCGACCGCCGGTCTCAATACAGTCGCGCCATTGTTCACTGTAATGAAGCCTAGCACCAACACGACGCCGCTGCAGGTTGGCCACACTGGCCTCTTCCCTTCAGTAACCGTATCGTTCAATCTGAAAGACGGCGTTTCCCTAAGCGATGCAACCAGGGAAGTGACGCTGATGGAGCAGCGCCTGGGAATGCCCGCTACAGTCGCCGGGTTCTTTTCGGGAACAGCTCAGGCTTTCCAGCAGTCGCTTTCGAGTGAGCCGATCCTGGTCCTCACCGCACTGCTGTCTGTTTTCATCGTGCTCGGCATTTTGTACGAGAGCCTGGTTCATCCATTGACCATCATTTCCACGCTGCCTTCGGCGAGCGTCGGCGCCATGCTCGCTCTGATGCTGTTTCACATCGATCTGAACGTAATCTCCATCATCGGAATCATCCTGCTGATCGGCATCGTGAAGAAGAACGCCATCATGATGATCGACTTTGCGCTGCAGGCCGAGCGCCAGGACGGCAAAAGTACGCGCGATGCTATCTTTGAAGCCTGCCTTCTGCGGTTCCGCCCCATCATGATGACCACGATGTCGGCCATTTGCGGGGCTCTACCTCTCGCCTTTGGAACCGGTACCGGGTCAGAATTGCGCCGGCCTCTCGGCATCACAATCGTAGGCGGATTGCTGTTGAGCCAGGTGCTCACGCTGTATACCACACCCGTGATCTATCTCATGATGGACAGTCTTCGCCTGCGCGCGCTTGGCCGGACCCACGACGCCCTTCCCGCAACGGCAGAAGGGGCGACGTCGTAATACCTGAAGGATGTTGACCATGCTTGAGCAAAAAAACAGAATCCCGCTATCATTTTCCGCCGTCGCGCTTGGTTTGCTCTTCTTGCTTGGAGGCTGCCGCGTTGGCCCTCCTTATCACGCGCCCGTGCCCCCCGCCGTGACTGCGCCAAATTACAAAGAATCGACGGTCAACTTCCACGATACCGAGGGCTGGAAAGTGGCGAACCCGCAGGACGCAATGATCCGCGGCAACTGGTGGGAAGTCTTCCACGACCCCGAATTGAACACGCTCGAAGACCAGTTGAATATCAACAACCAGAATCTGAAGGTGTATTTCCAGAACTACATGGCCGCGCGGGCCGTGATTGCCGAGGCGCGCTCCCAGTACTGGCCGACGATTACAACCAATCCGTCGTGGAACCGGAATCGAACATCGAGCAATCAACGTGTCTCCTCCACTGCCACGACCGGCGCAACCACCAGCCTCTGGACCCTGCCGCTCGATGTCTCGTGGACGCCGGACTTCTGGGGCAAAATCCGCAACGAAGTGCACGAGGCGCAATATGCCGCGCAGGTGAGTGCCGCCGATCTCCAGCTCGAGAAGCTTACTGAACAGTCCAGTTTGGCCGAATATTTCTTTGAAATTCGCGGACAGGATATGCTGCAGCAGATTCTCGACGAGACCGTCGCCGCCGATCGCCGAACGCTGGAGTACACCCAGGCGCAGTACGAAACAGGCGTCGGTGATTACATCTCGGTTGCCGAAGCCAAAACTACGCTCGAGTCTGCCGAAGCCACGGCAGTGAATGTGGGCCTGCTGCGCGCGCAATACGAGCATGCGATCGCTATGCTGCTCGGCAAGGTTCCAAGCGATTTTTCAATTCCCGTCAAGCCGATGATTTATGCGCCGCCGCCGATTCCCACCGGCGTGCCTTCGCAACTCGCCGAGCGCCGGCCTGATGTTGCCGCCGCCGAGCGCACACTGGCTGAAGCGAATGCCACTATTGGCATCGGTTATGGAGCATTCTTCCCTCAAGTCACAATCTCGGCTAGCGGCGGATTAGAGTCGGCCGCGTTCAAACATCTCTTCGATATATCAAGCCGCACCTGGGGCATCGGCCCGAGCATCTCGCAGGTCATCTTCGACGGCAATCTCTATCGCGCCCAGTTGCATCAATACGTGGCCACCTACAACGCTGACCTCTCCAACTACCGCCAGACTGTTCTGATCGCTTTCCAGCAAGTGGAAGACGCATTGGCGGCCACACGAGTCTACTCACAGCAGATCCTCAGGCAGCAGCAGGCGGTGAAGGATGCGCAGGATTATCTAAATCTGGAGCTGGTGCGCTACAACACCGGAGTCGATCCCTATGTGGACGTCGTGATCGCACAGACCACGCTGCTCAACAACCGGGTCACGCTCAACGCGCTTCAGGTTGAAGAGATGACCTCAGCGGTTGAGTTGGTGCAGTCACTGGGCGGGGGTTGGGACCGCACGCAGCTTCCCACGCCCGATCAGACCGGAGCCAAGACGACCAAGGCCGATTACACGCTGCAGCAGTAGCGCCTATTGCGCCAGCCTGAAGCAGATGTTTTCGCCGTCGAGCCGGTACTCGGCCGAACACACATCGCCGCCACAGATCATGGTCTCGCCCGAGTAGAGTTGACGGCGGGTAATGAGGCCCAGCGTTCCGCAGCGCGGGCATGACATCACGGCTACATACGGATTTTGCGCATGACCCAGTTTGGCCTGGTTTTCCAGAACAAAGACCGTTCCTGGGTCCATTCTCTCAGGGATCCACTCTTCCAGAAATTGCAAGTCGGCTGACATCGTTCCCTCCAGGGTTGATGTAACCGAGCCGCGCCCCTGTTTCCGCCCGGCTCCGTTGTCTTTCAACAGCAGGCTGCGAAACTCATAATCGACTTAGATGGTTCCAATCAAGCTCAGTGTTGCCGGGTGCGACGGCGAAGTCAATCTTTATCAAGGCGAAAGAGTAGCAAGAAGTGTTCCCAACATTCAATTGAGCTGAATTCCCCTACTTTGACGCGGCCCTTTCAGCCTCGTCGTGGGTACGGGCAAAGTCGTCGATCGCTCTGTAAGTCTCCTCGTTGCGCAGGATAGCCTCAACATATTCGCGCGTTTGCGTGAAAGGAATCGATTCCACAAACTCGTCCATGCCCGAATAAGGACCACCTGCCTCCCAATCCACAACGCGACTGTCCCCCGCGTTATAGGCGGCGAGCGCATACTCCTGCACCCCGCCGAAACGGTCCAGCATCTGCCGCAGGTAGCGCGTTCCCAGGCGAATGTTCATCTCCGGATCAAGCAGTTGAAAGGTCTGGAAGTGCTCGACTCCCTCTTCGCGCGCCATCTTTCGCCCCACGGAGGGCAACAATTGCATGAGGCCATAGGCGTCGGCATAGGAGATCGCGGAGGGATCGAACTCTGACTCCTGCCGGATCAGCGAGGCTACAAGGTAAGGATCAAGGTTATTTTTCGCCGACTCGGACTGAATCGTGCTCCACCACGACTCGGGAAAGAGAATGTGCCAATAGGCCAGCGGAATCGACTGAATCGACGCGGACGCGGCATTCGGCAGGGCGCGCTTCAATGCGCGGACGGCCCGGAATGTCTCGCCATAGGAAGAATAGATCTGCGCTTCAGCAAGCGCACTCCAGGAAGACGAATCGGGGTCGGCTTTGATCTCCTGGGCAATGTACTCATTCAACCCCGCATTCGCCAGCAGCCGTGCCTTGGCCAAATGTGGACTGTCCTCAGGAAAACTATCCACGAGATGCGGCTGCGGCAAAGGCTGGAAGCGATCCAGTTCCGACGCCGACGCTGGTTGCGTTCCGCCCAGCGCAGCCAGCCGCGCCCGCGCCATTTGCGCGTAAAAGAAGTGCTGATAAATGCGGGCGATGGTCCGGTAATCCGCTGCGGCTAGAGCAGGCTGGTGATCCTGCGTCTCATAGAGACGTCCCCGCCAGTAGAGAGCCGATACCGTTTCCATGGCGTCGGGGTAAAGACGGATCTGCTCGTCGAAGATTCGCGCCGCATCGTTGTAGAGCCCCAGCCGGTAGCTGAGCCAGCCCGAGCGCCAGTGCGCGGCCGCCGCATTCTTGTCGCTAGGGAAGCGCCTGGCTAGCTCGCCGTAATACTCGATTGCCTTCGGGTAGTCGCGCTTGAGCAAATACATGTTCCCGCTTGAGAAAAGCGCGTCCGCCAACCATGGGCTGCTGGGAAATCTCGTCTCCATCGCGGAGACGATGCGCTGTTGATCCGCAGTGTCATCGCGATTGCGAGCCAGCTCCATCAATAGATCCAGCCGCCGAGCGCCGTTTTCGTCGCCCGTGTCGGGCAAACCCTGCACCTGTGCCGGAGTCAGCCGCTTCAGCTTCAGATTGCAGGCAGCCTCGGCAACCGCAAAACTGTTGCGAGTCTCCGCATCCAACCCCGGCTCAAGCGCCAGGGCATGAAATTGTTCGGCCGCCTCGGAGTACCGTCCAGCGTTGTAATAGGCGTCGCCCAGACTGCGCAGTTCGGTCACAGTGAGGCTGGTTTCTGCCCCCATCTGCGTCAGCTCCGCTCGAGCCATCTGGGCCTCCTGGCTCAAGGGATGGCCAAGAAGGAGCCGCTTGAAGGTGGCCTCTGCTATCTGCTGCTGTCCCAGTCCTAGTTCCACCTGGCCCTCAGCCAGCTCAAAGCCTGGCCTGGCCGCGGCCGCCTCGTCTTCAGCCTTTGCCAAAACTTCGCGCGCGCCGGTCAGCTTGCCCATCGCGAGCAGTACGTTCGCCTCCAGCTCAGGCTCCTGAACATCGAATATGCTCTCTGGATAGCGATCGGCAAATCCGTGCAGAATCGTCTCCGCAGCGGCATCGTCTCCCGCCGCATGGCTGGCCTCCGCGGCCAGAAAATCCGAGTAGTCGCCAAGCTCCCCATCGTCGCGCCTGGCCTGGGCCAAAGCAGATTCGGCCTCGGTGTAGCGTTTGTCCAGCAGGTAGGCGTGGCCCAGCGCCAGGTAAGCTGCGGCTGCTGCCTCGCCAGTGTGGCTATGCGCGAAGGCTGTCACTCCCGCGTACGCCGCGGGCGTGCGCAGCGTGGCAAGCTGCTGTGCCATTGGCTGCAATTCCTTCGAAGCAACGAAGGCTTGCCGGATCCGCGCAGTGTGCGCAATCCTCTCAGCACGGCTCGACCGGTGAACCGGCCTGTGTTTCTTAGTTGCCTTGGCCTCCGGCTTTACCTTGTCGGCCGCCGTTTCCTTGGAGCGGGAGGGCGTCACGGCTTGTTGACGCGCCCCATCGTCGGATTGCGCCGCAATGGGCCATGCAACCATCAACAACGAAAATTGAATCACCGCGGCGCGGAACGCGTGGCGGTTGAAAGCCAACAGTGAGAAAGAGCCAGCCATAATTCCACTTTATGCCCGTTTAGACGCAGCAGGAGCAGTTGGGGAACCACTAACGTAACCATGGACCGGGATAGGTCAGGCGCTTCGGCCGCCCGCACCCGGTTTGGTTCCCTGCCCCTGCGTCCATTACACTCATCTTTTGCCGGTTTGCTAGAATGGCCCCGCCGGTTGGCTATCCTTTGGTAACAGATTTCCGTGGCGATTTTCGCATCCGAACCCCATGTCCACCATCCAATCAGTTGCGGGACAAAACGAGCAGCACCCCGACGTCGCCCTGGTTGAGAAAGTGCGCGGCGGGGACGTGGCGGCCTACGATACGCTGGTTCGCAAGTACGAGCGGCAAATCTTCAGGATTGCGCAGCACATTACGCAAAACCGCGAAGATGCTGAAGACGTCATGCAGGATGCGTTCCTGAAGGCCTATGAGAAGCTCGACCAGTTTCAGGGGAATTCAAAGTTTTACACATGGTTAGTACGAATTGCGGTCAACGAGAGCCTGATGCGGCTGCGCAAGCGCCGGACCGGCAAAATGGTCTCGATCGACGAGGATCTGGAGACCGAAGAGGGCAGCGTCCCCCGCGATCTTGCCGATTGGGCACCCGATCCGGAACAGAACTACAACCAGTCCGAACTGGCGGAGATTCTGCGCAAGACCATCCAGGGGTTGCCACACGGCTTCCGCGTGGTTTTCGTTCTCCGCGACGTGGATGGGCTCTCGACGGAAGAGACAGCAGAGGCGCTTGGTCTGAGCGTCCCAGCGGTAAAGTCCCGCCTGCTGCGCGCGCGGCTTCAATTGCGCGAACGGCTCAGCCGCTACTTCCGCAGGAAATCAGGGTCAACGATTACACAGGAGAAACGGAGTTGATCAAGTGACCTGCACTGAGTTCCTCGCGATCCTCGACGACGTGATCGACCAATCCATTGCCGCGGAGACGCGCACCGAGATCGAGACTCACCTCCGCAAGTGCGGGCACTGCGAAGTGGTCCTGAACACCACGCGCAAGACCATCGAAATCTATCGTTGCCACGAGATATACGAGCTGCCTACCGAGGTCAGCGACCGTCTCCACTCGGTCATCATGGCGCGCTGCAAAAAAGTGCGCTAGCGCAATTCCTTAGTCCTTGTATCCCGAAGTCGATCCACCCAAGTCGACGCGACCCCCAGGGAGCGGCGATCCTGATCAAAAGCAAAAAGACCACAGCTACTCAGGAATTGCCGTAAACAGAAACCGCACGCGAACGGCGAATCCCACCTGAAAAGAGAATCACAAATCTGGCTCGTCTCCGGGTATTTCAGCCCTGGCTCACTGAGAAAAATCTTCTTTTGGAAACGTGAAGAGCAGGCTTGCACTCTCAAGCGCCCCCGGTGCCTGGCTGGCTGGGCCAAGTCGATAGCTGGTCCAATAAATCTTTACGCCCGACACGGACTGCTTGATGTCGGGCGATTCGGTTCTCCATAGCGTGCGCACAAGCTCCAGGGAGCGTTCCGGAGCCTTGTTTTGCGGGTCAGTAGCAATGTTCCATACAGTGCCCGAGTTATGAAAGGCGTTCTCGTATGCCTGAGAACTAACGCGAACCTCTCGGCCATCGACGATCCACCTGGCCTCCCAAAGGTCCGCCTCGCCGCCTGTCCCATAAGAGAACGTGGGGTAGTAGTTAAAGGGCCATACCGGTTGCGCCCTGCCCACATGCACGATCGTTTTCCTGGCGAACGCTGGCAACTTGGCGACTTTGCCCGGAAGCTCAGTGTAGGCATACATCACAAAACTGATAAGAAATTGCGCAACGGCAAGCCCGGTTCCGACCACCAGAACCAGGCGTTTTGGACGCTCGTTCTCATGCCCCGTTGCAGCAGCAGGCTCAATCGAGCAATGTCTTGAGTCGGCAATCTTCCGATAGATTCTGCGGCCTCTCGCGGCCACGAACGACCATCGCATAACGATCGCGACGGGCCAAAGCAAGGCAATTCGACGGGCGATTGCAACATAGGCATCGTATCCCGCGACAGTCTCATCACCGTCAATCACGTGCAGATCGCGTGCGCGTACTTCCGTCGAGATACCCGCAGACTGATCTTCGCCAGTTTCAACCGAGAATGACTCAATTGGCTTGAGTTGGACTGCATCGAACAGATCCATCGACTTCAATACAGAGACCGTCCGGCGGCAGAATCGGCATTGTCCGTCATAAATTATGATGAATCGCCTCTCTCCGGCGCGGCACATCCTGCGCCCGAGAGCACACCAGTCAACCAGAGCGACATATACGGGAAACAACGTCGTGAACCAGATTTGCAGTATGATGCCATTCCCAATGTGGAAACCAAGACCTGCAAAGATTGCGGGCGCCCGCAAACGTCGAAACAGGACGACGAACAGGAATCCAATCTCAAAAGCAATGACTCCTGCCCCGGCGAGCTCGATAAACCAGGTGGGCCACAGATCGATTCGGATCGGCGGAGTCGATGGGATGCCGAAGAGCGAGACCTCAAGCCATTTTCGCCAGAAAACGTTGTCGAGGTTTGAAGCACTTGTCCAGTGCGCCAGGAGCGCCCTGTCCAGCTTTGCCAGCCCCGGAATCAGGTAGAGCAGTCCCAGGAGCAGCCAGACATAGCGCAACGTCCAAAGCGCGTCGAAAGGAAGCTTGGGTCCGGCCATCACTCTGGCATCCGCATTTCGAAGAGCACGCCTCAGAGAGTCAATCGACAGAAACCGTCCTGCCGGCCCAGCTGCCAGCAAGGCAGTAAACCAGATGAGGTGATGCATGTGGTCCACCTTGCCCTGGTTCTCAGTCAAACCAAACAGGTAAAGCGAAAACACAGCCGAACAGGCAAGCGCTTTTCGCGTGCCGAAGCCAATCAACCCGAGAAGAATGCATGCGATGTTCACGGCAGCAAGCGTTTTGGCTAAACCCACGCTGCTGAGCAATGCGAACGGTAACCATCGGTAAAAGGAGATTGGAATCCAAACGCTGCGGGGAAGGCCGGGCATCACTTCGCAGATCCAAATCAGATTTCTAATTGCCCATGGGAGAACCGCCAGGCCAATGAAAGCCACTCGAAAGATATCGAGATTTGCCGACCAGCCCCGCCCGTCGGTGCTGGCTTCATCGGCAAACATCCACGCTTTCAGCTTCATCACCGCGGGGCAATCTCCTCTGACATGTGGCGTTCCTGAATTGTATTGCTCCGCATCGCGCCTAACAACCGCAGCAGGCGGTCCCGGCCTGGCGCAACTTCGCAGGCGTCAGGCAAAACGCTGCAGAATGGCCGCATCGGCGTCATCTGGCGCACGAGTCTCTAGGCTGGCGCGGCCCGGTTGCGCGGCTTTGCCGCGGCCCAAGGGGGTTCGTCCCAATTTGATGTCAAGCCCCTGGCCATTTCGCCGCAGCCGCCAACCCCACACTAAGTCGTTGTTTTTCTGATCCCTGACCCCAGTTCCCTGATCCTTGTTTTCTTTGCAGGTAATTTCCCCCATTTGGCGCACAATGGCTCTATGTCGAACTTTTATGCGCATTCAGTCCGCTTCGCAACCCCCGAGGCGCCATCCAGATCTCATCTGTCCATGGCTGAATGCTAGGAGCTGGAGGCTAGCTGCTAGAAGCTGCCTGTTAACTCCTTTGCCATCTAGATTCTGCAAGTAACTCTTTACTTGCCTATAAGATGCGGCTATGCTCACCCGTGTGGGTAATTATCCCCTCAAGGCAAGTTCTAGAGAGCGTCGGATCATGGTATTGGCGCAAAAGATCAACGCATTGATGCGGGGGCACGCGGATCGGCTAGAGGCGATAGATGCGCATGATATGGGGCGGATACTGTTTCGGTTGCCGGTGAACGAATACGAGAACGATGAGCGTTGATCTAACGCTTGCTGCCGTTACCCTTGGCTGGTTTCTGGCGTTCGGTTGGCCGGTCGCCTCTAGGCTTAGGCTTGCGCGGTTTCCCGCCGAGGTGGGCACCTGCCACTGTGAGTTTCTTCGAGTTTGGAACCCCGAGCTTCCTATTGCGATTCGCCTTCCTTTTCCTTGTGGCCATGCGGACATGATACCGCTCAGTGCAAGTCAATGTACGATTGAGGGATGCGGCGGTTTGTTTCTAAATTCGGAGCGCATCTTGCTCGCGCTATTACGGAGCAGGTAATGGGAGGCGTGCTCGCGGTTTTAGTGCTCATCTTTCAGATTCGCTATGGTCTGATTCGGAAGGCAGAGGAAACAGGCGCTTGGTGGTCAATCGTTTGGCCCTACTTAATACTCGTTGCATTGCTGGTGATTTGGTGTGCAATAAAGACGTGGTGGGAACTACGGGGAGAGGATAGAGAACACGCTCAGGATTTGCGTGCGCATGCTTTTGGGCAGGCCGCAATGATGTTTCTCTTTGAGGCGCAGGCCGCAGAGTTGCTTTCCCGGTTAGAGGAATTGTGGCAGCATTGGAACAATGCTGGGGAGGCGCTTCTTTATCCTCTCGGGGATAATCCCCTCAAGAACCTAGACCACTATAACTCTATTGACCTTGAATTGCGGGATTTCAAACTTCTTTATGGCACGCATATTCAGCGCGTGGGCCTAGACATTCCGAAATTTAAATCTGCCGCTGTGATAGGTGGATACCGATCAAGTCGGGAGTACGCGGTTGTTCTACGCGATCTGAAGGAACACGCGCAGGGTTTGGGTGATATAGCCAAAGACCTTTACGAAACAGGGGTTCCACTATGAAAAAGCCAATTTCTCCGCCAACCCGCAAAGCGTTCCGCGATCTGCTCGACAAAGCCTGCATTACTCAGGTAGCGCCGAAAGCCTCTCTTCCCTTGCGGAAGGACAAACCTGCTGTGGGGTCCGTTCGGCGAGCAAAGCGAACATCGGGCGCATGACTTTACGCCTGTTGTATCGGAAGGCATACTCGTTCAGGTAGGACTGCAAATACTCCGCTCCGACCTGATAGTAAACTCCCTTGATTCCTCTCTTTACCAGACTCCAGAAACCATCGATTGTGTTGGTGTGAGCGTAACCGTCCACGTAGGTTTCGGAGTGGTTCACGGTCGCATGGCGATGGCTCTTGCCCATCCAGCGGACGAGGGCCAGGGTAGCGGATTCATCGGAGTAGATGGTGGTGCGAGGGAGCAGGACTTCGCCGACGATGGGCAGGAGGGATTCCTTGCTGCCATCCGGCACCACGCGGGCCACGACTTTGCCTTTGCGCTCTACGACGTCGAAGACGGTAGCTTTAGCTCTGCCGCGGAGGTGTTTGGGCTTATTCGAGTCCGATCCGCCGAACTCGGCCTCATCCATCTCAACCGGGCCTTTGAGGTAAATCTTCTCGCCCATAAGCTTGCGAACCTGCTTCATCATGCGCCATGCGGTTTTGTACGTTACGCCCGTTTCGCGCTGGATCTGTTTGGCAGACACTCCGACGCGGGTAGAGGCCATAAGCCGGATGACATAGAACCACGTCCGCAAGCTGGTAGTGGACTTATGGAAGATGGTGCCTGCCAGCGGATAGAGGTGGTTCCCGCAGGCAGGGCAGGCGTAGGAGGTACGGCCCGTGACGCGGTAGTGTTTGCGCTCGACTCCACACTGCACACAGAGGGCGATCCCACCGGGAAACCGCCGCTCGAAGACGTACTGAAGGCAGGCATCTTCGGACGGGAACTCCCGTTCAAACATCTTCGCGGTGTACTTCTGCTCAGGCTTGACGGTCTGGTAGCGGTTCACAAGCCCTCCTTGCGGGGAGCGATATCAAACCGCAATGTCGTAGATGGATCAAAGGATTGCTTAAGCTGGCGGAAAGCCTCAAAGAAAATGGCAAGCCGTTCAGCCTTCGAGGGTGGTCTACTTGTGCCTCCACCAGCAATAGGCTCAGACCACACCGCACCGCAGTTCGGGCAGTTCAAAGGCAGTGTCATCCGATTGCCCACCATCGGAATACTAAGAGAAGCCTTACAACCAGCTTCTCCACCACACATCACCACCACTGCGAGCACGTCACTCAATTCGATGTACTGCTTGGTTATCGTCATCCCCATACCTTATTTCCTCCCACTTGCTATCATGGGATAATTACTCCCGTGTGGGCGTGAAAACAATCGGCTTACCGTCAGCATCCAGGACACCGGGGATGGGGCGGTACGGGGTGGGGGTATTGACCGCGGAGATCGCTGACGGTCCCGGTGCGTAGTCATCCCGAATCTGCGGAACAACTGCATGCCCTGCGCCCGGCAATGTGTTCGGTCATTGGCGCGCAAACCGATGCCACCACAACTTTCCCCACCAGATCGCGTCTGACGAGACAGTATCGCTCGTGCCGTGCGAAGCCGCGCCGGCCATCCCCAGCCAGGAGCTTTTGCGATGCAGTCTTTGCGCGACCCGATTGCTATCGGCCTCTGCTATCTGCTATGCCTCCCTGCTCCCCTTGGTTTGGCTCAGGCGGTGGCTGCGCCGGCAGATGAAGCCCCTGTGCATGCCTCTCGCAGACCGAGCTACCGCTCCACCGAATTACAGGGTGACGAGCGAATCATCCAGGCGTTGAACCGGTTCACCTTTGGGCCGCGCCCCGGAGATGTGGAAGCCGTGCAGGCGATGGGCCTCGATAAGTGGTTCGACGAACAACTGCACCCCGCAACCATTGATGAGACGGATCTGAACGCGCGCTTGGCGCAGTTCCCCGCCATGCAGTGGAGCACGCAGGACCTGCTTTACCGGATGCCCAGCAACGGCATGATTCGCCAGGCCGCGAATGGAAGGATCGAAATCCCTCCAAGCGGCACGCTGCACGCAGTGTATGAAAACCAGATCTACCGCTTGCAGGCGAGGAAAGACGCAAAAGCCGACAAGAAGGACAACGGAGCTGCAAATTCCGCGACGGCCCAGGCAGGTGGCGCGCAGAATCCTGCCATGGGAGCGGACGCCAACGCGAATGCCGCCAGCCAAGGCCCTGCAACCCCAGGCATGGACGCGAACGGAGCGATGGCGTCCAGTGCAACAGGCTCGGCTAAAGCCGGAGCAGCCCAGCCCGCCAAAATGGACGCCATGGCGCCCGCAGATGCGGATCAGTCCTCCGTGGACCCAGCGCAGATCGCGCGCATCCTGAACCTGGCGCCGGAACAGCGCGTGGTGCAGTTGCAGTCGATGCAGCCTGAGGAGTTTTACAGCTTCCTCAAGTCGCTCCGGCCGATTCAGCGATTGGCGCTCACGGCCGGCATGACTCCAGACCTTCGCGAGTCAGTGGACGACCTTGAAAACCCAGAACAGACGGTGGCCAAAGAGATTTTTGCCGAACGCCTTACGCGCGACATCTATTCCAATGCACAACTTGACGAAGTGATGACCGACTTCTGGCTCAACCACTTCAACATCTATCTGCGCAAGAACGAGCAAATGCCCTACTACCTCGTGAGTTATGAGCGCGATGTAGTTCGCCCCCATGCCCTGGGCAAATTTGAAGATCTCCTTGAAGCCGTAGCCCACAGCCCGGCCATGATGATCTATCTCGACAACGCGGAAAGCGTCGGGCCAGATTCGCTGGCCGCAGAGCGGGCCAAGATGGCGGCATGGCGGCGTCCGGGCAGCAAGCGCCAGGATCCGCCGGGCATCAACGAAAACTACGCCCGCGAGCTGATGGAACTTCATACGCTCGGCGTGAACGGCGGCTACACGCAAGCCGATGTCATCCAGGTGGCGCGCGTTTTGACTGGATGGACGGTGGATCGGCCGCAGCTTGGCGGAGACTTTCAGTTCAACCCTAACCGGCATGAGCCAGGCACGAAGAATGTGATGGGAACGAAGATCAAGGAAAACGGCGAAATGGAGGGCCGTGAACTGCTACACCTTTTGGCCACGCGACCAGCCACGGCACACTTCATCTCCCGTGAACTCGCGATCCGCTTTGTAAGCGACGATCCTCCGCAGGCGCTGGTGGACCGCATGGCAAAAACATATCTTTCGACCGGCGGAGATATTCCCAGCGTGTTGAAGACGCTTTTCCACTCGCCTGAATTCTGGGCGGCAAGCGACTACCGCGCAAAAGTGAAGACGCCGATCGAATTTGTAGTCTCGGCAATGCGGGCGAGCAATGCGAACATCGAGAATTTCATGCCGCTGGTAAATGCCCTGCGCCAGATGGGCATGCCGCTTTATGGCTGCATTCCGCCTGTCGGTTACAAGTGGGATGCAGCAAATTGGGTGAGTACCGGTGCTCTGGTCGACCGGATGAACTTTGCGCTGTCGCTCGCGGCCAACCGGTTGCCAGGCATCACAGTGGAGTGGGCCCCGGAGCTCGATATGAGCAGCCTGGACACCGATACGCCCTCAAAGCAGGTGATTCCAACGGCGGAGTCGGAGGAGTCGCGTCTGGAGCCCATGCTGGTGGCGGGTGGAGTGAGCGCAGCGACACGTGCTGCGGCGCTTGAGGAATTCCAGAAACAAAGCGCACAGAACTCCGTAATGGCTACGCCGGTGGTGGCGCGGCGTATGAATCCCCAGGCAGGAGCCGATATCTACGAGCGAGAAGATCAACTGCTGGCTGGGCTGCTGATGGGTTCTCCGGAATTTCAAAGAAGATAGCCATTTAGTGATTGAGCGAGCGGGTCGAGTTGGGACGATTCAAGGATGTTAGCTGACAGCAGGAAGCTGATATTTAGAGGAGATACATCATGCAAATGAACCGGCGATTTTTCCTGCATAAGGGCGCATTAGCCGTGGCAGGCACCACCGCGATGCCAAATTTTCTCGTCCGTAGCGTGCTGGCCCAGACAGCCGGCGTGGCGGGGCAGCGACTGGTGGTCATCTTCCAGCGTGGTGCCGCCGATGGGCTGAATGTGGTCGTGCCGTATCGCGAAAAGAACTACTACGCGATGCGACCGAGCATTGCGATTCCTCAGAATCAGGTTGTCGATCTGGATGGTTTCTTCGGGCTGCATCCGTCGCTGGCGGCGTTCAAACCTCTCTATGATCAGGGACACCTGGCCATTGTGCATGCTTGCGGATCTCCGGATATGAGCCGGTCGCATTTTGACGCGCAGGACTATATGGAGTCGGGCACGCCCGGAGTGAAGAACACAGAGGACGGCTGGCTGAACCGTGCTCTGCAGGCTGAAGATGTGTGCAACTGCGCCCAGCACCGCCAGGAGCATACAGCCTTCCGCGCGCTGGCGCTGGGCGCCGATGTTCCGCTTACATTGGCAGGGAAGATTCCGGCGATTGCAATCAGCAATGTAAATAGCTTCTCGGTGGCCGGACGCGGCCCGAACATTTCGCCCGCTGCAAGCGCATTTGAGGCGATGTACGCGGATTCAGGAGACAGGATCTTCCATGCCGCCGGGGACGAGACCTTTGAAGCGGTAAAGATGCTGCGCGCAGCGAATCCCGCGCAGTATACTCCGGCAGCAGGCGTTGAATACCCGAACACGGAGTTTGGCAACAGCATGCGCCAGATCGCGCAACTGCTGAAGGCTAACCTGGGCGTGGAAGCCGCTTTTACCGATGTGACCGGATGGGACACGCATCAGAACCAGGGCGGAGTGAACGGACAACTCGCCAACCGGCTCGGCGATTTCTCGTCGAGCATTGCGGCATTCTGGCGCGACCTCGGCGACGAAGCCGGCAACGTAACTCTCGTGACGATGTCGGAGTTTGGCCGCACCGCGCATGAAAACGGGACTGGCGGCACAGATCACGGCCATGCGAACGCGATGTTCGTGCTCGGCGGCCAGGTGAAGGGCGGCAAAGTTTACGGGAAGTGGCCGGGCCTCGACTACGACCAACTCAACCAGGGCCGCGATCTTGCGTTAACCACGGACTACAGGCAGGTTCTGGGCGAAGTGGTAACTCGCACGCTGGGTGCAGAGAATCTTGAACTGGTATTTCCCGGCGCGCAACTGAATCCGCGTGGATTCCTCCGGCTTGTCTGATTTCCGCGCGCATCAGGTTCGCCTGGCAGCCAGGAGCGAAGCCTATAATTGCTTCAGCTTTCGCGGCGCGAGTGCGTGCAATGAAAATTAAATCGGCCTATTCCTCCTCCTTCTTCCTTGCTCTACTTCTCGTCCCCACCTTGACAGCGGGCCCGTCGGCCCAAACAGTTGCACGCAAATTCGCTTTTGATGTTGCCACGATTCGGCCGTCGCCGCCGCCCGACCCCGCAAAGATCCGCGCCGAGATTCAAGCCGGCAAGATGCCGCGGTTCGGCCCCCACATCAGCACGTCGCGCGCGGAGTATATCAACATGAACTTGAAAGACCTGATTGCTCTCGCCTGGAATCTGCGTGGCTATCAGGTCAGCGGCCCAGATTGGCTCAGGAGCGAACGATTCGACATTGAGGCCACTATGCCGGAAGGCGCAACCAGGGATGAAGCTCCGGCAATGCTTCGCTCCCTGCTTGAGGAGCGATTCAAGCTTGCGGCACATGAAAGCTACGAGGAGCATAAGGTGCTCGCCCTCCTCGTCGGCAAGAACGGCCCAAAGCTCAAAAGGTCCACGACCGTCCCGCAACCCGTGGATGAGAATGCTCCGCTCAAGCCCGGCGAGATGACGATGGATGGGCCGGACGGTCCGGTCCGCATGGCCCGCAATCCCGACGGCTCCATGACCTTCGACCTTGGCACGCGCGGCACAGTCGCGGTCAAACTCGATGCAATCAATCAGGCGATGCGCATTGATTCAAGTATGGTAACGATGAGCGGATTCACTGACACGCTTTCCGTAATTCTGGCGCAGATGGGCGGGCAACAGGTCGTCGACCAGACCGGCCTCAAGGGCGATTACGAACTCTCAGTGGAAATATCTTTAGCCGACCTGATGTCGATGGCGCAGTCGCAGGGGTTCGGCCCTCAGCCCCCTCCTTCTCCGCCGGGCGCCGGAGCAAACGTGGGCCCGGTCGCTTCCGATCCGAGCGGTGAATCGAGCGTGTTTCGGTCGGTGAAGCAGCTCGGGCTTGAACTTAACGAACGGAATGCGAAGGTCCAACGGCTAGTCATCGATCACGTGGAAAAGTTGCCGACGGAAAACTGACAGCCAGCTTTTAGTGGTTCGCCTTTAGCTTCCGACTTCTGAGCGACCTCTGGCAGTCGGCACGCCGCATGATTTACCCTCAGAGTCAGCATGACTTTTGGGCACACGCTTCTCTTTTGCGCATCGGTTGGAGCCCTTGGGACCGTGGCGCTTGCAGTGGCGCTCGCACAGCAGTCCACGCCGCCTGCTCCAGAGATTCCCGACGCCCCCACGGCGACTGCCGAAGTTACAACCGTTCCCAATGGTCCGTTTGTTGTGATGGATACATCGATGGGCCGGATCACTTGCCAGTTCTTCCAGAAGCAGGCTCCAAATGCCGTTGCCAACTTCATCGGACTGGCCCAGGGAACAAAGGATTGGACGGATCCCACAACGAAGAAAATACAACACCACAAGCGACTCTACGACGGCACCATTTTCCATCGTGTGATTCCGGAATTCATGATTCAGGGCGGAGATCCCACGGGCACGGGGATGGGAGATCCGGGTTACACCTTCGACGACGAGTTCGATCCAAACCTGAACTTTGACCGGCCAGGACGGCTCGCGATGGCGAACAGTGGACCCAATACGAATGGCAGCCAGTTCTTTATCACCGAACAGGCTTACGACACACTCGATCAGCACTACACGGTCTTCGGCCAGTGCGACGACCAGAGTGTCGATGTGGTGAAGACCATCGCGCGCGTGCAGCGCGATGCCAGTGACAAACCGTTAACACCGGTGGTGCTTGAGAAGGTGACGATTGTGCCCGAGGGACAGCCGATGCCGCCGTTGCCCGCCACATCGCAACCAGCTTTGCAGAGCTCCGGCAGCACAACCAACTAACAGACCGCGAAAAATGCGGCTCCCACCCTTGTCTTCCGGCACAATTGGAGATCGCGGAAGATAGTTCGCGGAAGACAAGGAAGCAAACAACTCAGGAGAAACTCATGGCACTTGCAGCAGGAACCTACGCCGTCTTTGCAACAACGGAAGGCAGGATTACCGTTCGCCTTTTCGAGAGCGATGCGCCCGTTACCGTCAAGAATTTCATCGAGCTGGCCGAGGGCTCGCGCGAGTGGACGCATCCCACGACGCGCGCCAAGTCGACGAGCAAGCTTTTCGACGGAACGATATTTCATCGCGTCATTCCGGACTTTATGATCCAGGGCGGCGACCCTGCGGGCACCGGCATGGGCGGCCCGGGCTACCGTTTTCAGGATGAGACCAAAGGCTCCCCGCATAAGTTCGACAACCCGGGAAAGCTGGCCATGGCCAACTCCGGACCGAATACCAACGGCAGCCAATTCTTCATCACGGTTGCGCCGACGGATTGGTTGACCGGAAAACATACGATCTTTGGCGAAGTGGTTGAGGGACAAGATGTGGTCACGAAGATCTCGAAGGTGCCGCGCAACGGGCAGGACAAGCCCCACAAGCCCGTGGTCCTGGAATGCTTGGCCATTGAGCGAGTCGGTTGAACAACTGGTTTTATAGCGGATGGCCCTTGGCTCCGGCTTGGGGCATTTCGTTTTTGCGAGATCGACTCGCCGACGGGAGGTTTACCGTATGATGGCGAATATTAGCGCAAATGGAATTGTTGACATTCCGAGTCAACACCCGGTCGACGAAACCGTAGAGAAGCTCAAGCGCATTCTCGCGGCGAAGGGCGTGGCTCTCTTCGCGCTCGTTGACCATAGCGGAGAAGCAGAAAAAGCGGGCATGAGGATGCGCCCAACGAAGCTGCTGATCTTTGGGAGCCCGAAGGCAGGGACGCCTGTGATGCTGGCCGCACCGAGCATCGCCATCGATCTGCCGCTCAAGATTCTCGTCTGGGAAGACGAAAGTGGAAAGGCCTGGATCTCCTACAACACTCTCGATTATCTGCGGGAACGGCATCATGTGCCCGCCAATCTGATGCAGAACATCGTCGTGGTCGAGACGTTGGCTGTGAAAGCAGCGGAAGAGTGATCCGCATGGAATCGAGAGCGACGCGGCGAAATTTCCTGAAGAGCACGCTGCTGGCTTCGGCGCCGCTGATTGCAGGCCGGGCAGCGCACGCGGCGGTTGGCGCAGACACACCAGCGAAATTAACGAGTGCGAGCGAACGCGCCCAATGGCTCGCCATTGTGGAGCGTGTGTCGCAGCCAGTACTCGAAGCCATCAGCCAGCAAAAGCTGCGCGCGACCATGCCGGTTGAAGCGGCTGATGGGCAGGCGGAGGCGAGGAGCAAGTCGACACATCTGGAAGCAGTAGGCCGGCTTCTCTCTGGGCTTGCGCCGTGGCTCGAAGGCGATCCGGGCAACAATCCCGACGAAGAAGCGTTGCGGAGCCGCTATCGGGAGTGGGCACGTCTGGCTATTCGTTGCGGCACCGATCCGCAATCGCCCGATCACCTGAACTTTGGAACTAATCGTCAGTCCGTGGTGGACGCAGCGTTTCTCGCGCTTGCCGTAATACGCGCGCCCAATGAGCTTTGGGCAAAGCTGGATCCTGCGACGAAAGAGAACCTCGTTCGCGCGCTGGTCGAGACGCGCAAGATTCAGCCGGGCTTCAACAACTGGCTGTTGTTCAGCGCCATGATTGAGGCTTTTTTCTGCAAGTACGGGCAGCCGTGGGATACGATGCGCATCGACTACGCGCTGCGCCAGCACCAGGAGTGGTACAAGGGCGACGGCATGTACGGTGACGGGCCTGAGTTCCACTGGGACTACTACAACAGCTTCGTGATTCAGCCGATGATGCTGAATATTCTGGATGCTGTGAAACCGACAACCGATCGCTGGGAGATTTTGCGCAAGCCGGTAGAGGCGCATGCGCGGAGATATGCGGCGATTGAGGAGCGGCTCATTAGTCCGGAAGGCACGTTTCCGCCGATCGGCCGGTCACTGGCATACCGGTTTGGCGTGCTCCAGCACCTGGCGGAAATGGCTTTGCGGCGCGAGCTGCCAGAGGGCATGCATCCGGCACAGGTCCGCTCGGCAATGACAGCGGTGATGACGCGCATGATCAACGCCGAGGGAACCTTCGACAGCAAAGGATGGCTGACGATCGGGTTTGCGGGACACCAGCCGGCAATTGGTGAAGGCTACATCTCGACCGGAAGCCTTTATCTTTGCTCAGCGGCGTGGCTGCCCATGGGCCTGGCGGCAAAGGATGAGTTCTGGATCGCGCCGGTCGAGCCGTGGACTGCGCAAAAGGCATGGAGCGGGGTAAACATCAAGAACGATCACGCAATTATGGAGTAGGTACAGGCCCCGATTTTGCTGCGCATAAATCAAGAATGGCCGCACCAAACTTTTCTACCTTCGCTGGGCCGATGCCATCGATCGCAACCAGTTGCGCTGAAGTTGCGGGCCGTGCCAAGGCGACTGCGTTAAGCGTGTGATTGTGCAAAACAACATATGTTGGAACGCCAAGGCGTTTCGCTTCAGTAATTCGCCATTGGCGTAAACGCGCCGCGAGGTTTTCCGTTTCAGGCGTTGCAGCAGCCGGCGGCACATTCGATTGCGCCTTTGTCGCAGGTTGATTCCCGAGAAGGCGCTGCCGCCGAGCGCGAGTTGCCGCCGCAGGCAGCGGCCGGAACTCTTCAACAATGCCATCGCCAACCATGAGGGTAAGGGACGCGCCTGTGTGCAGATCACGCCCCTTCGATGTCAAACGTGCTTTGCGAAAGCGAATGACCTCGCCATTCTTTTCGAACTCATTCTCTTCGATCGCGATGAGGTCTGCTTGGACCATTGCAGCCAGGAGAGCATCGAATTCCTTGCGGCTCATTCTGCCGACAAGGTCAAGGCTCTTTTGCAGCGTGCCGGTCGCACGGTAGTCGACGGCACGTAATTCATCTGTAATCTGCTGCGCAATCCGGTACTCGGTTGCGGTCGCACGTCTGAACTGGCGCAGCACTGCTCCCGCAGGGCCGCAAACGTCGCATTTTCCGCACGGCTGAATGGCATCTTCCGAATCGCCAAAATGCCGCACCAGCGCAGACATACGACACTGGCACGACTCAGTGAAACGCACAACCTTGTCCAATTGCTCGGCGCGAACTTGCATCTGGATCGAGTAAGTGCTCTTCCAGTTGGACCTTCCCAGCGTAACGGAACCTTCGAAATCCACGCGTGCGCCCTGATGGGTCTCCAGCTTTTCAAGCGCCTTGTGGAATGCCTCCTCATCAAGCTTCGACTTCGCGCGCAATTCTTCCACCAACTGCGGCCGCGCTTTCAGCGATTCGAAAACCCGGTTGAGGTGCTCGACTGGAGGATAGTCGCGACTGAGGAAAAAATCGTGCGTGCGCTGGTCGGCGTAGGAGTGCATAAGAAAGGTCCGGCTTGGCTCACCATCGCGTCCCGCACGGCCGATTTCCTGGTAATAGCCTTCGAGAGATCCAGGCAGTCCGGCATGAACAACACTACGAATGTTTGGCTTGTCGATGCCCATGCCGAAGGCTATGGTTGCCACCACTACTTCAAGTTCTCCGGATTGGAAAGCGTTCTGCACACGTTCGCGCGTCGCAGCGTCAAGACCGGCGTGATACGCCGCAGTCGGCATCGAGCGTGAAAGATCCCATGCGAGCGACTCTGCCTGCTTGCGAGAGACTGCGTAAACAATGGCTGGGCGGCGCGCAGGATCGGAGAGGAGCTTGAATGTCGCTGGCGCGCGTTCCGGCAACGGGACCTCGACAACTTCGATGCCAAGATTCTCACGTCGGAATCCGTGAATAAACGCAAGCGGATCGGCCATCCCCAGTTGCGCGACGATGTCCTTCTGCACAACAGGTGTTGCTGTGGCCGTGAGCGCGAGAACGGGCGCCGGATCCGGCGCGCCGCGCAATGCCGGCAGATACTGGCCCAGCATCCGGTAATCGGGACGGAAATCGTGGCCCCATTGCGAAATGCAGTGCGCTTCGTCAATGGCAATGAGCGCAAGTTTTCGCTTCGCGAGCATCTCAGGGAAGCCCGGCACACGCAAGCGTTCGGGAGCGATGAAGAGAAACTGGAGCGCCCCGCTGAGGTAATCTGCGCACGCCTTTCTTGCACCCATCCGATCTAAGCCTGAATGAATGCGCGCAACACGCAGGCCAAGAGCAGAAAGCTTGGCCGATTGATCGTCCATGAGAGAGATGAGTGGGGAAATGACCAGCGCGGCTCCGCCGCGTGCGACGGCCGGCAACTGGTAGCAAAGCGACTTCCCTGCCCCTGTTGGCATCACGAGCAGAAGATCGCGGCCTGCGATGGCAGCTCGGCATACGGGCTCTTGCCCGCGACGAAATGTTGTGAAGCCGAAGGTCGATTGGAGCAGTTCCGCCAGCGTATTCGAGTTAAGATCCACGGTCGATGGGAGGGCGTATATCTGCATCAACTGTACAAGAAAGGGATGAGCAAAGGAAGATGGACTGAGATGGCTTCAAACGAGAGCAGCAGAGAAGTGAACACATACGCAGCGCCAGGTATATCGCACGCGTGGCGCGCGCTGCGGCATCGCAACTTCAGGCTGTTTTTCGGCGGACAGAGCATCTCGCTGATCGGCACCTGGATGACGCGCATCGCCACGGCATGGCTGGTTTACCGGCTCACGCATTCGGCGTTGCTGCTAGGCACGGTGAGCTTTGCCGGGCAGATTCCCACGTTTCTTTTTGCGCCTTTCGCCGGCGTTTGGGTTGACCGGCTCAATCGCAGGCAGGTACTTGTGTGGACGCAGTCGCTGGCCATGGTGCAGTCTCTGACCCTGGCCGCCCTGACGCTCACAGGCCACATCACCGTGCACCTTATTTTGGCGCTGGCCATGATGCAAGGGATTATCAACGCGTTCGATATGCCCGGACGCCAGGCCTTCATGGTGCAGATGGTAGAAGACCGCGCCGACCTGGGAAACGCCATCGCCATCAATTCATCGATGGTGAATCTGGCGCGGCTGATCGGCCCGTCGCTGGCCGGACTCGTGATCGCCGCTTCAAATGAGGGCTGGTGCTTTCTGATCGACGGTATCAGTTACTTGGCGGTGATTGCGTCTTTGCTGATGATGCAACTGCATGCTCCCTCCGTGAGACGGGCGGCGGCTTCGACGTTGACAGAACTGAAAGAAGGTTGGAGCTATGTCTCCAGCTTTCTGCCCATCCGCACCATTCTCACTCTGTTTGCCGTGGTGAGTCTGATGGGCATGCCGTTTGTGGTGCTCATGCCGATCTTCGCGGCGGGGGTGCTGCACGGAGGACCGCATACCCTCGGATTCCTGATGGGCGCGATGGGCGTGGGCGCGCTCATCTCCGCTCTCTCGCTGGCGGCGCGAAGGAACGTGCGCGGACTGATTCGCATGATCCCGCTGGCCGCGGCAGTGTTCGGATTCGGACTGATTGGCTTTGGGCTGTCGCATGTCTTCTGGCTCTCAACACTTATGGTTCTAGTGGCGGGAATGGGGATGATGCAGGGAATGGCGTCGAGCAATACCATCATCCAGACACTGGTGAGTGAGGACAAACGCGGCCGCGTGATGAGCTACTACACCATGGCCTTTGTAGGAATGGCGCCTTTCGGTAGCCTGCTCGCCGGAGCGATGGCACATGCAATTCCGGCAACGCCGATCTGGATTATGACGGGAATGACGCTGACTGGAGCGCAATGGACGGTGATGATAAACGGCGTGGTGGTCGTGCTTGGCGCGGCGTGGTTCTTTACGCGGCTGCCTGCGCTACGGCGCGTGGTGCGGCCGATTTACGAGGAGATGGGCATTATCCCGGCTGCGAAAGAGATGGCCGTGGAACAAGTGCAGTCGTAAAATCAAATCATAGCCGTTGCCTTTAGCTTGTTGCCTTTGGCTACTGGCTTTACTGCGTCACCCCGCACAGATGGACCTCTACGCCGAGTTCCGCCAACGTGGCCGCCTTGGTTGCAAGTGCCTTGTCTGCGATTTCGGCAGTCGGCGCGTAAGCAACATTCACGTGGTTAGCTCGGTGCCTGGCCATCATCTGATTCTGGCTGACGCCGTGCAACACCGTGTGAACGATCGGCCATTGCACCGTGGTTTCGCGCCAACGGCGATCTGTTTCAGATGCAGGAAGGCTGACCACGGTGCCTCGTCCGAGATCAGCGTGCAGCGCGCCACCTTCTACAAAGACACGGCTCCAGACGATCTCGCCAGGTTTACCTATTCCCTTCAGCGACCCTCCGCCCAGCGGAAAGTACATGGCGGGTTGGCGCTCGGAGCTGGCGCCTGCATAGCCGCCGGTAAAGTGATTGGCAGGCGCAGCGCCTGAGATTTGCAGCAGCCATACGAACAGGTCGAGACCATCGCCCTTGTAATGCTCTCCCCACCGCACGTCGTGCAGCGTCGTTGAAGGGTCAAGCCCGAGAGCCTTCCAGCATTTGTTGGTGATCAGCGCATCGACGCCAGCGCATTCGTCCACTTCATTGAAGTGAACAAGCGGTCCTCCAGCGTAGAGTTCTTCTTTTGTGCCCTCGGCATAGACCGGTGGGCGATCCGAGTTGTTCAGCATCCCCTCAGCCAGATCAGAGGCAGGCGCCAAGTCTTTCAGTCCCTGCTGGTACTGGATGCCAACAGCGTCGCAACCAAACTCCTTCGCTATGCGAACGGCGGCGATATACATCTTGCACTGGTCGAGCACCTGGTCGAGCGTGAGCTCGGTGGTAGGATCTTTCCCGAAATCAAATTTGACACCCTTGGCTACAAGCCACTGATAAACAGCCTGCGCCTCGGCGTCACTCACCGTTCGCATCCTGGCAACAAGTGCCGATTGGCTCAGCCGTTCCTTGAACACTCCCGCAGGATTGAGCAGTTCGTCGTCGATGATGGCGTTGTACATACCCATGCAGCCTTCATCGAAGATTCCCATGATGGCCTTGCGAAATTTCAAATCTGCCGCAAGCTGCGCGCCCAACTGTGCGCTCTCTGTAGGCAACTTGCTCACGTCGAGCGCACGGACGTGAGAAAGATCGTGGGTGATCCTACCCGTTTGAAGCCACTCGTCCAGCGCCTTCTGAAAATAGGGGTCCGTAAAATCTTTACTCCAAATCGACGAAAAAGGCTTGCCGGCCTTGATGAGCGAGCCGTTCAGATTAAGTAGGCCGACTAAGCCGGGCCATTGACCTGACCAATTGGCCGCAGTGAGGATTGGCCCTCGGTGGCTGCGCAGTCCCGGGAGAACATGATGGCTGTACTGCCACGCAGCGGTGGCAAAGACGAGCCGAGCCTCGGGATGAATTTTCATAAAGACATCCATGCCCTCGCGCTGCGAGGAGATGAAGCCGTGCTTCTCCTTCTCGTTGTAAGCATGGGCTCGAATCAGCTTGTAGCCTTTTTGCGAAAATGCCGCTGTGAGCTTCTCTTCCATGTCGCGTTGCGCGGGCCAACAGACCCGATTGGCCGACTGGCGAAGATCGCCACTCGTTACCAGAAGTACTTCCTTTTCCCCTGGTTTTCTCACTTGGCCGTTCCCAGATCCCATCTCAATCCCCTCTTCGTAAACGATTCCACTCTTTTCCGTAAACGATTCCGGAAGCCAAGAAAAACTATACACCTAACCACCGGGGCGAGGTTCGCAGGCCGGTACATTTAGCATGGAATCGGTTCCGCGTATTGGAGCGGGACCTCGGTAAACGGGCATCATGTCAAACAGGAAAACACGGCTTCAGATCGTCGCGCGCGGGTCTGCATCGGGCACTGAGGGGGTCAGCAGCGGCAGAAGCGCAAGGCTTGGGCCGGCTCCGCCGCAGGTCTCGGTCCGTTGGCTACTCACCGCGGTTGCGACGTCCATCGCGGTCGCTGCACTGTGCGCTTGGGGCGCTCTCTGCCTCCTCTTCTGGCAAGGGAGCTGGCAGTTGTTATACCATCCGGCAGCCGCAGTTACGCGCACGCCCGCAGCTGTGGGGCTCTCTTACGAATCCGTCGATTTCGATGTGTCCGCCTCGGGCGCAGCGCAGCTTCGCGGATGGTGGATTGCGCGCCCGAAAGCCCGCTACACTGCGATTTATCTGCATAGCGCTAATGGCAACCTCGGCGATACTGTTGACGCGCTCAATCGACTCTACGGCTCGGGGTTCAACGTCTTTGCGTTCGACTATCGCGGCTATGGTCAAAGCCACTTCGCCCGACCCAGCGAGGAACACTGGCGCCAGGATGCCAACTGGGCGCTCCAATACCTGACCCAGACCCGCCACATCGATCCCGCCACGATTGTGCTGGATGGTTCGGAGCTGGGAGCCAATCTTGCCCTCGATGTGGCTGCGAAACACCAGGAGTTGGCTGGGGTTGTCGTGGATTCCCCCTTGAAAAACCCCGCGGATGCGGTCTTGAATGATGCCCGGGCCCGCATGGTCCCTGCGCACTTCCTGGTTCGCGATCGCTACGATCTGAATGCGCCGGCCGCAGCTCTTCACATTCCGTTGCTATGGTTCGCGCGAACCACGCCGCTACAGGGAGGCGTCGGTTCGCGCGAGGAACCCGAAGCCTTCCGGATGGTCAAGGCTCACAAAATGCTCGTTTGGCTAAATGGCTCGGGGAACACTGGCAGGCTATATGCGGATGCGCTTTCGCGATGGATTGATGGCCTGCCAGCTCATTAACTTGCCGGAGTCGGTTTCACGCTTAGCGCACGATATCCCGGTGCAATGCCTTCACCTGATACCCGGTCTTGCGGATCCGCCGGGCGATTTCTTCCGCCATCATTACGCTGCGGTGCTGGCCACCGGTGCAACCGAAAGCCACAGTCAGATAGCTCTTGCCTTCCTCGACATAATGAGGGAGCAGATAGAGCATTAGATTGGTTACGCGATCGAGGAACTCGCCTGTCTGCGGGAATCCGCGCACAAATGCAGCGACTTTGGGGTTAAGCCCGGTCTTCTTGCGGAATTCCGGCACAAAGTGCGGGTTGGGTAGAAAGCGCACATCGAAAACCATATCCGCATCCAGCGGAACGCCATTCTTAAACCCAAAACTGAGGCAGGAGACCAACAGGCGCTTGGATTCTTTTTCGCGGCCAAAGCGGGCCAGAATATCTGCGCGTAGCTCGTGCACATTGAAGTTGGAGGTATCGATGAGCGTATCGGCAACATTGCGAATGGGATCGAGCAGTTGCCGCTCTTCCACAAGGGAGCGCCATACTGTCTCTGACCTGCCAAGCGGATGCGGACGTCGTGTCTCCGAAAATCTTCGGACGAGAACTGAATCCTGCGCGTCGAGAAAAACCACGCGCGTGCGCAGTTGCTTCCTAATGCTCTTCAAGATCTCGGGAAGCCGGTCCAGGGTCGCGCCTTCGCGAACGTCAACCACAATGGCTGCTCTTTCGACTTCTGCCGAAGAAGTGACCAGCGCGGCAAAACCCGGGAGCAATTCGAGCGGAAGATTGTCTACACAGTGATAGCCCAGATCCTCGAAAGCTTTGAGTGCCGAAGCCTTGCCCGCACCAGAGATTCCGGTCAAAATGACAAGCTCCTTGGGTACCCAGGCACTGGACACTCGTTTGCGCCTACTTGCTGACATTTTGCTAGCTTTCCTCGCGGGCTTTCGGGGTTTCATGGGTTTCATGCTACACCGGCCGGCTTGGGGATCAAGAGCCCGGCGCAAGCGACCAATGACCCGAGTCCACGAGATCAAGCGCACGATCCGGATCGAGAGGAGGCGAAAACAATGGGCCTTGACCCAACGCGCAGCCCATGTGAACAAGCGACTCAAGTTGTTCCTGTGTCTGGATTCCCTGAGCGACAATCTGCACGCCAAGCGTGTTACCCAAACGAACGAGAGACTCGAGCACAGCCTGCTGCCGCCCCGGCGAAACGGCGGCTGCTGTCAGCCTGGGAACGAGCTTGACCATTCCGATGGGCAGGTGAACGAGATAGTTCAATGGAGCGAGATTGCTTCCGAAGTCGTCAACGGCAACACGTATCTGCCAGTCCGCCAGGCGTTGCAGTATAGCTACCGCCGCATCGGGGTTCTCATTGAACGCGCTTTCTGGCGCCTCAAACAAGAGCCGCGCGGGGTCAGCGCCGCTGGCAGCAAGGGCCTTCATCAAATGCGGAATCAAGTCGGGGTGGTAGAACTGCCGGTGCGTGAGGTTGATGCTCACGGTAAGTTCCTGTTGTGGCAGGTGATCGCACCATTCGCGCAACTGCGCGCAAACGACGTCGAGGGTTTCGCGCCCAAGAAAGATGGAAAGTCCAGCGTCTTCGGCGACAGCGAAAAGCTCTTGTAAGCTTTCCATCGTCCCGTCTGCGCGGCGCAGACGCAAGAAGGACTCGAACCCCTCCAGCTTGCCGTCGGCGAGCCGGTAGATGGGCTCATACTCGAAGGCGAACTGGCGCTTCTCCACCGCGGATCGCAGTTCGCGCTCTCGCTCCTGCTGGCTGGTCACGGAGACCTCGAGATGCTTGTCGAATATCTCGAATCGGCTTCCGCCGGCCTGCTTGGCGCTGTACATCGCCACATCGGCGTCGCGAAGAAGCAAGTTCGACGATGTGTGTTCAAGCCCGGCCATTGCCGCGCCGATGCTCACGCCAACATGGACCCTGTTCCCGAAGACGTCAAACGGCCCCTCCAATTCCTGCAAGATGCGACTGGCCACGATTTTGAGATCGTATGTTGTGAGAATGTTCTCCACGAGAACGGCAAACTCGTCCCCGCCCAGGCGCGCGGCTGAATCCTGCGGTCGCAACGTCGCGAGCAGACGCCCAGCCACAGCCGTGAGCAGCACATCGCCCGCGGCATGGCCGAGACTATCGTTGACTTCCTTAAAGCGGTCAAGGTCAAGGTAGAGTACGCCGCAACGATACTCGGGATTTCGCAGGCGCCGGCTGAGCGTCAGACTGATTCGGTCGAGAAAAAGCGCCCGGTTGGGCAGGCCGGTCAGTACGTCGTGCATGGCGTCGTGTTGCAGCTTTTCTTCAGTTTCCCTGTGCTCGCCGATGTCGCGGAACGTGAAAACGTAGCCTACTTTGCCGCCGTTCACAAGCAGCGGAGCAACCTGCAGGCTCACGTCGACCATTTCGCCCGCCTTATTTAAGCGCACCGTTTCCATAGTTGAGGAACCGCGATCTTCGACTGCCTTTAGAATTGCAGCGTTCTCGATAAATCGCGTCTCCGGAACGATCAACTCCCGCAGGCTGCCGCCACTGGCCTCTTCAGCCGTGTATCCAAACATGCGTGTGAACGCAGGATTGGTGTACAACACATGACTTTGGTGCTCGATGGCGACGGCTTCAGGAAGGCTGGCCAGAACGTCCTCCATCAACCGTGACTTCGGCGCACGTTCCCGTTCAGTGGGATGAGCCACGATCACAGCCTCTCGCAGCTCCGGATTCAAGATGCTGTATGTGCCTTCAACGGAAATGAGGCGGCCATCCATGGTAGGCATCGTGGCATGAAATGGGCTGCCATGCTTTGTGCCAGTCAAAAGTGTCTGCGGCTCCGCCGTGCCGGGGAAAAGTCCCCACAAAACGTCCTCAACTGGGCGGTGAATCCATTCACCCTCGGCAAACCCGAGGGTCTGGCGTGCCTCAGAATTGGCAAAAACGATTTTCCCCTCGCGTTCAATAAAAACCAGAACCGGAAGGCCGTCGAGAACCTCCTTCGTCGCATCGGGGCTCGGATATTCGTGAAGATTCAATCCCATGGCCTCCCGGGAACCGCCGCAACTTGCGCTCGCGAGAGCCTCTGTCTCAGCCAGAACCCAGCCCTCGCTGGGGCCCTTGCCACTGATCAAATCGTATGGGTCGCCGGACTCTCCAACCATACCCAAAATCGGTCAGCCGGTGCTACCAAAGTCCGAACGGGCGCTGGTCCGCGGCTGGCGGCGTACGCTATATCACACGGGAACGACCGGAAATGCCAATGCCAATGCCAAATTGCAGTCGGCACGAGGCCTTGCCAGGGCCCGAGGAACCTTGGCAGCACGGGCAACGAGAGTATGCGCCCCCCGCTTCGCGCTTTCTATGGGATCTCAACCAGCTCCATTTGGCCGTCGCGCCGGCGATGTAGCACAAACGTCTCCCCCAGCGCAGTGCGGAAGATCAGCAGATCGCGGTCGCGAAACTCGGCGTCCTTTACAGCTTCCTCAATGGTCATCGGCCCGAGCGCGATCGCCTCACCGTTCCTGATGATATGAGGCTCCACGACCGTTGCCCTCGCAGGAAAAGAGTGGACCGCTATGGACGCTCGCGCCTTGCCGGCAAGCCGCGACGATGACCCGCCTTCGGGATCGCCACTCGGATCGACGCGCGCTTTTGGCCGCGTGACTGGTGGAGCCGTAAGCACTTTGTCGACTTTGGGCAGACGCTTATTCACAAGACGGCGATCACGGTAACGGTGGGCCTGGTGCTCGGCGTGCGCCATGGCCTCGCGGAGCGCCGCAACTGGCGTGTCGGCTTTGCCCGTGGCCGCAATCTTCTGCGTTCGAGCCTGCACGGTAAGTTCGACAATGTGCACATGCCTCTGAGCGCTAAAAGTTACACTGGCGCGCGCCGTGCGGCCCAGAACCCGTCCGATCCGTTCCATGCCTTCCTCGGCCTGCGTGCGCAGCATCCTGGAAATCTTGCCGTTTCTGGCTGTCAATGCCACATCCATGGTCGCCCTCCGATCGGTTTCGCTCATTCGACGCCGGAATCAGGCGTTTGTGGAGCACAGTATATGCCGGACAAGCTCCCGGCTTCTAGCCTCTAGCTACAAGCTTTTTAGTTTCCATACCTAAAGCAGCATGTTTGGGGCGGTTTGTGGCGAACACTGTCCAGTTTGGTTCCGTGCCGAGATACTGCGACGGTGCGCCGGTTTCGAAGGCTTAAAGGCTGCATTTCAGGTCTTAAATTTCCCAGCGGAGGAGCACGGTGCCGACGGTGAACCCCGCGCCCACCGCCGCAAGCAGCACAAGGTCGCCCTTCTTCAGCTTGCCCTCTTCGATGGCCGTCTCCATTGCCAGGGGAATGGTTCCGGACGAGGTGTTGCCATACTTTTCGATATTGATCACCACGCGATCCGGATTCATTCCCAGCCGGTCCGCAGTAGCCGTAATGATTCGCTTGTTGGCCTGGTGGGGAATAAAGCAGCCCAGATCAGCACCAGTGATGCCGTTGCGTTCAAGCAGTTTAGTTGAGGCTTCGACCATTTTGCGCACCGCAAACTTATAGACGGCCGCGCCGTCCTGATGGATGTAGTGCATTTTCTTGTCAACTGTTTCGTGAGTGGACGGGTTCAGGCTTCCGCCACCCGGCATGTTCAAGCTGACGCCGCCCGACCCGTCGATTTCGTTGAGGTAGTCGATGAAGCCGATCTCGCCTTCTTCTGCGGCCTCAACGAGCACGGCGCCGCCACCGTCGCCAAACAGAACGCACGTGGTGCGGTCGGTGTAGTCAGTCATGCGCGTGTTCGCGTCAGCGCCGCAAACCAGGACCTTGCTGTGCGCTCCGCTCTCGACCATCTTCACGCCTGCCTGAAGCGCATAAGTGAATCCGGAGCAACCGCCGGAAACGTCAAAGCCCCATGCGCCGATGGCTCCGATTTTGTTTTGCACGAGGCATGCAGTTGAGGGATACATCATGTCGGGCGTCACAGTACCGACGAGGATGACCTCCACATCGCTCGGCTTGATGCCTCGTGCGGCAAGACATTTCTTTGCGGCCTCAGTGCATATGTCGCTCAGTCCGAGCCCCTTGGCCAAAACGTGGCGCTCGCGGATGCCAACGCGCTCCATAATCCACTCATCGGTGGTATCCACCATCTTTTCAAGGTCTTTATTGGTAATCACGCCGGGAGGGACGTAGGTTCCGAGCGCTGTAATTTTTGCGCGCCGGCCCACGATGGGTCGAACGGTAAGGCTCAATGCGTTTCTCCTTGCGGCACACGCGCCGGGTGGGGAGGCCGGAAGGCCGCGTTAACAACATGAGAAATCGAGGAAAGCGTCAAAAAAGTACCGGGTGACCTACTGCACACGCATTAGCCCGTTACCGTTGCTTCCTTCCGGACCTGGCGGGGTTGGCGGGATTACGTCGCGTAGGACCCGGCACTGACTGATTTTATCACTTGGACACTTGTGTGATTCCATCCGCTGACGAACGGGTGACGGGTCGAAAAGCAAAGGCCTATCCTAAGTGGATAGGCCTTCGCTCCTTGCACGCAGTTCCAGGGGAACCTTCGTGGGTTAGTCGCCGGCGACCAGTTCTCCAACGGGCTGACGGGCTACGGCGAGATCGAAGCGATCAAGGTTCATCACCTTGCTCCAGGCCGCTACGAAGTCGCGCACGAACGCCAGCTCAGAATCGGCGCACGCATAGAACTCCGCGAGCGCTCGTAGCTGGGAGTTTGACCCGAAGACAAGATCGACCACGGTGCCCCTCCACTTGAGCGTGCCGGTCTCGCGATCGTGCCCTTCTAAAACGGCATCAGAGGCAGCTGACCTCTGCCACTTCGTGTTCATATCGAGGAGGTTGACGAAGAAATCATTGGTCAATGCGCCGGGCCGCTTAGTAAAAATACCGTGTTCTGTGTGCCCAAAATTTGCATTCAATCCGCGCATGCCACCGATCAGGACAGTCATCTCGGGAGCGGTAAGCGTGAGCAGGTTTGCCCGATCGACGAGCAGCTCAGCCGCTATCGCCTCGTCTTCCTTCCTCAGGTAGTTGCGGAAACCGTCTGAAGTCGGCTCGAGCACCGCAAACGAATCCACATCGGTCTGCGCTTGCGAGGCGTCTGTGCGGCCGGGTAAGAAGGGAATCTTCACGGTGTGCCCAGCCATCTTCGCGGCTGACTCAACGGCCGCATCGCCCGCGAGCACAATCAAGTCGGCGAGCGAGACTTTCTTGCCACTGGACTGCGAAGTATTGAACTCTTTCTGAATGCCTTCAAGCCTGGTAAGCACCTTTTGGAGTTCGGCCGGCTGGTTGACCTCCCAGTCCTTCTGCGGCGCGAGACGAATGCGCGCGCCATTGGCCCCGCCACGCTTGTCGCTGCCGCGGAAGGTTGCAGCTGAGGCCCACGCTGTGCTGACCAGTTGGGAAGTGGACAGGCCGGATGCGAGAATCTTCGCCTTCAGCGCTTCCGCATCCTTCTCATCGATCAGCGGGTGATTGACGGCGGGAACCGGATCCTGCCATATCAGTTCTTCTTTAGGCACGAGTTTGCCAAGGTAGCGGGAGCGCGGTCCCATGTCTCGGTGCGTCAGCTTGAACCAAGCACGGGAGAAGGCATCTGCGAACTCCTGCGGATGATTGAGGTACCGTCGAGAAATCTTCTCATAGATCGGATCAAACCGCAGCGAAAGGTCGGTGGTGAGCATCGTGGGCTGGTGGCTCTTGGAGGAATCGTGTGCGTCGGGAACACTGCCCGCGCCAGCGTCACCCTTGGGCTTCCACTGGTGCGCACCGGCCGGACTCTTGGTCAATTCCCATTCGTAGCCGAACAGGTTGTCGAAAAAGTTGTTGCTCCACTTGGTTGGCGTTGTGGTCCAGGTAACTTCCAGGCCGCTGCTGATGGTATCCCCGCCGTGGCCTTTGCCAAAGCTGCTCTTCCATCCCAGCCCCTGCTCTTCGATACCGGCTCCCTCGGGTTCGCGACCGACATACTTCACCGGATCGGCGGCGCCGTGCGTTTTGCCGAAAGTGTGTCCACCGGCGATGAGCGCAACTGTTTCCTCATCGTTCATGGCCATGCGCGCGAAAGTCTCTCGAATATCCCGTGCCGCAGCCACTGGATCGGGTTTGCCGTTGGGCCCTTCCGGATTGACATAGATGAGGCCCATTTGAACAGCGCCGAGAGGATTTTCAAGCTGACGGTCGCCCTTGTAGCGCTCATCTCCCAGCCACTTGGTTTCCGGCCCCCAGTACGTGCTTTCCTCCGGCTCCCAGATATCCTCGCGGCCGCCACCGAAGCCGAAAGTCTTAAATCCCATCGACTCGAGCGCAACGTTGCCGGCCAGAATAATGAGATCGGCCCAGGAGAGTTTGCGGCCGTACTTCTGCTTGATCGGCCAGATCAGGCGGCGCGCCTTGTCGAGGCTCACGTTGTCGGGCCAACTGTTCAGGGGAGCAAATCGCTGCGCTCCGGCGCCCGCACCGCCGCGTCCGTCGGCGATGCGATATGTGCCTGCGCTATGCCATGCCATACGGATAAAGAATGGCCCATAGTGACCGAAGTCCGCGGGCCACCATTGCTGCGAGTCGGTCATCACGGCACGCAGGTCCTTGATCACGGCGTCAATGTCGAGGGTCTTGAACTCCTGTGCGTAACTGAACTCCTCGCCCATGGGATTCGAGAGGGGTGAGCGCTCGTGCAGGATCTTCAGGTTCAGCTGATTGGGCCACCAGCCCGCGTTCGACGGGGTTCCGGCCAGCGTGTGTTTAAGCGCGCTGTTCGTGAACGGGCATTTCGCATCGCCCGTCATCGCATTCTGATCGTCGACTATGGGGGGTCCGGGGTTCTTTGTCTCGCGTTCAGACATAGGCAAGTCTCCTTGAGATATGTGTTAATGTCGCTTGAATTCTGGCGCCGGGCTGCCTGCGGCGCCCTACTTTGTTCGAACTTCTAAATGTTAAATCGCCCGCACCCGGGCGATCATCGTCGACCGCCCCGCTCACAAACATAGTCTCGCTGAGTCGATAAGTAAAATGAATTGTTATTACAATGATGATTGGCCCACTCTATAATAGGGTTGAGCAATTTGTCCTGAGCGCACATGAACCTGCAGGAACTTCGCTATCTTGTGGCTGTCGCCGAACAACGGCATTTTGGGCGAGCGGCCGATTTATGCAACGTGAGCCAGCCGACGCTCTCAAGCCAGATCAAAAAGCTCGAGAGCGAACTGGGCGTGACGCTGCTTGAGCGGACCAACAAGCGAGTGGACATTACGCCGGTGGGCAGGCAGATTCTTGCGCACGCACAACAGGCGCTGGCTGAAACCACACAAATGGAGGCCGTGGCGCGTGCGGCTCGCGATCCACTCGTGGGTCCGCTGAAGCTGGGTGCGATTCCCACTCTGGCACCCTACCTGATGCCGCTTATTCTTAAGCCACTGAAGCAGGCCTACCCGGGCTTGACGATTGAACTGTGGGAAGACCAGACGCGGGCGCTGATTGACGGCCTGCGAAATCATCGGCTCGATGCGGCACTGCTGGCCACGCCGCCCGACGCCCCCGAAATCACCGAAATTGCGCTCTTCGACGAGCCCTTGCTGGCGGCGTTGCCGACGCATCACAAACTGGCGGGAGAGAAGAACGTGGACGAAGAGGCGCTTGCCGCTGAGCTCCTGGTGTTGGCTGACGGTCATTGTCTGGCGAATCATGCGCTAGCAGCCTGCGGCGCAAAAGGCGGGCTAACGCGCAGCGGATTGCAGAGCTCAATGCAGGCCGCGACGCTGGAGACTTTGGTGAACCTTGTCGCCGCCGGATATGGCGCAACGCTGATTCCGACCCTCGCCGCAGATTCATTCAGACGCCGCGAGATCGTGCTGAGGCCACTTGTGTGGCGCTCGGTACGCACGATTCGGCTGGCGAGCCGCCCGGGATTCCCAAGGCCACAGGCACTGAGGGCGATCGAGAGAGTGATTCGAAAAGCCGTAGAAAAAATAATGCCGCGGAGCAGATGATGACTCACGCGTGTCCCTTGGGATATGTGGAATATCCAACGCAAGAGTACTAGCCTACCAGCAGAGAAGTTCGACATCATTTAACAGGTGCCAATTCCGTCCCCCTTATCCACATTGGCGCCTCTTATCGCCGTTGACCGTGCGAATCCAGGTCCGTAAAGTCTGTAATGAAGTAGTAAATCCCCATGTTCGTGCGGCTTTTTGCCATGCTGCAGCGGAACGGGGAGTTATAGGTGTAAGCGGCCTCACGAACCCGGAGAAGAAATGCTGAAATTAAAGAAAATCCATATCCTCGGCTTTAAGAGCTTTTGCGACCGCACGGAGGTGACCGTGGCGGGTACGGGCATTGCAGTTGTGGTGGGGCCGAACGGTTGCGGCAAGTCGAACATTCTCGACGGGGTGAGCTGGGTGCTGGGCGAGCAGAGCGCGAAGACCCTGCGCGGCACGCACATGCAGGACGTCATCTTCGCCGGCACGCGCGATCGCAAGCCGCTGGGCATGGCTGAGGTCACTCTGACGATGATTGACCCTGAGGCCTACGAAGGACCTGTGCCGGTGGAGCCTGAGGTCGTGGTCGACCACGATGGGCCTGCGGATTGGGACGAGGACGAAGTGCGCCGCCAGCGCGCGGCCGAAGCCGAGGAGATCGTCTCCAACGAACAGCCTGGCCAAGTACTCGAAGAAGAGGAGCCACTGAAGGTACTGAACCATCAGCCACCGGTGCGATCGATGACCGCGGGTCGGACGGGGCACATGGGCCGCAAGGAGTGCTGCTCAAAATCCGCCGCCGCAAGTTCCATCGCACGCCGCAAAAGGGCGAAGTGGTCATCACGCGGCGACTGTTTCGCACCGGCGAAAGCGAATATCTGCTGAACGGAAAGTTGTGCCGGCTGCGCGACATCCAGGACATCTTCATGGGCACCGGACTGGGCCCAGAGAGCTACGCCATCATCGGACAGGAGCGCATTGGGCAGCTGCTTAGCTCCAAGCCCTACGAGCGCCGCGCCATCATCGAAGAGGCCGCCGGCATTACGCGCTTCAAGAACAAGAAGCGGCTGGCGGAGTTGCGGCTGGAGAGTGCGAAACAGAACTTGGCCCGCGTGGACGACATCTTTGAAGAAGTCACGCGGCAGATGAACAGCTTGAAGCGGCAGGCGGCGAAGGCCGAGCGGTTCGCTGCCGTCCGCGACGAGCTGCGCGGCCGCCTGCGCGTAGTGCTGGCCAGCCGCATGGCCACGATGGATGCGGACCAGGCGCGGCTGGAGCAAGAGATTGCCGCGCTCACAGAGCGCATCAACAGTTCGGCCGCCGAGATCGGCGCGCAGGAGACGCAGCCAGCACGCGCTCACCGAGCGCGGCTACGAGTTGGATCGCGAAGGCCAGGAAGCGCAGAATCGCGCCAGCGAAGCGGCCGTCGAGCTGGAGCGGGCCACGGCGCGCGAACGCAGCAACACCGAGCGCGTAAGCGAGCTGGAGACGCGCATTGCCGCGGCCGCGCGCTGAGCTGGAGCAGACACGCACTGCAGATGACAGGCATCGCCGAGGAGCGCGCGCAACAGCGCACCTTCCTTGAGACTGCCGCCGGTGAAGCGAACGCGTTCCGCCAGAAAGTGGAGGCGCGGCAGCATGAAGCGCGTACCGCGGCCGAAGAGGTCTTCACTGCGGAGCGGGAGATGGAAGCGGGACGCCGCCACGCCATGCACCTGCTTACGCTGGCCGGCAACGCGCGCAACTACATGGCGCAAGGCGAAGAGAGCCTGGCAGCGCTGGAGCGCGAAGCCGAGCGTCTCGAAGCGGAGATGGGCCAGGCGCGCAACGAGCAGGAGAACCTGGGCGTGCAGAGCGGCGAGGCGCGCGCTGCGCTATGAATCGGCGGCCGAAGCGCTGAAGCGGCTCGAAGAGCGAGATGACTGCGCTCCGTGAGGATCTGCAAGCCGAGCGGGCAGACGAAGGCGCAACGCGCACGCGCCAACCAACTGCGCAGCGAACAGGCGGCTGCTGACGGGCGGCGCGATTCCCTGAAGGCGCTGATCCGCAACCACAGCTACTCCACGGACACAGTGCGGCGGCTGCTGAAGCCCGGCGCGCTGGGACCAAGGCAGTGGCGCCCGTGGGCACGCTGGCGGATTTCCTCGAGGTGAGCGGCGAGCACGAAGGCGTGGTCGACGAGTTCCTGCGCGAGGAACTGAATTATGTAGTGGTCGAGAGCTGGGGCGCTGCCGAAGAAGGCGTGCGGCTGCTCAAGACCGGCGGACGGCCGCGCCACGTTCCTGATTCACTCGCGATGCGCAGGGCGAGTTGTTCGAGCCGGCGAGGCCGGTCAACGAGCCGGGCGTGACGCCGCTGCAAGGACGCGATCAAGGTGCTGAATGGATTTGGGCGCTCGCTGGAAACGATTCTGCCCAAGCTCCGCCATGGCTATCTGGTCGACGGACGCCGATCGAGGCGCAGCGGCTGGCGCTCCGGTACACTGCATGCCTATCTTCCTCACGCCGGAGGGCGAGTGCTTCCACAACTCCACCGTGACGGGCGGCAAGCCGGCCAGCGAAGGGCCGCTGGCGCTGAAGCGCGAGTTGCGCGAGACCGAGGGCCGCTTGGCCACGATGGAGGCGGATAGCTGCGCGAGGCGGAGGCCGAGGCTGCAGCACTGACTCGCGCCATCGAAGAGCTGACGCGCGCAACTGGAGGCGCGCGGCGAGGAGCGGCGCATGGCGGAGACGCGACGCCGCGAACCTGGGCGCGGCGCTGAAGCAGATGGAGGCCGAGGCGCAGCGCGATCGAGCGGCGCCTGCAGGAGTGGACGGCGCAGGCCGCGCGCAACAAGGAAGCGCGCGAAGCCAAGCGCAAGCCATCGCAGCAGAAGCGCGAGGAGACTGCGCGGCTTGAGGCGGAGCACGCGCAGGCCGAGAGCCGACCTGGATGCCCAGCAGGCGCAGCTTGGTGTGCTGCGGCAGCAGCGCGAGACGCTGCAGCAGGAAGCCGCACAGATGACCGCCGAGCTGGCCGGCCTGGAAGAGCGGCGGCGCGGCGCCGAGGCCAGCTTTCCAGCGCATCGACCGGCTCCATGCCGATCTCGAGCGCCGCGTGCAGATCATCGAGCAGCAGCGCGCAGCGGCGAACGCGGAGCGCGAGCAGCGCATCGCCGAGAACGCCGAGCTCGCGAGGCGCGCAGAAGGAACTCACGGACGCACGCGCGCAGGCGCTGGCTCTGGTGCAGGCGATTGCCGAGCAGGCGCAGGCGTTGCGGCAAGCAGCTGGCCGAGCTCGAAACGGAGCTGAAGACCGGCGCGCGCCGCGCTCGACCAGTTGCGCGAAGACCGCGCGGCGCTCTCGAGCGAGCTGGCCAAGCTGCACTCCGATCTGGAGCATCTTGAAGCGAGCTGCCTGGCCGAAGTGAATGTCGAGGCGCATGTTCTGCGCGCCGACGAGGAGATCGCGCGGATCTGGCGGCGAGCGAGCTCGCCGCCGAAGAAGAGACCTGCCGCTGCGCTGCGCCAGCGCATGGAGCAGATGGGCCCGGTGAACATGATGGCGCTCGATGAATACAAGGAGACGGCGGAGCGCCACGCATTCCTCGAAACCCAGCGCAAGGACCTGATCGAGTCGATCGAGAACACGCAGGAAACGATCAAGGAGATCGACCAGATTTCGCGCACCAAGTTCGACGAGGCCTTCGCCCAGATCAACGAAAACTTTGCGCAGGTGTTCGCGCGGCTCTTCCAGGGCGGCCAGGCCTTCCTGCGCGCTGACGCGACGAAGAGAACCAGGCCGAAGCGGACTCGATATCGTGGTGTCGCCTCCGGGCAAAAAGCTGCAGAACGTGCTGCTGCTGTCGGGCGGCGAAAAGGCGCTGACCGCGCTGGCGTTGCTGGTGGGCATCTTCCAGTTCCGGCCCAGCCCCTTCTGCGTGCTGGACGAGGTGGACGCGGCGCTGGACGAAACCAACGTGGGCCGCTTCGCCGACCTTCTGCACTCGCTCAGCCGCGACACGCAGTTCCTGATCGTCACTCACTCCAAGCGCATGATGCAGGCCGCCGACATGATCTACGGCGTCACCATGCAGGAGCCGGGCGTTTCGAAGGTGGTGAGCGTGCGCCTGGGGCAAAGGGAGCAGAAGCGAGCGACGGCGTAAGGCGTGATTCGTGGATCGTGGTTCGTGATCCGTGCGGACGGGCCAATGAGAAGCGCGAGCTTTGAGAGCAAATCAGGTTCGCAGTTAAAGGTCACGAAACACGAGCCACGAATCACGACCCACGGAGCAACCTGTGCTTGGCAAATTGGAGATGATTGTCGGGCCCATGCGGAGCAACAAGACCGCGGAGTTGCTGCGGAGAATTGAGACGCGCCGCGAATACGCCAAGCAATACGTCATGCTTTTGAAGCCGAGCGCCGACACCAAGGCGGCGGCCGGATTGGTGGAAAGCCGCAACCGCAACGGCTGCGGGAAGATGGAAGCGGTGGAATTCCCTAACTCCGATCCGTGGTCGGTGCTGCCGGTGATCGCGGCGACGGAAAAACGAATTGGCAAGCATATTGAGTGCATCGCCCTCGACGAAGGTCAGTTCGTTGCCGATCTGTTCCAGTTCACCAAACGACTCCTCGATTCCGGCTACGACGTGATGGTTTCGGGCCTCGAACTCGATTTCCGGGGCATGCCGTTCGGCGAGATGCTCGATCTCTCCTGGCTGGTGCGCGCTTATGCCGGCAATGTCACCGAACTGGTTGCCTATTGCAGTTGCGGCGCCAAGGCGCTTTACCCGCAGCGGCTGGTTGACGGCAAGCCTGCTCCTTATGCGAGCCCGATCATCATGGCCGGCGACAACTACGAGCCGCGCTGCGAGGAGCACTTTGTGCTGCCGGGAAGGCCGCATTAAGTGGTCAGTGGTCAGTGGTCAGTGGTCGGTGGTCGGTGGTGCGGTGGCGTGGTCGGTGGCCAGTGGTCAGTAGTCGCTCGATGGTGGCCGGTGGTCGGCCCAGTGCGTATCCCGATGCGCCTTTCCCCTTCCGCCCTATCCCCACCTGCTTGGATTCTGAGCGTAAGTGTTGTTTTTTCATTGAGTTAACGAACGGCTCGCCTGCGTCATCATCAAAACATTGAGGTTGCCTGCAGGTTCTAGTTGTCAAATGGGTTACGGACGCTCTCCCAAGGCGTCTGCAACGCAAATGGTGCAATTCGTTCCCATGGCGGCTGATTTGCACTGACCGGCGCTCCTTGGCAAAACATTTGTGCGTAGTTCTGAGCTGCTCAATCCGGACCTGAAGAGGCCGCGGAAAAATGCCGCCGTATGAAGGAAAATCCCCCACAGCGGCTAAAGCCGTACTCAATTTGCGGTTTTCGGCACGAGTAAACTCGTGCCCTGACACTTGGTACATCTTTGAAGGAATTTTTCTGGTGCATCTCCGAAAGAGTCTTTCCGGCCGCTGCGGCGAGTGAAGGCCGCGAAATTCGGGGTCATTTTCAGGGAGTTCAACTTCCCTGTGCCCTCTGTAACCGCTCTTCACTTTGGTGGCAGGCGCCATCAGTTCGTTCGGGAACGCCCTGTTTTGTTCTTTGAGACAAGTGTAGCGAAATGGAGGAAATATCCTGCAAAGAAAAGAGGTGCTACGGAACGGGGGACATGGATCAGAAAAACAACGACTTAGGACGGAATCGGAGACTGTGATGGAGAGGCTCAAAGCTTGACAAGGATAGAATCCCACTCCGATTTTTTAGATTCGGTTGGGGCGGGATACCGGTACGATCCCACATCTCAGAATCGAGATGTGGGGCACCCATTTTCGGCAGTGATCCATCGGTGAAAGAAGTTCCTACGATCCCACATCTCAGAATCGAGATGTGGGGCGCCCATTTTCGGCAGTGATCCATCGGTGAAAGAAGTTCCTACGATCCCACATCTCAGAATCGAGATGTGGGGCACCCATTTTCGGCAGTGATCCATCGGTGAAAGAAGTTCCTACGATCCCACATCTCAGAATCGAGATGTGGGGCGCCCATTTTCGGCAGTGATCCATCGGTGAAAGAAGTTCCTACGATCCCACATCTCAGAATCGAGATGTGGGGCACCCATTTTCGGCAGTGATCCATCGGTGAAAGAAGTTCCTACGATCCCACATCTCAGAATCGAGATGTGGGGCACCCGGCACCCGGTCGCCGCCGATTTCCACAATCTGCGGTATAATGGGTTTACGCTCAGTGATTTGGAAGCGAGTGGCGATTTGGCCTTGAACAGGCCGGTCAACCTGGCATAGATTTCCCCCAAGCCCCTACAGCGTGTACCCATCAGTCTCCTTCTCGGCGACTAGATTCGGAACCGTGTGACGGTTGGCGAGCAGGCAGAGCGCTCGAGCCTTGATTGACTCGAACATTAGTCTCTCTCAGAATCTGAGCGGACAGGCGCGATGCACCGGGCGACTTTTGGAGCGGGTAGCCGGTCGGCAGTGAGCCGGCAGGCGTAAAACAGCAGCGTGGGTCAGCTCCGGGCCGGCAAGCACCGAACGTGCATGCCAGCCAGTCCCAGGGACGAAATTGGTTCTCTCTTACGCATAATTAAGTTCAGGCGTGTGCGGGTGTATCCGCGCGTGCTTCCAGTCAGGTTCCGTTTGCAGGCCCAAGGGAAACAGGGGCTCCGGAACCGAAGGAAAAGACATATTTTGACAACTGAATTCTCACAGTTTTCACTTTCGGCTGCGCTGATGGCGCGGCTCAACGCAAACAAGTTTGAAGTTCCCACGCCGGTGCAGGCGGCGGCGATTCCGCCGGCTCTGGAGGGCCGCGACGTGCTGGCCACCGCGCAGACGGGGACGGGCAAGACGCTCAGCTTTCTGATTCCGCTGGTGGAGATGCTGGCGAAGACCGAAGGCCGCGGGGCGCAGGCGCTGATTTTGCTGCCGACGCGCGAGCTGGCCATGCAGGTGGAAATGGCGTTTCGCGCACTGCGCGCAAACAATGAACCGGCGGCGGCTGTGGTAGTGGGCGGCTTGGCGGAGCGCCAGCAACTGGACGCGATCCGCCGCGGAGCGCGCCTGATTGTGGCGACTCCGGGAAGGCTGGAAGACTATCTGAAGCGCCGGCTGGTGCGGCTCGACCAGGTGAAGATGCTGGTGCTGGACGAAGTGGACCGGATGCTGGATATGGGCTTTCAGCCGGCGATTGCGCGCATTGCGGCCATGCTGCCCAAGGTGCGGCAGACGCTGTGCTACTGCGCCACGCTGGAAGGCGCGGTGAAAAATGTAGCGCGCAATTATCTGAAGGATCCGGTGCGGATCGAGATCGGCTCGGTTCTGAAGCCCGCCGAAAACGTGGAGCTGCGCACCTTTGAGGTGGATCACGACAAGAAGCAGGAGCTGCTCGAACACCTGCTCGACGCCGAAGCAGGGCAGCTTTCTGGTGTTTGTGCGCACCAAGCATGGCGCCGATCGCGTGGCGCGCCGCCTGAGCCGATCGGGCTGGTCGGCGACGCAGATTCACGGGGACCGTTCGCAGGCGCAGCGAAACCAGGCGCTCAAGAGCTTCTCCGAAGGCCATCACCGAGTGCTGGTGGCGACCGACGTGGCGGCACGTGGCATCGACGTTGCCAATGTGGCGCACGTAATCAACTTCGACATGCCCAAGCTGGCGGAGGATTTCGTGCACCGCGTAGGGCGCACTGGCCGGGCATCGGCGAAGGGCGTGGCATCGACGTTTGCGATTCCGGCGGAGCGCGGCGACCTGCGCAAGATTGAGCGGACGCTGGCGATCACGATGAAGCGGTTCCGAGTGCGCCGCACAGAGCAGACGGCTGCATAGTTGGGCTGCCTAATCCGGCCGCATCATTGAGCTGCCCTAGCAGCCCGACAACGGACAGAAGAAGCGCTGAAGGGCCGCCTGAACACCTGGTGGCCCTGGGCGCGGTTTATCGGTGGGTTTCGGGACTCGTTTCGGGAGCAGCGGAGAAATCGCGGCTGAGGCCGAGCTTGATAGCTGCTGCGTTCAATTCCGCCTGAGTAAAGAAAAACCGATGCGTCGGGTTGGAGTTGGGATAGAACCGGATGACGATCTCCGGTTTTTCGACCGCGTCGCTGATGCCGTCTTGAAACTGGTATCCGAGATCCTGCAATAAATGGAGCGATCCTTCGTCGCCGGTGGGATTGCCCGTGTCCCCGACGATGGCAAACGCGCTTCTGCGGGTCCGCCTGGAAAAGACAGACACGAAATCACCGACCTTTACGCCGCGCCGCCGGGACTTGTTGCCGCGAACGACGTAATTGATTTTGCGCGCGTCGACATAACGGCGCGGATCGCGCTCATTTTGATTCTCAGGATCGGAAAAAGCTGTCTGAGAGATGTAGTAGCCCGGAAAGGGATCTTTTGGGCCCTGCAGAACCGGGCGGCCGTGCTCGTCAACCAGATATCCGACGATTGGCTGGTCAGCGCGATTGAGGTAATGCGCGTCCAGGAGGATGTCGAGTGCCGGCTTGCCCGGCGGACCATAGGCGTTGGGAGCGCCGTCCACATCGACATCCATGCGGTGGGTGAGTAATTCGAAAGATGGGTGTGGCTTGCCGGCCTGGGCATGCGAGGCGATGGAGACGGAAAAAGCGAAAGCCGTCGCCATGGCCCGACATGCATTCGCGCATCGGCAGCTCTGCAACTCCGCTACCCCCTGATACCGAATGATTGAGGCGGCCGACTTCGGGCCAGGCGCCGGGATCCAGTTACGACGTTCATAACCATCATCATATGCAGTTGCTTGACACGCCCGGACCCGCAGATGATAATCAACCAGCTTCCCAGACCATCCTTTCAGGCAGGATCGATCCTTCCCTGACGTTCTTTTCCTATTTCAAGGCTTCATATTCGAACCACTCGTGAAGGAGAAACAACGATGAAACGTCTCTGTGTAAGCGTTTGCGCTGTGATGTGTTTCCTTGCCATGAATCGGGCATGCTTAGCGCAATCGAATCCGTGGAACGGATCGTGGAAACTCGACCCGTCCTCGCTCAACTATAGTGGCGCAACTTTTTCGGTGGCTGCCGACGGAGACAGTTTCACGGTTACACGCGGAGGCGAGGCGCAACCAAAGGTTGTGTGCGACGGAACGGAGCAGAAGACGCCAGACGGCATGACATTGATCTGCACCAAGTCGGCCGATGGATATGCGATTGCTGCGAGCAAGGCCGGCAAGCCGGCGCGGAAAACGACGATTTCGATCTCCGACGATGGCAAGATGCGAACCAGCAAATCTGAAATCTACCCAACCGATGGAGAGCCGTACACAGTGACGGCGATTTCGGAGCGGGTTTCAGGCGGACCGGGTATGGCCGGCGAATGGCGAGAGATCAAATTCTCATCGTCTGACGACAGCGGAGTTCTCTCGATCGCGGTCAACGGCGACACGGTGGACTTCAAGGAGACGGACAGCCCCAAGCCGATCACCTGCAAGCTCGATGGCAGCGATACGAAGTTTCCCGACGGAGGATCGATGTCAGTAAAGCTTGCCGATGCCCATACGCTAAAAGTGACTTACAAAGGCGACGACGGGAAGGTACGGCGCGAGAACACGTTTGCGCTGAGTGAGGACGGAACGACGATCACCGAGACGGACGTAACCCCGGCCCCGTCCCCCTCGACCATGTCGGTAGTCCTGCACAAGATCTAGCCTGCGTTTCTGAGCGACGGCGCGAGCGGCCGGTATTTCAGGTCTGGCGAAGTTCCTGGGGGTCATGAGGCCCTCAGGACAGCCGTGCTCATGGAGCCGGCGAGGCCGCGGGTTGAGACGCCGTGTTGGCATGGGCTTTCCGCAGACAAAACTCTGGAAACATGAATTTTGCTTGAAATAAGGTAACCGGCCTGTCGATCATTATCTAAAGGCTAACTTTGGCCTTGACATCAGCGGGATTGCGGTGCGTTTCTGAAGGCTGGGAGGAGACTGGCGATGAACAGATGTGTGCAAGGAATGGTCACGCTGGCTTTGGTGCTGGGCCCGCTGGCGTGCTATGGGGACTCGAGCTACCAGGAGACGACGCAGATGACGGGCGGCCAACTGGTGGATTCGCTGAAGAACATCCCATTTATGGGAAAGCAGGTGAAGAGCCTGACCGCTCCCACGACCACGACGACGATGGTGCACGGGAACCAGAAGGCGGTGGTGACGGCCGGATCGACGGAGATCTACGACCTGGATAAACAGGAGATCATCCACATCGATACGGCGAAGAAACAATACAGCGTGGACACCTTCGCCGATATGCGCAAGATGATGGCCCAGATGCCGGACAAGATCAAGCAAGCGCAGGCGCAGGTTGCGGCGGCTCAGACGCAGCCAACGCAGGCGCCGCCGAGCAATCTGCAATTCAGCTTTTCGGTGAAGGTGAACGATACGGGCGTTCAGCAAGTGGTGAATGGATTGAACGCGAAGCAGCAGATTATGACGTTGACGACGATCGTGACGGATACGAGCCAGCCGGGCACGAGCGCGACCTACACGGTGACCACAGAGATCTGGACCACGCCGGATGAGCCCGAAGAGATGAAGGACGCGCAGGACTTCGATGTCCGCTTTGGGCAGGCGCTGATGTCGGGGGTGGACATGTCTGCGTACATGAATATGCTGGGCAGCGCATCGAATGCGGGTGCGGCGCAGGCGCAGATGTTTGCCGGCCAGCCGGGCGCGGCTGCGGCGTTTCAACAGACGGGGAAGGAGATGGCGAAGATCCAGGGGACGCCTATTTTGGAAAAGACGAGCATGGGCGGATCGGGGACGGGCCAGGCTGCTCCACAGGGAGGGAATGGAGGCGGCCAGTCACAGGGACCGAATGCCGACAACGGACCTGTCGATACGGGGACCGGAGGCAACGTGGTGGCGAAAGGCGTGACGGGGCTCATCGGAATGTTTGGCAAGAAGAAGGCACAGCCGGCCAGCACGACGCCGGCGAGCACAACGAGTGCGCCGCAGACTCCCGGAGAGACGGTGCTCCTGGAAACGACTACGCAGAAAACGAATTTCTCGCAGGCTCCCATTCCGGCGTCGGCGTTCGAGGTTCCGGCGGGGTTCAAGCAAGTGCCGTCGGCGCTGGCGCAGTCGCTGGCGAACCAGTGATGGGGCCGAGGGCCGGGAGGCCCTCAGCCCTGCCGGTCTGGAGACCGGCGCTACGTTTTGCGGCGAGTTCAAGGGAGCTGCGGGCTAGTTTGATGCGACGACCGGCAGTTCGATGAGGCTGGCGTCGCCGGGAGTGTGCCACACGCGCTGTGTTGCCTTCTGGTAGTCCGCCGGTCTGGCGTCGAAGATGTTGGGCACAAAGGTCTGCGAATTGCGGTCGTAGAGCGGGAAGAGGGTGGACTGCACCTGCACCATGACGCGGTGACCCGGCTTGAAGACGTGATCCACCATGGGCAAACCGAACTTGTAGAGCAGGGGCGTGTCCGGCTTGATGGGCTCGGGATGCTCGAAGCTGGTGCGATAGCGTCCGCGAAAGATGTCGGTGGCGATCGGCAGCTCATAGCCGCCCATCTCATTGTCGTAGGAATCCACGCCGGGATAGACGTCGATGAGCTTGACCACCCAATCGCTGTCAGTCCCGCTGGTGGATGCGTAGAGATTCACGTTGGGCCGGCCGCCGAGGTGCAGCGGCGCGGTCAACGGATTGCTGACGAATGTGAGCACGTCGGGACGGCCATCGACGAAGCGCTGATCGTGCACCAGCCAGGTGCGCCATGCATTTTCGTCGGTGGCAACAAAGGGACGCGGCGAGAACGGCACAGGCTTGGCGGGATCGGACACGTATTCGGTGTAGCGCTCGCCGCCCGCAGCGGGCGCGTTGAACGACAGCTTTCCTCCGGCTTCGAGGTACATGGGCTGCGACTTGTTCGGGCAGCCGCTTTCGCAGCTTAAAGGCCAACGGTTAAAACGGTCCCAATGATTTTCGCCGGTATTGTAGACCCATACGGGCGGAGTGTCTGCTTTGGGCGCGCCGTCGACCAAATACTGCGCGAAGAATGGCAGCAGAACATCGTGACGATACTGGCGCGCGGTGTCACCGGTCCACTGCAAGGGTCCGAGCGACCAGCCTTTGCGGTTGATCTGCGAGTGAAACCAGGGGCCCATCACGAGGAAGTTTTTATCGTTGTTCGTGTCCTTGGGCTCAATGGCCTCATAGCAGTGGTTGGCGCCCCACATATCTTCCTGGTCCCAAAGACCCTGCTCCCAGAGGACGGGAACTTTGAGCGGAAGTTTGGCCATGATCTTGTCGAGCGCCTGATCCTGCCAGAACTCGTCGTAGGCAGGGTGCTCCTCGATTTTGCGCCAGAACGGAAGTTGATCGAGCCCTCCATAGCGCGCGAAGTCGCCAGCGGAGCCCTGCTGAAGAAAGTTGGTGTAGTCGTCCAGATTCAGCCGGGGAATCTCGCTACCGTTTCCCCGCGTGATGGTTTGCTCAGTAAAGTAGTCGAGATTGACCTGGCGGAAGGCGCCGTAGTGAAACCAGTCATCGCCCATCCAGCCGTCGACCATGGGGCTCTCCGGCGCGGCGACTTTCAGGGCCGGGTGGGGATCGATGAGCGCCATGACGACCGTGAATCCTTCGTAGGACGAACCGATCATGCCAACTTTGCCGTTCGACTCGGGGACGTTTTTTACGAGCCAGTCGATGGTGTCCCACGCGTCGGTGGTGTCGTTTGGCCCGGTGGGATTGAGCGGTCCGGTGGGGGGCGGCGTCATGACGTACTTGCCCTCTGAGCCATACTTTCCCCGGACATCCTGAAAGACGCGGATGAATCCGGCCTCAACCCACACGTCGTCGCCGACCGTGAGCTCTTCTGAGAGATAGGGCGACTCCATCTGCTTCATGCGCTCCGCTGCGTCATAGGGAGTGCGGGTGAGAATGATGGGGGCGTGGGTTACTCCCTTGGGTATGGCGATGACTGTGTAGAGCTTGACGCCGTCACGCATGGGAATCATGACTTCGCGCTTGACATAATCGTAGCCGTTGCGGGGAGGGGTGAACTTCGCCGGAATATCAGGCGTCATCGGCGAGGTTTGCGTTTGCGCGTGGCAGAACAGGGTGAAGGCAAGGGCAAGACTAGATGCCGCAGCGGCGGAGCGGCAGATTCGAAGCATCAGGAAGGTTCCTCCTATAAATAATCCCGGTGAGCGAAATAGAGGAAGGACTGCGCGAGGGCAGGCATCTTGCCGAGCGCGGATGGAGGGCAGTATATCAAGCCGCAGGTGGAATCGTGGGCGTGGCCTTTTGTTTCTGCCGACGGATGAATTATCGTTATCGTTTCTGAGGACGAACATCCTATGCGCGCTGCTCAACTCACCGCTCCCCTGACATTCCGGCTGACCGATATGCCGATTGAAGATCCCGGACCGGGCGAAGTGCAGGTGCGGGTCGAGGCTGTAGGCGTTTGCGGGTCCGATCTGCATGCCTACAAAGAGGGCGCGGTGGGCGGCACTCCCAATGCCTACCCGATGCTGCTGGGGCACGAGCCCGCAGGAACGATTTTGAAGACGGGCGCCGGCGTGACGGGGCTGGCGGCAGGCGACCGCGGGGCGCTTGAGCCTGCGCTCTATTGCTATCACTGCGAGTTCTGTTTGAGCGGGCACCACAATGTATGCGCGAACCTTCGTTTTCTGAGCAACCCAGGGCATCCTGGTTTCTTCCGCGAGCTGGTCAACTTGCCGGCGGTCAACTTTCGCCCCATCCCCGCCGGGATGTCGTTCGAAGAGGCGGCCCTGGCCGAGCCGCTGGCGATCGCGGTGCACTCGCTGCGCCTGGCTTCGATATGTCCAGGGGAGACGGTCGCGGTGATCGGCGCGGGACCGATTGGGCTTTTGACGATCGCCGCACTGCGAGCCGCCAAGGCCGGACGTGTGTGGGCTGTGGAACCACTGGCGCACCGCCGTGAGCTAGCGCGGGGAATTGGCGCCGATGCCGCGGTCGAGCCTGGAGAAGCCATTGCGGAGATCCTCAAAGCGACGGGACAGCGCGGCGTGGACTGCGCGATTGATTGTGCGGCCGCGGAAGACACCACCGGACAAGCCGTTCAACTGACCCGCAATGCCGGGCGCGTGGCGCTGACGGGGATTCATTCGACACCGATGGTCTCAATGGAAGGGGCGGCGATGAGGCGCAAGGAGCTCACCATCTTCAACGTGCGCCGTTCGAACCACGAAACCGACGAGGCCCTTGAACTGTTGCGCGCGCATGCTGAGTGGTTTGCGCCGCTGCTAACGCACACGAGGAAGATCGAGCGCATCGATGAGGCCTTCGCGATCGCGGGCGAATATCGCGACGGTGTTGGAAAGATGATTGTGAAACCGTAGGGCGGGATTTTGTTCTTGGGGTGACGGAAGGCATTGGAAGGCAAAAAAATCACCTCCGAAGGATCACTTCTCTTCGGAGGCGCTTGTAGATCTTTCTAAAAACACAAGATAAAGTCGGGGACCAGTAGCCGGCACTGGAGGTCGGTAGCACACGGCTACTGGTGATCCCTGCACTAAACGAAGCTAGCCGCGGCTTCCCCTTTCCACAGTTGCCTCGTGTCGCCCGGCTCAGAGAGGGCCTTCTTACGTGCCCTCGAACCATGTTGACAATCGAAGTGTCTCCCATTCGGGGATTTGGGTCCGTGACGGCCGTCACACGACTTTGTGTCAACCAAAAATGAACGGAATGAGACTTTTCCGCGGCTGAAGCGGCCCCTCTTTCCGCAGCCGCATCCCAGAACGCCGAGAATCTTCAGCGCGCGAGATGACGTGTTTGACAAAGCGCCTTGTGCGCTGGAGAATCGGAGATTCGCGGCAGTTTAAGGGTAGACCTCCTTAAGTTGAGTTTCTTCAAGGTTGCTGCTCCCGGATGTTCCGTGCCATCGACAGGATCTGGTTGATTCGGACGGCGGGGCAGCACTGCTTCGAATGAAGCGGCTTCGGGTACGATAACTCTGAAACAGAATTACTCTCCCTCCGAGGAATGAACTCCATGGCAGCGCTGCTTACGACAAACCTGGGGACTACTCCGCTGCTTGGACGGGGCAAGGTACGCGATCTTTACGCCGTCGAAGGCAATTTACTGCTGGTGGCGACGGATCGCATCTCGGCGTTCGACCACGTGCTGGCGACCGGGATTCCGGACAAAGGCAAAGTGCTTACGCAGATTTCACTTTTCTGGTTCGACCTCCTGCGGGACCTGGTTCCCAACCACCTGATCACGGCCGATGTGAAGAAATTCCCTGCCCCGCTGCAGGCGTATGCCGACCAGTTGGAGGGCCGCTCGATGCTGGTGAAGCGTGCCGCAATGTTTCCCGTAGAGTGCGTGGCGCGGGGATACCTGGCGGGATCGGGCTGGAAGGAGTATCGAGCGTCGGGAACGGTGAGCGGGATTCCGCTGCCGGCCGGGCTGCTGGACGGCTCGCGACTGCCGGAGCCGTTGTTTACGCCGGCGACGAAGGCGGAGGGCGGGGAGCACGATGAGAATATTTCGTATAAAGCCGCGGCGAAGGCGATAGGCGAGGAGCCGGCCGCGGAGCTGCGCCGGCTGACCATGGCGATCTACAAGCGGGCCGCCGCGCATGCCGAGTCTTGCGGAATTATTCTGGCCGATACAAAATTCGAGTTTGGGAAAACCGCGGAAGGCGTTATTCTTGCCGATGAGGTACTAACTCCGGATTCATCGCGCTTCTGGGATGGGAAAGCCTGGAAACCCGGAGGCGCACAGCCATCATTTGACAAACAGTTCGTACGCGATTATCTGGAAGAGATCCACTGGGACAAGCGAGCGCCTGCTCCGGGCTTGCCTGCCGCGGTGGCGGAGCGCACGCGGGACAAGTATTATGAAGCCTTCCGGCGATTGACAGGACGGGAGCTCGGATCGTAAGGTCTGCGAACGGACCCAAGACCGACGGCGGAGTGAGTTATGGCGTGGGTGGATTGGGTCATCGTGGTGGTGTTGCTGGTATCAACTGTGGGAGGGCTGGCGCAGGGATTTCTCCGCTCGGTTTGTTCGTTGGGCGGCCTGGTTCTGGGCCTGGCACTCGCGTCATGGAATTACCAGCGCGTGGCGGTGGTGTTCAAACCGATCATTCGGTCTGATGCCGTAGACAACGTGATTGGATTTTTGATCATCGCACTGCTGGTGATGGCGATTGCAAACATTGCGGGCGGCATCACATCGAAGTTGATCAGCGGGATGGGGCTGGGTTGCCTGGATAAGCTGGGTGGAGCGGTGATGGGTTTTGTGCAAGGGGCGTTGCTGGTAACGGTGTGCATCCTGGTGACGGTCGCCTTCTTTCCCGGGCAGCGCTGGCTGGCAGAGGCGACGCTGCCGCAAGAGTTTATCGGTGCCCTGCACCTGAGCTCAAACATGAGCCCAGGCGAACTTGGCGACCGGGTGCGCACTGGCTTGAGGCAGCTTGAGCATAACTCACCCGAATGGATGCACCCTGGTAATGGACAAACGCAATGAGATTTGCTGCAAAGCAGAAAAGCACGAGTTACACTGATTCATCAAGGTAAGAGGGACGCGTGAGACGAGAACTGGACATTCTAGTGACGCAACTGCACTCCAGCGGAGTCCGCTACGAGGAGGCGGTACGGGAATTCAAGCGGCAGTATCTGCGCGAGGTCCTGATAGCGCACCGCGGCAACCAATGCAAGGCAGCGGAAGAGCTGGGAATGCACCGCAACACGCTGAGCCGCGCCATGGCCGAATTGGGGCTGGACCTGGCCGATGTACGCGCCGGGCTCAAGCGTCCGCCGCGGAGCGAACGTCCAGTATTTAACGCGATTCGCCAGGGCTATCGCCAGGGCTGACCGCGCCGCCCGCAATCATGTTGAAAACGCAGCATAATAGTGGCGCCCGCATCGCCATCGAGCCGAACTTCGATTGGGATGGGCAGGACGCCTATCTCTTTGACATTGACGGCACGCTATTGCGGAGCCGCGACCGCGTGCATGTGGATTCCGTGGCGTGGAGCGTAAACCGGGTGACAGGCTTCGAGATCACCCTGGCGGGAGTTCATCTGCAAGGCAACACCGATACTGCGATTCTGCGCGAGGCATGCAGCCAGGCCGGAATTCCGCAAGAGTTGCTGGAAGAGCAATACGAGGCCATCCTGGAGACGATGCGAAGCTGCGTGGCGGAGCGGCGCCACCTGCTGGACCTTTGGTTAATGCCGGGCGTGGAAGAGGTTCTGCGGCACCTTGCAGACAAGGGTGCGCTGCTGGGCGTGGCCTCCGGCAATCTGGAGACGATCGGCTGGATCAAGATCGAAAAGGCCGGGTTGCGGGAGTGGTTTCGCTTCGGCGGATTCAGCGACAATTTTCCAGTGCGCGCGGAGCTGGTGGCGCAAGCGGCGCGCAAGGCGCAGGAACTGACCGGACCCCACCGGGCGGCCGGCCGGCGCGCCAGCGCGAAAATTTGCGTGGTGGGCGACACGCCGCGCGACATTGAGGCGGCGCGAGCCAATGCCCTTTCCGTGATTGCCGTAGCCACCGGCAGAAGCAGGTTTGAGGAGTTGCTGGAATGCAGGCCTGACGCCTGCGTCTCGTCGCTGGCCGATTTGCTGGCATCAGAGAAAAGCGCGTCATGAAGACGCAGCGGCCGCAAATCCGGGGGTGGTCACGCGGATTAAGGCGGACGTCGGCTTGGCGATGGGCGGCGGCACTGTTTTTGGCATCTTTCGCGGGCGCGTTGCTGGCACAAACGGCAAGTGGGAATGCAAGCACAGGACAAGGTCCAGCAAGCGGGGCGGGCGCGGGCCGGCAAGCGCCGGCGACGACGGGACAGGCGTCCGACGGCAAAGGCCTGAGCGATGCGGAGAGCGGGCAGGCGGGAACCAAAGCCGAGATTGCTGCGCCAGCCAAGCAGGCCGGGAGGCCGCGCGGAAGAGCAGAGCGGCGCGCGGCGAAGCTCTATCTGGATTCGAGCAAGCTGTTTTTGAACGGGCAGTTTGATGAGGCGATGGAGGGATTTGAGCAGGCGGCCGAACTCGATCCCGCGAACACCGATTACCGTTTGGCGGCCGGAGTGGCGCGAAGTCATGAAGTGACCGCGCTGATTCAGGCAGCGGCCAAAGACCGGCTGCTGGGCAATGATTCAGCTGCGCGCACTGCACTGGCGCGTGCACTGGCGCTGGACCCCACAAATTTCGAAGCCAGTCAGCATCTTGATGAACTGGCGGACGAGTCGATCCGTGGAGAGCCGAAATCGCTTTACGGGCAAGCCGGCGACAAGTTGGCTAACCCGGAACCGCTGCTGCCAACTTCCGCAGCGCATAGCTTTCATGTGCACGGCGATCAGCGCCAGTTGATTGACCAGGTGTACAACGCCTACGGACTGACGGCAATGCTGGATGACAGCGTGCGCTCGATTCAGATCCGGCTGGACATGGATAACGCCAGCTTTGAAGAAGCATCGCGCATCCTGAGCCTGGTGACTCACACGTTCTACGTGCCGCTGGATGCGCATCGCGTGGTGGTGGCAAACGACACGCGCGAGATTCGCATGCGCCTGATTCCTCAAGAGCTGGAGACCGTCTACCTTGGCGGGCTGAGTGACGATGAAATGACCCAGGTGGGTGATCTGGCCAAAAGGGTGTTCCTGGTGCCGCAGGTGCAGCTTTCGGCCGCCAAGCGCTCGATCACACTGCGCGCGCCTGAGTTAACCCTGAATGCATTCAACGGCACCTTGCGGAGTCTTATCGACGGGCGCAGCCAGGTTTTGCTGGATGTGCGGATGATCCAGGTGGCGCACACGAGCACACGCAATACCGGGACGCAGTTTCCGCAAAGCATTTCGGCCTTCAACGTCGCTGCCGAAGAGGAGTCGCTGCTGAGCTCGAACCAGAGCCTGGTGCAGCAGATCATTTCGTCGGGGCTGGCATCGCCGAACGACCCGCTGGCGATTCTGGGGATTCTGCTCGCCTCGGGGCAGGTGTCGAGCCCACTGCTGTCGAGCGGATTTGCCTTATTTGGCGGTGGGCTGACGGAATCGGCGCTGGCACCGGGGACGACGACGTTCAATCTCAACCTGAACACTTCAGACTCCCGCGAGCTGGACCAAATCCAGCTTCGCCTGCAGGACGGCGAGCAGGGCACGCTCAAGGAGGGCGAAAAGTACCCGATTCAATTGTCTTCCTATTCGAGCCTGTCACCGAACCTTCCGAACATTCCGGGACTGACGGGCGCGGGAAGCTCGAGCAGCCTGAGTTCGCTGCTCTCTTCGCTGGGCAGTTCGGTGCCCAACATTCCCATGGTGCAGTATCAGGATCTGGGCCTGACGCTGAACGCAACGCCCAAAGTGCTGCGCAACGGCGCTGTTGCGCTGAGCATCGATATGAAGCTCACTGCCCTGTCGGGAACCATGATCGACGGCAACCCCGTTTTGAACAACCGGGCCTACACAGGCGTAGTGACGCTAAAGGAAGGCGAGGCCGCGGTGGTAGCCACCGAACTGGATAAATCGCAGACGCTTGCCATCAGCGGAACGCCGGGGCTGAGCGAGATACCGGGAATGAATAATGTGTCTGATAAGAATATGCAGAAGGACTATGCCACGCTCGTGATCGTGATGACGCCGCACGTGATTCGCGGGACGCAGGAGGCCGGCCACACGGCGATGATGCGGGTGGAGAAGAACGAGCAGTAGCTTGCGTAACCCCGCCATGGGCACCCTGTTTTGTAGATAAACCACAAGCTGGTAATATGGCTCGATCATACCGCGTACGCGGATCATCTTTCCCCGGCCTCATCCTTTAGAAAACACCATAGAGTTGCACTGGGCCACGCATATCGCTTTCGACGTCTGCACCAGGACGCCAAGTGAGTGGCCAGCCTGCGCGAATGACGGGCTGCGCCGGAGGAAGGTCGATGCGGAGCATTTGTTTTTTGTTCAAGGGATACAGCGCGGCAGGATCTTTCGGGACACCGCAGCCGAGCGAACGAACCCGGCGCATTTCCCGCGCGGGTCAAGTATTGTCAGTGGCTCTGACGATTTTTCCCGCTGCCGTGGCCGCCGCCGGCCAGGCGCCGCCGGTGCTGAACACACCATACGTTTGCGCCAACGGCATCACCTATACGGTTACCGCGTGCAAACCATACCGCGCGGATCAGTGGTGCGAGACGGTAGAACAGCAGAACGGCAGGCTGGTAACGGCAATGGACAGTACGTGGACCTCGATGACCGGTAGGCTTGCGGGCTGCAAGGTCACTTCCGCGGCGCAACCGGCGCAGGGCGCCGCAGCCGCGCCCCCTCAGCTTGCGGGCGGCGCACAACAGACATTCAATCCGCCGTATCTGAAGGAATTTCCCACAGTGGATCAGATCATGGCGCAACTGAAGGGCGCGAGCGCGCAGGATACGGCGAACCGCCAGCTGAGTGCGTTGCACGAGTTCGGTCAGATGATTGCGGCTATGGCCGGACCGCGCATGGCCCAGAACCAACTCACGCCCGATGAGGCACGCATCATTACCAATTATTTCAACGCATATAACAACATGGCCAAGTTGCCGCCTTTTCCGCAGGACAGCTATCTCAGCAGACCTGACTTTATTGCCACGCTGTTCAGCACCTTCAGGATGCCGACCATTCAGGGAATCTACAATGCGGCGCAGGCACAGACGAACCAGCCGGGGAGCGCGCAGGCAGCGACGCAATTGGCGCCGACGAGCGATCCGGGCACGCTGGCGGCGAGGCGCTGCGTGGAGTTGGGCGGCAGCACCATGCAGTGCATGGGCACCGGCCTGAGCGAGGGATTCAAAAGCATGATCGGGATCAATACCGGTGCGCTCACAAGTTCAGGTGTGAATGGCCTCGTGCTGTTTGGCTCATACAAGGCATCGAGCGGGTTGACGTTCGCGTTTGGCGACGGAAGCGTGGGCATTGCGAGCTGCGGCAAGATGGTGCAGGGCGACCACAATTACACAATCAAGCCATCGGGAAGCCAGTATTCGATCACGATCACAAATCAGCCGCAGGATCTGCACCTGACTCTGGGCGTGAACGGAAAGATCGCGGGACCTGCAGCGCAGGACATTACCGGGCAACAGATCACAGGCTACGAAGTGGTAACGAACCTGAAGACCGGGGCGAGCACGCGGAACCCGGTGTATGGCCCAATTACGGTGCATTGCGACGTGGGAATGTTGACGCCCGGACCCCCGGCAGCGCCCGACCAGGGTTTGATCGCCAATCTTTCAGGCGCCGTGTCAATGATTCTGGGGACGGGCTCCGATAGCTCCGCGCCACAGCAGAATCTTCTCGCTCCGGGACCGCGGATGGTGGGCACCTTTGCGAGCGCCGGTGGATTGAAGATAGCGTTTGACGACGCCGGGGCCATTCTGGATTGCGCCAAGGCGCACGTGAAGGCTGCATACGACGTGGCAAATGCAGGGGGCGTGGTGAAGATTGCCGTGAAGAACAGTGGTTCGCCAATCGGCCTGACGTTAACGTCAGGCGGCACACTCACGGGCGCGGGCACCGCTTCGGTGAATGGCAAGCTGATGACCGGCCTGGACGGTGACGGCAATCCCGTGCTGACGCCGACCAGTGCGAGTTGTCCGATGAACACTCTCGCGCCGGCTAAGTGAGGTACTAACCCACCCTTACGCGAAAGACGCGAAGAGGGTGGGGCGGCCTGGGGAGCGCGATGCCAGCCGACTATTGATTGACGCCGTCTGCCTTCGCCTCGAAGTCGATGATCTTTTTCAAAACGTCGTAGGGAGCGTTGGCAGGAACCTGGCGGCCATTCACCATGAGCATCGGCACTTCACTGACGCCGACATCGGTACCCAGCTTGATTGAGGCCTCAACATTCGCCTTGATCTCAGGTGTTGCGGCGCAGGCCGAAACCTTGGCGGGGTCGAGACCGGCCTTGGTTACGGCGCTGTTGAGGGTGAGCGTGGTGCCGTCGGGAGTCGCGAGGCCTTCCTGGCCATCAAAGACGGCGGAGGCGTACTGAAAAAATGCGCTGCTGCCGCCGAGCTTGCTGACGCAGAGGCCGTATTCCGCGGCGGTCATAGATTCAGGATGGATGGACGGAATAGGAAAGCTCTGGAAGACGATGCGGGCCTTGGGGTAATCCGCTACAAGCTTGTCCATGTTGGCTTGTGCCTCTTTGCAATGGGGGCACTGGAAATCGGCAAACTCGACCATTTCGAAGTCTTTTGAAGCCGAGCCACGATACGGACCGTCGGCGCGATCCTGCAATTGCTGGCGGGCGTCAGCGAAGGGATGGGCGCCGAATTCGATAACGGAATCGCCGGTGATGATGTGCTTTCCATCGGGAAGAACAAAGAATGAGAGGACCGCGGGCTTCTCCTTGCCGGACTTGTCGCCGATGAGGACGATCACTTTGGTGACGCCGTCCGCGGGGGTTTTGAGAATGGCCTGCACCTGCCACATGCGGTTCTCGTCATAGCCCCAGTTGGCCTGCAGGAAGGCATCCACGACATCTTTTGTGGGCGAGGCGGCAGTAAAGTTGGCCGGGTTGGGCTTGGGAAAGACGGGCGCAGCAGATGGGGCGGGCGCGGAAGGCGCCGGCGTAACAGGAGTCGTCTGCGGTTGCGCGGTGGGCGCCTCAGGAGCGCCGGCTGCAGGCGCAGGCGGAACGTGCTGTTGAGCAACTGCCTGAAACGCGGGAACGAAGAGTGCAATCAGCGCGGCGGCGCCGAGGAAACGGGATGACGGACGGATCAAGCTTTTCTCCTTCGATTGCGGGATGACTCCCAACCTTATAGCTTAAATGCTCGCGCGCGGTGGGGGCCAGAGGGCTGGCGACCAGAGCCGGTATCCTACACAAGCAAACCAAATGCTGGCCGTGCCAGCCGCTGTACGTCGCGGGAGTAAAGTGCGGCGCGGTGAGTGCCAAGACCGGTGTCGGAGTTAGATACAAACAAACCCGCAGGGGCTAAAGCCCATCTTCTTGTTTCAGCATTTTCGGCACGACTGAAGTCGTGCCCTGACACCTCGAGCATCTTCGAAGGAGTTTTTTCGTCACCTTTCGGAGGTGTTCTTTCGCTGACTACCGAGTCGTACCTTTTGACAGCCAAAGCGAGCTGCGACAGTACCGCCTACACCTGGACTTTGACGGCGATGGGAAACCTGCGGCCCATGCCAAACGACTTGGAGGTGACTTTGAGAACCGGAGCCGCCTGCTGGCGTTTGTACTCCGACCGCTCGACAAGGTGCACGACCTGTTGGACGAGGTCGAAAGAAAAACCGTGCTCGGCAGCGATGCGCTCCGGAGTCTCGTAGCGCTCGACGTAGGCTTCGAGGATGGGGTCGAGAACCTCGTAGGGCGGCAGCGAATCGGTGTCCATCTGGCCGGGGCGCAGCTCGGCCGAGGGCGGCTTGGAAAGAATCGCCGCGGGGATGACTTCGCGCTCACGATTGAGCCAGTGGCAAACGGCGTAGACGCGCGTCTTGACCAGATCGCCGATGACGGCAAGAGCGCCCACCATGTCGCCGTAAAGAGTGCAGTAACCGACGGCCATCTCAGACTTGTTGCCGGTGGTGAGCACGAGCGCGCCGAATTTGTTGGAGAGCGCCATGAGGAGCGTGCCGCGAATACGCGGCTGGATGTTCTCCTCGGTGATGTCCTCCTTCATTCCATGGAAAAGCGGTTGAAGCGCGCGGGTGAACTCCTCAAAGAGCGCGGTGATGCCGATGGTTTCAAAGCGGATGCCGAGATTAGCGGCCAGATGGCGGCTGTCGTCAACGGAGCCCGTGGAGGAATAGGGGCTGGGCATGCCAATGCCGATGACATTTTCCGCACCGAGAGCCTCGGTGGCGATGGCCGCCACGAGAGCGGAGTCAATGCCGCCGCTCAAGGCGACAATGGCCTTACGGAAGCCGCACTTGCGGACGTAATCGCGCGTACCCAGCACGAGCGCGCGGTAGGCGCCCTCGGTGGCGTCATCCTTCGAAACGGGCAGCGCCGGCGCGTTGAAGGGATCAAACACAACGAGATCCTCTGCAAACGATGCGGCCTGCGCAATCAGCTCGCCGTGCGCGTTCAGCGCCAGGGATGATCCGTCGAAGATGAGACTGTCATTGCCTCCGACCTGGTTGCACATGATGACCGGAATCCCGTCGCGGCGGGCGATGGCGGCCAGCATCTCGCGCCGGATGGCCCGCTTGGAGTGCCAGAAAGGCGAGGACGAGAGATTGATGTGCAGGGCGGGGTGCTGGCGCATGAGCTCTTCCATGGGATCGACCGGATAGAGCCGGCGCGGCCAGAAGTTTTTGTCGTTCCACGCGTCTTCGCAGACGGTAACGGCGAGGCGAAGGCCTTCGAAGTCGATCACTTTCTGGGGGCCTGACGGCGAGAAGTAGCGCTGCTCGTCAAAGACGTCGTAGAACGGCAGGAGGCGCTTGTGCTGTTCCAGAAGGAGACGGCCGCCATCGAGGAATACGGCGGCGTTGAAGGCCGGCTTGCCGTCTTCGCGATCCGACGGCAGCGCCACGCCAGCCAGAACAGCGGTGGGCAAATCGCGTGTGGCTGCGGCCAGGTCGTCAACCGCGGAACGGCAACGGGCGAGGAAGCTGGGCTTCTCAAGGAAGTCGGCGGGCGGATAGCCGCAGATAGCGAGCTCGGAAAAGACGGTGAGGCGTGCGCCCAGAGCGGCGGCACGGCGGCTTGCGGCGACGATCTTCTCCAGATTGCCGGTGAAATCACCAACCGTGGGATCAATCTGGGCCAGTGCGATCTTCACAATTCCAGTCTAAATCCCGCCATGAGGGAGAGTTGGGAGGAGCCGGCTCAAGCCGGCGCAGTTCATGACGATTTAAGAATCGTTGCAAGTGCAGAACGGGAGTTTGTGAGGCACGGGAGTTTGTGAACCGAAGACTGGCAGGCAAGCCGGGGCTTCAAGCCAGGCGAGGCGCAGCAAAATGGGGTGATTCGCTGCAGCTGACCCCCAAACGTGGGATACTTCGTGACGCTGGGGCCGGATAGAATCTACATCACTCCTTGTAGACCCAGAGGCCCGATGGGCGCTGCGGGTCGTTCGACTAAGGGCATTTAGATACAAGAAGATGGTGGGGAGGAAGCCATCGAACCGCAACTGCGACTGGGCGAGCTTTTAATCCGCGCGAATCTGGTCACTGCGAAAGATGTGGCGGCCGCGCTGGATCGCGTGCGAGTGCAGGGCGGGCGGCTGGGTGACCATCTTGTGGCGATGGGCCTGATCGACAAGAAGGTGCTGGATGGGTTTATCCATCGCATTCCAAGTGAACCCAAGGACATTGCGGCAACCGGCGTGGATGAGACCGATCTGCTGGCGTTGTTCATGAAGTTGGTTTACACGGGCCGGCTGGAAAAGCTCGGGCCGATTTCCGACGCAATCAAACTGCCGCAGCCGGTGGTGATGGACCTGGCGCGCATGGCGATTGAACGGCAATTGCTGTATACGCTGGGCTCGCAGAATTCAGACAGCCTGCTGGACATGCGCTACGCATTCACTGACGAAGGCAAGCGGTGGACGATCGATGCCATGCAGCGGTCAGGGTACATCGGGCCGGCGCCGGTGCCGCTGGAAGAGTTTGTGGAACGGGTAAACCTGCAGAAGCCTACCAACGAGCGAATCACAATGGAGCGGGTGCGCGCAGCAATCAGCGAACTGACGCTGGACGAGAGCATTCTGGAGCAGGCCGGGCCGGCATTGAATTCGGGGCGCGCGATCCTGATGTATGGGCCGCCGGGAAACGGCAAGACGTCGGTGGCGCTGTGCATCGCGAGCGTGTTTCAGGATCTGATCCATGTGCCCTACGCGATTTTTGTCGAAGGTCAGATCATCCGGTACTATGACCCCCGCATCCACGTACCGCTTAGTCCCGCGAGCAAGAACGACGAGGACCCGACGTTCGCCAGTTTCAAGCGTGAGACGCATGACAAGCGCTGGATTTCGTGCCGAAGGCCGTTTGTTGTGGCAGGCGGCGAACTGACGCTGGATATGCTCGACATGCGCTATGACCCCGTGGGCCACTACTATGAAGCTCCGCTGCACATGAAGGCGCTGGGCGGCTGCTTCTTCATCGACGATTTCGGGCGGCAGTTCGTGAGCCCGCGAGATCTTCTGAATCGCTGGATTGTGCCGATGGAAAGCCGCGTGGATTACCTGAAACTGCGCACAGGCGCCAGCTTCAGCATTCCTTTTGAAGAACTGGTGATCTTTGCAACCAATCTGGATCCGGAGGACCTGATGGATCCGGCATTCCTGCGCCGTCTGCCGTACAAGATCGAGGTAGGGCCGCCGGGCCTTGAGCAGTTCCGACAGATCTTCAACAAAGAATGCGAACGGCACCAGATGACATTGAGCGATGACGTCTTCAATTTCATCGTGTATATGATCAAAGAAGAAAAGGGCCTGGATCTCGCCGCGTTCCAACCCACGTTTATCGTGGAGCAAGTGGTGGCCACATGCCGGTTCCTCGGCAAGACCCCGGAGCTGAGGTCGCCTTATATCGATTACGCGGTCAACAATCTGCGGGTGCGGCGAAACCAGGAGCCACGCACGGAGGCTGCCCCGCAATCCGGATCCGCGCAGAAAAAGGCCCATGTTGGGGACTCCGCCGATATGCTGCACGAGTATTAATTCTTAAAGTTGGATTTACTTCAGGAAGATGGAAAGCCACTCTACACGCGGGCGAATTACGTGCCGGTGCCTGCGAAGACCACACCAATCGTGCGCAAAATGATTTTGAAGTCCAGCCAGATGCTCCAACTCTCAATATAGGTGACGTCGAGAGAGACATAACTGTCAAAGGATGGGTCTTGCCGGCCCTGAACCTGCCAGAGGCCGGTAATGCCGGGGGTGACGTCAAGGCGCCTCAGGTGAGCGAGATCATATTTCCGCACCTCACCGGCAAGCGGCGGACGAGGACCGACGATGCTCATCTCGCCGCGCAGGACGTTGAAGAACTGCGGCAGCTCGTCGATGGAGTACTTGCGCAGAAAGCGGCCCAGCCGGGTGACACGCGGATCGTTGGTCACTTTGAACAAAACGTCGTCGCGCTCGTTCATGTGCATGATTTCGGCGCGGCGCTTGTCGGCATCACGGACCATGGTGCGGAATTTGATGCAGCGGAAAACAACGCCCTTCTTGCCGATGCGCTCCGAGGTGTAGAAGACCGGTCCGGGTGAATCCAGCTTGATGGCGATGGCGATGGCAGCAAGCAAGGGTGAAAGCGTAACAAGCGCAAGCGCGGAGAAGATGGAGTCAAAGACGCGCTTGAAGACCAAGGCCAGTTCGGGGACATGGCCGCGGTGCAAGGGAATCGTGGGAAACTGGCCGACGTATTCGATGGGACTGGGCCAAGCCATGCCGTCGTACAAATCAGGAACAACACGCAGATCGACACCATGCACGCGCGCCTGTTTGAGCACATCCTCGACGATACCGCGCTCGCAGGGAGTGGTGAAGAAAATCTCATCGATAAATTGCTTGCGCGCATTCTCGAAGAGTGTGTCCAGGTTTCCAACGATGTCGTTCTGGGTGACGACACCGCGAGCGGCGGAGCCTGGATGCTCGACGAACCCCTTGAACGTGTACCCCAGATGGCGGATGCTCTCCAAATGTTGACGAAGAGCGCGCGCCTCAGTGCCTGTGCCCACAATGAACACGTTGCGCGTATCAAGGCCGCGATCAAAGCGCCGGTAGAGCATCAAGCGGTAAGTGAGGCGCCGCAATCCCAGCGCGAAGGTTATGAGACCCACCGTGCAGATGACGATGGAGCGAGGAATATCGTCAGCGTGAATCAGATAGAGCGTGCCGGTGAGCAGGAAGCCCGAGGTGAAACACGCCTGCGCACTCAGCCTCTGCTCATGCAGGATGCTGTTGATGCGGGTGGGCGTGTAGAGGTTGAGCCGCTGACTCATGACAATGAGGACGAATGTGAATCCACAAAGCAAGGCCAACAGGATTTCCGTCGAATGGCCATGGATCAGCGTGTCGTGCCAAAGGCCTCTTGCGCCCGCGACAGGGGTGGTGTGGAATTCGTAAAGCGTGGTGACGATGGCTGCGCCGAATACGGTCACCGCGTCCAAGGCCATCCAAAGAGTGGATGCACCGCGTGAACCCCGGGACGGGCTCGCTGCCGCCGCGGCTTCCCACTCGACGGGAGCAGCCAGCGAAGATGAGAGCCTTTGCCAGAAATCCGAACTCGCCATAAGAGATACCCAGACTTCAATCGTTCAGAAGCACCTGACTAAGGTGCTACCTAGATTGATTCGCAAGCAGAGAGAACCAAAGCACAGATCAAACAGCAGATTGCGAGAAGGGTTCCTTGACCGGAGTCCTGGTTTTTTGGGTTCGTTGGTTCAGCAGACATGGGCGAATGCAAAAAATTACCTGTGATTGGCGCTCCCAGCCATCGATGGACGAGGAGGCACCCTTGACATTGTTCTTTGCTGCGGCTCAACCAGGCGTACGCAAAAGCGTCCCCGCCGGATGGGGCGGCAACAAGTTGACGTGAATAAACGGACTTGCGAGAGAACATGAGCTTTGATGCGACGCGCACTTGCTTTGATGTTCAAAACGTGACTGTGAACTGCGCATTCAAAACAACAATTCGCTCAGCGTGAACTGGCAGCACACTATCGAGGTGTGTACCACTTCTTCCGCCGATTCGACGCGACCAAAATGCAACCAGATGACATAAGCATGACTCAGAGGGGACAGGGGTTGCAAGAAAAATCGCCTTGCCAGGGGTTGCAAGTTATACAACAAGCAAGTTACCAGCGGTAGTTACTTACAATTGTGTTCATTCTAACCTGAAATTGCCAGAAAAAGGTACCTAATTTGATTCCCCTACTCGGAGGGGACCAAATAGGCGTCGAGGGCGAGGAATTGCCGAATATCTAGATCCTGGGAGGCAAGGAAACCCTTGAGGGGGCCGAAAAATTGCGCCCTGCCCTGATCAAGAAAGAGCACGGAATCAGCGAGCTGCTGGGCAAAGCGTGTGTCGTGTGTGACCACAATGCTGGTAAAGCCAAGCTGGTGCTTCAGGCGCTGGATGAGGGCGCCGAGGCGGCGGGCGATGATGGGATCGACCATGGTGGTCGGCTCGTCGTAGAGGACGATTTCCGGCTGCGCAGCAAGGGCACGGGCCATGGCGATGGCGCGCTTGCGGCCCGTGGACAGGCTGGAGGGGAAGGCATCCACCACATCTTCGGCGCCGACCAGAGCGATCAGGCGGTTGACGAGCTGCTCCACCTGATCTTCGGCGAGGCCGCCGCGTTCGCGGAGTGGGAAGGCGACGTTTTCGCGGACGCTGAGCGAGTCAAACAACGCGCCGTTTTGGAAGACCATGGTCACGCGTTGGCGAATGGCCCGCAAGCCCTCTTCGCTGAGGTCGGTAATCTCCTTGCCTTCAACCTGGATGGTCCCCGAATCTGGCTTGAGGAAGCCCATAAGCAGGCGCAGAGATACGGACTTGCCCACACCGCTGCGGCCTAGGATGCAAAGGGTTTCGCCGCGGGTCACGGAAAAGCTCACATTTTTGAGAACCGGCCGGTCGTTGAAGGAGATTGAAACGTCGTCAAAGACGATGACGGGACCGATAGGCGGCGGCCCCGGCGGCGCGATGGATGGCGGGCCACTGGTGGCAGGCTGCTGAGTGAGGGCCTCCATCTCGTCCACCAATGGTTTGAGCGACTCAGTTGATTCGGGTTGGGGCAGAGAATCGGACATCGGCCTGCAACCAGATTACGCGATGCGCCGGGTCGCGAGTTCTTCGGCCTGCGCGAGATCGGCCGGACGATTGAGATTAAGAAACCAGCGGAAGGGGGGAGTGCCAAGCGGATGGGAGATGTGACCGGCTTGAGCAAGAAACTCGACGGGGAGGCTGCTGACGGGCTGACCCAATTGGGCTACGGCAGCCTGGAAGGCAGAAAAGCATCCGCCGCGCCGGGAGTCGAGTTCTCGCTTGAGAACAGGGAGAACGGTCCGGTCGAGGATTGCAGGAAAGGTTTGGGTAAAGCCCGAGACGCTGGGAACGGTGATGGCAGAGCCGGTGATTTCCGCGTGGTGGAGCAGATAAATGAGAAGCGATGGCGGCAGAAGAGGCAGATCGACGGGGAGGAATACGGAAAAGCGCGCCGAAGTAGAAGCCAGTGCGGCACAGATGCCGGCGAGCGGCCCGAGGCCGGGTTCGGGGTCGTCGACGACTGACGCAAACTGAGCAAGGGACGAGCGTGCGCCTGCGATTGAGGCGGGAAGGCCGGCCGCGTGAAGAGTCCTCAGAGCGCGGACGATGAGCGGCTCGCCGGCAAAAGGCAGAAGAGCTTTATCACTTCCCATGCGGCTGGACTCTCCGCCTGCGAGAACGAAACCGGCGGCGTCAGGATGGTGTGGAATGGACATAAGTCAGGAGACTTCTCGCGTTCTCCACCGTCAACGGCTGACTTCCTCAAGGAAGCGGATCAGGGACTCGATGCCCAGCGCAAAATTCTTTAGATTGAATTTCTCGTTGGGGGCATGGAGATTGTCGTCGGGCAGGCCGAAGCCCATCATCACGCTGGGCAACCCGAGGTGGCGGTCTAAGTCGCCAACAATTGGAATGGAGCCGCCGGAACGGATGAAGACCGTGTCTTTGCCCCATACCTCATGCAGAGCGCGCGTGGCGGCCTGAATGTAGGGGTTGTCCACGGGAACCAGGCATGGGTCGCCGGAGTGAATCAGCCGGACCTCGACATCCACGCCGGCGGGGGCGATTTTTTCTACATAACTTTTGTAGAGCGCAAACGCTTTGGCGGGAGTCATGCCGGGAACCAGGCGCATGGAGACTTTCGCGGTGGCTTTGGCGGGAATCACCGTCTTGGCGCCCGCGCCGATGAAGCCGCCGGGGATGCCATGGACATCGAGCGTAGGCCGCGCCCAGGTGCGCTCAAGCACGCTATAGCCGGTCTCGCCGACCAGTTGCTTCGAGCCGACTTCGGACTTACGGTACTCCTCTTCGTCGAAGGGCAGGCTGCGCCACGCAGCAAGTTCTTCCGGGCTGGGAGGGATGATGCCGTCGTAGAAGCCGGGGATGAGGATGTGGCCGTTTTCGTCTTTGAGTTTGGCGATGATTTGCGCCAGCGCGACAAAGGGATTGGGCGCCGCGCCGCCGTAGATGCCGGAGTGCAGATCGGTTTTTGCGCCGCGCACCTCGAGCTCGGTGTAGATCATGCCGCGCAGCCCGACGCAAAGCGTGGGCAGGCCGGGCGCAAACATCTCGGTGTCGGAGACCAGAGCGAAGTCGGCCTTGAGGTCGGCGGGTTTGGAGGCGACGTAGTTCGCAATTCCCTCCCCTCCGACTTCCTCTTCGCCTTCGAGGAGCACGCGCACATTGAAGGGCAGCATTTGTTGGCCGCGAGCAGGGATTCCAGCGCTTTGACCTGAGCCACCACCTGGCCCTTGTCATCGACTGCGCCGCGAGCGTAAATGTTGCCGTTGCGCTCGGTGGGCTCGAAGGGCGGCGAAAGCCACTCATCGAGCGGGTCGGGCGGCTGCACATCGTAGTGGCCGTAGATCAGCACGGTGGGCTTGCCCGCGGCGTGCAGCCAGTCGGCATAGACGAGCGGATGGCCTTCAGTCTCGATCAGGCGCGCGTTCTCCATACCGATGCGTTTCAGATCGGCCAGCAAAGTCTCGGCGGCCTTGAGGCAATCGCCTGATGCTCGGGCAATGTGGAAATGGAAGGGATGCGCAGCAGGGCCTTCAGTTCATCAAGAAAGCGCGGATGGTTTTGATGGGCATATGTCACTGCAGAAGAAGACATTGAATTACTCCCTTACAATGGATTTCATAGTCAACACAAGAGTATAGGCTCGCCAACGCCGTTCAATCCGCTTTTTGAGGGAAGGCCCTTTTGCCAAAGCTTGAAGAATTGCACTCTGCCACTCATTTCGTTCTTCTCCGCATTGTCACAGTGCTCATCCTGATCGCCGGGGCGAGTTGCAGCGTTGCTCAAAGCGATGCGAAGAGCGCGTACTACGCCCGGCGGAACACGTTCGGGATTTTTGTAGCGTACTCCAACGATTCGAGCCACATTTTGCTGGGCGACGCCGAGAACCGCAAGCTGATGAACATCGGGGTCTCCTATAGCCGGCGTTTGATTCTGAACCGCATCTTCAACTGGCAGTACAGCGGTGAACTGATGCCGGTGGTTCTGGAGAGCGATCCCCTGAGCCTCTATGTGCAGAACCAGACGTCGCCGACGGCATCGACCTCGACGTTCCAGGGCGGCCCTGCCGTGGCGTGCGGCGCACTCACGATTCCATATTCCACCACCGATCCGGCGACAGGGACTGTCTACAGCGGGACCCTGGTTATTTCGTGCCGAGGACGGCGCTGGACGGTCGGACAGGCCATGTCTCCGGCGGGATTGCAATTAAACTTTCTGCCGCGACACAAATTGCAGCCATTCCTGATCGGCCATGGCGGGTATATGTATTCCACGCAGGCCATCCCGATAGACGGCGCGGGCTCATTCAACTTCACTTTCGATGCGGGAGTGGGACTTGAGCTTTACCGCAGCAAGAGCAAATCCTTGCGCTTGGAATACCGCTATCACCATATCTCGAATAACAACACGGCCACTCTGAACCCAGGAATCGACAACGGGCTTTTTCAGGTGACATACGCATTTGGACGGTGAGCGGGGCGGCAGCATTTGCCCACGCCGGGCGTTTGCGGGGCCACTCCATGCCGACAGCGCATGAGAACCAGTGGACTCCGAAGCCGCCTCGAAATAAGATGAACCCATGCGAATGGTGTTCCGGTCGCTTGGGGTCACTTCCCTTGTTTTGGTTTTGCTGGTGTCGAATGCTGCCGCCCGTGCCCAGGACGAAGCATCCGCCCTCACACCGGAGCTCGCCTTCCGCATTCAGGTGGTGCTGTTCGGGAAGATGCAACTTCCACCTCAGACCAGCTTTCGTTTTGGCGACCGCACGATGTGCGAGATCCCCGGTTACGATCGCGTAGACGTGGGGTACAGTTCTCCGGACGGCATTCATGGCACATTCCCGTTACTTGTTTCAAAGGATGGCTCAAAGCTGCTGATCTCGAAGGAGGATACGGAAATATTCATTTCGCAGGACGACGAGAAGGAACCGCCGTACACTGCCTACGACATCAGCGCCGATCCCAGGGAGAAATTGCAGGTCAGCGACCGGCCACCGCGCGGTGGTCCAGCCGACGCGCCGGTTCTGATGGTCGTTTTCGACGATTTGGAATGTCCGTTTTGCGCGCACCTGAACGTGGAGCTCTTTCCAGCGCTGCTGGATCGCTACAAAGACTCGGTTCGTATTGTGTATCGCAACTTTCCTCTGAAGGACCATTTGTGGGCGACGCACGCAGCGGTCGATGTGGATTGTCTTGGCTCTGAAAGCACAGCGGCCTACTGGGCCGCGGTCGATCGAATCCATGCGCACTTTTCAGAATATGGGCGCGCTGCTCGGTTGCTTACGAAGGCAGAAGACGAAATCGACGCCGAGGTGAAGAAGCAAGGTGAGGCTTACCAGGTGGATGGAGCCCGGCTCGACGCCTGCATTGCGAAACAGGACACTGCGCCGGAAGTTGCCAGCACCCGCCTGGGCGCGAGCCTGGGCGTAGAGGCCAGGCCGACGACATTTATCAACGGGCTGAAAGTGGTCGGCGCATTACCGACTGAGTACATTTTTGGATTGATCGACGATGCTTTGAGGGCGGAGGGCAAGACTCCTCCGCCGCCGTATGTACCGGTGAAGACCGGTGCAGCGACGCCAGCAACCGGCAAAGCGAAGCCGCCGTCACCAACGGCCAAATAGAGCGGTTTCGGGGATTCTGCGCCCGTTCAAAGTGTTGGCCAAGGGGGCCTGTTGAAGGTGGAGTCAACTCCGTCTCCCTATAACTTCCGAATTACCGATTTTCCAGCCAGAATTTGAGGGGCTACGAACCGGCTAGAGCGAGCGGACTGTCCCCGTTGAGACGGGAATCGTCGAATTTGAGTTGGAGCAACTACAAGCTGTGCAGAATTGACCAGCCTGCATTCAGAAGACCACGTAAATTTGGTCTCAGCTTGCAGAAGAAGCAATGGCGTGCAAGACCGTGCCACTGCCATCCCTACAACAATTCCCTCCAAGGCGGGATTCAATTCCCAGGAGAACTCATGAAAACGATCCGAGCAGCATTCGCACTACCCATCCTGGCTATGGCTCTGGCAAGCATGCCTGCCATGGCCCAGGATCATCCGCGACAACCACACTTACAAGCAGCACAACGAATGGAAGACGGGCGCAAAGATTCAGCAGGAAGACTGGAACAGAGGCGATAAGGTCGATTATCGAGCAGAACCACCTTCGCCGTCCGCCAGCGGGAAATGAGTGGCGCCAGATCGATGGGAATTACGTGATGGCGAACCAGGACGGAACGATCGTTTCTGTGCGCCAAGCTCCCCACGATCACTAAGCTGCCGTAACCTTCCGTTGAACAAGAAATCCCAGGTCGCTCCGCCAAGGTCGGCCTGGGATTTTTATGTCTATCGTTCTCCGGAGTGAGCGAATCGAGAAGGCACCTGCCCGTTCCGATTGAGCGGCCGCTCACTCGGGAGTTTCAGCTTGTTTAACGCTCATCGCAGTATGGCCGAGAACTCTGCAACTGGACGAGAAATTAGAGTGCCCTGTGAGGCCGCAGTGCGGCCATGAGCATTTGTTATCTCCAGGCGCGCGCAAGTTATCTCTATTTTCCCGTGAACTCCTGCGCAGTTTCTGATAGAGCGTCCCAGTCATCGGTGCGGAATGGTGCGGCGGGAAGGCCGGCGGCATTGGACAAATTGCAGCCGATGGGATAGTTGGCCCAGGCATAGCGCACGGCAACGGGAGCCGGCACGCTCGGACTTTTCACCACAATCGTGTCGCCGTCGATGACAGCGTTCGCATCAACGAAGTGCTGGTCGGCGCCCGCGATTTGGAACCACTGAAGCGGGCCGTCTTTGGCGACGAGGCCTCCGCCGGCGTGCGTGAAGTGGATGCGGATGGAGCTGCCCTGGATCTGCATGGAGCTATAGCGCGGGCCGGAGTATTCCAGCTTTTGTTTGTATGTGTTGGCCAGGGCAATGAGCGCCAGTCGCTCGCCCACAGGCTCCTTGTTTTTTGGGTGGACGTTGTCGGGATCGCCGACGTCGATGGTGACAGCGAGGCCGGTGTTGGGCAGCGAGAGAATCTGCGCCTGGGCTTCGCGGACCATGGGGTTGTTGCTGACGTTTTTGAGCCCGGGCAGTTGCACGGCGTAGAACGGAAAGTCTCCCTCGCCCCACAGCGAGCGCCAGTCGGTGACCAGGGTGTCCATCACATGCGGATATAGAGCCACGCCAGCCTTTCCGCCGACGATGGACTCGCCCTGATACCAGATGGCTCCGCGTATGGCGTAGGGGATGACCGAATGCAGCATGCCGTTGAAGAGGACGGTGGGCTGGTGCTGATCTTCGACGGGATTACGCAGCGGGCCGGGCTTGCCGGGGCGCGCGTTGATGGTCTGCGGACCAGTCGGCGCATCGTCGGTCGTGGCGCCGGAATGCGATTTGTAAAAACTATCGAGCGCGTCGAAGCGGTCGAGCATCGGCTTGAGTTGCGGATCGGTTGCGAGAGCTTCGCGCGGCAGCCACGCCTCCGCGACGCTGCCGCCGTAGGCAACGGTGAGAATACCTATGGGAATGTGAAGACGCTGCTGCAGGTCGCGCGCAAACAAATAGCCGACGGCAGAGAAGGCCGGAACGGTCTCGGGACTGCATACCTGCCAGTCGCCTTCTGGATTGTCTTGCGGCGTATAGGACTTGGCCGTCTTCACCGTGAACATGCGGATCTGCGGGTAATTCGCGGCGGCAATCACTTTGTCTTCGTCGAGCATTCCGGCGAAGTATGCGGCCTTCTTTGAGACGGTGAACACCATGTTCGATTGGCCCGAAGCGAGCCACACTTCGCCAACCAACACATCGTGAAGGGTGATGGAGTTGGTGCCGGCAATTTGCATCTCATAAGGTCCGCCAGCCTTCAGCTTGTGCAGGCGCACGATCCATTTGCCGTCCGCGCCGGTTTTGGTGGAGCGCGTCTGGCCATTCAGGGTGACCTTTACGGTTTCGCCGGGGCTTGCGGTGCCCCAGACCGGCACCGACATGCCGCGCTGCAAAACCATGTGATCGCTGAACAGGGGCGAAGGCTTGACTTGCGCGGAAGCGGTGGCTGCGATGAGAAAAAAGCAGAACAGGAGCATAGCGAAAGACTTCTTCATGGTTCCCCTTTTGTGCGAGCCGGCAACCGATGCGGTGATTGGAATGCCGTGCGGTTCGATAGAAGAATTGTTTCTAAGCAGAGCAGGACGAAGCGAATATACGAGCCGGAACGGAAAGTGGTCAAGGCGCGAAAAGGCCGGACCAAAAGAGAATACTCTTCAGTAGCGCGCGACCGTTGAGTCAATGGTGGCGGACCAGGCGGGGAGGCTTACGACCGGCGCCGCGGGCTCGGCTGTGAGCCGCGCTGATCCGTCAAAGAGATTCAAAGGTTCCAGTCAAACAAGCAGGCTTAATAGTGTAATAATTACCTATATGCCAAACGCCATCAAGGTGTTGATTGCCGAAGACGAGCCGAACGCACTGGCCGGCCTTGCGGAGCTGATCTCCGGGTGGGGCTACCGCACTGAGACCGCGCGCGATGGCATTGAAGCGTGGGAAAAGGCGCTGGCGTGGGATCCGGCCATCGTAGTGACAGACTTGAAGATGCCGCGAATGGATGGCATGGGCTTGCTGGCCAAGCTGGCCGAGGGCGGGCTGGGAATGAGCGCCAACATGGCCGTGGTGGTGCTGACTGCGATGGGCTCGATTCAGCTGGCGGTGGAAGCCATGAAGATGGGAGCCTACGACTTTCTGCCGAAGCCCGTGGACGCGACGCGGCTGAAGACCATCCTGGCCAACGCCACGCGTCAGCGCGAAACCACGATCGAGCTGGAGGTGGCGCGGCGTCGCTTGCGCGAAACCGGCGTGATGGGCTCGCCTGGTGGGCGTTTCGAAGCCGATGCAGGAGATCTTCCGGCTGATGGAGCAGATGGCGCCCTCGAATGTGCCCGTGCTCATCACCGGCGAGAGCGGAACCGGCAAGGAGCTGGTGGCGCGCACGCTGCACGATCTGAGCCCGCGCAAGGCGCAGCCTTTTGTCGCCGTCAACTGCGCGGCGATTCCCGAGACGCTGATTGAAAGCGAGATCTTCGGCCACGAGAAAGGCGCATTCACCGGCGCAGTCGATCGGCGCGCGGGCTGCTTTGAGCTGGCCACAGGCGGCACGCTGCTGCTGGACGAGATGGGCGAGATGCCGCACGGCACGCAGGCCAAGCTGCTGCGCGTGCTGGAGGAGCGCAAGCTGCGGCGGCTGGGCGCGCGGACCGAGCAGGATGTGGACGTGCGCGTGCTCGCGGCCACCAATCGCGATCCGCGGCATGCGGTTGCCGCAAGGACATTTGCGCGCCGATCTCTTTTACCGGCTCAACGTCTTCAACATCCACATGCCGCCGCTGCGCGACCATCTGGAAGATCTGCCCGCCATGGCTCGAGGCCATGGTGGACGAGATGAACCAGAAGCACGGACGCAGGGTTTCCGGAGTTTCGGTGTCGATGCTGGACCGGCTGATGGCGTACAACTGGCCGGGCAACGCGCGCGAGCTGCGCAACACGATCGAGCGCGCGGTAATTCTTTGCCCGGATGGCGCGCCGCTGGAAGCCGGGCACCTGCCGCCGGGTTCGGCAAAGATCATTCAGCGGAGCGCGCCCATGCGTGACGGCAGCATGATCTCGGTGAGCGTGGGCACCACGGTAGACGAGGCCGAGCGGCAGTTGATTATGCGCACGCTTGAGTCCACAGGCCAAAACAAGACGCGCGCGGCCGAGATCCTCGGCGTGAGCCTGAAGACCCTGCACAACAAATTGAAGGAGTACGGCCGGACCCGGCACGAACAACCGTCGTAACTTCTTCACTCCCGCACAGTCGAACGATTTGCAGCACTTTTTCTTGAACCCAGGCGCCGTTGCTATCAGGAGCGGTTCCGACCGGCGCGAAAATCGCGCCGGGTGCCGCTTTGCATGAAAGAATCCCTGATATACGCTGCGGCGGAGCGGCGAGGATCGCTGGGGAAACGGTCTAGCGGATGCGCTTGAAGACCCAACTCGTGCTGGCCATCACGGCCCTGGTGTTTCTAATCGCCGGGAGTGTCTCGCTGGTTTACGTCACCAGCTGCTAAAAGCGGCGGTGCAGCAGAACTATGACACCAACTGGATGGCTGCCAGACAGGTATGGTTCGCGCTGCAGCAGGCGCTGGAAACAGGACTGCGAAATCGTACAGTGGACCCAAACAATCCGGCGGAGTTGCGCGCGCTTGTGGCCGGCACGGTGCAAGGGAATGCGACGCTGCGCGCTATGCTTTATTCGGTCGTCCGCTATTCGCTCACTGTATACGACATCAACATCGGCGACAGCCAGGGCATCATATTGCTGAGCAGCAATCCTGACAATGAAGGCAAGCCACTGCCGACGCGTCCCACTACAGCCAACTGCTCAAGGCGAACCCCTTCCTGGTGATGTTGGAGGTCTTCGCTCGAACCCAGGGTGTACGACATTGTGTTGCCGCTCGAAAACAACGGCAAGCTGTTCGCGACCGTGAACGTGGGCGTGCGCACCACGCTGCTGCGCGCCGTCTACCGCCGTTGCTGAGCAATGCGATCAAGCTGATGGGCTTCGCGCTGATCGTCGCGCTGCTGGTGGCTTTCCTGCTTAGCAATCTCGCGCTGCGGCCGATGACGGAGATCAGCCGGCAGCTCGACTAGTTGACGGCGGCGGCAGGAGCGCCGGTCGAAGACGATACGACGTGCAAAACAGGACGTTGCTGCGCGCGTCTCCAGCAAGATCGAGATGATCGGCCAGCGGATGCGCAATGTGGAAGAGGTCTTCTCCGCGCTGAAGGAGAATCTCGACCAGATTCTCGGCAACCTGCAGGACGGCATCCTGCTCTTCACCGGCGACGGGCGCGCCGTGCTGGTTTCAGAGGCGGCGCGCCGGTTCCTGCAGATGGATCACGACAACATCCTGGGCCTGCACGCGCGGGAGTATCTTCGACCGCTCCACGGTGCTGGGCCGGGTGCTGAGCGAGGCCTTCGAAGCCGGCACGAACATGGTGACAGGAAGAGGTTCGCACCGAAACCGGCCGGCGCATCCAGGCTTCGGTGGACTTCATCCACGACGAACGACAACGCGCAGGGACTGGGCGCGCTGGTCACGCTGCACGATCTGGAGTCGGTGGAGGAGATCGAGTCGGAGCTGGAGCTTTCGCGGCGCATGGCGGCCATCGGCCGGCTCACCTCCGGCGTTGGCCACGAGGTCAAGAACCCCATCAACGCCATCGTGGTGCATCTGGAGCTGCTGAAGATCCAAGCTGGGCGACGGCAGACGCGCCGGCGATGCGCCACCTGGAAGTGATCGATGCCGAGATTCACCGCCTCGACCGCGTGGTGCAAACGCTGGTGGACTTCTCGCGCCCCGTCGAGCTTGCAGCTGACGCGAGCAGGATCTGCGCCCGGTGGTCGCCGACGTGCTGGCGCTGGCCGCGGAGGAGCTCTCACGCGCAATGTGACCCTGGTCAGCCGCATGCCGCAAAAGCCGCTGATCGCCAATGTCGATGCTGATCTGCTCAAACAGGCGGCGCTGAACGTGATCCAGAACGGCGCCCAGGCCATGCCGCGATGGCGGCAAGCCTGGAAGTGTCGCTGGAATTGGAGGACAGAACTCGCGCCAGCAATGGGGCGACATCGTCCATTGCGCATGCCGTTCTGCGGAACCGACGAGGGCCCCGGCATCCCCGAGGAGATTCGGGAGAAGATCTTCGACCTCTATTTCACCACCAAGAGCGGGGGCAGCGGCATCGGCCTGGCGATGACCTACCGAATTCTCCAGTTGCATCACGGCAGCGTGGAAGTACAATCAAAGGTAGGCCGTGGCACGGAGTTCCGGCTGCGAATTCCACTTGCCGCCACGGATTGGGGTACGCCGGCATCTTCAGCCGGCGAGAGTTGAATCGAAAAAGGGCCGGGGGGATGAAGTCGCCTGCCAGGAGCGCTGCGTGGTTGCTGCCGTTTTTACTGACGGGCTGTATCCATTGTGCATTTTCACCGGACTCCTCCAGCGCAGCCGGCAACGCTCGCGCCGCCCATCGAGCCTTCACTGCCTGTTGAACTTGCAATGGTCGAGTTGCCGCCATCGGAAATCGTGCTGATCGCCGAGCCTATTTACAACCTGAGAGAACGGCCGCAACCGATCAAGCCGCCAGCAAGGCGTCGCAGGGCTGAAAACAAGGATGCGGTCAATGCGGAAGTCGCCGCCAATGTGAATCCTGAGGTCAGCGCCATCGGGCAGCTTTCCTCGGGCGACCCAGCCAAC
>CAWJBE010000014.1:0-15653 GCA_963841095.1 uncultured Acidobacteriaceae bacterium
CTGGCACACGGAGTGAGCCCTGGCGGCGCGGGTGCGGGAGATGCCGCAGCGGAGAGCCGGAAGCCGAACATCGTCATCTATCATTCAGACCAGTTTCGCTGGGACTTTGTGGGCGCGAACGGGCTGAACAGTTCCACGCACACGCCGAACCTGGACACGCTGGCGGCGAGCGGAACGAATTTCACACACGCGGTGACAAATCAGCCGGTGTGCGCGCCATCGCGATCGGTGCTGATCACGGCCGCTACGCAACCGAGACGGGCGTGTGGCATAACGGGCTCGGGCTGCAGGCAGGATCTGCCGACGCTGGCGACCGAACTGCGCAAGGCGGGATACACGGCGAACTACATCGGCAAATGGCATCTGGCTCCCGGATCGGAGGCTGAGGGCGGGGGCCGCGGGCCGGTAAAGCCGGAGCATCGCGGCGGTTTCGTGGATCTGTGGGAAGCCGCGAATGCGCTGGAGCATTCACGACGCATCCCTATGAAGGGACGATCTGGGACCGCGACGGCAATCCGATCACGTTCAAGGACGAGTACCGCGTGGATTTCATTACCGACCGCGCGGAGAAGTTTCTGCGGCAGAAGCAGGAGAAGCCGTTTCTGCTGATGATCTCGCAACTGGAGCCGCACCAGCAGAACGATCTGGGGCGCATGGTTGGACCGAAGGGCTCGGCGGAGCGATTTATCGATGCATTCGTCCCGCCGGACCTGCGCAGCTTTCCCGGCGACTGGCACAAGCAACTGCCGGACTACTACGGCGCGTGCGAAAGCGATCGATGCATCGGTGGGCCGCGTGCGCAAGGTGCTGGACGAAGAGGGGCTGGCGGAGAACACAATCTTCGTTTTCATGAGCGATCATGGCTGCCACTTCATGACGCGCAACCAGGAGTACAAACGCAGCACGCACAACAGCAGCTTGCGCGTTCCGCTGCTGATTCGAGGGCCGGGATTCGAGAACGCGCGGCAGATCAGGAGATTGGTGGGAATCATCGACATTGCGCCGACGCTGCTGGATGCGGCGGGCGTGCCGGTGCCCGCGTCGATGAAGGGACGGAGCATTCTGCCGTCTGCTGCGCGATGCGAAGGCGCGGGCGAATGGCCGAACCGGGAGCTGATCCAGATCAGCGAGTCGATGACGGGGCGCGCGATCCGGACCAAGGACTGGACGTATTGCGTCGCCGATCCGACGGGCGCGACGGACAAGCCCGCGAGCACGAACTATCACGAGTACCAACTCTACGATCAGCGCAACGATCCGCACGAACTGGTGAATCTGGCCGGGCAGGAAAGAGTACCGTGCGACTGCGGATGGGCTGCGCGAGCAACTGAAAGAGTTGATGGCGCAGGCGGGAGAAGGCGGAGCCGGAGATTGTGCCGGCGAAGCTGTACCCGTAGGCGCTGCAGGTTGCCGGTGCTTCGCCTATGGCACGTGCGTCGGCGTGGGTTCGACTGGGATTGAACTGGCGCGCCAGGTCGGGCGTGGACTGCACATCCGTGGCCGGCGGATTGACGGCCTTTGCGACTTCGACGCCGAAGACGTAGCTGGGCCCGAACATGTTGCTGGTGAAGATGACGAGCTTCTTGTCCGGCGAGAAGCGGACGTTGGGCTCTTCGCGGTAGTTGTGGTGCGACATGTTGACCAGGTGCTCGGAGTGGAAGACGCCGGGCTGCCAGAAGTCCGGGCCGTTGAGCGTGTCCGCGGTGACCGTCGATCATCTGCGGATGGAAGAGCTCGATCCACTCGCCGTCCTTGGCGCGCGCCACCTGGCCGGGATCGCCGCCGTCGCCGCAGAAGAGGTCGAGATCCTTGGTCAGGTTGAAGTGAATCGACCAGTCGTCGCGCTGCATGTGATAGGCGGTGCGCTTGCCGGTCTTCAGGTTGTAGCTGGCGAGGAAGAAGTCTTCGCCCTTGGGATACTGCCAGTCGTACCAGATGGTTTCGCCGTCGAGTCCCCAGAACTCGTGGCCCGCAATCTCCATGGCCATGGTGCGCTTGTGGATGAGCGTGTTGTGGGTGCCGTCGGTGTGGATCATCCAGATGCGGTCGACCTTCTGCCACGTGCCTTCGTGGCAGTACATGAGGAGTTCGGGATCGGTGGGCGAGAAGAGCAGGTGGTTGACCCAGTCGGTGGAGTGCAGCAGGGGCTTGATGTCGCCGGGCTTCTCGCCGTTGGGGCCGGGCTCGAGACGGATGGTGAAGAGCGACGAGCGGCAGATGCGCGGCGAGACGGCGCTCCATCATCTGGCCCTTGTCGGGCGGCTGGTAGTGCGGGCCCTGCTGCGGCGCTGGCTACGCGATTGTCGCCGCCGCCGGTAGACGATTGCGGGCGCGGCGGGCGCGTTCTGCCCGTACTCTGCTGGTTGGGCTGGTTGCTCTCGATCGAATGTGCCGGCGGCGAGGGTTTCGTCGGCGTTGATGCTAGACGATGCATGTGCCGCTCCGGGCAGGTCGACGAGCTTGCGGATGGCGCCGGTGTTGACGTCGGCCTTGTAGACGGAGGTGACGTTGGTCTGCGGATCGGTCTGCGGTGTAGAAGACGCTGTTGGTCTTGTGGCCGGCGACGAGGGCGTGGACGCCGAAGCGGCGCAGCCGCCGGGCCCCGGCGGGGCGTCGGCGGGCCGCGGCGGATTGGGGACCAGCAGTCGCGTCTTCGCGGTCGCCATGTCCAGGACGTGGATGCCGTCGGGCGCGGTGTAGATCATGGTCTTGTGGTCGGGGGTGTAGGCGTTGACGTTGAAGTAGAAGCCGCCGGAGTTGGGCTCGTCGGTGAGGCGCCAGACGCGATGGCCGGTGTCCTTGTCGACCCAGGTCTTTGGCGGGGCGGGCTGCGCAGTTTGGGCGGCGATGGGAACGGCTGGTACGAGGGCGAGACAGGCAAGGGCAGGGAGAAGTCTGCGCAGCATGGAGATGAGCTCCTTTGGGCACTGCGTGCGGCAGACTTTTGGATGAGATCCTCATCCAGCTGCGGCGCGCCAGAGATTTATACACCCTGGAGGTTACGGTTGGGAATAATTTATCTGCTGAATTTTGTACGTCGACTGAAGATGCTTCGATGCAGCCGAGGGCTATGCGGCAATTTTTAGCGGACGGATGCGCGGACGTTTCCTGTTCCGGGCTTGCCAAAGATCGTAATTGCTCTGCATGTCGAGCCAGAAGCTGGGGTTGGTTCCCAGGGCGGCTGACAAGCGAAGCGACATGTCAGCGGTGATGCCGGTGCGGGAGTTCAGAATCTTGGAGAGCGTCACGCGCGACACGCCGATGTGCTTCGCGACTTGCGTGATATTGTGGCCCTCCAGGTAGTCACGTAAGACCAGTCCGGGATGTGCCGGATTGTACATTTCGCTGGGCATCGTTTCTCCCTCCGACGGCGATGCGTCGCCTCAGTGATAGTCGCGGTAATCGACAAGAACCGCGTCCGTTCCCTCAAAACCAAATGTCAGGCGATAATTGCCATCGACCCAGACCGACCAATGCTTTTCCGCACCCTTGAGCCGATGGAGACCATAGGAGACAGGTTTTGAGAGATCAGCGGCGTTCTTCGCTGCATCGAGCGCCGTCAGTAATCGCTGCAACCTGGCCGCATGATGAGGTTGAATGCCGGCCTTGCTGCCGGTCTTGAAAAACTTCTCAAGCCCTGCGTGCCGGAAGCTCTTGATCACGTGTAAACTGTAAACTATCAGTTAACACTTGTCAATCGCTCAGTAGCTCAGCTCCAGCACATTCACCGAATACGGCGCGAAGGTCTCGGTGAATTTCGGGCCGGCGATCGGACATCGTGCGCGTCACCGGCACAACAGCATCGGGATGCGTGATGCTGTTGGTCGCGTTGGGCGTTTTGCCGCTCATGGTGGTGAGCGTGGCCTGCGGCGCGAGCTTCTTGACGCCGGTGAGCGTGATCGCGAGCGGCTGCGGCGGTCGAGGTTGCGTTGACCACTTTCACGAAGAGCTTGTGCTTGCGCGTCGTCGCGGGTGACGGATGCGTAGACGCGCGGGGGCGCGTTGGTCGAGCGTGCTCGCGACCACTTCGGTTCCGAGATGCGTTGAGAACATCTCCTGCGTCCAGTAGCTCGGCGAGCCGTAGCTCGTGAGCGCGTCGTAGCCGATGAGATCGGGGGCCCACTGCATGCCGCCGGGATTCACGTTGACGAAGAGCGGCGCGTAGCTGGCCATGATGATGAGATCGCTGTTGCGCTCGAGACCCGTGAGCCAGGCGGCATCGGCAAGCGCGGCCTCAAGGTTCGGCGTGGGGTCGCCTTCGCGCGTGGCCCACTCGCCGACAAAGATCTTCGGGCCCTTGCGGTCGTGCGTCGTCGTAGTGATGCGCCTGCGAGAACGACTGCTCCGCCGACATGTAGAAATGCTCGTCGAGCACGTCGGGCGTGACGCTTTTTACAGGCGTGGTGGCGATGATCTGCAGATTCGGGATAACGCTGCTTGATGGCGTTGTAGAACTGCGCGAAGCGGCCGTCATAGGAATGCGAGCGGTCGAACTGGTCTTCGTTGCCCACCTCGATGTAATGCAAGCGGGAACGGGGCCGGGTGGCCGTCTTTGATGCGCTCGGCGCCCCACTTGGTGTCGGCGCCGCCGGTCACGTATTCGATCTCATCGAGCGCGTCCTGCACGTAGGGCTCGAGCGCCGGGCCGGGATCGACGTGGTCCTGCGCCAGCGAGTAGCCGGCATAGACGGCGAGCACCGGCTCCATCTTCAGGTCCTCGCACCACTCCAGGAATTCCAGCAGGCCCATGCCATCGGAGGAGCGATAGCGCCAGGGACTCTGGTGCGTGGGGCGGTCGACCCAGGGGCCGATGGTCTTCTTCCAGTCGAAGCGGTCGGCGATGTGGTCGCCTTCGAGATAATTTCCGCCGGGCAGGCGCAGGAATTTCGGCTGCATGGCGGCCAGCAGGTTCATGATGTCGGTGCGATTGCCATCGGGGCGCGCGTGATAGGTGGGCGGGAAGAGCGAGACGAGGTTGAACCACACCGTGGCGGGCTTCGCGATGGTGAGGATCAGATGGTTGTTCGACGAAACCGGAACGTCGCCGGTTTTGAGCGTATAGGTGTATTGCTTCCAGTCGCTGCTGAGGCCAGTGACAGTGGCCGTGGCCGCGACCACGCCGGTCTGATCGTTCTGCAGTGTGACGGTGACCGGAAGGCCCGGCGCGTCGGTTTTCGCGTAGAACGAGCCAGTGTAAACGGTGCGTGGGCGCACGGGGATGCCCCAGTAGCCGTCGTTCTCAACTCCGGCGGGACGTCTTTGTCGGCCTTCGAGACGGTGACGCGAAGACTGCGCGTGAGCGCGTCGCTGGGGCCGGTGGTTTCATCGGAGGAAACGTTCACGATCGAGTTGCCGCGCGCCACCATGGGCCAATGCGTGAGCGAACCGAAGCCGCGGCCAATGGCGCGATCGCGCACCAACTCGCCGTAGATGCCGCCGTCGTAGGAGTAGTTGATCTCCTCGGTCATGAGGCCGTAAAGCGTGGGGCTGACCGTCGCGGTGGGGTGGTCGGCTTGAATGGTGAGAGACGGCGTCTGCGCGGCGAGGCTGAAAGGCAACACGAGTGCGGCGAGAAATGCTGCAAGTCTAACTGGCTTTTTCATGACCCCGCAATCGTACTGCCGGTGGCGGCCTTTGACAATCTGGAAAACGCTTACTGAGTGCCCGTAGCTTGTAGCCGGCAGCCAGTGGTTCGTAGATTTCAGCTACAAGCGTGTATATCTCAGTTTGCTGTCTTCTCGATGGCAGCGGCGATTGCGTCGCGCACCGTTCCGGGCAGGGCGGGCATGGCGCCGGATTGCGAAGCCATCCAGCCGCCCCAGCGGTTTCCGGCCTCATTGAGCGTGGCCAAGCCAGCCCCGCGCAGCAGGTAGTGAGTGATGGCGGCGGTAAATGCGTCGCCGGCGCCGATGCCGTCGGCAAGTTTTACGGGAAATCCGGGGTGCTCATCCCACTCGTCGCGCGTGACCAGCAGGCTGCCCCGGCTGCCGCGCGTGGCGGCCACCAGTTGCAAGGTGGGAAATGCCGGCAGCAGCCGCTCGGCGGTGCTGCGCATGAGTTCGGCTCCGGGGCGCGGCCCATCCGATGCGGCCACGCCGTCGAGATCCAGATCGAGCAAGTCGAGCACCAGCGGCGCCTCCGCCTCATTCATTTTCACCACGGTGGCGAGCTCCAGCGATTCCTGCAGCACCTCAGCGGAGTAGAACGGGGCGCGCAGGTTCACGTCGAAGACGCGAATGCAGGTTGCGGAGGTTTCGGCAGCCAGCGTCTGGATGGTTTGCCGGGACTGCTGGCTGCGCTGCGCCAGCGAGCCGAAGCAGATGGCGTCGGCCCGCTCGGCCAACTGGATCCAATCGTCGGATAGCTCCATAAAATCCCAGGCTGCAGGCTGGTGAATGGTGTAGTGCGGCTCGCCGGCAAAGGCTCACGGTGACCCGGCCGGTTTCGTGCCGGGTCGACTTCGAGATGGCTCGTGTCCACCGGCATTGGATCGAGACGGTCGATGGCCTCGCGGCCCAGGTCGTCGCGGCCGATGCGGCTCAGGATTGCGGCATGATCGCCAAGCCGACCCGCCATCACGGCGAAGTTGGCGGGCGCGCCGCCCAGCCGCATGCCCTCCGGCAACATGTCCCACAGCAGTTCGCCGATTCCCAGGATCAGATGCGGTTCTTTCATGTCAATGACCAGCCCCCAGCTTTTGGCTCCCTGCCTCCAGCCCGTTCGTGCCACTGCCAGCCTCAGTGATTGAAGACTGCAGTTTATCAGTGAGGGAGAAAAAAACTGGAACCTCGGGTTGAGGGCCGAAGGACAAAAGCTGAGGCTCGCAGCTAGAAACTACTCCCTTTCTCCCCCGTCCAACGGTAAATCGAGCAATCTTCCCAGAGGGTGGCCGCGTATTCGGCACCCGGTTGACGTTTGAGAATCGTGCGGTCGGCTACGGCGTCGGCGTGCGATCGCCTGATCTGGCCGCGAAACAGCCGGGTGAACCCTGGCTCGCGCCGCAACACGCTCTCTTGTTCGTTATTGACATACAGAATATCGAGTTGGTCCGGGCGGCCGGCGAGGCTCCGTCTCCATGCGCGAAGAAGGCGGCGCAGCACCGGCGCCCCAAACGGATTGAAGAGAAAGGCCACGCACGGACCCGGTGGCAGCGTGAAATCTGCGGCATCGCGGCAGTGCATCCGCATGGGCGCGTGCGTGCGTCCCCCGGCTCGCCACAGCGCCATGTTTCGGCGCCCGATGCGCGCCAGCGTGGGATGCAATTCCACTCCGATGACCGCGCGGAATGGGTAAGCGGAGGCCAGCAGCATGGCGCGACCCATGCCCGCACCGAGATCGATAAATGTGTATGCATCGATTGGCGCTACGGGGCGGCAGCGCCGCCAGCGCACGATGATGCCGTGAAATACCGAGGGCGCGACGGCGTAGTAGGCCGTGACGTGGCGGTCGTGCCGGTGACCTGAGCCGAGGTGACGCCCCGCGACCAGGCCGCTGGTCCTTACCCCAAACTCCAGGTCAAAGGGATGGCGGATGAGTCCATCTTTTGCCGCGAGCCCCGGCAAAAGGCGCGGCTTGGCTATCTTCTTTCTGATCTTGCCTGGTGCGCCAACGTTCACGATTGAACGTTAGCACAGCGCGAACCGCAAGGGGCCGCAAATCGCGGGCGAATTCGGCGGGGACTTTGAGCGGGGTGGGGAAGCCGATGTTCGGCCCGCGTCAATTTGCCGATGCGCGGACTTTTGATGGTACGGATTTTATCTTGACTGCGCCGCCGCGCTTCTGCAAGACTGCGTGGGCGCAATTCGCACGCAACGATTTACGGCCACACTCGGCCGCTCATTCGCCTCCCCCGGGCATCACAGCCGAGCGGCTTTGGGTGGCATCGGCTTGTGCCGGATTGCGCGGCGCGGGCCCTTAACAGATAATTCGCAGTTCACCAAGGAGGAGTCATGAAGAAATACCTGGCGGAACTTGTGGGCACCTTCATCCTGGTGCTTTTTGGTTGTGGAACGGCAGTGGTTGCCGGCGACAAGGTAGGCATTCTCGGGATTGCATTTGCCTTCGGACTCGCGCAGGTTGCGGCGATCTATGGAATCGGCCCCATTTCGGGCGGCCACATGAACCCGGCTGTGAGCCTGGGCGTTTGCGTTGCGGGCCGGATGTCGGTGAAGGACATGATCGGCTATTGGGTCAGCCAGTGCGTGGGCGCAATTCTTGCGACATGGGTGCTGCTGGTGATCGCTGTGGGCGGGGCGGGATATAGCCTTGCGGCAAACGGGTTGGGACAGGATGGCTGGGGGCCCGGGTATCAAGGCGGGTATAACACCGAATCTGCCATTTTGTTTGAGTTTTTCGCCACGCTGATCTTCGTAATCGTGATTCTGGGTTCGACGCAGAAAAGTGCGCCTGCAGGATTTGCCGGACTGGCAATCGGCATCACCCTGTTGGCGATTCACATCTTTGGCATCCACATTACGGGGGTGAGCGTGAATCCGGCGCGGAGCCTGGGGCCGGCGTTGTTTGTGGGCGGCACGGCGATCAAGCAGCTGTGGCTATTCCTTGTATTTCCCAGCATCGGCGGCATTGTGGCGGGGCTGCTGTTCCGGACGAAGCTGCTTGCGGCCGATTGAGGCTTGCCGATTTCAATGAGCGCCCTTTCGCATCTTTGCGGCAAAAAAACATGCCGCAACGATGCGGCGGGGCAGCATCGGCGACAAAGAACTGTGAGAGAAGGCTTGAAGGAGCTGTTCTTCCGAAGTTGATTGGATAGTCGGCAAACCCGCCGTGATCTTTGGCCCGGCGTGGCATGCCGGCAATACCGAGGCTTCCGCGTCTTGTTGGACGGTCCTCGGGCTTGCCGCTTCCAGTCAGCTGCATCGACTGTGGAAACTAGTGAGCAAATTCAGCAACTGCCCTCTGACGCCGAACGTGAGCGGCGAGGATGCGTTGCGCCATCCGGTGTCCCAGGTTGATTCCGGGTTTCTCAATAAAGTTGTAGGTGAGATACGACGCGCAGGCGGTGAGAATTAGCACAATGAACAGGTCAATGGTCCGGGAGTAATGGACGAAGACCGGCGCCGGAGGAAGGTACCTGAACCTGGGATGAGCCGGATTATATGCTTCGAGAAAGTAAAGGACGATGGGGAAATGGACTAGATAAACGCTGAAACTGTAACGGGCGATGATTCTGGCGGTGCTGGTAACCGTGCGCGACTTAATTTCTGGAACATGCGGGATAAGGAATCCGAGGCAACCTCCAAACACTGCTTCGCAGAAGGGCAGCGTGCTTTGACTGATGAGGATCCATACCGAGGAAAGCGCGACGATCGCTACGGGCCACATCCAAGCTGGAAGCCATTCTCTATTACGTTCTCGTGTCATACGCCACCCAATGACACCACCCAGGAAACTGGGGAGAAACTGGAGAATCGTAAAGGCGTCGCCGAGGCGCGGCTGCAAATAGACCAGGGGAATCGAGAACGCCCAGAGCAGCCAAAGAAGAAGGATGGGCTTTTTTCTGAAGAACAGGAAAGCGGGAAGAATAAGAGACATTTCCACTTGCAGCGGAAGTGTCCACATTGTGTACACGACTCCCGGCGCGAGCCTGACATGATGCCACGAGAGGTTCTGAGTGAGGGTTATGGTTCGCCAGAATGTTCCGGGAGCCCACCGAGCATCGAATACAAAGGCAAAGAGTACGAAGAAGATGCTGAGAGGATAAATTCGGAATATGCGGCGTGTGAAGTAAGCAAGGAGATAATGAGGTCCGCGGGATACTGAGCGCTCGATCGACCACATGAGAACGACACAGGTATGGACGAAGAACATCCAAAGGCCAACCTGACCGATTCGCCAGGCCGTGCTCCACTGCGCCCCGGTGTGCTCAGCGTAGGAAGTGAAGTGGCAGCCGACGATGACCATCACAGCGATTGAGCGCAGGACATCCAGGTTCGCCGATTCGCGGAATCGGTCGCCCGCGGCAGATCGAACTTGTGTGGCTTGATTTGGCTTTAACAGTAGCGGCATTCAAATTCGACCGAATGGGTCTAAGTGGAATCCTTCGTTTAGGCTACGGGTAGTTTTTGCATTATTCCAGTTTTTGCTCCGAAAGGCAATGGGACTGAAAGCGCCAAGCAGGGATCACCCGCTTGGGGGGTGATACCCACCCCTTTCGAATGCCCCGGAGTTACCCCCTTCAGGTGGTAGCGACGAAGCGCAGGCGCACGTAGTCGGCAATCCATCGGCCATCATGGTCGCGGAGAACCGGTGCGAGGAGCGCGACTGTTTCTTCGATGACGGTATTGCGCAGATCCTCGGGCAGGATATCGAGCGCTCCCCGGTAAAAGGTAGTCAGCCATCCTTCCATGCCGTCATCGTTGAGCGGTGTGGGGCGAGGGACAAGAAGGATGCGCTTGACAGAAAAACCGTGCCGCTCAAGACGTGCGGCGTAGGCTTCCTGCGTGGGATAGTAGTTGTCGCGCTCGCCCCGGCGGGCAAAGCCGTGGCGTGCGAGCACGGCTGCAAAGGCGACGCGGATCGCGGCGATGTTAGCGTGGCCACCCATCTCGGCCGCAAATCGTCCGCCCGGACGAAGGACGCGCCGCACCTCAGAGAGCATGTCGTCCTGGCCCTTGACCCAGTGCAGCGCGGCATTGGAGAAGACGGCTTCAAAGATATGGTCAGCATAGGGGAGTTTCTCTGCGGGGCCCTGGTCGGCCTTCAAACCGCGTGCGCGCGCGGCGGCTACCATTTCGGGCGAGGCGTCAATGCCGGTCACGAGGGCGCCGGTGTCGGCGATGCGCTGCGTCAAAATGCCATTGCCGCAGCCGAGGTCGAGAATGCGCTCGCCAGGCTGTGCAGCGAGCCGACTCGAGCACCCCTTCAGCCAATGCGGGCACGAAGGCGGCGTTCTTTTCGTAGGTCTTGGGGTCCCATGTTTGCGACAAAAGCGACCTCCCGCTCTAGTTCGTTTAAGGAGACGTGTACCTCGAGCTGAACGTTGACGTTCAGGCCCGTGTGAATCGTTTTGGGGGAGTGGGAAGCGATTCGCGCGGCGACCGCGAACGGTTCAGATTGATTGCACGGGCAGGAGGGTCAGGTCGTCGACCAGGCCCACTTCCTTCTGCACGAAGGGCTCGCCGTAGCGGACGCCGGCAAGCAGGCCGTAGTGGCGCGCCTCGGCAAAGGTGCGCTCGCGAATCTCCTCTTCGGGAACGAAGAGGCCGCTGCCGGCGGACTGGTTGGCATATTGCGACGGTAGGCCATCAGCGCGGATGGCGCTGCTCGATGAAGGGCGTGATGTCGACGATGAAGCTGGGGCGCACGTCGGCGTAGAGGCTGGCGTAGACGATCTTGAAGGGGCGATGCGGCGCGCGCGCCGGTTTCGACTTTTGGCGAGGCCGGAGAGGAAGCAGGCCTCATAGCCGAGCGTGGCAACGATGGCGTGGTCGGGATGGCGGGCCTGCCAATAGGGCAGGATCACAACGCGGGGGCGCAGCAGGCGCAGGATGCGCACGATGTCGAGGCGGTTCTCGAGGGTGTTGTCGATTGCGCCGTCGGGCAGGTCGAGCGCCTGGCGCCAGCCCACGCCGAGGATCCGGGCGGCTTCATCGGCTTCGCTGGCGCGCTCTTCGGCGGTGCCGCGGGTTCCGGCTTCGCCCTGGGTCAGGTCGAGGATGGCGGTGCGCAGGCCGCGCGCCGCCATGCGCAGCAGGGTTCCGCCGCAGGTCTGTTCCACGTCGTCGCGGTGCGCGGCGATGGCAAGGACATCGGTCGCCTGCGCATCGGATACGTGAGCGGCGGCCATGCGCTAGTAGACGGTGTTGTTGGCGTCGGTGATGGCGTCCATGTAGGCCACGTCGTAGGCGGTGCCGGTGACCGTCACATACTGGTTGTCGATCGCGGTGCCGTCGGTGGTGGAGTAGATGTACACCTGTCCGCCCTCGGCTGCGTAGATCTTGTGCAGGCCGGTGACGGCGGCAATGCCGGTGGCGTCGCCAATATATGGCTCGAACAGGACGACCTTTTTTGTGGAGGTGTTGTACATGGTCAGGCAGCCGTAGCCGCCGGCCGGGTTGGTCGCGAAGCGCACGCCGTTGGTGCATTCGTTCATGCCGATCCACAGGGTATTGTCGTCGGCCTCGATCATGCGGCTGACCGCGCCCGGCTGGCCATCGCTGATGGCGACGGGACTGCCCGCCGTGTTGTTGCTCAGGTTGACGACCGTGAGATTGCCGCCAAAGAGCGTCTGCCCCTGAACGACCTGCGGCTGCTGCCCAACGACGTACATGGTGGTGGAATCGACCAGCGCATTGCTGGCTCCGCCGGGGATGGGAATATTCACCATGGGAGCAGCGCTGGAGTTGGCGACACGGCGCGTTTGCTGCAGATTGCAGGGCAAGAAGGCCGGACGCCTGGCCCTGAGGAAGATCATGGGCGCCACCGGAACCAGCGAAATGGATGCGCTGGCCGCCGCACTCCGGGCCGCAGTTGAGCACGTAGGCGGTGCTGCCGTCGGTCGAGAAGACAGCCTTGACCGGGCGGTCGAAGACCAGCGGAGCGCCGTAGTAGTTGCCGGTTGCGTCCACATGGTCGGGGCTCTGCGCCTGAAAGAGGCACCAGTGGGCGCGTTCTGCGGCTCGCAGTCGACGGCGGCCTTGGGCCAGGTGGCTGGGCCGCCGGAGTAACTGACTGGTCTGCGCAGCCGAAAGCTGGCGCGGATAGTAGGCGTAGTTGGAGTTCTGAACAAAGGCATCGCCATGGAGCCGCCGGGGTTGACGCTGACGCGGTAGACGCCGGGAAGGCTGAGAGCGGCTGATGGCCGCCGGTCTGGTTGATGACGGTGAAAACGTGGGCGGTCTGGCTGGCGGCAAAGACGAAATTCTGGTTGCGGGTGATGAAGATGCTGGACGAGGGCCCGTTGAGTCCGCTGACGGTGCCCGTGGTCTTTTCGCCTTCGTAGTTAGCGAGTGAGGCTGCCGTCGCCAGAGCCATAGACGGCGCCAGACTGCTCTTCCGGCATGTTCTGGATGCTGATGGGGAGCGCGCCGCCGAAACCGGTGATGGAGAATGATCCGGGCGTGCCGTTGTATCCGCTGCGCATGTCGTAGTAGGCATCGACAATTTCGAGCCGACGCCCTTCGCAGAATGCCCGGGTTCTGGATGGCGATCAGGACGCGGTTGACTTCAGTCCGCTGGGGGGCAGACGCGGCCGGCAAAGTAGTAGTCGGTGCCACAACCTGCCAGCGCGACGGCGGCGACCAGGGCTGCACCGGCGCAAATCCAAAGACTTCGCTTCTTCAAAATCCCAACCCTCGATCGATAGCGCGGAATGAACCGCTGCATAGACGAATGAATGACGATACAGAGGCACTGGAAGAGCCCGAAAACGCTGAGACGGGAACCGGTTTCAATCCAGGCTTATGACTCCCGAAGTATAACAAAGCGACCCCGTATCACGGAGCGGCGGGCGAGCCCTCGGAGTGACGCCTGCGGGACGTGCCGCTATCCTCTGGTGGCTTACTTGGAGCGGCCGGTCGCGCGTTGGCGGTTGCAGTCGCCGACGCATGTCCGCGTGGCAAGACCGGTGGATACAACCTTGCAGCCGATGCGGTAGCATGGCAACAGAATGAGCCGCTTCACCGAGATCTTCGCCGACCGCCCCGTGCTTGCCGACGGCGCCATGGGCACGGTGCTTTATGCGCGCGGCATCTTCATCAACCGCTGCTACGACGAGTTGAACCTCTCGGACCCGGGGTTGATTCTGTCGGTTCACGAGGAGTATCTGCAGGCGGGCGCGGAGATTCTTGAAACCAACACTTTCGGCGCCAACAGTTTTCGACTGACGCGTCACGGGTTGGGCGGAAAGGTGGGGAGATCAACGCGGCCGGGGTGCGGCTGGCGCGCCAGGCAGTAGACCACCTGAAGGAGAAGCAGGCGGGCGAGGCGTGGGTGGCCGGCTCGGTGGCCCGCTGGGCGTGCGGCTGGAACCGCTGGGCAAGACCGGGCTGGACGAGGCGCGCGCGGCATTCGCCGAGCAGATCGGCGTGCTGGCCGAGGGGGCAGGCATCGGCGTCGACCTGCTGATTGTTGAGACCATGCCGGCGCTGAACGAGGCGCGCGAGGCACTGCAGGCGGCAAAGGCTGTTGCGCCGCACCTGCCCGTGCTGGTGATGGTGACGGTGGACGACGAGAGCGAATGCCTGGACGGATCTTCGCCGGCACAGGCAGCGGCGCTGCTCACTGAGTGGGGCGCCGACGCAGTTGGCGTGAACTGCTCCACGGGTCCGGCCACAGTGCTGACCGCAATTGAGGCCATGCGCGCCGCGACGACGTTGCCGTTGGCAGCCATGCCCAATGCGGGGCTGCCGCGGGCTGTGGAGGGGCGCAACATCTATCTCTGTTCGCCGGAGTACATGGCAAGCTTTGCGCGCAAGGCCATCGCCGCGGGAGCGCAGATTGTGGGCGGCTGCTGCGGCACCACGCCCAATCACATTCGCGCCATGCGCTCGGCCATTCGGGCCATGGATGAGCAGGTGCACATAGGGGGAGCAGGCGCAGCCCCGGCGATCAGCGCCGAAACGCCGCCAGCGCCCCTGGCACAACGCTCGCGCCTCGGGGCCTTGATCGCTGAGGGCACGTTCGTCACCCTGGTTGAAATTGTGCCGCCGCGTGGCATTGACTGCTCGAAAGAGATTGAGGGCGCGCAACTGCTGGCGCGACTCGGCGTTCACGCAATCAATGTGTACGATGCGCCGCAGGCTTCGGCGCGGATGAGCGGGGAAAGTGTCTGCATCCAGATTCAGCAGCATACGGGGATGGAGACGATTCTTCATTACACCTGCCGCGATCGCAATCTGCTTTCCATCCAGTCGGATTTGCTGGGCGCCTCGTCGATCGGCCTGCACAACATTCTTTGCGTAACCGGCGAACCGCCCAAGCAGGGAAACTATCCTGACGCGTCTGCAGGTATTTGACGTAGACTCCATCGGTTTGGTGAACATTGTGCAGCGGCTGAATCGCGGGCTCGACGTTGGGTCGAACGCCATTGGCGCGAGCACGAACTTCACCATCGGGGTGGTCAGCCAATCCGGGCGTGCCCGATATTGAGCACGAGTTGCGGCGGTTCGCTTACAAGATAGAGGCGGGCGCGGAGTATGTAATCACGCAGCCGGTGTTTGACCTGCGCTTGCTCGAAGAGTTTCTGGAGCGGATCAGGGACGCATTCCGCGATTCCGGTGATTGCCGGCATCTGGCCGCTGACCAGCCTGCGCAACGCCGAGTATCATGAAGAACGACCTGCGCGTCTCCATGCCCGAGGAGATTATGCTGCGCATGGCGCAGGCGGAAACGCCGGAGGCGGCGCGCGGCGGAGGGCATCAAGATTGCGCAGGAGATGCTGGAGGCAGTGCGGCCTTTGGTGCAGGGCGTACAGGTGAGCGCGCCGTTTGGCAACTACGAGGCCGCGGCCGAGGTGATCCAGCGGCCGCCGAAGGCACCTTCAACCGTCAACACTTTTGTTTAAGTGCAAATTGCGTAGTCGCGCCATTTGTGAGCATCCCTGTCCTATTTCGCTCGCTCCTGGAGCAGCTAAATTCAACTAGGAAGGTGCTTGCGGACGGACACGGGCTGATCCAGACGGACCCACCGAAGAT
>CAWJBE010000015.1:0-194396 GCA_963841095.1 uncultured Acidobacteriaceae bacterium
CTGTCGCCGCGCTTCGACTTCAGTTCCGTGCTCGAGCGGCTGCAGGGCAATCTCAGGATCAGCCCGCGGCGCAACAAGGGGCGCGCACCGATGGACAGATCGAGATGAACGTGGTGCAAGCGCTCGACGCTTCGGCGGCGTTGAAGAACGACCTGATTACGGCAGCCACAATTCAAAGTGAAGTCACGCTTTCCGGAACGGTTTCAACTGAAGCGTCGAAGCAACTGGCCGAATCGATCGCGTCCCATGTCGCGGGCGTGACCAAGGTGCACAACAACCTGAAGATCGGCAATCCGGGACCCGACGCGCAGAACCCAGTGCCGGCTCCGGATAGCGAAGCGCAGGACATGCCGGATAACCAGCAGGCCGATGCCGGCACACCGGGCCTGCCGCCTCCCGGCCCTGCTCCAGACGAAAATCCAAACCAGGCTCAGGCTCCGCCGAATCAGGGCGGATATCCGGCGCAGCAGCCGTACCCTCCGCAGGGCGCTTATCCGCCGCCTCCTCCTCCGCGGCCTCAGTACCAGAACCCGCAGTATGCGCAGAATCCGCAGTACGCACCCGCTCCTACCGCGCCGCCGTATCAGCCGGCCAGCGGGCCTGTCACCATTCCTCAGGGAACGCTCATGTATCTGCGAACCACTGAGCCTGTCGACAGCAAGAGAGCCAAAGACGGCGAGCCGATTCAATTCACCGTTATCCAGGATGTGAACGTCGGCGGCGTGCTTGCCATTCCGCGCGGCGCGACGGTGCATGGCGTAGTCACGGACGTGAGGAGAGTTGGCGCCGGCAGTTTAGCCGGACACTCCGAGCTGGCTCTTGCGCTGACTTCCCTCGACTTGGGCGGACGCAACTATCCGCTGTCGAGCGACCAGTTCATGGTGAAGAGCCCGAATAAGGCAGGCGAGACGGTCGGGAACGCGATTGGCGGCGGTTTGATCGGCACCATTATTGGTTGCGCTGTGGGTCGTGGCGTAGGTTGCGCGGTTGGCGCGGGAGCAGGCGTGGCGGCCGGTACGGCTGTCTCAGCAGCCTCACCTGGGCCGAGAGTCTGGATTCCCGCAGAGGCGCTGGTGAAGTTCCATATTGCCGCGCCGATCACGGTCGATCCCGTGGGTCCGCAGGAAGCAGCGCGGCTGGCAGAAGGACTTTATCCCGGCGGCCCGAGCCTCTATCGCCGCGGCCCCTACGGACCTCGCTACTATGCCGGCCCGGTTGCCTATCCGTATCCGTATGGGTATGCCTATCCGCCGGTATACTACCGGCCATACTACGCGGTTGGCGGGGCTTACTACTGGCGCTAAAAACGGCGGTCAACAAGACGATCAGAAGCGGGCATCCTGCATGCGGGATGCCCGCTTTGCGTTGCCGGCAGCGGATTGCCCACGTGCGGCTCCTGCTCGACGCTGTCGTCTATAATGGCAGAGTCGCATTGAGCGAGATTTGCGCAGGCCCAGGGCCCGAAAAAAGCAGCTCATCCTTGCTGTCGCCCACTGGTTGAACCTGGCCGCGCGTAGAGAGTCGAAGGCAAAAGTCCATCCATGATTCGTTTCCTGCAAACAGACAATCGCATGGTCAAGGCGCTGATCGTTGTCATCATTGGCGCCGCATCCGTCACCATGGTGCTCTACCTGATTCCCGGCCTCAGCGGCATGGGCTCTGCGTCGCCTGACACCTATGCCGTGGTCTACCCGCACTGGTACAGCCGGATTCTTTCGTCGGGCGACACAGTGAGCCAGGCGCGTGTGGAGCAGATTGCGCAAAACGAGTTGCAGCAGCGCGGCCCGCAATATGCTCAAAACCCCATGCTCGTGCAGCTTTTTGAGCAGCAGGTGGGCCAGCAACTGGTACAGCAGCTCGTGCTTCTGCAGGCAGCTCACCGGCTGGGCATCCGCGCCACAGACGACGATGTGCGCCAGTTTCTGCGCACCGGGCCGACGGGCGAAGTCCTCTACCCGGATGGCAAGTTTATTGGCGACGCCGCTTACAAGCAGTTGGTCGACGACAGGCTGCATGAATCGATCACGGATTTTGAAAACGGCATTAAGGACGACATCACTGTCAGGCGGTTGGAAGCCCTCATCACGGGCGGAGTGACGGTGAGCGATCAGGAAGTCCGCGACACCTACCGCAAGCAGAACATCAAGATCAAGTTCGACTACGCGGTCATCTCCTCTGACGACCTGAGCAAAACCATCAACCCCTCTGACAGCGAGCTGGAAGCCTTCTTCAAGAAGAACGCGGCGCGCTACGCGCAGGCGGTGCCTGAGGAGCGCAAGATCACCTATTTCGCATTTACGGCGGACCAGGTGCCAGGCGGCATTCCTCAGCCCACCCAGCAGCAGATCCAGCAGTATTACAGCGAGCACATGAGCGACTACGCGGTGCCGGAGGAGGCCAAGTCGCGCCACATTCTCATCAGCGTGCCCGAGGGCGCCGACGCCAAAACCGATGCCGCGGCAAAGGCCAAGGCGGAGATGATCCTCAAGCAGCTCAAGGCTGGCGGAAGCTGGACCGAGCTCGCAAAGAAATACTCTGAGGATCCGGGGAGCAAGGATTCCGGCGGCGAGCTCGGCTATGCGGAGCGCGGCAAAATGGTGCCCGCCTTCGATCACGCGATCTTCACGCAGACGATCGGCGACATTGAAATCGTGAAGAGCAGTTTCGGCTACCACATTGTGCAGGTTGAGGAGCGCCAGCAGGCGCATACCAAGCCGCTCAACGAAGTTCTGCCCGAAATTCAGGGCGAGCTTGTGCGCCAGAGCTCGATTCTGGCACAGGAAAACTATGCGCAGCAGCTCACCAGCGAGGCTGTGAAGACCGGCCTGGAAAAGACCGCAGCGGCGCATCACCTGCCCCTTGTAACGACTGATCCGGTGGCGCAGCAGGGCGTTGTTCCCGCGCTGCCTGACAGCACACAGCTCCTCAGCAAGGCCTTCGCCGCCAAGCAGGGCGATCCGCCGCTGTCGGCGCAAACAGGCGAGGGTTACGCGATCTTTCAGGTCACAGGCGTTGTGCCGGCGCACGCGCCCACGTTTGCTGACTGGAAATCCCACGTGCTCGACGACTACCGCGAAGAGCAGCTGCCAGCCCTGCTGAACCAGAAGACTGCCGAGCTTGCCGCCAAGGCGAAGGCGATGAACGACCTGGCCAAGGCCGCCAAAGCGGTGGGCGCAACCGTCAAGACCAGCGACATGGTGGGTGCAACAGACCAAGTGCCCGACTTTGGCGAAGTGAGCCAGGTGGCCCCGCAGCTCTTCGATCTGAATGTGGGCGCCTTCAGCGGCCCGATCGACACGGAGCGTACCGGCGTGGTGGTAAAGATCCTCGACAAGCAGGAGCCGACGACCGCTGACATTGCGAAGAACTTTGACCAGACGCGCGACGAGCTTCTCGATCAGCAGCGCAACCAGGCTTTCAGCGTCTTCCTGAGCGGCGTGTGGAACGAGTACAAGAAGCACAATCTCATCCGCCTGAATGCCAAGCCGGCGACCCCGCAGATGCCCGGCATGTAATCGGCGAACTCATTGCTCACGCAAAAAGGCCCGCAGCCAAGGTGGTTGCGGGCTTTTTGCGCTTGCGAGTGTCGTTCCTCAGCGTAGTCCGGTTGTCGCGAACGGCAGCCCAGTCACCGGCCAGTGATCGGGCTGAGCCTCCACGTTGGGCGCGACGCTTACGCCCGTGAACGACGCCGGCGCCACCGTCACATTCCAGCCGTCGAGCACCACCAGCGCGTCTTCACTTTTGAAGTCGCTCTCTGCGGCTTCAATTGTGATGGTCTTTGTCTCATCGGGAACCAGGGACACGTAATTGTCGCTATAGAAAACGGGCAGCACGCGCTCGCCCGACTTGCGGCGCAACTGCACGTGCACCATCACGGCGACATTCTTCGTGGGATTGCGCAGTGTGATTTGCAAACTGCGCTCGCCCGCCGCATCTGTTTTGAGCACCTCTGCCTTCGCCGTCAGCGCGACCATGGGCAGTTGGTTCAGGGCCGTCAGATCGTCAGGATTGCCGGCCTGTCCGCGCCAGTAGAAGTTGCTCGAGAGCAGTTGCCCGGCGGCGTCGCGCAACTCCAGCTTGATGAAGTGAACGGGGGAAACCGAAACCGGAAGATCGATGGCCCCGAGATTGGTGGCCACATCGGGCGCGGCCGTGAGCTTTGTGTCGTGCTGGTATGCGACAGAGCCGTCGAGATTGTAGACAGCGACGTGCGCTACAGCATCAGCTACCGGCTCCGGCTTGTTGTTGATCACCTGCACCTGTCCGTTGGCTTCGTTGAACTGGATGTGCACCATCTCCGACGCGCGCATCACGGCGAAGTAAGAAGACATCGGCTCGAGATCGTAGTGGTAAATCTGCCACACGAAGCTTGGTTGCGCGGGATTGCTCATCCACGTGAGGATTGCCGTGGTGGGATGGAAGAGCAGTGCGTTGCGCCCTTCGTACATGGCGCGGAAGGCCTCGTAGTTCATCATCTGCGCCTTGCGCACAAAGTCGGCGAGGTTGGCGATCTTGCCATAGCGGCCGGCCAGGATCAGCGGGTATGTGTCGCCGTGCTGGCCGCCTTTGGCCAGGTCGTGCGCGGCCCAGTCATCGTTGATCGTCTCCCAGTCTTTCTCGGGCATCATGCCGTGGATGGATTCGAGCGTGGGCACTGAGACGCTGCCGGTCTCGGTTTTGAAGTAATCGTCAGTGACGGTGTAGAAGTCTCGCGGCGCTCGCCAGTAGTATGGCCCATGCGAGCGCACTCCCGCGCCGTCGGTCGAACTGGGCTGATAGCGGCGCGTGGGCTCAAGCTCGGCCATCAGCTTGCGCAGCTCCGCATCGATCTCCGGCGGCGGATAGCCCTCGTTGCGCGCGCACCACACCGCAATCGAAGGATGGTTGCGGAAGCGCAGAATCTTGTCTCGCACATTCGCAATATATGTGGGGATGTCGGTCGGGTTGGGCCCGTCATTCGGATTGGGCTGGAAGAATTCATCCCACACAAGGATGCCGTACTTGTCGCAAAGCTCGTAGAAATCCTCGCCGGTGCTCTGGCCTACCCAGTTGCGGATCATGTTCAGGTTAGCCAGTTGGTGCAAGTGAATCTCAGCGTCGAGCCGCTCGCGCGGAATCCGCTTCATGGCTTCGTCGAGTCCCCAGTCGCCGCCGCGGATGAAGATGGGCACGCCGTTCACCGAGATCGTCAGCGTATCCGTTCCGGGAACGGAGTATGTGATTTTGCGAACGCCGAAGTCCACATCCTGCGTGTCGCTGATCGCGCGACCCGCCCTGAAGTCGAGATGCAGGTGGTATAGATTTTGCGCGCCATACCCGTTGGGCCACCACAGCCGCGGGTGCTCAACATGCAGCACGGGCGTGCTCTTAGAGTCGAACGTAACCAGCTGTGTGCTGTGCGCGGCGATCGTTACCTGCCGCTCGAACTCGATATTCTCAATCGCTCCGTGCACTACGCCTTCGACGGGCTTGTCGCTTACGTTCTGCACGGTCGTCTGCACGGCGATGTCGGTCGAATCCGTTTTCGGCAGGGGCAGGTCCGTGGTCACCAGCGGGTCTTTCAGCACCACCGAACCGGTAGCGGAGAGAAAGACCTTTTGCCAGATGCCGGTGTCGCGGTCGTGAACCACATTTAGCCAGTCCCAGCCGAGAGTCGAGAGAAACGTGGGGCCGTCAATGGCGCTGATGCCGCCATTCTGCCCGACGCCGTCGCGCAGCGTATGTTCGTGCGGAACGCCGGGATGCGGCTGCGGCGTCACCAGCACGGCCACAACCGCATCGTGGCCCGGCTTTACCTGCGCGGTAATATCGAAGATGCCGCGGATGAAGGCGCCGCGCATTGTTCCCACCTGCGTGCCGTTCACCCATACAACAGCGGAGTAATTAATTCCGTCAAAGTTCAGCCAGACATGACGATTCCTATAGGCTTTCGGAACCCGGATCACGTTTCTGTACCAGTACGATGTGTGCACCAGGCTCTCGGGAATAATGTCGGCGCGATCGTTCTCGCCGTAGAGCGGCTCTGGATAGACGTGATTGTTGACCAGCGTGGTGAGCACGGTGCCGGGGACCGTGGCCGTATACCAACCTTTCGTGTCAAATCCCGCGACCGCAACCTGCGCGCCGGGCTGCGAGACTTTGGCTACATCCTGCAACTGCCAGCCTGTGGCCAGGACTACCGGCTGCGGAAGCGTGGCAGCCGCATCGGCCTGAGGCAGTTCAAAGGCGAGCATCGATACCAAAGCATAAATGCAAGTGCAGGAAAAGCGAAAGCGGTTCGTCAACGGAATGCTCCCTGATTTTTTTAGATCGTGAAATGGCAGTGTAGAGAAGACACGCCCAATAGTGTCTCAAAAAACCACCTGCTTCTGCTGCGCAGTGTTCATTTCGGCATCACCGGTGATAATGGCATCATGCAATTTCAGCGCTCCTCTGGAGTCTTGCTGCATGTCAGTTCGCTCCCATCGTATGGCGGCATCGGCGACCTGGGCCCTGCCGCGCACGAGTTTGCGGCCTTTCTTGCGCACGCCAAACAGCATGTGTGGCAGGTGCTGCCGCTTTGTCCCACCGGCTACGGCAATTCGCCCTATGCCGGCTCATCGGCATTTGCCGGCAATCCCTCACTCATCAGCCTGGAGTTTCTTTCCGACTGGGGTTGGATCGATGGCGAGCGCATCGCCGGGTTGGCAGGCCGCAGCGGTGCGGTCGATTTTCAGGATGTCGAGAAACGCAAGCTGCCGTTGCTCCAGGAGGCGGCGGGAAATTTTCTCGATCGCGGCCTTGACGACAAGCTTGCCGGCCAGTGGGAGGAATTCGAAGCATTTCTGAGCGATGAATCCGCGTGGCTCAATGATTACACGCTTTATGCCGTGCTGAGCCGCGCGCTCAAAACCGGCGCGTGGGCCGAGTGGCCTGAGTCGTTGCGTCGCCGCGATGCGCAGGCGCTTGCCGCCGCGGCCACGGCGCACGAGCGTGAGTTGGCCATCGAGCGCGTGTTGCAGTTTGCCTTCCAGCAGCAATGGGATCACCTTCGCGAGATTGCCGAGGGCAGCGGCATCCGAATCCTCGGCGACATCGCCATCTTCGTCAACATGGATTCGGCCGACGTGTGGCTGCATCCAGAGATATTCGAGCTCGATGAGGATTTGAAGCCGATCCGCATCGCAGGCGTGCCGCCCGACTATTTTTCCGCGACAGGCCAGCGCTGGGGCAACCCGCTCTACCGCTGGGATGTACTCGCCGCGCACGGATTCGACTGGTGGATCGATCGCATCCGGCGCGCCATCGAACTCTACGACATCGTGCGCCTCGACCATTTCCGCGGCTTTGAGGCGTACTGGTCGATTCCCGCAGAAGAAGAAACTGCCGTTAACGGCGAATGGATCAAGGCGCCGGGGTTGCAACTCTTCCGCGCCATGCAGGATGCGCTTGGTCCACTCCCATTTGTCGCCGAAGACCTGGGTCTCATCACTCCTGAAGTGGACGCGCTGCGCACCGCGCTCGGGATGCCCGGCATGAAGGTCCTGCAGTTCGGCTTCAGCGACAAGGGAGCGCATACTCACCTTCCGCACCAGTTCACGCCCGGCACCGTGGCCTACACCGGCACGCACGATAACGACACGACGCAGGGCTGGTGGCACACAGCCGGCGAGGTTGTGCATGCTGCGGCAGAAGCCTACCTGGGGCCGGTTGGCAAAGATCCGGTGTGGCCGCTGATCCGCGCCGCTGAGGCCAGCGTAGCCGAGATCGCCATCGTTCCCGCGCAGGACCTGCTCGAACTCGGCTCCGAAGCGCGCATGAATACGCCCGCGATCGCTGCAGGCAATTGGAGCTGGCGCGCACCGGAAAATCGCTGGACTGATGAATTGGCAGCGCGACTGTCGGCGCTCGCTGAAGTTACAGACAGGGACAACGATCCGCTGGGAGAATTGGGAAAGCAGGGAGAAGAAAAGGGGCAATAGGGTACGCGAATCAATTGGCGAGGCCTACTTGGCACTTTTCTGAAGGACGAGCGTGGCCGTCGCGGCTTTCTACTCTCCATTTCCTGATCTCGGGCTCCTGATTCGGCTAACGCATCTTCACCACGGGAGGCTAGCATTGACGCAGCAACTTGGATTATTCGCACTTGCCAGTTGTTTCTGGGCAGCGTCGGTCACGCCTTCGGCGCAGAGCTCCGATCAGACCCCCAGTCCTGAAGTGATGAAGGCCGCCGAAGCAGCTTTTCCGCAGGATCTCCGTTATGCAGGAGAGGCGCCATCGGGCGGGGGCTCTCAATTGAACCCCTATGACACTTGCTCGGCGGTATACAGCCGGAATGCAGACGGCATGCTGGATTTGACCGCGGCAGCATACAGCGGCGACGGCGCCGAAATCACAATGCTCGCCAATACAGCAGGCGCGGCCAGAATCATCTCTGCCATAACCAATCAGGAATTCTGGCTGACAGATGGGGAATGCGCCTTACAGATTGTCAATCTCGCCGATCCGGCCAGCCCTGACTCGCCACTTGCAAAGACTCTTGACGTTTCTTTCAACGAAGGGCCGGATTGGTTTTTCATCTGGGATGGCAAGAAGCTCCAGAACATTACTGCGCTCCAGACAGAGAAATACGTATGGCGGCAGGGCAAAGAGGTCCCCAACTCGGCCATGTACCAGGCGCGTGTCGTGGACATCGATCTTCATGGCGCGAAGCAGATCGTCGGGAACAATGGCGACTGGGACAAGTTTCCCCAGGATGACGGAATCGCATCAACGGGGACCGATACCCTCTTCCGGTACAACGGCACAACTTACGCGCAGGCCAAGACTTTCCTGTTTCTGCAAGAATACGAGCCAAATCTTCCCAAGACGCCAGACGAGGTGGCTGCGTACAAGTGGGGGCATGCGTCTCCCTGGACGCAGGAGATTAATATGCACAAGGCGCCCGCTGCCGGCTATCAGCTCACGATCGTCAACGGAGACCGCGATGGAAGCAATCGGGTGACAAGCGCAAAGATCGAGATCAATGGCCTGTTAATCGTATCGCCTACCGAAGTCAGCCAGGCGGTGGAAACCCTCACGCGAACCATTCAATTGAAAAAAGAGAACGAAATCAATGTGACAGTCGATGGGCCGGCAAAGTCCCACCTATACGTCATGGTCGAGTAGACCGGCGCTTCGTGGCACGATCCTTACCATTCTTTACCGATAGCTCGAATCGTCAAACCGGCTCATATCGATCGAGTCGTCGAGCACGCCAAGCGTGATCACGGCGAAGGTAAACACTTCCGTTCCCGGCTCCAGGTGGCCGCCGAAAGCTGTGTCGCCGTTGGCAAGGGTGATGTGCGGATGCACGCGCCCATTCATCACCATGCCGCTCATGCCGATGATGTCCGCCGGCTTCGTCGGGTCTTTCACGAAGAGATCGTGGGAGGGAAAATCACGGTTCGATACCTGGTGCACCTGGTATCCGCGCACCGAGCCGAATCCCGAGAGAATCACGGCGTTCTTGATCTTCTGTTGCACGAGCATCTTCTGGAGCCCGGCCAGCAGATCGGTGCCGAACTTGAAGCGCAGCACGACGATCCGCTGCAGATGCCCGCTCACAGCAAATACATCGGGCACCGCGGGACTCAGCCCCTTGGTGTCATTTGCCTGTCCATGAGAGTTGACAACATCGTGCTTCGTCTCCTGCGCAGGCAGTGCGAGGCATGCAGCAAAAATCGCAATAACGAAGAGCTTCTTCATTTGCATTCTCCCCAACAGTAGCGGCGGTTGCGCAGAAAGCGATTTGCGCGCACTGCGCACACTCCGTAATCCTGCTGAAGACCCTGCTGTGGCGGCTATTCCCTGCGTCCTGCTCTTAGAACGGTATATCTTCGTCGGAGATTTGTGCCGCCTGCGAGTAATCATCCTGGCCGGCGGGCGCGCGCTGATCTTCGTTCACTGCAGCGTTCGACGAGCTTGCCGGGCGGCTGTAGCTTCCGCCATCGTCGCGCCCCGAGAGCAGCGAAAGATCGTTGACGATGATCTCGGTGCGGTAGTTCTTTCTCCCGGCGAATTCCTTGTCGTCCCAGGTGCGGGTGGTGAGGCGCCCCTCGACAAACAGCTTCGATCCCTTCTTTACATAGTCGCGCACAATCTCCGCCAGCCGCCCGTAGACCACGATGTTGTGCCACTCGGTGCGGTCCTGCCAGTTGCCCTGCGCGTCCTTGGAGCGCTCGCTGGTTGCCAGTCCAAAACTAGCTACCATGGTGCCGCCACCGGTGGAGCGGATCTCAGGGTCCTTGCCTACGTTGCCTAAAAGGAAGACTTTGTTGACGCTCTTTGCCATACTCGTGCTCTCCTGTCCCTATGCCGCCCTGGCGATTTGCCCGCCAGATCAGCCTTTCCTTAAAAAATCGCCGCGCATTGGTCTGCGGTTCGCGCAGACTCAATTCTCGCGCTTCGAGAATCTTAATATATCCCCGCATTCCGCGTTTTTCCCGGCCAACGATTGCGCCAATGCCTGCGCCATTCTTGACGGCCCAAGTTGCGGCGTCCGCATCAGCTCATCCGCCCCAGATCCCTGACTTGGTGTGCAATGGCTTCCAGAAAAGTTTCCACGCTTATGTCCGGGGGAACCGCGAGCCCCGATTTGGCGCACAAGGCTGAGGCAATTCTTCTGGCCAGCGCGCCGCGGGTGGTGAGATCCATGTCGAGGCGGCGCGCGAAAAAACCTTCAAGGACTTCGAGATCGCTGGCCGACAGCTTTGCAAGTTGAGGCGCCGGCAAAACGATGCCCAGGTGCGGCGCCGGAATGGGCGAGTCGACAGCCAGCGCCGGACCGGTGATGGTTCGCGTGGCGGTCCCACTCCAGTTGGGCGCTTCAATTTCGCGATCCCGGACAACAAGCGTTCCCGCAACCATGTCTCCTAGCCGCTGATGCCGCCGGCTCAAAAACATGGCCACAATGCCCACGGCGTAGAAGCCAGGCAGATAGTCGATAATGCGGACCAGATTGCGCGCCAGCGCCTCAACAAAATTGACGCCGCGCCCGGACTGATGAATCACGCGAATTCTGGCTACGTGCTTGCCCGGCGTGCGGCCGTTGCCGAATGCCTCAAACAGCGTGAAATATCCCCACTGCATGAGGAAAACGATCAGGACCAGGATGCCGACGGCCCAGTTCGCCGAGACCCCACCGAAGACATGCAGTGCGGGAACAATGATGGCCGCCATCAGTCCGAGAATGAGAAAAGCCGCGCCCCAGATCAGGTAGTCGATTACGATCGCGATAAACCGGCTGCCGATTCCGGCAAGCGGCATCTCGATGGCCACGAGCTCCGGGGTATCGATGTTAAGCTGGTCTCCAATCGGCTCCATGGCGATCATTCTCTCCAATCAGTGGCTCGCAAAGCGCCGCCCCTACTGGGACCGCCTGGCGGCGCTGCTGGGCCAGGCGGACGCGAGCGGTGCGCGGCGGTTGACGCGCGACGAGCTGCGCGAAACTGCTCTGCTTTACCGGCAGGCCGCGAGCGACCTTTCCACGCTGCGCCAGGACACCACGGCACGAGGTTACGCCGAACACGTCAACCAATTATTGGCTCGCGCCCACCATATCATCTATTCCAGCCGCCGCAAAGGTTTCCTCCGGATTCTCGTCTTCCTGCGCGACGAATATCCGGCGCTGGTGCAGCGGCAGATTCGCTACGTCCTGCTGTCGCTCGTCATTCTGCTGGCGGGCGCGCTGCTGGGCTCGGTACTTACGCTGGCGCGCCCGCAGTTCATGCGCCACATGCTGGGGCCCGCCATGGTTCAAACCATCGAGCGGCACGAGATGTGGACGCACTCCATCGTCGGCATTGAGCCCGTAGCCAGCAGCATGATTATGACCAACAACCTGAGCGTCTGCTTTATCGCCTTCGCGGGCGGAATCATCTTCGGGCTGGGGCCGCTCTATTCCATGTTTTTCAACGGACTGTTACTGGGCGTCATCGGTGTGGCCTGCCAGCAGCATGGCATGGCGCTCGACCTGTGGAGCTTTGTGGCTCCTCACGGATCGCTGGAGCTGCCGTCGATCGTTCTCGCCGGAGCGGCCGGGTTGCGCCTTGCGCACGGCGTGCTGTTTCCCGGGGATCTACCGCAGGCGCGAGGCAGTTGCGCTGGCCGGCGTTGAAGCGACGCGGCTCGTTGCAGGAATCATTCCGCTGCTCGTGATCGCGGGCACGCTGGAAGGATTCTTTTCACCCTCCGCCGCGCCGGTGTGGCTCAAGTTTACTGTGGGCGGCTCGCTGTTCACGCTGCTGCTGTTGTGGCTGTTCCGCAGGATTCCGGCAGTGAACCTAAGCGCGCAATAGGAGCGACTCCGCTTCACACCATCGCCCGCTCTTTCACCTTCAAATACTGGTTCAGCACCGCGGAGGCAAGCTGCGCGGGATCGAGATCGAGCGTGAGCGCGCCCTGCTCGCGCAGCCGTGCCAGCAGCAGTTCGCGGCGGCTGGTCAGTTCCTGCGCGGCAGAGGCGCGGAACATCTGCTCCACACTTCGGGGCCGCGCGTTGGCAATCGCTGTCACGTCCGGCTGCGCCATAGCCACAAACAGCAGCACGTGGCGATGCAGCAACTGCATCGCGCCGTCAATCACCTCGGGCCGCATTGCAGTTTCGGCCAGGTCGGTAATCCACAAGATGAGGCCGCGCCGCGGCTGCCAGCGGTTCAACGTGGCCGTGGCACGCAGGTGATCGGCTTCGCTGGCTTCAGCGCGCGCCTGTGCCAGAGCCTCCACAATTTGCCGCAGATGCGCAGGGCCCCGGCCGGGAAGCACGCGCTGCTGCACATGTTGCCCGTAGACCAGCAAGGCCACACGATCACCGGAAAACAATGCCAGTTGCGCCAGCGCTACGGCGGTCGAACATGCATAGTCGAGCTTGGAGTGGCCGCGGCGCTCCGCGTCACCTTCGTCTTTCAGGATTCTGCCCCGCAGCAGCCTTCCCGCGTCGAGCACGATCCACACTGCCTGGCTGCGCTCGGTCTGGTAGCGGCGCGTAATCAACTGCCCGCGCCGCGCCGTTGCCGTCCAGCACACGTCGCGCAGATCGTCGCCCACCAGATACTCGCGAAGGCTCTCGAAGTCGCGCCCCAGGCCGCGCTCGCGCACCTGGCGAAGCTGTAGCTCGATCTGCCGGCCGCGCGCCAGAAAAATCTCCTGGTCCTCGCCCTGCCGCAGCGCAGGATACACGCGCACTGTTTGCTCCAGCGGCGCCATCGCCCAGCGCTCCACCAGTCCGAGCGGCGAAGCGTAGCGCACAAACACCGCGCCGGCTTGCGCATCGCCGCGCTCGTGCGGTTCGAATTTGTAACGCAGCGTCGCGCGCAGCCGTGGAAACACGCGCAGAGAATGTACTGCGGGCGCGGCAACCAACGCCTCGGGCAAATCATCTGTCAGGCGGCACTCGACAATCGTATTGCCGCTTTGCTCCACCGCTAGCTCAATCTCGGTTTCGCTGTCGAGCGAGGGCGCATTGCTCCAGGAGCGCTCCACCACGATCAACGCCGCGGGCGGAAGACGTCTGCCATCCAGAATCACGGCCAGCAGGACCAGCACATCCCACGCCAACATGCTGTATCCGAGGCGCGCGTCGAAAAATCCTGGCAATGCCAGGAGCAGGCCAGCGGCCAGCAGCCAGATGGCGCGCGGCGTGAGGCCAAAGGCAAAACTGCCGCGTGGCTGGGATGTGGCGCGCACTGGTTCGGGATGGAGTGAAGCTGAAATCATCCCCGCGGCACCGCAACCGCAGCCACTACGTCGTTCAGCACGCGATCCGCGTCAAAACCCTCCAGCTCGGCTTCAGGCTTGAGCAAAATGCGATGGCGCAGGGCGGGCAGTACCGCACGCTTTACGTCATCTGGAATCACATAATCGCGATCCTCAAACGCAGCAAAGGCTTGAGCGACACGCAACAGGCAGATGGCTGCGCGGGGGCTTGCGCCCAGCGCCAGCATAGGCCACTCGCGGGTGCGGCGAACCAGGTCGAGAATGTATCCATATAGATCCTGCTCGATGCGAATCCTGCGAATCTCGTCGCGCGCCGCGGCCAGAAGATGCGGCGGGAGTGGCTGGATATTCGCGTTCTCCAACAAGTTTGCGCCGCCGCTCGCGTGGTGCCGCTCCAGCATCTGCCGTTCGTCGTCCGGGCTGGGGTAGCTCACCTTCACCTTCAGAAGAAATCGGTCGAGCTGCGCCTCGGGCAGCGGATAAGTGCCTTCAAAATCGATTGGGTTCTCGGTGGCAAAAACCGTGAACCAATCCGGCAGCGGGCGCCGCACGCCGTCGCTCGTCACCTGGCGCTCTTCCATGCATTCCAGCAGCGCTGCCTGCGTGCGCGGCGGCATGCGATTGATCTCGTCCACCAACAGCAGATCGGTGAAGACCGGGCCGGCGTGAAAAGTGAACGTATCCGCGCCCGGCCTGAACATCGTTGTGCCCAGAATGTCGGCGGGCATCAGGTCCGGCGTACCCTGCACGCGCTGGAATCCGAGACCCAGCAGCCGGCCAACCGACTTCACGATGAGCGTTTTGGCGATGCCCGGCACACCTTCAAGCAGCGCATGGCCCTGCGTCAGCACAGCTACAAGCACCTCGCCAATCACTTCACTCTGCCCGGCAATCACGCGGCCCAGTTCTGCCCTCGCCTGCGTCAGCAACTGTTGGGTCGCCGGCAGCGAAGCGCGGATCTCGCTCGGCGCTGCTCCCTTTTCCAGATTCCGTTCCTCGGTCATTCAGCTCTCCTTGCTTCCAAACTTTTTCAATTCACAGTCACACCTGGGTGTCCCAGGTCTCGATTCTGAGACCTGGGATCGTGCGCCCAAAATCCGCAGTCTTCAAAACCGTCTCCAGCTCGCCAGCGCCGCGGCGTGCAGCGCCTCGCCATGCCTGCTCAGCGCCTGTACCAGCGCCAACGCTTGCTTGGGTTGCAGCTTATCGTTCGCGCCGGCCGCTTCACAATCTGCCAGGTCCTTTTCAAGCTCGGCTGCGGCGCGCGGAAAACGGCGCCGCAACGCATGTGCAAGCTCCTCCGCGCTCATCTTCGCGCCTTTCAGTCCGCACAAATCTCCCATGCTGCGGCGGAAGCGCTCATATGCCAGTTCAACCGCGGTGGCCGACGCCCCTGCCTCGGCGTAGAGCGAGCCCAGCGCCTCAAGAAACTCCACCGGCGTGGCGCGCACCGGCGCAGGCAGGCTGCGCTCAGGCCCGCGTCGGCGGCTGAAGCTCAAGACAATCAGCAGACCAATTCCGGCCAGTCCCGCGAGCAAAAGATTCAGAGCCGGCCCGCGCACGTAAAACCACTGCGAGCGAGTCTCACCGTGCAGCGACTCATCCCAATAGAAATGCCGGCCTGCTGGCGTGCCGAGCGAATTGAGAAACAGGTTCAGGTTTTCCGCGCGGCTGATTGAGCCGTTTTCAAGGGGTGTTGAGCTGGCCCACCAAATCACCTCGCCTTTGCCGTCGGCGTATTTCACAACAGCGGGCGCGCCGGCGCAGTCATACTGCACGCGATCCTGCGGACGATCCAGGCCCCAGCTCGATTCGGGAACCATCCAAATTTCGCCGGAGTCTGCCAGCGGATCGAGTCCCTGCGGCGAAAGCTGGCACGCCGATTGGAACTGGGTGGGTGGCTGTACATTCGCGTCAGGCGCCAAACGGCCGCCTGACCATCCGGTCACCACGATCCGCCCGCCCCGCGCAACAATATCGCTGACTGCTTTCAGGTCGTTGGTTGTGGTCAGCACGGGATCGGCGAAGATCACCACCGTGTGCGCGTCCGCGCGCTCTGCAAGGTCGCTTAGCGGCTGCTCCCAGCGCGTGATGTTGTAGCCGCTGGCCTGCAGCATATCGAACGCGGCGCGAGCGCCGTGCCTGCCCGTCAAATAGGTGCTGGGCACGGTGTTGTCGTCGCTGTTTTCGTTGCGCGCAAAGAATGCCGTGACAAACGCCAGCACGATTACCGTCACCAGGCAGCCAATCAACAGCTTGCGGTCGCCGGCATCGAATGAGGCGAAGAGTTTCATTCCGCACCCACCCCCAGCGCGGCCGCTTGCTCCGACGCGGCATTGAAGTCAGCGGCAGCGGCCTCACGCCCTCCGTACCATGTGCGCTCAAAGCTCCGTGTGAGCGCAGCCAGGCTCGTCTTGCGCGGATCGTTGCCTGCCAGTAACGCAAGATACTCGCGCGGCGTGCGCGCACGGTCGGCCGGCCAGAGCCGCCGCGACTCCAGCCGCGCAATCGAGGCCCAGTAGAGAAAATGAATGGCCTCGCGCCACAATCCCCTTGCCGCCATGGCCTGGGCGTCCTTGAGCCACAGTTGCCATTCGCGTGCCGAAGGCGCTCCGGGCGCGGGGGCTACATCCGGAATGAGCCGCACGCGCGAGCGGCGCTCCAGGCGAATGAGGAACCAGAGCAGGGCAGTGCAAATAGCGATCAGCAGCAAAACGCGGAGCGTCCAGGCGATCCATGGCGAGCGGGAACCGAAGCGTACAAGACTCGCCAGCACGCGGTCCAGCCAGTTGTAGAACCACTCCTGAAATCGCTCTCTTGGCGACATCTCGCTCACGCCCTGATAGGCATGCTGCGCAAGAATCGTGTTGAGCGATTTCCGTTCGACTGCGTAGCTGGCGCTCGGCTCAGCCGGGTTCGCTGCCTGTTTCGCATCCTCCTGCAAGCGCTGGCGAGCCTGCGTCAGCAGTCCATCCACTGACGGCGCAGTCTGCTTCGCGGTCGAAATAAGTCCGATGGCACTCGGCTGCACTGGGCTGGCCTTCTTTGCCGCTCGGCTCAACACTGCGCGCAGCCAGTCGTAGCGAACCGCGCGGGATTGCGCTGCGGACTCCGCAGACAACTGCACGCGATCGTCGGGGCCGACGCGCGCGGGGTCGCACGCGTCTGGATTCGGCTGGGCGGCATTTTTTTTCGCGCGCTGCGCCTGGCAGGATGCAACAACAGCGTCGAGATTCAGCAGATGCTGGCGATACTCCACCATGCTCATGTCGCGCCAGCCGGCATCGCCGGAAAGCTGCTGCGCGCGCGGGTGCGGCGCCATGGCGGTCAGCAAAAGCAGGGCTGTTGCGGCAGGCGCAATACCCCTGGTGCCACTCAACCAGCCTGACCCGAGCCGCGCCGATCTCATCGTTCTTCCACGGTATCAGGAGGCAGAGCAGGCACGGAAATGACTCCGGCTCCGGAGGGCGGCGCTACCGCGGATGTGAGCTGGGTGAGCCCCGCCTGCTCCATCATCACCTCGATGTCGAAGCCCTCTTTGCGCACACGCTGGTCGTAATAGAAGAGGACCAGGGCGATCGATGAAATGGGCGTGAGCGCGATCTGCAACAGGACATCGAGCACAAACTGCAGAATCTCAGCGACAACCAGCGCAGCCGCTGCGGACTGCGGGCCGTTTCCGGCAGCGGCCGCAACGCCGACAACGATCAGGAACGGGATGTAAGCGATCATTGTCGTTACCATTGTGAGCACAAGCACCAGCAGAAACAGGACAAAAATCCGACCGCGTGTGCCCTGGCTCAGCTTCCACGAGCGCTTCATCGACTTCCACGCCGCCTTCTGCTCCGCCACGCACACCGCCATGCCCATTGCGTAACTCAGCGCGAGCCACACAATAGCGCCGATCGCAGCAGCGCCGACAAGAACCGCGACGAATCCGATTGCCACGCCGGCAGCCAGGCCCCCGCCGGCTCGCGTGGCCAGATAGATCGGCAGCACCACCGCTCCACCAGCAGCCAAGCCTGGAACGAGCACGACGACGACGCCCTGCAGCACCAGGAACCACAGATAAGTTCCAAACCTGGGCTGCACGCTCATGAGCGCGCCGCGAATGGTCAGCTTCTCTCCGCTTTGCGCGCTGATTGCCGCCTGCGTCAAGCCTGCAGTTGATAGCACATACGCGGCAAGGTACACCGGGATCGTCACCAGCAGTGCCACAACCAGCGCTGCACCCACGATCACGCCACGCCCCGGTGCGCCGGCCACTCCGGGAATCGCCAGCAAGAGCACACCGCCAAAGGCGCCGATCAGTACCATTACCCCGACCGGCATTGCCGCCACTCCCGCAAAGAGCCAGAAGTTGCGGCGATAAAGCTGCGCCGTCCGATCCAGAATCTCGCCGAGTGTGGAAGGTCGTAAGCTTTCGTTCATAGTCGTACTCATTTGCTTCGATCGCCGCTCGCATGCACGGCGCTTAGGTTTCCTGCGGAGCCGCCAACCCCTGCGGCGGAGCCAGTCCAGCGGCCCGCATCATCCATTCGATGTCGAACCCTTCCTTGCGAATCCGCTGGTCGTAATAGAACAGCGTGAGTCCCGTGGAATAAATGGGGCCAATCATCGTATTGGTCACAAAGCCGCCCACCTGAGACAGCGCCAGCCAGGCCAGCGGCAGTGCTTGCCCCGGATGCTTGAAGCCAAGAATGATGAAGGGAAACCCGACCAGGATGCCCAACAGCAGCCGCACCGCGTACACCAGAATCCAGAGCACGAAGATGCGCCCTCGCGAGCCCTGGCTCAGCTCGATGCTGCGCTTGATCGCCTTCCCCACGGGCAGATCCTCTACCACGCACGCAGGCATGGCGAGCGAATACCGCAGCCACATAAACACGCCATAGACAACGGCCAGCAGAATCAGCGGCGCCACAATCAGCATGGCCACACCGGCCGCCACCAGCTTCGCCGCATCTTGCGGGTGTGGCTGCCGCGCAACCTGAGGATTGAAGAGAAATCCACTCGGCATCACCGCAAAGAGAATTGCGAACAACACCACATAGAGCACAAACAGCGGCGTCCAGGCGCGAAACATCGTGACTGTCATCAGCCACAAATACCGGCGCAGCCGCGAAAAAATGCTCCCTGCGGCGGCGCGAATAGTTACCGGCTCGCCCAGGTAGATCCATGCCACCACGCGATTGAATGCAGCGATCGAGAGCCCGGCCACGAGCGCGACAGCCAGCGCCTCCGCGCCCAGCGACACGGCATAGGCCCATTCCAGGTGCGGAGGAATGTGCGGATAGCCGAGCAGCATCAGCCCGCCCAGATGCAGCATCTCCGTCAACAGCATCGTTCCGGCAAACACCGCCGAGATTCCCGCAAAAAGCACGAAGTGATTCCGAAACAGCTCAGCGGTCCGGTCCAGAATCTCGCCGAGGGTCATTGGCCGAAGCTGGTTGTCCATTCCATCCTCTGTGCGCAGAAACCCATCGAGGTATCCCGCGTTTTTGCTTTGGATAAGGCTCGCGCTAACTGGCCGCTCCGGGTGGAGAAATATCCGGCGCAACCCTATAAATTTCAGCGCTAAAACTCGATTGCGTGAACGCTTGCAGGGATCGTAGCACAGGATGGGCGCTCGCTGCGGCCCGTTCTTTGCGCGGCTGATCCGGCGTGCCGCAGACCCGGCAAAGCCTCTCAGAGCGCCAGCAAAAAAATCTTGATCTCCGCTAACTAATCCTTTAGTTGTTCGTCTATAATGGCGTAAGAGCGGTCCCCATTTCCAGACCTGCTCTCATGAAATCAAAGAGATAGCGATGCCGCCAAGAAAATCCAACACGCTCACCGAGGCTGAACTGAGGTTGATGAAGATCCTCTGGCGGCGCGGCGAATCGGCGGTCACTGACCTGGTAGCCGCCCTGCCCGATGGCGAGCAACTGGCCTACAACTCGGTGCTCACCACCATCCGCATCCTTGAGCAAAAGGGATACGTGGAGCACCGCCAGGAGGGTCGCGCCTTTGTTTACAGGCCTTGCGTCGCCGAGCATGAAGCCAGCAAGACAGAGGTGCGCAATGTGCTCAACCGGTTCTTTGGCAACTCGCGCGAGCGGCTGGTGTTATCTCTGTTAGGCGACGAAGAGATCTCTGCCGCGGAGTTGACCCGGCTGAGGGAGGCGATTCGCAAGGCAGCGCCAGATCATCCAAACGATACGGAAGGCGAAGGGTAAAGGATGCAATCCAATCCTGATGATGGCCGATGCGTTTCAAATCGCGCTAGCGAACGCGGGCAGCCGCCTGATCGCGGCTTTCGCTGCGTTTGCGCATGCCGCCGCGCCCGCCGCCGTTACTGCCCTGTGGCAGGGCGGGTTGATTGCGGTTACCTTGGTTCTCTGCCTGCGTTTTGCGCCGCGCGTCTCGGCCGCGCACCGGTTCGCCGTCTGGGCTGCGGCCTTTGCGGTCGTGGCTGCGTTGCCGCTATTGCCCGTTTTCGCGCACTCTCTCTCGGCTTCGGTCGCACAGGCCCAGCCGCTGCGCGCCGTCGCGGCCAAGCCGTGGTTCCAACTCGATAGCCGCTGGGGATTCATCGTCGCTGCGCTCTGGCTCGCGGCATCGGGTCTGCGCGCTGCGGATCTCGCCTTTCACTCCTTGCGCCTGCGCAAATTGTGGAAGTCGGCAACACCCGTTCAAGTCGACGCAAGCCTCCACGATCTTCTCGCCGCTGCATCGCCTCGGCGCCGCTCCGTTCAAATTTGCACCACGAGCGAACTTGACCGCCCCAGCGTCATCGGCTTTCTTGCGCCGCGCATCCTCATTCCCGACTGGCTGCTCGCGCGCCTTACGCCCGGCGAACTCGAGCACGTGATCCAGCATGAGGCCGAGCACCTGCGCCGCCGCGACGACTGGACCAATCTGCTGCAGAAAATTTCGCTGGTTCTTTTGCCATTAAATCCTGCGCTGGTGTGGATGGAGCGCCGCCTTTGCCGTGAGCGCGAGATGGCCTGTGATGAAGGCGTGGTGCGCCGCACGCGCGCTCCCCGAGCCTACGCGGCCTGTCTCACCAGCCTGGCCGAGCGCTCGCTCAAACGCCGCGCTGAGGCGCTTTCGCTGGGCGCGTTCCAACGGCGGCCTGAGCTCGTGCATCGCGTGCACAGCATTCTTTTGCGCAAACGCGCGCTGCATCCAATCGCGGCCCGCGCCCTGGTCGGCGTGGTCGGCTGTGGCCTGCTCGCCGCTTCGGTGGAGCTGGCGCGCTGCCCGCAGATGGTCGCATTCGCGCCTGAGCAGTCAGCCTCCGCGGCGCATCACCTTGCAGGCGCACAGAATGACGCGACGGTGCTGACCGACGAAACTGCTTCCAATTCTCCGGAGCGTGCATCAAGCCAGGCAGGCCCGGCCGAAGGCTTCCGCATGATTGAGACGAAAGCGATTCTGCCTGCCCGCCGCAACACTCGCTCTGGCGCTGCCTCGCAGTTCGTGGCCGCTTCTGAACTTCGAGCGATGCAGCAATCGGCAAAGCCGTCCGCAGTCGAAAAACGCGGAACCGCCGGCAGCGAATCCGCCCACTCCGCCGAGCCTGAAATCGCTCGTCTCGGAGCCAGCACCAGCGCGCCCCGTCAAGTCATGCTGAAGGCCGAAGCCCCGGCCGCAACCGCCTCCCCCGCAGCGGCGCGCGCCGCCAAACCACAATTCATAGTCTTCACAGCCTGGGAGCAGGTGCAGACCATTTCGCAAAAGAGCAGAATCATCGCAGACTACGACACCGGCGCCAGTGCCCCCGCCGCTTCGCAGCAGAACACCGCTGCCAACATCCGGCCCGCCTCGCAGCCCGCTGCGCAGATTACCGTCACGCGGCTGTTTCTGGAGGTCTATCCCGTCACCTCCGCCCATCCTGTGGGCTCCGCGACGGCGCCGGGAACGGCTCACGCAACAACTTCCAATTCTCACCCGTCAGCCGCAGCAGTGCCGTTTGATGGCGGCTGGCTGGTCTTCGAACTCTAACTCAGCACTTCAACCTCAATGGAGAAATGAACATGCCGACAACAACTAATTCATTAGTAGCGAAGGTCAAGAAGCTGGCGGTCCCCGTCGGCATTCTCTCCACGCTCCTGTTCGCTTCAGCGTTTCTGCTTGACTACAACAGGGCGCACGCCGCAGCGGCAGCTTCGGGCCCGCTTGATGAAAGCAGCGTCTCCTCACTTGTGGCGCTCAACAATGCGGTCGAGGCGGTCGCAGCCCGCGTCACGCCTGCCGTGGTCAACGTCGCCGTCACTTCGCGCGTCTCGCAAGGCGATCAGTCCGACGGGGGACAGAGCTCCGGCGGCATGAACCCGCAGGATCTTCCCCCAGGCTTCCGGCAGTTCTTCTTTGGATTCGGTCAAAACGGCCAGCAGATGAAGCCGCAGCCGCAGTTTGAGCACGGCATCGGCAGCGGCGTCATCATCTCGCCTGACGGCTACATCGTCACCAACGACCACGTAGTTGACGGCGCCACCCAAATCCGCGTCACGCTTGACGACCGCCGCGTCTTCCCTGGAAAGGTTGTGGGCGTAGACAAGCTCAATGACCTCGCGGTCATCAAGATCGATGCGCACAATCTCACCAGCGTGCCTTGGGGCGACTCCACCAAGCTGCGCACCGGCGAAACCGTGCTGGCCTTCGGCAATCCCTTCGGCAACTTCCCCTTCACCGTCACCCGCGGCATCGTCAGTGGACTCGATCGCCCGAATCCCTATCGTGACGATCCCCGCAAGCCCGGCGACTTCATCCAGACGGATGCGGCCATCAATCCCGGCAACTCCGGCGGCCCGCTCGTCAACGCCTATGGCCAGGTCATCGGCATTAACACCTTCATCATCTCCGGCAGCGGCTCGTTTGCCGGCGCAGGCTTCGCCATCCCCGCACAAATTGCGGAGTCTTCAGCTCAGGAAATTATCAAGAACGGCAAGGTGAACCACGGCTACCTGGGCATAAGCATGAACGACGTTACGCCCGACAACTCCAGCTTCTTTAACCTGCCTGACGCTACCGGCGCCATTGTCAGCGAGGTCACGCCCGACTCGCCTGCAGGACGCGCTGGGCTCAAGAGCGGCGACGTGCTTCGCGATCTTAACGGCAAGGAGATCGCGAACGGCGGCGCGCTCCAGGTCGCGGTCAGCGAGACGGCCCCAGGCACTCCGATCTCGCTGGGCATCCTTCGCGACGGCAAGCCTGAAACCATCCACGTCACGGTAGGCGAGTTCCATGGCAGCAACAGTGAAGTGGCCAGCAACGACGAGTCAGGCGGCCAACAGCGCGGCAGGCTCGGTCTCGCCGTGGCCAATCTCACTCCTGACCTGCGTCAGCAATACAACGTCCCGGGCAGCGTGCAAGGCGCGATCATTCAATCGGTGCGTCCAGGCAGCCCGGCAGACGATGCGGGCCTCGCTCCCGGCGACGTCATCATCTCGGTTGACCGCCATCCGATAGACGGTGCCGACAACCTTGTGAGCCAGCTTCACGCCGAACCCGCCGGGAAAGACGTGCTCGTGCTGGTCTGGGCGAATGGCGGCGAAAGCTTCCTCGTTCTCCACCCGTCGCAGAGCTCGCAGAATGGGATGTAAGGTTGTTCAATGAATTGCCCCGGAGTCTGTCTTGAGCGGGATTAAGGCATCTCGCTCAAGACACTCCAGGGAAGGCTGACTGCCCCAACCGTTCGCGCGCTTTGCGAAAGGGTGGAAGAATTTTCTTACATTTGACGCATGCTGATTTGCAAGAGCAGAGTCACCGTGCTGACTTACGAACGCGTCAGTCTGCGAACGCATCGATTTGCAAACGAGATTAAACGGCAGGCGCCGCCTCTTAAGCCTGCTCCTTCCAAACAGGTCTCTTCGGCAGGCGCCTTGCGTTTGGCCTCCCGGCAGCCGTTTGCAGAAACTACGCCAATGAAGAACTTACGTTGGTGAATACGTTGTTGACAGACGTTGCAATGCTCCTGACGCCGGTGATGAGCGAAAGCGCAATCAAGGAAACCAGCAAGGCATACTCAACCAGGTCCTGTCCCTTTTCGTCCATCGTCAGGCACTGGAATTTCACGTACAGCTTCAGACACATATCATTCATAATCGACCTCTTCAGTATTCGAATTTTATGGTTCGGCTAACGACGTGGCCCTTGTTCCAGGAAGGAAAGATGAATGATGGTGGCTTGTTCCGGGTCAGGTGTCAACGTCGCCATAGTGATCCTTCACCCGGTTACCGATACCCGGCGAAATCAAACTTTCGCATCGTGGCGCCTGTCACGTGTCAAGAGGGGAATCTTCTAACTCGATACGTGCCTGTCACTTCCGTTTGCAGGGTATTTCGGGCTTTTGGCGCACAATCATTTCATGCTGTCCACTTCAACCGAGATGAGTTGGCGCGAAAAACCTGGCTCCGATCATCCGGGGATGAAAGTTGAGGCAGGATACCTGCCGCCGGAGCGGATATTCCAATTGGAAAAAGGCGAAGCCGCATCACGTAAGTGGTTCGTTCTTTATGAAAACGCCCCCTTGCGCGGACGCCAGCACTCCACATGAAATGGGAAAACCGCCGCCAACTCCTTGGACAGGACGAATTTGCAAATAACCGCAATGGTTTCTTCGATCTACGGGGAAGAAAATTTCTGAACTCGTTGAAACCAAATAGTTTATTCAAAAAATAGGGGTGGGGGTGGGGGTAGGGGCGGGGCGTATGCAGAACGGAGCAGGATACCGGCCACGACTGCTGACTACCAACCAATCCGGACGACGACCGGGAACTGTAACCGATGAACCGCGAACTGCCGCCTGCCTATCGCCCACTGCCCTTCGCGATGCTGCGGTTGCGCAGCCACTTCGCCACGCCGAGCGTGAGCAGCAAGGTGCCGAATGGGATGCACATCAAACCGACGATGAGCGCAAACCATCCGCTGTTGGTGTTGGCGCCGGTGGCTGAGTAGCCTCCCAAAACGGTAATCAGCAGAAGCACGGCAAGCACTCCCGCGCCCACCATCGACCCGCCCCATTGCAGGAGCTGCCGGGTGCCGTCGTCAGGCTGGCCGTGACGTTGTGGATTTGCGATGGGCGGGATTGCGGGCATGGTTCTTGCTAACTTCCCTGCGCTAGACGCAGCATCACGTAAGTGACCACTCCGGTGACTGAGACGTAGAGCCAAAGTGGAAACGTCCACCTCGCCACTTTGCGATGCTGCGGAATGCGGCCCGAGAGCGAGAAGAAAAATGTGACCAGCACCAGCGGCAGCGCAACCACGGCCAGAATGATGTGGCTGGCCAGCAGCCACAGATAGAACGTGCGGTACGCGGCGTGAATGGGATAGCGCACGTCGCCGTGCAGCGCGTGGTGCGCGATGTAGCCAATGAGAAACAGCGTGGAGAAGACGAACGCCGTGATCATGGATGCACGGTGCTGGCGTATGCGATGCGCGCGGACGAACGTGTAGCCGATGAGCAGTGCTGTGGCTGCCAGTCCGTTGAAGACTGCGTTCATGGCCGGCAAAAATGCGTACTGCGCGCTGGTGGCTGCCGCCGGATGAATGTAGATGAGCCAGAAGAGAAACAGCGTAGCCGCCACGCTGATGGCCAGGATGGCGGCAATGGCTCCGCCGGTGCCCGATCGCGGAGTTGAGGTTGGCGCCGTAACTGTCATCGGGATCCTTACGACCTGGCAGTCGCGCAAAGCATGAGTGTGGTGAAGAGCAGCGGCAGGAAGAGCACGCTCACCTTGAGCAGATCGCGCGCCAGCTTGCGGCTCTCGTCCTCGCTGCGAGCGCGCAACACCCCCGCAAACCGGATGGTATACGCGAGATAAACCAGGCTCAGCGCTGTGGCCGGCACCGCGTACACTGCGCCTGTGAGCCCCAGCCGCCACGGCGCCAGGCTCACCGGAATCATGAGCACCGCATAAAACAGCGCCACCATCACCGTAGACCATCCATCAGGATGCACGACGGGAAGCATGCGGATGCCGGCGCGCGCGTAATCCTCGCGATAAAGCCACGAAATCGCCAGTAAATGCGGAAACTGCCAGACAAAGAGGATGGCGAAGAGCGCGACCGCAGGCCACTCGATGCGGCCTCGCGCAGCCGTCCAGCCCAGCATCGGCCCCATGGCCCCCGGAAACGCGCCAACAAATGTTGCCATGCTCGTCACGCGCTTGAGCGGCGTGTAAATCGCCACGTAAGTGAATGCCGTGAGCAGCGCCAGCGAGACCGTAATCAGGTTGGTATGCAGCGCAAGCCACACCGCTCCCAGACCCAGTGCACCCAATCCAGCCCCGATGCCCGCCGCCAACGGAAAACGACCCGATGCCAGCGGCCGATCGGCCGTGCGTTTCATGCGGGCGTCGGTCTTACGCTCCAGTGCCTCGTTCAGCGCCCCTGCCCCCGCTGATACAAGGGCAATGCCGAACAACGCATCCAGCAACCCGCGCTGCAGCGTGGAGATGCCCGACTGCATGGAACCCAGATAAAACCCACCCCACCCCGTGACCAGCACCAGGCTGACAACTTTGACCTTGAACAACTCGCGCAGGTCGTGGATGAGCGTGGCCGTGGCGCCGGGACTCGGCGCATGAAGGCTGGATGCGTGCGGAGATGTCTCCGGGGAAGACGCGGCGAGTTCTGCGCGCGTAGCGGCCTGTGTGGCAGGAGTCATGGGGATGAAGAATGACATGGGCAGCAGCGTGAGCGAGGGCACTGCCGGCCTGCATAGATGATAGCAAGCACAGCTGGGTGACCGGCGGCCGCCATCGCCAGATATGTATGGCTCCGGTGCGATGTGCGATGGCGGTCGCAGTGAGCCGGGCGGAGTGGACGATTCGATTGCAGAGAATTCTTTTGACTCTGTTCTCTCGGGTGTTGTAATTTGCGGGACTGGCGCCCGCTCATTCCCCGGGGCAATCTTCAGGCGTCCGGAGATGCAATATGCGAATGATGATGCTGGTTCAATGCCCGATTGAACCGTTCAACAGCCTGGTTCGCAATGGAACGGCAGGCCCCAAGATGATGAAGATTCTCGACGAGACCAAACCCGAAGCTGCCTACTTTGGCGAGCGCGAAGGCAAGCGCGGCGGCGTGCTGATCGTCGACGTCGTTACAGCGTCGGATGTTCCCCGGCTGGCGGAGCCGTGGTTTCTCACCTTCAACGCCGAGGTCGAGTTCAGAGTGTGCATGCTGCCGCAGGATCTGGGACAGGCAAATCTTGAAGCGCTCGGAAAGAAGTGGGGTTGACACGACTCTGCAGCCCAAGCGGATGAATGCACGGACGGCAAAGTGGCGTTTTCTTCTGAGAAAACGCCACTGAACCGGTTACTTAAAACGCATCGCGTCGATGGTTGAAAGTCCGAGCCTGGAATTGCGCTGTAGCCGCCAAGCTAATGAACGATGCGCTTGCGAAGCTGCGCCCCTGTGGGTTTATACTGCGTCGTGGGCACGCTCTCCCGATTCGTTCGATCTACTGTGCCCGTCGGAAACCATATTTGGCCAGGAAGCAAAATTCACGGCCCGCGCAAAGTGGGACTGCACTAGAACTGTGTCTCAGCGCGCGTGCCGAATAAGACGATTGACCGCTTCGACGCTGGCTGCATCTAACTTACGTGATTGTCCGACGAACCGTTTGAGATGATTACTGTCAAAGACCTCACCAGAAAATACGCTCGCACCATCGCCGTTAATCAAATCTCCTTCAGCGTGGCCAAGGGCCAGATCGTGGGATTCCTGGGCCCGAATGGGGCGGGAAAGACCACAACTATGCGCATGCTCACGTGCTTCTTGCCGCCTACCTCAGGTACGGCGACAGTGGCGGGGTTCGATGTGCTGGAGCAGTCGCTGGAGGTGAGGAGACACATTGGCTACCTGCCGGAGTCGCCGCCGCTCTACCTGGACCTGGACACGGCGGAGTATCTACATTTCGTCGGGCGATTGAAGGGGCTCTCCGGGGTTGAGCTGGACAAGCGTGTCGACTACGTCTGTGGGCGATGCTCAGTGGCCGACGTGAAGAACAAGCTTCTCGGCAAGCTCTCAAAAGGCTACCGCCAGCGAGTAGGACTGGCGCAGGCGATCATTCACAATCCCGATGTGCTCATTCTGGATGAGCCAACTGCGGGGCTCGATCCCAAACAGATCAACGAAACGCGCGACCTGATCAAAGACCTGGCTGGGGAACACACCATTATTTTGAGTACGCACATTCTGCCCGAAGTGGAGCAGACCTGCGAGCAGGTGATCATCATCAACAAAGGCAGCGTGGTGGCCACCGATTCCGTAGCCAACCTGCAGGGCCGCGCCCGAGGCGCAGAGACGATGGTGCTCGAAGTCGCAGCCCGCACGGGCCTGCTTGACGCGGCGAGCGTGCAGAAGAAGCTTGAGACGGTGGCCGGGGTGAGCCGGGTGGTGATCAAAGATCGGCACGAGCGCAGCGCGCTGTTTGAGACGGAGAGCCGGCAGGGAGCTTTGGTGCGCGGTGACCTTGGGCGAGCGGTGATCGAGGCTGGATGGGACCTGAACGAACTGCGGCCCGCGGCGATGAGCCTGGAACAGATCTTTTTGCAGCTCACGGGCAGCAGTTCCGCGACGCAGCCGGAGATCGCGAACGCAACCGCTGTGGTAGAAAGCAATGGAAAAAGCGTGGAGGAGCCGCACGGATGAGAAACCTGTGGGTTATCTGCCGCAAGGAGTTAAAGAGCTACTTCGCTTCGCCGATTGCGTACCTGATGTTGACCATGTTCGGGCTGATTTTCGGGTTCTTCTTCTGGAATGCCCTTGGATATTTTGTAGTGGCGGGCATGGAGATGCAGATGCAAGGGCAATCCATGCCAATGAATGTGAATGAGCAGGTGATCCGGCCGCTGCTCGACAACGCAAGTGTGTTGGGCCTCTTCTTCATCCCCATGATCACCATGCGTCTCTTTGCCGAGGAGAAGCGTTCCGGAACCATCGAACTGCTGGCAACGTCGCCGGTGCGCGACGTTGAGATCATCCTGGGCAAGTGGCTGGCAGCGCTGATTCTCTACTCCTGCCTGCTGCTTTTCACGGCACTGAACTTCGCGTTTCTGTTCCGGTATGGGCATCCGGATTGGAAGCCGCTCGCTGTTGCGTATCTTGGTCTGCTGCTGCAGGCGGGCGGTCTGCTGGCGGTGGGCACGTTTATTTCCACGTTAACGCGGAACCAGATCATCGCAGGCGCGGCTACCTTCGGCGTGTGCCTGTTGTTGTGGGTCTCTGGGTGGGTCAGCGGTTATGACTCGGCCACCTGGGCCACGGTGCTTTCTTACTTGTCGGTAGTAACGCACTTTGACTCGTTTGCCAAGGGGGTGATCGAGTCGAAGGATGCGGTTTACTATCTGACGCTTATTTTTCTGGGGTTGTTTTTCACGGCGCGCTCCATGGAATCCATGCGCTGGAGGTCATAAACGAGGGAAATGGCGAATCAGTGGCTGAAGGCGAGGCAGACCCGGTATGCAGCCTACGCAGCCGTTTACATTCTGGTTGTTGTTGCCGCAGTAGTGATCGTAAATGTGCTCGCGGACCGGTATGACAAATCCTGGGACGCGACTGCAAACAAGCGTTACAGCCTTTCAGAGCAGACGGCGAAGATTGTGAAAGGACTGAAGCAGGATGCGACAATCACCTACTTCAACGAGAGCACGCATTTCGTCGATGGGAAAGATCTGCTGCAGGAGTACGCGAATCTGTCGCCAAAAGTACGGATTATTTACGTTGATCCTGACAAGGATCCGCAACTAGCGCGGGAAGATAACGTGCAGAACATGGGTACCGCGGTGGTAAAGATCGGCGGCAAGAAGCAGGCGGCGGCCGAGATGACGGAGGAGGGCATTACCGGCGCCATCATCCGCGACCTGAAGAGCAACACGCGCACTGTTTGTTTCGTAAGCGGAAGCGGTGAACGCCAGATTGGCGACTCGGCGCGCGACGGACTCTCGGATCTGAGTGACGAACTAGGAAAAGAGAGCTATGAGACGCAGACTGTGAACCTGCTTCAGAAGGCGGAAGTTCCTGCCGATTGCACGGTGCTGGTGGTTGCCGGCCCAACTCACGATTACGACCAGCCCGAGGTGAACGCAGTCCAAAAATATGTTGAAGACGGCGGCCGCGCGCTGTTCCTGATGGATCCGCCGCTCAAGATCGGAACCGAGCAGATCGCCGACAACGACGCACTTGCGGCAGTTTTGGCGGGTTGGGGCGTCACGTTGGACAAGGATCTGATTCTCGACTTAAACCCGATCGGGCAGCTCACCGGGCTAGGGCCGCAGGTGGCTCTTGTGACCAATTACGAGACGCAGCCAATCGTGAGCGATATGAAAGGATCGGCAACCGGCTTTCCGCTGAGCCGCTCTCTCGAGATCCACAACACGGACAAGGCCAGCGTACAGCAGCTATTCAGCTCGTCAAGCACCAGCCTGGCCACCAGCAACCTGAGCGCAGCCGAGATCAACGTCAACGATCCGCATAACAAGAAGGGACCACTGCCGCTCGCCGCGGCCGGGACCTACGATACCGGGAAGCCGAACTCACAAGGCCGCTTTGAGGTGGTGGGCAGCTCAACGTGGCTGTCGAACCGTTTCTTCAACTTTAACGGGAACAGCGATCTGGCCATGAACTCGATCAATTGGCTGGCGTCGGACGAAGACCTGATCTCAATTCGCCCCAAAGCGCCTGAGAGCCGTCCAGTGACCATGACGCGCGCACAAATGAACATGGTCCGCTTTGTGAGCCAGTTTGTGCTGCCGTCGCTGGTTCTTATCCTGGGCATCATTGTGTGGTGGAAGAGGCGATAGTCGGCACGTTGCCAATGGGCTGAATGCGATGAAGAGTGCAATGAGATTCGGTGGACTGGCGACCGCATGCGCAGTTCTGATCGTACTTTCCGGCCTACTTTATTGGTCCGGTCATCACAAGGCGCAAACAACCCCACAAGCGAGCGGCTCGTCAACGACCATTCTCAAAGTAGATCCAGTATCCATCACTGCGGCCACCATCAAGGCGAAGGATGGAGCACCCGTGAAGGTCGTGAGACAGCCCTCGGGACAGTGGGAGATCACGCAGCCAGAGAAACTCGCCGCCGACCAGAACGCAATCGCACAGCTGCTTTCGGGGCTTTCGCCTCTTCAGGCGGAACGCGTAATCGAGACAGGCGCGTCGGACCTGAAGGCCTTTGGTCTGGACCCACCTGCCGTGGAGATCGACATAACTGGAAAGAATCATGCAGTGCAGAAGCTGTTGCTGGGAGACAACACGCCGACAAGCGACGCTGCATATGCCATGGTGGCCGGGAATCCCCGGATCTTTACCACTCTCCTTTACAACAAGACAAATTTAGCCAAGAGCCTCAACGACCTGCGGGACAAGCGGCTTATCACGATGGATTCAGAAACAATGAGCCGGATTGACCTGACACGCGACGGCCAGACGATAGAATTTGGCCGCAATGCAGAGGGCTGGCAGATTCTTGAGCCGGGACCTTATCGCGCGGATATGGAAGCAGCAAATGAGCTGGCTGACGCGCTCGCAGGTGCACACATGAATCTGAGCGAATCAGACGATCAGGACTCAGCGGCTGCGTTTGCGCGCGGCACACCAGTAGCGACAGCCAAAGTGGCCGGCTCGGCAGGAACGCAATCCCTTGAAGTGCGAAAAGACAAAGATCAGTATTATGCGAAGTCGAGCATCGTGGCGGGCGCATACGCAGTTGACTCATCGCTGGCCGGTGCGATGAACAAGAAGCTCGACGATTTCCGCGATAAGCAGGTTTTCGACTTTGGTTACCAGGATCCTAATAAGGTCGACCTTGAGATCAACAGCCGGAAGGGCGCGAACGGCGGTACACAATCGTTGGACCTAGTGCGCAGCGACCAGGATTGGTGGTGGAACGGCAAGAAAATGAATGCGGAGAACGTGGAAAACCTCATTTCGGGCCTGCGGGATTTGACTGCGACGAAGTTTGCCGACTCCGGATTTGCAAAACCGGTGATAGAGGCAACAGTTATCTCAAATGACGGCAAGCGCGTGGAGAAGGTGATGATTGCCAAATCAGGAAGCATCTATCTAGCGAAACGGGAGAACGAAGCGACACTCTATGTGCTGGACGCGGGCGCGGTGGAAGGAATTCGCTCAGTGGCGGAAGGGTTGCAGGCAACGCAGGCTAGCAAGTGAGGGCATTTGGGCGCTTTGATGATATGGAGGCTGCGGCCGGGTGAATCAGCAGCGTCTTCTAGAAAAATATGCGCATCTCGGTTACAAGATTGTGGTTGTACCAATGAAAGCGCGTGGTGGCAACTTGCAGACCGCAGTCGAAGACCACCGTGGCATGCTCCGGCTTCCAGTCCTTGCGGCGCACCTGATAATACGCCGCCGGAGTGACGAAGTTTTGCGTCGTGCCGCTAAATGGACCGCCGACGCTGAATGTTGCGTTGTTCTCCACGTCGAACCACACGTGCGAGTTGGGATGCACCTGAGCAGTCGTGTCCCAGGTGATTGTCCTACCCTGTTCCGAAATTCTGGTGGTTGGCAGCGCGCCGCCCAGATCGGTGATCACCGCAAAGTGCGAAAACCCGCGGCCAGCAGCCAACGTAGGCTTCCAAATGCTCGATAGGTTTCCGTTCTGGTAAGCGCGCGGAGCAAACCCATGGTACAGAATCGCCGACACGATGAAGTTGCCGTGTCCCGCATTGCCTGAGGCGATGCGCCATTTGACCTGCGTTGCGGCATTTCCGAACCCGTCCTTGAGTGTGGCAGAGTGATTGCGGAAGAACGAGGGAGGATCGAAGTCGATCTGAAAACGGCGGTCGACAATCACACCCGTGCCGTGGCCGTTGCCGTAGTCAATTGTGTGCGCTCCAGAGCAAGCGGAATTCGATACTGAGAACCGCGCTGCCTGGCCCAACCGCGCGTCCGATTGAATCACCGGCCCCATCCACGAGGGCTGTACCGCGGCCATCGAGGCATTATCGCCGCGGAATCTCGCGTAAACAGACTGCTGAGCGCGCGCGGCGCAACCTGAGGCCACGCAAGCCGCGGCCAACATCCAGCCAGAGATGCGTAGAATTTCGTTCACAGTTCGAAGTTGTATTCAGATTACGCACTCGCCGGATTTAGCGAAGTGATCCGTCTCACATAAGCGTTTTCGGATGAGATTCATTCGCGGTCTTTGGGTGACCATCGTCGGTTTTAGCCGGCTGGCCTTCCCCATCTGTGGGATTGCGCAAAGACCATACCCAGCCATGTAAAATAGAAGGCAACCGGATGATGCGCACCCCTCCAGCGGTTGCCCCCCAGGCATCCCGTGCCGCGCGGGAGACGGAGTCGCGGGCGTCAGGGACACAAGTAAACCATTCTCCGCTCATCCAGGTTCAGGGCCTTCGCAAGTCGTATCGGACAGCGCGCGGAGCGTTGCATCTTTTTGAAGACCTCGACCTCGAGGTTGAGGCCGGCGAAATGGTAGCGATTGTGGGTCAGTCGGGTGCAGGAAAGAGCACGCTTTTGCACATTCTGGGTGCGCTTGATGCGCCCACTGCGGGAACGGTATACTGCGCGTCAACCAACGTGGCTTCACTGAGCACACGTGAGGCAGCGATTTTTCGTAATCGCGAGATTGGTTACGTTTGGCAGTTCCATTATCTGCTGCCGGAGTTCACGGCGCTGGAGAACGTCGCAATGCCGCTTTTGGCGCGCGGCATGAGCAGACGCGAGGCGATGGCGAGCGCGGCAAACTGGCTCAACGAGGTGGGATTGAACGATCGCAGCGACCATCGACCTGGCGAGCTTTCAGGAGGCGAACAGCAACGTGTGGCTTTGGCGCGCGCTCTGGTTTGCGGGCCGCGGCTGCTGATGGCTGATGAACCCACCGGCGACCTGGATGATGTTACGGCCGGCCGGGTGTTTGAATTGATAGAGCGCTTGCACGCGAACCATGGGCTGACCTCGATTCTTGTTACGCACAACATGGACATGGCTGTGCGCTGCACGCGGACGCTTGCGACTGGAAAATGGACGACTGACGCAGGTCACAGACCTCAACGCGAAGGCGTCACATGCTGGAAGCTGCTGACAGAAAATGCACCATTTTCGCCGATTTTGAGTCTTAATAGGTAACGGCCTGTTCAGGGAGTTCCCCGGGTGCAGGATGAAGAGGTCGGGATGGAAGTCGAGCCGGGGAGATGGGCCGGTCGACGCAAGGGCGCAGGTGGCTCGAAACCATCCAAAAGAGCTGTTCGGAGCGAGGGCTAGTACTTCTAAGGGGGCCTCCGGCGGCGAAGCAACAGAGGGGCACGCGCGGGCTGGGCTGAGGCCGGGAAAACCACCGGACGGCTACTCCAGCCGATAGCCCCTGATCATGGGAGCACACTCATGTTCGAACGGTATACGGAGAAGGCACGGCGCGTGATCTTCTTCGCGCGGTATGAGGCCAGCCAGTTCGGCTCGCCTTATATCGAGACCGAGCACCTGCTGCTGGGCCTGCTGCGCGAGGACAAGGCGTTAACCAACCGATTCCTCCGCTCGCACGCTTCGGTGGAGTCGATCAGGAAACAGATTGAGGCCCACACAACGATCCGCGAGAAAGTCTCGACCAGTGTGGACCTGCCGCTTTCGAACGAGTGCAAGCGTGTTCTGGCTTATGCGGCGGAGGAAGCGGAACGGCTAGGCCACAAGCACATCGGCACGGAACATTTGCTCCTGGGCCTCTTGCGCGAAGAAAAGTGCTTTGCATCGGAGATTCTGCAGGAGCGCGGGCTGAAGCTGGCACAGATTCGCGATGAGTTGGCACGCGTCACGCAAGAAAAAGCGCCACCGCAGCAAAGGCAGCGTGAGTCAAGCCTGTTGGCCGAGTTCAGCCGCGACCTGACACAGGCGGCGATGGACGGGCAACTCGACCCGCTGGTGGGGCGCGAAAGCGAACTGGAGCGGGCGGTGCAGATCCTGTGCCGGCGCACCAAGAACAATCCTGTGCTAATCGGCGAGCCCGGCGTGGGCAAAACAGCCATCGTAGAGGGTCTTGCACAACGGATTGCGGACGGCGAAGTGCCAAGTTTCCTTGCCGACAAGCGTGTGCTGGCTCTTGACCTTTCGCTGATTGTTGCCGGCACCAAGTACCGCGGGCAATTTGAGGAACGGCTCAAGACCATCATGAAGGAATTGATGGAGAGTCAGAACTCGATTGTTTTTATCGACGAACTTCATACGCTGGTTGGCGCGGGCTCGGCTGAAGGGTCGCTTGACGCAGCGAACATCCTCAAGCCGGCGCTTTCGCGTGGTGAGATTCAGTGCATTGGCGCCACGACGCCGGGCGAATACCGCAAATCCATTGAGAAGGATCGCTCGCTGGAGAGGCGTTTCCAGGCGGTGAAAGTGCCGCCGCCGAACGAAGCGGAAGCGATCAAGATCATCATGGGCATCAAGGACCGCTATGAGAAGTTTCACGCGGTGAGCTACACCGATGCGGCGGTTGAGTTCGCAGTTTCGCACTCAAATCGTTACATTCCCGATCGCTTCTTGCCCGATAAGGCGATTGACTTGATCGACGAGGCCGGGGCGCGAGTGAAGTTGCGCCAAACCTCGCTGCCGGAAGAGATCACCGAGGTGCAGAAACGGATCAAATTCATTGTGCATCGCATGGACTCAGCGATTGCCAATCATGAGTTCGAGAAAGCGCGGTTCTATTCCGACGAAGAGCGCAAGGAGCGCGAAAACCTGCGCGCCCTGCGCGACAAGTACCATCTCGACGATTCGGCGGCTGGCATTGTAGGTCGCGAGGATATCGAGGATGTGGTGAGCCGCTGGACCGGCGTGCCGGTGACCAGCATCAAGGAAGAGGAGACGCAGAAGCTCCTGCGCGTGGAAGAAGAGCTGCACAAGCGCGTGATTTCGCAAGACAAGGCGATCAGCGCGCTGGCACGCGCGATTCGCAGGTCGAGGGCAGGATTGAAGTCGCCACATCGGCCGATCGGGAGCTTTCTGTTCCTTGGTCCGACCGGCGTGGGCAAGACCGAGATGGCTCGCACGCTGGCGCAATTCCTCTTTGGCTCCGACAAGGCGCTAATTCGCTTTGATATGTCGGAGTTCATGGAGAAACACTCAGTTTCAAAGCTGATTGGTTCGCCTCCGGGATACGTGGGCTACGAGGAGGGCGGACAGTTGACCGAGAGGGTCAAGCGTTCGCCATATTCGGTGGTCCTGCTTGACGAGATCGAGAAGGCACACCCAGATGTGTTCAATATTCTGCTTCAGGTGTTTGAAGATGGCCAATTGACCGACGGGTTGGGCAACACCGTCGACTTTAAGAACGCCATCATCATCATGACGTCGAATATCGGCGCGCGGCACCTGCAGAAGAAACAGGGACTCGGCTTCCAGAGCGACCGCGAGGATATCGTAAGCGAGAAGGTGGAGGAACTCGTCAAGAACGAGGTGAAGAAGACCTTCAACCCCGAGTTCCTGAACCGACTCGACGAGGTGATTCTCTTCCAGTCGCTCAACGATGCGGACCTGCTGCAGATTGTGGAACTGCTAGTGCAGCAGCTCAACGTGAACCTGGCGCAGAAGTCGATCACAATTTCGGTGACCGAAGAGGCCAAGAAGTGGATTCTCGACAAGACGCTGGTCGACCGCAGCTACGGCGCGCGCCCGTTGCGCCGCGCGTTGCAGCGCTACGTCGAAGATCCGCTATCAGAAGCGCTGATTGCCGGACAAATCCAGGAGCGGCCTGCGTTCCTTGAGGTATATCTCGACGCGAACCAGCTCTTCTACCGGCCGGTAAGTTCGGACGAGAGTGCCGGCGACGAGAAGGCGGCAGGCGTGCTGCTGTTCAGCAACTGAGGCTCACTTTGCAAGACATAGACCCCCGGTCAATCGGCCGGGGGTCTTTATTTGCAATGCCTTTTGCGATTGACTTTGAGATAACCAAGCCTGGAAGCGGGTCAAGTGCCTACAGCGTGACGCAACGCCTTCCATTTACACTGGTAACTGGAGAAAGCCGTGTTTTTCGATAAGGTTCTAACCAAGATCTTCGGCACCGCGAACGAGCGGCTGATCAAGAAGCTCACGCCTATCGTGAGTTCTATCAGCGCGATGGAGCCGGAGAACAAGAAGCTCTCTGATGAAGAGTTGAAAGCCAAAACGACCGAGTTTCGGGCTCGCATTGCCGCGCGCGTGGAAGAAATTACCGATGCGGACGAGAAAAAGGCGGCAGAACGGGAGATATTGGACGAGATTTTGCCTGAAGCCTTTGCTGTGGTGCGCGAGGCGGGCTGGCGCGCGGTGCAGATGCGCCACTTCGATGTGCAGTTGATCGGCGGCATGGTGCTGCACCAGGGCAAGATTGCCGAGATGAAAACCGGCGAAGGCAAAACGCTGGTGGCCACGTTAGCGTGCTATTTGAATGCGCTCGCCGGCCACGGCGTGCACGTGGTGACAGTGAACGACTACCTGGCCAAGCGTGACGCGGAATGGATGGGCAAGATCTATGAGTTTCTTGGCCTGACTGTCGGCGTTATCGTCCACGATCTCGATGACAATGAGCGCCGAGCCGCGTATGGGGCAGACATTACTTACGGCACCAACAACGAGTTCGGATTCGACTACCTGCGCGACAACATGAAGTTCGAAATCAAGGATTGCGTGCAGCGCGGGCACTACTACTCCATCGTCGACGAAGTGGATTCGATCCTGATTGACGAAGCGCGGACGCCGCTGATCATTTCCGGTCCTACGGACCAGACGACAGATAAGTATGCCCGTGTGCGGCGCATCATTCCGCAACTCGAAATGGGCGAAGAGGTGGAGTGGACCGACACAAAGCGCCAAGCGGAGTTGGGCATCCGGCTGTCCGAGAACGAGAAGTACCTGAGCGGCGATTACATTGTGGACGAGAAACAACGCACAATCGGCGTCACCGATTCCGGGTGGGAGACGATCGAGAAGGCGCTTGGGATTGGAAATATCGCCGACGCCGAAAACTGGGAACTGAAACACTACGTGGAAACAGGCATTAAGGCGCACGCGCTCTACAAGCGCGATGTGGACTACGTGGTGAAAGACGGCGAAGTAATTATTGTGGACACCTTCACCGGTCGTTTGATGCCCGGGCGCCGTTGGAGCGATGGGCTGCATCAGTCGATTGAAGCCAAGGAAGGCGTAAACATCCGCAAAGAAGACCAGACCCTGGCGACGATTACATTTCAGAATTACTTTCGCCTTTATCAAAAACTGAGTGGCATGACCGGCACGGCTGAAACCGAAGCCGCCGAGTTCGAAAAGATCTACAAGCTCGAGATTGTAGTCATCCCCACCAACAGGCCACTCCTGCGGCTTGAGAACTCCGATGTTGTTTTCCGCACTGAGAAGGAAAAATACGTGGCGGTGGCCGACAACATTTCAGAGCTTCATGAAAAGGGCCAGCCTGTGCTTGTCGGCACCACGTCAATCGAGAAGTCGGAACGGCTGTCAGGAATATTGCAGCGCAAGGGCGTACGCCACGTGGTGCTAAATGCCAAGCAGCACGAGCGCGAGGCCGAGTATGTTGCGCAGGCGGGTCGCGTGGGGATGGTCACGATTGCCACCAACATGGCCGGTCGCGGCACAGACATTTTGTTGGGCGGCAACGCGGAGTTCATGGCTCGCCAGGAACTGGTGAAAACCAAAGACGCGAACGGGAACTCCAAAGCGCGCTCCGTCAGCCTGGCCGAAGGCGCGATCAATCCCATGGCGCCGCCGGGATTCCTTCGCTTTTACTACCAGGGGCAGGAGTTCGAAGTGTCCGACCCGGATTGGGCCGCAACGTTCAAGGGCCATGCGGAAGCGGCGCAAGCAGAGCACGACAAGGTGATCGCAGCGGGCGGATTGTTCATCCTGGGAACGGAGCGGCACGAGTCGCGGCGGATCGATAACCAGTTACGTGGACGTGCGGGCCGGCAAGGCGATCCCGGCGAGTCGCGGTTCTTCCTGTCGCTTGAAGACGATTTGATGCGCATCTTCGCCAAGCAGTGGGTGAGCACTCTGCTCGAGCGGCTGGGCATGGAAGAGGGCGTCCCGATCGAATCGAAGATGATTTCGAAGCGCATCGAGGGCGCGCAAAAGGCGGTTGAGGCGCAGAACTTTGAATCACGCAAGCACCTGCTGGAATACGACGATGTGATGAACAAGCAGCGCGAGGCGGTGTACGGACTGCGTCGCCAACTGCTTGAGGGCGTGGACCAGCGCGAGTTGATTCTGGAGGACTACGTTGGCGGGATTCTGAGCACTCTACTGGATGAGTTCGCCGGCGAACGGGTTCGCCCCGACCAGTGGGATTTCAAAGGCCTGGGAGAAAAACTCGTCGATCACTTTGGTTTCAATTTCGCGGCGTCGGGCATTAAGCCGGAGGAGATTGGCAGGCACGAACTCGGTGAAGAGATTTTTGCAAAGCTGACAGAGGTTTATGAGGCCAAGGAGAAGATTCTTGGCGCCGCCACCATGCGCTATCACGAGCGGATGGTGATGCTGAGCGTGATCGACGGGCTCTGGAAAGATCATCTGCTCTCGATGGATCACCTGAAGGAGGGGATCAATCTTCGCGGCTATGCGCAGCGAGACCCGCTGGTGGAATACAAACGGGAGTCCTTCGAATTATTCGAAGCGATGATGCTGAAGTTCCAGGAAGACACGGTGCGGTTCCTCTTCAGGATGCAGATTCTTGGTCCGGACGGACAGCCCGTGGATGCGGCGCCGCGTCCGCGCGGAGTGGTTCCCAAGGCGCCGCCGGTAGCCAGCGCAGCGCAGCCGCTGGCCGGCGATGGAGCGCCGCGGGAGATCACGATTGCTACGCGTCAGCCCTCGACTACGATCGATCAGCTCGAGAAGGAGTTCCACCGCAAGAAGGAGCGCGAACTGGCTGTGGCGAGCCGCCAAGGTGGAGGAGAACAAAGCGGGCCCTTGCAGCGCCGGACGGGCGAGAAGGTGGGGCGGAACGATCTTTGCCCCTGCGGGAGCGGCAAGAAGTACAAGAAGTGCCACGGAGCGAGCAGTTAGAGCTTTCGAAGCGATTGGATTTCAGGCGGACTTGCACACAAGTCGAAATTCGTACGAGATGCTATTCGAGCTCAGCGAAGGAAGCGGAAGAAGCCCTTCCGTTCGTCTTTTTCAGTGAGCAACCCACCAACGGTCTTGGCCATTTGCCGGATGGATTGCGCAATGGCTGAATCAATCATCACCATCGGCGTGGCGGACTCGCGTTTTCTCCGGGCGGCGGCATAATCGTCAGGAATTTTCCAGTTGGCCGGCCGCGTGAGCGCTTCGTTGATCGTTTTATCGTCAAAAAGAAGATCGCTGGATTTATAGCGGTTGAGTACGATCTGCAGATTCTCACTGCGCTTGGGAAAGAATTTCTTGATCATGAGATTGGCGGTGCGCATTTCGGAGAGTCCCACCTGAGCGATGAGGAAAACGGTCGATAGGTCATCGAACAGCGCCGAGCGCATCAGGTCAATTCGCGACCCAATATCGACGACTACGAAATCGAAGCTTAGGCGAGCAACCGCAAGAAGCTTGTCCATTGCCTCCCTGGAAGGCGACTGCTCCGGAAAATCTGCCGAGGCTCCCAACACGGACAATCCCGAACTGTGTTTGGCCACAAGCGTGGAGAGCATACTTGCATCAAGCCGTTCCGGATGCTGCAAGGCGCCCTCGACCGAATACTCGGTGACCATGCCGAGGTTGATGGCCGCGTCACCAAGTGGAAGGCCAAGATCGATAAACAGGGTTTCGCGATCTGACTCCTGAGCCAATGCCAGAGCAAAATTGGCCGCCAACGTTGTAACGCCGCAGCCGCCCTTTGTACCCAAAAAGACAAAGAGCTTGCCGCCAGCTGTTGGTTCTTGAGTGACGGGCGCCGCGCGGTGCGTGGATGCCTGAGTCAAAGCTGCGCTGACTTCGGCGGGGTCGAGCGGCAGCGTGAAAAACTCACGTACGCCGAGGCGCATAAAGCGAACGGCCAACTTCATGTCGGCGCTCGCCGAATAGACCATGACGTAGTTGCGACCACCGGCGCACAGCTCTTCCACGAGTTCGAATGCGCGTTCAGGATCGCTGTCGACATCGACGATGATGACGTTGTAGGTTAGCGCCATCCTCTCAGGGAGATCTGGCAGTTTTGGGGGGAAGGAGGAAAACTCTTGGAACCGCAGGCCGGGGTGCTTAGATAAAGCACTCGCTACCACCGAACGGCGCTGTTCGTCGGGTCCAAGAAGTGCGGCTGTTAATGTGGTCTCTTCCGGGACGGCAGAATCCCTGGGATCTTGCGGCATAAATCGGTGACTTCTCCCAAATGCCTATGATATTCCATCTTGTTGCTGAGATGGGACTTGTTGCAGATTTTTCAGAGTGGCGCGGCGAAGCAAAGTTGGAGGTGACAGGCGCTAAGGCTCTGAAAGGGCTAGGGTAATCGAGCACTGGTGACTTTGGGCATTCATCCTGCAAAATCCCATCATATTTCGGGCCGAATAGACGCGGTTCATTCCACGCGTGAAACCAGAAGGTTGGAACGCATTTCGAATTGAATGGCAACTGCAATTTTGACTGACGGCACGCCGCAGTCGCCGGATCGCGCGATTGACGCGTACGCAGCAGCAACATGCCACGGCGGGCGAGCTTTTCGCGTCCCCGCCGATTCAAACGCGGTATTTTAGTTGCTGGGCGAGATCGAAGTCGACGCTCACGACCACGGTCGCAACTCGGGGCCCAGACTCTAATTTCCACATCTGCACGCCATCTTTTGTGACGCTTCCGGCAGATGATTTCCGCTGAGCGCCTTCACGTCCATTACCTTGCCGTCTGCATCGATGGTGACCTGGATCGTCACACCGTTGCTGCCACAATCTGGATATCGGCGCGAAATTTAGCTGAGTGATGACGGCAGCAATATTGCAGCGAAGGTGAGGTCCTGAGCCGCGGAGCCGTGTTGTTGACGCCAAAGATCAAAGAGGCGGCCATAGCTCAGGGTGATGTATTCGGCGGGCACGACGCCGAGGCGAGCCGCCGTGCGGTCAATCCACCCGGCGGAGCCCTCTAACTCGGCGTAGTCGCCGATGGGCGTTTCATCGACGACGCAGTGACCTTCACCGTCGGACCACTCCGTGCGCCACTTCTCATAGCGGAAAGCGGCGACCAGCCCGAGTGAAATAAAGACCTCGGCTAGCACATTGCCATTAGCGAGAGAGGATTCAATTTCTACACGATGTTTATGCCGGTCTTCGCCGGGAACTCCATCCGGCAGCCGCTTGTGCGTCAACGTCCAGCGACCCGCGTAACTGCGGATGCGGAGGATCTCAGTTTGCGCGCGGAGTTGGCGATCGGGCGTGTCGTAAAGAACATTGCTTTCAAAGCTGCGCGGAGTTTGCAAAAGAAAGCCTGCGGCCTCGAGGCGTTCTTTGAGGTCAGGCAGGTCAGAGGCGCGAAACTTGATCTCGGTTTCGATGGCCATTGCTAAGAGCGAGTATAGAAGCCCGGTGGCGGGAGATGCCTGGAGAAGGCGAGAATGGATATGTGAAAACCCTGCATCTAAAAGTGGAGCCAGGACAAATCGAGAAAGCTGAGGCCAACGAGGCGCTCGATCACGCGGCCGAAATCCTGCGCGCCGGCGGGCTGGTGGCCATGCCGACGGAGACTGTCTATGGGCTGGGAGCGAATGCGCTGGACCGAGCGGCGGTGGAAAGGATCTTCGCTGCGAAATCCAGGCCGGCATGGGATCCAGTGATTGTGCATGTGGCATCGCTGACCATGCTTGAGGGATTGGTGGACGGAGTTCCTGAAGTGGCGCGGCGGCTGATGGAAGCGTTCTGGCCGGGGCCGCTCACGCTGTTGCTACAGAGGACCAGCGCGGTGCCGGATGCGGTGACGGCGGGAAGACCGCTCGTTGGCGTACGGATGCCATCTCATCCGGTGGCGCTGGAGCTAATCCGACGCGCTGGGGTTCCGGTAGCGGCGCCGAGCGCCAATCGCTTTGGGCACATCAGCCCAACGACCGCAGCGCATGTAATTCACGATCTGGATGGACGCATCGATGCGGTTGTGGACGCGGGTCCGGCGCAGCGCGGTGTGGAGTCAACGGTGCTTGATCCCGCGCCAAGTCCGATGGTGATCTATCGTCCAGGCGCGATCACTGCCGAGCAGATTCGGGAAGTGGCGGGACCGGTGGAACTCTTCAAAGGCGGAGAGCCGCTAAGGGAGGTGCCGATTGAAGCATTGCCATCACCGGGCGTTGGACTACGGCATTACGCTCCAAAGGCGCGGCTGGTGCTGATCGAGGCGCCGCTGGAGGAGTTGGGCAATCGGTTGGCGGAGGCGGCTCGATCAGATCGCGGAGAGCCGGTGGGTGTGATGCTGCCTGCGGGAATCGACGATCTGCGAGAGATTGCAGCGCATGTTTATCCGTGGGGTGACTGGAGCGTTCCCGAGACGTTGGCGCGCGAGCTTTACGCCGGACTGCGCGCGCTGGATGCCGCGGGATGCACTGTGATTCTCTGTCCTTTGCCGCCCTCGGAAGGGATTGGCGCAGCGATTCGGGACAGGCTGGAGAAGGCGGCGAGCCGAGAATAGAGAACAGTGCAGAAACGAACGATCATTGATCACCGTGCTGAGGATCGGCAGCCGAGAGCTCACCGCTGAGAACTGCGAACAGAATTAGCCGTTGTCGCCGAGCTTGTACATGTACTTGATGGCGGATTTGAAGATGAGGGTCTTGTTCCGGCCGCGGACCTTAAGCGAGTTGCGATCGTACCACTCGATACAGCCGTCGAGGCGCTCGCCGTCTTCGAGCACAATCACCATCGGGGTTTGCGACTGAATCTGCTTCTGCAGGTAGAAGAGTTCAGCATGGCGATTTGGAGCATCCATTTCCAGAGTGCGCGCCGGGAAGTGGATGGGAAGCGGCGCGGGGAGGTTCCTTCGAGTGTGAGCCGGCAAACGGCCAGGTTCGGGACCGCGCGATCCTGGCAGAATCGATGAAATACTCATGGGAAACGATCCTCCCTCAAAAAGTAGTGAGACTTTAAATTACGCAGCCCTCAGGGAAAAACCCCACCCGACAAACCAAGAACCCCGACCTTAAGCAGTTCCTCCAAGAATGTTCCGTCCCACGTTTTGAGAGACACACTTTGCGATCCTGCGCCGACGGGGGGACAGGGTTTCCCGGCGTCCGTGGGTTGCAATGGAGTACTCGTACTGGAAAAGATGCTTTGGTCCGTTGGGAGGTTGCACCTTCATTCTGCGGTGAATGGGACGGCGCGTCAAGCCCGCTTGCAATGGGCACTGTACAGTGCACGGCGAATGGTGTACCGGGGCCGGCGATCAGGGAACGGCGGCGAGGCTGACGGCCATGGAGTCGAGGGAGAGCGAGCGCAGCAGGTTGCGGCGCATGCCTTGTTCGACCTGCACGAGGGCGCGAGCGGCGCCATCGATCCAGTCGACGGTGAGGCCTTCGGCAAGGCGGGTGAGCTCGGCGGCCAGATCGAGGTTGCGGATAAGTGCGGGGGTTCCGGCGACGACGAGGAGGAGGTCTTCGACGAGGCTGCCAAGAGTGCGCAGAAGGTTGACGGTCTTCTCCTGGCCATCGGCGCCGGCGCGGTAGGATTCGGTGGCGTGGAAGAGGGTGGAGTAGTCGGGTTCGCGAAGGGCGGTGCGGAGGATGATGAGAGCATCATTGCGGCTGGTGCGCCAGGCGGCGAGATCGAGAGCCAGCGCGCGGCCAACGGCGCCCTGAGCGAGGCGCGCAGCGAGGGCGCGATCGGGCGGCTTGAGGTCCGGGCGGCGAGTTGCGAGCAGTGCTTCAAGGTCGGCAGCGGGGACAGCACCGAGGCGATGGGCAACGGCGCGAGAGCGAATGGTGGGCAGGAGTTCCTGAGGATTCTCGGTGAGCAGGATGAGCGAGGCGTGGTCAGGAGGCTCTTCGAGGAGCTTGAGGAGGCTGTTGGCAGCTTCTTTCATGAACGCCGAAGAAGTGAAAATTGTGAAGGAGCGCTGGGCCTCGGAGGGCGGGCGGTACCAGGCCACGTGAATTGCCTGGCGCACCTGGCCAAGCTTGATCATGAGCTGGGGCGGATCGGGCGGAACAATGAGGATGTCAGGGTGCGTCTGGATGAGGATGCGCGTTTCACGTTTGTCGGTTTCGCGCAGATCGTCGCGGGCGGCGACAGCCTCGGCGACGAGGTCGTCGAGGTTAGCGGCGGCTGCGATGCGGGTGCAGTTGGAGCAGACGCCGCAGAAGTCGGGCAGGCCATCGGATTCGGCGGGGTTGAGGCAGTTGACCGCCTGAGCGAGCATCAGCGAGAGGGTGTACTTTCCGGCGCCGCGCGGGCCGGCGAGGATGAGCGAGTGGGGGAAGCGCTTTGAGCGGACGCTCTCGCGCAGGTGTGTGACGGTGGCGGCGTTGCCCAGAAAATCGTGAAAGCCCACGAAATGAGAGTAACAGGGAACAGGAAGGCAGCTTTTAGCTGCTAGCTTCCAGCCTCTAGCTGCTTGCTACCGGTTGCCGAGTTGCGGTGTTCGCAGAGTTGGCGGCGTTCACGGGTTGGCGGGGTGTTTACTCTTCGATACCGCTATCCCCCTACCCCGGGGGTTTTTGAAGTTAAGTGCCTTTTTTTCAGCAGCTTGCGCATAAAACCCCCGACTCTAACCGTTTGAAAACAAACAAGTTATCCGAGAAGATATTGCACTTAAAGGAGTTAGGGGCGCGCTTCGGATGCCTTTTGCACCGACTTGTGTGCATTCGTCTGAATTTATTGCAAATGTGCGGTAGATCGGGTCGCGAGCCTGGGTCGACGGGCGGGCGGAACGGGGAGGCCGGCCTGCGCGCCATCCTGCCCGATTCGCTCGCATTCGTATCGCAAAGATGCGACCTGAAACCATTCTAGCGATTTGGCGGAATTAACCTGCAAAGAAAGTAGGGATCAGGGGACAGGGGTCAAGGGTAAGAAAAACAACGAGTTAGGGTGAAGTTGGCGGATTAATTCGCGGGGCGGGGGCTTGACAAAAAAAGTCAGGGAACGGAAAAGCAGCCTCTAGCTGCTAGCTGCTAGCTTCTAGCCGCTAGCTCCTGGTTGCCGGGTTGCGGTGCTTGCTTAGAACTGAGGGCAGCTCTTAGCTATTAGCATTTAGCTGTATGGCATCCCAGATCTCAAAAGCGAGATCTGGGGCATCCCTATTGTGGAGTGAACCCCTATTTCCCACAAACGGTAACTGAAAAGATGATTTCAAGACGAAAACTGCTGGGCTCCGGCGCGATCACGGCATTGTTGCGTGCGCTGCCGCGGCGCGCGTTGGCATTGGCGCTCAACTCTGTGGATTCTGTGACCGATGTCAGGGACGGAAGAATCGAGGCCGGGCAGCTGACATGCGAGTACCGGGATAACCCGGCCGGCATTGATGTGCCCAGGCCGCGACTCTTTTGGCAGCTTCACTCCACGCGGCGCGGTGATCGTCAAACCGCATATCGAATCATGGTGGCGTCGGATGAGGGTTCACTCAAAGAGGGGAAGGCAGACCTCTGGGATAGCGGGAGGGTGCTGTCGGATCAGAGCGTGCAGATCGAGTATGGCGGCGCTCCCTTGAAATCGCGGCAAGAATGCTTTTGGAGGGTGATGGCATGGGACAAGGATGGAAGGCCGTCAAGGTGGAGCGACACGGCAAGCTGGACCATGGGGCTGCTGCACCCAAATGAATGGCAGGCGAAGTGGGTCGGCGATGCAGTGCTGGCAGACGCGGCAAATCGCCCACTCACGCCGATTCACTGCTACCGCAGCCAGTTGGCGACGGAACCAAATGTGGAGAAATGGATCACTGCCGATCTTGGTTCCACGCAGAGTGTCGACGCAGTGGACATAGTTGCGGCGCGGCCCGACGGGCTCAGCGCGGATTTTCGCACGGTGATGTATCCAGTGCGCTTCAAAGTGGAGACCGCATCCGGGCAAGACTTCTCTGACGCGCATACCGTGGTTGACCGGACGAATGCAGACTTTGTTGCCCCACGAACAGCAGCTTGCCGGTTTGATTTCGCGAGCGTCGAAGCGCGTTATGTGCGACTGACGATCACAAAGCTCGCGAAGTGGGCCGGCAGCGAGTACGGCGTCGCGTTGGGAGGATTTGGTGTGTACTCCGGCCAGGAATGCATATCCCATGAAGCGAGAATTTCGTGTTCCGACTCAATCGAGTCAAGCGAGTATTCCGAGGCGTACCTGGAGAAGAGCAAAAGCGCAGTCGAGTTGTCGGCGGATTCGAAAGCGGTTACGGTTGCCTTTCCTGAAGTGCCGGCGAGCCGGACTGTCTCTCGCGTGCCCATGCTAAGGAGAGAATTCATTCTCGACGAGCCGGCTCGGCGCGCGCGCCTTTACGTGACCGCGCGGGGATTCTACGAGTTCTACCTGAACGGGACGCGGATTGGCGATGATGTGCTTGCGCCCGGCTACACGGACTATGCCAAGCGAATTGAGTACCAGACATACGACGTAACGGCATTTGTGAAACCTGGATCGAACGCATTAGGCGCGCTCTTAGGATATGGCTGGTATGCGGGCCACATGAATCTTCACCAATTGAGATGCATCGATGGCTTTTTCCCATTGCTCCTGGCGCAGTTGGAGATTGACCTGACAGATGGACGGCGGATCACGATTGTAACGGACGAGAGATGGAAAACGACGCTGTCCGGCCCGGTGCTGTGGTCCGATTTATTGGACGGTGAGGGGTATGACTGCCGAAAAGAACTTGCTGGGTGGAACGAGTCCAGGTTCGATGAGAGCGAGTGGAGGACTGCGTATTGCGAACCACGAGACGAGGTCGCTTTGGTTTGGCCTCGCTGCCAGCCGGTACGCCGCATTCGGAAGCTTGAGCCGATCGCAATGAAGGAGGTGAAGCCGAATGTGTTCGTGTATGACTTTGGCCAGGAGATTTCAGGGTATTGCCGCCTGAAGGTGAAGGAGGCCGCCGGTGCAACCGTCAAATTGCGTCACGCAGAGAAGATTGCCCCCGACGGAATGATCGACGTCGGGAGCCTCTGGGGAGTCGCGGCGGAAGAGGACTACGTTCTCGATGGAAGATCGGATCGCGTGCTTGAACCCCATTTCACCTATCACGGTTTCCGTTACGTTGAAGTGACGGGGCTAACCCAGAAGCCTGCGAACGACGCTTTGCTGGCAGTCTGGATCCATAGCGAACTTAAAACCGCAGGAGATTTCTCGTGCTCGAACGACTTATTCAATCGAATCATGGAGGTTGCCCGCAGAACGCAGTCGAATCTTCTTTTCGACGTTCCGGCGGCGTGCGCAGGGCGCAGTGAGCGCTTTGCATGGCTGGGAGACATTCGTCCGTGCGTGCAAACGGCCATCATCAACATGGATGCGGCGGGATTCTTCACGAAATACACGATTGACATTCGCGACGAGCAGACCGCGGATGGCCGTTATTGCGATATCACGCCGCATGATGCGCTGCGCGATACGGATCGCTCGGTTGGTTCGCCGGGGTGGGCCGATGCAGGCGTTTCGTTGCCGTGGCAAGTCTACGAAAATTACGGAGATCACCGCATCATCGAGGAGCATTATGCCTCGGCGAAAAGGTGGGTGGACTTTGTGCAGCGGAACAACCCCGACTGCCTCTGGAAAAATGCGCGCGGAAACGATTGGGGGGATTGGCTCAGCGCGGGAACGCCCTCTACACCAAAGGAAGTGGGATCGACGGCCTTTTTCGCCCACTCAGCCGACCTTGTGTCAAAGATGGCTGCGAAGCTGGGTTATGGCGATGACGCGGCCCGGTACCGCGATTTGTTCGAACAGATCAAGCATGCGTTCGTCGAAGCCTATGTCACATCCGAGGGAAGAATCGCTAACGATGCGCAAGGGAGTTACGCGCTCGCACTGCATTTCGATCTTTTGGAGGAACCGCTTCGATCGAAGTCGGCGATGCGTTTGGTTGAGGCGATCCGCCGTAATGAGTATCATCCGACGACCGGTTTCTGGAGCAGTGCCGAGTTGCTTTTAGCGCTGTCAGGGCACGGAGGCCATTCAGAGGCGGCGCAGATGGTGAATACACGCACCATGCCGTCCTGGGGCTACATCGCAGAGAATGGAACGACATTCTGGGAGAGCTTCAATGCGATCAATCGCAACCAGTCTCTTTGTCACTGGACATTCAGCGGAGTTGGCGAGTGGCTATGGAGAAATATCGCAGGCCTTAACCCCGATGCAGATGACCCGGGCTTTAGATCAATGACGATACGACCACGACCCACAAAAGAGGTGTACTCATGCCGGGCAAAGTACCTTTCCGTTCGTGGCGCTATCGAGATTGAATGGGTGTTGAGAGGCCGTGAGTTCCGGCTTGATGTTGCGATACCTGCGGGTGCGAAAGCGAAGGTGTACTTTCCGGCGGGTGACGAAGATTCCGTGAAAGAAGGCAACACGACTGCAAAGAAGGCGAGTGGTGTTGAATTCCTCACGATGAGTGACAGCGGTCCGGTTTTAGAAGTCGAGTCTGGACGGTATCACTTCACTATGATTTGCGAAGGATGAGTCGAGGCGCAAGGGATTCCGGAGCGTGGAGCAAATCGTTCAGGATTACCGGAGCATCAGCAAATCAGCGGCCTTTCCTACCTTAGCCACAAGGACAGAGACGTGGCGAAGGTGGGGCACCCGGAGCATAGCTTTGCCGCACCTTCGGCGTGTAAAGGTTGCGGCCATTCAAGGCGCCACTCATGCGGGCAGAGCGACGAGGCTCGGAAAGGTCAGAGGAGATGCACCGGGGCCTGTGGTGTGAACAGGCCCTGGGATTCGCTGACTAGAAGGAGATGTGCGCGCCAACCTGGAACTGACGAGCATTGGTGCCGCTGTAGACTCCGCTCGTCTTGCCGAAAGATCCAGAGGTCGGGCTAACGGTCGGGGTGTTGTACTGGGGCCTGTTGAGAAGGTTGAAGCAGTCAAGACGCAGTTGAAGGTCGACGTTCTCCCAGCTCTTGATGTCCTTCTGAACGTTGCTGTCCCAGTTGCTGGTGTAGTCCTGGCGTAACAGGTATGCCGGGAAGGTGCGGTAGTTGTCGCCGTTGGGCTGAATGTCGGGGTTGAAAGTTGCATCAAGCGGATCGTTGTCGACCTTTAGCGCGCTGTTCGCCACCGTGCGCGTATCGAAGACCGACGTGTTGAAGACCGTGCCACCCGTTACGTTCGCCGCGCTGTGCTGCTTGTTATGGAAGTCCTTCCAACTGGTGCCCGTATAGATGACGTTGCCCCACGACATTGGCGTGCCGGAGAGGAACTGGTAGATGGCCGAAACCTGCCATCCTCCGATGAATCCATCGAGGATGCGATTGTCGTTGGAGAAGAACTGGCGTCCGCGGCCGACGGGAATCTGGTAGGTTCCGTAGCCCGCAAAGTGGAAGGGATAGTCGGATGTGTTTTCGCCGTAGTTGAGGATGTCACCGGCATTGAGCTGGTTGAAGGTGCCCAACAGGTGCGAATACTCGAATACGCCGTTGATCGTAAGCCCGTGGCCCATGAGCTTGGCAACGCGCGCATTGAGCGCGTTGTAGTCCGCTTCTGAACCGGGATTTAATTGCGTTGTGACCGAGCTGAACTCGGGGAAGCTCATCAAATATTGGCTGGGAGCAATGGTGGAACTTGTCGCGAGGCTACCGGTCATTCCAGCCACGCTCTTGAAAGGGTTGCTAATGTTGGTGGTCGGCGGGCCGCCGGTGTAAGAAGCACCGGAGAGCAGGTTAGTGGCCGCTATGTTGTAGTACTGCGAGCGGCTGAGGTAGGGCAGCAGCGGAATCGAGTCGACGGCATTGCTGTAGGAGAGGTGCACCTGGTGGGTGTTGATGTAGCCCATGTCGACGAGGATGGTATTTCCGATCTGATACTGGACATCGAGGCTGGTGCGCTCCGCATAGGGCACCTTAATGGTGGGCGAATAGTAGACCATCTTAGCCCCGAGATTGGTATTGATGCCGAGGGCGTTGCCCGTAGGCTGCTGAATGGGGTTAGTGGCTGTCGGAAATGGGTCAGCGATGGAGTTATTGGTTATTCCGCTGTTGCTGGATTGCACATACGCAGTGGTAGCCGAGTAGCCGTAGGTCTGGCTGGTGTTGTAGTCGTCGAAGGGGTTGTCATAGATACCGAAGCCAAGGCGCACAACGCCCTTGCCATGAGTGAAGTCGGGCGACCAGGTGATGCCAAGTCGAGGACTGACGTAGAGCGGCGCCACGTGATAGGCGTAGCGGCTGCTGGATGAGGCGTAGGTGGCGCCGCCGACAGGCAGGAACGACGCTGCCGGCTGGAGCGCGCTGCAGGCTGCGGTGCAATCCGCCTTGTAGTTGGTCTCAGACGCGCCCGTGGCTTCGTTGGAAATTGTGGTATTGAAGCCGGTCGTAATGCGGTTCTGGCTCTCATTGACAGGAATCTCGTGCTCGAAGCGAACGCCTATGCTGACAGTCAAGTTGGGCTTCATCTTCCAGTCGTCCTGGAAAAAGAAAGCATTGAGGAAGCTGTTGTACTGGAAGGGTACACCGATGTCTTCTTCGCCGCCGGTCGGAATGCCAAGCATGAAGAGGGCAAACGCGCTGCCGAAGGGAGCGGGAGCCGCGGTATTGCTGGCGGAAACGGGATTGCCGTTACCCTTGGCAAAGGAGAAGTCTCCGTCGGCGTAGTTCGGCGTAAGAGACGAGTACTTGTACGCCCGGAGGTCGATGCCGCCGAGGAAGGTATGGGACTTATAGATTTTGGTTGCTACAGAGAAAAGATCGAGGGTGTCAAAGTTTTCAAACGCTCCCGGCTTCGCGCTGTAAGTTTGGGGATTGGTTGCATCGGTGAAGGAGATGTAAGGTATTGCGAGCGTGGTGGAATTCTGGGCGAGGTATCCAGGAAACCCGAAGGTCGTAGGGCTGATGCCGGTGCTGGATAGATCGTTGCTGTTGTCGTAACGCGTGATGCTGCCGCGCGTGTCGAGGAAGAGGGTGGGCGAAAAGGTGTGAATCTCATCGACCTGCCCACCGGCCATGATCTGATCGGAGTTGGTGCCGCTGAGGACGTCGTGAAAAACATTGCTTTGCGTGACGAGATAGCGGCTGCGCTGGGCCATTCCGAAGATTTTGTCCTTGGAGCTGATGTTGTAGTCGATGCGGCCCATGTGCGAACGGTAGTCCTGAATGGTCGGCACGTAGGCGAAGTAATTGTTTTCGCCATCGGTGGTGGTTGTTGTGCCGGAGTAGTTCGGCATCGGGACCAACTTCATGTAGGCCTGAGCAATGGGGCTAACCGACAATCCTGCCTTGGAGAAGACGTTGCCTGGAATGGCTGTTCTGGTGTAATTGGAGGTCGTTCCCGTGGCTGAATTCGGGTTGTAGAGCTGGTAGCTGGTGCCCAACCCCAGCAGTGCTGAAAAGTCGCCGCTGCGTTCAGCCTGGGTGGGCACGGAGGTGATGGCTTGTGAAGCGGGCGGCTGGCCACGGTACGTCTCATACGCGTAGAAGAAGAAGAGCTTGTTGCGGCCGTTGAAGATGTGGGGAATCCAGATAGGGCCGCCGATGGTGGCGCCAAACTGGTTGGTGTGGCTGTCGGGTGGAATGTTACCGCCGACTGGTGTGGTGTAAGGCAGCGCCGTCATCCAGGTGCAGTTGTTGGCGGATCGGCTTGCGAACTTGCCACCAATAAGATTCGAGCAGCCGATATCCTCGTACTCCCACCGGCCAGAACCATGGAACTGATTGGTTCCGCTCTTGGTGGTGATGCTCACTGTGCCGCCGGAGGTGTCGCCGTACTCGACGTTGGCGCCGAAGACGTCGACGCGAATCTGGTCGACAGAGTCAAGCTGCGGGCTATAGCCCGCGGTACGACCTGAGTCCTGCATATTCGGCACACCATTGAGAAGGATCTCATTGGACGACGAGTTGCCGCCGCCAAGGGAGAAGTCGTCGACGGTGCTGTTGCTGACCGGCGTCGCCCCGCCGAGTGCATGCTTGGCCTTGACGACCGTGCCGTATTCGATGCGGGCGAAGCCGAGCGGAGTGCCACCGTTGGTAGGGAGATCCTCGACCTGATCCGTGGTGAGCACCTGGCCCGTGGACGCGTCTGCTGTGTCGATGAGTGGAGGCGCCGAGGATACCGTAACCTGCTCTGAGGCGGCACCCACTTCGAGCCTTACGCCGATGGTGACGATTTGCTCCGTCTGGACCTGGATGCCGGTCCGCTCAAATGCCTTGAATCCAGGAGCGGAGACTTTTACGGAGTAACCGCCGGGCAACAGATTCGGAGCAGTATAGAAGCCATTCGATGTGGAAACCACATGGCTGACGGCGCCTGTGTCAGTACTGGTGACGGTGACCGAAGCATGCGCTATCGCAGCACCCGTAGGGTCTGTCACCTGTCCGGTGATCGATCCACGCAAGCTTTGCGCATAGGCGTAAGAGCCGATGGCAACGAGAAGAAACAAGACCAAGCGCTTCATAGGTAGAGAGCCTCCTGTTGAACTGCGTTTGTGGCAGCGGGCAACGGCAACGAGATTGAAAGTGCGCGCAAGCTGGCGCGCCTTTGCCGGCCTGGGGAACTCTGGGCCGGGGAGATGAGGGCTGCAATGATTGGCAGGCGATGGTTCATGAATCAATCCAGCAATTTGGTGCTTCAGCGGTTTGGGGAAGAGATAGTTATCGCTTACTGGAACTTTGAAAAGGTAAAAACTGCGTGACAGGAGTGTCAAGACAATTCGGAGAACTAGTTACTCGTTTTGAAAATTAAAAGCTGCGGCTTTGTAACCTTTAAGAAATTCAGGCAGTTGGGGGCGGGTGATTCCAGCGAACGGCCACAGAAATTCCGCGCTGCGGAACAAATTCTATGGAATTTACAAAAGAAGAGTGCAGCAGATTAGAAAATGCAGGCCGCGAGGAGGGGGAAGCGCGATGGAAACGCGACGCCACTCATGGCTAACTTTCAGCGGCGCGGACTGCGGCTTCAAGCACAGCTTTGCGAGTTTGCTCTTCGCGTTCGGGAGTCATGCGGACGATGGGTGTGGAGAGGCTGACGGCTGCGACGACAGGTTGCCCGGCGGGGCGAATGGCGGCGCTGATACAAATACCGCCCATGACGGATTCCTCGCGGTCGCAGGCGATGCCGGTGCGGCGTGTTTCGGCGAAGTCGTCAAAGAGGCGTGCGCGGTCAATGATGGTGTGCTCGGTGCGGCGCGAGAGGCCGTAGATTTCGACGATCTGCTCGGCCATGGACCGATCCTGGAAGGCGGTGATTGCCTTGCCGAGCGCGCTGCAGTGCGGGGGCAGCACGCGTCCGACGCGGTTGGACATGCGGATCTCGTGAAAGGTTTCGATGGAGTCGAGGACATGGATGCGGTCCTCGTAAAGATAGGCCATGCTGGCGGTTTCATTGAAGCGTTGAGCGAGGCGCTCCAGCTCGGGGCGGACTTTGTCGCGCAGCGTGTTGGCCTGCTCGACAAGCCAGCCGAAGCGCAGCTTGGGAGCGAGCTGGTAGGTTCCATCCATCGCCTGGCGGAGGAAGCCGTGTTTTTCAAGCGTGAGCAGAACGCGGAAGAGCGTGGATTCAGGAAGGCTTGTGCTTTTGCTGATCTCTTTGAGGGCCAGGGGCGCTTTGCCGTCGAAACAGTCGAGGACGTCAAGCGCGCGGCCGATGGAACGCAGATAATACTGCTCGTTGGATGACGCATCGTTGGAGTGGAGCGCCCATTTGGGGATGCGGCGGCGAGTGGATTTCTTTGCGTTGAGAGGTGAGTCAGTCTTGCCAGGCATGGATGAATGCAACCTATGCTTTCTATCGGGCGAAGATGCGATAAGAGCCTTTATACGTCGAACGACCCAATTTGTGCAATAATTTTCATTTTGTTACGAATAGTTTGACACGTCAGCTCGGGGTGTGTAGAACGGGTTTGCCTGGATTGAAGCCGTGATGATGCCTGCTGGTTCGCGGGTGTTTGAAGGCGGACAGGGTTCGGCATTGCGGCGACGGCGAGGCTGGTAAATACGCGCAGCGCGGGGAGCGAGGCGAGGAGCGAGGGGCGATGGATCGAAGAGATCTGATGAAGCTGGGAGCGGGAATGATGGTGGCCGGGCTTGCGTCGACGGGAACGACGGCGGCGGCTGCGCCTGCGAACAATGGCGGGGAAAAAGTGGAGCAATGGGGCATGTTTGAGACGGGGGTGAGTGGGCCGTCTACGGGGAATCCATTTGTGGATGTGGAGTTTGGCGCACGGTTTATGCTGGGCCACCGGACCGTCGATGTAGCGGGATTCTATGACGGCGATGGGGTGTACCGGGTGCGTTTTTCACCGGATTCCGAGGGGCAGTGGAGCTACGAGACGACGGGAAGCGTGAAGGAGTTGGCGGGAAAGACAGGCGGCTTTGAGTGCGTGGCGGCGGGTGCTGGGAATCATGGGCCAGTGGGCACTGCGCATCAGTTTCACTTTCAATATGCGGACGGGAGGCCGTATTTTCCATTTGGGACGACGTGCTACTCCTATGGGTTTATCGGCGAGCCGTATGGCGACGAGACGCTGAAGAACCTGAAACAGGCGGGATTCAACAAGGTGCGGATGTGCCTGCTGCCGAAGCCGCTGGGAAAGTTGCAGCCGGTGGCGATGCCGTTTGAGAGGATTGGCGCGGGGACGGCTTCGCCCGATGCAGCGGGCAGTATGGTGAGTCCGGAATACAAGGAAAGCAAGGAGCAGTTCGATCTGGCGCGTCTAAATCCTGCCTACTTTCAACATGTGGAGGGGAGGATCAGGGAGCTGCTGGCGGCAGGGATTGAGGCGGATGTGATTCTGTTTCATCCGTACGATGCGTGGGGCTTCAAGTCGATGGGGCAGGAGGCGGACGATCGCTACTTGCGCTACGCGGTGGCGCGGCTTTCCGCATTCCGGAATGTGTGGTGGTCGATCGCGAACGAATATGACCTGGTGCGGTCGAAATCGACGAAGGACTGGGATCGATTTTTCCGGATCGTGGATGAGAGCGATCCGTACAGCCGGCTGCGGTCAATCCACTACAGCAGGGTGATGTACGACTACACGAAGCCGTGGTGCACGCACGCAAGCCTGCAGACGTATGACTTTGAGAAGTCGCCAGAGCGGCTGACGGCGTGGAACAAGCCGATCATTTATGACGAGATTCAGTACGAGGGGAACATCTCGCGGCGGTGGGGAAATCTGTCGCCGGAGGAAATGACGCACCGCTTCTGGCGCGCGGTTATTTTCGGCGTATACGCCACGCACGGCGAGACGTATATGACGACGGATGGGAGTCCGGTGTGGTCGGATGCGGGAGAACTGCACGGAACGAGCCCGGCGCGGATTACGTTTTTGCGGAAGCTGCTCGAGGGTACGGGAACGACGGGATTGATGGCTGCGGAGAATCCATATTACCTGAACGCGGGGAATGCGGGCGCGCTGTATCTGTGGTACTTCGACTATCACTGCGTGGGCGAGTATGAGTTTCCGCTGCCGGAGAACGCGCAGTTCAAGGCTACGATGATCGATCCGTGGGCGATGACGACGAGTGCGCTGCCGGGAAGCTTCAGCGGGAAAAGTAAAATCACGCTGAGCGGCAAGCCGTATATGGCGGTGATGTTTGAGAAGAGCTAAAGGCCAGCTTCTAGCCACTAGCTGCCAGCTCCTAGAGCATTTTCGGAATACATGTAGACTCCTTGAGAGCTGTGAAAGGTGGCTTTTTCTTGAGGAAAAAGCCACTTAAGTGAACAGCTTCGGTTTACAGTAATTCCGAAAATGCTGTAGCCGTCCGCATCCGATTGAGTCCACGGGCGAGCGAATTTCGGACGGATGGCTAGCGAGAAAATCGATGGAAAGCTCGAAAGAGAATGATGAATCAGCAAATGCGACGGCGGACATCGCTGGTGGGGACGCTTTGCGCGGCGATGTTCGCGCTTGCGGCGTGCATGGCGGCTCACGCGGCGCCGGTGAATGTGACGATGGCGAAGGGTGCGACGCCTCGTGAGTTGTACGGCGCCGAGAAATTGCGCAGTGCGCTTGCGGATGTGAAGACTGCGCCGGAGGGGGCGCGCGTGCTGGCAGCGGTGCGCAGTGCGCCGGAGCTGAAGCGTTTCAATCTCGAAGAGTTCTGGCCGCAGGCCGAGGAAGCGTTTCTCATCAAGCAGGTGGGCAAGACGTGGATCGTGACCGGCAGCGACGCGTCGGGAGTGCTGTACGGAGAACTGGAGCTGGCGGATCGAATTCGCGCGGCGGGCGTGCTGCCTGAGGGCATCGACGACATGGAGCATCCGGCGCTGAAGCTGCGGGGCACGTGCATCGGGATGCAGAAACAGGAGATCACGTACGAAGGCGCCGAGTACGACTATCCGTATACGCCGCAGAATTTTCCGTTTTTCTATGACAAGGCAGAGTGGACAAAGTATCTGGACATGCTGGCCGAGGAGCGCTACAACACGCTCTATTTATGGAACGGTCATCCGTTCACCAGCCTGCTGAAGCTGCCGAAGTATCCCGAGGCGCAGGAGCTGCCTACCGCGCAGATCGACGAGAACATCGCGATGTTCAAGTGGCTTACCACTGAGGCCGACCGGCGCGGGATATGGGTGCTGCAGGGGTTCTACAACATTCATTTGTCGCATGCGTTTGCGCGTGCGCATCATATGCCTTACCACTTGTCGGCGCCAAACCCGCTGGCCAGCGCCTACACGCGTTATGCCATTTCGGAGTTTGTGCGCGAGTATCCGCACGCGGGACTGATGATGACGCTGGGCGAGGCGCTGGCTCCGCGATACGGCGCGGAGTGGCTGGCGCAAACAATTATCCCGGGCGTGAAGGACGGGCTGAAGGAACTGGGTATTACGACGGAACCGCCGATCGTGGTGCGCGCGCACGCAACGGACATCGAGGCAGTGATGAAGGCGGCTCTGCCGCTCTACTCCAACATCGACACCATGTTCAAGTGGAATGGCGAATCGCTAACCTGGACGAATGTGCGCGGAGAAGTGCGTGAACGCTTCCAGACGCTGGCTGAAGAGTCAAACGTGACGATCGCCAACGTGCACCTGCTTTCGAATCTGGAGCCGTTCCGCTGGGGCGATCCTGACTTTATTCGACAGACGGAGACGAATTTTCAGCGCATCGGAATCGAGGGCCTGCATCTTTACCCGCTGCGCTACTGGGATTGGCCTTACGCAGGCGACAACACGCAGCCGCGGCTAATGCAAACCGATCGCGATTGGATCTGGTTTGCGGCGTGGGGCCGCTACGCATGGAATCCGAATCGCGATCCGGAGAAGGAGCACGCATATTGGGTGAAGCAATTTGCCGAGCGCTACGGCAGCGAAGAGGCCGGCGAGAAGCTGCTGGACGCGTACACGCTGGCGGGACCATGCCAGCCGAGTCTGCTGCCGCGTATTGGAATCACCGAGGGCAACCGCGAAGCGCTCGCCCTGGGCATGACCATGCCGCAGATGATCGACCCCGACCACTTCGGCCCGGACTATCCGCTCTGGAACGGCGATGCGCCTCCGGGTGAGCGGCTCGATGAGTACGTGGCGGAGGAGGTGAAGCATGAGCCGCATCACGGCGAGACGCCGATCGGCGTGAGCGACCAGACGGTGAAGGCTTCGAGCGAAGCGCTTGCCGATGCCGAGGCAGCTGGACCGTATGTAACCAAAGACAAGGCCGAGTATGAGCGTGTGGTCAACGATATGCACGCTATCGTACTGCTGATGCAGTATTACAACGCGAAGATCGAGGCAGCACAAGAGGTGCTTCTCTACGGCTTCGATCACGATATGGCGCACCTAGAGAAGGCTGAGCCGTATCTTGCACAGAGCGTGGATTTCTACAAACAGCTCACCGCGGTTGCCGGCCCGGCATACATTACCGCGACCAGCATGGAAACCTCGCAGCGGCGCATTCCGTTCAAGGGCGGCATGAAGAACTACCCAAGCTGGCAGCAGTGCCTGCCGATGTACGAGCAGGAGCTGGCCAGCTTCCAGAAGCGGATTGCCGAGCTCAAGTCGGGCACGGGGGTGCATGGGAGCAGTCCGGGAACGCCGTTCCCGCAAGTGGCCTTCACGCTGAAGCCGGGAGCGGGCGAAGCGTTCACAGTGGACGAGGGCGCCGCGCTTTTCATGGGCGGCGGGCCGCAGATCGCCGGGCTTGCGCCGGAGCTTGTGGGCATGAAAGGCATCCGCGTTGTACCGCGAGAGGGCGGAGCGATTGAGTTCGATCTCGCGGCGCCCGCGCAGGTCCTGCTGGGGCTGGTGTCGAACGGCTCGAAGGAAAATCCGCTGCTCGATCCCGAGACGGAGCAGTGGAATCTGCTGCTCGTAAATGCGGTGAGCGCGCCCAAGCTTCCGGCGATGGCGGTGTGGGCCAAGCCGTTGCCTACGGGCGAGAACGAGCTTGACCTTGGCAAGGGCGAGTATGTGATTCTCGGGTTTATTCCGGCCGATTTGCATGTTGCGCCGCGCGTCAACTTTGCGCAAACGAGCGATGGCAACGGTCCACCGAACCTGGATTGGCTGTTTGAATAAAGCAGCTATTAGCAGTTAGTGCGACCGCAGGGCAACGCAGATACTTCGACTCCCTTCGTCCGCCGCCGCGGACGGAGGTCGCTCAGGATGATATTCGATTTTTGCCCCTGAGGATGATGGATCATCTTAATTCGGAGTTGCGGAATAGATGCTATTTGGATTGCGAAGTCATTGCGGTGCAGATGCTGGTGCGTCGTGGCGCGCGAGGAGCCGTGTGGCTTCTTCGTCTGTGATGTGAAGAAAGCTGCCGTGTTTAGAATGCTCGGGGAGCGAGGTCTCGGCTGTGATGTCGCGCCAATGTTTCCAGTCGGTGGTGGCTACGGCTTCATAGCGGGCGCGAGGGGCGCGGTAGTGATCGTAGAAGACAATGTATTGCTTGCCGACCTGAATGGCTGAAGGGCCTTCAGACCATGTCTCGTTGATAGGGCCGGAGATGTTGCTCCATGGACCTTCAAGAGTTGGACCGGAGGCAACGCGCTCCTGAAAGGTGAGCGGGTCGTAAGTTTGTTGTTTGAAGATGAGGCGATAGGGGCCGGTGCGGCAGTGAAAGATGGTCGCGTCGATGGTGACGTAGCCTGGATCGAAGAAAATCTGAGGCTTTGAGAACGTGTCGAAGCCGGGGGTGAGCGACGACCAGATGCGGTTGCCCGTTTTTGAGTCTTTCATTGAGCTTGACCAGATGAGGAGCCATTCTTTTTTCTTCGCGTCCCAGTAGGTCTCGGGCGCCCAGACGTTGTTGGTTTCAGGGTAATCCTGCATGATGGGAATTTGTTTCTGCGCGGACCAGGTGAGCAAGTCGGGAGAAGACGCGTAGCCGAGCGAGTTGCCGTGCCAGTTCCACGTCCAGACCATGTGGAAGAGGTGGTCGGGGCCGCGTGTGAGGAAGACGTCGCGCATGAGCTCGCGGGGTTGCGCGGGCGCGAGCCAAGGCTGGCCGTCGTTGAGCGGCGTGTAGTGGTAACCGTCGCGGCTGAGGGCGAAGTATATCCCCTGGCTGCCGGGCTCTTTGAAGTAGATAAAGAGCCAGGCACCGTGGGTGCGAGGCGAAGGCTGCGGTTTTGCGGCCGTGGACGCGAAAGCGGCAGCAAGCAGCAAAGCAGTTACGAGTTGCCACAGGCATTTCTTTTTCATACTCAAAATTCCGGCTTGCCGTTGTCGATTCTGCGATGCATGCGTTAAGAGCAACAACAGGTCCTTCGACTCTCTCCGTCGACCGCGGCGGACGGAGTTCGCTCAGGATGACATCGTATTTTTAGTGCCGAGTACAAGCACAGGACATCAGGACTCAGCCCACAAAATTTCGAACCCAGCGATTGCTAATCCCAGGTCTCAAAATCGGGACCTGGGGCACCCTCCTTTGTACATAATCAAGCGGTCAGACACCTAGGGTGCGTTGTTAAAAGTGGCGTCGAGAAGGGTTTTGTTGTGCCAGTGCGATTCGGCGATCTGTTTGCCGGCGTCATCGAACCGTTGCCACGTCCACGCACCATCGGAGGCGTGAGTCTTGATCCATTGCTTTGAGCCGTCGGCGCGATAGAGCGCTTCCTCGCCGACTTTTTTGCCGAGATGGAACGTCGCGGTCCACTGCTTGCCGCCGTTTTCGAAGTAAAAAGATTGCGGGCCTTCGAGGACGATTTCGCCGTCGTTGGCGCGCGCGGTTCCCCACTCCGCTTTGAGTTTTCCGTTCGGCCACTTCTCGGTATGCTTTGTGACCGGGCCGATCGAGTCCGGCGCGGGCGTGGCCGCTTCAGAGTCAGAAAGAACCCAGGATTCGTTGAGGTCAATTTCGTAGTTGACGGTGTTCTTCGACGTGACAATGTGAATGATACCGTTGGGGCCCTGGGTGGCAGTGACGTAACCGACGGTAAGGATGTCTGCAGGGAGGCGCTTCATCTTCCAGGTTTTGCCGTCGTCGTTTGAGAGCGCAACGTATGCGCCATCTTTGTGAATGTGTTTCTCGTGGTTGGGATTGTAGTCGGCGACAAAGAAGAGCCGCCCCGAAGCGAGACGAATGACGCTGGGCCGCTCGCCGCTGATGAGTTCGTCAAACGGTGTGGGAGTGACTCGCCAGGTTTTGCCGCCGTCGGAGCTGATGGAGAGCGGCATGTGCCCGTCGATCTCAGAGTTCTTGCCGCCGAAGCCGAGGATGTCGCCATTTTTCGCCATCACGATGGTGGTGTGACGGCCACCGGTTCGGCCGCCGGTGTCATACCAAGTCTTGCCGTTATTTTTTGTGGCCCACACTGCCGAGGCTGCGCTGAGGCCGCCGGCGCCGCGACCCGTGGAGTCAGTAGGGATGTAGATTGTGCCGTTTTTTGCGCGGACGATGGAGTTGATGGGCTGCGAGACGTAGCGGCCGATGGGAGCGGGGAAGTTCGGAAACTGAATGGGCGCCCAGGTTGCGCCGTTGTCACTGGATGTGGTGAATGCAAATGGCGGCGCTCCGATGAGGCGAGGGAAGCCAAAGAAGAGCCAGAGATGGCCGTGATCGTTCCAGAAGACGGGAGCGGCGCAGGCAGCGTCGGCAAAGGCGGGCCAGGGCTCCGGCATGTCCCACGATTCTGAGCCGGCGCGGCGGCGCATGACCATGACGGTCTGGTCGGGATCGTCTTCTTTGTCGGGCGTGTTGTAGTAGGCGGCGACGATGTCGCCATTGGCAAGCACCTGGACGGCGGAGTTGTGATAGTTGATGCCGAGGCCGGGCGCGAGGCCAACGCGCCAACCGACATCGGGCATGGATTTGCCGGCGAGATCGGGAAAAAGCTCATGCACGCGATAGAAGGGTTTTGCGGGATCGGGTCCCTGGCTGATATCGACCGAAGTCTGCTTTACATCGCTCCAGAAAAAATAATCGAAGGCGGGCGAGGGATGCGGCGTGGGCATGGGCGCTTGCACGACGCGGAAGCCGATGTTGCCTGCGCTTGATGAGTAGCTGGGCGCCATGCTGGCGCGATTGGCGGAGCGCATGAAGTAAGGCGCCATGGCAGGAACGATTTCGCCGGGCTTGGACTTTCGGAAATCGAGGCCGCCTCCGCGTACGACGCGGAAGTATCCGTGGAGCGGGCCGGAAGGATTGGTTTGCGCGGAAGATTCATAGGGGCCGTACCAATCGGCGATCCACTCGGGCGTGCCTTCGCCCATGACGACACCCCACGGGTTGGGCTGGCCGGGCGCAGGCGGCGTGTCGCCAGTGAAGAATGGCGTTTGCGTTCCCGCGCGCTCGGCGTATTCCCACTCTGCTTCAGTGGGGAGACGGTAGGGCTTGCCGGTTTTCCTGGTGAGCCATGCGCAGAAAGCGACGGCCTGGTTGTAGCTGATGCCCGCGGCGTAGTCAGGGTAGGCGGCGACGGCTTTGTACGACGGATCGAACTGCTGAAACTCCTTGACGGTGATGAGGTGCGTGGCGATGGCGAATGAATGGGTGATGGTGACTTGGTGCGCGGGATGCTCGTCCCAGTCGCCGTGGGCGGGACGGGTGGACATGACTCCGAAGCCGTTGACTGTAGCGGGAGAAAGCGCGACGTCGCCGGAGCCCATGGTGAATGAGCCGGCGGGAATTTGCGCGAGGGGGATGGAGGGCGCGGATTGCGCGATGAGCGGCGTAGCGAGAAGAATGAAGGCGCCGCAAATGTAACTTCCAAGGTGGAATTTCAAAACCACTCCTCCGAGCCCAAAGGCCCGATCTATTTTGCCCTGGATTCATGGGCCTGAAGGCCCCTGCTCCCTCCGGCGGACAAGTCTGCTGCGAGCGGGCCGAGTGTTGAGCGGGTTGCGATTTTTTTGTTGTCGACAAAGAGCGTGAGGCCGCGGCCATGGTTGTAGTGCTTGCCGGTTTCGTCGTAAACGATCGCTAAGATGTGGCCGTGATAGGGAAGGCCGTCGATGGCGAAGTGGGTCCACACACCGGCGGGCAGAAGCGGATGGATGACGATTAGGTTGTCGGGGCGCGGGCGCAGGCCGATGAGGCCGCTGATGAGCGGATCGGCAAAGCCGGAGTGGTTGTAGTAATTTCCGCGGCCGACTTGCTTGTGCTTGGCGAGCAACATATCTTTGGCGATCCACTCGTCGGTGTCGGCATCGAGGTCTTCGTCGATCCAATCGATGACGCGGCCGCTGGGCAGCTTGAGATGTTGCGAGAGGACGTAATTCGAAAAGAGTTGGTAGTACTGTTGCGGGGCGATGTCCAGCTTCCACCCCAACGACGAAGACCTGTCGTTGGGGACCTCGGGTTGCGGTGCGCCGTTGAGAAGATTGGCGAGGGCGAGGAGTGTTTGCGTGGTTGCGTAGGGCCACGAAGGACCATTCCAGGTGCATTGGTCGCTCGACGGAAAGCGGAAACGCGGGCTGCGGCGTTCGGCGGTAGTGGGGCCGTACTTGCCGGCGAAGCCTTCGGGATCGAAGAGTTGCTTCCAGGCAATGTCGTGGCTGGCTGCGGGTGTGTAGTATCCCCAGGGAATGTAGCCGATGAGCTCGCGCACGCCGGCGAGTTTCAGGATGGTGCCAGGATCTTTGAATTTTTTCTCTTTGCGGATTCCCGAGTCGGCTGACGGCGAAAGGACTTCATAGAACTGATCGCGGGGATTCCAGAGTTTGGTTTCGATGAGATGCTCGAGTGCGGCGGCCTTGGCGGAGTAGTCGGCGGCGATTGCCGGTTGTTCAGAGTCGCGCGCGAAGTCCGCGATGGCGCGTGCGTCGCCGACCATATAGCTGTTGAGCGTGGGGCGATAGCCGTCGCCGCTGATGGATTTCTCCATGGCATCGCGGGTGTCGATCGACCAGAACAAGCCGACGCCTGGATCGAACTGGGTGGCGACCCATGCTTCGTAGTTGGCGATGAGGCCGGGCAACATGCTGGTCCCGAGTTTTGAGTCACCGGTTGCGAGTGTCACGTCGCGCACAGTTGTGGCCAGCGCGAAACTGTATTCGCGGGGACGCGCGCCGGGCGAGATCCAGTAGCGGGCGTAGTCGGCGGCGATTTGCGGATTGCGCAGCCAGCGCGCTTCGCCAAGGTGAAACGGAGCGGCGTCGGGCAGGACGCCAAAGTCAGGGAGATTGGGCTTGGGCAGCCACTCGGTGATGAGGAAGCCGTTGTCGCTGGTGTGGACCACATGCTTTTGCCATGCATACCAGCGGAAGTAATACATCTCTTCGAATTGCTTGTCGGAGGAATCGAAGAGCGGGATGTTGGCGGCGATCCAGGGCCATTCGTCGGGGGGCTGCTGGCCGGTGGCAGCGAGCTCGTCGGCCGCGAACTGGATGACGTAATGGCGGTAATCATCGGCGTGAAGAACGGTGAAGGGATGGCTCGAATCGAAGTTCTGCGCCGACGCGGCGCCGGGCAAGAGCGCGAGAACAAAGGCGAGATTGCAGAAGAATTTCATCGAGGTCGCTGACCAAAGCCGCTAGGCGCGGGTTTCATCGAGCATGCGCGCGCCATTTTTGGAGACGCGCTCCAATATCTGGCGAGCGTCGCCGAGTGTTTCTGCGGCGGCCTGCTTGAGACAGGAAATGTCGTTGGCACAGTAGAGCAAGTCGATGCCGAGGCCGAGCCAGAAGGCAAATTCCTCAGGGGCGCAGGCTGTGGCGACACACTTGTCGCGGTCGCGGGCGGCCTTGACGATCCGGGCAGCGGCTGCCTGAACGGAGGGATGCGAAGTATTGCCGGCTACACCCAGGCTTGCGGCGAGATCGGCTGGGCCGATGAAGAGATCGACACCGGGAACAGCCGCCAACTCTTCAACGCGGGCGAGCGCGGTGTTGCTTTCAATCTGCGCCATGAGGCAGAGCGCGGTGTTGAGGTTTTGCTGCTTGGCCACGACGCCGCCGGGGATTCCGTAGTTGACGGCGCGCGAAACGGAGAACATGCCGCGGCTGCCGATGGGGGCGAAGCGCGCGTATTCGCGCAGGTCGTTCATCTGCTCGGGGGTTTCGATCATGGGGACATCGAGAATGTCGGGCCCGCATTCGGCGCCCTTGAGCACGTTTTCGCGCCGCACGTCGGGAATGCGAATCATGGTAAGCATTCCGGTGCCTGCGGCCATGCGGCAGAGGTCGGCGGCCTCAGGAAAAGTGATGTGGCCATGCTCCATCTCGATCCAGATGACCTGGTAGCCAAGATGCGCGCAGATTTCAAGAAATATGGGGTCGTAAAAATAGACCGCGGCGCCCAGAAGAGTTTTGCCATTGTTTGCTTGAACAGCTTGTTGAAGACGATTCATCGAGTTTCTCCCAATTGGATGGCATAGTGATCGGTTCGGCTCGAGCTTGCAAGCCAGTCCCAAAGCGTGCTGGTGGATTGGAGTTGCGACGCCGCAGGGAAAAGAGCCGCACAAAGAAGACCGACGCCCAACAATAAAAGATTGCCGACAACGCCGATGGTGTATTCGCTCCACGGAAAGTTATAGCGGTGGAGGTCGAGGATCTTGCCACCGTCGAGCGTGAGCGTGGCATAGACAGTGAAGATGAGGTTGGCGCCGATGCCGAGCAGAGCGGCAGTGCGACCGGCGCGCCGCGAGAGGAAGGCGAGCAGAAAGAGACCGGCGAGGCCGCCCGCGACGATGGAGGCAGCGGCGTAATAGAGCGCAAGGGCGGAGCCATGCGTAGCTGTGACCGCGAGGGCAACGGTGATGGCCAGGGCTCCGCAGACGATGACGGCGAGCTTGCCGAAGCGCAGTCGCTGCAGATCAGAGTGGCTCGGGAAAAAGTGCGAGTAGAAATCCTCGACGAGAATGAGGCCGAGGCAGTTGAGGTCAGAGGCGAGCATGGACATGGCCGCGCCGAAGAGGGCGGCGAGAAAGATGCCGGCGACGCCGACCGGCATTTGCGTCACCATGAAATAGGGAAATATCTGGTCGGGATGCGTGACTGCGGCGGGAGGCGTTTGGCCGGCGAGATGGTAGAAGGCCCAGAGCAGCGAGCCGATCAGCATGAAGGCGGTCCAGACAGGGAGGCAAAGCGTTGCGCCCATCTGAATTCCGTGAAGTGCGGAGCGATCGGATCGCGCGGCCAGGTAGCGCTGCACGACAGTCTGATCGGCTGTGTACTTCTGAAGATAGTAGAAGAAACCGTAAAGCGCCATGGTCCAGACGGTGGGCTTGGCGAGGTCAAAGTGGTAACTGCCGAAGCTGAGTTTGTGATTGGCGGCGATCAAATGGAACAAAGCTCCGGGGCGGGCGTGCTGCGAAAACAGAAGCAGCGCGAGCGTGACGGCGACGCCGGCGAAGAGCAGGAAGCCCTGGACCACGTCGGTCCAGATGACAGCGCGCAGGCCTCCGATGAAGGTGTAGAAGACGGTGATGACACCGAGGCCGACGATGAGCGGTATGACGGGCCAACCGGTGAAGCCCGAGACCGCGAGAGCGAGCAGATAAAAGACAAAGCCCATCTTGGCGAAGTGCCCGGCGGCAAAGGCCAAGGAAGAATACATGCGCACGCCGGGGCCGAAGCGTTTGCCGAAGTACTCATAGACGGACATGGAAACCGCATGGCGAAAGAACGGCACGATGATGGGGCCGATGGACCAGATAACCGCGATGAAAAGCAGGTTGGGAACGAGGAGGTTCCAATTACCGGAATAAGCTGCGCCGGGGAACGCGATGAAGGTGAGGCTGGTGATGATGGTGGCGAGCAGCGACATGCCGGCTGCCCAACCAGGCACAGAGCGGCCGGCGACGAAGTAGGAATCCGTGGTTGTCTGGCGGCCCGCGACGAAGATGCCGATGCCAATGAGGGTGGCGAGATAGGCGGCGACGATGAGAGTGTCGGTGAGGTGCATGTCAGCGCGCGCCTCGAAGTTGAGCCGGTTGGGTTTGAGCCGGGCCGGAGACTTCGCTATGGGCTGAGCTGGCGGAAGCGTCGCCGGCGAGAGCGAGCTTGCCCTCAGCCATGCGGACGGCGAGGCGCATGGCGGCCTTCATATTGGTGGGGTCGGCCAGGTTGCGGCCGGCGATATCAAAGGCCGTGCCGTGATCGACGGAGGTGCGAATGATGGGCATACCGAGCGAAACGTTTACACCGCCCTCAAAGTCAAGAAGCTTCATGGGAATGTGGCCCTGGTCGTGATACATGGCCACGATCAGATCGAACTCGCCGCGCAAGGCGCGGACAAAGACGGTATCGGGCGAGTGCGGGCCGGAGCAATCAATGCCGAGGGCGCGAGCTTCATCGATGGCGGGAGCGATGGTCTCGAGATCCTGACGGCCGAAGAGGCCGTGCTCGCCCGCATGCGGATTGAGGCCGCAAACGGCAATGCGCGGCGCGCGGCGAAGCATCCACTGGAGCGCATCGTTGCCGAGCTGGATGGTGCGGACGATGCGCGCGCGGTCAAGACGGCAGGCTTGTTCAAGCGGAATATGAGTGGTGACGTGGACGGTGGCGAGCTTTTGAGAGTAGAGCAACATGCGCGACTCAGACGCGCCGGTGAGCTCGGCGATGTACTCGGTGTGGCCTGAGAATGTGCGACCCGAAAGGGTGACTGCCTCTTTGTTGAGAGGCGCGGTGACCATAGCGTCTGCATTGCCGCTCATGCAGAGCTCAACTGCGCGGCGAACGTAAGCGATAGCGGCAAGGCCGTAGGCGGCTTGAAGCTGACCGAAGGCGACGACGTGGCCGGCGGGCAGAGTGTTGGTTTCAACGAGCGTGAAGGGCAGTTTACCGGGGTCGATGCCGCAAACGCCGGCGGCAGCATGGAGCACAGGCGAATCAGCGACGAGGAGCCAGTGTGCCAGCGAGGAAACAGCGTCGTCCTGAAGGGCTTTGAGAGCGATTTCCGCGCCGATACCGGCAGGATCTCCAATGCTGATGGCAATGCGCGCGAGCCTGCTCATTCCGCACCCCGAAACGTGGCAAGAATTTCGTTGAACGCCGTGGGCGCGCCGAAGCCGCCGGATTTTGTGACGACAACGCAGCCGTGAGCCGCGCCGCCTTGAATCACACCCCAGGGAATGCCGGGGGCAAGCTCTCCATGGAGGATAAAGGAGTGAGCTTCAAGAGCGTTGACGGCGAGGAGCGCAGTTTCGCCGCCGGTGAGGATGAGAGCTTGCGGAGCAAAAGAGCGGAACGCATCGCGAATATGCGTGGCGGCGCGGAATTGACGCCGCAGTCTGCAGAACCTGTACACCGTCGAATCGATCACTCTCGAGATTTTCAAGCTGGAGTTTTGTGACCGGATGCGGCGAACCGGCGATGAGCAGAGTTCGCGAGACTGGGGGAAGGAGCGCGGGCTGCGGACGCGTCCGATTGAGGCCGGAGAGCGCATGCGCAAGCCCGGCTGATCCAGCGTAGAGGAGGCCGGACAGATCCTGCGCAGCGCGGGCGAGGGCGTCGAGGTCGGCCTCGGTTGTGCTGTCGCATAAGAGGATGGTATGGCCGGAGTCGAGCATCGGAGCAAGCTCCGAAGGTTGAGAGACCTGACCGATGTGGGATCGAGAGGTCAACGGAAAGAGGCCAGCGAGGCGAATCTGCGCTGACTTGCCGGCAGCATCCTGAAGCTCAAGGACGCCATCGCGAACGATTCGCCCGGCGGACGGAAAAGCTGGAGCGAGCAGGATGGCCCTGGTGGAGAGAGCGCGATGAGCGGCGAGAACTTCGGCGGCAAAAGGGCCGCGTGCTGCCGAGTCAACTTTTTTAAAGAAAAGCGAGTTGGGATCGGACCCGAGTGCGGTGGCGGCCTGCGAGACGACGCGTTCGGCGCGACCGGGCGAAAGCGAACGCGAGTTGGTATTGAAGGCCTGCACGGACTCTGGAGCGGAAAACTGAACGCTGGCACCGAACCAAACGCGAACCGAGCGGCCGGAGCGAATGAATGCAGCCGCAGCGTCGCAAGCGCCGGTGAGATCGTCAGCGAGAAGAACGATGCGCCCCGAGCGAGGGTCGGCGAACGAAGGCGAACTGGTCTGCGGGCTGGAAGTTCTGGGCAGGCAAGGGGACGGGACTCGCTTTATTTTCGAGAGTATACAATTATTTTCTCTTATCGGAAACGGCGATTTTTTCTGGGTGGCTTTGCCGACTAAAGTTCGCGGGCTAAAAGTGCGCGGATGTGGTTCGAGGCGTCTGAGCAGAAGGAGGAGAATCGTCGATTTTCCATGAAGAATCAGCAGGTTAAGGGGCGGTTGAGATGAAGGGCGCGGGCGAGGAGCGCCAGGGCGCACCGGAGTGCCGAAGGAAAACCACGCCGCATTGCTATTGCCTCACGAATTCAAAGCGTCCGGCGGTGTGCAGTGTGATGCTAACGCGGGAGCCGTTTTCGGCAGGCTCGGATTGAACGGGAGTGTTGTTGCGTGTCCACCGGCCGGCGGGCAGGAGGACTGTGACGGACATTCCAGCAGGAATGGTGATTGCCACACGCGCGGAGCTGGCGCTGACACGGATGGAGCCGAGCGGAGTGGGAACAGCGCCGCGCACCCACTGGAGGCCGGCTAGATCGGGCCGGACTTGAACTGTCCGGAAGCCGGGTTCGGTGGCTTTGACGCCGAGGATTTCTTCCATAAGCCATGCGGCCGGCCCGCTGGACCAGCCGTGGGCGAGGCTCACAAAATAGCCGGTGGTTCCATCGGCCTGCAAGCTGAGGTGCGGATTCTGCTTGGGCCAGCGCAGATCGTATGCCTCCCAAAAGCTGGTTGCACCTTCGGCGATCATGCCTCCCCAATAGGAGCGCAGCCAGTCGAGCGCTTCCTGGCGATGGCCCATGCGCGCCATCGCTTCGAGCAGATAGAAGTTGAAGTAGGGAGTGATGGTCTGCTCCTGATCAGGTTGATTGACCCCGTGCAGGACGTGGTCCCAGATTGCCGAATAATCGCTGGGGCGAGCGACGCCAGACAGGATGGCCATCGCGTTGAGCTGCCATGTGGCTCCGAATGCATCGTCTGAAGTAGAGAAGCGGGCACGCGCGAGGGCGGCGAGAGAATCGGCGCGGGAGTTGTAACGTTCAGCGGCGGAATGATCGCCGAGTTGGTCGAGCAACCAGTCGCCCTGGCGGTAACCGCGGACGAACTCGAGTTCGGTGCCTTCGACGGCGTTATCGGTGTAGGCAAAAAGGCCGGGCGCCCAATCGACAAAGAGCCAGCGATGATCTTTGTTGGTGAAGCCGCGGGAGGCATCGAGCTCCGCGTCCATTTGCGCGAGAAGGCGCAAGAGTGCGTCGTGCTTCCGCTCGAGGGCGGCTTTGTCGCCATTGTGGCGATAGAGATTTGCGAGCGTCGTGATCCAGAGCGCGGTGTAGCCGGGGATTCCGTTGACGTGATGGCCTGCGGGTGGGATGAGGCGCGCAAGTGTGTCGTCGAGGAGAAAGCTGTCACCAAACACGTCGCTGATTACGGGCGCGGTGACATCGAGGTCGCCAGCCCAGCGGCCGCGGTCGCGCTTGGGCGCATCCCAAACGCCATCCTGCATGCAGAGATGCGCGGTGTAGGCGGCGGTAAGCCAGATGCGGTTGAGCAGCGGATCAGAGGATTCGAAGGCGCCCAGATACTTGACGGGATAGGCGATGCCTTCAGCGCGGACGGAACGAAAGGCGGTTTGCAGCGAGCCTGCGACGAAGCGAATCCACGCGTAGCGGAAACCACTTTTAGGCCCGCGCGCGAGGCCGTTGGGAGGAACACGCAGCAGATTGACGCCGAGATAGTTGGAGCCGCTGAGGGCTTCGCCCTCAGACTCGCCGTAGCTGATGAGGACTTGCGCTTGGCAATTGCATGCGGACTGGATGAGCAGGCGGCCGGCGACTTCATGACCGAAGTCGAGGAGGAGCGAGGGTACGTTGGGGTTGGGTGAGGAAACATCGGAAAATTGTGCAGTGAATTCTTCGTGCGGCGTTGGGTGAAGCAACGCGTCGGCGTGAAGCAGATCGCCGGAGAGATGCGTGACAGCGGCGGGAAACACGGTGTACGTGCGGAGGTACGGCGACATGCCGATGTACCCGGGCCAGTCGTACATGCCCGCATCGGTATTCCACTGGAAGAAGTCGGGCGAACTTTCGATGGGGCCGAGGGACTGCACGAGCGGCCAGGCGCGATCGTCGAAGTCTGGAGACTGCCAACCCTGCGGTGTGGCGACGGTACTGCGCCAAGCGGCGTTGGTGATGGCGAGCGGCGGAGCGGTAACTTCCGGCGGGCCGGGAACGATTTTTGCGACCAGCGTTTCTCCATAAGCGAGTTGCTGGACGATGGGCGAATCGCTTGCCGCGACGATGCCGCGGCCGCGGACGGCCTGGATAGCGAGGAGATTGCGGCCAATCCGCATCGCGGAATGCAGGCCGGCGCGGAAGACGTGAGTTCCGAGGGGAGATTGGGGGTCGGCGGCAGCGTCGAGAACGAGCGTGCCGTTCAACCAGGCTTTCACAGATCGCGGGCCGGCGATGTAGAGAGTGGCTTCAGCGGGAACGCGGCTCAGGGTGAACCAGCCTCGGAAGGCGTGAGGCTCGGTTTTGCGGTCATGATCGCGATAGGTGAATTTTGCGTGGTCGGGACGAAGTGCGGCAGCGTCGTTGTCGGTCCATATATATTGTTCGGCGAGCGGAGCGTGCTGAGGGCGGTGCAGGCTGGTTGGATCGCGTGCCGGATCGAGCGGATTGGCGGGTGACGGCGATTGGGGATGAGCGGAGACTGCGAGCAAGGAGGTGAGCAGGAAGGTTACGAAGGCCCTTGCATGCGCCTGGAAGACGTTCCTGATCACAGGAACTCCTTGCATATGGAGGGCGATGGGGATGGATATTCACTCATTCGACTTAGACAATCTTTGAATGCGGCGATGGGGTTGTCCAGTGCGAACGGTAGCGATCGCCACAAAAAAGAAGGGGAGAGGAGCCGAGCGGCTCCCATCCCCGTTTGCTGGGAAGCGTTGAAAGGGTCAGAAAGTGAGGCGGCCTGAGAACTCCATCTGACGAGGATCGCCAGCTCCGATCACTGTTCCAAAGCTGCTTGTTGGTCCGGCCCATGTGCCCTGCAGGATGGTGTTGGGGTGGTTGAATATGTTGAAGGCTTCAACGCGCAGCTTAAAGCCCACACTCTCGGTGATGGGGAATGTCTTGTCGAGGGCGGTATTGAACGTGACCTCTTTCGGGCCCCGGACTGAACCTGGTTGCGCATCGCCGAACTCACCCCATGCGGGCGCCTGGAAGGATGTCGCGCTGAGATAGGTCTGGTGGCCGAGATTGGTTTTGCCGTCGCCAGGATGCGTGACGGGAGCAATAAGGTTGGGACGTGTGGCCAATCCCGCGTTGCCCACCCCGAGAGTTGGAGTGACAGCAAGCCCGCTTTCAAGAACAGCAAGGCCCGAACTACCCCATCCCGAAAGCAGCTCACGCGCCAACGCGTTGTGGGAATGCAGGAAGAACGGCGTCTGATAGACCCAGGCCGAGGTGAATACCTGACGACGGTCGTAATCGGGAGTGCCGTAATCGAGGCGCTCATTTCGTGGATTCTGGAAAGTCGCGTTTTGGTCGTAGCCGACGCCGGTTCCGTTCGCGCCAGGATTGTTAGGCTGAACGTCTTCAAGGGCCTTGCTCCAGGTGTAGGCCACATTCCAGGTCAAATCCCGTTCCTTCATGACCAACCCGGTTTGCAGCCCGTTGTAATTGGCGATGCCGCCGTTGTTGGTTCCGCTAATGCTTCCGTAGCCGGGATACGGCGCGTAGTACAAGGTGGAAACGGAACCGACGTTGAGGCATGGGTCGTAGAGATAGGTTGTCGCCGACGGCCCTTTATACGAACTGCTGTTGGCGGGATTGTTGGCGTTGGCCGCACAAGCCGCGGTGCCGGAGGTGGTTCCGTTGAGCGGGAAGTTGTAGTTGTAACCTTCGGCCATCAGGTGTTTCGAAGTGCTGCCCGCGTAAGCGACCTGCGCGACGGCATTCGGCAACAACTGCCGCTCGACGCCAAGACTGTAGGTGGTGGTAATCGTAGGACGATAGTCTGGCCCGATCACTGTGAGTCCTGGAATCCCGGGAGCACCGGCCGCTCCTCCTGCTGTGGGCAGGCTCAGCAGGCTATTGGAGATGGTTGTGCTTTGCACGAAGGGCGGGTTTGAAATCAACGAAGAGGTCTCAAGCATGGCGATTTGCGTGTATCCGGTGCCAGCGCCGCCATGAATCGATGTCTTGCCATCATTGGTGAGACGATAGGCAAATCCAAGGCGCGGCCCAAAGTTTGCTTTTTGGGGAGTATCGAATCCGCGCGACACGCCGTTCACGCCCGCATAGACGATTCCATTAATCAGATTGGCGACGGTGCCGGTGGACGTTAGCGGCTGATTCGTCGAGTTCAGCGTCTCATGCCCTCCGGTGTTGATTGCCGGGGCCTGGGATGCCTGCCAGGAGCTGGCTTTGAAGTTCGTGACCTGATCGCCTTCCTCCCAAGTCGGACGGTAATAGCTCCAACGAACACCGAGGTTCAAGGTAAGGCGGGGATTGACCTTCCAGTCATCCTGGACATAAGCCTCGAACCAGCGATTATGAACACGTCCGGAGGCTTGTTCGTTGGTTTGCGTATACGTTGCATCGAGGCCGAGCATGTAGTCAGCAGCCGAGTCGCCCGAGTTAGCACCAGTAAAGCTGAAGTTGCCCATCGGGAACGCACTTGCATTCACATGCCGGATCGTAAACAGATAGAGGATACCTGTCTGCAGGAGGTGACTGCCCTTTGACCAACTGAGATCGTCCGAGGCTACTCCCACGCCGTCGTGAACGTAGTTTGGTTGCGCGCCAACGCCGAGCCAGGCCCAGGTGCCTCCGCCGTTGACGCTGATATCGGGGATGCGATTGAACGGATCGGCATTGGAATACGCCTGCGCGATGGTGGCGCCGGAAGGCATCGTGTAGTTAGTAACTCCCAGGAGCCACTTATTGAAGGTTTCTCCCCCTTGCATGGTGTTAATCAAGGTCGGCTTGATTGAATCGGTCCAACGCAGCATTGAATTCATGCCACGGCTATAAACCGTCGAGCCTGGACTCGGAGCCGGATCGTTATAGTTCCTGGATGGACGAAGATTGTTGACTTCCTCGGTGGTCCATCGACCTGTGATTTGGTTTGCTTCATTGATGTTGTAATCGACGCGGTAGTTATAGTCGTTTTCGGAGTCCTGCTCCGTGCCGTTGTTGATGTAGTTGATGCTGCTGCCGGTATCATTGGGCAACGGCCAGTAGGCATTCATCAGCGCGACGGCTGTCGGGTCCATGCACTTGGTGTTGAGTTGATCGTAGCGGCCGCTTGAGTCGGCCGTAATGCAGCTCGAGGGAGTAAGTCCCCTGTAAGTGCTCAACAGGTTGGCGCTGCCGGGTGTTAGCGCGAGACACGGCGTTTTTCCACCGGGACAACCCGATGTGTTGGTGAGCGAAGGGCTGGCGCTAAAGTCGCCGTTGCGCATTGCCTGCGGAATCATATTGCGCGTATGGATGGCGGCCGGATAGTGGTTGATGCGCCATTCGCCGCCGGCAAAGAAGTAGGCCTTTCGAGTGCGATTGGTATTGAAGACGCCGGGGATCATGAGCGGACCGCCCAGCGTATAGCCGAAGATGTTGTAGTGCAGCGCCGCAATGCCCTGCGATGGCGGAGTGGTGTAGGGCTTAGCTGTGCCGATGTAGCTATTGCGGACATACTCGTAGCCGCCGCCATGGAATTGACTACCGCCGCTCTTGGTCTCAATAAGAACCTGCCCGGAGCCGGCCATGCCATATCTTGCGCTGTAGTTGTCAGTAAGGACGCGGAATTCAGAGATTGAATCGATTGTCGGAATTACGTTGACATTGATCATTCCGTTCGGGTCCATATCGTAGAGCCCGTCAATCGAGTATGTGGTCTTTTCGATTGATGTGCCGCCGACGACGATCTCTGTTTGTCCCAGATAGCCGCCTTCACCGTAGTTGGGCAGCGCATTGGCGCCGCTGGCCGCGCTGACGCCGGGCACGATGAGAGCAAGAGTCTGGAAGTTGCGGCCGTTGAGCATCAGGTTGGCGACTTCTTTTTCCGACACGGTGCCGCCTAACTCGGCGCTCTCGGTCTGGACTGCAACTGCATCGGCTTCGACCGTTACGGTGGATGCCACCTCGCCAACCGCAAGCTTCAGATTCTCACCGCGCTGCTGGCCGGGGTCGAGGTGAATATCTTTCACGACTTGGCTCTTGAATCCTGTTTTTTTGGTGCTTACGGTGTAGTCACCGGGCATCAGCGACTCGGCGGTGTAATAGCCGGAGCCATTGGTTGTCTCCGTCACGACCAGGTCCGTTGCCTGGTTTGTAACGATCACTTGCACGCCGGGCAAGACGGCCCCGGTGGCGTCGGTAACAGTGCCGGTAATTGCGCAACTGGTTGTGTTCTGTGCGCGTACCCACGCAGCCGTGCAAATCAAAACCAGCGCTATCCCCAGGCGCAGTTTGTTTCGCATTTGATCCAGTGTCATGATGGCCTCCTCCCGCTTGCAGTTCGTTCTCACGGAGTTGCAGGTGTGAGAGCGCAGCAATGGTGCTGCGGTGTGAACAGTAAGAAAGCCTGAAATTCGGTGTCAATGTGAAAACGGCTTATTTGTTGCGGTCGAACCAAGCAAGGATTTTCCGGGTGAAAGGTGGGTGGCGCAGGTCGCAGATTTTTCGCGAGTTAATCCGCAATGCGGAACAATTTTCGGGTTGCTGAGCGGTGCGAAAATCACAGTTTGGAAGCACCGCTGCAATGCGGCCGAACACTCTATTGATATCGGGCGAACATGGGCGGAGGGGGCATAAATACACGACGGGAATCGATTCGGCTCGCGGGCATCCATTTATGCGGAGCCACTCGAACACCGATCAGGATTGCATACCGGAGGAGGTTGCCGACGGAGATTGCGGCTGGCTCTGCGCGCTGCGGGTCGGGTACTCTTGCGCAGGACTGAATCTCTAGTTGCTGCAGCGATTCGATCGGTCTTTTGGTTCCAATATCCGGAATGTAAAAGCGGGCTCATCCGGCGCCTGCTTTGGAAGTTCGATGTGGAGCCCATCGGCATCCTGGTGAAAAGAAATTGCCTGGTTTGAACCGAGCAGTTTGACGGCACACACAGGACCGCTGAGATAGGGGAAGCCGCTGGCGAGAGTGCGGATGCGCAGCTGGCCGCTTGCAGGCCAGCCCAGCGCGATGGCATAGAGCGCGCCGTTGTTCGTTGTGAAACGAATATCTTCGGGCGTGAATTGCTGCTGGTCGGAATTCTTCGCGGAGCTGGTGACTTTTGTCGGTCCCTCACCATAGAGCAGCCAGGGACGCGAGCCGTAGATTGCCTCGCCGTTGACCTTTAGCCACACGCCCATTTGCAGCAGAATGTCGCGAGCCTGCTCGGGAATGGTTCCATCAGACTTCGGTCCTACGTTGAGGAGCAGGTTGCCGTTCTTGCTGACGACATCGACGAGCTCGTCGATGAGCGACTTGGCGCTGCGGTATTCGTCATTTTTGACATAGCCCCAGGAATGAATGCTGACTGACGTATCAGTTTGCCAAGGCAAGAGACGAAGCGCATCGAGCTTGCCGCGCTCAATGTCGAGGACGGCGGCATTCTCAGGAAAGTCGTGTTGCTTGTAGGTGAGCACAACGCCCTGATGGCGGCGCGCAGCCTGGTTGTAGTAATAAGCAGCGAAGCGCTTGAGGTACGGCTGGAATGCGGGCTGGCCGATCCACCAATCGAAGTAGAGGAAGTCAGGATGGTACTTGTCGACGAGCTCCGCGCTGCGCGCCAGCCAGTTATTGAGGAATGCTTTGTTGGGCGGGAGCCAGCGCTCGAGGTGATCCGAATCCGGTTCTTTTGAATCATCGTCTCCGGGAAGCGCCATGGGCTGCGCAGGGCCATAGAGGCCGGCGTAGCGCGGATCGCGGACGTCAGAGTCAAATTTCATGCCGCCGTCGTACCACCACCAGTGCTCAGCGCGGTGCGAAGAGACGCCGAAGTGCAGACCGTGGCGGCGCGTTGCCGCTGCCAACTCGCCGACCACGTCGCGCTTGGGGCCCATCCTGGCGGCGTCCCAATCGGTGAGGCTCGAGTTGTACATGGGAAAGCCGTCGCAGTGTTCCGCGACCGGCACGACGTAGCGCGCGCCTGCTTGAACAAACAGATCGAGCCAGGCATTGGGATCGAAATGCTCGGCGCGAAACATGGGGATGAAGTCTTTATAGCCGAATTTCGACTGCGGACCGTAGGTTTCGACGTGGTGCTTGAATGCGGGAGTGCCTTGCACATACATATTGCGCGAGTACCATTCGTTTCCGAATGCTGGAACCGAATACACGCCCCAATGGATGAAGATGCCGAACTTGGCGTCGCGAAACCACTGGGGGACGCGATAGTCGCCGAGCGAATCCCAACTGGGGCGGAACGGACCGGCGACGGTGCCAGCATCGAGGCGAGCAATTTGCAAGTGCTGTGCCTGTTGTTCGCGATTGGCATTTTGAGCGGCGGCTTGGGCAGTTACCGGGCCGGCGAGTGTGACGATGGCCGCGGCGGCCAATGCGCAGTGCAATCGAAGGCGAGAGCCTCGGCGGTTCATGCCCTTCAACCTATCAGACAACGATGCGGTTTGGGCATTGCGTCGTTGTGGCTTGCTGCTGTATCACGGGAATCATGTCTTTTTTTACGAACTTGAATACGCGGCGGATTCGACGTTTGGCTTGCGCGTGCGGTCGGACGAGTGGAATTGCGACGGTTGTGCTTGCGGCATCGATGGCGCAAGCCGTGCCGCAGGCGCCTGCATCGCATTTATCGCGGCCGTTTGAACTGCGATGTGACGGGAAGAGCGAGCCGTTGGCAGTGGCGGATGCTCGTCCGGCATTTTCATGGCGACTGGCGGCGGCTTCCTCTGCGCTGCATGGAGTAAGCGAGTCGGCGTATCGCGTTGAAGTGAGTGTAGGTGGTGGGAACTTTGCTTCGCCGGGCGAAGTTTTGTGGGACAGCGGCGTGGTCGTGAGCAGTGCAATGTCGGGGATTGCGTATGCGGGTCCGGTACTGGAGCCGGGGCACGCCTACGCATGGCGCGTGGAAGTGTGGGACGAGCGGAATCGCGCGAGCGGCTGGAGCAACGCGGGCCATTGGACGCAGGCGCCCGTGTGGCGCGCGGGATGGATTGCTGCGCACGCAAAGGACGAAGGAAATGAAAGCGAAGCGATGCCGTTATTCAGGAAGGCATTCGCTTTGGAGAAGCCGATAGCGCGGGCGCTGCTTTATGCGTCGGGGCTCGGGCAGGATGAGCTGCGCATCAACGGGCGCAAAGTTGGCGACGACGAGCTCACGCCGGGTTGGAGCGATTATCGCAATACCGTTTACTACGACACGTACGATGTGACTGCGATGTTGCGGAAAGGACCGAATGCGCTGGGCGTGATGCTGGGCAATGGGATGTATCGGGTGCTGAAGACGCCCGGCCGGTACACGAAATTCGTGGGCAGCTTTGGCGAGCTGAAATGCACGGTGCAACTCGAGGTTGAGTTTGCTGACGGCAAGCGGGCGGAGATTTTGAGCGACGGCACGTGGAAGACAGCGCCGGGACCGATCACGTTTTCGTCGACCTACGGCGGCGAGGATTTTGATGCGCGACTTGAGCAAAGAGGATGGGATCGCGCGGAGTTCGACGACGGCACATGGCGGGCTGTTTCTGTTGTGGATGGACCCGACGGCGCGCTGGCGCCGGAGATCGTGCCTCCCATTCGCGTGATGCATGTTTACACGCCGGTGAAGGTAACGCATCCGAAGGCGGGGGTGACGGTTTACGATCTGGGGCAAAACTTTGCGGGCTGGCCGGAGATTTCGGTGAGCGGGCAGGCTGGAGCGGTGGTCAAACTGATTCCCGGTGAGTTGCTCGACGAAGACGGACTGGTGACACAAAGAAGCTCGGGAAGACCGCAGTGGTTCAGCTACACGCTGCGCGGCGTGGGCGTGGAAACGTGGCATCCGCGCTTCAGCTACTACGGCTTCAGGTACGTGCAGATCGAGGGCGCGGCGACGGGTGGGGGAACGAGTGGAGTGCGGATCGTGAGCCTGCGCGGCGAGGCAGTTCATAGCTCATCGCAGCAGGTGGGCGAGTTTGCGTCATCGAATGAGCTGCTGAATCGCATTCACATGTTGATTCTTCACGCCATTGAAAACAATGCGGAGAGCCTGTTTACCGATTGTCCGCATCGCGAGAAGTTGGGGTGGCTTGAGGAAACACACCTGATGGCACCGTCGATGCTGTACGACTTCAACTTCGCGGGGCTGTATACGGCAACAGCGCGCAACATTCGCGACACGCAGCGACGCGAAGGGCCGGAAGCGGGCATGGTGCCTGAGATCGCGCCGCAGTATGTGGTTTTCGAGCCCAAGTACGGCCCCTTCAACGATTCGCCGGAGTGGGGCAGCGCCGCGGTGCTGGCGCCGTGGTACGTTTATGAACGCACCGGCGATCGCGCGTTTCTGGCCGCGCAGTATGACGTGATGCGGCGGTACGCTGAATACCTGGGCACACGCGCGCATGGCGGCATTGTTGACTATGGACTGGGCGACTGGTACGACATCGGGCCGGGCGAGCCGGGGTTTTCTAAACTCACTACGGCGGGCGTGACGGGAACGGCGATCTATTACCAGGACTTGAAAGCGCTGGAGAAAACGGCTGAGCTGCTTGGCCGCACTGAAGAAAGCAATGGCTACGCGCAGCAGGCTGAGAGCGTTCGGACCGCATTCAATGCGCGGTTCTTCAATGCGGCAAAGCACATCTACGACAAAGGGAGCCAGACGGCGCAGGCGATGCCGTTGGCGCTGGGGATGGTTCCGGAGGGTGAGCGCGCAGCCGTGCTCGCAGCGCTGATTGCGGACATTCGCGCGCACCAGAATCACACGACCTCAGGCGAGGTGGGCTATCACTACGAGGTGGACGCGCTGCTCGAAGCCGGGAGATCGGATGTGCTTCTCGATATGCTGGAGCGGACTGACGCGCCGAGTTACGGCTATATCCTGTCGCAGGGTGCGACCTCGCTTACCGAGGGCTGGGATGGAAGCCACTCCCAAGACCACTTTATGCTGGGCAGCGCGGAGGAGTGGTTTTATCGCGGGCTGGGTGGGATCAATGTGGATTTGGCGCGTGAGGGAGCGCAGCGGCTGGTGCTGCATCCGGCGGTTGTGGGAAAGATCGCGTGGGTGCGCACGCGGTACGATTCGGCGGTTGGGCTGATCGAGAGCAACTGGCAACGCGGGGCGGCGAAGACGACTTACAAGATCGCGATTCCGGCGAATATGACAGCCACGATTGAAATTGATTCGGCTGATGCGAAGGCGGCGACGGTGAATGGCGTTGCGGCTGCGAAGGCGGCTGGAATGATGGCTACGAAGACGAATGCGAACAGGATTGAGCTGACTGTGGGATCAGGGACGTATCTGATTCACGCTGAAAACCCTGCGCAATAGAGTGGGCCCGGAAGTTTTCTAAAGGAGTTTTTACCAGGGTTTGGATCGCGCAACGGAGATTCCGCGGACTTCGTGCGGCCATTTGCCCGATACCGCGCAGTAGAAATGGTAGAGCGCGCCGTCATGGTAGATCACGCAGGGTTTGTGCGCGAATGTTTCGTCGACGCTGCCGGGCGCGCCGCGGTCGATCATGATCTCGTTCACTTTTTCGAAGTGATACGGATCGCGGCCCAAAGCGAGCAGTTCGCGGGCGACGCCGCGGCGGTCGAGACCGAAGTAATACATTCCCCAAATGTTCTTGTGCTGGACGACGAAGGGATTGCTGGCGAAACGGGCATCCCAGGAATCGGGTCCGCCGTTGCGCAGGATCGGGTTGCCCGGATAGCGCGTCCATGATTTCAAATCGTGCGAAGTGGCGACACCGCTCTGCTCGTGCCAGCCTCCACCCGCGCTCTTGGGTAGCAGATCAGTTTTGGCGTTGTAGTAGAGATAGAAGACGCCGTTGTATTCGATGAGATTCGGCCGGTAGAGACCGCCATGCTCCCACGGCGCGCCGTCAGTGGGGAAGAGGATGGGGTCAGTGAGCTGCCAATGCAGCAAATCGTCGCTCCAGGCAAGGCCGATTACGGCTGCTCCCGCTTCGTAGCCAGCATTGGGATAGGCGTTCCACGCGCCGAGATAGCGGCCATGGACTTTCTTCAAGCGACCCTTTGAAGTGAGGCCGTCTTCGCGCACGATGCAACTGAGCGCGATGTTGAAACGCGTGTATTTCGAGTTGGGGTCGCGGCGCGCCACACAGGCTACCCGCTCCCAGTGGACGAGGTCGGCAGATTTGGCGAGGCCGGTCTGGTAGCCGGTTCCATCGAAGCCGATGTAAAGCATGTAAAAGGCGCCGTCGTGGAGAAACACGAATGGATCGTCGACGGATTTACTGTCGAAGGCGGCGAGCTCTGCCGATGCGGCGAGAACCAGCTTTCCGAACTTGAATGGAGTGCGGAAGGGGGCGATCTCGCGATCGGTGAAGCCTTTGGCAAGGAGGATTGCGCCGCTCGCGAGTGGAAGGCCGGCAACGGCGAAGGCCATTCCGGAAGAGAATTGCCGGCGAGTCAAGTTTGCAGTCATTCGATTCATCCTTCGTGGTGATGATCCGGCGCGCTCACTCAGGGAGTGTCCTCCGTCAGGACGGCAACTCCCTGGGTGTCGAGGTCGAGGCTTGTCACTGTTTCGCCGCCGCGCAGAATTTCGTGCATGGGAGCGGGCAGCGCGATGTGCGCACTGGTTGCGCCGTGATTGATGAGCACAAAGACCGTGTGGGCGGAATCCACGCGCCGGCAGACTTCGACGTTTGCCGGGACGGGGCCGAACTCGGGCGTCACTTGCGCGTCAGCGGTAGCCCATGCGACGACATGGCGCATCAGATCGGAATCGAGCACAGCGCCCAGATAGGTGATGCGACCCTGGCCGATGCGCCGCGTGATCATGGCGGGCTGCGCATCTAACCAGCCATTCGATTTGCCGTAGCGGAGGAGCACATCAACGTCGGGGTCGCGTGTGGAAAGTTGCTCCGCCCAAAGCGAAGCGGTTCCGCCGCCAAGAGATCCGCTGACCGGCACGGTGGAGTCGAGCGCGTAGTACTGCTCGACGCGGCCACCGAGCGGGGCGACGAGGGGGCCTGGCTGCCGTTCGATATTGAGCGAGTTGTGCTCGTCCTTCATTCCGGAACGCGGCCCAAGGACCAAATGGCCGCCCTGCCGGACGTAGTCCAGAAGATGGGCAGCCAGATCATTTGAGATGACATTGAGGCTGGGCGCGAAGATGAGCTTGTAGGAATCGAGCGGAGCATTCGCGCTGACAATATCGACGGTCAGGCGCTCGTCGCGCAGCGGGCGGTAGTAGCCGAGCAACACTTCGAGCTGATCGTAGTTCTTGTTGTGAGGCTGGAAGTCGATGGCCCAGCGGCTGTCGTAACTCTGGAGGATTGCGACCTGCGCGACGGGCTTTGTTCCCTTCAGTGCGGCGGCAGCGCGCTCGAAATCGCTGCCGATGCCGCGAATTTCGTCGTAGATCGGCAAGGGCGTGCCATCGGGACCAACGAGCGCGCCGTGGTATTGCTCCTGGCCATTGAGCGCATCTCGCCATTGCCAATAGAGCACGGCATCGGCGCCGTGGCCGATTGCCTGCCAGGCCATGGCACGCGTTTCACCGCGATCAAGCGTGGTGTTAACGGGCGCCCAGTTCACAGAGCCAGGTTGCGTTTCCATTACCCAGAAGTTCTGGCGCTTGCATCCGCGTACAAGGTCGTGCATGGCGGCGTTGCGAGCAACATTCAAGTGGCCCTCGCCCACGTAGTCGTCCCATGAGGCTAGATCGACGGTCGCGTGATCTCGTAGTGGTCCCAATTGTCAGACCAGCCCAGGCCGCCGATGTTGGTGGTGATGAACTGGCGCGGATCGGCGGACTTGCGAATGGCGTCGATCTGCACCTGCTGGAAGCTGCGCCATGTGTCGCTGACGAAGCGCCGGTGATCGAGCGAGCAGGCCGGGATTACCGCCCGCGGTGGGCAGCGGAATCTCATCCCAGCGGTCGTAGGTCTGGCTCCAGTACGCGGTTGCCCAGTCGCGATTCAGGGCGTCGAGGGTTCCGTATTTTTGCCTGAGCCATTGGTCGAATTGATGGCGCGTCTCGGGATCAAAAGACTCGTCGGTGTATTCATTGCCGATTTGCCAACCGATTACGTCGGGATCGTGGCCGAAGCGGCGCGCCAGTTGCTCCGACAATGGCCGCGCAGTAGACGCGGTACTCGGGGCTTGCGTAGTTGAACTGCCTGCGAGCGCCGTGTTCCGCGCGGCGGCCTGTCGGCGTCGACGCGCAAGGTTTCAGGATGCGCCGAAGTGAGCCAGGCAGGTGGAGCGTCAGTCGGCGTGCCAATGACGACCGCGATGTGATGCTTTGCCGCGAGGCGAATGGCGCGGTCGAGCCAATCGAGGTCGTAATGACCATCGGACGGCTCCATGCGTGCTCCACGCGAACTCGCCGACGCGTACGACGTGCAAGTGGGCGTCCTGCATTAACTGCAGGTCCGCATCCCAGCGCGACTCCGGCCACTGCTCGGGATACCACGCAGCGCCCAGCAGCAGGGCAGGGGCGGGCTGCGCACTGCCTGCAGCGGAGGCCGCCAACGGAGAATATGCCGTAGCCAGGACCAGGAGCGCCAAAACAAGGCGCAAGAGCGCCTGTGTCGCGGCGAAATACGGAGGCGGTACGCCCGGATTTTTCCCGATTGCTGAATTCCTCATGCGAAGTTCTTGTATCACATGCGGCGCGTGTTTCGTGAGGCGTTCGCGCGCAGGTACTGTTCCGCTTACCGGAATATCCGCGCAACGGCGTGATAGCGAGTCGCACGATACGTGCAAAATGCGGTAACTTGAGGAGCAATTGAAATCCGGCTCGCTCGACCCGCTGTACCTGTACCATCATCCCCGGCTTGGACTCGATAGCTGGACGGGCCCGCCAGTTGGAAAGGCAAACCGTTGTCGACTCAATGCACACCGACGCTCGCTCTTATTCATACCAGCCCCACGCTGGCATCGGGTTTTACCAAACTGTGTCATCGCCACCTGCCGGAGGCTAAGGTATTCCACATGGTGGACGAGAGCCTGATTCAGGACACGGTGAAGGCCGGCAGCCTGCGCAAGGCGACGATTCGCCGTCTCGTGGACCAGATTGCCTCTGCCGAGGAGGCTGGAGCGGACGCCGTACTTGTGACGTGTTCATCGATTGGGCCGGGCGCGACGCTGGCGCAGAAGCTATTTGATATTCCAGTGCTGCGCATTGACGACGCGATGGCCGAAAGCGCCGTGCGGCAGGCGCACACAATCGGGGTGCTGGCTACGTTGCGCACCACGCTCGATCCGACGACTGCGCTGCTGCGCGAAAAGGCTCGCCAGGCAGGACGCAAGGTGGAACTGGTAGAGTGCTTGTGCGAGGACGCGTTTCCCGCAGTGTTGGCCGGCGATACTGCGACCCACGACCGGCTGCTGGGCCGAGCATTGGTGGAAGATTTGAAGGGGGTAGACCTGATCGTGCTTGCGCAAGCTTCAATGGCACGCGTGCTGACCACACTCGCCGCCGACGTTGTGCATGCACCTGTGATCTCAAGCCCTGAGCTCGCTGTTCTAAGCGCGCGCGAGGCGCTGGCCCTTCCGCAACCCGTAAGGGCGGGCGCTTGAAGCAGCGCCACAAAGTCCTGGGCCTGCTCGGCCTGCTTTCGGTTCTCACATTTCTCGATCGTCTTGCCATTGCCGTCGCCGGCCCTGCGATTCAGGCGGATTTAAAATTCAGCCACAAAACTGGGGATGGATCCTGAGCGCCTACGTGCTGGCGAACGGAGTTTTTGAGGTGCCCTCGGGCGCAATGGGCGACCGGCGCGGACAGCGCGGCGAAATGACGCGCATTGTTTGCTGGTGGTCGAGCTTCAACGCGCTCACCTCGTGGTCGCGCGGATTCTGGCAGCTTTGCGCTTCACGATTCTTTTTCGGGCTGGGCGCGGCGGGGGCGTATCCCAACATTGCCGGCGTGATTGCGCGGTGGTTTCCGGTACGAGAACGGGCGCGCTGCCAGGGATTGGTCTGGGCCGCAAGCCGACTGGGCGGGGCGCTGGCGCCAGTGCTGATTGTGCCGATTGTGCACTTTTGGGGATGGCGGGCGGCGTTTCGCCTGCTGGCTGTGGCTGGTTTTTCGTGGGCTGCAGTGTGGTGGTTCCGATTTCGCAATCATCCGCAGGACGATCCCAAGGTGACGGCTGAGGAGCTTGCGGAGATTGGTGAAACTCACCCCGCACATGGCCACGAGGCGATCCCATGGCGGAAACTGTTTGGGTCGCGCGCTCTTTGGCTGATTGTAATGGCGTACGGGTGCTACGGCTGCGGAAGCTGGTTTTACTTCTCGTGGTTTCCCACCTGGATGGTGCACGCAGCGGGGTTCTCGCTCAACGGTGTGGTGTTCGCGTCGCTGCCGTTTCTTGTTGGCATGGCTGCGAACCTTGTGGGAGGACAACTGGGAGACCGGTTCACTTTGCGATGGGGCGCGCGACGCGCTCTGAGATGGATTCCGGCGGTTTGCCTCACGCTGACGGCGGTGCTTTTGATCGCCATGACTCTTTTTCACGGAAAGATTGCGGTGGTTGCGCTTTCGAGCATGGGGTTCGGGATGATGGACCTGATGCTGCCCTCGGCGTGGGCATTGTGCCTGGCAATTGGCGGGCGGTTGAGCGGGACGGCGACCGGCATGATGAACACCGCAGGCCAGGCCGGCGGATTTTTGTGCACCGTGCTCTTTGGGTACATTGTGCATGAGACCGGCAGCTACAATTTGCCGCTCTGGTTTATTGCAGGGATGGTGCTGACGAGTGCCATGATTTTTACGCGCATCGACTGCACACAATGCGTGGACGCGGGGTGAGAGGCGTCAAGCACTGATCGCCAAGATTCGAACCGGGCGATCGCCAGTCCCAGGCCCCAGAATCGGGACCTGGGGCACCCCCTTTGGCACAAGATCAAGCGATCATAGATTTTGGATCATGGTTAGCCGGCGTTGCCGTCGCGTACCTGCGCGAAGAAATCTTGAGCACCCATCTGGCCGCCCTTGAGCGCGAGCTCGATGCCGTGGAGCGGAGAACCAGCCGCGCGAGCGCGACAGAGCGGGACGCCCGGCAGAAGTGGGGCCGCGAATGTAAGCGCATCGAGCGCTAATTGCTTGACGGAATGAGTTGCGGTGTCGCCGCCGGCGATCAAGATGCGGCGCACACCGCTGACAAGAATGAGCTGGCGCAACATTGAGCCCAGAGCCGCTCCGAATTTCTCTCCGTGCTTTTCGTCTTTGGGTTGCGGGCCAAGCGCAGTGTAGAGCACGACGCTTTGGCCGGCCTTTAGGGATTGAATGGCTTTTGTGAATTGGGCGATCCAGGGTGGCGCGCCGTGCAATTGAAATGCGGCGAAACCAATCTGCTTTGCACGACGAATCTGTTTGGCTGTGATGGGCGAGCAGCTTCCGCTGAGCACGAGAAGGCGGTCAACGGCGCGGGCCGGCGCGGGCACTTTTGCGGGGCCGATCAGGCCGAGCGATCTCCAGTAAAGCAACAGTCCATGAGTGAGACCGGAACTGCCGACGGCGAAGATCGGACGTTCGATTGCGCGGCTCCAGATGAGGTGCGCGGTCTCTTTTAACATGGCTTCGGAAAAGCCGTCGAAGACGACTGCGCCAGCGCCGGCAGCGTCTATGGAGCGGAGCCGCGATGCGGCGGAGTTTGCTTGAAATGCGGTGAGGTCAACGAGGCCCAGCTTGAGCCTGGTTTGCTTCGCAAGATGCAGGCGGAGGTCGGCCTCAGTCATAGGCGTGACGGGATGATGCCGCATGGTTGGATGACGGTCGATGCGATAGGTGGCGCCTTCAGCCTCCGCAAAGAGGTTGCCGAAGACGACGCCGCGGCCGAGGCGCGGAGCACCTACGACAACCGGCACGGCTGCGGGGCCGAAGACGGATCGGCCCAACTCGATCGCGCGGCCGATGCTGCCGGTTTGCGGCGAGCTGTCAAAGGTGGAGCAGACCTTGTAGTGATTGACGGGCGCGCCGAGGCGGCGCATGGCGCGAAAGACGGCGGGAAGATTGCGGCTCATCCACGATGGACTGTGGCTGCGGCTTTCGCCGGCGATACCGATTGCAGGGCAGTGAGAGAATGCCGCCAGATCATGTGGCTGCGGTGTGTGTGTGAACAGAACGGCCTCAACACCGTGAGTGGCCAAGGCTTCCAGGACATCGGTGGAGCCGGTGAAGTCGTCGCCATACCACGCATAGAGGGGGGCGTGAAGCGGGCGCGCATTCTTTCGGTGGTTCACGCCGAGAAGGCCTCCAAGGCGGCGCGCAACTCCGCGTGGCTCTGTGCATATTCGGCCAGTGCGATGCCCGCCGCTGCGGCTTCCCAGGCTTGGTGCAAGCTGCGCACGCCGGCTGCGGGGCCTGCGGGATGAGCGAGAATTCCTCCGCCACAAGCGTAGATGAGGTCCATGGAGCCGAGCGCATGGTAAGTGTCAGGCGCCTGATGGGCGGATTGTCCGGAAGAAAACACCGGCATGATTTCGCAACCTTTATGCGGCGCGTGAAACATCGGCGTGAGGCATTCGCGTGCCGATGCGATGACGCTCGCGTCGTCTTCACAAAACTTGTTGCGCAGACCGTTGACGTGGATGTGATCGATTCCCGCGAGGCGCCAGAATTTTTGAAACGCGATGAAGCTCATGCCTGTTGCGTGCGACCGGCTGAACATGCCCCATCCGTTGCGATGGCCGTGGATGGCCACCTGCGCGTGGCGGCGGAGCGTTGTGAGCGCGGGCAAGCCGATGCTATTCACGCTGGCCATGACGCAAGTTCCCCCGGAGGCGACGACGAGGTCATGGCGGCGCATCATCTGATCGAGCTCGCCGGTAATGTTGGCTGCATACATGGGCCGCTTGCCGGTTTTCTGTGCGAATTCGTCGATGACACGCAGGACTGCGGGCACGCGCTGATCGAAGGGACAGTGAGGGCCGTCGGATTGCAACTCGTCATCCTTGATGAAGTCCACTCCGGCCTCGATGAGTGTTTTTACCTGGGCGGCTGTTTGCGCGGGCGTCATGCCAACACTGGGTTTGATGATGGTGCCGATCACCGGACGTCCATAGACGCCGGTGAGGCGCCGTGTGCCGTCGATGCCGAATTGCGGGCCCTGGTACGCGGTCAAAAAAGACGGGGGCAGGGTTATGTCGAGAAGCTTTAAACCTGAGAATGGCTTCAACTCAAAGAGATTTCCTGCGACCGTGGCGAGGAGATTTGGCAGGGAGGGCCCCATGTTTTCGATGGACCACGAGAGGGTAACCTCGGCGGTGCGCCGCACTTCAGGGCTAGTGGACTTTTTGGGCAGGCCGGAGCCGGGTAGTGAGGGCGTATCGACAATGCCGAGTTCCTGGATCCGCTCTACGCGCGCGGCGTAGCGCTCACGCAATTCATCGGTCTCGCCGGGGACGCGCACGAACGTTCCCGTAGATTGCTCGCCGGCCATTGTGGCCGCTGCGTCATCGAGCGGAAAAGCTGTTTCGATCCAATAGCGAGCGTAGATGCGATCTGTCATTGCAATCCCGGTAGTCACCGATCTCTGCTAAGTGCGGTCAGCGTACATGGTGTAGGTATCATCGTGGACAAAATAAAACGGCTCGTAGAGGCGCGTTCGGCCGCCGGAGAGCGAAGAAAAAGTCCCTGGTTGTCCGGTGGGCTGGAGTGCATCCGGGCGCGCCAGCGTGGCGTCGCCTTCCGCGGGATTCAACTCGACGTAAACGAGCGGTCCGCGAAGCAGAGCTGCGGTGCCGAGATGCTGATCGTCAACCGCCTCGGTGCGAAAAGCCTGCTTGAGGTCGAGTGTAACCACGTCACCGCTATGCCACCGGCGGCGGACAACAGCAAAGCCGCGGCGCATTTGCGCATTCGCCGGCTTTCCGTTCACGTGGAGCGACGGTGTTTCTGGCGCCCATGCGGGGATTCGTAGTTGCAGCGCGAACTCAACAGGCGTGGAACATGCGATGCGAGCGGTAACCGATTCACCGAGTGGATATTCGGTTTCCTGCGTCAGAGTGACCGGCGTGCCGTGTTCGATCCACTTGAGTTGGGAAGGCGCGTAGATATTGATGGCGATACCATTTTCGGCGCGGAAATAAATGTTCTTGACGTAGTCCGCGACACCTTCAACCAACGTGCCTGAGCAACATGGCCATTTCTTGGGATAAAACACCTTCTGTGTACGAGCACCATAGGTGGAGTAGTAGAAGTAATCGCCATTCGAGTCCGGCTCCTTTGCGGCAAGCACGCCGTTCAAAAGGACTCGCTCGAGCGAATCGCCATAATGGGCGTCACCGGTGGCGCAGAGCAGATAACGAGCCAGCTTGACGGCCGCGTAACTGCCACAGGGCGTCTCGAAGTGGTCGTTGGTGGTGTGCAGGCTTTCGTAGAGTTGGCCTTTATGCGGCTCGATGAAGGTCTCGTTCGGTCCCCACCCGCCGGTGGCGTACTGCTGCGTGCCCTGCAACAAGGCCGAGGCGTTCTTCATCGCACGGAGATATTTCTCATCGCCGAGAACCAGCCGCGCTTTACCGGCGGAACTGAGCGCGATGACGTGGCTGTAGGCGTGGCGGCCGGGGAGCACATCTTCGCCACGGGCAAGCGGATCGAAGTACTCGCGGTCGAGCAGATAGGCCAGAGCGCGGCTGTAAAGCGCGCGATCGCCCGTCATCTCATAGGCGAGGAAGAGAGATTCCGGCAGGACGTAGGTTTCGTCGTAGGGAGGATTCTTTTTCCCGATGCGATCGTGCCCATGCTCGGGAATGTAGGGAAGAGCGCCATGAAAGACACGAGGGATGAGCTCGCGAGCCTGCGTGACGCCGCTGAGATTGGCGGCGTCCATAAGTCCGGCCAGATGTTTGTCGAGGATGTAGCACGGCCAGACGTTTTCAGCGTTCGGCGCGGCGAAGCATTGATCCTTGGGGCCGAGAGTGGCGGCGAAGCCTTCGACCAATTCGGCGACCTTGGCGGAACAAGCCGGATCGCCCGTGGTTCTGCCGATGCGTGCCAGGCCGGAGATGTATTGGCCCAGCGAGTGGCCGGGAACAAAGCCGTCGCGGCCGTACCAGCCGCCCATGGGCGCTCCGGGAGCGGGCAAGCCGGCGCGTTCGCGATAGACCCTGAGCAGGCGATCGTTATCCAGGGCCAGGTAGGCTGCGTGGATTCTGTCGTAGTGCTGCTTGAGCGGGCCCGCTGTGAGGCGCACAGCAGAGTAGTCGAATTCTGCAAGGGGGTCTGAAGCGCCGGGCGAAGCAGGCGCAGGCGCTCTGCCTGCGACAGCGACCGCGGCGGCGCCGGCCAAAAATTCCCTTCTTGTGACTTCGATTGCCATCTCTGCAGGCATTGCCCCTTTGCACACTAAGTTGATGAGCGAGGTGCGTCGAAGGTCAAACTTCGGCGGTCTTTTGGTTCCGCATTGCGGAATTATCCGGTGCGACCGCGGCCTTGCGCGCGGCCGCCGCAGCCTCGTCGAGCGGATAGACAAGGTCTACGTTACGCGGGGTGAGGAGTTGGTGCTTCACGAAGATCGCGGCCGGGGCCGGCTTCTGCTGAAGAATGTTCAATGCCAGCGGAATCAGCTCATCGCCGTAACGCTCAGGGAAGTAAGCCACCGAACCGACGAGCCGCGTGCCGGGGCGGCGCAATTCTGCGCGGGCTTCACGCAATGCGTTCTGGCCCATGACCGCGCACTGCTGCGACGCGCCGGCCTCTTCAAAGGCCCGGAGAGCAGCGAGAGCGCAGATGTCGTTGACCGTGCCGACGAGCGTGCGCCGAGGGCCGCGGCGGCGAAGGTATTTACGGAGGACGTCGAGCACCTGCTCGAAGTTTCCGCGGCCGTTGAGGCGTACGAGCGGCGTTTCAACGATTCTGGGCAGCTCCGCACGCAGGCCGTCGACCAGGCCGGAGAGCCGGAGCTCAAGCAGGGAACCGGCGATCGGCAACTCAACGAGCACGAGCTGGTCCACCTTGCCATCCCAGTTTTCGCGCGCCCAGCGGCCGAGGGCGCGGCCTCCGATGAGCCCGGCCTTGTAGTTATCCGCGCCGAAGTAGGTGGCTCCGGGGTGCGGCACTTCAATAGCAATTACCGGCACGTTGGCGGCGAGGAATTTTGACGCGATGACCGGCGCAACGCGCTCATAGGTCTGGAATTCGAGGACGAGGTCGACGCGTTCGCGGATGAGGACATCGGCGTTGCGGAGCGCCTCGCGCGCACTGTAGCGGTTGTTGAGCGTGATCAGCTGCACATGCTCGCGGGCCGCGGCGGTGACCATGCTGCGGGTGACTTCGCGGGCAAACTCGGTATCGCCCTGCGTTGCGAAGCCGATGCGAAACGGCCGCGCGGTGACTGGCCCGAAGCTATTGCGGTAGACGCCTGCACTGACCCGCTCGACCAACCCACCATGAATGAGGGTTCGCAGCAGGCGGAAGGTGGTGGTTTTGGGCAGGCCGGTGCGTTCCATTACACCGGTGAGGGGGAGTTCCTCGCCCAGGTGGCGAAACGCCTTGAGCACTTCGCAGGCGCGCAAGACGGTCTGCGATTCATTGCGGTCGCCGTTACGGTCGCTTCCGTGGCGGGTCGCGCGCGCGCCGTCCCGCTCCTGCTTCAAACTGTGGATTAGCTCGTTCCCTTCACGCCGGGCCACGATGATCTCCCTGGTGTTTGAACGTTCAGGCGGTACAGTACATTCCGGGCGGCGGAATTGGCAAGTCCAATCTGTATGGAGGGCGTGGGGCACCGAATCGAAGCCCTAAAGAGCGAATTTGAGCGCCGGGCAGATAGCCGGTTCCACGGCTGAGACTGGTGCAGGTTCGCTTCAGTTCTATATTGACTCGCCGGTTCGTTGCGGGAGTTACGCTGCGAGCGGCGGTAGCCTGGCAGCCACTATGAAGATCGCCGGAATCGCAGCGCCTGAAAGGGCCTACCGGTAAGTTTCAGCTTCGCCTTTCCGCCAAATTGCCCCTGCTGAGGGGTCACCTTCATTTCCCACGGATAGATAAGCTCGGCTGTGAACGTTCCCTCCGGAAGAGAAAAATCGTAAAAGATCGGCTCGTGGAAGTCGAAATAGTAGAGGGTCTCTTGCGTTTCCCGCCGCGATTGATCCATAGCGGATGCATTCAGGTAGTAGGCGTTGGCTTGAGCCTCAAGCCCCGCACGCTGCGGACCAGAAGCGGCGGCAGACTCTTCGACCAACCTTCGCAGAAATCCGATACGTGCAGGGCTCGTCCCATGCAACTTGCCGCCATGTGCCCACCAAATTGTCGGGGTTGCGTTTTCGTCAAAAGCTGACTCCGGATCGAGATAGGTTTCGCCGTGAGTCACATAACATCCTGCGATGACTCCCAGCCAGAACCGCCGCGCCATCTCCTCGCCAGACAAGTTGCCCCACCGGCTATTCAAATTGCCTTCGTACATTACCTCGTCAAAGCAGATCGGCTTCTTCCAGGCCTCGAGCCATTCCTGTGCCTGGTCAAACTTTGAGTTCTGCAGACTAGCGTGCGTGACCCAAGGGCGCGAGTAGTCGTACATGACGTGTGAGTAATGCACCGAGCGAAGGTGACCCACCGGATCGAGCTCCTGGACAATCTGAAAGAACCTGTCGAAATCCTGCGTGGTTTTGGCTTTCATGAGGTCGTACTCATTTGCCAGTGACCACCAGATGTTTCGATAGGCCGACATCCGAGCGAGCACATACCGGAGATACAAATTATCGGCTTCAGGCGGCATTTTCGAATAACCCCAGCGGTCATACGGGTGAAACAGGATCAGGTCGGCTTCAATCCCCAATGCCCGCAGATCGGCAATTCGCTTCTCAATATGCGCGAAAAACTCCGGGTTCGGCCGGGTGAAGTCATTCACACCTGCCGCATTCCGCTCAAATGGGTAATAAGGAGGTTCGTTGTGATTGTATTCATAGCTCTTGGGAAAAATGCACATGCGAATCTTATTGAACGGGGCGGTTCGCAGAGTTTCGAGTGTCTGTTCCTGCAAACTCTCTGACTGATGCACCCACGCATAGCAGGTTGTGCCGAAAGGGAAGAAGGGCGTGCCGTCCGCGTATCCGAAATGATGGCCATTGCGCACTCCCACCGGACCATGCGCTCCCGCTAAAGGCGCAGTGCAGGAAAACTCTCCAGTCTTGCCGGAGAGCGCCGGTGCAGTGCTCTGCGTGGCGTAGGACCACTCGCCTTGCGTGTCGGGCATGAAGCGCACTTTATACCGCCCGTCGCCGTCATAGAATCCGTCGATCGTGATCGAGCGATGTTCAAGTGTGAATATCACGGAGAAGCGGACGTCGGTAAACGGATTCCCTACCGCCGGCCCCGGGAGTGCCAATTCGAAAGCCTCCCACTGTGGAACGGGCGCGTGTGCGCCTGTCGATGCCCTGGACTGGACGGCCATGGACGCGGCTGGGGCGATCGCACCCAGCGAACCGACGGCGCCAAGCTTTAGCAATTCGCGGCGATTCATGTTGGCAATCTCACTTTTCTCCCGCGGTACGATGAAGATCCCATCCTAAAGGATTGATTTCCGAATGCGACACGCATCATGAAGCAGGTAAGAACTTCAGTGACTGCTAAAACTGTTTGCCGGATGCAAATTCACTTGGGCGGGCTTTCACGGTCAAATGGAGGCCCGAGGGCCCCCACTCACACCGAATTCACTGGGTACTGCGTACCAATTAGAAGAGCAGCTTAAGTGAGAGCTGCGCGATACGTGGCGAAATATCCGATGTGATCCGCCCAAAGCTTGCGGAAGACTGCGACAGGTTTGGGTCACCGAGGTTGGTGTGGTTAAGCAGATTGAAGTACTCGGCGCGGAACTCGAGGTTGGTGCTTTCGCGTCCGAGGCCGAAGTCGCGCTTGAGGCTACCATCCCAGTCAACGTAGCGCGGACCAACGAGCGAATCCTTTTTGAGGTTGCCGAAGGTGTCGTTTGCCGGGCGCGCGAAGGCGGTGGGATCCAGATAGTTGACGCATGTGGTCGTGGCAGCGGTGCCGTAGGTGCAGGCTGAGCCGCCGTAGCCGCCGGCGACGCGGTTGGGCACATCGATGCCGGAGCCGAGACCAGCGAAGGAGACGTCAGCACCGACAGTGATGTTGAGCGGATCGCCACTATGAACACTGGTAATGCCGGTGGTCTGCCATCCGTTCACGATCTGGCGGACGAGTATCGATCCGTTCTTGAGGTCAGGGAAGTTCCAGACGTAGGAAAAGCTGAGGTTATTGCGGTGGTCGAAGACGGAAGGGCCGTAGTCGAGGCGCTTGAAGTTAGGCACATAGATGGGGAGGACAAAGGTCTGGCCGGTTCCGGCGCTGGTTACGGCGGTGTCCCATGGAATGTTGTCGAGGCTCTTGGACCAGGTGTAGTTGATGGCACCGCTGAGGCCGTGGGACGCGCGCTTGCTGAGCGTGACCTGCAAGGCTTCGTAGTTGGAAGTGCCGCCCATGTTGGACTCGGGGATGTTGGAGTATCCCTGGTAGCGACGGCGGGCGTTTTCGTTGCCTGCGGTGTCGGTGCTGCCGTTCTGGACGGCGGGGTTGAGATCGGGGCAGTCGAAGATATGACTGCCGTGGGAGGCCACATAAGCCACGCGCGTGCTCATGCTGGTCGTCACCTGCTGCTCAAGGATCAGGTTCCAGTTGTACATGAGAGGAACCTGGAAGTTGCCGGAAGGATCGAAGGTGATGACCGAGAACGGCGAGGTGAAGGTGACGGAAGAGGGAAGTGGCGTAGGCGCGGGGAAGGGATTGGGTGTTTTGCCGTAGGGGTTGGAGAAGGTGGCAGTGGGGTCGGTGGCAGTGGGGTTTGTGATCGAGTAGGACTCAACGAAGGGCAGGCTGCCGATCCAGCCGTTGTTGAAGAGGTCGTTCATGCGGGTGTCATAGAACATGCCCGAACCACCGCGGAGGCTGGTTTTGCCGTCGCCGAAGAGGTCATAGGCGAAGCCGACGCGCGGCATGAAGTTCTTGTAATTGTTATAGAGGCCGGCGGCGGGCATTCCAGTGTCGCCGGGGAAGCGCAGGCCGATGGGCGCGTTGGGATAGACGCTGGAGTGGGTGGCGGAGGCGTAATAGGTGGGATTGAACTGGCCCATGCGGCCGTCAGCGGATTGCGGAATGAAGGGCTCCCAGCGCAGGCCGTAGTCAAAGGTGAGCCGGTGATTGACCTTCCAGCTGTCTTGCACGTAGGCGCCGATGAATTTGCCAGTGTTGTTCTGGAAACTGCCCGAGGCCTGGCTGAACGAGCTGAGGTAGCCGAGGAAGAAACTGGCCATGGCGTTGTTGGTGGTGGTAGAGGCAAAGGAGAAGCTGCCGGGCTGGCCGTTATCGTTGATGACTTCAAGATGACTCAATTCACCATGGAAACCGAATGCGATATTGTGCGCACCGTGAATCCAGTGGAGATCTTCAGCGACGGTTGTGTTCGATCGCTTGAAGGTGGCATAAGGATTCTGGCCGAAGGAGAAGTCGCCCGAGACGCTGATCGACTGGAAGGACGGAAACGCAGGCTGCCAGACGTTGACGCCCAGAGTGTCTGCATCGATGCCGCCTGGCAGCGGGCCCCTGATCGAACTTTCGCGCTGATAGCTGACGATGAAGCTGTTCAGCAGGTGATCGTTAAAGGTGTGTGTTTCAGAAGCCATCGCATTCTGATAGAGGATGTCGGACTGATCCTGATAGGTGAGGTAGTTCTTGGGATCGAGGACGCCGACGAGGTGGAACTTGTCGAGGAAGTAGCGCGCGGTGAGGCGATCCTTCGAGGTGAGTTCCTGGTCGTAGCGGCCGATGAACTCGTTGTAATTCTGCGAATTGGGCTGCAGGTATGAAAAAGGAGTGCCATTGGCGTTGGCCACGGGGATGTAGTTGAGCAGAGCAAGCGATGCCTTGTCGAAACGAAGGGTGGGAATCGTGGCAACGTAGTTGTTGCCGCTCACGTTGGTATAGGGGAAGCAGGCCTTCGACTGCGGATCGACGATGCAGTTCGCCGTGGTGACCGTTCCGCTGGTGGTGAAGGGGAACTGGCCGGCCTGGTTGCCGGTGGAGGGCAGCGAAGCATCATTGGAGGTGGTTGCGGAAGTATCGCGCCAACGGCTGCCCTGGTAGCCGCCGAAGAAAAATCCCTTATTCGCGTGCCAGAGGTGAGGAATCTCAAGCGGGCCACCGAAGGTGCCACCGAACTGGTTGCGTTTGAGCGGATCGGTGTACGGCGTGAGCACTCCATTCTGCACGACGGTCGAAAAGTGGTCGTGAGCGTTGAAGACGCGGTTGCGCAGATATTCGAAGAGATCGCCGTGGAACTTTTCCGTGCCGGACTTGGTGATGATGTTCACTACTCCGCCAGCATTCTGGCCATATTCAGCCTGATAGTTGCTGGTCTGCACGCTGAACTCCTGCAGCGCGTCAGGGAAGGGGAAGGGCGCGTTGACATTGGTGTACTCGTCAACATTGTTGCCGCCGTCGAGCAGGAAGTTTGTCTGATTCGTGCGCGCTCCATTCGAGGTAATGAGGATGTCGACAGGGAAAGTTTTGGTGTTGCCCTGGTCGATGGAAGCGATGTTTGGGGCAACGTTAATGCCCGGGGTGAGCGTGGTGAGCTGCGCGGCATTGCGGGCATTCAGCGGCAACTCATTCACACGGGCGGTGTCGACGACCTGGGAGAGCGTGCCTGTCGTGGTGTCGACCTGGGGCGCTTCGGTAGTGACGGTGACCGAGGTGGTAGCGCCGCCAACCTTGAGCGAGACGTTGATGGTGAGCGCCTGATCCGCCTGGAGGGTTGCGCCGCGCTGGGTATGAGTGGCAAAACCGGCAGCGGCGACGGTGATGTCGTACCTAGTGGGCGGCAGCGCCGGAAACACGTAACCACCCGATGCGTTGGTGACGGCCTCAGTGGTGACGCCGGTGGCCGACTGTGTGGCCGTAACCTTGGCGCCAGCGACGGCAGCGCCGCTGGGATCGAGCACTGTGCCGACGATGCTGCCTAATCCTTGCGCATGTGCCGCGGTTGGCGCGGAGCCAAGCACCAGACAGAGACAGACGATGAGGGCGAGAGCGGCCCAATCCAGCTTGAGCAACGATCGGTGTGGGGTTTTCATAGTGAGACGAATCGTAGGCAGGCACAATAAGGCTGTCAACAATATTGTTCATCACGGCATATTTATGCTGATTTTATTGTCATAGTTGCATATTTATGCTTCACGTGCCATCGTATTATTGTTGGCCTCGGCGGCAACGTACGAGCCAGATTAAGTTTGGTCGCACTTTCAGGCGGTTGAGAGTCAGGAGCAGATCAAGATGGCGCGGAATGACAAAGTTCGGCTCATGACTAAGGTCGCGCGCATGTATTACTCGCAAGGCGTTCGGCAGACAGAGATTACGGAACGGCTTAATATTCACCAATCCACAGTTTCGCGACTGCTGAAGAAGGCATACGAAACCGGCATTATCCGTATCAGCGTGACGGTACCAAGCGGGATTCATTCCGATCTGGAAGAAGCTCTTGAATCTCGCTTCAGATTGCGCGAAGCGGTTGTTGTGGATTCGATTACGAACGACGAAGGGCAGTTGGTGCGCGACATCGGCAGTGCCGGCGCCTACTTTATGGAACTGGCTGTTAAACCTGGTGAAGTTATCGGCATCTCCTCCTGGAGTGCTTCTCTATTGGAGATGATCAACGCCATGCATCCTTCGAAAGTGGGCACAGCGAACAAGGTGGTGCAGATTCTAGGCGGTCTTGGGAACCCAGCCGCGCAGATGCATGCCACCCATCTCACCGAGCGTCTCGCTTTCTTGATCGGCGGCACCGCGGTCCTGCTCCCCGTCCCGGGAGTCACGACTTCCATCGACGCCAAGAAGGTGCTGTTGAAAGAAACCTACGTGCGCTCAGCGATGGAGCTTTTCGATCGAATGGACATGGTTTTGGTGGGAATCGGCGCAGTAGAACCGTCCCGCCTGCTGGCAAGCAGCGGAAATGTCTTTTCTTCACAGGAGTTAAACGAATTACGCAAGCAGGGAGCGGTGGGCGATATTTGCCTGCAGTTCTTTGATGCCGCGGGACAGCCAGTTCGAACCGACCTGACGGCGCGAGTGATAGGGATGTCATTGCCTCAGATCAAAAAGACCAAACGCGTGATCGCACTGGCGGGAGGGAAGCGCAAAGTAGACGCGATATTGGGTGCGCTGAACGGAAGTTGGATCAACACCCTGATTACTGACAGATGGACCGCAAAATCAGTTCTAGAAGCAGCAGGCAATTCACTCAAGGATCAACATTAATTGTGAAATTGTGAGTGCATAAGTATGCTGTCACGCATTTTCACCTAGATAATCGCCGTGACATGGAGTAGAAAATACCCTTGACGAATGAGCCTCAAGTTTATGAATAGAGCGGCAAGCCTATGAAACCAGCGCAAATCGACGAAGATCTAAACCTACAGCAACGGCTAATTCATACAGCCCAAACTGTGCGCATGCGAGCTTTGCAAATGGCCGCGCATGCAAAGCTCGGTCATCCGGGAGGAGATTTGTCTGCGGCGGACGTGCTGGTCACGCTTTATTTCGCCGTCATGAAAATCGACCCGCGGAACCCGGCATGGCCGGAAAGAGATCGTTTCATTCTGAGCAAAGGGCACTCTGCGGCCGCGCTTTACGCCACACTGGCTGCGCGGGGATTCTTTCCAGTGGCGCAGCTCAAGACATATATGGATCCGCTGTCGATGCTGAACGGCCATCCCGACCGCAACAAGCTGCCTGGAGTTGAGGCGAATACCGGCCCGCTGGGCCACGGCCTGCCCGTGGCTGTGGGTGCGGCGCTTGCCGCGCGCATGAGGAACGAGACATGGCGCGTGTTTGTGCTGACCGGCGATGGCGAGCTGCAGGAGGGCTCCAACTGGGAGGCAGCGATGACGGCGCAGCAGTACGGTCTCGATAATCTCACCGTGATCGTGGACCGCAACCGCATCCAGCAGGGCGACTTTACCGAGAACACGATTCGCATGGAGCCGCTGGCGGCGCGATTCGCGGCGTTCGGGTTCGCAGTCGAGGAGATCGACGGGCACTCGACTACGGCATTATTTGAGCGCTTGTCTCACTTGCCGCTGGAGCGAGGCAAACCTACCTGCTTGATTGCGAGGACGATCAAAGGCAAAGGCGTTTCCTTTGCGGAGAATCAGCCGGCGTGGCATCACGGCGTGCCTACGAGTGAGCAACTTGCGACTGCGGCCGCTGAACTTGGCGTGGAGGTAGCGTGGTGAGCAGCGCTACATCAACGGCAACAACGCCGCAGCTCTTTGACTGCCGCGAGGCGTATATGAGCGCGCTGGAAGCGATGGCCGCCGCCGATGTGCGTGTGTGCGCGGTGGCCAACGACTCGCTGTCGTCGGCAAAGCTCAAGAATTTCAAAACGAGATTTCCCGACCGCTTTGTGAACGTAGGCATTGCGGAGCAGAACATGGTGGGAGTTGGCGCGGGACTGGCCAACGGCGGAATGGTGCCGTATGTTTGCGGCGCGGCATGCTTCCTGACGGCACGCGGTATGGAGCAGATCAAGGTGGATCTTGCCTACTCAAAGGCAAACGTAAAGTTGTGCGCGATGTCGCCGGGGATGGCATACGGACAACTGGGGCCGACGCACCACTCCATCGAAGATCTCGCGTGGATGCGAGTAATTCCCAATCTCACGGTGATCGTGCCGGCTGATCCAATAGAGACCGCGGCGGCGATGCACTACTCGCTCGTCCATGAAGGGCCGATGTATTTGCGTATTGCGCGCGTGCCGGTGCCGCGCGTGCATGGCGACGATTACGAATTCAAGTTAGGCAAAGCGGTTCGTCTTCGCGAGGGCACGGATGTGACGTTGATCGCCAACGGGCTAATGGTGAGCCGGGCGCTCGACGCGGCGCGGGCACTCGAAGGGCGCGGCATATCAGCGCGGGTGCTGAATATGAGCACGGTGAAGCCGCTAGACCGCGAAGCGATTGTCGACGCCGCACGTACGACGCGCGGGATTGTGACCGCGGAAGAAGCGCTGGCTGCGGGCGGACTGGGCGGAGCGGTTGCCGAGGTTCTGGCCGTCGAGCATCCCGGGCCGATGCGGATTCTGGGTGTCCCCGATGCCTTTGCTCCGACGGGCACAGCGGAGTTTCTGCTGGAACATTTTGGACTGACTGCGGGGGGTATCGAGCGGGCGGCGCTGGAGTTGATGAAGGCCGAGGGGTAGATGACAAGCGAATGGATTCTTGCGATCGACCAGGGCACGACCAACACGAAGGCGTTGCTGGTCGATCGTGAGGGGAGCTCTGTCTATCACAATTCGGCTTCAGTTGAGATTCTGCAGCCCCAAGCTGGATTCGTTGAACAGGACCCGCTCGCGCTGTGGCAGTCGGTGGTGCAGGTTATCGATGCGTGTGTCCGGTACGCGAGGCAGGGACGCGCGAAGATCGCAGGAATCGCGATCACAAATCAGCGGGAGACTGCGGTTACGTGGCGGCGAGGCGGGGCCAACAATGTCGCGGCAGGGGAGCCGGAGGGAAACGCAATCAGCTGGCAGTGCCGCCGGTCTGCGGCTGTGTGCGAGCGGCTTGCGGCAGATGCTTCGGCGATCCAATCTGTCACGGGCCTTCCGCTCGATCCGTTGCTCACTGCAACTAAGTGGGCGTGGGTCTTTGAGCAACGGCCCGAACTTCGGGAGCCGGCGGAAGCAGGCGATCTGCTTCTCGGAACGGTCGACTCGTGGCTGCTTTACAACCTGACTATGGGCCAGGCGCATGCGACCGATCATACGAACGCATCGCGCACAGCGCTACTGAACCTGGCCACGCTCGACTGGGAACCGAAGCTACTCGATCTTTTTCAAATACCGCGCGTAGCATTGCCTGCGGTGAAGCCATCGAGCGGTGACTTTGGGAGATGTTCGGCGATTCCCGAGCTTGCCGGTGTGCCCATTGTGGCGATGATCGGCGACTCACACGCCGCGCTCGTGGGGCACGGATGTTATGCGGCCGGCACCGTGAAGGCGACGTACGGAACCGGATCCTCGTTGATGATGCTCACGCCGAGACTCGTTGCTGACACGAAGCAACTGGCGCGCACCGTTGCGTGGTCAGCTGGGGATGGAACACGCTTCGCGCTCGAAGGAAACATCGCTATGAGTGGAGCGGCGGTGCAATGGGTTGGCGAGTTTCTCGGTTTCGCGCATCCGATTGAAGATGCCGCTGCGCTGGCGGCTACTGTTGGCGATTCTGCGGGCATGATTCTGGTGCCCGCTATGGTCGGGCTTGGTGCGCCACATTGGGACTCGGCTGCTCGCGGCGTGATTGCGAATCTCGAGCGCTCGCATACGGCTGCGCATCTTGCTCGCGCCGCGGTCGACGCGATTGCATTTCAGGTTGCCGATGTTTTGGAGGCGATGGAAGATGCAGCGCAGGTGAGGCTTCCCGTTCTGCTGGCCGATGGGGGTGCGACGCGCAATGACGCGCTGATGCAGACGCAGGCCGACTTGATCGGGCGGCCTGTGCATCGGTCGTCGCAGGAAGACGTCTCGGCGCACGGTGCGGCGATGCTCGGCGGTCTGGCGCTCGGCTGGTGGGGCGGGCTTGACGAGTTGGCGGCACTGCCCAGGACAGTGCGGACCTTCGACCCGAAGATGGGCGCGGGCGAGCGCGAGCGGTTGCGCAGCGCATGGCGACTGGCGGTGAGACGCGCGCGGTTGAGGGCGGAGTGTGCCGCATGAGCCAGGGGAATGAGGTGATGGAGGACGTCATCTTTGAGGCGCGCAATATCACCAAGCGCTATCCCGGAGTTGTCGCGTTGAACCGCGTCAACTTCCGCGTGTATCGGAACCGGGTGAATGTGCTGATTGGAGAGAATGGGGCCGGGAAATCCACGCTGATGCGCATTCTGGCCGGCGTGGAGACGGCGGATGAGGGACAGCTTTTGCTGGAGGGCCGGCCGATTGCGCTTGATTCGCCGCGCGATGCCTCAGCACATGGAATCGCGATCGTTCACCAGGAATTGATGGCGCTCACGAATCTGAATATCAGCGAGAACGTCTTCGCAGGGCGCGAACTTCGTCGTGCGGCTCTGTTTGTGAATCAGCCTGCGGAAGATCGGCGATCGACTGCTGCGCTTAGCCGCTTGCGCAAGCCGATGGACGTGACAACCGAGACCGGGAGGTTATCGCTGGGCTGCAGGCAGGTTGTCGAAATTGCGCGCGCTCTGGACGAGGGTTCAAGGATTTTGATTCTGGATGAGCCGACTTCCGCGCTGTCCGCTTCAGAGGCGGAGTCGCTCTTTGATGTGATTGCGGATCTGAAACGCTCAGGAGTTACGATCATTTACATTTCGCACCGTTTGCACGAGCTGCTTCATCTGGGCGACCGTTTTACCGTTCTGCGGTCCGGGCGCCAAGTGGGCGAAGCGGCGCGCGCCGATGTGACACGCCAATGGATTGTGGAACGGATGTCTGGCCGAAAAGAGTCGAATGCCGCCGAAACGAAGGAAGCAATGCAGACGAGATCGACTGTACTCGCGGTGAAAGATCTGGCTCTTTCCAGGTCCGTTGGAGATGAAGCGGCGCAAACGGCATTGCACGATGTCAGCTTTTCTCTCAGAGAGGGCGAGATTCTGGGAGTCTACGGATTGCTGGGCGCCGGGCGAACGGATTTGGTGGAAGCCCTTGCCGGACTTCGACCGATTGCGTCAGGTCAGATCGCGCTCAAAGGCCAGAACGTTCGGATCGGCAATGTGCGAAGCGGATTGAAGGCGGGTATTGTGCTGATGCCCGAAGACCGGCAGCGGGACGGCTTGTTCCCCGATCTTTCAATTCGCGAGAATGTGGTGATGGCCGCGGCGCGGCGATTCTTTGTCTCTCGCGACGAAGAAACGAAGCGTGTACGCCAGCTTGTGAGCGAACTGCACATCGCGGCGAGCGACATCGAGCTCCCAGTAACTACGCTTTCAGGCGGGAATCAACAAAAAGTGCTGCTGGCACGATGCCTGATGTGCTCCCCTGCAGTTTTGCTAATGGACGAACCCACGCGCGGCGTGGATGTGAACGCGAAGTCAGAGATCTACGGCATATTGGGCGAGCTGGCGGCCAACGGGTTGAGCATCATCTTTACCTCATCGGAGATTGAAGAGACCCGCGCGCTGGCGCATCGAGTGCTCGTGCTTTGTCAGGGCAGGATTGCTGCTGAGTTCTCGCGCGATGAACTGAGCGACGAAAGGTTGTTTGCGGCGGCAAGTCCTTCGGTTTCGGCAACGGCTGGAGTTGCGGCGCCGCAATCTTTCGCGACGGGAGCATCCGCATGAGTACTTCCGTTCGCACCCTCACTGGAACTGAGCGCGTGGCATGGGCAACGGCCCGCGGTGCTCTGCTCCTGCTTCGCGCGCGTGCAATTCTGGTGCTGGCGCTGCTGCTCATTCTCTTTTCCGTTCTTGCTCCGGAGTTTTTGACAGCTAACAACCTGTCTATTCTGACAAAGCATGTGGCGATCACGGCATTGCTCGCGATTGGAATGACGTTTGTTGTGATCACCGGGGGCATCGATCTTTCGGTAGGTTCCATTGCCGGGTTGGGCGGCATGGTGGCGGGATATCTGCTTACCCAGGGCTTATGGTTCGGTGGAACGGTGCATTATCCGCCAGTAACGATCGTGGTATTGCTGACCGTGTGCGCGTGCTTATTGGTGGGCGCCCTGAACGGGTGGCTGGTATCGAAGGCGGGAGTTGCACCGTTCATCGCGACACTCGGCACGCTCTACATTGCTCGCGGGGCCGCGTTGCTCATTTCGAATGGAAAGACTTTTCCCGAACTCGGCGGTACAGCAGCACGCGGCAACACGGGGTTTTTGACCATCGGCCAGGGCTTCATGCTGCATGTTCCGGCTCCCGTCTGGATGATGTTGGCACTCTTTGCCATTGCGTGGGTGGTGGCGGCGAAGACGCCGTTTGGACGCCACGTTTATGCGATTGGCGGCAATGAGCGCGCGGCGCGCCTGGCAGGGATCCGCGTGGCCCAGGTGAAGCTGGCAACGTATGTTTTCTCGGCATTGTGCGCGGCGCTGGTCGGCCTCATTATTGCGGCGCAGTTGGAGTCGGCGCATCCGGCTACTGGCGAAAGCTTCGAGCTTAACGCGATTGCGGCCGTGGTGCTGGGCGGAACATCGCTGATGGGAGGGCGCGGCTCGGTTACCGGATCACTGATCGGGGCATTCGTGATCGGCGTTCTTGCCGATGGGCTGGTGATGCTAGGCGTATCGGAATTCTGGCAAATGGTAATCAAGGGAGTCGTGATCGTGCTGGCCGTGGGACTTGACCAGCTTCAAGTGCGATTGCAAGCGAGGATTTTGCCGTTTCTGACAACTGCGAGTTCTGAGGCCGGCGAATAATGTGGCGTCGTGTTCTTGCTGTGTGGGCTTGCATGGCTGCGATCCTTTTTGCGTTCGCAGGTTGCAATCGTGCCGACAACCGCAAGAAACTCATCGTCGTGATTGTTCCTTCGGAAGATAATCCCTATTTCAAGGCCGAAGCCGATGCTGCGGCAGCCCGGGCTCTGGCGATTGGTTATCGGGTGCGCGTGGATGCACATGAAGATGATGCCTATAACCAGGACAATCTGGTGGATGCGGCGATCGCGTCGAACGCGGCTGCGCTAATTTTGGATAACGCGGGCGCGGACGCATCGATTGCGGCGGTACGTCGCGCGACAAAGGCGGGAATCGCGGTGTTTCTCATCGACCGGGAGATCGATGCGACGGGGATTGCGAAGGCACAGATTATCTCGGATAACGATCAGGGGGCGCGGCTGGTGGCGGCGGAGTTCGTGCAGGTGATGGGTGGAAAGGGAGACTACGCGGAGCTGCTTGGAAAGGAATCGGACACCAACGCACAGATCCGGACGCGGGGATTTCACGCTGTGCTGGACAAGTACCCGGCGCTGAAGCTGGTTGCGGCGCAATCCGCCAACTGGTCGCAGGAAGAAGCATTCCAGAAAACGGAAACCATGCTCGAGGCGCACAGCAACATCTCAGGGATCATTGCTGGAAACGACACGATGGCTCTGGGCGCTGCCGCCGCGGTGAAATCCGCAGGCATGAAGGATGTTCGAATCACCGGATTCGATGGCAGCCCCGATGCGATTGAAGCGATCAAGACCGGCGAGCTGCAAGCGACTGCGCTGCAACCCGCAGTGCTCATCGCGAAGCTTGCCGTTGACGAGGCCGACAGGTTTTTGAAGACAGGCTCGACGGGCAAGCCGGAGCTGCAGATCATTCCTTGCGACCTGGTGACGAAGAGCAATGCGGACAACTATCGCAACTTTGAAAGGGTAAGGTGAAGTAGCATGGCCAACTCCACATGTCTGGGTGTGATTGTAGGCAACCGCGACTTCTTTCCCGATGTGCTGATCTCCGAAGCACGCCGGGATCTGACGAAGCTCTTCGCCGAGCTCAGCATCGAGCCGGTTTGGCTTTCACCGGAGGAGAGCAAGCTGGGCGCCGTGGAAACATGGGCCGACGCGCAGAAGTGCGGCGAGCTGCTGCGGCGAAATCGCGACCGCATCGATGGCATCCTGGTGTGCCTGCCAAATTTCGGCGACGAAAAGGGGGTTGCCGACTCGATTCGACTCGCCGATACCCGCGTTCCTGTTCTTGTGCAGGCGTGCCCCGACGATCTCGATCAGTTTGGGCTCGACCGCCGGCGCGACGCCTTCTGCGGCAAGATTTCTGTGTGCAACAACCTTCGCCAATACCGGATCAAGTTTTCGCTGACGCGCGATCACACGGTGGCGATCTTCGATCAGCGGTTTCGCGAAGACCTTGCGCAGTTCACGAGGACCTGCAAGGTGGTTCGCGGATTGAGCCGCGTGCGGATCGGCGCGGTGGGGGCGCGTCCGAATGCCTTCAACACGACCCGATTCAGCGAGAAGCTGCTCGAAGCCGCGGGCATTACGGTGAATACAATCGATCTCTCCGAGGTCTTTGGCAGCGCCGCGAAGATTTCGAGTGACGACCAACGTGTGCGGCAGCGCATTGAGCAGATTCGCTCCTATGCCGATGCTTCAAAAGCTCCCGACGAAGCGATCGTGCGCATGGCCAAGTTCGCGCTGGTGGTGGATGACTGGATGCATTCGCTTTCGATCACAGCTACGGCCATCCAGTGCTGGAGCTCGCTGCAGAAGAACTTTGGCGTGAACGTGTGCACGATCATGTGGATGATGAGCGAGCAGATGCTGCCTTCGGCGTGCGAGGTGGACATTGCCGGCGTGGTGGGCATGTATGCACTGCAGCTTGCGAGCGGCACGCCCAGCGCGCTGGTGGACTGGAACAACAACTATGGCGGCGATGCGGAGAAGTGCGTTTTTTTCCATTGCGGCAACTGGGCCAAGGATTTTCTGCCCGACATCCGGATTGCGACGGCGCCGATTCTGGGCACGACGCTGGGCGAAGAGAATACTTTCGGCGCGCTGGAGGGCCGCACCAACTCAGGTCCGGTGACGTTTGGCCGTGTGAGCACCGACGATCTCACCGGCGAAATCGCTGCCTACGTGGGCGAGGGAGAATTCACCGACGATCCGCTGGAGACATTCGGAACGCGCGCGGTGGTGAAGGTTCGCGGACTGCCGGCGCTGATGCATTTGATCTGCCAGAAGGGGTTTGAGCACCACGCCGCAATGAACCGCAGCCACTGCGCGGCTGCTGTGGCCGAAGCCCTCGGGCGCTATCTTGGCTGGTCAACGTATCATCACAACCGGCCGGCCGGGCTGCCGCCGCTGCCTTGAGAACTGGACAAAATGCCGCCATTTGAACGAATGTGGATGGGATGAACCGCCGAGCCTTTTGCCTCACCGCCGCTGCAGCCGCCGTCTCAACCCGCACCCGCGCATTTGCTAAACTCGCCGCTTCGGATTCGGCGGGTGCGCCGCTCATCACGCTGGCTGAGATTGAACGAATTGACCACGATCGGATTCTGCGAGCGGCGAACGAATATCTTTCGCAAGCGCCGATCACTATCACGGCGTACTCTTCGCCACGCAGCAAGGGCGGAAAACACGATTACTTTTCGGAAGGCGATTACTGGTGGCCGGACCCTAAGAATCCGAGCGGACCCTACATCAGGCGAGATGGATTTTCCGATCCGCAGAACTTCAACGATCATCGCGAAGCGCTGATCCGACTGAGCCTGATTGTGCCGGCGTTGACGGCGGCGTGGATTATCACTGGGGAAAAGCGTTATGCGGAGCGCGCGGGGCTGCACCTGCGCGCGTGGTTTGTGGATCCGGCAACGCGAATGAATCCATCGCTCGAATATGCACAGGCGATTTGGGGCGTGACGCCGGGCCGCGGCACGGGAATTATCGATACGTTGCACCTGGTGGAGGTTTCGCGGGCGGCGCGGCATATCGAAACGGCGCGAGTGATGACGGCTGCGGAATTCGCCAGCGTGCGCGACTGGTTTGCGGAATACCTGGACTGGATGCGAACTTCAAAGAACGGTCAGGAAGAGGAGAAAGCCAAGAATAATCACGGCACTTGCTGGACGGCGCAGGCAGCGGCGTTCGCGGCATTGACCAGCAATGAAGATGCAATGGCGCTTTGCCGCGAGCGATTCCGCGACCATCTTTTGCCCGATCAGATGGCGGCCAACGGCAGTTTTCCGCTCGAACTGGGGAGGACCAAGCCATACAGCTACTCGCTCTTCGATCTGGATATGCTGGCGGTGGTCTGCAAGATCGCGTCGAAGGTGGGTGACTCACCGGATAATCTGTGGCAATTCGCGCTGCCTGACGGCGACCGGTACAAGAAGGCAGTTGACTTCATGTTTCGCTACATCCAGGACAAGAGCAAGTGGCCTTACGCGCACGACGTTGAGTACTTTGACGACCTTCCCAATCGTCAGCCCAGCCTGCTGTTCGCAGGGCTTGCGTATCGCGAGCCGAAGTACATTGCGCTGTGGCGCACGCTGCCGCCTGACCCGAAGACCGCGGAGATCATCCGCAACTTTCCTGTGCGGCAACCTGTGCTTTGGGTGAAGCCTGTTTAAGCCTTGCATTGCCTCATGCTTAAAGGGTGCGGCGGCCGTTTAGCCGCGATGCGAACGGTGTGATAGGATTCCGTCGATACGCCGGAAGCCATACCAGGAGCGGAGATGCGCGAACGCAGAGTGGGAATCATCATGAACGGCGTGACCGGGCGCATGGGGCTGAATCAGCACCTGATCCGATCGATTCTGGCGATCCGCAAGCAAGGCGGCGTGAAACTCGATGACGGCAGCACACTGATGCCGGACCCGATCCTGGTGGGCAGGAATGAAGAGAAGCTGAAAGCCATTGCCGGCACACATGGGCTGACGCGCTGGAGTACCGATCTTGCGCGCGCTCTCAGCGACCCAGAGGACACAATTTATTTCGATTCGGGCGCGACCGGGCTGCGAGAACAGAACGCGCTGCATGCGATTGGGGCGGGGAAGCATGTCTACTGCGAGAAGCCGCTGGCGACGACGTTCGAAAGCGCGATGACGCTGGCGCGGGCGGCGCAGGAAGCCGGCGTGAAGCACGGCGTAGTGCAGGACAAGCTCTTCCTGCCTGGCGTTCGCAAGTTGCGCCGGCTGATCGCCGCGGGATTCTTTGGGCGCATACTTTCGGTGCGCGGCGAGTTTGGATATTGGGTATTTGAAGCCACAGATCAAACACCACAACGGCCATCGTGGAATTACAAAAAAGAAGAAGACGGCGGAATCATTCTGGATATGTTCTGCCACTGGCGTTACGTTCTCGACCACACATTTGGAACGGTTCAGGCAGTGAATTGCACGGGCGCGACGCACATTCCGGAGCGCGTGGACGAGGTGGGCAAAACGTACAAGTGCACGGCCGAAGACGCGGCGTACGGCATGTTTGAGCTGAAGGGCGGGATTTTTGCGCAGATTAACTCGTCGTGGACAACGCGAGTGTATCGTGATGAGCTTCTGAGCCTGCACGTGGATGGCACCAACGGGAGTGCGGTGGCAGGGCTGCGGGATTGCAAGGTGCAGGATCGTGCGCATACGCCGCGGCCGGTGTGGAATCCTGATTTGCCGAATCCATTTCAATTTCGCGAACTTTGGACTGCGGTTCCGGACGAGCCAGAGTTTGACAACGCGTTCAAGGTGCAGTGGGAGATGTTTTTGCGCCACGTCGCGTTGAATTCGCCGTTCCCGCACGACTTTCTGGATGGCGCACGCGGGGTACAGCTGGCGGAGCTGGCGATGACGTCGTGGCGTGAACGAAGATGGCTGGATGTTCCCGAGATTTCTGGTGTGGAGTCGAGATCGGAATAACTGTTCCGCGTTAACAGTGACGAATCCATATGGCAGACAAAGCAAGGCTCTCGCTGAATCAGATTACGACCGCCAACTGGAGCGTGGCTGAAGCGGTCGAGGGCTGCGTACGCCACGGCGTGGGGTCGATTGCACTGTGGCGGCACAAGATTGAGGAGGCGGGACTCCGAAACTGCGTGCGCGCCGTGAAAGATGCGGGTTTGCGCGTCACGAGCGTTTGCCGTGGGGGCATGTTTCCCGCGCAGACGGAGAACGAACGCCGGAAAAATATCGAGGACAATTTTCGGGCGGCCGATGAGGCGGCAGAGTTGAAGGCGGATTCTCTTGTGATGGTGGTCGGAGGATGCGCGGGAAATGGTCTTGACGAGGCGCGCAGGATGGTTGCGGATGGAATTGCTGCGCTTGTTCCTTATGCGCGGGAGCGCGGAGTGCGGATCGGTTTGGAGCCGCTGCATCCCATGTACGCCGCGGAGCGCTCGGTGCTGGTGACGATCGATCAAGCGCTTGAGCTTGCGAAGCCTTATGACGCGAGCGAGGTTGGAGTCATTCTGGATACATTTCATATCTGGTGGGATCCGCGGGTTGAGGAGTTGATTGAGCAAGCGACGGGGAGGATTTTTGGTTTTCACGTTTCGGATTGGCTGGTTCCGCTGCCCGATGTGCTGATGGGCCGAGGGCTGATGGGCGATGGTGCGATCGATAATCGCAAGTTGCGGCAGATCGTAGAGCAGGCGGGGTACGACGGTCCGATTGAAGTGGAGATTTTCAACCGCGCACTGTGGGACTCCGATCCCGACACGGTATTGACTCAGGTGATTGAACGGTTTGAGAAGTTTGTTTAGCGAGAAAGGGCGCGCGTGAAAGGGAGCAGGACGATTACACCGCAGGAGCTGCTGCCGGCGATACGGCATGCGGTGGAACTGGCTGCAGAAAAAACACTGAGGCTGGAACGGCGCTGGAATGTGCCCGGCTGCGCGCCAGTGTTTACAACGGAAGGACGATATACGGCGCGAAGCTGGACGCAGTGGACACAGGGTTTTCAGTATGGCAACGCACTGCTTTGTTTCGAGATGGGTGGTGACCGGGAGCTGCTGGAGACGGCGCGACGGCATGTTGCCGCCGACATGGCAGAGCACCTGACGCACACCGGCGTGCACGATCATGGCTTCAACATGATCTCAACTTACGGAAATCTGCGGCGGCTGATGCTGGCGGGCCGAATCGAGCGCAATGAATGGGAGTTGAATTTTTATGAGTTGGCGCTGAAGACGAGTGGGGCAGTACAAGCTGCGCGCTGGACGAGTCTTGCCGATGGGCTCGGATATATCTACTCGTTCAACGGCAGCCACTCGCTATTTATTGACACGATGCGGACGCTGCGCGTGTGTGGAGTGGCGCACGTTCTGGGTCACGCGCTGCTGGGCGAACAGGACGATCGCATCAACCTGCTGGGACGCGTGTTCGCACATGCGCGGACCTCAGCGCAGTTCAACATCTATTACGGTGAGCGACGTGACCATTACGATACGCGGGATCTAAGAGGGCGCACCGCGCACGAGGCGATCTTCAATCCGGCGAGCGGCGCGTTTCGCTGCCCGTCGTCGCAGCAAGGCTACTCGCCATTCACCACTTGGACACGAGGATTGGCATGGGCGATGCTGGGCTTTGCCGAAGAGCTTGAGTTTCTGCAATCGTTGCCGGCGAGCGAATTCGGCAGCGACGGAAATCCGGAAAAAGCGGATGCTTGCGCGATTTTGGAGTGCGCGACTCAAGCGACCTGCGATTTCTACATGAACCAGGCGAGCGCGAGCGACGGCATCTGCTATTGGGATACGGGGGCGCCGGGGCTGGCGCAGTTGGGCGATTGGCAGGAACAGCCGGCGAATCCTTATAACGACTACGAACCGGTGGACTCCTCTGCGAGCGCCATTGCGGCGCAAGGGCTCATCAGGTTTGGACACGCGCTGGGCGATGGCGGCGGCGTTTACATGGAGGCGGGATTGACGGTGTTGCGGCGACTGCTTGAAGAACCGTACTTGTCGGCCGATCCACATCACGAAGGGATTCTGCTGCACAGCGTTTACCATCGGCCAAACGGTTGGGATTACGTTCCGGCCGGGAGAAAGATCCCTTGCGGCGAGTCGAGCATGTGGGGAGACTATCATCTGCTGGAGGCGATGCTGCTGGCGGAGAGGATGGCAGAAGGGAAGTACTACACGTTCTTCGAGGCCTGAGCTCGTGAAGTACTGCACGCTTAGGGAAGTTTTGTTCCGGGTCTCAATCGAATAGCAACAGACACCTGCGAATCGCGGGGAAGGATGGCGATGGAGAGAGGGAGCAAAGTTGCGCTGGTGACCGGAGGCGCGCGCGGGATTGGGCTGGGCATCGCGCGCAGACTTGCAAAGGATGGGTTCGCTGTGGCGATTTCGGGGCGGCGCGCGGAGGAAGACGCACAGCCGGGACTCGATTCCATCCGAGAACTCGGCGGCCAGGCCATCTATGTGCAAGCGGACGTTGCGGACGGTGCAGCGCGAGCGCGGCTGCTGCTGGAGATCGAGGAGCGATTCCGCAGGCTCGACGTGCTGGTGAACAACGCGGGCATTGCGCCACGCGTGCGCGTGGACATATTGGAGGCGCGCGAGGAGCACTTCGATGAAGTGATGGCGACCAATCTCAAGGGGCCATATTTTCTGACGCAGGCGGTTGCGCAATGGATGGTGCGGCAGCGGGAGAGCGTGGGAACTGCGCATCGCGCCATCATCAATATTGGGTCGATCTCGGCGACCGTGGCGAGCGTTAACCGTGGCGAGTATTGCCTGTCAAAAGCGGGCGTGGCGATGGCAACGCGATTGTGGGCGGTGAGGCTGGCAGAGTTTGGGATTGGCGTGTACGAGGTGAGGCCGGGAATCATCGAGAGCGAGATGACGGCAGGCGTGCGCGGGAAGTACGATGCGCTGATTGAGGGCGGGCTGCTTGTGGAGAAGCGCTGGGGAACGGCAGCCGATGTGGCGAGCGCGGTGAGCGTGCTGGCACGCGGGGAGCTGCCCTACGCGACCGGCGCGGTGATCGCGGTTGACGGCGGATTGACGCTGGCGCGGTTGTAACGGAGGCGCTTCTGAAAGAGCGACCAGTGAAGACGCCGCGCGCAGGGCGATGGGAGTTCGCCGTCGCGTCGGGAATATTGGGGTGGGTTCTCGATGCTTATTATTTTTTTATTTTGATTTTTCTGGTAGACACGCTGGCTGCGAGGTTTGGAGTCAGCAAAGCGGCGATTGTGTGGTCGATCACGGTGACGCTCGCGACACGGCCGTTGGGAGCAGTGATTCTGGGCGGGCTGGCGGATCGCTATGGGCGGCGAGGTCCGCTGATCGCGTGCGTGCTGTTCTTTTCCATCGTGTCGGCGATGACGCCGTTTGCGTCCAGCTACAACGCATTTCTGGTTTTGCGGGCGCTCTATGGCGTGGGCATGGGCGGTTACTGGGGCATTGGAGCGTCGCTGGTGATTGAGAGCTCGCCGGTGCGGTGGCGCGGGCTGTTCAGCGGGATTCTGCAGGCGGGGTACACATTCGGCTACCTGGTGGCGGCGGCGGTGATGCCGGTGGTTGTGCCGCGCTTTGGCTGGCAGTGGGTTTTCCTGGGCGGGCTGCTGCTGGCAGCGCCCATTGCGGTGCTGACGGCGCTGGCGGAGGAGCCGCCGGCGTGGCAGAAGAATCGGGCAAGCGGATTTGGCGAAGCGGCGCGCGCAGTGTGGGATCACAAGGGCGGGTTCGTCTATCTTGTTGCGTTGATGACGGCTATGACTTGTTTCTCGCACGGGTCGCAGGATCTATACCCGGATTTTTTGCGGACGGTGCATGGGTTTTCCGCAGTGAGGATTTCGAACCTGGCGATCTTCTACAACGTGGGAGCGATCGCGGGCGCGCTGGCGATCGGGCATCTCTCGGAGAAGATCGGGAGGCGAAGGAGCATCATGGCCGCACTCGGCGTGGCCCTGCTAGCGCTGCCGGCGTGGGCGTTTGGCGCATCGCTCACGGCACTGGCGGTGGGAGCTTTCGTGATGCAGTTCGGCGTGCAAGGGGTCTTTGGCGTGATTCCAGCGCACCTGAACGAGCTTTCTCCGCCAGCGGTGCGGAGCCTGTTTCCCGGCGTGGTGTACCAGCTTGGCATGCTGATCGGCGCTCCGGCTGTGGGCATTGAGTTTGCGCTGCGGCGGCAACTTGGCTATGGATGGGCGATGGCGGCGTTTGAACTCGCGGCGATTGTGGCGCTGTTTTTGCTGTGCGCGCTGGGGCCGGAGCGGCGGGGACGGAATCTTGAGAGTGTTTGACGCTGTAATGCGTTGCAAATGTTCGCTTTCGTGGTTGCGATAGGCGCGGAAATGGTCGCTTAAGTGGTTGCATTTACCCCCGAAATGTTCGCACTTATGGTTACGATTCTTCGCTAACTTAACCTGAAATAGTGCCGAATGATGGGCAAACGACACCACATAAGGTTAGGAATCGAGGGTTTGGTTCACACATAATTACCGGATGCGATGTTTATTGCGCGCTAAAGCAGCCTAAAACGCGCGAAAAGGCGTTTCGCAGCCATGTTTTTGCGGGTTTTTGTTGTCTGTGGGCGGCGCTTGTTTAAGGAATGGCCGAGTGATTTCGCGGCGGGCGATTGCCAGTCCCACGTCTCAAAATCGAGACATGGGGCACCCGATGAGTGATCGAGTCAGCGAGAGATCCCACCCTAGCGACGAGAACAAAGACGTCGCGAGGGTGGGGCACCCGGCCGAGTGATTTCGCGGCGGGCGATTGCCAGTCCCAGGTCTCAAAATCGAGACATGGGGCACCCGATGAGTGAGCGAGTCAGCGAGAAATCCCACCCTAGCGACGAGAACAAAGACGTCGCGAGGGTGGGGCACCCGGCCGAGTGATTTCGCGGCGGGCGATTGCCAGTCCCAGGTCTCAAAATCGAGACATGGGGCACCCGATGAATGAGCGAGTCAGCGAGAGATCCCACCCTAGCGACGAGCCACCCTCCCCGGTCCCCAAAGGCGAGGGACCGGGGGTACCCGATTTCCCACCCAAGCAGAGCTTGGATGGGGCACCACTGCACGTGATTGGTACGGATACGCAACCCACCCATTCGATGTTGGTGGAGGATCAGTGCGAGGGGTCGCCAGCAGCGAGCGAAATGTCGTCCTTATACGGGCTAATGCTCTTTGGCCCAGGCCTGGAGGAGTTCGATGTCGCGGCCGAGCTCGCCTGCGGAGCCGCGGAAGTTGGCGGAGCCGTGCGGTTGATTGCTGGGCGACCACCACTCATAGAAGCCCTTGACGCGCTGGACGCGATCGACCATGGGTTGAATTTCGCGATAGGCATCGGCGATGTCGCCCTGCGCGATGAGATCGCGGACCATGCGGCCGCCGAACCAGGTCCAGTCGCCGCCGTTCTGATAGGTGTACGGTATGGTCATCCCCGGGTTCTTGAAGAATCCGAACGGGTAGGCCGGATACATGGTGAGCCCGATGGTTGAGGCGTGCGTCGCGACCACGTCTCCGTCCATGTCACGCAACGCCTGGGCAACTTGTTTGTGCGTGAGCAGGCCGGCCTCAATGGCGACGGCCGTTCCGCCGTGGTAGTAGATCGCGTTCTCGTCGAAGTCGGCCGGGAAGGGCGAGCCATCGAGATAAACATGCGGAATGAATTTGTGCCGCTTCTTATCCCAGAGATATTTGAGCGTGTTGGCCTGGAGCTGGTCGTGAACGCTCTGCCAATGTGCTGCGTCGGGCGAGTCGCCGAGGAGTTGCACGTAATCGGCGATGGCGATCAGCAGCATGGCGTTGTCGTAGATAGAGAAGGCGCGATGGGAATGCGAGTCAAGCAGCACGCCGGGATTGGTTTCCGGTTGTACATCGCCCCAGTCGGCGCGGGTGGCGCTCCATATAAGTCCGTGCACTGCGTCGAAGCGCTCGGTGAGCAGGTAGTGCAGGGCGAGGCCGAGGCGGTCGAGAACGGTGCGGCCGGCGATGGACTCGCCGAGGATGGAGCGGTCGCCGGTGATGGCGACGTATTTATAGACGGCCTGGACGAGCGACGACTCCTGATCGACCTCGACGGTGTTTTTGTAGGAGGTGAAGCCGGGAGCGAGACCGGTGGTGCGATAGGGTTTTTCAGTGCGGTTGGGGTCGAGCACGCGATAACCGTCGACAATGTCGCCGGTGGGACCCTGGAACTTGAAAAACATCAGCAGCGCGTAGCGGAGTTCGTCATGCGGATTTACTTCGAGCGAGACCTCGATGAAGGTGTTGAGATCGCGAATCCAAACCTGGTGGTAGCCGCTGCCCGCATTGAGGCCGCCCTTCAGGACGTCGAGGGCCATTTGGTGGACGTGTTGCAGAGACGCGTCGACGCGGATTTGTTTTGCCAGTTTTGCGTCGGCCTTGGAGGGGTGGGCGGCGAATGCGGGCGCGCCGGACGCGACGAGGAGAGCCGCCGCGCCGACGCCGCAAAGTAGTACTCGCGTAATGGAGGGTTGCCTCATCGATTTCATTGTGGTGCGGTTTCACTTAACGACGGCGGAGCATCGGCTGGCGCTGCGCCCCATGCGTGATTGGGGCTGGCGCCGAGCGTGAAGTGCAATGTGCCGCCGGCTGCGATGTCGTGGAACGAGATCCAGTTTTGCTGGTGGGCCTGCCCGTTCAGTTTCACGCTTTGGATATACGGCGCATCGGGCGCTGCGCCCGCTGCCTCGATGGTGAACGTCTTGCCGGGATACGGGTCGTGCAAGTGGAGAACGACTTTCGGGAAGACGGGTCCGGTCAGCTCGTAGGCGAGACTGGCCGGATCGACGGTGTAAATGCCCATCATGCTCATCACAGCCCAGGAGGACATTTCGCCACAGTCGTCGTTGCCGGGGATGCCGTCGGGCGTGGCAGTGTAGTTTTCGCTGAGCACGCGACGGACAACGCGCTGCGTTTCCCAGGGGCGGCCGGAGAAGTTGAACTCGAACGGCGCTTCGAGATCGGTTTCGTTGTAGGGGTTGTAATACTGCGCGTACCATGCGGGGATTTTGTAGTTGAAGTACTCGGTGAGGCGCTGGTTGAAGAGATCGGGGCCCATGGCATGGACGAGCCAGGCCATGTCAGCGGGCGCGAGCCATTGATAGTGCCAGCCAGAGCCTTCAATGAATCCGCGGCCATTTTGCGCCGGATCGAAGTCGGGAACCCATGAGCCATCGGCGTCGCGGGGCCGGAAGAAGCGATCTTGGGTGTTGAAGACGTTGCGCTCGTAGATAGCGCGATCGTAGAGGGTTTTGGCTTCGTCGGTTTTGCCCAAGGCGAGCGCCAGGCGATAGAGAGACGCATAGGCGACGGCGTCTTCCTGAATCTGCGAGACGGAGCCGTAGGGGATTTTGTCGTTGGGCACATAGTGGAGCTTGTTGATCCAGTCGATGCCGTCTTCGCCCTTGTAGGGATGGCCGGGCGGCGGAGCTTCGGTTGCGTCTTTCAGCATTCCTTCCCACGCGGATTTCATATCGAATCCGTGCAGGCCGTTGAGCCATGCCGAGGCCAGAGAGACAGTGAGCGGACTGCCCGCCATCACGTTGGTATAGAGATTCATCTGCGGCCAGCGGTCGATCCAGCCGCCCTGTTGATACATGAGCACGACGGATTGCGCCATGTCTTCCATGCGGCGCGGCTCGATCATGGCGAGCAGCGGCATTTCGCTGCGATAGATGTCCCAGCCGGAGTAGTTGGCGTAGATGAGATGGCCCTGCTCGACCTGATGGATCTTGGCGTCAAAGCCTAGATAGCGACCGTCGGCATCGCTGAAGATGCTGGGCATCAAGAGGCTGTGATAGAGCGCGGTGTAAAAGACGGTGCGGTCGGCTGTGCTGCCTCCGGAGACTTCAAGCGTGCTGAGAGACTTGTTCCACGCGGCGGATGCTTCGCTTCGGATGGTGGAGAAGTCTTTCCCTTCAGACTCGACCTTGAGATTGTTCTTGGCGCCATCGAGATCGACGTAAGAGATGCCGATTTTTGCGGTGACGGTTTGGGGATGCGATTGGGAGGGCCATGTGGCGTATGCGCCGACCCATGGAGCCGTGTCTGACTGGGTGGCGGTGCGGCTGCCTGCTTCGATGGCATCGGGGCCGCGAGAGGAAGTGTCACTCCACGTGCCAAACTGCGAGAACGGCCGGCTGAATTCAATGACGAAGTAGACTTTGTAGGTTTGATGATTGCCGCAGAAGGCGCGGTTTTCAACGTAGCCTTGAAGCTGGCGATCGCCAACAATCTGAACCGATGCACCGGTGGTGAAGTTGAGCGTGCGGCTGATGGGCAAAAGAATGTTGGCGGGCGCACCGGCGGGGAATGTGAACTGCGCAGTCCCGGTGCGGTCGGTGGCGCTCAACTGCGCGTCGATGTCCCAACGCAAGAGGTTGACCTGGTAATAACCGGGGGCGGCGGTCTCCATCGTATGGGAGTAAGGCGATTCGAAATCGCTGGTGATGGTGTGGATTGGGCCGGTGGTCGCTGTGAAGAAGACTTCGCCCTCGTTGGTGCAGCCGGGGCCACTCATGTGCGTCATGCTGAAGCCCTGAATATCGAACTGACCGTAGTGATAGCCGTAGCCGTGGCCTTCAGTATCGGGGCTGAGCTGGACCATGCCGAAAGGCATTGCGGGGCCGGGGAAGAGATTGATGCCGCCTCCGGGACCGTCGCCGGTGCCGATAATTGGATTGACGCTGGCGGCCGGGCCAGAGGTTGCAGAGGGTTGCGCGAGGGATGCTGCGGCAAAAAGCAACAGAGCGCATACGGGCAGCACTGATTGAATTGCGTGGGACAAGAGACCGATCTCTGACACCGACGTGCGAGTGGAAAGCCGTTTCACTGTAAATCCATCCTCTCTAACGATCCATTGAAAATTGTAAGGCCTGAATGAGGGGCGGCGTTGTTGACACGACGGAGTCGCCGGCGTTGCGAAACCGCGTTTGCGGCAAGGCTGCGCGCCCCGATCCCTGTAAAATCATCCTGAAAACCGCCTCATTGAAGCTCGGAGGATCATTGCTTTACTGGCTGTTGTACGAAAAGCTGTTTCCGTTCTTTCACCCGTTCCGGATCTTCCGCTACCTGACGTTTCGCACTGCGTTTGCGTCGCTGACAGCGCTGCTGATTGCGCTATTCATCGGACCTTACGTGATCCAGAAGCTGCGGGAGTTTCAGATCGGGCAGTTTGTGCGCGAGGACGGGCCGCAGTCGCACCTGAAGAAAACAGGGACGCCGACGATGGGCGGGGTGCTGATCTGCATCGCGATCCTGCTGCCGACGGTGCTGTGGTCCGACCCAGGCAATCCGTTTGTGTGGATCACGGTATTTTCGACGTTCGCGTTCGGCGCCATTGGATTTGCCGATGACTATATCAAGGTGGTTCAGCGGCGTAATTTGGGTCTGACGGTGCGGGCCAAACTGCTGTTGCAGGGGTTGGCCGGAGTTCTGGTAGCGGCGGCGCTGGTGGTGCTGGACCAGTTCCAGATGTTTTCGACGCGGCTTTCGGTGCCGTTTATCAAGAGCCTGCGGCCGGACTTGCTGTGGCACGCGTGGCCGAGCACGATTCCGCACATGGCGCTTTTTGCTTTTGTGCCATTTGTGCTGTGGGTGGTGCTGATTCTTGTGGGCTCGACGAATGCAGTGAACCTGACCGACGGGCTGGACGGGCTGGCGATTGGGTGCACGATTATTGCGGCCGGCGCGCTGGCGGTGCTGACGTACATCACGGGGCACGTGGTGTTTGCCGATTATCTTGAGCTGCAGCGGATGCCGATGGTGGGCGAGCTGACGGTGTTTTGCGGGTCGATGGTGGGCGCGTCGATTGGATTTCTCTGGTATAACGCGCACCCGGCGGAGATCTTTATGGGCGACGTGGGCTCATTGGCGCTGGGCGGGGCCATCGGCACGGTGGCGATCATTATCCGGCAGGAGCTGCTGCTGCCGTTTATCGGCGGCATTTTTGTGGTGGAGGCGCTGTCAGTGCTGCTGCAGGTGGGCAGCTACAAGCTGCGCAAGAAGCGAATTTTCAAGATGGCGCCGCTGCATCACCATTTTGAGCAGTTGGGCTGGAGCGAGTCGAAGGTGATTGTTCGCTTCTGGATCGGCGCGCTGGTGTTTGCATTGTTTGCACTCACAACGCTGAAATTGCGCTAGCGCGAGAGCGCGGCGTGTGGTGCGCGGTGCACAATGAAGTTGTCGCGGCGGGTTTCATAAGCCGCGGTAAAGCCGTCAAGGGAAGGAAACCGTCCCTCAGCGGCTAAAGCCGCTGTTATTTTGCGAAGTTTACGGCACGATTAAAATCGTGCCCTTTCAAAGCAACCAGGTTTTTCCGCAGCGGGTTTAAGGAACGATCCCAATGATGGAGTTGAAGGGCAAAAAAGTTCTGGTTGTGGGCCTGGGAAAGTCAGGGCTCGCGGCGGCACTGTTTTTGCGGCGCAGGGGCGCGCAGGTGACGGTTTCAGACATCCGTTCGGCAGAGTCGCTGGCCAAGGAGATTCCCGCGCTGCTGGAAGAGGGAATTATGGTGGAGGCCGGCGGGCATGGGCTGCTGACGTTTCGCCGGCAGGACCTGATTGTGGTGAGCCCCGGAGTGCCGCTGGATACGCCGGAGCTGGTGCAGGCCAGAAGTTTGGGGCGCCCGGTGATTGGGGAGTTGGAGCTGGCGGCGCGCTTTCTGAAGGGCAGGATTCTGGCGATCACGGGATCGAACGGGAAGACGACGACGACGGCACTGGCAGGCGAGATTCTGAAAGGGGCGGGCATTGCGACGCTGGTGGCAGGCAATATCGGCGTGCCAGTGGTGGGGCTGATCGACCAGAGCACGGACGAGACGTGGTTGGTGCTGGAGGTGTCGAGTTTTCAGTTGGAGAGCACGGAGGAGTTTCATCCGACCATTGCGGTAATTCTGAACATCACGCCCGATCACCTGGACCGTCACGGCACATTTGAGAACTACGCGATGGCCAAGGAACGCATCTTTGCCAAGCAGGGCGCGAGCGACAACGTGGTGCTGAATGCCGGCAACGCGCGAGCAGCGGAGGCGGCGGCGCGGGCGCGCGGGACGGTGTACTGGTTTTCAACCGAACATGAAGTGAACCAGGGAGCGTGGGCGCAGGATGGGCGGGTCGTTTATCGCTCCGCGGTGGGAGCGAAGATTGAGGCGATTATGCCACTCGGCAAGATTCCGCTGAAGGGCGCGCATAACGTGGAGAACGTGCTGGCAGCAGTGTGCGCCGCACGATTGGCGGGAGTGCCGGGCGAGGCGATTGCGCGAGCCGTGGTGCGATTTCAGGCTGTGGAGCACCGGCTGGAGTATGTTGCAACAATCAATGGAGTGGAGTACTACAACGACTCGAAGGCCACTAATGTGGATGCAACCGAGAAGGCGATTGCGGCGTTTCCTGGAGGCATTCACCTGATTCTCGGCGGCAAGGACAAAGGCGCTCCCTACGCGCCGCTCGAGCCGCTGATTCGCAAGCGCGTCCACGCGATCTACACAATTGGGACGGCAGCGGGCAGAATCGAAGCGGAGTTGCACGGGGTGGTACCGATTCAATCGTGCAAGACGCTGGACAAAGCAGTGAGCGCCGCGGCGGCAGCGGCGCGGCCCGGCGAAGTGGTGGTGCTGGCGCCGGCCTGCTCGAGCTTCGATCAGTTTGAGAATTACGAGGAGCGGGGGCGCATCTTCAAGCAGCTTGTGGCGGAACAGAAAGATTGGAAAGCAAAGCTAAACGTATAGGCGGGTATGGCAAAGCGAGTTGGCGTAGACAAGTGGCTGTTTTTTACCACGCTGGTGCTGGTTGTGACCGGCCTGGCGATGGTTTTTTCTGCTTCAGCGGTTGTGGATCAGGAGCGATATCACTCGGCTTATACGTTCGTTTTTACGCAAGGCATTTGGGCGCTGCTGGGAGTGTTGACTCTGCTGGTGCTGATGCATGTGGATGTGAGCCGGTACAACTCACCGCGATTCATCTATCCGGCCTTGTGCATCACCACGGTGCTGCTGGTGCTGGTTTTTCTGATGCCCGGCTCGCATCACACGCATCGCTGGATTCGCTTCGGCAATTTTTTCACTTTCCAGCCGTCAGAGATCGCCAAGCCGGTGCTGGTGCTGTTTCTGGCGTGGTATCTGCACAATCGGCTGGGCGAAATGCGCGACTGGCGGCATACGCTCCTGCCCGCGGCGCTGATCCCGGTGGTATTTGTGGTGCTGGTGGTGGGACAGCCGGACCTGGGCACGGCGCTGGTGCTGGCGGGCGTGGCCGCGATGATGCTGATGCTGGCGGGAATGGAGTGGAAGTACCTGGTTGGCGCCGCGTGCGCGGCATTGCCAGTGCTGGCCGCGCTGCTGCTTTGGGTGCCGTGGCGCCGCGAGCGGCTCCTGGTGTTTCTTAATCCCGAGGCCGATCCGCAGGGCGCGGGCTACCACATTTACCAATCGCTGATTGCTGTGGGTACGGGCGGCCTGACCGGGCGCGGCTATATGGAAGGGATGCAGAAGCTGTTTTATCTGCCGGAAGCCTCGACGGATTTCATCTTCGCCAACATCGCCGAGGAGCTGGGATTTATTGGGGCGATGTTTATTGTGGGGCTCTTTATAGTGTTTGGAGTGCGCGGGCTGCGGACGGCGTTCCGGAGCAGCGATCCGTTTGCGCGACTGGCGGCGTTCGGCATCACGACTACGATTCTGCTGCAGGCGTTCTTCAACATCAGCGTGGTGCTGTCACTGGTTCCAAACAAGGGGATACCGCTGCCGCTGATCTCGCACGGAGGGACGTCACTGTTTTGCACGCTGGCGTCGATTGGGATTTTGCTGAATATTTCGCGACAAGCGGAATAAAGCAGGGAACAAGGGAACAGGGAACAGATCTGTGGGGACTACGAGCTGAGGTTAGCAAGGCTTGGGGCATGGCGGAACTGCGAATCCTTATTGCCGGCGGCGGGACGGGCGGGCATGTTTTTCCTGCCCTGGCGGTGGCGCGCGAGCTGGTGAAGCGTCATGGGGCGCAGGTTGTTTTTGTCGGAACGGCGCGGGGTCTGGAGACGCGGCTGATTCCGGAGGCGGGGTTCGAGCTGCGGCTGATCGAGGTGGGTCCGCTCAAAAGTGTTTCGCTGATGACCCGGCTGCGGACGGTGCTGGATTTGCCGGGAAGCGTGAGCGCGTGCAAGCGGATGATGCGCGAATTTCGGCCGGGCGCGGTGCTGGGCGTGGGCGGATATGCTTCAGGCCCGGCGATGGCGGCGGCGCTATGGATGAAGATTCCCGCGATGGCCTTTGAGCCGAATGCCATGCCAGGGCTGGCGAACCGGCTGGTGGGCAAGCGGGTGCAGGCGGCGGCGATCAATTTTCCCGCGGCAGCCAAGTGGTTCCGCAAGGCTGAAGTCACCGGCGTTCCGGTGCGGCCGGAGTTTTTCGCGATCAATGACAAAATCGGGGACGCTATGGGGCCGCCGAGCGGCGCGCCGCACCTATTGGTCTTTGGCGGCTCGCAGGGCGCGCGGATTTTCAATACACATTTGCCGAGTCTGATTGCTGCGCTGCTGGATGCGGTGCCGGGACTGACGATTTTGCACCAGAGCGGACTGCGCAACTTGGAAGCGACACGGGAAGGCTATGAAGCGAGTGGAGCCGATGGCAAGCGCTGGGAGGTGCGGCCATTTTTGAGCGATATGGCAGCGCAGTTTGCGCGAGCGAATCTGCTGATGTCGCGCAGTGGAGCGTCGACCGTGGCCGAGGAAGCAGCAGCGGGCAAGCCGGCCCTGCTGGTTCCGTTTGCCGCGGCAACCGATGCGCACCAGCGCCGGAACGCTGAAGCAATGGTGGCGGCTGGAGCGGCGGTGATGCTGGAGGAGACAGACCTGGACGTTCAGGGAAAACTGCTGGATACGCTCACGAAGTTTGTTAAAGCATCCCGAGAAACTGGCAGCGATGGGCGCCGCGGCGAGAACGCAGGCACATGCCGACGCCGCAGAGCGGATTGCGGATCGGCTGGCGGAGTTGGGAAAGGACAGGGAATAGGGAACAATCGTCAGGGGTCGAGGTACTGGGAAAACCCCATTTTTGCCGGTACGGATGCGCAGACTTCGCACAGGGCCAGGGCATCCCGACCTTTTCAGTCGCGCCGCCAGGTGATGAGGGTGACGAGGCTGCCCAGGAAAATACCTGCGGCAAGGAGAATGCCCGCTGCCTGAAGAGGGTTCCGCTTAATTGCGTAACGGGCGTCGTGAATTACGTCTTCGGTTACATCCCGGCCCTGTTTCATGGCACGGAATGCCGATTGAACGCCATCATCTACGGCATCGGTCACGATCGCCTTGATGCGGGAGACTTCGTGGAGAATGTCATCGACCGTTGCCTGCTTTTCGAGTAGCTCGTGTGCCATGGGCGTTGCCTCTTTATTTTTGGATCGCCGCAGTTTTACCCGTAGGAAACCACGGCGGCTTCTGTCTACTATGTGATGTGTTCCCGCCTGTTGCTGTTGCATGCCTGAAAAAATGCGCGGTGGGTTTGGGCGGCGCAGCATGCGGAACTGTCCGCAGGTACTGGAGAGAACAGAGAATAGAGAACAGGGGGCGGGCGGAGGTCCGGTTTTCCGCCTTTTCCGCAAAAACTGTGGAAAGGATGGGGCAACCCGGCGGCATGTCCGTGAATCGATGGTGCGGCCTTCAGGCGAAATCAAAGACGCGCCAAGGAGGGACAAACCTGAGAACGTGCGCCGGTAAAAAAAGGCCCGCCTGCCGAAGCAAGCGGGCCTTTTTGTGAACCAACCGGAGGGTTACCGGCGTCCGCCGCCGCCTCCGTGGCCACCGCCACCACCACCGTGGAAGCCACCGCCGCCTCCGCCATGAAAGCCGCCGCCACCACTGAAGCCACCACGCGCGCCGCCACTAAAGCCGCCGCGTGCGCCACCGCCAGCATATCCTCGCGCTACGCCACCACCGGCGTAACCGCGGGCTCCGCCGCCAGCGTAACCGCGAGCTGCCCCACCACCGGCATATCCGCGAGCAACACCGCCTGCATAGCCGCGACCGTTATAGACGCCGCGTCCGCCATAGGCGTATCCGCCACGACCGTAGCCGTATCCGCCGCGGTATCCGTAGCCGCCACGATAGCCATAACCGCCCCAGCCGCGACGGCCCCATCCGTACCAGGGACCAGCGCCGATAAAGAAGCCGCCGTCGAACCAGGCAGGACTGTAATAGCCGTAAGGCGCGCAAGCATAGGGGTAATAGGCGTAGTAGCCCCATTCGCAATCGGGCGGACCGTAATAACCACCGTAATATCCGGGATCAACCACTGCGGGGCCGACGCCGATCCCGACCGCTACCTGGGCATTCGCCTTGACGGCGAAGGGCAGAACGACAAGCAAAGCCAAAATCATTAAGTGGAGCTTCTTCATAACTCCCTCCCTTGTGCTGCCCGGTCCGAGCTTTGCTGGACTTGGAACTGGAGTTTCCTCCAGGTTCAGCACCACCTGGCCGTTGTCTCATTCATCTTGCGGCCGGCTTACAACTTGTTAAACAGCGTTTTCGCTCTTTTGTTGCGGTCCGATGAAAGAATTGGTCAACGGAGCCTGGGGAGCGACAACTTGCGCGATTTCATCAATATAGTGGCTCATAAAATCGCTGAGCGCAGCGGTAACCTCACTACCAGTTATGGGACGCGCCAAAGGGCGAAAAGACACAGAAAAAAGCGGCCCCTCAAGCAAGGAGAGGCCGCATGGTGCAGGAAGCAGAAGGAGGAGCTACCTGCGGAAGTGTTCGGGGGCGACATGCCGGTCGAAGTCGCGGTGGTAGAAGGCCGGGCCGCGGCCGATCACCACGCGGCCGCGAAGGATGGGGCCGCCAAAGCCGACGCCGGCGAAGTTCCAGTAGCCCGGCACCCAGTAGCCGTTGGAGTAGTAGCCATCCACCCATACATAACCCGGTCCAGGGCAAGGTGGAACGTAGGCCGATGCGCCGATGTAGACCCCGATTCGAGCCGCCTGAGCGGGCGCTGCGCCCAAAGCAAAAGTTCCAACTGCCAAAGCCGTTCCCAAGATCCATTTCTTCATGATGTTCATAATCCCTCCATTTCCAGGCGGCCGATGTTGCGGGCCGCCCGGGCTTTCACTCCGGTTCGCCACCACCCTGGAGCCTGGTTCCTGCCGCTCCCTAGCTTGCCGGTTCTGCATTGTGCAAACACAGGCGGATCGAAAGGTTGCGGATAGTGAATGAAAATAAAAAGGCGCAACTTTTCAAGCGTTACGGAATCGGCTCACACCTGGCCCGAGGCGATATTCTGAAATGCGATTGATGGCGCCGATGATTCCGGCGCTGCCCGGGCTGGCATTGATGCAGCGCAATCCGCTTCACAGATGAAGGAGATCCCGATGCACGATGCTCACGGCACATTCACCGTCGATATTCATCCGCTGACGCCTGCGCCCGCTGACGGGGTGGGACGCTTTTCGATCGACAAGGTGATTCACGGCGATCTTGAAGCGACGACGAAGGGCGAGATGTTCACGGGCGGCGATCCTAAGCAGGGAGCGGCGGGTTATGTTGCGATTGAAGTGGTGACGGGTACGCTCGACGGGAAGCAGGGCGGCTTCGCACTGCAGCACTTTGCCACCATGGATGGAAACGGGCCGAAGATGCAGGTGATCGTGGTGCCTGGATCGGGGACGGGCGAATTGAAAGGGATCGAAGGGACGTTCACGATTCGCATTGAGAACGGAAAGCATGAGTACGAACTTGAGTACAGCTTGCCGGAGTGATGGAAGCTCCCAGCCTCTAGCCGCTAGCCTTTCGGCGCATCGCCAGCATTCGCAGCAAAACCCAACGCAAGGCCAACCGCAAAACGCGGAAATAGCCAATCAGAGTTACGAACAGCAGGAAGTCAGAGGCATGAAGCTGAAAGCTTTTCGCCTGTCTCTGTTACCCTGATTCTTCACCTGAAATGTTTGCTACTTCGCAGCACGCGCACTTCATCGGCATCGGCGGGATCGGCATGAGCGGGATTGCCGAGATTCTGCTGAACCTGGGTATGAAGGTGTCAGGATCCGATTTGCAGCGCAGCGCGGTGACGGACCGGCTGGCGCAACTGGGCGCGACGGTTTACGAGGGCCACATGCGGCGAACGTGGCCGGCGCGACAGTGGTGGTGACCAGCTCGGCGGTGGGCGCGAGCAACCCCGAGGTGCTGGAGGCACACGCGCGCAAGATTCCCGTGATCCAGCGGGCGGAGATGCTGGCCGAGCTGATGCGGCTGAAGTACGGCATCGCGATTGCCGGCATGCACGGCAAGACAACGACAACATCGATGGTGGCAGCGGTGCTGGCGGCGGGCGGACTCGATCCGACGGTTGTGGTGGGCGGGCGCGTGGACGCGCTGGGCTCGAATGCGCGGCTGGGAACTTCGCAGTACCTGGTGGCTGAGGCGGATGAGAGCGATCGGTCGTTTCTGAAGCTGTCGCCGATTCTGGCGGTGGTGACGAATCTGGACCGCGAGCACATGGACTGCTACCACGACATGGCCGACGTGGAGCGCGCGTTTGTGGACTTCATGGACCGCGTGCCGTTTTACGGCGCGGTGACGGCGTGCGTGGACAATGCGCTGCTGAAGGGAATTTTGCCGCGGGTGCGGCGGCGCGTGTTTACGTATGGAGTGGCGGCCGAGGCGGATTTCCGGGTGGAGATGCTTGGGGCGGGACAGGGCGCGGGGCTGGGAGCAGGGCAGGGAGGTTGCTTTTCGCGGTTCCGGGTGCACACCGTGGATGGACCGCTGGGGCCATTCGCGCTGCATGTGCCGGGGCGGCACAACGTGCTGAATGCGACGGCGGCGGTGGCGATTGCGCGGCAGCTTGAGGTATCGCGCCGAGAAAATTGCCGAGGGGATCAGCCAGTTTTCGCGGCGTGGACCGGCGCTTTCAACATCGCGGGGAGGCGCGCGGCGTGACGGTGGTGGACGATTATGGGCACCATCCCACGGAGATTCGCGCGACGCTTGCAGCGGCGCGCGCGTGCGGCCAAGGGAGATTGCACGTGGTGTTCCAGCCGCACCGGTTATACGCGCACCAAGGACCTGCTGGACGAGTTTGGCGGCGCGTTTGCGAGATGCGGACACGGTGATTGTGCTGCCGATTTATGCGGCGAGCGAGGAGCCGATCGCCGGGGTGACGGCGGAACGGCTGGCCGGGCGGATCAAAGCGGCGCATGGTGGAGCAACCGGCAATGGCGGACCGCGTGTGGAGTTTGTACCGGAGTTTGCCGAAGCTGTGCGGGCGATTGCGGCGGTTGCGCGCGAGGGCGACCTGATTTTGACGCTGGGCGCGGGCAGCGTGAGCCAACTGGCGCCGCAGATTCTGGCCGCGCTGGAAGCGAAGTAATCTCGCGCCGGATTTGACGTGAGAATTGGCGAGCGCAGGAGTTGCCGAGTTCGCGAAGATCCGCAGACCCCAAACCGCAATTCGAGGGATTTCCATGCAAGAGGGTTCACGCAGAGGATTTTTGAAGGCGGCGTCGGCAACGGCGGCTGCGCTGGCGGTCTATGGGAGGTCGCCGGCGTGGGCTGAGGCCGACGGCCCAGTGAAAGTGTGGAGCACGTTTGGCGAGCGGCGTCACCAGAGTGGTGCGCCGCTGAGTTGGAAGCCCGCGGGGAACGTTGCGGCGAACGCAATCATGCTCGATCCGGCTGATGAGCGACAAGAGATGCTGGGATTTGGCGCGGCATTGACCGATGCGGCCTGCTTTGTGCTAAGCCAGATGCCGAAGGCCGGGCGGGAGCAACTGATGCGGGAACTGTTTGCGCCGGACCAGATGGCGCTGAGCGTTTGCCGCACCTGCATCGGATCGAGCGACTACTCAAGGACAGCCTACAGCTTTGACGAGAGCGCGGAACCTGATCCGGAGTTGATGAAGTTCTCGATCGCGCATGATGAAGAGTACATTCTGCCAGTGCTGCGCGAAGCGCGCGGCATCAATACGGAGCTGTTTTTGTTTTCGTCACCGTGGAGCCCGCCGGGATGGATGAAGGCGAACGGGTCCATGCTGGGCGGATCGATGCTCAAGCGCAACTTTGCGGCGTACGCGCGCTACTTTCTGCGCTTTCTTGACGCCTACAAGGCCGCGGGCGTGCCGATTGACGCCGTGACTGTGCAGAACGAGGTGGACACGGCCCAGGACGGGCGGATGCCGGCTTGCCTGTGGGGGCAGGAATACGAGATGGAGTTTGTGAGCAAGCACCTGGGGCCGGCGATGCGCGCGGCCGGCGTGCCGACGAAGCTCTGGATATTGGACCATAACTACAATTTGTGGGGCCGGGCACTCGACGAGCTGAGCGATGCCGGTGTATATGAGTACGTTGACGGCGTCGCATGGCATGGTTATGCGGGCGAAGCCGTAGCGATGACTCGCGTGCATGACGCCTTCCCGCAAAAGAACGCCTACTGGACCGAGGGCGGCCCGCAGATTACGGATCCCGATTACCAGACCGACTGGAGCAAGTGGGCGGCAACGTTCAACGGCATCGCGAACAACTGGGCGCGGTCGATTACGGCATGGAACCTGGTGCTGGACGAAAAGGGCAAGCCGAACATCGGGCCGTTCGACTGCGGGGGCGTTGTTACCGTGGAAAATGGCACGCACACGGTGACGCGCAGCGGGCAGTACTGGGCCTTTGCGCACTTTAGCCGCCACGTGCGGCGCGGTGCGCGGGTGTTTGCGACAGAGCTTGTGGGCGCTTTGGCCGACCAACCGGACGGGAGCGGAGTGAGCCACACGGGCTTCCGCAATGCCGATGGCACGATGTTGGTGGTGCTGGCCAACCGGGGCGACGCGCGGCAGATGCAAATGGTGCTGGGCAGGCAGACGCTGGAGATCGACTTGCCGGCGGAATCTGTGCAGACGCTGGAGTGGGCGTGATCAGTGGGCCGCGGTTCGACTGCCCAGGGTTCCCAGCAAGAGATGGATGTCCGGCCAACCAGTAACTCCGGAGATACCCCCTCTGCCTCTCGGAAAACTCCCAATCGAGCGCGGGCTATAGTGAAATCTGTGGCAAATCCAGGATTACGAGACCGCTGAAAGCTGGTACTTGGGCCGCCGCTCCTTGATTTTTCGGCGACTTAGCGAAAGCGAATCAGAGGGATACAAATTCTGGAATTGCAATGGCGACTCTCACGACCCGGCTCAGGCGTGACGAATCAAGTGAATACCACAAACCGGCCCCTGTTGTGGGATGACGAACCGCCCGCGGAGATTCGCATGCGGCGCGCGCGGGAGGACTCGTCTTCGCGGGGGCAGTTCCGGCCAGCGGCGGCGAACAGGCGCGGCGGACCTGGAATGCCGCTGGAGTTTGATGATCCGGACGGCGATGGTGTTTTGCGCCCGACGGGCAATCGCTTTGGCAAACCGAAGACGAGCTGGTGGCGGCCGGCGAGCAAGACGGGCCGAGTGTTTCTCGCCAGCGGCGCGCTGGTGGCGCTGATTGGCTTGACGACTGCCGGCGTGATGACGAAGCACTTTCTGGAGCGCGACGCGCGTTTCCGCATTGCGGGGACGGAGAATATTCAGGCTACCGGGTTGACTGAAGTAAGCCGCGCGGAGATACTGCCCGCCTTCGGCGAAGATGTGGGACGTAATATTTTTTTCGTTCCCCTGAACGAGAGGCGCAAACAACTGGAACAGATTCCCTGGGTCGAGCGCGCGACGGTGATGCGCTTGCTGCCGAACCAGATTCGCGTGGCGTTGGTGGAACGGAAGCCAGTGGCGTTTACGCGGCACGGGCAGCAGATCGGGCTGGTGGATGAGAACGGAGTTCTGCTAAGCATGTCGGCTGCAACGATGGCGAAGCGCCATTACTCGTTTCCCGTCGTGACGGGCATCGATCCCGGCGACTCGGCAGCCTCGCGCAAGGAGCGAATGCAGGTCTATCTGCGGCTAATGACAGAGCTGGACGCAGGCGGAAAGCACAACTCGGAGCAGATTTCAGAGATCGACCTGACCGATCCCGAAGACGCGCGCGTACTGATGCCTGAGCAAGGCGCCGACATTCTGGCACATTTTGGCGACGATCATTTTCTGGAGCGCTACGAGAGATATAAGGCGCACATCGCGGAGTGGCGGCAGCAATATCCGCACCTGGCCTCAGTCGATTTGCGTTACGACAACCAGGTAGTGCTGGATATGGCCTCGGGCAAGGAAGCCGCAGATGCTGCGCAAAGCAGCGGCGCGCCGGGGAGCGATGTGAAACCGGCGGCTGAAAAAACGGCGGCAGTTGGAAAAGAAAAAGCGGAAACCAAAGCCCCCGGGGAAAGGTCGCTGGCAAAGAAGAGTAAGCCGGTTCAAGACAAAAAGCACAGGGCGGTTTCAGCAAAGCGGACCGCGCAGAAGAGCACGACCAAGCGGAAACAAATTCCGACATCCCGCCCGGCTGCGGGCGTAATGCAGGGCGGGTGAGCAGAATGGCACAGAAGCAGGACAACCTGATTGTGGTGCTCGACATTGGCAGCGCGTGGACGCGGGTGCTGGCTGCCGATGTGAATGAGGGAGTGCTGCGCTATCGCGGGCACGGCGCGGTGGAGTCGGCCGGAATGCGCAAGGGGCTGATTGCGGAGCTGGGGCCGGCGGCGAAGGCGGCGCGTGCAGCCAACGAGCAGGCGGAGCGCGTGGCCCGCGTAAATATTGACGAGTGCGCGGTGGGCGTGGGCGGACCGCACATTCGCGGGCTGAATACCAACGGCGGATTCCAGTTGAGCCGGGGATTGCGCGAGATTACGCACGAGGATGTGCGTGCCGCCGTGGATCGGGCGCGCGCCATTGAGCGGCCGCCAGACCGCGAGATTGTGCATTTGCTTCCGCGGCAGTTCATTCTGGACGAGCAGCCGGGCATCTTCGATCCGGTGGGAATGGTGGGAGCGAAGCTGGAGGTGGAACTGCATATTGCCACCTGCTCCGGCAGCGCGCTGCAAAGCACGGTTACCTGCGCGAACCGCGCCGGGCTTGAGGTTACCGAGGCGGTGCTGGAGCCGCTGGCTGCCGCCGAGTGCACGCTTTCAGCCGACGAGCGCGAGTTGGGCGTGTGCCTGCTCGACATTGGTGCGCACTCCAGCGATCTAGCGGTGTTCTTCGAGGGCGCAGTGGCGTATACGGCGTCAGTACCAATCGGCGGAGCGCATTTCACGAATGATCTGGCAATCGGGCTGCAGATGCCGGTGGCGCAGGCTGAGGAGATCAAGCGGGCGTATGGAAATGCGGTAGTGACCGCGGTGCCGCAACAGGCCACGATCGAGATCACCAACTCGCAGGGCGCCGCAGCCACTTTACCGCTGCGCACGATTGCTGAGATTCTGGAGCCTCGCGCTAGAGAGCTTATGTATTACGTGAAAGAGAGCCTGCGTTACGGCGGCGTGGTGGAAGCTCTCGGCGCGGGTTGCGTGCTAACCGGCGGCGGATCCACGCTGGCCGGCATGCTGGACGTGACTGAGAGCCAGTTGCGGGTGCCGGCGCGGGTTGGTCTTCCCGTACGCCTGTCTCACATGCCTTCGGAGCTGAACCATCCTGCGTATGCGGTGGCCATCGGTATGGTTCTTTACGCACATCGGACAAGATTGACGCGTGCCAGCGAAGACCATAGTTTGCGGGCGAGGCTGCGCGCGATGTTCGCGGCGAGTTTTTAAGAGGCAGGGACGAGGGAATCGGGAGTATTAATTAGGAATGTGGGGTACGAAACCTGCAGTTAGTTTGGAACGCTGAGCGGGAATGATGGATCGAAATACCTGAGCCGAGGAGGGTGAAGCCCCAATGGAACAGCAGAAGAATGAAGCCGGAGAGATGCGCATTCAATTTCACGACGAGACGATGCGCAGCGCGAACATCAAGGTGATCGGGGTGGGCGGCGGCGGCAGCAACGCAGTGAACCGCATGATCCAGGCCGACATGGAAGGCGTGGACTTTATCACCGCCAACACCGATGTGCAGGCGCTGAAGCTGTCGCAGGCGCCCGTGAAGCTGCAACTCGGAGTACGGCTCACTTCGGGGCTGGGAGCGGGATCGAATCCTGACGTTGGGCGGCGAGCGGCGCTGGAAGACTCGGAAAAGATTATCGAGGCGCTGGAAGGCGCAGACATGGTTTTCGTTACGGCGGGACTGGGCGGCGGCACGGGAACAGGGGCCGCGCCGGTGATTGCATCGCTGGCCAGCGAGATGGGGATTCTGACCGTGGCTGTGGTGACGCGGCCGTTTGCGTTCGAGGGCAAGCGCCGCCTGATGCAAGCCGAGCGCGGCCTGAAGGAATTGATTGAAAGCGTTGATACGATGATCGTGATACCCAATGAAAAGCTGCTGGCGGTCGCCATGGATGCGGGATTCTTTGAGAGTTTCCGTATTGCCGACGATGTACTGCGGCAGGGCGTGCAGGGGATCAGCGACATCATTACCATTCCGGGCATCATCAACCGCGACTTTGCCGATGTGAAGACGACCATGGCGGGGATGGGGCACGCGGTGATGGGCACGGCGGTGCGCACGGGAGAGAACCGCGCCATCGAAGCTGCCCAGGCGGCCATGGCTTCACCGCTGCTGGAGGCGGGAGCGATTGATGGGGCGCGCGGCATCCTGATTAACATTACGGGTTCGAGCTCGCTGAAACTCTCCGAAGTGAACGCAGCATCGTCGCTGATTCAGACTGCCGCACACGAAGATGCCAACATCATCTTCGGCGCGGTGCTGGACGAGAAGATGGGCGAAGAGGTGAAGATTACCGTGATCGCCACCGGTTTCCGCGATCAGATGCCGGAGCGGCGCGCGCGCATGTTGAATGTGGAGGAAGCGCCGGTGGTTTCAGTGCCAGTGGTGGCGACGAATAACTGGATGCGGGAAAGCGATCCGGAGCCCGCCGCGCGGACGGCGCGCTTCCAAAGCGAGGAAGAGGAAGAAGCAGGAGAGAACGCGGAGAACGGATTTTTTTTCGCAGCGGCTGCACCGGGCGTGGCAACCACGGTGACAGTGGCAGCTCCGCCGGATCGGACGTCCGAAGAGTTCGCCAACAATTTTGGGATGGAGCATGCAAGCGGAGAGGTGGAGGCGCGGTTCGATGCGATGAATGTTGAATCGCAGCGCAAGGCGCCGCCAAGAGACTATGCGGGCGACTTTAGCGAAGGCTCGGGCGGTGCGATCAAGCAGGCGCAGCCTGGTGCGCAAACGGCGCCGTCGGTGTTCGCGGAGCCCGCCGGGCAAGCCGAACGCGATCTCGATGTGCCTACATTTTTGAGACGGTTAAAGTTCTAGAGCGCGGGGCAATGAGCCGGCTACATTTCCCTGGGCAAGCCGCCGCCGAGCGTCATCTTTGAAGGCTTGGAATTGGTATTGCGAGACGAGCCGACATTAGAACGGATAGGGTGGAGCGGTGCCGCGGGATGGTGGGGTTCCAAAACGGGCAAAAAGTGGATATAGTAACGAGAAAGCCCCCCGAAAGTTGTACGCAGGGTGAAGGCAACCCGGCTCGGATTTTTCTGTTCCGGGTTATTGTAAGAGGCAGGCAATAAGCAACTGGATTTAGCCTTGTCTCCGCTGGGCGGCTCGACTGTCAAAAGAGACGACGGCGGATGCAGCGCACAAGAGTTTTCAGGTACTGGAAAAAGAGATCGTTGCCGAATCGCGATTCACGTTGGACGAAGCGCGAGATTAGCAGTACGAAGTGCGCCGCTTAGAGCGAACGCGCGGAACGAAATCCTAAGTTGAGAGGATGCAGGCTGGATGAAGTTGTCGCGCGTTTGGGCTATCGCTATTGTCTTGGTTGTCTCCGGTATCTTTACCGCCGGGGCTGCGGCGTTTGACGCGCCGCAAACCTCACTCCATCATTCCCGATCCAAAACGACGCACGTCTCGATCGCGCATCGCAGCGCAACGCACGCGACGGCAAAGACTGCGACGCATACAACGCATACTTCGCGGACGTACGCTGCAACTTCGCGCACCTCGACCGCACATCGATCGACCTCACATGTGACCACGAGGACGGCCGTGTCGAGGCGGACAACAGTGACGGCGGGCGCGCACTTGAGCCGGGCATCCTATCATCGCCGCCATCGCTATTACGAGCGCTTCACGGCCAGCTCGTTTGTTGAGGGTGCGGTGGGCGCGGGCGATGTGACGACCGGCGAAGATCCGGTGATTCGCCAGGCCGCGATTGACGCGCTGGGCGACATGAACGGCACGGCCGTGGTGATCAATCCCGCGAATGGCCGCATTTTGGCCATGGTGAACCAGAAGCTGGCGCTCTCGCCAGGCGCGGAGCCATGCTCAACGATCAAGCTGACTGTGGCGCTGGCGGCGCTCTCAGAGGGAATTGTCACGCGGGATACGCCGGTGCAGTTGCCGGGATTCCGGATGAATTTGACGCAGGCGCTGGCCAAAAGCAACAACCTCTACTTTGAAGAACTGGGCAGAGAGTTGGGATTTGAGCGCGTGCATCACTACGCGACGGAATTTGGATTGGGCGAGTTGGCCGGCTATAACATTCCGGGCGAGCAGTTGGGCGAGTATCCCGATAAGCCGATCCCGGAGTCAGAAGGCGGAGTAGGCCGCATGTGCAGCTTCGGGCAGGGAGTCTCCCTGACTCCGCTGCAACTGGGCGCGCTTGTGGCGGCAATTGCGAACGGCGGAACTCTCTACTATTTGCAGCACCCGACCACGCCGGAAGAGATTGCGAACTTCCAACCCAGGGTGAAGCGCGTACTGAATATCGCAAAGTACATTCCCGACGTTGAAGACGGCATGGCAGGCGCAGTGGAGTATGGAACGGCGCGAAGCCTGCGGGTGAACTTCCGCGAGTTGCCTGTGTTTGGCAAGACCGGAACCTGCTCGGACAATGGGACGAGGTTTGGATGGTTTGGATCGTATTCCGAATCACCGCAGGGGAGTCTGGTGACGGTATTTTTCCTCGAAGGCGGAAGGCCGACGTATGGCCCGCGCGCCGCGGAATTAACGGGCGAGTTCTACAAGAACCTCTGGGATCACGACTACTTCCAGGAGAAGAACGTGGATGCCCGTAACGCGGCTGACAGCACACCTGCGCTGGCTCCAGCGGGGCCGGCGGAGCAGTAGCGGCGACCTTTCGGGGATTCATAAGAGCATTAAAGCCGCCTGCGGGCGGCTTTTTTGCGTATGAGGCATTCACGGGGATTTATTCTGGCAGGGATATGAGCACAGTCAAATGGGTGCTGGCCGGAATCGGGGACATCGCGCGCAAGCGGGTGATTGCCGCCATCCAAGCGGAGCCGAGAAGTGAACTCTACGGTTTCGTGACACGCGATCCGGCAAAGGCAAAGGATTATCCGGGCACGCGGACCTGGGCGACGGTCGAGGAAGCTGTTGCTGATCCGGCGGTGGATGCCGTTTACATTGCGTTGCCGGTGGCGATGCATGCGGAGGCGGCAATTGCAGCCTTGCGTGCAGGCAAGCATGTGCTATGCGAGAAGCCGATGGCGATGAATTTTGCGCAAGCGGAACGCATGGTGGCAGAGGCACAGGCGGCGAAACGGATGCTTGGTGTTGCCTACTATCGCCGGCTGTATCCGAAATTGATTCGGGCCAAGCAACTGATCGCGGAGGGGGCGATTGGGCAGCCGCTGCTGGCCGAGGCGAATTGCCACGGCTGGCTTGCAATCGAAGGGCGCGAATGGCTCGGTAATCCTGCGATGGCAGGCGGCGGCCCACTGTACGACATCGCTTCGCATCGTATTGACGCGATGAATTTTCTCTTCGGCAAGGTGGAGCGGGCCTGCGGGATGCTTTCGAACGCTGTGCATCGCATCGGCGTTGAGGATTCGGCGACGGTGCTGATGCAATTTCCAGGCGGGGTGCACGGCGTTGTGGATGTGCGCTGGAACTCGCGCGTGGCCCGCGACCAGTTCCGGATTATTGGAGTGGAGGGCGAGATCGGCCTCGACCCGTTGAACGGGCCGGAGCTGCGGGTGGCAGGACGCGTGGAGGTGCTTGCGCCGCACGCGAATCTGCATTTTCCCGCAGTGGAGAATTTTGTGGATGCGGTGCTGGCCAGCGATCCGGGGCGACTGGCTTGCCCTGGGATGGAGGCAAGCTGGGTGGACTGGACGATTGAGCAGGTGGCGTCGCAGGCGGGGCGGACCTGAGTTTGACGCGGACGATTTTTCTGTGAAGCAATTGCAACGTATTTCATCCGGCATCATCCCATGGAGTGAGGTTCTCCCTTCCCGTTTTGCGCGATCGAGTGGATTTGGGCGGTGCGAACCCTAGATAGAATCAGTACGAGGCACTCTGCCGATGGAATTACCGACCCATTTTCTCTTGATGTACGGTTACCTGGTGCTGTTCGCGTGGGTATTCGTCGAGCAGATCGGCATTCCGCTGCCGGCCACGCCGGTATTGCTGGCTGCCGGGGCGCTTTCGGTCGACGGGCCCATCCGCTTTGCGCTTGCGCTTTTGGCCGCTGTAGCTGCCGCGCTGAGTGCCGACAGTGCATGGTTCCTCATCGGGCGGCGGCACGGGCATTACGTGCTGCGCATTCTGTGCAAGCTGTCGTTGGAGCCCACGACCTGCGTTCGCCGGACGCAGGACTCGTTTGGACGCAGACGCGGCGTGATGCTGATGTTTGCCAAGTTTGTGCCGGGCCTGGGTATGCTGGCGCCGCCGGTGGCCGGCCAGAACGGCATGGAGTTCGGCCCGTTCCTGTTCTTTGACTTTATCGGTGTGACCCTATGGGTGAGCGTTCTGCTCACGATTGGCCGCTTCTTCGGCGACCTGCTCAAGCGCAATGCGGGCCTGCTCAACTGGGCTGGGCGGTTTTCAGGAGCGCTGCTGCTGTTGGGGATCATGGGCTTCTTTGTGGTGCGCATTCTTCGCCGGCGCGCGGTGCTGAAAGAGCTGGCTGCCTCGCGGCTGGAGCCGGAGGAACTCAAGCGAAAGCTTGAGGCGGGCGAAGAGATATTTATTGTGGACCTGCGCCATCCGCTCGAACTGCTGCCCGACCCGTTTACTTTGCCTGGCGCGCAACACATTTCGCCTGAGGCGCTGACTGCGCGGCATCACGAGATCCCGCGCGACCGGGAGGTCGTGCTCTATTGCACATGCCCCAGCGAGGCTACTGCAGCCAAAACGGCACTGACGCTGCGGAAGCTGGGGGTTGACCGAGTGCGTCCGCTTCGCGGCGGCTTTGACGAGTGGAAGCGTCTCGGCTATCCGATGGATGCGATTCCGCCGGTGATTCCGATGATGCCTGCCGAGCAGGCGAGCTGAGAACTTACGCAAGCGATTTGAAAAGCAGGGCGATGCTGGCCGCGATGGGCGAGCCGATGCCGGTGCACGGGTCCGGGCCGACAGCCGCGTTGTAAAAGCCATTGCTGCCGACTGTGATGTCGTGGAAGGCCTTCTGATTCTTCCAGAGGGTGGGAGTGACAAAGCCCAGCTTGGTTCCGAAGGCCGCGAACAGGCCTGCATAAAGGGGCGCAACCGCGCTTGTTCCGCCGACCACGGTGGGCGATCCATGCACAAAGATGTTGTAACCGGTGTTGGGATCGGCGTCGGCGCTGATGTCAGGCACCATTCTGCCCTTGCCGTAGGCGCTGTTTGCAGGCGCGGGCGGCGCGCCGATCTGAAAGCTCTGAACCGGGAAGATGGTCGAGTAGCCGCCGCCGGTTCCCTCGCCGTTGGTCTGGCCGGGGTTGTCGTTCCAGACGGTCTCCTGCGTGGAGGTCTTCATGGTTCCTCCGCAACCGACGGCGTGCGGACACGACGAGGGGCAGTCAACATTGGCGGGTGTCGAGCCGCCATCGCTTGAGTCATTGTCGCCGGAGGCAGCGAAGACAATCATGCCTTCGCCGGCAGCGGCCTCGGCGGTCGACTCCATCTGCTGCGCTGCTGTCGCGCCCCACTCGGCTTCGTCCGTGCCCCAGGAGATGCTGCAAACGTCGCATCCGTCGGAAGCAGCTTTTTGGACGGCGGTTCCGATGTCCTGCGACCAGTACATGCGAATGGTGGCGGCCTGGCCTGTGGCGGCGTAATAGGCAGCGCCCGCAACCTCGATATCGAGCGCGACCTCGTAGTCGTCGTCGCCAGCGGAGCCGCTCTGGTTTGGGGTGTTCTGGGTTCCATCCACCGAAACGTCGGTGACCGAAGGTGTGGGCTGGCCGAGGGTTTGGAAGAACGAATCGATGTCGGACGCGATCCAGCCGCCGCCCAGCTCGACGATGGCGATGACGCCGCCGCCGGGCAGCGCGGTGGGCCAGTCGTACGCGGTGCAAAGAGCGGGCAGGTTCCAGGCAGTTGCGGCCGCGGCACGCGGGTCCTTTGGCAGTTTGAAGTAGGGCCTGCAGCCGAACGTGGGGGAGTTCGTCATGGCAACCTCCGATTCTCAAGCCGAGGATCGCATAATCGTGCACTGAAGGCAAAGGCATTCGAGCGTCGACTGGTCGCAAATGGTGATATCACTGGCGATGTGATATCATATTTGATGTGAGAATTGTGCTCGACGCCGATGTAGTGGTGGCTGCGATGCGAAGTCCGCGGGGAGCGTCTGCCGAGTTGCTGCGAATCATCGACGGTGGCCGGGCCACAATGCTTGTGAGCGTTGCACTCGCCCTGGAGTATGAAGCAATTTGTATGTTGGCGGAACACCGTCTGGCTGGGGGGCTTTCTGTGGCCCAGACCGAGACTTTTGTGACCGGCCTCATAGCGATGGCAGAGCCCGTTCAGTTGTTTTTTCGGTGGCGTCCGCAGCTTCGCGATCCCGGAGACGAATTGGTTCTGGAAGCGGCAGTGAACGGGCGAGCTTCGGCGATTGTTACATTCAACGAGAGAGATCTGCAGGAGGCTCGCCGCAGTTTTGATATTGAGGTTCTGCGCCCCGGCGAACTTCTGAGGAGGATCAAACGATGACAACTAAGGTTTCCACATTCCCGCTTCGCCTGCCCGTTTCGCTGAAGTCGGCGATCGAGACAATCAGCGACCGCGATGGGACGAGCATGAATCAATTCCTCGTGGTTGCCGCCGCGGAAAAGATTGCAGCGATGCAGACCGAAGAGTTCTTTCTCGACCGGCGCAATCGTGCGGACCGGAAGGCATTTCTGCGCATTCTGAACCGCAAGGGCGGTGAGACACCCAGGCCCGAGGATAGGATCGAGTGAGAATGAGGCGGTGGTGAGGCTGCGAGGGAAGATTAGGCAAGCGAGTTTCCCGCATTTCATTCATGACTCGTGACGTACCATGAGTATGGAACGGTGACGACTGCACAGGAGCACGCCTTTGGCTTACGACGATCTGCGCGACTGGATCAAGACGCTGGAGAAGCATGGGGAGCTGAAGCGCGTCCACGAGGAAGTATCGCCCGAACTCGAAATCACGGAGATTACCGACCGGGTAAGCAAGATTGGGACGCGGGGAAAAACAGGGGTCAGGGATCAGGGATCAGGGGTCAAAAGCGGGGATTCCACTTTTGAAGGGAAATATGCGCCGGGTGGGCCGGCACTGCTGTTCGAGAACGTAAAGGGACATCCTGGCCACAAGGTCCTTATCAACCAGTTCGGCAGCGAGCGGCGCATGGCGTTGGCGCTGGGCGTGGAACGGTTGGACGAGATCGCTGAGCGAATTACCGGCCTGCTGCATATGAAGGCTCCGGAGGGCCTGTTCGACAAGCTCAAGATGCTGCCGCAACTGGGCGCGCTGACGAGCGCGTTTCCCAAGACGGTGAGCGCGAAGGATGCACCGTGCAAGGAAGTAATTCGGCGCGAGAACTTCGATCTCAACTATTTTCCGATTCTCAAATGCTGGCCGCACGACGGTGGGCGATTCATTACGATGCCCTGCGTGCATACGCGCGATCCCAGGACGGGCAAGCGCAACATCGGCATGTATCGCATGCAGGTGTATGACGGCCAGACCACCGGCATGCACTGGCAGCGGCAGAAAGTGGCCGCTGAGCACTACCGCGAGGCGCTGCGCAATGCGGCAGCGGCCGGGGCGGAGGATGACGCAACGCTCAACGCGAAGGCTGCGCGCGTGGCGATGATGGCTGAGTCGGCCGGGGGCGCGATGAGCCTCGCCGAGAGCGCGGCGGGCCAGGTAGCGGTTGGCAATCTGAAAGGTTCGCGGATGGAAGTGGCTGTTGCGATCGGTACCGATCCTGCGACGACTTTTTCCGCGATTGTGCCGGCTCCGCCGGAGGTGGAGGAGTTTCTTATCGCAGGGTTCCTGCGCGGCAAGCCGGTGGAGATCGTGAAATGCGAGACAGTCGATCTGGAAGTTCCGGCGCATGCAGAGATTGTGCTGGAAGGATACGTGGAGCTTGGTGAGCTGCGTGCGGAAGGCCCGTTCGGCGACCATACCGGCTTTTACACGCTCGAAGATGAGTACCCGGTTTTTCATCTGACATGCATCACGCATCGCAAGGATCCGATTTATGCGGCGACGATCGTGGGCAAGCCTCCCATGGAGGATGCATGGATGGGCAAGGCGGTGGAACGGATCTTTTTGCCCGCAATGAAGATGACGATTCCGGAGCTTGTGGACATTCATTTGCCGGTTGAGGCGGTGTTTCACAACCTGATGATTGTGTCGATCAGGAAGAGCTATCCGGGTCATGCGCGCAAAGTGATGAACGCCATCTGGTCGCTGGGGCAGGCGATGTTTACCAAGTGCATTGTGGTGGTGGATGAGGACTGCGACGTGCAGAACATTCCTGAGGTGGTTCTGCGCGTGGCCAATAATATCGATCCCGAGCGCGATATCCAGTTCACGCTGGGGCCTATGGACTCGCTGGATCACGCGGCGCGACTGCCGAACTACGGGTCGAAGATGGGGATTGACGCCACACGCAAGTGGAAGGCGGAGGGATTCGGGCGGCCGTGGCCGGCGATGCTCGAGATGGACCGCGCGACGAAAGCCAAAGTAGACGCGATGTGGGCCAAGCTGGGGCTGTAGCGAGAGCCAGATTACTGGCGGGTCAACGTGCCAGTGTAGTTGGCGATCGAAGACGGATCGGTCGAGCATGGGGCGGGTGCCAACTCCAGCACGCTCGCGGCGATTGTCGTTGCGGTGGCGTTTGTCGTGCCAACGAAGCTCACGATCTGGAGATTCGCGGGAGGTGCACTTGTCGAGGACAGGATAATGCCGACGCCGCTGCTCGTGCCGCTGAGAGAGGCGCTGCCCGTGCACGTTCCGACCGTGTAGTTGAATGAGCCGGTGGCAGGGAACCGGCCGTCGGCCTGCGGGCTCGCAGACTGAATTAGGGCGAGCGAAACCGTGGCAGAGGCGCCGGATCCCGGCGATACCAGCGTGCCCGGAGTGAGCGTTCCCGTATAAGTTCCGCTTGCGTTCTGAACCTGCTCGCCAATGGCGCCGGTGGACGGGAATGTGCAAGTTGGTCCGTCGACCTCGATCGATCCAGTACCGGAGTAGGGCTGCTGCGACCCCGTGATTGCGAGAAGAACCTTGACGGTGGTACCGTTCGGCATCGCGGATGAAGTCAGCGTTAGATTGTTTTTGGAGTCGACCGAGCCGGAGACGCTCACGACTACGTCGAGGCCGCACTGCGTTGGTTGACCGAGGTTCGCGAAGCGAAATGTTCCTGTGACCTGGCTGACTGTACTTTCGAGCGCACCGAAAAGCACGACTCCTGGCGGAGGAACGATATTGGATGTCACATCGGATTGGATCTGCCAGTTTCCCGTCAGATCGGGAGCAGCAGGGGTGACGATGGAAGTGGCCGGAGAAGAACCGCATCCTGCCAGAGTCATTGAAGCCCCAATAAGTGCAATGAAGGCCTTCACGTGCATGACGCCACAAGGATACGCCGCAATTCCACGCTCGTCAAATTCGCCCGGCGGCCGCTTTCTTGCGGCATAATTTTGGATGAGATACTGAGGGATGACGAAATCCGCACAAAATCTTCTATTAACCGATCGTTTCACTCGCGCGGTTGACTACGCACGGAAACTGCATACAGAGACCCGCAAGGGAACGCAGATTCCATACATGGCTCACTTGCTGGGAGTGGCGGCGCTGGTGATGGGCGAGGCCGGCGGCTCGATCCCCGTGACCGAAGAGATGGTGATTGCCGCCGTTCTTCACGATGTCGTGGAGGATCATGGCGGCAAGCCCCGGCTCGACGACGTGGAAAAAGAATTCGGCTCCAACGTCGCGCGCATGGTGGAAGGCCTCTCCGACACTCTCGCAGAAGATCACGACAAGAAGGAGGGGTGGGAGGAGCGCAAGACTGCTTACATCCGGCGGCTGCGCGATGAAGACGACGATGTGCTGCTGATCTCCGCTGCCGACAAGCTTTACAACGCGAAGGCGATCCGGGATGACCTGAAGGAGATTGGCCCGGCGGTTTGGGAGAGATTCAAACGCGGGCCGGAGCAGCAGCTTTGGTATTTCAACGAACTCCTGGCAGTTTTTCAGCCGCGCATGAAGAGCCGATTGGTCTCCGAACTGAAATGTATTGTCGATGAGATTGCCTATCTGGTCGCGAACAAATGGCCGGGAGAGAAGGCCACGGCGGAAGCGCACAACGGCTGAACCAAAATCGTCAAGAAACGGTGCAACCGGAACCTCCAACCGTCCGTCTCGCCTGTGCTACGCTTCCTTTGTGCATCGCCCACGCTTCTATCAGACGCTCCACCTGCTTTGTGCGCTCAGCCTGCTCCTGGTGTGCGTGATTGCTGCTGCGCAGCAGGCGCCTGCGGGACGGACAGTGATCAAAGATCCCGCCGAGTATAAGGCGTATATGACGGCCTCAAGCACGCAGGATGCGACCGCGCGGGCCGAGGGATTTGCTGCGTTTGTACAGGACTACCCACACAGCGTGGTGCTGACGGAGGCGCTGGACCAGGAGATGGCGGCGTGGCAGCAGGCAGGCGACTCCGGCGAGGTGAAGAAAGTGGCCAAGCGCCTGCTGGAGATCGATTCCGGCAACATTCGCGTGCTAGGGATTCTGGTTGCGCTGGATCGGGTGAGTGTTGCGCAGGGCGACAAGTCGGCACTCAATGAGATGTGCACGGACGCGTCTGGCGGAATGCTTGCAGTGCCGATGTGGCACAAGCCCGCAGACATGACGGAAGCGAACTATGTGGCGCTGAGCAAGCTGATGAACGAAGTGTTTTTTGGCGCGGAAGGTTTCTGCGAGGTTCAGGAGAAAGACTACTCGCAGGGGAAGGAATGGCTGACACGCGCTTATAAGATTGACCCCACGAATGTGCAGGATTCGTACCAATTGGCGATTGCCGACCTGGAGATGACGCCGCTGGACGCAGAGGGATTCTGGTATTGCGCGAGAGCGGTACATCTCGCGCAGAGCGCGGCTATTCCGCAGGACGCGAGCGAGATGGTGAAGTACTGCAAGGCGAAATATGCGAGTTATCACGGCGCAGACGATGGGTGGGATGCGCTGGTGGAGACTGCGGCAACACAGGACGAGCCACCGACGAATTTCGCGAAGCACATCAAGGCTGGGCCAGCAGCTTCACCACAGAAATAATCCGGCGGACAATGCAGGCGCGACGGTCCGTCTCGACAAAGCGAAGACGCGGACCCGTTGAACGAACGCTGCCCGAAGGCGCAGGAAGGCTGCCTGTTCTGTTATATCTAGACCCATGCAGGTTCACCTTTTCAGGCGTCTCATTTGTGGCGCCGCGGCCCTGGCTCTTTCCGTTCCCCTCTGGTCTCAGCAAACCTCGGGCACATTCCGCTGGATCGATTTTCATTCGCCTAAAGATCAGAACATCGTTATCTGGGTGACACGCTCACTCCAGGTGGATGACTGGACGGCAATCCGCGAAATTGGAGTGGTTTACGATGCGGCGCTTGTGGTTACGACGAACCGTGCAACGCCGGAATCGTCGCCCAGCACAGACACCTTCACCATTTGGAATGTCTCGCTGACCAGTCATTTGGTGGCGCCCTTGCTGAAGGGCGTGAACCTGCGCTGGTTTGATTGGGAACATTTCGCCACGGGCGCGCCGGAAGAGCTAACCCTGCTCTACGACAACTGCGTCAACTGCGCGGCGAGCACATACTTTACCGCGCTGCGATACGATCAGGCGCAGCACATGTGGGAGGCGCGCTGGGTCCGCGGAGGCGAGGGCGCGCTGGCGTGGAATGCAGTTCCGCCAGGCGGCAGCGGCATTACGTGGACGCAGGTCTATGCCGTGATGACGGGCGTGGACAACCGCGCGAAGCTGTGCACGTGGAATCATCTCGACTTCGGCAAACAGAAGCAGCCGAGCGACACCATCTTCTGTTACGACGTGGACCCATTCAGCGGGTTGGACCGGACACAGGAGGTGACAGGGCGCGACAACGTGGACGCCATGAAGTTGAGCCTGTGCCGCGGACAGGACACAGTGCAGGGACTGGAACGGGGGCAGGACTCGGCGTTGTGCGGAAAGCTGCTGAACTCGCAGCCGCTGCGCAAGCCGGTGACAACCCCGCCAGCCAACAACCAGGGACGGTCGACGCCCCCCGGAGGCAGACGCTGACGCTACAAGTCTTTCATTGTCCAGCGAAAGCTTTGCGCAAATATTCTTTGAACCCGCGAGACTTAGATAGCCTGGGCCGTGTTTAATCAGTTGGAAGGTAGGAGGGTAAGATGAACCGTCTTCCTCGATTTGTTCTTTGCATGACCCTTACGCTAGCGGCAGCTCTTTGTGTTGCGGGAGCCCATTTGAAGCTGATCCCAGCGGTTACCAGCGTAAGTGCCGCCGTTGCAGGCGCACAGGATCAGGCGCCTCCCGACCAGGGGCCGGATCCCCGCCTCAGTCAACATGGCGCCTTCGGGCCCTTCTTACACCACTGAGGCAGCGCCACCTCCTGACCAGGCGGGCGCTCCGGGCCAAGCTCCCGACGATTCGGGATACGCCGAGCAACCGACCGAAACGGCTGATGCGCCACCGCCTCCGCTGCCCGACTACCAACAGCCTCCACCTCCGGAGGATGGGTACATCTGGACTCCCGGATATTGGGCATGGGGCCCAAGCGGTTATTACTGGGTGCCGGGTGCGTGGGTCGAGCCACCCTACTCGGCGGCGCTTTGGACCCCTGGCTATTGGGGTTTTTACGGCGGACGCTATTTGTTCTATCCGGGCCACTGGGGCATGCATATCGGCTTTTACGGCGGCATCAACTACGGGTTTGGCTATGTCGGCCTCGGGTACGAGGGCGGCTACTGGAACTCCGGCCACTTTTTCTATAACCGCGCGTACAACAACGTGAATGTAAGAGTTGTGCACAACGTGTACAACTACAACGCCGGCAACCGCGGAGCTTTCAATCGCGGGAACAACAACTACAACAACAATGCGCGCACAAGCTATCGCGGGGGGCAAGGCGGCGTCCAGGCAGCGCCTCGACCGTCTGAAGCGGCGGCGTGGCACGAGCCGACTGCGCCACGCATGAGTTCGCAGGTGCAGCACGCGCAGAGCTACGGCGCGGTTCGCGGACAATCTGCGGCCGAGAATCACGGCAGGCCTGCCACGCCGGCGATCAGCAAACCACTGCCGGCGGACCGCAACGTTAGGCCGCAGAATCGCAGCGGAGGCAAGTCGGACCAGCGTCATTAAGGCTTCGATGTTGCGGAGCTTGGCGCTGCATGGCGCTTTCGCGCCTCGGGACATCGAAAAATCCTGAGGCGCGTCGCTGCAGTTCGGTAAAAGCTGAGATGCAGGGTGCCAACACGGGCCGACTGGCAGTCACTCGGCTGCGAGCTCGTGGATGCTGGCCTGAATGCGAACCCAGCGTGTTGCTTTTTCCTGGCGACAAACGGCCGCAGTGGAATGTCGATGGAATCCGGTCTGGCGCGCAGACGGTGATGGCGAAGACGGTGCTGAAGGTGCGGCAAACTCAAATGCGATGGATTGCATCCACTTTCTCAGGAGACCCTGATGAATCGGCTGACGCAGTCGTCGCTGTATCTGTTGTTGTTCGTTTGTGCCGGCGCTTTTGGTATTACAGGATGCCACAAGAACCAAACTTCGGCTGCATCCGGCGGCAGCGCGTCGCAGGAACAGGGGCCTGATCCCGCTGCGGCCAACCTTGCGCCCGGAGAAAACGGGGGCAGCGCACCATCGGGAGCGTCATACACTACCGAGAACGCTCCGGCTCCGAGCGAGGGCAGTGCTCAAGACGATTCGGATTACAACGAGCAGGCGACCGAGACGGCTCCCGATCCTCCGCCTGCGCTACCCGACTATAGCCAGCCGCCTGATCCCGGCGACGGGTACATCTGGACTCCCGGCTATTGGGGCTGGGCCTCGACTGGCTACTATTGGGTGCCAGGAGCGTGGGTGGAACCTCCCTACGAGGGCGCACTTTGGACGCCGGGCTACTGGGGCTCCTCTGGCGGCCGCTACATGTTCTACCCCGGCCATTGGGGAACGCACATCGGTTTCTACGGCGGCGTCAACTATGGGTTCGGATACGGCGGCACCGGATACGAAGGCGGCTACTGGAACGGCGGCCACTTCCTTTATAACCGCGACTACAACAACGTGAACGTGAATGTGGTTCACAACGTCTATACGTACCACGTCAATCGTGCGGCGAACACTTCGCGTGTGAGCTTCCATGGCGGTTCGCAGGGAGTGCAGAGGCACCCTGAGCCGCAAGAAAAAGCGGCGTGGCACGAACCGGTGGCCCCGCGCATGAGCACGCAGGTGCAGCACGCCAAGAGTGCTCAATCGAATCGCGGGCAGTTTTACAGCGCTAATCACGGCCGGCCGCCCAGCGCTGCAGTCAGCAAGCCGGTAGCTGCCGAGCACAATGTGCGGCCAGCAATGCCAAGAGCGCCTGCGCCAAGAGCGTCTGCGCCAAGAGCGTCTGCGCCAAAAGCGCCCGAAAGACCGGCGAGGCCGCAAGAAAAACCTGCGCCGGGCAATCAGCGGGACGACAGGCACTGAGCGAAAGGGATGTCGGGCACGTTCGTTATTCTGCTGCAAGCACGCGGATGGCTACCAAATTGCGCACCCAGCGCGCGGGACGCTTCTCGTTTGTGGCAATCAGCTTGAGCGGGCCGTCGTCTTTAAGCGCTGCGCCGTTCTCGGTATCGGCCACCATCACGGTTGCGTTGTTCACTTCGGGTGTCACCTCGCCGATCGAATACACCGCCTCATAGCCATCTGAACCCGCGGCCACCACGTAAAGGCGCAGGTCTTTGCCGCGCGGCGAATCGTGCACGCCCAGCGGTTTGAGCAGATCGATCAGCAGCACGCCGGAATAGGTTTCATCGGCCTTGGTGTGCTCGTTGTGCACTGTCACCGTCTTGTGCGGCAGCGCGGCCAGCGTTGCTGCGGTCCACGTTGCCGATTTGTCGCCGAAGGTAATCACCAGAGGCCCGGCTGGCGGCGCGAGCTTGTGCATCCCGCTCATCGGCATCGACTGCGGCTGGCTCTGGCCCTGCGCCGGGAGGACTGCAATACATAGTAACCACAGGAAGATAGCGAAGCAGCTACCGAAACGCTTCATGATTGACTCCTCACCCTCATCGTATACTGGACACATGTCGATTGTGCGTAACGTCGCCGGCATCGCGAAGGGCATGAGCATCACCTTTCGTGAGACGTTTGAGCCCTCGCAGGTGGAGAACTACCCCGACGGGCCCGGCCCCATGCGCGGGGCGGTGTTTGAGTCACGGTTCCGCGGCGCGCATGAGCTGCAACGCGACGAAAATGGCCTGGAGAAGTGCGTGGCGTGCTTTCTCTGCGCGGCTGCCTGTCCGGCCAATTGCATCTATATTGAAGCCGCTGAGAATACCGAAGAGCAACGCATTTCGTCGTCGGAGCGTTACGCCAAGGTCTACAACATCGACTACAACCGTTGCATCTTCTGCGGCTATTGCGTAGAGGCTTGCCCCACGGACGCCATCACGCACGGCCACGGCTTTGAGCTGGCCAGCCTGAACGCGACCAACATGGTGATGCGGAAGGAAGACATGCTGGTGCCGGTGGAGGCGCTGACGGCGGGGAAGTAGCCGAAGGTTCGCAGTACTCAACGGCGCTGAAAAATTCGGCGCGTCGATGTGATCCAGCACACAGACTGCCAGGCAAACATCCTCTAGATTCGTTGAGAAGAGGATGAAAAGCCTCGTCCAATTCGTTGCGGTTCTTGCGATTGCGCTTCTCGCGGTGCAGCCTGCTGTTGCCGGCCTGCCATGTGAGGACGCTGCGCGCACTACGTGTGCTCCCGGTTGCCCGATGTCTATGAACGGCATGGGGTTAGATTGCCCAATGGCCAGCCGGATGGCCGCGGGCGGTTGCTCTGAGAATTGCTGCGGGCACGCTTTGCCGCAAGTCACGGCTCCTTTAGCTGTGGCTGAAGGAATCAAGCTCGCCGCCAGCACGGCTCCGAGCATGCTGCCTGGGTCCATTTCAATCACAGAGTTGGTGATTGCTCGCTGGACGCCCATCGAAGCCCGCTTTACATCTCCCCCGCGCCATATTCTCTATCAGGTCTTCCGCATTTAATTCTCTCCTTGCGTACGAGCAAACGAAGCAGCCATAAGGGCTTTGTACCCTCGCGGTCCGGTTTTTTGACCTGCATTTCAAACGTTAAGGAGAATTCAATGAAGCGTACTATCGGACTACTTTCATTCGCCGCCGTCCTCGCCATCACCGCTTTCGCACAGACTTCGCCACTTTCGGCCAAGGCAATCGTCTGCCATAACTGCTGCCACGACAAGTGCGGCCAGACCTGCTGCCAGAACGGCTGCACCGATAGCTGCTGCCAGAGTAAGTAACTCGGCAAAGCGAACGGTCCGGATCGCGACGCGGTCCGGACCATTTGCTTTTGTCTGCTGTAACGGCGCCGCAAGCTGTAAATTCTGGGTCGTTACGCTACTGCCGTCAGCAGCCCGCGCTTGCGCAACTCCGTCATCACTCGCTCCACCTTCCAATCCAGAGCGCCAGCGCCGTCGACGATGAGATCGGCGTGCGCAGCGGAGGGGCGAACATAGGCTTCGCTTGCGGGCCTGACCGTGAGCTCATATTGGTAGCGCACCATTTCAGCCGTGCGGCCACGCTCCTCCATATCACGCTTAAGCCTGCGCTCAAAACATAGTTCATCGGGCGTATCGACATAGACGCGCAGGTTGTAGAACGAGGCAAGTTCGGGGTAGTAAAGAGCGTAGAGGCCTTCAACAATGAGGAAGGGAGCGGAGACGACGCGGCGCGTGCTGCCGGGGATGCGCGTGTACGTCGCGAAATCGTAGACCGGGCGCTCGATGGTTTCTCCGCGGGCAAGCGCGCCCACATGCGCAGCGAGCAGGGGAATCTCAATCATGGCCGGGTCGTCGAAGTTGCGGCGTGGGCGCTCTTCGAGCGGCAGGTGCGTGAGGTCGAGGTAATAGTCATCGAGATGAAAGCGAAGGCCGCCCAGAGTGCGCGCCAGTTCGTCGGCCAGGGTGGTCTTGCCCGAACCTGAGCATCCGGCGATGCCCACAACTGTGGGCGGAAAGGGGAGACGCGGCGCATTTGTGCTGGTTCCACAGTCTGGCGCGGCGCCGGCAGTCGTGCTCACGGCTGGGCTTCAACCTTTGCGGCGATCCGCGGCGCCAGGCGTTTGAGCAAAGCGGCAAGCCGGTTTTCGACCTGACGGCCGGTTTCGAAGACCTCTTGATGGCTGAGCGGAGTTGCGCCGAGGCCGGCGGCGAGATTGGTGACGCAGGAGATGCCCAGAACCTCAATTCCCATGTGCCGCGCAACGATCGTCTCCGGCACGGTGGACATGCCTACCAGCGTTGCACCCAGAGTGCGAAAGGCGCGAATCTCAGCGGGGGTTTCAAAGCTCGGGCCGGGCGTGGCCAGGTAGACGCCTTCCTCCAGCTTGAAGCCTTCGTCGTTTGCGGCTTCCGTGGCGAGCGCACGCAAGCTGCTTGGAGTAGGCCTCGGTCATGTCGAAGAAGCGCAGGCCGGCGCTGGGGATGGAGGCGAAGCGCGGCTCATTGGGTCCGGTGAGCGGATTCCAGCCCATCATAGTTGATGTGGTCGGCGAGCGCGACGAGTTGGCCGAGGCGGTAGCCCGGCCAGAATGCCGCCGGCGGCATTGGTGAGGACCCCAGCGCGAACTGCCCAGTGCTCCCAGAACACGCATGGGAAAGGTGACCTGCGAGCGGCGTGTAGCCCTCGTAGAAGTGGACGCGGCCCTGCATGATGACGACCGGTGGCCGCCAAGGAGCCCGGCGACCATGCGGCCTGAATGGCCTTCGACTGTGGATTGCGGGAAGTGCGGGATCTGCGCCGTAGGGCACGATGACCGGATCGGCGACTGCGTCGGCCGCAGCGCCGAGGCCTGAGCCGAGAACGATGCCAACTGTGGGTGCGAGCGAGCCGAGACGGGCTTTGAGAAGAGCGGCAGCCTCGGCGACTTGGTCGTAGTAGTTCATTCGGGACAATGCGGGCGATACGCTTTCGACATTCTACAGCCCGAACCAACCGGGAAAAATCGGAAGGGATGATTGAACGGCGCTCCCTGATCGCGCCTCTTTACACTCTGTTTTATTCCGGTGGGCCGACCGTGCACACGAAATATGACGCGGGCTCGGTCTGGCTGGCGTTGTAGATTGTGTGCTGGTCGCCGGCGACGCAGAGGCCCATGTCACCGGCCACAAGATCGCGCGTCACGCCGGCGGTCATCAAGCGGGCCGTGCCCTCATGAATGAACCACATCTCTGTGTGCTTGTGATGGCCGATTGGTTCGGGTGGCGCACCGGGTGCGAGAAGCGTGAAGTGCGCTTCAAGGCGAATGTTATCGGGCAGCATTCCCATGAGGAAGTGCTTGGACATGCGGGGCGAGGGGTGCGGATTTGCCGGCTCGATGGGCGGGTAACGGCCGGAGACGAGGTCAGGCAGATGCGTGGTGGCCGAAGGGGTGGGCGCCTGGCCTTGGGCGGCGGGCGTAAGAGTGGAGGCGGCAGCGAGCAAGGGAAGAAGCGTGGAGAATTCGCGGCGGTTCATGGTTGTCCTCACAATCGTGAGTCATGGTACGGAATCGGCGGGGCAGTGCGCAAACAAAAATATCGGTGAGAGGCGAGGGAAAGAAGGAACGCATTCATTGCGCTCGCGGCAGCATCGTTTCGGTTGGAAGATTCATCCATATTTCGACGTCGTGCAAAGCAGGATCTTGACTATCGTCGGTTCTGTGGTGATTGCCGATTCTCCTTTTGAATTCGTGCCTTACATTGCCACCAGCAGGAATCTTTCTGCTTTCAGAAAGCACATTCCCAGAATTGTGTTACATCCTGCGCATTCGAGGTATAGAATCACCCCAAATCTGAGGAGAATTATATGGAGTGGGAACGTTCAATTTTTCTCGCTTGTGGTTTTCTCTGCGCTCTCGGCTTGTGTTTTTCGCAGGTGTTGAATGCTCAGTCGGCAAGCGATGCTTGCTCTCTTCTGACGCAATCGCAGATCCTCAGCACTGTGGGCACGGACGTCGTAATTGTCCAACACATCTCATCCAATTTATGCCAATGGTCTGCGCCGAACCAGCCGAATTCGATGAACGCGAAAAAAGTTACGCTGACGATTTCAGAAGCGCGGGCATTCGGATTTGCGAAGACGCCGATTGTGAGCAGTATAAAGACACTTCCTGCAGCCGGCATTTGTGACGAAGCGATCTATACCGTAAGTCCAGGAGTCACTCCCGGCCTTGGAACGTCTTTGTACTTCAAAAAGGGGAACTCCTATTTTGTTCTCCACGTTTATGGCTTCACCAACCAAAGCACGGCGATGGGGATGGAGAAGACCCTGGCAATGGAAGTTTGTTCGGTTCTTTGAATGGGTGCGGCTTCAGTCATGCCGAAAACCACGAACAAAATCAAGGGCTTTAGCTCCTGAGGGAAACTTCCTTAAGCGGCCCGATTGTATTTCGCAGCCAACTCTAACGTTCTGCGTCGTTTTCCGATACCAACCGTAGCGGGCCCAGAATTCCCGAGGGCAGTGGCTCGAGATGGTCCATATCCTGCGGGGTAAAGCGCTCGCCGTAGCGGAGGTTAAGCAGGCGGTAATCCGGCGCGGCGCGCCCGGCAAGCTCGTTGATGGCGGTGTTGGCCACGACAATTTTGAGTTGATTTGCGCCGGAGCGCAAGAGCGGAGCGACATTCAGGTTGAACGGCGGATGCCAGACCGCTCCTGCCAGCTTTCCATTTACGTAAACGAGCGCGGCTTCTCGCAGTGGAGGGTCAAGCCAGGCGCGCGAGCCCGCCTCATGCAACTGCGTGCGCTGAACCGGCGTTCCAACGCCAAAATCCAGCAGCACTTCTCCGGCATGCGCAACCGATTCCGGAATGTCGACCGTGCGCTCGTAGGTGACGGTGCCTGAGTAGTACTTTTCTCCAGGGAGGTCGGACCATGACTGCAATGCCAGCATTGTTGCTTTCGCGCCAGTTTTGTCGAACGTAAGTGTCCAATTGTGGCTCAGGTCAATGGGTGTGAACGGCGCGGCGGTTTGCTGCTGCGGTGGAGGTGCGGGATTGCCGGTGAATACCACCACTCGCGACTCATAGGGAGCGAGGTCGAAATGGAGTGTCGGCCCAGGACCCGCGCCCGTGATCTTTCCTGTGAACGGATCCCACCACTCTGCGCCGCTTTTGCCAGCACGAAACGTCGCATCAAACGAGTGCGGCTGGTTGTCGGTGTTGGCGACGAAGTAAATTTGCGCCGAATGCAGTCCACGATGAATGAAACCCACTTCGGGAGTAGCAGGGTTCATCACGACGTCGGGCTTCTCGAAGGATGCTCGTATCGCAGCGCCAACTTCCGCGGCGCTGGCAACGATCTTTACGTTTTTCATGCCGGAAGCCATCAGCGCCCGCGAAATCTCGGCCACGGCTGCCGAGTCGCGCGGCCCCTCGATCACTCCGGGCGCGCGGGAAGGTAAGCTCTTCACCGCAATCACCTCGCCGCCACGCTGCGCAAATGCCTCGATGCATTTGTATGTGGCCAGCGGCAGCCGCTCCACATTCGGCATCACCAGCACCGGATAGTACTTCATGCCAACTTTGTCGATCGCGGCCGAATCAATGAAGTCGAGGTTGTAACCCGCGTCGAGAATTGAGGGAACCAGATCTGGCCCGAGAAGCAAGCGCATTTCGTCGGTGACCGAGACGTGGCCGAGCCGGAAGCGGGCCTGGCCATCTTCTTCAGGCAGCAGGATGGCGATGTCGTTGGCCGGCGAGCCCTGGCGCATCAGGTAGCTTATGCGTGTCATGTAGCTCGTCACATCCGGCATCACGATCCACCAGGGATTGTGATCGTTAAAGACGGCGGCCGCGTAGAAGGACCAGCCGGGGTCGCCCGCAGAAGGGGGTGAATAGGGCCAGCCGTGGCCGAAGAGCTGATTGATTCCCTGGAGGAAAAACGTGTCGGCCTCAGCTTTCATATCGAGCGGAGCGGCCCGGAAGGATGGCGAATGGAGCCAGGTCCAGGTTTCGGAAGAAGTGATGGGACGGTCGTAAACGTGGCTTGCTGAAGTGGCCCAGCGCGTGAACGAGAATCCACCGTGCCACTGTGAACCTTCGCCTTCGGGAAGATCGACCAGGGCGTTGCTTGAGAGGGTGACGGCGGGCTGACCGTAAGATTGCGACCGGAACTTCGTGTGGTGCTCGCGCGCCCAGGTGTTGAGGGGCGTCAGATAATGCTCGTCAATCAGCTCCGCGAGCGTTCGGCCCCAGTCGTAGCGCAGGTCCGCGGCTTCGGGCGTGGTTCCGGCGACCAGCTCAGGCAGGTGCGGAGTGAGATCGTAGCCGCGGCGTGCGCGGAACTCTTCGAGAAAGTCCGGAGTCCAGTCGGACTCGTACACTTCAAGGCTGTCGCTGAAGACCGAGTAAGGGAGGTTCTTCCCGCATGCTTCGATGAGCGGATCGGCAACGGTCTTGAGATGGTTCTGAATCGCCTCCATGCTGAAGTGATCGAGGACGAAACCTTCAGCACCGACAGCCGCGCGCTTGACCTGCTGGCCGGTGCGGCTGGAGATAAAGAACAGCACAACGTGCGGACCGGAGATGGCGGGGGGTAGCATGAGCCGGTAATCGTGGATCGCGTCGAGCTGTTGCGTATGCTCGGCGTCGTAATGGTCGGGAGTTCCGGCGGCAAGGAAGCTGGCAAGGAGTTTTTCTCCATTACGAATGGAGGGAATGGGAAGAGATAAGGCGCCGCTCGGCACCTCGTCGCCTACGACGCGCAGACGGCCGGCGGCGTCGTTAATTGGGACATAGGATCCACCGTAGGGCCAGCCGCTGCCGAGAGTGAAATTCAGGCGCATGTCCAGGTCATGAGCGGTTTGCGCGGTAAAGCTGACCATATCGAGAAATTGCGGAGAGAGAAAGGGGATGTTGCGAAATCCCTTAGCAGGATCGTCGAGCTCGAGCGCGTATACGGGCTGGATTTCTGCACCGCCGATTCCGCCTGCCTTCATGGTGCGGAGCTCACGGGCGAGCTCGGGCTTGTCGACCGCCGGGCCGAACCACCACCAGCGCATCATGGGGCGGGCGTCCATGGGGGGAGTAGCAAACCCGGCGCGGATGGCGGCGAGCGGGTCGGGGTGAGCTGCGGCCTGCTGTGCAGGTGCCTGGCAGGCGAAGAGCAGGGAAGGGAGAATTGCAGCGAAAAAGACTCGAAGGAGATAACGAATCGAGCTTGGAGGCAAATGAAATCGCATGACAAAAACCTCTGGGGAGAATCTGTGCCGGGCGCCGTCTTCAGGGCTTTTCAGCAGGTCTCGGGCTTGGCAGTACCCCCCGGCGGACCATGGTAACGGGTGACGATATAAATTGGGAAATAAAATGCCCTGTGAAATCTGATGGGTTTTTGGCCGTGCCTCGTTGAGGGACGCCGTCAAAGCCTTGTAGTCGAATCGCAAAAAAATCTCCTATTGACATTTTTTGCATGCGGCGCGTATGCTTTCGCGCATTAGTCAACCTCAAATTCCAGGCCCGCTAAAGCCGCGTTAGCAAGGCTGCGCCTCTCTGTGCTGGCCCCGAAGAACGCTTCGCAACGATGAGTGTGCCGGGAGGCTACTCGAAGGGACGTCTATGAATAGGTTTGGGAGACAAATCGTGACGCTGAAAGAAAGCAATCGAGTTTGGCCAGTGATTGCTTGCATGCTGCTGACTCTGGCATTTTGCCTGGGGTTGACAACACAATGGGCCGGAGCACAGACGGGTGGGGAGGGCGCCATCGAGGGAACGGTGACGGATACGACCGGTGCTGTGATCAGCGGTGCAGCGGTGACGGCCACCAACAACGGCACGGCAGTATCAGTGACGCGGACGACCTCGGCGGCGGGTTACTACAACATCGCTCCGCTTATTCCGGGCACATATACGGTCACAGTTTCGGCCGCAGGCTTTGAACTCTTTCAACAGCAGAACCTGGTAATTGACGCCATGCACGTGAGCGGGCTGAACGTCACGCTAAAGGCTGGATCGCAAACCGAAACGGTGACGGTGACTGATGCTCCGCCGGCTTTGGAGACGACCAACCCGGTGCTCGGCGGGACCATGGAGAACGACACTTACATGGATCTGCCGCTGCTTGTGACCGGAAACCAGCAGCGCGATATTACGCAGTTCTCGAACCTGCTGCCGGGCGCGCAAGTGAACCCTGGTGGAAGATCGTCGGTGATCAGCGGGACGGCGCAACGGCTTGGCGAACTGTATTTCGATGGGCTGCCGATGACGACCGCCAGTCAGCAAGGCGACAACCGTCCGATCTTCAATCTTGTGCCGATGGAATCAATTGAGCAGATTCAAGTGGTGACGAGCAGCTTCTCCGCCGAGTACCAAGGCGCCGGATTGGAGAACTATACGCTCAAATCGGGCACCAACAAGTATCACGGCACGGTCGCGGATTACATCCGGAACACCGTGTTCGACACCTGGGGATTTTCGGCGCCATGGACGACAGTGACCAACAGCAAAGGCGTGAAGGGTTACCAGAAGGATGTGGGATCGAAGCCCCCCGATCACCAGAACGAGCTTGCGATCAGTATCGGCGGACCTATCAGCATTCCGCATCTATTCAGCGGCCACGACAGGCTGTTCTTCTTTGCCGCATACGATGGGACGCATAGCCGCACCGCACCGAACTATACGGCGGCAACCATTCCTACCGCGAAGATGCGGACAGGCGATTTTTCTGAACTGCTCACGGCGAACGGCGGACCTGGATACCTGATTTACGATCCCTCCACGCTGACCTGCACCGGGACCAGTTGCACGCGCGCCGCGTTCTCCGGCAATGTGATTCCGGCATCGGAAATTTCGCCGATCACGCAGTATCTGCAGAAGTTTCTTCCGGATCCAATTAACACGGCGATCACCAACAACTACCTGGGCGGCATCGCCGGCGGCTACGACAACTGGCTCTACGCCGGCCGCATCGATTGGAATATCTCGTCGAAGCAGCGGGTGTCGTTCGGTGTAACCGGCGGCAACCGTGCCAACGCGACCTATGCCGTGGGCTCCACTCCGATTCTTCCTGTTCCGTATCTGCAGGGCACGAAAGCGGTGGTTGCTGGCCACGTTGCCGATATGGAGCATACCTACACGTTCACGCCACACCTGGTGAATCAGTTCAAGTATGGGTTTGTGAACTTCGGCGGTCCGCCGGTGAAGAACGCGACGCAGGGCATTACCCAATATGAAGCGCAAACGGCCGGCATTAAAGGGCTGCCGCCAGGTCAGGCGGCGGAGGAGTTTCCGACCAACACCTTCAGCGGCAGCAATGCCCAGTCGCAGTGGTCGAATGGCGCGTCCAGCGCTACGTACACGTCGGTAAGCGAGACATTCACCATGCTCGACAACCTGCAGTGGGTGAAGGGCAAGCATGTGATCACCGCGGGATTCCAGGTGCAATGGCTGCAGAATCAGGCCAGCACCGCGGATGGATTGTCGACGCCGCTGACGCTTGCGTGGAACACCGCTGAGACGGCACAGGTGAGCGGCACCAGTTACACGTCCAACACGGGATATTCCTATGGCAGTTTCATGATGGGCGCGTTAAACAGCACGAGCGATACGATTCAGACGGTTTCATTGCTGGGAGGACGCTATCGTCCGATGGCGCCGTATTTCCAGGACGACTACAAGGTGACGAACAAGCTGACACTGAATCTTGGCCTGCGGTGGGATTACATTCCCACATATCACGAAGCGCAAGGGCGCTGGTCGTACCTCGATCCGAGGGTGACTAATCCGGCAACCGGCAACCTTGGGACGTTGATGTTTGTCGACGGCCATGGTGGCTCCGGAATCAGCATTGGCAATGCCACGCCAGTGAGTAGCTACTGGAAGAACTGGGGGCCGCGGCTGGGTTTTGCCTATGCGCTTGACGACAAGACGGTGATTCGCGGCGGATGGGGCATTCTTTACTCGCACGCCGGCGGCACCGGCGGCGCGGGCGGAGCCGCTACGGGCACCGGGCAAAATGGCTTTAATACGCCACTGACATTTCCCGCAAATTCAGCGGGCCCGACCGCGGGACCGGCCTTCTATCTGAACAGCAACACAGCTTTCGCCAAGGCGAACTCGAACTTTGGCGGCGCCACTTACACCTTACCTGCAGCTACCGGCCCAACGGCGGCGGCGCAACTTTTGAGCGTAGGCAATTACGTGAACAGCTCGGGCGCGGCCGTGGCTCCCGGGTCAGCTCCGGGCTATCCCGACTTCTACCTGGCGGGGCGCGCCCCGGAGTTCAGCTTTTTCAATTTCGGCATTGAACGCGCGCTGACGAAGGACATCACCCTCAGCGCGAATTATGCAGGCTCCGAGAGCCATTTCATCGCCGGCGCCAGCAACATTCGCGGCGTCCAGTCAGGAGAGGTCGATCCCAAATACATGCCCATTCTGGGCGCGGGAACCTACGGGCTCGGACTGCTGTCAAAACCTGCGACGGCAGCGAACGTTGCTGCAGCGCAGGCCGCCATGCCTGGTTGCTGCACGGTGCCGTACGCCGGGTTCCAGGCAATTGCGGCGACAGGGACCTCGGCCGGAAACAACGCCACGATTGCGCAGATGCTCAAGTGGATGCCGCAGTTCTCAAGCACCGCCGATACCTGGGGGAACATAGCTAACGCGAACTATCATGCGTTGCAAATCTCAGCCACGCAGCGACCTGCCCATGGACTAACGGTGACGGTGAACTACACCTACTCGAAGCAAATGGACGATGCGGGTACGCAACGCACCGGCTTTGCAGTTCCGGCCAATCTCACGCTCGATGGGAGAGCCCGTCCCAAGAACCGCATTGACTACGGCCTGAGCACACTCAACGAGCCGCAGAGCCTCGCGATCTACGGCGTCTACAAGCTTCCGTTTGGCAAGAACGGATTGGGCGGAGGCAATTTCTTCACGCGCATGCTGCTGAGCGGTTGGGAGACGTCGCACATCATGACCTACGTCTCCGGCATGCCGCTGACGTTGTCATCGTCGGCGTGTACGTCCACCAGTTATGTGTCGCAAGGCACGTGCATGCCTGACCTCAATCCCAACTACAGCGGCGGAAGAAACGCGATCCGACAAAACGGAAAGTGGGGAAAGGGAGTGACCGCCCTAACTCTGGGGACCGTTTCTTACGTGAACGGATACATTTCCAACACAGTGCCCGGGAATGGAGTAGGGAGCGTGGCTTGCGGCAGCAGCTCCGGGCCATTCTGCAATTCGAGCCCGTTAATGATCGGTGATGCCCCGCGCACCGGCGCATTCGGATTGCGGGCACCCAGCACTTTCCGCCTGACCAGCGGAGTGAAGCGCACGTTCGACATCAGGGAATGGGCGAAGTTCACCTTCGCGGTGGATTGCCAAAACGTGACCAACGCGGTCACGTTCGGGATCAACGCCGGTAACTTGCAAATCGGAACAGGTGTCAACTCTTCCAGCTTCGGTGCTGTAAACTTTGCCAGCTCCGACAGCCGAGACTTTCAGTTCTCAGGACGCCTTAGCTTCTAATCGAACTGGGCCTTGCCCGCATTCGCCGCAGGATTCTGCGATGGATGCGGGCAAAGCCGAATTCCTCTTTGCCGACATTTCAGAAGTCTGAGCCGAACTTTTAGGCTCAGCGATGCCTCATGCTGCAGGCCGCTGGGAGTTTGCGTGGCGGAGGAGACAGGCGAGCTGCGGCGTTTTAAGGAAGTGAATCACACGCCGCGATGAAATGAATATCGCGTTAAAACGAACAGAAGTGCGAAAGGGCTGCGGAGTGCGCAGGCGAAGGCGTGTGTTACCGTTCTAGTGTGTCCACAGAAACAGCATTGGCTCAAGGCAAGTTTGAGCCTGCACAGCCAGGTTCCAAGCCAAAGTTTACGCATTGGCATGGGGCGACAGTAGGGCTACTGGCCCTGGGATATTCAGGCTATTATTTCTGCCGGTCCGACCTGTCGGTGGTGTTGCCGCAACTGATTCAGGACCTAGCGCGGCGCGGTATTACGCCGAGCGAGGCGCAGATAAGGCTCGGCTTCATCGCATCGTTGGGCACGGTGGCCTATGCGTTCGGCAAGTTTTTTTCAGGACCTTTGGCTGACACCGGCGGCGGGCGGCGTAACTTTCTGGGCGGAATGGCCGGATCGATCTTTTTCACAGTCATCTTTGCCATGAGTGGTGGATTCCCGATTTTCACATTGGCGTGGATTGGGAACCGGCTCTTTCAGTCACAGGGTTGGGCAGGGCTGGTGCGGGTCTCGTCGCGCTGGTTTTCGTATTCGACCTATGGCAGCGTGATTGCGGTAGTGAGCCTGAGCTTTCTGTTTGGCGACGCGGGTTGCCGCTGGATGATGAGTGAACTGATGGCGCACGGGGTTGGCTGGCGCGGCGTGTTCTTTTTTAGCGCGGGGGCGCTGGCGGTTTTGCTGGTTATCAATGCTCTGCTTTTGCGTGAGGCACCTGAGGAGCGCGGGCTTCCAGCACCGGAAGTGAATCCAAGAAACGTTTACGCGGGTGAGGATTCAGCAGGCGACGACAGCGGTGGGGTAAAAGCGATTTTGCGTCCGCTACTGACGAGTTATGCGTTCTGGCTGGTGTGCATTCTGGCGTTTGGGACCACGCTTTTGCGCGAGACATTCAACCTTTGGACGCCGACATATTTTGTACAGTTTGTGGGGCTCTCCGGGAGTGTGGCGGCGAGCCGGAGTGCGCTGTTTCCGTTGTGCGGTGGGGTTTCAGTGCTGTTGGGCGGATTCCTGAGCGACAAGCTGGGCCCAAATGGGCGCAACGTGCTGATGGTGGCAGGAATGACTGCTTGCACGGGATGCCTGGTGATGATGTGGCATCTGCCTGGCAATGGCAGCGCGTGGGCGCCGACGATTCTCGTGGGCTTGGTTGGCTTCACCTTACTGGGGCCGTACTCTTATTTGGCGGGAGCGATGAGCCTGGACTTTGGGGGGCAGCGTGGGAGCGCCACCGCAGCGGGAATCATTGATGGATTCGGATACATGGCCGGCTGGCTATCGGGCGACACGATAGCGCGGATCAGCGTGGCGTTCGGATGGAGAGATGCGTTCCTGGCACTGGCGGGAGTTTCGTTCCTGACGGCCTTGGTGGCAGTGGTGTTGACGGCACACCAGCGCAATCACAAATTGCAGGAAGCGTAAGAGCGCCTTGTTCCGGGCGATTCAATCAGCCCCAGGGCTTTGTGGGCGCGGAGGTCTTGCGCTACCATGGCAGCCCTGCGTTGTTCGGTCGCCGTGGTTCGACGGCGCAATTGATCGAATAAAACGTCTTGACTCGCCGCAGGGCTGCCGCTAACATCCAGTACTATCGGCGGCCATCCCTTACAGTCCTGTCGCCGGTGAGCTTTCCCTCCCCTTAAATTAGCAATTGTGCCCGTGCAGTGTTGTCTCGTTGTGCAGCCATTCCCCACAGGTGCCGCATGAGAATGCTAAGGCGTTGGTTCGTCATTCCGTTTATTGTCTTGGCCGCAATAGTCGCGGTGGCCGTATTCATGAGTGCGAGCCGGAAAGAGGCGATTCTCGCGGCCAGAATCAATCTTTTGACTGTGTCGCAGCGATACCCGAAGTTCACATTGGCCCAGCGTGCGGCCGTGCTGCGCGAGTTGCAGTCGGAGCGGCATCCGCGATGGCGCGATCTTTCGTTGCCAGAGATGGCTCGGCGACTGGCCTCAATCATGATGGCAACGCCGAGCACTTCACAGGCTCCGATTGCGCCGTTTATCGGCAATTTGACGTCAATCAACGCACCTGCAGGCGACCTGCTAGAGCTGCAGCGACAGGCCAATTGCTCACTGACGATGGGATGGGCCGGCTATACCCTGACGTTGCCGACTATAAGCTACAGCGTTGCCGGCACGACTGCGAATTACGATCAGGTGCTGCACAACGAGGCCGGACTGACGACGACAGGAGGCAGTTGGCCGGCTGGCTGCGGGGATCCGACGCTGGGCATCACGGCGCGCACCGCTGTCCCACTGGGCTTGACGAGCAACAATCTGCTGAACGGAGCGGCAGTCGGGTACGACTCCATGATCAGCAACGACGTAATCTGGACGTTCGTCGGCAACCAGACCACGGGCACGAACGTACCGATTGGCGACCTCACCATCAGCGGCACCTCGCCTGCGGATGTGGCGGCGGCAGACTTTAATGGCGACGGCAGCAACGACCTCGCAGTCGTAAACGACTCGGGCACGACCGGAGGGTCGGCATCGATCGGAATTCTTCTGGGTAACGCCGACGGGTCACTTCAGTCGGCCGTCCTCTATACGTTGCCCGGCGAAATGGGCCTTAGCGCTGTAATCGATGATTTTAATAAGGACGGCAAGCTGGATATTGTTGCTACGAGCTCGTCGTTTTCGTCGGGAACGACAACCTACTACCTCTCGTTCCTGGCCGGTAAAGGCGACGGCACATTTCAAGCGCCGCAGTCGGTTACCGTCACTCCTCCGCCCGCCTTTAGCGTCCTGAGCGGATCTGTTCCGTATTACGGGCTAATCAGCGCCGACCTGCTGGGCAATGGGAAGAAGGACCTGGTTACATCCGGAGGCGTCGTCCTGATGGGGAACGGCGACGGAACGTTTACACAATCTTCGAACCTTGCATTTCCAACCCCGACGGCAACTTCCGATTGGGGACCGAATGTGGTGGCGGCCGATTTCAACAAGGATGGCAAGCTCGATCTGGCGACCGACGATGGGCAGTCGATCACGATTTACCTGGGGAAGGGCGACGGCACATTCACGCAGGGCAATGCCTATGCCACGATTTCCAGCATCGGCTATCTGAATGCGACCGATCTCGATGGCGATGGGAATGTCGACCTGTTCAGCGGAATCGCCAGAGGGGGGCAGCTTGGCGGCGATAAATTCGAGATCGGACAGGCCTACGCGCTCATGGGGAACGGAGACGGCACGTTTCGGGGAGCGCCTGAGCTGCCTTTCGTGTTCACCGGCACCAACCTCGCCGATCTGAACGGCGACAAAGTGTTGGATGGTGTAGGGGTGAATGCGACGACGGGTAGTTCAAATGTCTCCATGACCTCCTACCTGGGAAATGGCAATGGGACGTTCAGTACCGGAACCACACTGCAAATCTCTCCGGTGACGATTCAGGGGAGCTCGTACTCTTTCTCGTCGCTGGATTCATTTGGCCTGGGAAGCACCAGGGGCGACGGAATTGTCGACCTGGTCTATCTGCCTGCATCGTTCTATGGACCCGGCGGCGTGGCCGGCTATTTTCTCGCCACAGGCAACGGCGACGGCAGCTTCAACACGCCCGTTTTTGTTCAGGCGCCCACTTTCGCCCCGTCCGGCGATTTCGACGATTACGAGACGCTAAGCAACCTGTTTGTGGCCGATGTGAACGGCGACGGCAAGGCTGACCTTATTTACAGCTATAACGTCGCAGTCTATCAAACGAACACGTACGAGCAGGGAATCGCTGTGCAGTTAAGCAACGGCGATGGCACGTTCCAGGCGCCACAGGTGATTCAGACCTACTCGAGCACGACGGCTCCAACGAATCTTCCGCCGACTTTAGTGCAATTTGGCGACGCTACTGGGAACGGCAAACTGGATCTCTTCACCGAATCAGGAGCACTTAATTCCTCTACCAATTTGTACACATTCTCGCTTCAAATGTATCTGGGCAACGGCGACGGCACCTTCGGCTCCGCATTGACGCCGCCCGTGGCAGACAACTTCAACGCGCCCACTTATGGCGGAACACTAGGACAGATTGTCATCGCAGACATGAACGGTGACGGAAAGCCGGACCTGGTGACGCTGGGGACGGCCAGCGATGGAAATTCTGAGCTGGCCATCTCATTGGGGAATGGCGATGGCACGTTCCGGACGCCGACCAAACTCGAATTTGCAGGCGGCGAAACAGATGGATATGGCCTGGCGGTGGCGGACTTTAACGGAGACGGCAAGCTCGATGTTGCCGTAGCGGGCTTCAATCCCCCATTTGACACGGGAATTTTTCTAGGTAACGGAGATGGAACCGTCCAGACCTTTACTTCAGCGAATGGCGCCGTGGAACCGTCGGAGGCGATCGATTTGCTCGTGTTCGGAACCGCGCAGGCCGTGAAACTGAACGGCAGTGGTTTGCCGGCGCTGGTCGCGGGCGGGGCTGTGCTCGTCAACCAGGCATCTACGACACCAACTCTGACTCCGACTACCACATCGCTTTCCAGTTCCGGCACCAGCATCATTGTGGGACAAACAGTGACCTTCACCGCGTCCGTTTCAGCCAGTCCCACCCCCGCTGGATCGGTAACATTCTTTGACGGCACCACGGCGCTGGCCACAACAACACTTAATCCTTCAGGAGTCGCGATCTATTCCACATCGAACTTGAGTGTGGGTAGCCATTCGATCACGGCGGCATATCAGGGTAACTCGACCTTTGCGGCAAGCACTTCAGGCGCGACGACAGTAACCGTATCTGCTCCAGTGATTACCGCGACAACAACGAACCTGACAGCATCGGCGTCTAGCGTGAACGCGGGGACGAGTGTGACGTTCAACGCGAAGGTGACACCGGCTTCAGGCACTGGAACGCCGACGGGGACTGTGAGCTTTATGCAGGGCGCAACAACCCTGGCAGTCATCGGCCTGACGAATGGGGCGGCCGGCTATTCCACGAGCAGTCTGCCGGTCGGTGCGGATGTTATTTCCGCCGTATATTCGGGTGACGCGAGTTTCCAGAGTTCGACTTCGAACTCGGTTACCGTGACAGTGCAGGCGCTGGTTCCGAGCTTCACGGTCGGGGTGTCGCCAGCGAGCGGCACGGTGACGGCGGGCGTGACCGCGCAGACGACGATTACCGTGAATCCGGTCAACGGTTTCAATCAGCAGGTGAGTTTTGCATGTAGTAGTGGCGTGCCCACTGGCGGCACGTGCAGCTTTAGCCCCTCGACAGTGACCCCAGGCGGCAACTCGAACAGCACCACGCTGAGCGTTGCCACGACCAGTCAATCGGCTGCGCTGAAGCCACTCGGACGCGCGACTTCGAGAGGCGGTCTACGAGGGGCGGCGACACTGGCGTTCCTGGCGGGTGGAGCGCTGTGGTTCTTCCGGCGCGGAAAAGGCCTTCGTCTACCGCTGATGCTGCCGATGGTCGTGGGCCTGGCCGCACTCGGAGCGATACTGGCCGGATGTACCGGCTCCGGATCGAACTCGTCAGGCACGTCGTCACAGCCGCAGTCTGCAACTTACTCAATTACTGTGACTGCAACAGCCGGAACAGGAACGCCGCAGACCGCTTCTTACGTTCTCACGGTTACGAAGTAGGGTCGCCCACGGTGTGTTCCTGCAAGTAATTCCGCGACGAGTTCTTGTGGCATCTGGCAGACGCACAACATGGAGCTGGTTCCCTTTTTCGGCGCAGAGAGATCGCGCACGCATAGCTTAAATCAACGCCGATGGCAGCTCGTGCAATGAGCTCCCAAACATACATTAAGCTAACTGACTGTAAATAAAATGTTTACGCGCGCCAATTTGGCGGCCGGTAAATGGCGGCGGAAAAATAATGCCGAAACAATTTTTCTATTGACATTCTGGATCTTCGGCGCTTATCCTTCGCGCAACTGTAATCACCAACTCTTTTGGATTCTGAGAAGGCCTCGCCAAGATGGCTGCTGCGCGTCCTGGCGGCACAGGCGCTTTGGAACCGCAAGAATGCAAGGAGGCTATCCAAGTGAATCCCATGAGAGAAACTTCCAGCACGATTCAAACTCCCAGACTTAGCAGGACATGGTGGACCAGGTTCGTATCGAATGAACCCGCAAATGCCGAAAGCCACATGCTTTGGATCCTACCCGGGATCTTGGCGATCCTCTGCTTGTGCATGGGCTTTGCGACGACCGGTCTTCACGCTCAAGGCTACGGAAGCATCAGCGGAACGGTCACGGATCCGACTGGTGCCGTGATTGCGTCCGCGACCGTTACCGCGACTCAACCACTTACAGGCGCGATCAGAACCGTTGAGACCGGCAAGGACGGAGAATATGTTTTTCCGGCTCTGCTGCCGAATGCCTATACGGTGACTGTTACGGCTCCAGGATTTGAAACCCACACTCGCACCGGTCTAGTGCTTCAGGCTGATCAGGCGCTCACTCTTAACGTCAGCCTGAAAGTCGGTTCGCAAACGCAGGTTGTGAGTGTCTCGGGCGACGCGCCGCAGGTTGATACAACGACCGGCACCCTGTCTCAGGTCATCGATGAATCCCGTGTCGTCGACCTTCCGCTGAATGGAAGAAACGCGGCATCGCTGATCACGCTGGTCGCGGGCGTCGTTGATGCTACGAATGAGGGCAACGGCGCGAACCAAGGTAATGGCAAGACATTTCCTGCCGCAGTGGTTTCCAGTTCGAACGGAACTTTGCCCAATCAGTCGAATTATCTTCTCGACGGCGGCAACAACGTAGACGAAATGACGAACGTCAACGATCCGTTCCCGTTCCCTGATGCGCTGCAGGAATTCAGCGTGCAAACCAGCAACTACAACGCCGAGTTCGGGCAGAGCGCCGGCGCAATGGTGAATATTGTCACCAAGTCTGGAGGAAGCCAGTTCCATGGCGATGCATTCGAATTTCTGCGGAACGGCTTCTTCAATGCCGAGTCTCACTTCTCCCCATCAGGCACACAGGACACCCTCCACCGCCATCAATTCGGCGGCACAATCGGCGGCCCGGTGATCATCCCGCTCCTTTCAAAGGGGCAAAGCACGCAATTTTTCTTTGGCTATCAGCACACGCTTCAGCACTCGGGCTCCGCTGCAAGCCAGGTTACGGTACCGACTCTCGCCGAAGAAGGTCTGACCTCTGGCAGCAGCACCGCAGCGTATGCGGATTACGGCAACCTCTGCACAACGGGCTGGGATTCGAGCAACATCTGCACCACGGCAAACCAAATCATCCGCAACCCATTTACGAACGTGGCGTATCCATTGAACCGGATCCCCAGCAGCGATTTTGATACGACTTCACTAAACTTCGAGAAGGCGTTTCCCTATTACACCGGTACTGAGGCAGCAGGAAAGATCGGAGGTCAGGTCAACTATTTCAAGGCCACCCAGAACTACTATGACGAGTACGTGGCTCGCGTGGACCATAACTTCGGCGCCAACGACCACCTCTTCGGCCGCTATTACTACGATTGGTTCCAGCAGCCGGCTATCTATGACAAGACGATGCTGCAGAGTTATACATCTTACTTCAATACGCGTTACCAGAATGCGCTGCTGGCTGAAACGCACACGTTCACACCCAACCTCTTGAACAATCTGATCCTCAACTATCAGCGCGAAGTGTCGCTACGTGGCGGCCCTCCGGGGAGCCCCAATATTACGGCCTTTGGTGTGACACCCACTCTCTGGCAGCCGAATACTGGACCGTATATGGCGGCGAGCGTCACCGGTTATTTTAGTGTGAGTTCGTCGGCATTCGCAGGTTGGGATCGCAACAACTACACCTTCAACGACGACCTGCACTGGGTGAAGGGCACGCACAGCCTAGCGTTTGGCGGTCACTTCGAGCTGAGCAAGTTCGATGTGACGAACGTGTACACGTCGTACGGCGGCTTCACATTCGGAACGACCAGCCAGAAAATTGGCAGCACAACCTACTACTACAACAACGCTGCGGCGAATTTCCTTACCGGCTTCATGACCGGATTCGGCCAAGGAAACTTCGAACAGGTCAACGACCGGAACCACTTCCCAGGCATCTACGCACAGGATAGCTGGAAGGTAAATCATCAATTGACATTGACCTACGGTTTGCGCTGGGAGATGTTTGCTCCCTGGGCGAACAGAAACGGCCAACAGACAGCTTTCAGTCCCAGCAACTATGCGGCCAACAAGGGCACGTCGCAATTCAGCACGCTGCCAGCCGGCATGGTGCTCTCAGGGGATTCGGGCTTCCCGACGAACGGCGTGAAGAACAAATATGCACAGTTCATGCCTCGTGTCGGGTTCGCCTACGACATCTTTGGCGATGGCAAGTCAGTGGTGCGCGGCGGCTTTGGCATCTTCTACCAGGACAGGCTGCCCGGATTCTTCAACCTGACTCAAGCCAGCTACGTGCCGAATACCATCTCTGTTTCGTTGTCGAACCTGGGTATGTACAGCCCCACGCCGGGCTCCAATCCTGGCGGGCCATTCAGCAATCCGTATTGCACCGGGTGCGCGGTGGGAGCCTACACCAACCCCTTCCCGTTCACCTTACCGTTCAAGTCGACGCAGGCATTTCCAAATGCCTTCCAGGTCGCGGAGTACGATCCATCTGGTAACTTCCTGGTACCGGTGACGTACGATTACAACCTGACGATCGAACGCCAGATCACGACCAGCTGGGCGGTTCGTGCGGCTTATGTTGGCTCGGGTTCGCGGCATCAGATTGAGAGCCTCGAACTCAACCCGTCTGTGAACACTGGGTCAGGACTGAGCGTCAATCAAAGAAAGGTCTACAACACCGCTCCCACTGTTGGACCGTGCACAACCGCAACGGGCTGCACCACAAGCTATTCCAACATCAACCAAGCGGCCATGATTGGCTCGGCCGGATTTAACAGTCTGCAACTGACATTGACCAAGAAGATGCAACATGGCCTGTCGCTGCTGGCCAACTACACCTGGTCGAAATCGTTAGATGACATGCCGCAAGCAACAAGGGTGTCGAACACCGAAGATATGAACCCGGGAGAGTCGTATGTGTATCCCATCTACCCCTCGAACGCGACAAACATACCCGCGGCTGCGCTAGTGCCTGACGTCAAGGCGCTCGACCGCGGCATCTCGGATATCGACCATCCAAACGCACTCTCAATCTCCTACGTGTACGAACTTCCCAAGTTGCATGAGGGGAATTTTGTTCTTCGCGGGATACTCAACGGTTGGCGTACCAGCGGGCTCGTCCAACACCACTCCGGAGACTCGCTGACCGCCTACATGGGTACGGATAACTCGTTGACCGGCCTGAGCCAGGACCGCGCACAGCGCAACTTCACTCTGCCGGCTTATTCCAAACAGGCCGGAAACGTCGGCTATTGCCAGGCAGGCAAGATATGTGTCAACTGGCTGAATAGTGCAGCTTTCTCGGTTCCGGCCAATACGGGCCCAGGGACCGGATTTGGCAACGTCGTTAAAGGATCGCTCCGCGGTCCCGGCTTTACGGTTTGGAATGGCGCGCTGGTGCGCACATTCCCGGTGGTGCGCGAAATGAACGTAGAGTTCCGCATGGAGTACTTCGACGTGCTGAACCACACCATTCTCAACAATCCCAACACGTCAAACCCAATTAGCAGCAGCACAACCTTTGGAACCATCACGGGTGAGAACGGCGCAGGGCCCCGCATCGGGCAGTTCGCACTCAAGTTTAATTTTTGATTATTTGCTCGTTATTGCGTTTGCACGGCTGCAGGAGATTGACCAGCGAGGCCGGTCTCCCGCAGCCGTGCCCGCTTTTGGGAGCAAGAACCCGCCAAGCGGCTGCAACGACCGTTCGAACGGTGGCACTCCCGATTTGCGGGGTCCATTCTGGGGAACAGAGTCTTCAGAGGTTCTAAGGCCATGCCTTTTCAATACTTTCCTAAGGCTTCGGACACCTAACCTCACAATCAAGGAAACAAAAATAATTTTTCTATTGACAATCGTCCGCGTGGATGACTTTAATTCCTGGCTGAGGTCGGACCTCCGATGGTTCAGCCCCGAAAGTTGACTTCCCTTCTATTTCCATTCTGACGGCGGAGCGTTGCAGTTTGTCAGTAGCCGGGTTTGCATGAAATCAGCTTCATTCAAAGGAGGCTCTTCAGGTGTTTCCCATGAAAAAGACAGAATTGAAATCAATCACTGCACTCGAGGTGCGCGGCAGAATCAAGGCCTGCGCGGCATTAGCGATGCTCGGGATGGCGCTGTGCGTGGCGTGGGCGCCAATGCGTGCGTCGGCACAAACTGCGGGTGAAGGCTCGATCCAGGGCACGGTCCTGGACAGTACGGGCGCCGTCGTTCCCCATGCGACGATCACTATTACCAACGCTGCGACCGGAGTCAAGACGGTCCGCGACTCCACATCGGCCGGTTTTTTCAATATCGCTCCAGTGTTGCCCGGCACCTATTCCGTTCAGGTCGCGGCCAAAGGATTCAAAACGCTCGTGCAGGACAATGTGGTCGTGGACGCTCTGCAGGTGAGAACGATGAATCCAACGTTGGCAGTGGGCACTGAGACGCAAACGGTGACCGTGACCGGCGCTCCGCCGGTGCTGGATACGGCCACCGCAACCATCGGCCTCACGATGGAAAATGCAACCTATTCGAACCTCCCCATTCAGATCAACGGTGCGCAGCGCGATCCCACCGCGTTCGGAGCAATGGCGCCTGGCGCCCAGTCGGGATCGCGCTTGCCCGTAATTGGCGGGACCGGCAATTACCTGGGGCAGCTCTACCTGGACGGTATGCCGGCCGAGACCGTCAGCCAGCAGGGCGACAATCGGTTGGTCTCTCTAGCAATGAGCGTCGACTCGGTCGACCAGTTCCAGGTGCTTTCAAGTACGCCTCCAGCGGAGTATATGGGCGCCGGCGCCGAGAACTTCACCATGAAATCGGGCGGGCTGAAATATCACGGTCAGGCTTCCGACTTTATCCGAAACACGGCATTCGATTCGTGGTCGTTTACCAACAAGTGGGCCACCACGAAGAATTCGGCGGGGCAGACGATTCCCGCGCCCAAGCCGCCAGAGCATCAAAATGAGCTGTCTTTGTCAGTGGGCGGCGTGGTTCCTCACACGGCGCACAAATTGTTCTTCTTTGTCGCTTACGACAAGTACCACAACAGGACCGTGGTCCAGCCGTCACTGTTCACCATTCCCAGCGCGCTGATGGCGCAAGGCAACTTTACCGAATTGAATGGCAGCGTTGGGACTGGACTGACCGGAACGGGAACCACTAACCCCGCGATCATTTACGATCCGATGTCTACTACGTGCACTGGCACTACCTGCACGCGGCTCCCGTTCCAGTACAACGGAACCAACAACGTGATTCCCCCCGGCGACATTTCTCCGATTGCGAAAGCGATGCAGTCCTTCCTGCCGGCGCCATCGAACACGAGCGTGCTAATCAACAACTATCTTGGAGGCACGCCCAAAGGCTATGACAATCATCTGACCGATTGGCGCGTGGACTACGACCTAAGTGAGAGACACCGGATCTCGTCGGTGGGGACGATCGGGGTTGAGAACTACCTGAACAATTACGGGACACCCTACCTGCCGCTGCCGTATATCGGCGGCGACCTGGCGAATATCTTCCCGAAGAACTATATCGTGGAGGATGCATATACCATCACTCCGAACGTGGTGAACCAGCTGAAGTTTGGGTTCACGCGATTCTTCCAGAATATTCACAGCGCGACGCAGGGCATCAGCAAGTATGAAATAGGGACGTTTGGAGCGACCAACTTACCTGCTGGACAGGCTGGTGAGGAGTTCCCGGGAGTCTCATTCGGAAACGGGTCCTTCGCCAGCGTGCAGACGACCTGGACAGGCAACGGGAATTCAGTTTCCACACAGTTGACCACGCCAAACAACTACGCGCTGACAGATAACGTCCAGTGGCTCAAAGGCAAACATGCGCTGACAATGGGACTTACTTACCAGTGGCAGCAGATCAACAATGCAAATCCAGCCACTTACACCGGGGTACTGCAACTTGCATTCAACCCGTACTCGACGGCCAACTTTTCAGGGACTTCACTCACCACGGGAACAGCGACCGCTCCAATAGGGTATTCGTATGCGAGCTTCCTTTTGGGAGCGGTTGGCGGGTCCACATCGAACGACACGTCGGCGCCATCGATCGGCTTGCAGCCAGTAAGCGAAGAAGGCGGACGCTATAAGGTAATTTCGCCCTACGTGCAGGATAGTTACAAGTTAACTCCGAAGTTGTCCCTCGATCTGGGCCTGCGCTGGGATTATTTGCCACCGTATCACGAAGTGAAGAATCACTGGACGTTCCTGAATCCCAAACTCACCAACCCCCTAACGAACACTCCGGGCATGCTTCAGTTTGCAGGTGACTACGGCGGCGCCGGCGTGAGTTGCGGATGCAAGACGCCCGTGCAGACCTACTGGAAGAACTGGGGTCCGCGCGTGGGCCTTGCTTACTCCATCAACGACAAGACAGTCATTCGAGCCGGCTATGCGCAGGTGTTTTCGCAGGGCGGCGGAGTAGGCGGGCGCGGCGGCGCCTTCAATGGCACCGGACAGACCGGCTTCAACGTCAGCGCCATCGGCCCAACGGAAAGCGGCATTGGCGCGGCGGCGGGACCCGCTTTCTGGCTGAACAATCAGAGCGCGTACATGGGCAGCCAGGCTAACACAAAGCTTTTCGGACCTACTTTCACTTATCCTTCGGCCCCCACGCCAAGTGTAGCGGCCCAAGAGCTGAATACAGGCAACTACCTGAATGGTTCGGCGTTTGTGAGCGCCAGCAGCGTATCGTACGCGGACCCATATTACTCAGGTCGTGCACCGGAACTGGAGCTTTTCAATTTCGGCATTGAGCGAGCCATCACCTCCAGCATGACGCTGGCTGTGAACTATGTGGGCAACGAGAGCCATTTCCTCATCAACTCAACCAACACAGGTACCGGCAATGCGCGCGGATACTGGACGAACCAGGTGGACCCGAAATACCTTGCCGCGTTGGGTCCCCTAACCGATAGCACGGGAAAGACTCCGTTGCTGAACGCGCAGGCAACACCGGCCAACGTCGCGCTTGTGAAGGCGGCGATGCCCAACGCGCCGACCCCTGCGTTCTACACGACTTCGGGAGCGGCGAGCAGCAAGGCTACGATCGCGCAAATGCTTACTCCATTTCCGCAGTACAGCGGCGTGAGTGACACCTGGGGCAACGTGGGCAACTTTAGTTATCACTCTCTCCAGATTTCTGTGGAACAGCGTTTGAGCCATGGACTGACTTTCAGCATGAACTACACCTATGCCAAGAACCTGGGAGACGACGGCCCGTATCGCGACGGATACGATATTCCGGCCGCAGCCATTTCTCATGGAACCAAGGCCTGGAAGCAGGACAGGATCGATCGTTCCTGGACGACGCTCTCTGTACCAAGCACGTTCCATGCTTTCGGGGTATATCAATTGCCTTTCGGCAAGGGCCAACTCGGAGGCAACTCCTTGCTGGTACGGTGGCTCGCGGGTGGTTGGCAGATCTCGGGCATTTATCAATATAGTTCGGGAATGCCCCTGCAACTCACCTGGTCTGGATGTACCGCGACGAATTGCCCGTCGCAGGGCCAAACCATGCCGGATATGGCGAGCGGGTACTCCGGCAACGCGCGCATCAATGGCAACTATGGGAAAGGGCCAAACGGATATCAATACGCCAGCCTGGGCAAGGTTCAGTACGTTGACGTCAACGGATTCGCAGCTCCTCAAGACGTTGGCACAACCACGCCGCACGTTGCTCAGTATCTGATTGGAAACGCCCCACGAACGGCCCCTTACGGAGTGAGAAACCCTGCTAACTGGGATCTTGATACCGGATTGCGCCGCAGCTTCCCATTGCATTGGGAAAGCTCGGAGTTCGTCTTCGAGGCCGATTGCCTGAATACCTGGAACAACGTTGTCTTCTCCGGTCCAAGTGGAGCATGGTCTTCCGGTTCGACTTCATTCGGCGCAGTTACTGGCATTTCCAACAACCCGCGCGACTGGCAGTTCGCAGGGCACATCAACTTCTAAGAGCAGCGGAGCTGGCGGAGTTAGAAAGAACAAGCGTGCGGCCTCATCCGGGGTAAGGCAAGACTGGATGAGACGCACGCTTTTTGTTTGCCCGGCAATAGATTTGGAGGTGGGTGCTATTGCGCCTGCGCTGCGAAGGCGTCAGCTTCGTGGTTGAGTTCTTCCGGCGTGGCGGCGTGCGTATAGATGACGATGCGGTAACGGAAGGTTGTGGACCGGCCCTTCTCGAGAGTGTAGTCGAGCGGCGGCTGCTTAGGATCGAACATGTGACGGCCGAGCGGATTAGCGGCGAAGAGACCGTAGCCTCGCGCATGCCAGTAGGTTGGATAGCCAACGTTGCCGGGGTGGTCGAAGATGGCGATGGTCACTGTATGACCTTCGCCATTACGGCCGGTGAGCGAGCACCAGCGGCCACGAGTCGACCATGCAGCCTCGCCTTTCACGCCTTCGCTGGTGAGGTATTCGCCTGTGGGCGGCGCGACGCCGGGCAAATTGGATGCGGCGGCTACTTTGGTGGCGACGCCGTTGGCATCAGTGAAAGTGCCGCCTTTTTCTTCAGGAGATTCAAGCCAGCGCGCGACGCGGAGGCCGAGAAGGCCGTCCTTGTCGTCGTTGAAGACAACATGATCGAGAGCCTTGAGCGTGACGATCAGGTCGATGCTCCGTGTTTGGCCTTCGTGCGCGAAGACGTAGCGCGTGGTTTCTGCGAGGATGGGATGATTCTGGCCGTCAATCCAGGTGGAATCGGTGACAAGCTCGCCGCGAGTTGCGCCGCTTTTCGCGGAGACGATTTTGTCGAAGACGATGGTGCCCATCTTCGGCGCTCGTTGCGCGGCGATGGCATCGGAGTTGTTCCAGAAATCGAAGCCATTCACGTTGCTGTAGTTGAACCAGAGGCCGTCATGGTGGGGATGGTCAGTGCGCTCGCCGGGGCGCGGATCGAGCGGCCAGCCGCGGGTGATGGTGACGCCTCCGGCATCAATGATCGGATAGAGGACCGGCTTCTTGAGCCTGGTGGGCCAGATGTAGGAGGTGAAGGGTTGCCCGTCGATGGTGATGTCGACCTTACGGTTGGCTTGGTCGGGGACAACCTGAACGCCTTTTGGCGCGGCAAAGGAGATTAAGGCCGATCCGAAAAGTATTGCGACAATAGTCACGCGGCTGATCTTGCTGAAGTGAGTCATTGCAGAAATTCCTTGATCGATAGACAGCTTATGAGAACGACATCGGATTGGGATTTGTGATACCCCACCCTAAACGCTGAGGACGCGTTTAGGATGGGGCACCCAGGAAGCGAGTGATTCCAGCCTCTACGCGAAGACCTTGCCGCCGGCCATCACTTGCTGGGTCTTGTCGTCGAACGTAACCTTGAGGCCGGTTTGAATGGCGGCAACATTCATGCACAATGCGACGGAGTGACTGTAGCCGGCTTCGATGGGTGCATTGGGAGTTTTGCGAGAGCGCACGCACTCCATCCAGTTGCGCATGTTGGCGGCAGTTTCGGGATCGCCATGGACACCGGTGTTGGCATCCGTAGAGACGGATTCTGCCTTTTCGAGGAGCGAGAAGCTGGGCAGCAGGTTGGGCTGCATCTTCATTTCGGCGGCGAACCGTTCAGTAAGACCGCCGGTCGGACTCACTGTCTGCTTTGACATGTCGAGCATGCCGCCGTTGGAGTAGTAAAGCTCTTTGACTCCGCCGGCGGAGTTGGTGAATCGAGAAGTGTATTGCACCTGGAAGCCCTTGCTCAGGTCGTCCAGCGGACCGTAGTCAAAGACCGCGGTCATGGTATCCCAGTTTGTGCGGCCATCTTTCCAAAGATAGATGCCGCCGTTGGCGACGCAGGAGCGCGGGTGTGGGAGACCGGTGAACCAATGGACGGTGTCAATCTGGTGGACTAACCATTGATCGGGAATGCCGGAAGAGTAGGGCCAGAAGAGGCGGAACTCAAGATACTTGCGGGCATCGAACGGCGCCATGGTGCGGTTAAGCAGATAACGCTTCCAGTCGGTGTCTTCTTCTTTGAGCAGCGGAACAACGTCGGGGCGGCGCCAGCGGCCCGGTTGGTTGACATTCCATGTCATCTCAACCATCACGATGTCGCCGAATTTTCCGGATTTAATGTACTCGGCCGCCTTCATGTAACTCGGTGTAGAGCGGCGCTGCGTTCCCACCTGGACAATCCTGCCGGATTTGTGCACTGCGGCGCGGATCATGCGGGCATCGGCCATAGTGTGCGCGATGGGCTTTTCAACGTAGGCATCGCGACCGGCATTGACTGCTTCAGTGCCGTGATAGGCGTGCTGGAAGTCCGCGGTGGCGATGATAACTGCGTCCACATCTTTACGGGCATATAACTCATCATTATTGCGGACGGGATCGGGACGGTTGCCGCACAGCTTCTCGATGAAAGCCGCACCTTCTTCGCGGCGGCGGTTCCATATGTCGGAGACGGCGACGATCTGGAAGTTCATGTCTTTGGCGTTTGCCTGAAAAGCAGGCAGGTCGCCGCCCTTCATGCGATCGCCGCAACCGACGATGCCGACGCGGACACGGTCGTTCGCGCCCGGGATGGCAGCGTAACTGCGCGCACTCGACGAGAATGCAGTTGCGGCGATTACGGCGCTGCCCGCCTTCAGAAATTCTCTACGACTGTTTTCTTTGGATTCCATGATGTGTTCCTCAAAGGTTGGCTTGCAGGTGGAATTGTACGCGCGGGCAGCGAGGCGACGATAGAGATGAGCGATTTGATGTCCACACATTTAATGGGCGCTCCGGCGTGCCCGAGGTCGGGATCCGGAGCGCCCAGTATGAATCGACGGCCTGCTGCAAAATGGTTAGAAGTTGACCTTTACGGCGCCCTGAAAGACGCGGGCAGCGTTGGATTGCGATGAAACCTGACCGAACGTGGAGGATGTCAACCCTGCGGTCGGATTGCTGAAGTTCGGATGGTTCAGCACGTTGTATGCTTCCAGCCGAAGCGTGGTGGTCCAGCTTTCGTGGATCGGGAAGATCCGGGAGATCTGGGCGTCGAATTGGAGAGACTTGGGCCCGTAGTAGGCGTTTCTGCTCACGTTTCCATAGGTGCCCAAGGCAGGGCAGGCGTTGGCCGTGGCCGAAGCGCAGCCGGCGGTTTGCCAGACCTGCTGAAAAGCATTGGGATTCAAGAATTCGCGGTTGGACTCACCTGAGGCATTCTTGAGCTTGACCTCGGCATAAGGATTCACGCCGGGAACACGGTTGGGACGGTCGTTGCCCACGTCGGTGAGGGAGTTATCCTGCCCCGAAGTGACGTTGAAGGGCGCGCCGGTCTGGACGCGGATGAGTGGCGCCAATTCCCAGCCATCCACAACGTATTGCGCCACGTGATTGAGATGGTTCTTGAAGTTGCTCTTGGCGACCAGCGAAACATTCTCGATGTGCCGGTAATCGGAGCCGCATGGGCCGTAATCCAACCCTGGATTGTACGGGTTCTCCGGGCCGGTTCCAGCATAGTCGCCCTGGGCGTCGTAAATATTGAGGCATTTTGACCAGGTCCAGTTGGCGAACAGGCTGAAGGTATCGGAGAGGCGGTGGTTGAGAGAGGAGACCAGGCCGTTGTAATTGGCCGAGGCTCCATTGCCGACCAGCACAGATCCGCCGCCGCTGCCTTCATACTGGTTGCCTTGCGTCGGATTCTCCTGCGTGAGCAGGAAACGCGAACTCTGGTTGCCCGTTGTGGAGCAATTGGTGCCAGCTGCGCCTGCCTTGACCGCGGCCGGACCGGTTGTGACGATGCCCGTGCAGCCTGTACCGTTCGCCCCCCAGACACCGGGGATGAAGACAGCCGGGTCAAAGGTGATGCCCATGGGATCGTGGCGGGTGGCGTTGCCGATGTAGTCGACCTGCGCCTGCCATCCGTGTCCGAACTCACGCTGGATGCTGAGGGTCCACTGGATGGTGTAGGCGGGCTTGAAGTGCGGCACCGTCGCGATGTACTGCGACTGAGCGAAGAAGAGAGCCTGTGATGGAGTGGGCACGGCAGGCTGCGGGAAGGGGTTAGTGGTAAAAGCGCCTGTTGACCACGGAGCGGCGAAGGGAACAGGTCCAGACGACGAAGTCTGCACGTTGGTCACAGCCGTAGCGAAGGGCGGGTTCTGCTGATTGCGCTGACTGGTAAAGAAGTTGGGGTTGTCGTACATCAGCGCACCGCCGGCGCGAATTACGGTCTTGCCGTCGCCGATTGGATCGAAAGAAGCGCCCACGTTCGGAGAGAACTGTCCGTAAACGTTGCTGGTGAACCCGCGGCTAACGCCCTTGTCGCCATAATATAAAGCGCCGGCAGGGGCATTGGGATAAACGGAGCTGACCGTGTTGGAGAGGAAGTCGGCCTGGTTGAACACCACGCCGCGATTGAAATAATCAACCGGCGCAATCCACGGCCCCCAACGCAAACCGCCGACCAGGGTAAGTTGGTGGTTGGCATGGAAGGTGTCCTGGACGTAGAGGCTGGGAATGGGACCGCGCAGCGCGTTTTGCTGCTTTTTGCTCTGCTGGAATGGAGTTGAAGAACCCAGCGTGCCCATCATGAAGTCGAGGTTCTGGTCTCCGATTGTGCTGCCGCCTTTGGGACCGCTGCCGCTGTATTCACCATTGAAGGTGAAGATGCCGTTGCCTTCATAGACATTACCGATGTTGAGCTGGTTCTGCACCCACTCACCGCCGAACATGATCTGGTGCTTACCTTTCACCCAAGTCACGTCATCGTCGATGGACCCGGTGTTGTCGTTAAAGTGGGCCACCGAATTGGTGCCGCCGCCGATCGAAAATTTGCCTTCAGCCATCTGCAGGCCGTTGGGCTGGACCTGGTAGAGAGCGCTGGTTGATATGCCGAGCGTTGAGGCGTTGATGTCGCTGGCGTTGTATCCGCGGTTGTCAACGCGGCGAAGTATGGAGATATGCGCCGCGTTCACAAAATTGTTCGTGATGGTCCAGGCATCACCGAGGACAAAAGTCTGCACACGCTCAATGTTCCCCGATTGCGTGGTGATGAGGATGTTGTTTTTGTCGAAGTACGCCGGGAACTGGTACCCGTCAATAAAATACCGACCGTAAAGGTTGTTTTTCGAGCTGATGGTGTAATCCACTCTGGTGTCGAACTGATTGTCGGTGAGCAAATATGGGATGGCGTAGCGGACGAACCCGCAGTTGTTTGGATCGACAGTCGAGTTTGGTACGGGCAGGTATGTCTGCAATGCCAGCGCCGGTGCGCTATAGGTTGGTTTGGAAGGATACTTGTTCCCCACCAATGCTGTGCCGGTGAGCGGGTCAACAAGCGGGATGGGCTTGCCGGTTGAGTTGCAAAGGTTTACGCCAGTGAGAGGATTGCCATCCGTGACCGACCAATCGCCGGTCAGGTTGGCTGCCGTGGGCACGGTGGCCGATGTGGCCGACTGTGATTGATCGGCCTTCCAGCGCTGATAAGCCGCGAAGGCAAACATCTTGTTGCGCTTGATGGGGCCACCGAAGGTTCCACCAAACTGGTTCTGGTGCAAAGTATCTTTGCTCACAGAGAAGAAGTTGGTGGCGTCGATGTAGTTGTTGCGGATGAACTCGAAGCCGCTGCCGTGGAACTGATTTGTTCCGGACTGGGTGACGACGTTGACCAAACCGCCCACGTGACCGCCGTCCTGCGCGCCGAGGTCGGTTGACTCGACGCTAAATTGCGCGACTGCGTCAGGGAAGATATAGGGCAGGTTGCCATTGGCCATGTAGTCCTGGTTGTCGCCGCCGTCGAAGCGCCAGAGGGTGGTGTTACCGCCGCCGCCGGCAATAGAGACAGAGATGGTCTGGTAGGAGTATTTGCTTCCGGTAAAGTCCCCACCGGGGGCCGGGCTTGAGCCGCCGGAGAGCTGTAATCAATGCGGTCATTTGGCGGCCATTGAGAGGCATTTCTGTTACGGCGGTGTGATCGATGGTCTGCTTGAAGGTCGCGTCCTCAGTCTGGAGCGCCAAGCCTTCCGCGCTCACCTCAACCTGCACGTCGGCAGCGCCCACGGAGAGGCCGGCATTCACGGCGATGCTGCTGCCTACTTCGAGGACGATACCCTTTTGTATGTAGGTCTTGAAGCCGGCAGCGGCGACAGTCAGGTCGTAAGTGCCGATGGGAACACCGGGGAAGCCATATAAGCCGCTACCGTCGCTCTTGGTTGTGCGCTTGACGTGTGTGGCCTCATCTGTGAGCGAAACGGCGGCATTGGCGACAACGGCACCGGTGGAATCCATGACCGTGCCCTGGATGCTGGCAGAGCCCGCGATTTGCGCTTGCATCCGGCAGGGCACCAGAACGAGAGCCATGAGAAGTGACAAGAAGACGAGGTGTGCATACCACCTCGACGCGCGTGCAGTGATCTGCACAGCTGACTTTGTAAGAATTTGTTGCATCGTTGCCTCCAAGAATTTCGTGACATGCCCGGCGCGAGAGAACCCTTCGTGATCGCTCAAGGGAGCTGAATACGTATACGGGCAGAGAGGTGGTCTGACCACCTGCTTAGCCGAAAATCTTTACAAACGCGCTTAACGACTGTCAAGAATTATTTTCAGATTGTTTCTGGATGGTCGTATTCTCAACAAACTCAAGCGAATGCCGTTGGGTACCTCTGCGAGTTACCCCGCCCAATGGGCAACCTGTGAAGTCCGGCTGAGGTGGAACCAGTCTGAAGATAAACGGCCCTCAGACGAGGTGTCTGGACTCAATGGAGGCTTTGGTTGCGAGACCAAAGTACCCTGTCCGATTGGACTGCGGCCCTTCATCGAACGGGCGTGGTTAGCACATCGGCCTAAAGCCTGTTGCGGTTAATTGCGTGTTCGAGGAGTCAAGCGGGATTTGGGGTGGTCATCGCGAAATTCATGGTTCGGCGAGCCAGGGGTTTGCGCATCCCGAGAAAATCAAATTATGGTTATGAGGCTTCAGAGATCGCGAGGAGATCGCAATGCAAACCAGAGTCTGCTTTGTTGCCTTTGCAGTGGCTTTTGCAGTGAGTGGCGTAGTGGCACAGAACGCGCCGGCGCGGCCGAAGATCACAGGCATCTCGCACATTGCGGTGTACACCTCAGATGCCGCGGCAACCGAGCACTATTACACCGTCGTCCTGGGTGCGGCAAAGTTACCTGACCCGGAGAATCCGCACGGTGTACGCTACGCCGTCAGCCCGACACAGTTTATTGAGGTGCTGCCGTTGCCAGCGGGCGCCGGCGTGGACCGGCTGGATCATACGGCTTGGATCACCGAAAACGCGGAGGGGATGCGGAAGTACCTGGCGGCTAAGGGATGGGAGACGCCGGCGCGAGTGGAGCATGGGGCGGATGGCAGCCGCTGGTTCGAGGTGCTCGATCCGGAGAGCAACAAGGTGCAGTTTGTCGAGCCGCCGCGGCATCCGAAGGCGATTGATGCGCCCAACGTCATCGGCCATCACATCATCCACGTGGGCTACATGGTGCATGACCGTGCGACGGAAGATAAGTTCTATCGGGATTTGCTCGGCTTCAGGCCTTACTGGTGGGGCGGGCGCGGAGACAGCGTGAGCTGGGTGAGCCAGCAGTGCCCTGACGGCCACGACTGGATGGAGTATATGATGACGCGGGGAACGTCAGGTATTCCGGCTGATATGACCCAGCGGGAACTGGGAGTGATGGACCATTTTTCGATTGGTGAGGTTTCGGTTCCGGACGCTTACAAGGTGCTGGAGGCAGGCAACCGTCTCGAAGGCCGGCACGATGCGGCGCCAAAGATCGGACTAGACGGCAAGTATCAATTCAATATGTACGATCCGGACGGCATTCGGACCGAAGTGATGAACTTTCACGCGGCCGAGAAGCCGTGCTGCTCGCCGTTCACAGCAGATGATCCGGCGGAGTAGGGTTCCTATTTGGGCGGGAACCCTGTCAGTTCAGGTTTGAAGTCCGGCGAATGACGGAGTCTCAAGAACGGCTCAATTGCGAGACCGATCAGGCCATAGACAAATGCGTTGAGGAACATAACCTGGTACCAGGCGAGCGGACTTGTGCTCCAAAGTAGCGAAGCCGGGAGGGTGATTGCGACAACTGTCCAGTGTCCATCAAAGTGGCCTGGACCGGCAATCAATGCGAGCAGGACCCAAAAACAAGTCACGGCGGCTCCGCTGAGTACCCAGAGGCCAATTCTCAGTCCAGTTCTTTGCATCGTTACCTCCATTTGCTCCTTGTTAATGAGGAATACTACGCTTGTCTTTGAGCGGAGGCTGCAGCCTAGCCTTAAAACCGGCCTTACGTTATACTCATTAAGGCCATAGAGCCAGGGAAATTCCTGTCTCGAGAGGCCTGCGGTGAGCGTTCCGCTCGCCCAAACCGAGCAAAAACGAGAAAAAGATGCCCAAGTTGAAGACCCATTCGGGCGCGGCCAAGCGCTTCAGCAAGACTGGCACCGGCAAGATCAAGCGGGGCCAGACGAAGACGCGGCACATCCTTACTTCGAAGGCACCAAAGAGCAAGCGGAAGCTAGGAAAGATTCTGCTAGTCTCTGACGGCGACTATAAGAAGGTGGCGCGCATGATTCCATACGCCTGAGCACCTGCGGTGGGGCGGACCTTTGGATTAGGTTCGTGCTGCTGCAGTTGATGGGCCGTTGCATTGGCCCCCGCCGGTTGCGAAAAGCGTTCGCAGCGGCGAGAGATCAGGCTTGATAGAAGCGAGTGAAGAGGTTGACAGCTATCACGCATAAACGTGAGAGCCTCCTGCCTCCAGCCGCGTAAACAGAAACGCAAAAAGGAGAGAAACCATGCCCCGCGTAAAACGTGGCACCAAGCGGAATGACCGCCGCAAGAAGATTCTGAAGCGCGCAAGCGGCTACTTCCTGACCAAATCGAAGCTATACCAGGCGGCCCAGGAGGCCGTAGAGCGCGGCCTGAAGTTTGCCTACATCGGCCGTCGGCTGAAGAAGCGGCAGTTCCGCTCACTGTGGATCGTGCGCATTGCGGCCGCGTGCAAGCTGAATGGAACGAGCTATTCGCAGTTCATCAACGGGTTGAAGAAGGCCGGCATTGAGCTAGACCGCAAGGTCCTGGCGGAGATTGCCGTTAAGGATGCCGCGGGCTTTACCAAGTTGGTGGAGCAGGCCAATGCGGCGAAGGCGACGAAGGCGGCCAAAGCAGCGTAGATCGCAATACGACTGGCGGAAAAGCGGCCCGGGGTTCGAAAGGACTCCGGGCCGCGGTGCGTTTGCGCGCCCTGCTATTCGCTCAAGAACGCCTCCACAGCTTTCTGCCATAGATCTGGCTGATCGATGAAATTCATGTGGCCGGAGTTGGGGAGGATCACAAGTTTCGATCCGGCGATCTTTTCGTGCATCTCGCGGCTGAGGCTTGGATCACATTCGTCATGGTCGCCGACGACGATGAGCGTGGGGACATGGATCGTCGGCAGGCGATCCACCCACTCCACGGATTTCAGATTGCCGTCGATGATGAACTCACCGTGCGAACCCCACATCTCGCGGTAGAGTTCCCAGTTGGTAGGCGCGTTGCCGGTGGCGGGGTCATAGTTGGCGTCGGGCCGCGCGCCATAGAGGAACGGAAAGTAGCCCCAACCCCAGGCGAGCGTTTCGTACTCGGCAGGATAGCGACCATGTTCCCACGGAGCGCCCTTGCCGAAGAGGCCGGCCGCTTCAAGTTGGTTGAGGCGGGCCAACTTGTCGGGGGGCATCGCGGCCTTTTCCCGCGCCAGGACTGCGTTCATCTCGCGCGTGGAGGCAAACGTGCTATTCAAGATCAGGTGGCTGAGGTGCTGCTGGTATTTGAGAGCGTAGGCCTCTGCCAGCACGCCGCCACAACTGTGGCCGAGGAGCGAGATTTTGCCGAGCCCGAGGGCAACGCGCACCGCCTCCACGTCGTCCGCCATGTTCTCGATGGTGTATTTTGTAACATCCTGCAGGCGCTGGCTGCGGCCTGAGCCGCGTTCGTCGATGAAAATAAGCCGGTGCGTGCGAGCCAGCGGCAGGAGCCAGGGCAGGAAGTACGTATGATCGGCTCCGGGACCGCCGTGCAGGACGACAAGAGGAGGGCCCTTGCCGAACTCTACGTAATAGATCAGCACGCCATTGGCGTCGACAAACCCGTCCTGCATCGGGTATACGCTGGAGGCGGATTGGGCGGAAAGTTGTGGAACAACGGCCATCGTTGCGATAGATAGGGCGCAGATTGCGGCAGCAACCGAGGTCTTCATGGCCATTATGGTAAGTCAGGATGCTAAGAAGTCCTCTAAGAATTCTGCAGATTGCAAGTCTTGAGACTCGCGCTCGGAGTACACGCGGTGCGCCGCGCGTAGTGATTTATCCTGAACATTAAACATGACGAACGAAGCGATACCAAACCTGCCAGAGTTCAACGATGCCGCGCTAAACAAGGCGTTTGCCGCGCTCGAGGCGCAGGCGCGCCAGGCATCCGTCGCGCTCGGTGGCGAGGCGGCCGTGGAGGCGTTTCGGCTGGAGTGGCTGGGGCGCAAACAGGGGCGGCTCAACGAAGTTTCCGGACGTTGGCTGAAGGCTGCTCCGCCGGAAGCGAAGAAAGCGCTTGGGGTGCGCTTCAACGCGCTGAAAGCGGTGGTGGAGAGCCTGCTGGATGAGGCGTCAGGCAGTGGGCCGAGCGATGCGGCGCTGAAAGCCGAGGCGATTGACATTACGCTGCCGGGAACGCGCCGCTTGAACGGCGCCGAGCATCCCATTACACGTACGCTGAACGAGATTGTTCAGGTATTCGCCGTCCTGGGCTACTCGGTGGGAGTGGGGCCGGAGGTTGAGACAGACTACTACAATTTCGAGAGCATGAACTTTCCTCCGGGCCATCCGGCACGGGACACGCAGGACACGCTGGTTGTTGCTGGGCAGGAGCGAAGACCGTTGCGCGACCGACTGTTGCTGCGGACGCACACTTCGCCGGTGCAGATGCGGACGATGGAGCAGCAGCCGCCGCCGGTGCGGATTGTGATTCCAGGCAAGGTGCACCGCAATGATGCAGCCGACGCAACGCACTCCCCGATCTTCCACCAAGTTGAGGGATTATGCGTGGACACCAACATCACCTTCAGCGACCTGAAGGGCACGCTGGATCACGCTATGAAGTCTCTGTTCGGCTCGGCTGTCAAGACGCGATTTTTCCCGTCGTTTTTCCCGTTTACTGAGCCAAGCGCCGACGTGCAGATCAGTTGCATCTTCTGCGGCGGCAAGGGGTGCCGCAAGTGCAAGCAGTCGGGGTGGATTGAGCTGCTGGGCTGCGGCATGGTCGACCCAGCAGTGTTTGCCTTCGCCGCGGAAAAGCAACCCGCCTATGACCCGAAGAAGATTTCCGGGTTCGCATTCGGGATGGGAGTGGAGCGGATTGCGATGATGAAATACGGAATCAGCGAAATCGGACAGTTCTTCGCGGGCGATATGAGATTCCTGGGACAGTTCGCATGAAGATACTGACCAAATGGCTTCGCAGTTATTTGCCGGCGCTCGCAGTTGGCAATGCCCAGCTCGCGGAGGACTTGACCCTGCGCGGGATTGCTGTTGAAGGCGTCTGCGATCTTGGAGCAGGCAACGGCTCAGTTTACGAAATGGATATCACGACGAACCGCGTAGACGCGATGAACCACTACGGCATTGCCCGCGAGGCGGCGGCGATTTATGGGCTGAAAATGACGGGATTGGAATACGCGCTGCCCGCGGCTCGACCGGCGGCAAAGGCGTTTCCGGTGAGGATTGAGGCCGAGGAGGCGTGCGGGCGTTTTACGGCGCGGGTGCTGCGCGATGTGACGATCGGCGAGTCGCGCGATTGGTTTCCGGGCGCTGAAGTAGCGACTTACTTCGAGCTGCTCGAGCAGAAGAAGATTTCGAACGCCGTGGATGCTACCAACTTTGCCTGGCTGGCGATGGGCCAGCCGACGCACGCCTTCGACCTGGACAAAATGGAGGGTGGGATTCTTGTGCGGCGAGCGCACAAGGGCGAAAGACTGAAGACGCTGGATGGCGTGGAGCGCGTGCTGGACGTGGAGGACCTGGTCGTCGCCGATCATAAGAAGGCATTGGCGCTGGCCGGGGTGATGGGCGGCTGGGACACGATGATTACGCCGGAGACGAAGAACGTGCTGGTCGAGGCGGCGTGGTTCGATCCAATGGCCGTGCGGCAGGCCGCAAGGCGGCATGGGTTGCACACCGACGCGAGCCACCGGTTCGAGCGCGGTGCGGACTTCAACGCTGCGCCGGTCGCGTCTGCGCTGGTGAGCGCGATTCTGCTGGCGAACGGAGGATGGATCGAGGGCGAACTGGTGGACGTGCGCGTCGCGGCCGCAGAGGAACGCACGGCGCGGCGCAAACCGATCGAGCTGAAACTGAGCGAGGTGCACCGCATTCTGGGCGCGACGGATGAGAAAGAGGGAATTACCGCTGCGACTGTCGAGGGGGTGCTGACTGCGCTGGGATGCGGATTGGCGATTCAGCCAGAGACGGCGGCAGGAGAGGGAGCAGTTTGGAGGGTCACGCTGCCCAGTTGGCGGCTCGATCTGGAGCGCGAGATCGACCTGATTGAAGAGGTGGCGCGGGTTTACGGGTACAACCGGTTCGCGAATACGCTGCCGGCGTTTGGCGGGGGCGTGCGCGCGCTGCCGTGGGCAGAGAAGGAAGCGGCAGTGCGCGGCGTGATGCTGGCGGCGGGATTTCATGAGGCGATCGGTAGCACGTTCTGCTCGGCGGCAGAGGGGGCGCTGACTGCGCCGCAACCGGCGATGGTGGTGCCGCTGGGTAATCCGCTGAGCGAGGAAGCGGGCGTGCTGCGGCCGTCGCTTGTGCCGGGAATGCTGACCATGATTGCGGGCAACCTGAACAGGGACGTCAGCGACGTGCGGCTGTTCGAGCTGGGCACGGTGTTTAGCGGAACGGCCTGGAACGGCGTGGTGGAGAAGGTGGAGGAGCGGCCGGCGCTGGCGTTTGGCGCAGTGGGTACGGTTGCGGAGGAGAGCGCGCTGCACGCGGGACGGGCCATCGACTTCCACGATGTGAAGGGCGTGGTGGAGCAGGTGATGGCGAGGTTCGAGATGCGGGCGATGTACTTCGACCGCTTTCCGGCCGAGGCGGGAATGACGCCTGAGTGGCTGCATCCTTATCGCGCGGCGCGGGTGGTGGCGGACGGAGTGACAGTGGGATGGTTCGGGCAACTGCATCCGCGCGAGGCGGCGGCGCGCAAGATCGAAGGAAGCGGTGCTGGTGGGCGAGCTCTATCTCGACCGGCTGTACAAGCTGCCGCTGCGCAGGCCGATTGCGCGGGAGATCTCGCGCTATCAGCCAGTGCGGCGCGACTTTTCATTGGTTCTGGACGAGAAGCATTGCAGTGGGAAGACGATCGATCGCGCGATGGCGGGCACTGGGGATTCCGGAGCTGGTGGAGTGGCGCGTGCGCGAGGTGTTCCGCGACGCGCGGCTGGGCAAAGGCGAGTATGCGCTGCTGCTGGGTGCGACGTTCCAGGCGCCGGACCGGACACTGCGCGAGGAGGAGTTGCAGAGCTTCCAGTCGCGCGTGGTGGAGGCTGTGGGCAAGGCGGGAGCGCGGCTGCGCACGTGAGCAGAACGCCGGCTCAATCGAGGGCCGCCGGCGCTATACTCGAACGGATACGGGGCCTGTTCGGAGGTTGATGGATGTCAGAGCCGTTTACAGAATCGGAGACAGCGGTAGACGCGTGGAGCGGCGAACGGCCGCAGCAAGCCACCGCGGAACCGGCTACATTTGCCGTGAGCGCGGACGATTTTTCGGCGCTCGAAGAGCGGGTGCACCGCGCGGTGGACCTGGTGAAGCGCGAGCGGCAGGCACGGGCTGCGGCTGAGCAGTACGCGGCGGACGCCGAATCGAAGGTGCTGGCGCAAGCCGCCATGGTGGAGCAACTGCAGAACGAGTTGAATGGACTGCGCGCCGAGCGCGACCAGGTGCGGCAACGCGTGGAGCGGCTGCTGAAGCAACTGGACACGCTGGAAGTGTGAGGACGCAATGACAGAGGAACCACACGGCAGGCAAGGCGCGAGCCAGAGCGAATACGTGACGGTCGAAATCTACGATCAGGTCTATCACCTCTCAGGACAAAATCCGAAACACATCCGCGAGCTGGCCGCATACGTTGACGCCAAGATGCGCGCCGTAGCTTCCCACGGCAAGACGGCGGACTCGCTGCGCGTGGCCGTGCTGGCCGCGATCAACCTTGCCGATGAACTTTCCCAGGCCACGTCGGCCGATCTGCAACTGGGACACGCGCGGGCTGCCGGCCTGCGGCTGCTGCTGGACGAAGTGCTGGAAAAGACTAGTGGTCAGTGATCAGTGGTCAGTGGTCAGTGGACAGTGATCAGTGGACAGTGGACAGGGGAGCAGCCACTCGCTGCTAGCTCTTGGCTGCGGTGCTTGCGCTGCGGGGCTAGCCGGTAGCTCGTAGCCGGTAGCTGGTACGAGATGCCGGCTCGTCGTTCGCCGTTCTTTGCGGCTGGTCCACGGGGTGTTCACTTTTCGGTCCTCCTTACCCCATCCCCGGTGTCCTGGATTCTGAGAGTAAGCCCTTCGTTTTCAGGTGGTTCCTGACGAGCATCTCTGCATGTTACAGGCAGATAAAACGTTACCTGCAGAATTGAGACGACAAAGGAGTTAGGGCAGTTCAAAAACAGAGAACAGAGAACAGAGATCAGAGAACAGGGAACTGGAAGGCAGCTTCCAGCTGCTAGCTTCTAGCCGCCAGCTTTGGTTGCCGGTTGCGGTGCTTGTGGAGCAGGCGGGGTGTTTACTTTCTCGGTATCCCCCTAAGGGCCGCCCCCCTATTTTCGGGCTAAGTGGTTTGTTTTGAACGAACAGGCACTTGATCACTCGCTCCAACCGACTGAAAGCAAATGGTTTAGAGTCTAAAGTTCCCAAAGATAAGCAGTTAGCGGCGTTCGCGGCGTCAGCGGAGTTCACAGTGTTGGAACACCGACCCGTTTTGCCGCGAAAGAGCGGGAGGCCCGGGCCCCCGAATTCGTTTCGGAGGTCTCAAGAGCCGCCCGTTGGCCGTGTTTTTTCGCTACTAAGAAAGAGGATAGCGGTTTGCGGGAATTAATCGGCAAAGTTTTGCGGAGAAATAGAGGGTTTGGAATGAGGGAGATGCGTGGGATTGAGGGGTGAGGAGGGGTTGACAAGGAAAAATTGAGGGGTCAGGGGTCAGGGGTCGGGGGACAGGGCGCCAGGTGGGCGATGGAGGTGTGGCGCGGGGCGGGGGTGGTGATCACGGAGGCGTTTTTCAGGACCGATCCGTTCTTCGTGGGGATAACCCACCTCGGATGAGCGCATTGGCCTGTTACCGACAAATGAGACTTCAGGTCGCGGAACAATCAATGAATACTGGCCGGCATCCACTAACCCGCATTTCTCACGCCTCGCCGAGATTCGTACAGCCGGTCTCCAGACCGGCCGTACTGAGGGCCTCCTGGTCCTCAGCGGCCTCGCTCGACCGTGATTTCCGGGTAATTCGCTCGCCTGTGAGAAATGCGGGCTAAGAGAGACGGGCATGACCGAATTTAGTTCGATAGCGTTTCCACTTGGCCAAGATAGCGATCGAGCCAGGCGAGAACCTCGCGGATGAGCGTGGGGCGATCTTCCGTGACATCGTGTGGCGTTTCGAGGATGACGTGGCGTTTGTCGGCGGCGGGCGTGCCGAGCATGCTGAAGAGCGGATCCTGGGAAGTTTGAACAGGAAAAGTGTAGTCGTAGCGGCCGTTCACCATGAGCACGGGCTTTTTCATGCGGGGCGCGAAATCGGCCTGATCGATTCCGGGCGGCGCCGGCATGAGGAAGTAGCCGCCGTCGAGGAAAATGGCCGTGCGGAGGCGATCCTGCAGCAGGGTTGCGATGATGACTCCGTCAGCCGAGCCGATGCTCACGCCGAGATAAGCCATGTGATTTTTGTCGATATCCGGGCGCGTTTCCAGGTAGTCGAGCGAGCGGGCCGCGTCCTTGTACCAGTCCACAGGCTGGTGGGTGCTGTCGGGTTGCGCCGCTCCCCGATGCTCCAGACGGCGCTCATAGGTATTCTTGTAGACTGGGTACATGACCGCTCGCCCACTCTGGATGATGTAGTCGAAATAGCTCACATCGCCAAGATTGCTGCTGTCTGGCGGGAGAAGGAACACCCGCGCGCTGGGGAAAAAGAGCACCGTCTGATACGGTGGCCGCACGCGTTTTGGGAGGAAGATGTAGGCGGCCATCCGCTCGCCGTCGTAGGCCGCGTCGAAGGTGACTTTCTCCTCTCGCCAGTCCTCCGTTTCCTTCACCATCCCCTCGTCCGTTGCATGCAGCGGCGTGTTGGGATAAGCGTACAGGAGTTTGTAAGCGGTGAAGACCTCATCGCTGACCGGCCGGACTTCTGGGAAGTCGCGGGTGACCCGGTGAACGGATTGCGTAGCGCCCGCTGGGATCGCGCCGAGGTTCCTCACGCAGCGGAATCCATTGGTCTCGGAGCGGTCAAAGGGAGAGAGTGCTTCCGGACTCGTGTAGAGATAATTGGGCGACTTCCACGAGCCACCGAGGATAAATCGGAGATCGCCATCGACGGAGTTGGCGATCCACTCGCGAGCGTTGCCCGCCATGTCGTACGTGCCATACGGCCCGAGTCCCTGATAGGTGCCCACCGCGGCGGGCCGGCTGGTCGTGAGGTTGCTGACGGGCGCGGTGTAGCCGGCCTCGTCGAAGTCGGCGGTCTGGTACCACTGGCCAAGTACCGGCAGTGCTTTCCCCGCCCAGGCGGCGTAGGCAGCGGCTTCAAACCAGCTCACTCCGGAGACGGGAAAATCCGCTTTGGCATCGGGATAATGCCCGCCTGCCCAGGTGGAGGGTCCGGGACGGCCGGTTGTGTCTCGAAACAGAGACATCGCCTCGTTCCATTGCTGCGTTCGCCCGTCGCGGCGAAATTCGGCGGGCCAGTACTGCGGTTTCTCGTAACCGCCGTGATCGACGAAGTCTTGATACTCGCGATTCGTGACCTCGTAACGATCAATGTAATACGGAGGGAACTGCCAGGGACCCATCCATCCTATAAATCCGTTGAAGCCTCCCCACCTTCCCCCGGCTGCATAGACCATGCCAGGTGGCGCTCCCTGTGCGAGGGAAAGGGGGAACTCCATGGTGTGTGCCGAGCCGGGCGCGGCGACCATTTTGCCCACGCCGGGCTTGTTGACGGTCCAGCGAAAATATCCGCGAGGAATGCGCACGTCGGTCAGTGGCGTTGTTCCGAGCTTGAGCACTGTGCCGTCGGGTGTCATGTAATCCTGGATCGAGACCTGCGCGCCTTCCGGTTGCGAGCTCACGTCGACGACTTCGGTATTCGAGTCAAAAACCTGGCGCAAATGCGAATCGCCGGGTAGATCCTTTTCTGCGCGCTGGAGAACAGCGAGAGCTTCCAGCGGCCGACGCGCTTCAAGGAGGGCTTCGACCTGGGGAATCGCCTCTTCGCGCGCCCAGCGCCGCTCCACTATACGGCGGTAAAACCACCAGCCGGCTGCCACGGCGAGCAACAGAATCGACACCAGAGTCATCGCGACCATGCGCAGAAGCCGGGTTGACGAGGGTGCGGCCGCGACTGCACCGTTCGGGTTTTCCAGCAAGGATCGAGCATCCTGGACGAATTCGGCTGCAGCGGCGTAGCGGCGTGCCGGATCTTTCTCGAGAGCGCGGCTGACGATGCGCTCCGCTTCCTCCGGAAGTCCGGGGCACACTTGGCGCAAGGGAGGGCAGCGATCGGAGGTGATCGCATGCAGGACGGCCACGGCGCTGTCTCCGCGGAACGGCAGACTGCCGGTCAGCATCTCGTAATAGACGGCTCCGAGACTCCAGAGGTCCGTCCGTGCGTCCACGCTGCGGCCGAGAGCCTGCTCCGGCGACATATACTGCGGGGTGCCGATGACTCCGCTGGTTTCGTGAAGGGACTGAGTCGCGTCCGTATTCGCCAGCAGTTTTGCCACGCCAAAATCGAGGACCTTCGCGTGGCCGCGAGGCGTGATCATAACATTCGCGGGCTTCAGGTCGCGGTGGACGACGCCCTGCGCGTGCGCTTCTTCGAGCGCCTCACCGATTTCGCAGGTGATCCGGGTGGCGTCGGCCATTGGCAGCAGGCCTTGGCGGAGCTTTTCGCGCAGCGATTGTCCCTGGATGCACTCCATGACCAGGTAATCGATCCCGTCCTGTTCACCGACGTCGTAGAGGGCGGCAATACCGGGGTGGTTCAGCCGCGCGAGGGCCAGCGCCTCGCTGCGGAATCGGCTGCGCGCTGGTTCACTGGTCAGCAGACCCTGAGAGAGCACCTTTATGGCCACGATCCGCTCCAGCTTTTCGTCTCGGGCCCGATAGACTACCCCCATCCCGCCGGTGCCGAGTGGCTCCAGAAGAGAGTAGCGGCCCAGGCGCAGCGGCTGCCCCGGGCGCGGCTCACCATGCGACGGCTCGCTCCCGTCAACGACGGCGGATTTCAACGGGGAATGGCGGAGAGAACCGGTCAGGCGATCGTTTTCTGCAAGGAGCGCTTCAACCTGGCGGCGCAGTTCAGGATGGCCCTGACAGACAGTATCCAGAAACGCCGCGCGCTCGTCTCGCCCCATTTCGAGAGCCTCTTCGAACAACTGCTCGACGATCCCGTCTGGATCCTGCACCCTGTCCCTCCGTGGGATGACTTTGGTCTTAACTGGCTTTCAAAATACCATGCTGCCCAGGAAACCACGATTCGGCGCCTCGCGTTCTCAATGCGTGCATCATCGCCAATTCGCTCACCGACGGCGGATTAGTCCTGACTCGTCGGCTTTTGGGAAACAGTACTTGACCGTTACGGCTGGGCTCGGTGCCGACTGGTTTTGCGGTGGGGTTTGGGCGCGGCTCAAGCCGGGTGTTTGTTTCTCGAAAACGTGGGGGTGTGTGGATGTACGGGCTGAAGCCCGTACCCTTCAAGGACTGGGTGGGGGCGGTTTCGGAATGCGGATCGGTATCCCACCCTAACCGGCGCAAATTGCGCGCCGGTTAGAATGGGGCGCCCGGCAGGTGCAAGCATGATTCGATCGAAAGACAAATGCAGTCTCGTGTGTCGCGTGGCGACACCCAAGGCCAAGAAAATGCCGGGCACTTCGGTCCGGGCCTGAAGGCCGTGCGCCCGCACCTGCTTTTCAGCAGCCTGAAGGCTGCTGCTCCCTCCGTGTTGAATTGCTGCGTGATTTTACCGGGACAATTTTCAGATATCCCACATCTCAAAAGCGAGATGTGGGGCACCCGGGTTTGTGGGTCGCTATCCCACATCTCAAAAACGAGATGTGGGGCACCCGGGTTTGTGGGTCGCTATCCCACATCTCAAAAACGAGATGTGGGGCACCCGGGTTTGTGGGTCGCTATCCCACATCTCAAAGGCGAGATGTGGGGCACCCGGCTTTGTGGGTCGCTATCCCACATCTCAAAAGCGAGATGTGGGGCACCCGGGTTTGTCTCTTATCCCGGGTCTTATGCGGTGTGGCGGGTCAGGCGACGCGGGAGCCGAGTAGATAGAGTGCTCCGGGCTTGGCGTTGAAGGCGGCGACGCCGTCTGCGGTGACGGGCGACCAATCTTCGCCGAGCAGGGCATGGAATTTCTCAACTGTAACGGGGTGTCCGTAGAGCCAGCCCTGGCCGTAGATTTTCTGCGCAGTGGGAGAGAAATAGTCGGCCTGGAAGTCGGTTTCGACGCCTTCGACGACCACTTCAAGATTGAGAGATTTGGCCATGGCCAGGATTTGCGGAAGGATGGTGACGGCGACCGACTCCGTGCCGATGACCTTGGTGAAGGCCTTATCGATTTTGATGGTGTCGGCAAAGAGGTAGAGGAGCTTGTCGAGGTTAGAGTTGCCGGTGCCGAAGTCGTCGATGTGGATGCTGTGACCCAAGCGGCGGAGGTTGCGGATGGTTTCCATAGCCACCTCGCCGTTGGCGGCCGATCTTTCAGTGATCTCTATGACGAGGTTTTGCGGATTGACCTTGGCGGAGGTGAGCGTCTCCACGAGCATAGGGAGGAAGGTTGGGTCGATGAGGTCAGCGCCGGCGACGTTGACGCTTAGACGGAATTCCGGATGGTTGCGGAAGGTATTTGCGAAGTCGTGGAGAGCGCGGTGCAGTACCGTTTTGGTGATGCCGCCGACGAAGCCGAGCTTTTCTGCGATGCTGACGAAGACTTCGGGGTCGACGAGGTTGCCTTCTTCATCTGTCCAGCGCGCGAGAGCCTCTGCGCCGACAATTTGCCGGGTAGAGAGATCGACGATGGGCTGATAGAGGACCTGCAATTCGCCACGTTCGACGGCGCGGCGAAGTTGCTGAGGCAGGTCGCGATTGCGGGTGAATGCGAAGGTAAGCACGAGCGCGAAGAGAATTCCGAAAAGGCCGCCGGAGATGGTGCTTGCGGAAAGCGTGAGTGCTCCGCGATGCAAGGCGGCGGCGACCGTAGTGGAGGCGGTGAGGCAATTGAGGTTCAGGGTTGAGCAGCGCGTGGCATAGAGT